>JAMLGK010000003.1 GCA_023957995.1 Microthrixaceae bacterium | reverse complement strand
CCACCTCGGGACTCGTCCGAACTCCCGTCGTCAGCCATTCACCGATGATACCGGCGCGGGGAAATCGGGGATCCGCACCCGCCCGGTCGCCGGCGCCCTGCGGCCCGCTCCCCCCCCTTCCCAACCCTGGGCACCGGCGCAGAGCTCAGGGGCCGTGGCAATCACCTCGGGGGCAGAGCCACGACCTTCAGCGATGCTCCGGTGAGCGGATCGACCTGTTCGACCGACTCACCGGTGTGGAGCCAGACGGTGCCATCGACCACGAGCACACGGTCGACGACGGGCTGGCCCGAGTCGTCACAACCGGTGCGATCGCTCTGGGTGATCGGACAGCTCGGTCCCAGGTCGGCCTCGCTCGGTCGGACCAGGCGTGGGGTGATCACATCACCGGCCACCTCGAGGAATGCGGCATCGGGCGGCGGCGGGAACTGGTTCGGAGCCGGGCTGGTGTGGCGCACACCGAACGCAGCTGTCGAACGCTGGGGCCACCAGGTAAACCTGTGGTGGTCCTGGCCCACGTAGTTGTCGGCGTTGTCCAGGCGCCATGTGGTGACGCTCCGGGGCGGCCCGGAGACGTCCAACAGCGTGACGGTCAGGTCGCGGGGGGCCGAGGTGTTCGGATCACCGCTGGAGTCCGGTCGCCAGGCCTTCCCGACCACGAGGATCCGCTCGTCGGACACAGGGTGGAAATATGCACCGGAACCCTCGGTATCCACTTCTCCGGCGAGGACCGGCTCGGCGGGTTCGCTCAGGTCGACCACCGACACGTGGTTCCCGGCCAGACCGGAGGAGACCACGAGACGGTCGCCGATGAACCGCATCCCGGTGCTGGAGGACCCGGCGGCTATCGGGAGTGTCCCGAGCGGGACCAGCACCCCACCGTCGGTGCGCAGCGTCCTGGCCGTCACTTCGGCCTCCTCGCTCCGTTCCCAGGGCACGACATCCACGGTGAGGACACCGATGGTCGTGTCATCGAGCACGCCCATCGAGAAGTCGTCGCGGACCGACCCGGGAACCTCTCCCGAAGCCACATAGCTCGGGCTCTCGGCTCCGAAGGTGAACCGGTGCAGAGCCGTGGACCAGTCGCTGAAGTCGTCGTCGCGGTCTGCGGGATCGACCCAGATGTGCGAGGCCACGACGACATCGGTGGCAGTTGCCGTGATGTCGGTCGACGGGGCGAGGATCCCGGTGGACCGGGGCTGGAACGGCCCGGCCATGTCGAACTCCACCAGCGAGGTCATCTGCACTCCGGCAAAGGTGTCTGGTACGACCACATCGGTGCACGGCACGAGGGGTTCCGGGTCGGTTCCGGCTCCCCGGTCCCAGGCCGGGATCCAGTCGTCGGCACCCGAGCCGGCCACCGCCAGGCGGTTCTGTTCGAGTGCGACGGGTACCGAGTTCGGATTGGTCGGTAGCACCAGGGGCAGGTCCGACATGGTCGACGCGGTGACGATGCGCACGGCACCGTCGACCCGCCGGGCAGCGACGAGTGACCCTTCGATGCGTGCACGGTCTGTGACCACCGGAGCGGTTGGATCGGCCAGGTCGACGAAGGTGACGGTTGCGTACTCGACCGCCGGGCGCGCGGCCGAGGGATCGCCCTCGACCGGCTCGGGAGCCTGAACCTCGCCACCGAACACGACTGCCCGCGCCCCCTCGAGAAGGAAGGACTGCGGGTATGCATAGGAACCGTCTGCGCCCTCGACCGAGTCGAGCCCGATCGTGCCAACGAGTGCGCCCGCAGAGGTGTCGACCACCCGCAGGTCGCCGTCGTGCAGCTCCACGATGAGCGATCCGGAGGCCTTGACGGTGTCGGGTTCGTCGACGCCGTCGACGATGACGTTGGTGCCGAGCGTCTCGTCCCCACCGGTGCCGACCGCGTCGGGACCCGTGAACGACGGCTGGGGAGCCACCCCGGTGCCAGCGGTCGAGATGTCGCCGCCGCTCTGCAGATCGACCGTCGGGCCGTTGTTGCCGAAGCCCTGGCTACCGACGTGGGCGGCACCAACACGGCGGAGGTCGCCGACGAGTGCGTCGCAGTCCTCGAATGTGCTGACCGATGCAACCAGTTCGACGTCGTGGGGATCGACCGGCTCGGCCGGCAGTGCATCCACGATCGCCTCGGGCGAACCCGGGGCGAATCCTCCGGCGCCGGCCGCGAACTCAGCACTCCCGCCGTCGCGCAGGGCAAAGCCCACGGCGGTCGCGATCATGGCCGCGGCCACCCCCACCGCCACGAAGCTGGTGAACCTCCAACGCTGCACGCGTGCTTCGCGCTGTGCTGCCATGACGTGGCCACCATCGATCCGGGGCGCGCCGGCACGGAGCTCAGCCCCGCCGCTGCGCATGGCCCTGTCCATGTGGCTGTCGGCCCGGTCGAACGGCACCCCGTCGGGCTGCGCCCCACTTCCGGATCGGAATCCGGTCCCACCGGGATCTGAGCCTGTCTCGTCGTTCACAGCTCTTCCTCCAAGGTTGCGTTCTCCCGGGGAGTCGGCAGTTCACCGAACGTCCCGGCGGACCGGCGCACCGCCGGATCCGCTCGCAGTGTGCAGCGAGCTCGGTACAACAGGGTCTTCACCGCGGACTCGCTCAGATCCATCTCATCGGCGACAGCCCGCACCGAAAGGTCCACGCCGTAGTGGAGCGCGACGGCGGTCACCTGGTTGTCGGGCAGGGCCCTCACCGCCGCCCATATCTCAGGCGCCGGCGTGGGCGAGTGGACCTGATCGGTCGCTCGGACCGCCCGCAGTCGACGTATCGCCCTGCGTTCGCTGCCACGGCGCCGGATGCTCGAGATGGACTGGTTGATGACCGCTCGGCGCACCCAGGCCCCGGGGCGGTCCATCGTCGACACCTTGTGCCAGCGGCCATAGGTGCGCTCGAGGACGTCCTGGACGATCTCCTCGGCCAGCGCCGCATCAGCCACGATCATCGTCGCAGCGGCCAACAGGCCCCGGTGCTCGCGTGACACCAGCTGCACGAACGCCGAGTCGCCGCCGGGTTGTGCCCCCGGGTCGGACGGCTGTCGAGCACCGTCCGACCCGCTGGAGTCACGCTCCTCATCCACCATCTGCATCCTCACACACCACACACGCACGAGCGGCTCGAGAGGTCGCGCCGAGTTCCGGAATCAGCGGTGGATCGTCGTGCGGTGTGCTGTCGGAGGTGTGCTGTCGGAGGTGTGCTGTCGGAGGTGTGCTGGCAAAACAGCGAAGGAGGGACCGGCTCGGCCGGTCCCTCCTTCGTACAGACTTGCGGTGTGACAGCGGTCTGGGACCGCTACTTCCCCGGGGGGAAGATCACATCATGCCGCCCATTCCGCCCATGTCGGGCATGCCGCCACCGGCAGCTGCCTCTTCGGGCTCGTCGGCGACGAGGCACTCGGTGGTGAGCAACAGGGCCGCGATCGACGCTGCGTTCTGCAGGGCCGCACGGGTCACCTTGGCCGGATCGATCACGCCTGCTGCGAGCAGGTCGGTGAACTCACCGGTCGCGGCGTTGAAGCCGATGTTGCCGGATTCCTGCTCGAGGTGTTCCACGATCACGGCACCTTCGAGGCCAGCGTTGTTGGCGATGAGCCGTGCTGGGGCGTCGAGGGCATGGAGCACGATGCGTGCGCCGGTGGCCTCGTCGTCCTCGAGCTTCTCGGCAACCGCTGCAACGGAGCCCTTGGCCCGCACGAGAGCGGTACCGCCGCCGGCGACCACACCCTCTTCGATGGCTGCACGAGTAGCGGACAGCGCATCTTCGATGCGGTGCTTCTTCTCCTTGAGCTCCACCTCGGTGGCTGCGCCGACCTTGACCACTGCAACACCGCCGGACAGCTTGGCGAGGCGCTCCTGGAGCTTCTCGCGGTCCCAGTCCGAATCGGTGTTGTCGATCTCGGCCTTGATCTGGGCAACCCGGCCGTTGACGTCCTCGTGGGTTCCGCCACCTTCGATGATGGTGGTGTTGTCCTTGTCGATGACGACCTTGCGGGAGGTGCCGAGCAGGTCGAGGGTGGTGTTGTCGAGCTTGAGCCCGACCTCCTCGGAGATGACCTGACCACCGGTGAGGGTCGCCATGTCCTGCAGCATCGCCTTGCGGCGCTCACCGAACCCGGGGGCCTTGACGGCCACGGCGTTGAGCGAGCCACGGATCTTGTTGACCACCAGGCCGGCGAGGGCTTCACCCTCGACGTCCTCGGCGATCACCACGAGAGGCTTTCCAGCCTGCATGATCTTCTCGAGAACCGGGATCAGTTCCTGCAGGTTGGAGACCTTGCCGTTCACGAACAGCAGGTAGGGATCGTCGAGCACGGCTTCCTGGCGCTCGGCGTCGGTGACGAAGTACGGCGAGAGGTAGCCCTTGTCGAACTGCATGCCCTCGGTGAACTCGAGGTCCATGCCGAAGGTGTTGGACTCCTCGACCGTGACGACGCCGTCCTTGCCGACCTTGTCGATCGCGTCGGCGATGACCTCACCGATCTGCTGGTCAGCAGCGGAGATGGCGGCAACCTGGGCGATCTCGGACTTCTCGTCGATCTCCTTGGAGAGACCTGCAATGGCATCCACAGCTGCATCGACAGCTGCTTCGATGCCACGCTTGACACCCATCGGGTTGGCGCCGGCGGCCACGTTGCGGAGGCCCTCACGGACCAGCGCCTGGGCCAGCACCGTAGCGGTGGTGGTGCCGTCACCGGCGATGTCGTTGGTCTTGGTGGCGACCTCCTTCACGAGCTGTGCACCCATGTTCTCGAAGGGGTCATCAAGTTCGATCTCCCGTGCGATGGAAACACCATCGTTGGTGATCGTGGGGGCGCCGAACTTCTTGTCGAGCACCACGTTGCGGCCCTTGGGACCGATCGTGACCTTGACTGCATCAGCGAGTGCGTTGACGCCGGCCTCGAGGGAGCGGCGTGCTTCATCGTCAAACTTCAGAATTTTTGACATTTGTTCTCCGTGTTTCGTTCTTGTGGGGTCTGGTCGTTCGAGTTGCTCAGCGGATCACTTGACGATCGCGAGCACGTCGCGGGCCTGCAGGATCAGCAGATCCTCGCCCTCGACGGTGATCTCGGTGCCGCCGTACTTGGAGTAGACGACCTTGTCACCGACGCTGACGCCGGGTGCGATCAGTTCGCCGTTGTCGGAGTGGCGCCCGGGGCCCACTGCGAGCACCTCACCCTGCTGGGGCTTCTCCTTGGCGGTGTCGGGAATGATCAGACCGCTCGCAGTCGTCTCCTCGGCCTCGGCCGGGCGAACGACGAGACGGTCTTCTAGCGGCTGCAGGTTCATGCAATCCTCCGGATTGTTCTTTGTCTCTGGGGTTTGTCTCTAGGGGTTTGTGCCGGGGAGCTGATTGGCACTCCCCGTACGCGAGTGCCAAAGATAGCACTCTCAACCGGCGAGTGCTAGCGCGGCTCAGCGCTGGAACAGGCGATCGCGGGGATCCGCGCCGGTGTCCAGGGAACTGGGACCGAGACGCTGCAGCCGGTACCAACCTGCCGAGGCGATCATGGCGGCGTTGTCGGTGCACATCGACCGGCTGGGCAGGAAACCCTGGATCCGGTCATCCGCACACCCACCCAGGAACTGCTCGCGCAGCAGCGTGTTGGCCGCCACTCCCCCGCCGAGCGCCAGTGCCTTCGCACCGGACTGCACAGCAGCGCGTCGCGACTTCGCCACCAGCACGTCGACCACGGCGGCCTGGAACGACGCAGCAACGTCCTCGGTCGCGGCGTCGGGGTTGGCGCGCACGTGGTTGACCACCGCGGTCTTGAGCCCCGAGAACGAGAAGTCGAGTCCGTCGTCGATCATCGCCCGTGGGAACCTGATCGCGGTCGGGTCGCCCGAGAGTGCAGCGGTGTCGATCGCGGGCCCGCCCGGGTATCCGAGACCCAGGAACCGGGCGACCTTGTCGAAGGCTTCCCCCGCGGCATCGTCGAGGGTCTCGCCGAGAAGCCGGTACTCGCCGTGATCGGTCATCTCCACCAGCATCGTGTGGCCACCCGAGACGAGCAGCACCACGAGGGGGAACTCGAGATCCGGTTCCTCGAGCAGCGCTGCATAGAGATGGGCTTCGAGGTGGTTGACCGACACGAACGGCACGCCCCAGGTGAGCGCAAGGGCCTTGGCCGCGGAGACACCCACCAACAGCGCGCCGACCAGACCCGGCCCGGTCGTCGCCGCGACCGCCGCGATGTCCTTGCCGGCCACACCGGCCTCGACCAGCGCCTGCGCGGTCACCGGCACCAGCAGCTCGGTGTGGGCTCTGCTGGCCACCTCCGGAACCACTCCGCCGTAGCGGGCATGCAGGTCGACCTGCGATGACACCACAGAGGAGAGGATCTCGGTGCCGTCGCGGACGACCGATGCGGCGGTCTCGTCACAGCTCGTCTCGATCCCGAGAACGAGTGAGCCCTCGGGCAGACCTTCGAACGGTTCTCTCATGCCGGATCCCGCCTCAGAGGTGCCTTCAACGACGACTCGATGGATGCCAGACGCGCCAGCTGGTCGTCGCCGGTGATGTCGTGGCACCACATGATGAGGGCATCCTCCCCGTTGTCGTTGTAGTAGTCGCGTCGCACCCCCGCGGGCACGAAGCCGAAGCCGCTGTAGAGGTCCTGCGCGATCAGGTTCGACATCCGCACCTCGAGTGACACATCCACCACACCCAGCCGAGCGGCATCGCGGAACTGTGCCAGCAGCATCCTCGTGGCCACCTGGCGGCGGCGGTGTTCACCGGCGACCGCGAAGTTGGTGATGTGGCCTTCGTCGAGGGTCCACATCAACCCGGCGAAGCCGACCACACGGTCCGCCTCGAGGGCCACCAGCCAGTGCCGACTGGTGGGCATCCTCAGCTCGCCGAGGAACAGCGAGTGCGGCCAGGGATGGGTGTTGGACTCGGCCTCGATGGCGGTGACCTCTCTCAGGTGGCCGCGCTGCATGACCGCCACGACGATGCCGTCCTCGGCTGCGCCCGACACCGAGGGGCCGGGCGTCGAAGGGTCGGACATCGAAGGGTCGGACGTCACCACGCCGCCCATCGCAGCAGCACCGGGACCACCGCTGCGGTCAGCCATTGCGGGTGGACCAGTTGATCTCGGCATCCGGTCGGCGCAGGTATATCGGTCCTATCGCCTCGGGCTGCTCGAACTCCTCGCGCATGGCCCGCGGGTGGGCGAGCTGCACCAGCGAGGACGCCGAGGGGTAGCTGTTGCCTATCTCGGCGTGTTCGACCCTCGCCAGTCCCTCGAAGACCTCGCTGTACCTGCGTGCGCCGTCGCCGACCAGCAACACCTCGTCGTTGGTCGCCAGGAGCTCCGAGGCGAGATCGTCGGGTGTGCCGAGGAGCTGTTCCGAGATCCGCTGAACGCCGCCGGGCACCTGTCGGTAGAAGGCGTAGTAGAGCTCCCCGCGCCGGGCGTCGATGGCAGCCACGATCAGACGCGGGCTGTAGCGCACCGTGAAGGCCAACAGGTCCAGGCTGCAGACCGCGATCATCGGCACCGACAGGGCGAATGCGATCGCCTTGGCGGCGGAGACACCCACGCGCAGCCCGGTGAAGAGTCCGGGACCCACATCCACCGCCACGAGTCCGATGTCCGACAGCTCGATACCGGCCTGGTGGCAGATGAACTCGATCTGGGGAGTGAGGTTCTCTGCATGCCGGCGGCCCCTGGCGCAGTGCGCGCTGGCTAGCACGCCCTCGTGGCCTCCGATGGCACAACCCACCTGTTCGGTGGCGGTCTCCACCCCGAGGATCAACATGGCTCCTCCGAAGGGCGCTCCACCACCGTGGCGATCGCCCGCATCCGCGCCGACCAGCGCGAACCCACCGGGCTGAAGCGGATCAGTCGCTCACCGTCGGCGTCACCGTAGGCGAGACGCACCTCGAGGTAGTCATGGGGCAGCACCGGCGCGATCGTGTCTCCCCACTCGATGACCATCACCGCATCGTCGTCGAGCAGTTCCGCCAGACCCAGGTCGAGCGCCTCGTTGACCTGCCCGAGGCGATAGACGTCGAGGTGGTGGAGGTCGAGGCGGCCCCGGTAGCTCTGCACGAGGGCGAAGGTGGGGCTGGTGATCGTGTCGGTCACTCCGAGTCCGGCACCCAGACCCTGGGCGAACGCCGTCTTGCCCGCTCCGAGGTCGCCGATGAGCACCAGGATGTCACCGGCGCGGATCAGTTCTCCGAGCGCTGCCGCCAGGGAGCGCGTGTGGTCCACCCCGGTCGAGGACACCTCCACCGGAGCGTTCACCGGTTCGCCCCCGCCACGTCGGCCAACTCGCTCAGTTCGGTGAGATCGACCACAGCCGGTTCCGTCTCGGATGGGTCCCCCGTCGAACGGTTCACGATCATCTGCGCACGAACCAGGTCGGCGCGGACCATCGCCATCGCGTCCCCGCCCCCGCGCAACACAGCTGCGGGATGCAGGGTCGGGACCAACGCACGCCCGGACCAGGCGTAGGCCCGGCCCCGCAGCTTGGTGATTCCGATCCTGGTGTCCATCAGGAGCTTGGAGGAGAAGTTCCCGAGTGTCACCACGACCTTGGGATCGATCAACTCCAGTTGGCGTTCCAGATGGGGCCGGCAGGCCGCGATCTCCTCCGGGCGCGGATCGCGATTGGCAGGCGGGCGACACTTGACCACGTTGGCTATGTAGACCGAATCGCGGGTCAGGCCCATCTCCTCGCCCATCAAGCGGTCGAGGAGCTTGCCGGAGCGACCCACGAACGGCAGGCCCGTGCGGTCCTCCTCGGCGCCGGGACCCTCGCCGATGAACATCAGGTCCGCGTGGGGGTCTCCCGAACCGAAGACCACCTGCGTACGCTGCTCGCAGAGCCCGCACGACGTGCAGGACTCAGCGGCGGCCCTCAACTCCTCGAACGCGGAGTCGGCGCTCTGCGTCTGGGAGTCCGGCGGTGACATCGACCGGAGTCTACCGGTGAGCGGAGTCGGTCCCGACCGCGAGGATCGCCTGCTGGACCGCCTGCACCGCCATCCAGCGCAGCTGGTCCCCTGCGGCGGGAACGGCGCCCGTGGCCAGCGCCACGAACGCGTCTCCGTCCACCGACGCGTGAGGTGGGGAGATCGCACGTGCCAACCCGTCGTGGGCACCGCGCGCCATGTGCATGCAGGTGGTCTTGGACGCGACCGCGTTGGTGGCCACCACGCCGATCGTGGTGTTGCCCGAATGCCCGAAACCGGCCTCGGCGGCGGGGATCTGCGGATCGATCAGATCGGCCTCGGGCGTACCCACCACATCTCCCCAGGCGTTGACCGCGACCAGGGCGGCGACCACGAGGTCCCCGTCAGCTCGGACCGAGCCCACCAGACCGGCGTCGCGCATCACCTCGGCTCCGCGCCACTTCGACACGGTGGCGCCGGTGCCTGCGCCGACCGCACCCAGCAACGCCGCCGAAGCCTGCGCGCCCGGCGCGAGCGTGCCGGTCGGAGACACCGCTGCCCGGGTCGCTGCTTCGTATCCGTCGGCTGCGGTGGGTCTCGCAGATGGGTCGCCCACCGGCAGATCGAACAGCGACATGCCGACCACGATCGGCACACGACCCCAGGGGGTCGGGAACCCACGCCCCTGGTCGTCCAGCCACTGCATCACACCGTCACCCACGGCCAACCCGAACGCCGATCCACCTGAGAGCGCCACCGCGTCGATGGACTGGACGGTGGCCATGGGATCCAGCAGTGCGAACTCCCGACTGGCGGGCGCACTGCCACGCACCTCCCCGGAGGCGGTGACCGGAGCGTCGGCCAGCACCACGGTGCAACCCGTGCGGGCCTCGGAATGTGTGACGTGGCCGACCCGCAGGCCCTCGATGGCATCGATCATCGTGGCTCCTCGCCCTCGGTTCCGGCACCGGGGACCGCCCCGGACCGCGCGCTGGCGCTCCGCTGTGCTCCGGAGCGCTCGACGACGGCCTGGAGGCGGTCGTCGTCGGCCGTCGCCACGTTGGACCAGTCGAAACGGCGCAACGACTCGCGCAGCGGGGCGCACCTGGCGCGGAAACCGTCCAGGTCGACCAACACGTTGCGCAGAGCGGTGGTGAGACGACCGGGTGGGTAGCGGAACGTGGGATCGCTGATCGATTCGGGATACGCGAGTGCATCGGGCACCACCGGCACACAGCCCGCAGCCACCGCCTCGACCACCGAGATCCCGAAGTTCTCCTGGCGGGCCGACGCGACCACCACGTCGGCCTCGGCCAACACCTGGCGGTACCGCTCGGGCTCCAACCACCCGCGATGCACCACCCGGTCGCCCAGGGGTTCAAGCAGCTTGTCGCCGCGCGACGGATCGTGGTGGTCGTCGGTGCCGACGACCGCCAGGCGGAAGTCGATCCCCTGGGAGGCGACCGCCAGCATCGACTTCACAGCCACGTCCAGCCCCTTGTCGTGGGCCCAACGATGGTTCCAGAGAACCAGAGGGGCTTCGGTGGCCGCTCCGGGGTCGCGTGGCGGGCCGTCCGACCCGGGGACCGCCACCTCGAGCAGGTCCGCCAGGTCACAGCCGACCGGTCGGACCTGGAAGTGGTCCCGTACGCCGTCGAGCAGTGGCCGCTGGTCGTCGCCGGCCGGACCGCCCGCGAGCAGGTCATCGAGTGCATCGGTCATCGAGTCCCGCTGCCAGGCCGAGTTGAACCAGACCTCCTCGGCCGCCAGCAGGCTGCGCCAGTTGGTCCATGCCAGGTGCCGGTCGCGCAGACCGCCCACGCCGTTGGGGCTGGTGGGCTGCGTGAGCTGGTTCTCGTGGAAGTAGACCACCGCCGGCACCCCGACCAGCTCCGAACGGCAGAGTCCCAGGAAGCCGGCCAGGTCCACCATGTCGCTGGCCACCACCACGTCGGGGGCACCGTGGCGCGCTATGTGTTCCTGGGTGGCCTGTGCCAGAGGAACCGACGCAGCCATCATCCGGTGCCGCCAGTGCGTTCCGGGCTGGGTCAGCAGATGGAGTCGATGGCGGCTGTGCTCCTGCCAACCTGTGGCCCACACCTCGTGTGAGCCGGTGAAGAACGGCTCGACCAACAACACCGACAACCGCTCGGACGAGGCGGCGGTCATCGTCGCACCCCGGACGCCGAGCCGCCCGGCCCGATCGGCGTGCCACCCCGGACATGGACGCGGGGCATCCGCGCGGAGATCCCACAGACGATCTCGTAGGCGATCGTGCCGGTGAGATCCGCCCACCGGTCGGCGCTCACCTCCCGGGTGCCCGCCCCGCCGGACCGGGAACCGATCAGCACGACCTCGTCACCACGGTTCACCCCACCCCCACCGGCTGAACCCGTCGGTCCGAGTTCGACCACGGTCTGGTCCATGGTCACCACGCCACGTATGGGCCGGGGTCGGCCCCCGATCAGCACCTCACCTCCACACAGGCCGAGGTCCCGGGGGATCCCATCCGCGTATCCGACCGGCAACACCGCCACGTCGGTCTCCTCGGTGAAGTGGTGGCGGAGTCCGTAGCTGACACCCTCACCGGCAGCCACGGTGGCGGTGTGGCTCACCTCGGTGACCAGCGACATGGCGGGCCGCAGGTCGACCATCGAGGCCAGGGCCGCGGACGGTGCGATGCCGTAGATGGCGATGCCGCAGCGCACCAGATCCAGCCGCGCAGCCGGATGTGCGATGGCGCCTGCGGAGTTGGCGGCGTGGACGGTTCCGAGGTCGATTCCTGCCCGACGCAGGGAATCGATCACCTCCTCGAACAACGCCAGCTGCCGCCCGGTCTCGGGCCGTTCGGGCTCGTCGGCCACCGCCAGGTGGGTGTACACGCCATCGAGGATCAGCCGACTCGAGGCATGCACCTCTGCAGCCAGGTCCTTGGCCTGCGCGGGTGACGCTCCCACCCGGTGCATCCCCGTGTCGATCTTGAGGTGCACTGCCCAACGGGCGCTGGATCCGCCCCTCGAACGCGCTGCGCGGTCGGCCAGCGCCACGCTTTCACGGTGGTACAGCGTCGGGGTCAGACCGAGCGTGAACGCGTCGGGAAACTGGTCGGGTGAGGGCTCGGACAACACCAGGATCGGTGCCTCGATGCCCGCCGAGCGCAACACCTCGCCCTCCTCGACCAACGCCACACCCAACGAACGGGCGCCTGCTTCGAGCGCCGCACGTGCCACCGGTACCGAGCCGTGTCCGTAGCCGTCGGCCTTCACCACCGCGCACATGTCGACCCCGCCGGTCAACGCGCGCAGTTCACGCACGTTGTGTGAGATCGCATCCAGATCGATCAGAACCCGGGCATGGCGCGGCACCCCCGAAGGCTACCCACGACCCGCTGCGCGGAACCCACCTCGACCGCACCCCCGGCAGCCGCGCCGTCGGAGCCCGAGGGCCCCGGGGTTCGAAAGGTTCACAGGAGCAGGCTGCGCGCCTCGCCCAGGACCTCTGCCAGATCGCCTGCGACCACACCGTTGTCTCCTGCGACGCCGGCCGCCCGTCCGTGGAGGTGGGCCGCCGCGCCGGCCGCCTCGAACGGATCGGCCCCCGCTGCGATGTGCGCCCCGATCAGGCCGCTGAGCACATCCCCGCTGCCTGCGGTGGCGAGTCGTGCATCCCCCGAGCGCACCACCAGAGCCGCACCGTCGGGATGGGCGACCACGGTGGTCGGACCCTTCAACAACACCACCACGCCATGGCGCTCGGCCGCTGACCGTGCGGCCAGGAGCCGGTCGGCACCCGGCCGGTGACCCATGAGTGCCTCGAACTCACCATCGTGGGGGGTGAAGACCACGCCCGGACCCGGAGCTCCGGATGCTGCGGTGACCGACGCCGGCAGCGGTTCGGCACCCACGGCCACCAGAGCATCCGCGTCCAGGACGACCGGCACCCCCGCGCCGCAGAGCTCGACCAACTCGTCGCGCAGGCCGTCCCCGCGACCCAGACCGGGTCCCGCAACGAGACAACCGAACCGCGAACCCCGTTGGGCCACATCCGCGCCCCAGCCCGTTTCGGGGAGTGGGTATCCAACCGCTTCGCGCGGGGCCTGGGGTTGCTGCACGCCGGGGCTGGACGCCCTGACATACCCGGCACCCCCTCGCATCGCAGCGCGGGCACAGAGCCAGCCTGCGCCCTGCATTCCCGCGGAACCCGCCACCACCCACACGGCGTGGTTCCACTTGTGGTCGCTCGAGCGACGGGCGGGGATCCAGGCAACCACATCCGCGTCGGTCACGAGATGGGCCGAGGCGCGCTGCACGTCGAGTCCGATGTCGGCCAGCACCACCTCGCCTGCGAAGGCGGGCCCATCGCCCTGGACCAGACCCGGTTTGAGCGCCGCGAAGGTGACGGTGCGCAGCGCGTGCCAGGGCGATCCGCAGGCCTCGCCGGTGAGGCCGTCCACACCCGAGGGGATGTCCACCGCCAAGACCGGCGGCGCTCCCTGGTGCGGCGGTTCCCAGGTGCCGCGGAACCCGGTGCCGAACGCAGCATCGATCAACAGGTCACAGGTGTCCGCGCCGGAGTTCGCCCAGGCATCTCCGCCGCTGGGGGCCTGCGGACCAACCGGGACGAGGTCGGTGACCTCCACGACGCGCGTTCGCACTCCGCTCCGCTCCAGCAGCTCCGCCGCCATGCGACCGTCGTTGCCGTTGTTTCCCTTGCCGGCCAGCACCACCACGCGGCGCCCGTAGGTGCCGCCGAGCAGATCGATCGCCTCGCGACGGACCGCGCCTCCCGCTCGACGGATCAGCACCTCGGTGGGCTCGGGGGCCTGCGCGTCGATGTCGGACATCTCGGAGGGCGTCACGATCGGGATCACTGCGCCATTGTGCCCGAGGCGGCGGCCCGGTTGCTTTGCATCACGGCGGTTAGGCACTACTGAGGCGGCTGGGTCAGCTCCGGCAGCTCGTCGGGGTCGGCCAACTTCGACGCCATCGGAGCAAAGACCAGACGGTGGAACGGCAACAGTGAGTACCAGTAGGCGCGCCCCAACAGACCCCGGGGATGGAACCTCGCGCGCTGGATCATCCGGCTTCCACTGCCGAGGGGTGCGATCGTCCACTCCAGCCAGGCCTCGCCGGGTAGCAGCATCTCCGCGCGCAGGCGCAACAGGGAGGGGCGTTCGAGCTCCTCCACCCGCCAGAAGTCGAGCGCGTCACCGACGCGCAGTCGGTACGGATGGCGCCGGCCACGGCGCAGCCCGATCCCACCGGCCAGCTGGTCGAGCAGCCCGCGGACCCGCCACAGCGCGTCGGAGACCACCCAGCCATGGTCGCCACCGATGGCCTCCACCCTTGCGAACAGCTCCTCGGGCGGGAGCGACGAGATCACCTCCTGGGTGTCCTCCAGCATCGTTCCGCCGGCCCAGTCGGCATCGCCCGGCATGGGGTGCGCCGGATCGGCCTCGAAGAGCCGCGCGTCCGCCCAGGACGTAGCCACGTCCAGATCGGCCACCTTCTGCAGGGCGCTCTCCAACGCGGCCCGGTAGGTCATCGGGCGGTGGTTGGTGATCTCGGTTGCCAGGTCGTCGGTGACCACCACCTCGTTGACGAGGCTGTCAACCAGTGGTCTCGCCAACTTCGGGGGCAGTGGGGTGACGAGTCCGACCCAGAGCGACGACAACCGAGGTGTGAGCACCGGAACCGGCACGACCAGCCGGCGCCGCAGCCCTGCGGCCTCGGCATACTGGGCCATCATCTCCCGGTAGGTCGTCACGTCGGCGCCACCCACCTCGACGATCCGACCGGATGCCTCCGGTACTCCCAGCACGCCCACCAGGTACACCAGCAGGTCACGGATGCCGATCGGTTGGCACTTGGTGTCCACCCACCTGGGGCAGACCATCACCGGCAACACCTCGGTCAGGTTCCGGAGCATCTCGAAGCTGGCCGAGCCCGATCCGATGACCACGGCGGCCCGGAGCTCGGTGACCGGCACGGTTCCGGCAGCGAGTTCGGTGCCGACCTCGTGGCGGCTGGCCAGATGCGGCGACAGGTCATCGGCGTCCTCTCCCAGTCCACCGAGGTAGATCAGCTGCCCGCAGCCGACCCCTGCTGCGGCGTCGCGGAAGTTCGCCGCAGCACGCCTGTCCTTGGCCCGCCAGTCGTCGCCGGATCCGATGGAGTGCACCAGGTAGT
Source organism: Microthrixaceae bacterium (assembly GCA_023957995.1). GTDB lineage: Bacteria > Actinomycetota > Acidimicrobiia > Acidimicrobiales > Microtrichaceae > JAMLGJ01. The sequence goes on along the minus strand of JAMLGK010000003.1, from coordinate 311,620 downwards.
AGGCAGCTCCGATGCCCTCGAAGGCGGCATCGAGTGAGTCCCTGTCGGTGACGTCGGCCTGCACCACCTCGACGCGATCCGCCCATTGCTCGTCACGGAGGTTGGCGGGGGTGCGCGCCATGCAGCGCACCTGGTGGCCCGCGGCGAGCAGCTCGGGCACCAGACGGCGACCGACATAGCCGGTCGCACCGGCAACCAGCACACGACCGGGAGGAACCCGGGATCCCTCCACCGGCGCTCCGGTCGGGCTCACGAGGCAACGACGCTTGCGAGCACGGTCGGAGCAGCGGTTCCGGCAAGCAGTTCCGACTCGACCGACAGGGATCGGACCCCGAGGGATTCCGCCCGCTGCAGCGCAGCGCCGAGGAGCCGTACCGTCACGCCGTCCCGTTCGACCTCGATGCCGTCGAAGGGGATCGAGCCGAACCCGCGCCCGAGCGCCTTCATCACCGCTTCCTTGATCGCGAACAGCTCCGCGGCGGCGCGTGCCAGGTCCCCATCATCGAGCAGGTCCAGCGCGGCCATCTCGGCACCGGTGAACACCCGTGGCGCGAGACCCGGCGTCCGCTGCATGGCAGCCGCCATCCGCTCGACCGAACAGAGGTCGATTCCGACCCCGATGATCCCGGTGCCAGTTGCCCGACCCCGGGACGGCACCGGAGCGCTCATCTCCAGCGATCGGCGAGATCGAGGATCGGCACCGTCAGCAGGTCCAGCATCGGTTGGGCCTCGAGAATGGCGTCGTCGAGTTCGTCCTCGGTCTCGGTGACCGCGTCACGCAACGCCTGGTATCGACGTCGGTAGCCCTGCAGGACCGAACGGGCCGTGGCGGCAGGCAGGTGGTCGGCGAGTTCGACGTGCAGCAACACCAGACCGACAGGGATCCGGTTCTGCACCTCGGGAATGATCACCACATGGCGTCCGTCGCTGCGTCCGGCCGCCACCATGAGTTCGCGTTCGCGGGCGACCAGTGCCTTGGTGCCCCTCAGGCGGGGATCGGTCTCGGTACGCGACCGGAGTTCTGCTCCCACGCCTCCCCGACCGACCACCTCGAGGGTGGCGGTGGAGAGATCCTCACCGCCGTCGAGGCGGTAGCGGGTGTGTCCGATCACCGACACGACCGCCGGGTCGAGTTCGGCGAGTGTGCGCAGGGTCGCATAGGGCAGCAGTTCACGACCAGCGCCGGTGCGGATCGCGGCATCCACGAGAGCGACCGTCAGCAGCGACTCGTCGCTGCGACTGATCCCGACCGTGACCGTCTTGGCCTGGTGCTTGATGGCGTCGACCGGACGCGTCAGCTCGTCGATCGCGTGTCCGAGTGCCTCGGTGAGGTCATCCAGGACCCGCCCCGGGGTGCCGGCGCGGCCCATCTCGATCTCGTAGCCGTCCAAGGGTGCGAACCCGATGGCATAGCGGAAGAGGCTGGACAGCTCGACCGCCGTGGCCGCCTCCAGCTGACCGTTGTAGGACCCCGCTGCCAGACGTCGGGACCAGTCGGACATGCACTCGCTCAATAGCGGCTGGAGTCGCTCGAGGATGTCGGCTCCGTCGACGGGTTCACCCTCCGAGGTGAGGTCGACCTCCGCCACCGACTCGTCGATCGCTGCCCGCGCCCGGCGCAGCGGAGCTGCCTGGGCATCTATTGCCAGCGCCGCCTCGTAGCCGAAGAGGTGACCCACCATGGTGGCCAGGACGAACCCGAGCCGCGCATGGGTATCGGGCACCTCGAGCACTGCGAGGCCGGCGTCGAAGGCCCGCGCGCTGCGCGACGCTATGACGATCGGAGCCGCCTTGTGCGCAGCGAAGATCGCCACCTCCTTGGCCACGTCGTCCGCGGTCGAGCCGGTGAGCCCGGCGGCACAAACGAGGATCATCGGTTCGGCCGACAGGTCGATGTGCTTCTTGTCCTCGGTCGCATCACACGCGATCGACTTGTAGCAGAGCTCCGAGAGCTTGATCCGCAGTTCCCTCGCGGCGATCTGGTTCACACCGTTGCCCACCAGCGCCCAGTAGCGCCGCGACGGGGCATGGGCCGCTGCGGCCTCGGCGATCGCGGATCGGGTGGACAGCACCTCTTCCATCAGCGAGGGAAGGTCTGCGATCGCCGCCAACACCTTCTGTTCGGTGGGAGCCTGGGCCGAACGCGCGCCGGGTATCTGCGCCGCGATGCCGTAGGCGAGCAGCATTCCTGCAGCGACCTGGGAGTAGAAGGCCTTGGTGGAGGCCACGCTCATCTCGACGTCGCGGCCATCTGCTGTGTAGAGGACGCCGTCGGCCTTGTCGGTCAGATCGCTCCCGCGGCGATTGACGATCGCGATCACAGCAGCTCCACGTGAGCGAACCAGGTCGACCGTGCGATTGGTGTCGGTCGTCGTGCCCGACTGGCTGATCGCCACCACCAAGGCGTCGGACATGTCGGCTCGCATCGAGAATCCCGAGAGCTCGGTTGCAGGCAGCGCGCTCACCCGGACGTCGGTGTCGACCAACAGCTCGGTGAGGAAGCCCGCGAGGCTCTGCCCTGCGACCGCTGCAGTGCCCTGACCGATGACCAGCACCCGCTGGATCGAACCGTCGGCCAGGCGCCCGACGATCGCTGCGGGCAGCGACGCCTCGGGGATGGTCACGTTCCAGGTGCCGTCCTGTTCGATCAACCGGCCCCGCAGCGTGGTGCGGAACGAGTGGGGAGCGTCGGTCACCTCCTTGAGCAGGAAGTGCGGGAAGTCACCGCGGTCGATGTCGCGGGTGGTTATCTCGGCCACCGTGAGGTCGTCCTCGCCCACCGGCAACTCCGTGCCGTCATAGGAGTACCTCGCGATCGACTCCGCCGATCCCACCGAATCGCTGCGGATCGAGACCACCTGGCCCCGGGTCGCGGTGGGATTGTCGGGATCCGAGGGCGTCTCGCCGTCGAGTCGCAGATAGGTGGAGGTCTCCTCGACCACCCCGTAGGGCTCGCTCGCGACGATGAACGCGTCGTCGGCGATCCCCACGTAGAGGGCCTGGCCCGACCCGCGCAGTGCCAGTTCCACCTCGCCGGGGGCCTCGGTGGTGGTTGCAGCTATCGCCACCGAACCCTCCATGCGCGCCACCGTCTCGCGGAACGCACCTGCGGGGTCGGTCGAGGAACCGGTCATGGCACGGCGCCAGAGGGTGGGGATCACCTTCGCGTCGCAGGTCACCTCCGGGGGAAGCACCAGAGCCTCCGCCTCGCTCAGCTCGGCGTAGTTGTCGACGTCGCCGTTCAGCACAGCTGTGGCCAGCGGTCCACCACCGTCTCCGGAGGTGCCCAGCTCGTCGGAGGACTGTGGGTGGGCGTTGGGCTCGCTCACGATCCCTATCGAGGCCCACCGGGTGTGGCCGATCACCACTCCCTGCACATCATCGGCGCTCAACGCTGCGCGCAGCAGTTCGTCGCCCCTGATCGAATCACGCAGGGCGGCGGTGTTGTCGCCCAGCTCCCCTATCTCCGCGGCAGCCTTGTGCACGATCACGAGAACACCGTCCACGAGACGCACCGATGCGTTGGTGAAGGTCGAATCGCTGCGCGAGGCCAGCGCCTCGGCCACCGCAGGGTCGGACGCGTCGAGACCATGACCGGTGAGTTGCACCTCGATTCCGGCGCTGTCGCGCCCGCGCACCTCCAGGCGATCGATCGCCGAGAGGGCCTGGTGCAGGCTCAGGAGCACCGCGATACCCGCGGCACCCGGTACCTGGGTGGTGAGCTTCCTGATCCCGTCCGCGGCCCGCAACCGGTCGCGGCTGATCGCCCACAACGCGTCCTTGCAGCGCAGCAGTGCCGAGTTGGTCGGTTCGAGAAGATCCGCGGCCAGCCCGTGAGCCGGATCATCGAGGTACTCCTCCGCTGCAACGACGAGCGCGTCGAGCCGGTCACACGCCATGTCCACCCGCTGGGTGGCATCGGGATCAGCCAGCAGACCCCGCACTCCGGCGGTGCCTCGCAGCTCCCGGTTCACCCCCTCGAGCGCATCGGCCGACGAGCTGATGGCCTCTGGCCACACCGCGGGGTCGATCCGCAACTGCCCGGGGAGAGCCTCGAGCGTGGCGGCCAACTCCTCTACGTTGCTGGAGGCCCGGTCCTGCGCTCCACGAACTATGGCGATGATGCCGCACATCGTCCGCATTGTAGGCGTCAGCGGGTTCTAGACCCCCGGCGGTCCGCCCGGGGCATCCGCCACGGCAGCTGCCAGGGCCCGGGCGACCTCCTCGGCACGCTGTTCACTCTCCGCCTCGACCATCACGCGGACCACGGGCTCGGTCCCCGACGGGCGCAGCACCACACGGCCGGCTCCATCAAGTTCTGACTCTGCGGCCGCCACCTGGTCCGCCAGACGCTCGGCCACGTCGGGCATCGGTTCGTCGACCGGAACGTTGATGAGCACCTGGGGAAGCCGGGTCATGGCCGCATCGGCGAGTTCACCCAGCGACCGCCCGCTGCGACGCACCAGGTCGAGCACCACCAGTGCGCTGAGCAGACCGTCGCCGGTGGTGCTGTGCCGTGCGAACACGATGTGGCCGGACTGCTCGCCGCCCAGGCTGTGACCCCCGGAGTGCAGGGCCTCGAGCACATGACGGTCCCCGACGGGTGTCTCCACCACCGAGATCCCGTGTCGTTCCATGCTGCGACGGAACCCGAGATTGGTCATCACCGTCACCACGACGGTGTCGTTGGTCAGCTGACCGCGCTCGTGCAGGTCGATGGCGCACATGGCCATCAGGTGATCGCCATCCACGATTCGCCCGGTGTGGTCGACCGCCGCGATCCGATCAGCATCGCCGTCGAACGCGATGCCCAGATCGGCGGAACGACCCGCCACCGAGGCGGCCAGCCCCTCGGGGTGGTTCGACCCGCACCCGTCGTTGATGTTGACGCCGTCGGGGTGGTCCGCGATCACTTCGAGGGAAACGCCGAGCGAACGCAACAGGCGCGGGGCGATCGAGGAATTGGCGCCGTTGGCGCAGTCGAGAACCACCGACAGACCTGTGAGGTTGCGGCCCTCGAGCAGCGAGACCAGTGAGGCTTCGTAGGCCTCCAACGGTGATTCCAGCAACCCGGTGGTCCCCACCGATGCACCGGTGGGCCGTGGTGCCGCCGCAACCCGGTCGGTGTCGGTGCCGGAGCCCAGGAGGTCTTCGAGCACGAGCTCGATCGTGTGCTGCTGGTCGTCGGTCAGCTTGCGGCCGCCGGGGGCGAACACCTTCAGGCCGTTGTCACCGAAGGGGTTGTGCGACGCGGACACGACCACGCCCGCCGTGGTGTCCTCGCCGGCGCAGAACTGCGCCACCGCGGGGGTGGGAGCCACTCCCATCGAAACCGCGTGTGCTCCCTGCGATGCCGCACCCGCGAGCACGGCTGATTCGAGCATCGGCCCCGACAGGCGGGTGTCCCGCGAGGTGACGACGCGGTCCACACCCAGAACGGTCACGACCGCCCTGCCCAGGGCGAGCGCCAACTCCGCGGTGACCGCCGAGTTCGCGACACCGCGCACACCGTCGGTGCCGAATCGTCCAGCCACTGCCTAGATCTCCGAGGCCGCGTTCTCGAACGCTGACCGCACTAGCGCTTGGAGTACTGCGGAGCCTTGCGTGCCTTCTTGAGGCCGTACTTCTTCGACTCCTTCTCGCGGGAGTCGCGGGTGAGGAATCCAGCAGCCTTGAGCGCAGGACGCAGGTCGGGATCGGTCTCCACCAGGCTCCGGGCGATGCCCATTCGCACCGCACCGGCCTGGCCGCTGATTCCACCACCGTGGAGGGTCACGTCCACGTCGTAGACCTCATCGGTCTCGGTGAGCCGCAGCGGCTCGGAGAGGATCTGGCGGTGCGTGGCGTTGGGGAAGAAGGCCTCCACGTCGCGACCGTTGATCGTGATCGACCCCTTGCCGGGACGCAGACGCACCCGGGCGACCGCCCGCTTGCGTCGGCCTGTTGTCTGGGTGAGTGGCAGGGTCATTGCGGGGTGTCTCCGGTTACTTCGTACTGGATGGTGGCTTGAGAATCCGTCGGCGCTGGCCGTCGGATCAGGTGCGGGCCCGTGCGCCGGGAATCTCGAGCGGCTGGGGGTTCTGGGCGGCGTGGGGATGCTCAGGGCCTGCGTAGACCTTGAGCTTGGTGAGCATCTGGCGGCCGAGCCGGTTCTTGGGGATCATGCCCCGGACCGAGCGGCGCACTGCTTCGGCCGGTGCACGGTCGAGCATGTTGGCGTAGGTCTCGGAGCTGATGCCGCCCGGGTAGCCCGAGTGACGCCAGATCATCTTGGTCTCGGCCTTGCCGGGGGTGAGAACGACCTTCTCGGCGTTGATGATGATCACGTGATCGCCGGTGTCGATGTGGGGAGCGAACGTGGGCTTGTGCTTGCCGCGGAGACGGCGCGCCACCTCGGTTGCCATGCGCCCGAGGGTCAGGCCCTCGGCGTCCACGACGTACCAGCTTCGCTCGATCTCGGAGGCCTTCGGGGTGTAGGTACGCACCGCATTCGCTTTCGTGTGGGGGCGGCCCGCAGGGGTCGCCATACGATCTGATCAGCAATCGGAAGGCCCTCAGGACCTGCCCGAACACGCCATGAGGCGCATGAGCCGACTGCTCAGAGTATCGGCGACTCTGTTCGTGGGGCAAGCCCGGCCCCATTCGCCCCCCCTGCAGGGTGGCCAGCCTGCCGGCTCCCGGACACGATCCAAAGATTGAACGCCGCTCAGGTTTCCGTTACCTTCTCCTCATGGGAGATCGGATGGAGATGAAGTCGGAGACGACTGCCAGTTGGGGCCACCACTGCGGACGGGGGATCCGCGTGGCCCGGCGGGCCATCGGACTTGTCGCCACCGTCACGCTCGCGGTGTCGGCATGCTCGGCCGGTGTGGAGGACTCCGGGGGCACCGCTTCGCCGACCTCCACCCCCTCGACCGATTCGACGACGTCGTCGACCAGCGGACCGGCACCGGTCTACGAGGAACGCCCGGAGTGGGCCGAGGTGTTCGAGCAGCACGGCGTGAGCGGAACGATCGCCATCCGCGAGGTCGGCTCGGAAACGACCCTGGTCTTCGACCGTGCCCGTGCCGAAGTGAGACGCATACCCGCGTCGACGTTCAAGATCCTCAACTCCATGATCATCCTGGAGACCGCTGTGCTGCCCGACACCGAGACCCTGGTTCCCTGGGACGGCGTCGAACGAGAGGTACCCGCATGGAACGGTGACCACACGCTGCGCAGCGCGATCGAGGTGTCGGCGGTGTGGGTCTACCAGGCAATGGCACGCGAGGTCGGCGAGGAACGCATGGCGGATCTCGTGGCGAGCGCCGGATTCGGAAACGGTGATACCGGCGGGGGCATCGATCAGTTCTGGCTGACCGGCGACCTCCGGATCAGCCCCACAGAACAGCTCCGGTTCCTGGAGGCGATGGTGACCGGGGACCTCCCGTTCTCCGATGAGGTGGTGTCCTCGGTCCGTGACATTCTCGTGCGGGAGACCGGCGATGGATGGGCCTGGTCGCACAAGACCGGCCTGGCGCTGGCAGAGGAACCCACACTCGGGTGGTTGGTCGGCACGGTCGAGAACGGTGATCGCACCTGGGTGTTCGCGCTCAACGTGGATCTGGGACCCGACGATTCGGGACAGACACCGAGTCCGGCGGTCCGCGAGGACATCGCCCGAGCGGTCCTCACCCAGGCCGGCGCCCTGCCCTGATACCAGCGCGACCCGAACTGCGTCGGTTGCCACGGTCTCAGTACCCGACCTCCCAGAGGATCAACCCGTGTGGTGGTGCGAGCTGCCCCGCCAGTGACCGGTCCTCTCCGGCGAGGGCAACCGTCACCGTGGAGGTCGGGCGTCGACCCCTGCCGATGTCGACCAGGGTGCCCACGATGGAGCGCACCATCTGGTGACAGAACGCCGTGGCGGTGATCTCGAAGGTGAGGACTCGGCCTTCGCCGGGTTCGTGGGTCCAGCGCGCATCGGTGACCCTGCGCACCATCGATGCATCGGGTCGGCCCTTCGGGCGGCGACAGAACGAGGTGAAGTCGTGTGTGCCGACCAGCTCATGGGCTGCGTCGGCCATCCGGTGGTGATCCAGCGCCTCGGGGGTCCACCAGGTGGTCGAGGACAGGAACGGGTCGGGAACCTCCGAGGTCAACAGCCTGTAGCGGTAGCGACGCCAGCGTGCGGAGAACCGGGCGTGGAAATCGTCGGGCGCAGTGGCCACCTCGCGCACGACGATGCTCGGGCCGAGCAGGGAGTTGAGCGACCGTCGCATCTCATCGGGGCGCACGGCGCCGCTCTGCGCGTCGAAGGACACGACCTGGCCGCGTGCGTGCACCCCGGCGTCGGTTCGGCCCGCGACGGAGAGCTCGACCTCGCTGCGCAGGATCCGCTCCAGGGCGGAGCGCAGGTCGGCTCCGATCGTGCGCACACCCTCGTTGGGGGCGAATCCCCTGAAGGCGGACCCGTCATAGGAGATGACCATGCGGTGGCGCTGGTAACCGGGCTCCGGTGGATCGACCTCGACCAATGCAGGGCCGGGATCTCTCACTGGCCCTGGTTCGTGGTGCACTTCCACACCATGGCACGTTCGCCACCCCAAGGCAGCCAATCGGATGGTGCAGCCGCAGGAAGATCCAGTTCATCGGTGACGCCACCAACCCCACCACCAGTGGTGGTGGTGGCAATGGTGGTGGTGGAAGTGGTGACCCCACCACCAACCCCACCACCAACGATCGTGACGGTGACACGAACCGCCGTCGTCGGGCGGCTGGGTCGTGGTCGTGGTCGACGGAACCGTCGTGGTGGTCGTCGTGGTTGTCGTGGTCGTCGTGGTCGTCGTGGTGGTTGTGACCGAGATCGTCACCGGGAAGGTCTCACAGACCTCACCACCGTCGTCGTCAGAGGAGCAGACCTCGATCCGGTACCCGCCCGGAGCCGAGTACTCGTGGCTTCCCGTGAACACCTGGGAGACGCCATCGCCTGGTCCGCCAACGGGGTCGGCCTCCTCGGCGCTCCCATCACCCCAGTCGATGCCCACCGAGAGGGTGTCATCCCCCGGATCGGTGGCCGTCACCGACAGATCGACCTCGTCGTCCTCGACGGTCAGGTCGACCGTCTGGGTGGGTGCGGCATTGGACACCTCGACACCGAACACCTCGACCGTGGAGGCATCGTCGCCGTCGTCCACCGTCACCGAGATCGTGTGGGTGCCGTTGTCGCCATAGGTGTGCGGCAACGAGAACCCACCCGATGACGTGAGCGTGTGTCCGAGGGTCTCGGTACCGTCACCCCAGTCGATGTCGACGGTCCAGCTCGCGCTGTCGGGGTCGGTGAGGCTCGCTGCCAGGTCGAACGCGACCCCCTCGAAGAGGCCCGTTGGTGCGGTCACTTCCAGATCGGGCGCGACGTTGGGCAACGGGTCGACCGTGAGCGCAGCGTCGGCGCACCCGGTTCCACCGTCGTCGTCGGTCACACACACCTCGACCGTGTAGATCCCACCGGCTGCATAGTCGTGGTCCGCCGAGACCACGGCACCAGCCACGGTTGCGGCACTGGAGGTCCCGTCACCCCAGTCGATGGTCGCGGTGTGCGTGTCGAGCGAGCCGGGGTCGGCGAAGGCCGCTTCGACCGAGAGGGTCCCGGCCCCCGGCGTGCCCGTCGGTTCAGAGACCGACGGAGCCAGGTTGTTCACCGCGACCACCGCGGCCTGTTCGCCGCAGGAATGCCCGTCGCACACCGACACCGTGAGACCGAGGATCCCGTTCTCGGCATACAGGTGCTCAGGCGAGCCCGATCCGGTGGTGCCGCCGTCGGTGAGCACGACCGTCTCCGGCGTGCTCCCATCGCCCCAGAAGATGGTCGCACTGTGGGTTCCCCCATCTGGATCGGAGAAGGTGAAGGGCACCTGGATGGTTCCGCCCTCGTCCGTGCTGAACGGCCCTCCGACCACAACGTCGATAGCGGAAGCCTCGGCTGTTATCCGGGAGTCGTCGCAGGTGCCCCCACCATCGTCGTCGGTCACGCACACCTCGACCGTGTAGGTGCCCGGCGCTGCGTAGGTGTGACCTGCCTGCACTGTGTAACCGTCAGTTGAAGCCACCACGAAGGCCGACTCGAGCGGGCTGCCATCGCCCCAGTCGACGGTCACCTGGTGGGTGTCGTCGGAGCCGGGATCGGTGAAGCCGACGCCATCCAGCACCATCTCCAGCGCGGTTGTGCGGTCGGAACCGGCTTGCACAGCGGGAGCCACGTTGGCGATCGCCACCGTGTCGCTGGCTTCGCCACACCGCGCCGTGTCATCACAGACCGTGACCGTGACAGTCGCCTCACCCACTCCGGTGTCATCGGCGTAGACGTGCGATCCGGAGATCGAACCCGCTTCCTGGTCGACCACTGCGGCCTCGGCAGGTGTGCCGTCACCCCAGTCGATCGTCGCGGTATGGGTGTCATCCCCGTTCGCGTCATCGAACGTGGCTGCGAGTGCGACGGTGTCACCTTCGGCGGAGTCGGCGAGGTCATCCAGGGTGACCGTCGGAATCGATCCGTTGACCTCGGTGACCTCCACCTCTGTCTGCTGGCATCCAGTGTCGCCGCCGTTGTCGGTCACGCACACCTCGATGGTGTAGGTCCCGGTGGCCGCGTAGTCGTGGGTCGCCGTGAAGGAGCCGCCACCGGCTTCCGGCACCAGTGGCAGCGCGACGGGGCCGCCTCCGTCACCCCAGTCGATCGTCGCGGTGTGGGTGTCATCGACGCCTGCGTCGGTGAAGGTGCCGTCGACGGTCGAGGTGCCGTTGGCCTGGGATGCTGGCGCCTCGAGCTCCGGAGCCAGGTTCACCGCGTTCACGGACACCGACGCGCTGTCACACAGGCCGGCGGCGTCGCACACCTCGAAGGTGACCTCGTAGGTGCCGTCATCCACGTAGCGGTGGGTGGGTAGGCCGGAACCGAAGTCCCCGCCCTCCTGGAAGTCGATCTGCTCGGCCGCGGTTCCGTCTCCCCAGTCGACCGTGATCGTGTGGGTGTCATCCACGTTGGTGTCAGTGAAGCCGACCGCGAAGATCGTGTCGGTGCCCTCCGTGGCGCCGGGAGCGTCCCCGACGAGTGCGACAGGTGCCTCGTTGGAGGCGAGCACGGTCAGGATGCGCGTGTCGCAGCCGGTGTCTCCGTGCTGGTCCTGCACGCACACCTCAACGGTCTTCTCGCCGGAGGTGTCGTAGGTGTGGCTGCCCGACACGGTTCCGCCGCCGAGGACGTTGGTGATGGTGGCGGGCTGGGTTCCGGTGCCGTCGCCCCAGTCGATGGTCGCGGTGTGGGTGTCGAATCGGCCGGGATCCTGAAAGGTCATGTCCTGGAGGGATACCTGGGCGTCCGCTGGCCGATCGAGGCCGGCGTCGACCACGGGTGCGGCGTTCGCCACTTCCGCGGTGAAGGGGAAACACATCCCCACATCGTGCTGGTCGGTGGCACAGACCTCGCCGCGGAAGGTGCCGGCGCGTTCGTAGACGTGCGTGCCGGTGATGTCGTACCAACCGGCACCCTTGGCGGCATCGGCGGTACGAGTGCCCTCGGTGGTGGAGGTGCCGTCACCCCAGTTGATTCGGACCGTGTGGGTGTCACCGGGTGAGTCATGCATCGGCACGCTGATGCCATCGGCCGGGTCGTCGCTGAACTCGCCGCCGCGGCCCTGGACGAAGTCGAATGACTGCTCCGGTGCGGTCACGGCCATCTGCATGGACGCATGGGACTGCATGAACAACCCGATCCCGCCCGGCGGGAACGGATCAGATGGGTCGGCAGGGGTGGCGACGAACTGCTGCTCACCGTCGATGGACACCGTGAGGGAATCGGGTTGGTAGTCGATGTCGATCAGGTAGGAGTCCTTGCGGACGGCGGCGGACTCGAGCTCCCCTTCGGTGCTGGCGCGCCTCTTCCACCCGGATCCACCGACGAGCGCCTCGCCGGGTGCCACCTCTGCGAGCAGCTCGACACCCCCGTCGTCGCTGCAGGACTCCCACTGGGGGTCCTCACCTTCGGTCACGTCGTCGGAGGGGTCATAGGGGATGTCGTAGGTGGTCGTCTCGAAGAATTCGGGGGTGATCGAGACGCCACGCTGGCGCGACGCCTGCAGGAAGCTGGAGGGCTCCACCCGGATGTCGGGCGGGGCGTCGTTGCACCAGGCATCCACTCTGAGCGGGTGCACGTCATGGTTGGCACCCCACCACACAGTGACGAAGTCGGCGTCGGGGGAGTCGGCCTCGCCCGACTGGTAGCCGAGCACGAGACCGACGAAGTCGTCGTCGCCACTCGAGAGGTACTGCTGGTCGTAGCTGACCCGCCCGTAGCCATCGCCCTCGGCCAGAGCCGTGTCGGAGGGCTTCACAACGATGTTTCCCGGGTTGTCCCCGGACATCATGCGTTGACCGTAGGGGTCCAGTGGATTCCACTCTCCGCTACTGGTGCGTCCGGGTCGGTCCAGGCCCAGTTCCGTGGGACCGAAGTCGCGGAAATCCGCGGCGTTGACGATCGGTCGGTTGTTGACCACCGAGAGGTCCTGCTCCTGGCACCACTGCTCACCGGTTGGGGCGTGCTGGATGCAGAACCTCGTGGCCACGGAGAGATCCTGCTGCGGGAACTCGTGTGTGAGATCACCGAAGTCGAGCTCAGCTGCCGTGGTGCCCGAACGGGTGTGCAGCTCCGGATCGCTGCCGTCATCCCAGTCGATGGTGAGACGGAACTCGTCGCCGGAGAACTTCTCGGGATGGCTCCAACCCAGACTGCGGGAGACGGTCTGGCCCGTCCCGATGCGGGTCTGGCCGTCCTGGTAGACGTAGATCGACGGAAGCGAGGTAGCTCCGTCGTCGGTGGAGGGATCGCAGTCGTCATCGGCTCCGTTGCCGAGGATCTCGCTGCGACCGGGATAGATCCACCTCGCCTGCACACCGGTGGGCGTGTCCTCCTCGGCGCAGTCGGGGCCGGGTGCAGCAAGGTACTTGTCGTTGTCCAGGTCCTCGGTGGTTATCTCCACGAAACCGACCTGTCGGGTCATCGCGGAGCCGTCCGAGACGATCACCTCGACGAAGCGGCCACCGAAGTCGTCGGTGTCGGTGCCAAGGGTGAACGAGGCTGAGGTGGCACCGGCCTGACGTTCGCCGTCGACGAGCCAACGGTACGTGAGGGGGTCGCCGTCGGGGTCGGTGGCGGCAGTTGTGAACGTCTCGCTCTCACCCGGCGCGATCGAACGCTCCGGTCCGCCGAACGGCGACGCAACGGGTGCTCGGTTGCCACCGACGGCGACCTCTACCACTTCAGAAGCCGAGGTCTGGAAACCCACCCCCGAAGCCGTCGCGCTCACGAGCAGCGGCACCCCGACGATGGCATCACCGGGGACCGTCCAGGTCGTGATCTGGCCGTTGGCGTCGTCGGCCTGACCGTCTGCATCGAGGTCCCAGGCCACGTCCCCGGAAGTCAGCCCTGTTGCCTCGAGGGTCACATCACAACCGGCACAGGGCGAACCGGTCACCGTGACCGAGAGGTCGGGGTCGGTGTCATCCTCGGCGACGGTTGATTCCAGCTCTGCGATGTGCCCGGCAAGCACTGCATCGAAGTCGCCGAGGGCGGCACCGAAGTCGACCATCGAGGTCTCGGTCGCCTCGATGATCGCATCCCACTCGGCTTCCTGGTTCAACACCGGACCGGCCAGCTCGGCTTCCAGGGATCGCACTATGAACGTGCCGAGGTCTGGTTCCTGGCCGGTGTTCATGAACCTGTAGTCGGTACGCAGGTCGGCTGCGGGAAAGCTGTCGACGGTGCTGTCGAGGCGGCCGATGAACTGCTGGAGGCCGTGGTCGTCGAACTGGGTCTCGACCTGCTCCAACAGTCGGGCGGTCACATCCGAGAAGCCGGCCAGCAAGGAGTCGTACAGCTCGGAGGCAACGACCAGGGTTCGAGCGTGACGCAGGGCCCACTGGGCGTTGCCGTTGATATCGGCGCCCTGGTAGCGCTCGACCGCGTCCAGCATCGTGCCCTGGACTGCTGAGAGAGCGTCGAGGTGGGCGATGTACTCGCTCCAGGTCTCTGAGTAGGGATCCGTGTCCTGTTCGGCGTGGGCGCCGACCGCTGTGGGGAGCGCGAAACGGGAGAAGCTCGGATCAGGTGGGTCAGCGGCCAGGTTCGAGAGGCGCAGCCTGTGCTGGGCGAGCGTCTCGCGGGCGAGTTGCTTCGCGTCATCCTGAATCTGGGTGTACCCGGATGCCTCCTGAATCCCGGCGATGGTCTGGTTGATGACGAAGGTGGCGAAACCCTGTGGATTGAACGCGGTCGAGACCTCATACGCGGCCTTGGCGGCCTTGAAGAGCTCGTGCAGCTTGATGAGGGTTTCAAGGTTGTCGAGTGCGGTGGCACCGGTTGCGGCACGATCCTTGAGGGCGTTGAACGCAGCCACCTCGGTACCGATGCCGGGCACGAACTGGTTCACATCGACTCGGAACGCGTTGTCGATGTAGGTGTCCTCGCCCACGTCGAAGACCTTGTTCTGGCATTCGTCCACGACGATGCCGTAGGTGCCGGACTTGACCTTGCCGTCCGGTCCTGCCTGCGCGAGCGGTTCGTACAGGAACGAACCTGCGAGCCCCCCGTGGACGGTGTTCGGAGCCCCGGCGGCGTCTGTGAGGCTCGCGTTGTTGGTGTAGCTGGCACCAGCGGGAACGATGTAGATGTCTGCGAAGGGCTGGAACCTGTCGGGCACGCCGGGAGTAGCCCGCTTGCTGGTGCCCCCAGGGATGTCCTCGCAGTTGGGAACGAAGTTGATGTTCCCTGCCTCGAGTGCGACCACCTGATTCGCTCCGTAGCGGGCCGGGCTTCCCGGAGCGGTGAACAGCAGATTCACCGCTCCGATGTCTGCTGCAGCAGGTTCAGGCCCGGGTATCACCGCCTGGGTCACCAGGACCGACCCGATCAGCGCCATCACCGCCGCCACGGCCGAGATCTTTCCGATCATCTTGTTCCTCCTCGCCACTTTCCCAGCCATTCCGTTCGCTGGGCCCCACGGGGCGGAACATAACATTGGGCTCCAACAAAGCTCCAACAAACCGCGTGCTCGGAGCCTCCCGACGCGAAAAAACAACCGCACGCGGACGTATCCGACGATTGGATCCCGGTGCCATGGGTGCCGGGCCTGCGCTGCGAAGAAGACCTAGTACCGACCGCCGGCGGGATCAACGCACAGGTGGGGTTGGGTGGAGGCGATGTCAGCTTCCGACCTCACCAGCTGAAAGACGAACGCGACACCCAGGTGCTGGGGCCCGATCAGTTTCCGTCCCGGGCCCCCACGGCCGGGAGTAGCTCAGACCAGTTCGATTCGCGCCATCGGTGCGTTGTCACCGGGGCGCGGTCCGAGCTTGAGGATCCGGGTGTAGCCACCTGGTCGGTCCGCGTAGCGGGGACCCACCTCGTCCATGAGGATGGCGGCGATCTCCTGGTCACCCACATACGCCAGGATCTGGCGGTGGTTGTGGAGTCCGCCCTTGCGGGCCTTGGTGATGAGCTTCTCCGCGATCGGACGCAACGCCTTGGCCTTGGCCTGGGTCGTCTCGATACCGGTGGGAGAGGCGACCAACGACGAGACCAGATTGGCCATCATCAGTCGCTGGTGCTTGGGGCTGCCACCGAAGCGGTGGCCCTTGGTGGGTGTTGCAGGCATGATCGGGTCCTGGGTTCGTTCGGGTCAGTCGTTGCCGCGCAGCGACAGGCCGCGGGCGTCCAGCTTCTCGAGCACCTCGTCGAGGGACTTCTGGCCGAAGTTGGTGATGGCCAGCAGGTCGTCCTCGGACTTCTCGAGCAGTTCACCCACGGTGTTGACCTGGGCTCGCTTGAGGCAGTTGCGTGGGCGTTCGGAGAGATCCAGATCCTCGACCGAGAGCTCGAGGTCAGGAGAGGTGGAAACGGTGGTCACGGCTTCGGAGAGGGCGAGGCCCTCGGGCTCCTCGGTCATGTTCTCGACCAGTTCGACGAGCGAACGGAGGGTGGAACCAGCCGATGCCATGGCGTCGCGGGGATCGATCGACCCGTCGGTCTCGACCTCGATGACCAGGCGGTCGAACTCGGTGGACTGCTCCACGCGGGTGGGTTCCACGGTGAACGACACACGTCGCACCGGGGCGAAGATGGCATCGATCGGGATCACACCGATGGTGGAGGTGGAACGACCCGACGAGGACAGGTAGCCCTTGCCGCGGTCGATGGTGAGGTCGACAGCGACCCGGCCCTTGGAGTTCACCGAGGCGATGTGCTGTTCGGGGTTGAGCACCTCGATGCCGGCCGGCATCTCGATGTCACCTGCAGTGACTTCCTTGGCTCCGGAGACGTCCAGGCGGACCGTGCGGGGCTCATCCAGATCCGATCGCAGGACGACGTCCTTGAAGTTCAAGATGATGTCGGTGACGTCCTCGACCACACCGGTGATCGTGTCGAACTCGTGGAGTGCGTCGTCGAAACGCACCTCGGTGATCGCCGTGCCGGGGATCGACGACAACAGCGTGCGACGCAGCGAGTTGCCGAGCGTGTGGCCGAAGCCCGGCTCGAGCGGCGAGATCGAGAAGCGCTGGGTGTTGCCGATCGCGTCGTCGACTGCTTCGACGGTTGGGCGCTGGATGACGAGCATTTGGTACCTCGGGTGGCGGTTGCCCGTTTCGGGGCTGGTCGTGACTGTGTCGGGGTTGAACTGCGAGTCTGTCTCGGAGGTCTTGGTCGGTTCGGGGACTACTTGGAGTAGAGCTCGACGATCAGGGATTCCTTGACGGGAGTGTCGATGTGCTCCCTCAGGGGCAGCTCCCTGACGGTGACCTCGCGGCCTCCGTCGGCTGCTTCGAGCCATGGAGGTGGTGTGCGGCCGTAGTGCTCCTCGTTCCACTGGAGCACCACCATCGAACGTGACTTGTCGCGCAGGCGCACCACGTCGCCCTTGCGGAGGCGGTAGCTGGGCACGTTGACCCGGCGTCCGTTGACCTCGACATGGCCGTGATTGACGAACTGGCGTGACTGGGGTCGGGTCGCGCCCCAACCGGCGCGGTACACCACGTTGTCGAGCCGGAGCTCACAGAACACCAGGAGTGTCTCACCGGTGACGCCCGGGCGGTTGTTGGCCTCGGCGTAGAGGTTGCGGAACTGGCGTTCCCCGAGTCCGTAGGTGAAGCGGGCCTTCTGCTTCTCCTGGAGCTGCAACAGGTACTCGCTGACGTTGCCGCGGCGACGTGTGCGTCCGTGCTCACCCGGAGGGTAGGGGCGGTTCTCCATGGCGCGGTTCTCGCCCGCGGTACCCCAGATGTTGGTTCCGAGTCGGCGCGAGATCCGCGCCTTGGGGCCTGTGTATCGAGACATCTACTACATCCTCCGCCGCTTGGGGGGCGTGCAACCGTTGTGGGGGACCGGAGTTACGTCCTTGATCCCGGTGACCTCGATGCCCACGTTCTGGATCGACCTGATGGCGGTCTCGCGGCCCGAACCCGGGCCCTTGACGACCACATCGACCTTGCGGACACCGTGGTCCATCGCCTTTCGTGCAGCCTGTTCGGCCGCCAGCTGGGCTGCGAAGGGAGTGGACTTGCGGGAGCCCTTGAACCCGGCGTTCCCGGCCGAGGCCCAGGAGAGGATGTTGCCGTCCATGTCCGCGATCGACACGATCGTGTTGTTGAACGAACTCTTGATGTGAACCACGCCGTGCGTGACGTTCTTGCGTTCCTTCTTGCGGGGCCGACGGGCTCCGGGGGTTGGATTCGCCATTACTGGTGCACCTTCTTCACTTACGAACCTTCTTCTTGCCGGCCACGGTCTTCTTGGGGCCCTTGCGAGTGCGAGCGTTGGTGTGTGTGCGCTGGCCACGGACCGGGAGCCCACGGCGATGACGGAGGCCCTGGTAGCAGCCGATCTCCATCTTGCGCTTGATGTTCTGGTTGACCTCGCGCCGGAGATCACCTTCGACCTTGAGGTTGTCCTCAACCTGGCTGCGGAGCTCGGCCACCTCTGCGTCGGTGAGATCCTTCACCCGGGTGGAGGGATCGACCTTGGCCGCCTCGCAGATATGCGCGGCGGTGGTGTTGCCGATTCCGTAGATGTAGGTCAACGAGATCACGACCCGCTTCTCGCGGGGGATGTCGATGCCGGATATTCGTGCCATCTGTGCGGTGTGCCTTCTCGTTGTTTGCTGAACGGAGGTGTTTACTGGGTGCGGTTGCTCGGTAGCAGGGGTGTCGTCGGGTGGACCGTGTTACGAACGGGGTCCACTCAGCCCTGACGCTGCTTGTGTCGTGGGTTGTCGCAGATCACCATCACACGCCGGTTGCGGCGGATGATGCTGCAGTTGTCACACATCTTCTTGACGCTGGTTCGGACCTTCATGGCGAGACAGCCTGTTCCTCGGTTGGGGTTCTCTGGGCGGGACAGGTAGATCCGCAGGGATCTACTTGTAGCGGTATGTGATGCGACCTCTGGAGAGGTCGTAGGGGGTGAGCTCCACCTGCACCTTGTCGCCGGGCAGGATCCGGATGTAGTGCATCCGCATCTTTCCGGAGATGTGCGCCAACACCTCGTGCCCGTTCTCCAATTCCACACGGAAGTTGGCGTTCGGCAGCGACTCGGTGACCGTTCCCTCGAGAACGATGGCGTCTTCTTTCGACTTGGGCAGAACTATTCCTCCTGTTGGACCCCTGGGGGTGTGTACCATTCTCGAACGCCCCGGGAAGACCTGAGACATCGACTCGGCGCGGCAGACAAACAGGCCTGCCACAGCCGACGGACCATACTAGGACCTCACTGCGGGTGTGGCAAAGACGGGTCCAGCGCGACGTTGACTCTCGAGGCCACGTCGTCGGGGTCGCCCACGCCGTCCACAGTGGCGAGAAGGCCCTGGGCGTCGAAGTGGTCGAGCAGCGGTGCGGTCTGTTCGTTGTAGGTCGCAAGGCGTTCCCGCACGGCTTCTTCGGTGTCGTCGTCGCGTTGCACGACCTCACCACCGCACTTCTCGCAGGTGCCGCTGCGGGCCGACTCGTCGTTGGTGGAGTAGATCGTGCCGCACTCGGTGCACACGCGGCGCGACGAGATCCGTTCGACCACGACGTCCTCGGGCACCTCCAGGTTGATGGCCGCGGTGATGCCGCCCTCGGGCACCAGTCGCTGCAGGTCTGCTGCCTGCCCAGCGGTGCGCGGGAAGCCGTCGAGCAGCCAGCCGCGCTCGGTGTCGGGCCGTGCGAGGCGTTCCGACACGAGGCCCAGCATCACGTCGTCGGGCAACAGCTGGCCCGCATCCATGTACTCCTTGGCCTGCTTGCCGAAGTCGGTGCCCTCTCGAACCGCCTCCCGCAGCATGTCGCCGGTGGATATGTGGGGTATGCCGAAGCGTTCGGACAGGCGGGCTGCCTGGGTGCCCTTGCCCGCGCCCTGCCGTCCGAAGACGATCAGGCGGACCGGCCCGTGGTTGGTTTCACCCATCAGTTCCCCCGTTCGCCCGGCACGGGCACATCCCAGGCTGTGCAGCGTAGGCGCTGGTAGCCGGAGTGGACCAAGGCCAATCCGCGATCACTTCGTGGACAGGAATCCGTCGTAGTTGCGCATCATCAGCTGACTGTCGACCTGTTTCATGGTCTCGAGGGCCACACCCACTGCGATCAGCAGCGAGGTGCCACCGAAGGCGAACGCCGCGTTGGAGTTGCCACCACCCACCAGGGCAGAGACCAACACGGTCGGCAGAACTGCCAACAACGCGATGAACAGGGCACCCGGAAGCGTGATCCGGTTGAGCACCTTGGTTAGGTAGGACTCGGTCTGTGGGCCCGGTCGGATTCCGGGAATGAAGCCACCCTGCTTTCGCAGGTTGTCGGCCTGTTGGACCGGATCGAAGGAGATCGCGGTGTAGAAGTACGCGAAACCGACGATGAGTAGTGCGAGGAAGGTCAGGTAGATCGGATTGATCGTGTTGACCAGGTTGTCGTTGATCCAGCTCGACACCGTGGCACCCCAGCCCTCCGCCGGCAGGATCTGGGAGATCAGCACCGGCAGGTTCAGGACCGCACTGGCGAAGATGATCGGGATCACACCGGCCTGGTTGACCTTCAGCGGGATGTAGGTGGACTGTCCTGCGTACTGCTTGCGACCGACGACGCGCTTCGCGAACTGGACCGGGATCCTCCGCTGGCCCTGTTCGACGAACACGATGAAGCCGATCATGACCACGAACAACCCGATGAAGACCGCCAGCTTGGCGGTGCCGTTCTCCGAGCCGTAGACCGCGGAGAAGGCGGCGGGCATACCCGAGACGACCGAGGCGAAGATGATGAGCGACATGCCGTTGCCCACGCCGCGGTTGGTGATCAACTCACCCATCCACATCAGCAGCGCGGATCCCGCGGTGAGGGTGGTGACGATGAGCATCACGCGCAGCGGACTCCACACCGACACCAGGGAGATGTTGGAGCCTCCCGTGAGGCCACCACCACCGTTGGCGAACAGGAAGGTGAACCCGGTGGCCTGCAGCACCGAGATGCCGATGGTTACGTAGCGGGTCCACTGGGTGATCTTGCGCTGGCCGACCGCGCCCTGCTGCTGCCATTCCTGGAGCTTCGGGATGACCACCTGCAGGATCTGCATGATGATCGACGCCGTGATGTAGGGCATGATCCCGAGCGCGAAGAGGCTGAACTGCGTCAGCGCACGTCCCGAGAACAGCTGGAGGTAGGCGAGCACGCCGCCCTCGCGGGCCTGGTCCTCGATGGCCCGCACCGCGTTCTGGTCCACACCGGGTACCGGCAGGAAGGAACCGAAGCGGTAGACCAGCAGCATCGCCAAGGTGAACAGCACCTTGTTGCGAAGATCGGGAACCTTGATGATGTTGCCGATTCGGGACACTTGTGCTGGCTCCTAGGCATCGGTGGTCGGGACTGCGCCGACCCGGGTCACATTTGTGGGATACACCCGCAGGGGTACCTCAGCGGTTCGTGTGAGCACTTCCCGAGAAGGCCGGGCGGACCTTGAAGGGAAGCGGTAGCGCCTCGAAGCTACCACCGGCACCGGTGATGGCTGACTCCGCGGAACCGGAGCAGGCGTGCACCTTCACGGTGACCGAACGCGAGAGTTCCCCGCGGCCCAGAACCTTCACCAGCGAACCCTTGCTCACGAGGCCCTTGGCCAACAGCGTCTCGGGGGTGACCTCGGTCAGTCCCGAGGCCTCGATCGTGTCGAGGTTGACAGCCTGGTACTCGACGCGGAACGGGTTGTTGAACCCGCGCAGCTTCGGCACCCGCATGTGCAGCGGCAACTGGCCACCCTCGAATCCGACCGGGACGGTGCCGCGTGCGCGCTGGCCCTTGGTGCCGCGGCCGGCGGTCTTGCCGCCCTTGCCGCCGATGCCGCGTCCGACACGCTTGGCACGCTTGCGCGAACCCTCGGCCGGCTTCAGGTCATGGATCTTCATTACGCGATCTCCTCGACGTTCACGAGGTGGGGGACCTTGGCGATCTGACCCCTGGCCTCGGGCGTGTCCTCGAGCTCATGTGACTTGCCGATCCTGCCTAGCCCGAGGGCGCGCAGTGTGCCGCGCTGCTTGGGCTTGCTTCCGATGGCGGACCGGGTCTGGGTGACTCGTAGCTTCGTCATCAGTCCTCACCATCCCGGTCGGGCTTGGCGCCGTGGCGGGTCTCGTTGTAGGCACGCAGCAGTCCGCCGGGGATGATCTCGTCCTCGGGCAGGCCGCGCAGGGCTGCGATGTCCTCGGGACGGCGGAGTTCCTGCAGTCCGTTGATCGTCGCCTTGGCGACGTTGATGTAGTTGGCCGAACCCATCGACTTGCAGAGCACGTCCTGGATGCCGGCCTCCTCGAGGATGGCGCGCGCTGCACCGCCGGCGATCACTCCGGTACCGGGCGATGCGGGCTTGAGCATGACGCGACCCGCTCCGCACACACCGGTGATGGGATGCACGATCGTGCCCCCCGCCATGGCGACGCTGAACAGGTTGCGCTTGGCCTCCTCGGTGCCCTTCTGGATCGCCAGGGGCACCTCCTTGGCCTTGCCGTAGCCGAGTCCGACGCGTCCTGCGCCGTCACCGATGACCACCAGGGCGGTGAACGAGAAACGTCGGCCACCCTTGACGACCTTCGCCACTCGGTTGATGTTGATGACCCGGGACTCCCGGAGGGACAGGTCATCGCTGGTCTTGAAAGCCATCAGAACTCCAGTCCTGCGTCGCGTGCGGCGTCAGCCAGAGCTGCGACCCGGCCGTGGTAGCGGTTGCCACCCCGGTCGAACACGACGGATTCGATTCCTGCGGTGCGGGCACGCTCGGCGACGAGCGCACCCACCTTGGCGGCGGTTTCGCGACCGTTGCCCGCTGAACGCAGGTCGGCCTCGAGGGAGCTCGCGGCGGCCAGCGTGGAGCCGGCAACGTCGTCGATCACCTGAGCCACGATGTGACGGTTCGAGCGGAACACAGCGAGGCGCGGCCGAGCAGCGGTGCCCGCAACGTTCTTGCGGACCCGTGCATGACGGCGCTTGCGGTGGTCCCGCTTGGTCTTGGATTTGTCGCTCATCAGCGCTCCTACTTACCGGCTTTGCCGGCTTTACGCCGGACGTGCTCGCCCTCGTAGCGCACACCCTTGCCCTTGTAGGGCTCCGGTTCGCGCCAGCGGCGGATGTTGGCGGCGACCTGGCCCACGAGCTGCTTGTCGATCCCGTGCACCTCGATCTGGGTGGGCTGGGGCACCTTGAACGTGATCCCCTCGGGGGCATCGACCTTCACAGGATGGGAGAAACCCAGCGCCAGTTCCAGCGACTTGTCGCCCTTGGCGGTGGCGCGGTAGCCCACGCCCTGGATCTCGAGGTTCTTGACGAAGCCCTCGGTGACACCGGTGACCATGTTGGCGACGAGCGAGCGGACCAGGCCGTGCAGCGCACGGCTCTCGCGCTCGTCGTCGACGCGCTCCACCAGGAGTGCCTCGCCGTCCTGACGGACGGTCACCCGCTCGGGGACGTCCTGGCTGAGCTCACCCTTGGGGCCCTTGACCTTGACGGTGGCGCCATCGATGGAGATATCGACTCCACCCGGTACCGGTATCGGTGCACTTCCGATGCGTGACATCAGTTTCCCCTCACCAGACGTGGCAGAGGACTTCACCACCGACACGGCGGCGACGAGCCTCCCGGTCGGACATGAGTCCCTTTGAGGTGGACAGGACAGCCACACCGAGACCGCCAAGGACGCGCTCGATGTCGTTGTGCTTGCGATACACACGCAAGCCCGGCTTGGAAACCCGGCGCAGGCCGGAGATGACCCGGCGGCGATCGGGTGAGTACTTCATGTCGATGCTGAGCAGGTTGCTCGGCGACGCGGGGTCGTCGGAGACCTGGAAGTCAACGATGTAGCCCTCTGCCTTGAGCACCTCGGCAAGCGCCACCTTCTGCTTCGACGAGGGCATACGCACTTCGTCGTGCATCGCGGTGTTCGCGTTGCGGATACGGGTCAGCATGTCTGCGATTGGATCTGTCATTGCCATGTCGTGACCTCCCTACCAGCTCGCCTTGGTGACACCTGGAATCTCGCCAGCGTGCGCCAGCTCTCGCAGGCACACCCGGCAGAGACCGAACTTGCGGTACACCGAACGCGGTCGTCCACAGCGGCGGCAACGGGTGTAGGCGCGCACCTTGAACTTGGGCTTGCGCTGTTGTTTGTTCTTGAGGCCTGTCTTTGCCATCTCAGAGTCCCTCACGTCGGAACGGGAAGCCGAAGGCATCGAGCAGAGCCTTGCCCTCGGCGTCGGTGCGGGCGGTGGTCACGATCGTGATGTCCATCCCCCGCGTTGCATCGATCTTGTCGTAGTCGATCTCCGGGAAGATCAACTGCTCGGTAACACCGAAGGTGTAGTTGCCATGGCCGTCGAAGGACTTCGGGTTGAGACCCCGGAAGTCACGGACCCTGGGGATCGCCAGCGTCACCAGCCGGTCGAAGAACTCCCACATCTGGGCGGACCGAAGGGTGACCTTCACGCCGATGGGGTTGCCCTCACGGAGCTTGAATCCCGCGATCGACTTCTTGGCTCGCGTCACCACGGGCTTCTGCCCGCAGATGGCGGTCATGTCGGTCACGATCTTCTCGATCAGGTGCCTGTTGTCCACTGCAGCGCCTGCGCCCACGTTCACCACGATCTTCTCGAGGCGGGGCACCTCCATGACGTTGCACTCCAGCTGTTCACGGAGTTGGTCACGGATCTCGGAGTCGTAGCGCTCCTTGAGGCGTGGCGTGATTGTCGTGCTGGTCACAGCTCACCTCCACTGCGTCGCGACACCCTCGTGCGGGTGCCGTCGGACTCGATCCGCACCCCTGTGCGGGTGGGCTTGCCGTCTTCGACGAGCGCCACGTTCGACACATGGATGGGCATCGGCTTGTCGATGATGCCGCCCTGTTGCACGGCACGGGTGGGCTTCTGGTGACGCTTGGCCACGTTCACCCCGTCGACGATGACCTTGTCGGACTTGGGGTAGGCGTGGATGACCTCGCCCTCCTTGCCCCGGTCCTTGCCCTTGAGGACCACGACCTTGTCTCCCTTGCGGATCTTCATCAGATCACCTCCGGGGCGAGCGAAACGATGCGCATGAACTTGGCGTCGCGCAGCTCACGGCCCACCGGGCCGAAGATGCGGGTGCCACGCGGCTGGCGCTGATCGTTGATCAACACCGCTGCGTTCTCGTCGAAGCGGATGTAGCTGCCATCGGGGCGGCGGTTCTCCTTGCGGGTGCGCACGATCACACAGCGCACGACCTCGCCCTTCTTGACCGCTGCACCGGGCAGCGCGTCCTTGACGGTGGCGACGACCACATCGCCGATGGTGGCGTAGCGGCGGCGTGACCCGCCCAGCACCTTGATCACCAGCACCTCGCGGGCGCCGGAGTTGTCCGCGACCCGCAAGCGGGTCTCCTGCTGGATCATCGGGCACGCTCCAGAACTTCGACGACCCGCCAACGCTTGGTCTTGGACAGGGGGCGGGTCTCCATGATCCGCACCCGGTCGCCCACGTTGAGGTCGTTGTCCGCGTCGTGGACATAGAGCTTGGAGTCCTGACGCATCGTCTTGTTGTACTTGGGGTGGCGCTTGCGGTCGGTCACGGTGACCACGGCGGTGCGGTCCATCGAGTTCGACGTGACCAGGCCCTCGCGTACCTTGCGTGCATTGCGTTGTGGCGTCTCGGTGGATTCACTCATGACGCACCTCCGGCCACTGCCTCAGCAGCGGCGATCTCTCGTGCCCGGAGCTCGGTGAGGAGCCGGGCGATGTCCTTCTTGGCCTTCTTGATGGCCGAGGAGTTCTCGAGCTGACCGGTGGCCAGCTGGAAGCGGAGCTTGAAGAGCCGCTCCTTCTCGTCGGCGAGGCGCGAGACCAGCTCGTCCTCGCCCATCTCGGTGAGGATCTCAACAGCCATCAGAAACCCTCCTCGCGTTCGATGATCTTGGCCTTGATCGGTAGCTTCTGGATCGCACGGTCCAGGGCCGAGCGTGCGACGTCGTCCTCTGGGTACGAGAGCTCGAAGAGGATCCGGCCGGGCTTGACCACGGCGACCCAGTGCTCCGGGTTGCCCTTGCCGGAACCCATGCGGGTCTCGGCGGGCTTCTGCGTGACGGGCTTGTCGGGGAACACGTTGATCCAGACCTTGCCGCCGCGCTTGATGTGGCGCGTCATGGCGATACGGGCGGCCTCGATCTGGCGGGCGGTGATCCAACCCGGCTCGAGGGCCATGATCCCGTACTCGCCCTGGGTGACAGTGGTGCCGCCCTTGGCGTTGCCCCTGGTGCGACCTCGGTGTTGTTTGCGGTGCTTGACCTTCTTCGGCATCAACATCAGTCAGGATCTCCCGGTCGGAAGTGAGGCGTTTCGTGGTGCTCCCGGGTGGATGCCTCGATCGCCTCTTCTTCGGCGAGCAGACGCTCGAACTCGGGATCCGCCTCGGGAACCAACGGCTTGACCTCTTCTTCACCCTCGGTGGCCTCGGGGGCCTCGGCAACGGGTTCGGCGGGAGCCGTCTCGGCGGGTACGTCGGCCGCGGGCGCCGCAGGTGTCGGAGCCTTGCGGGTGGACACGACCTTGGGGCGCTCCGGTGCGCCGGCGCTCTCGCCGACGGCCATTGCGGCCTCCTTGGAGATCTTGTCGTCGTTGACCGACTTGTAGGGCAGGATGTCGCCCTTGTAGATCCAGACCTTCACACCGATCCGACCAGCGGTCGTGCGGGCCTCGCGGAATCCGTAGTCGATGTCGGCACGCAGGGTGTGCAGCGGCACACGGCCTTCGCGGTACCACTCGGTGCGGCTCATCTCGGCGCCTCCGAGGCGACCCGAGCACTGCACCCGGATGCCCAGGGCACCCGCCTTCTGTGCGTTCTGCACCGCACGCTTCATCGCCCGACGGAAGGCGATGCGATTGGCGAGCTGGTCGGCCACACCCTGGGCGATCAGTGCAGCGTCGAGCTCGGGCTGCTTGATCTCCTGGATGTTGAGCTGGACCTTGGGATTGCCGGTCATCTTGGTCAGGTCGGTGCGCAGCTCGTCGGCCTGCGCCCCACGGCGACCGATGACGATGCCGGGACGGGCTGTGTGGACGTCGATGCGCAGACGGTCACGGGTGCGCTCCACCTCGATGCGGCTGATCGCTGCATTCGGCAGCTTGCCCATCAGGTAGTCGCGGATCTTCCAATCCTCGACGAGGTAGTCGACGTATTCGTCACGGTCCGCAAACCAGCGCGACTTCCAGTCGGTGGTGACACCGAGCCGGAAGCCATAGGGGTTGACCTTCTGGCCCATCAGTTCTTCTCCTCGGTGTCGCTGTCCGCCGCTGCATCGTCGGCATCGTCAGCCACTTCGGCTTCCTCTGCTGCGTCGGCTCCAGCCTCTGCTTCGACGACCTCGGCAGCGGCTTCTTCCACGACCTCGGTGTCGGTTCCCGCCTCGGCAGTTGCCTCGGCAATCTCCTCGATGTCCTCGTTGTCCTCTTCGGCCTCGGCCTCGGCGGCCGCACGGCTGCGGGCCACGCGACGGGCACGCTCGGTGCGGGCATCGGTGGTGGTGCGACCGCGCAGCTCGTCACGGGAGCGGCGATCATCCATCTCCTCGGGGCTGTAGCGGCTCACGATCATCACGATGTGACAGGTTCGCTTGTTGATGCGGGTGGCACGACCACGAGCACGGGGGCGCCAACGCTTGAGGGTCGGACCCTCATCGGCGTAGCAGGCACCCACAAAGAGCTCCTCCGGTGGGATGTCGTTGTTGTTGGCCGCATTGGCCACAGCTGAATCGAGCAGCTTGGCAATGGGGCGAGCCGCATCGCGCTCGCAGAGGTCGAGGATGTTGCGGGCGTCACCGACCGGCTCTCCGCGGACCAGGTCGAGCACCTCACGGGCCTTGTAGGCCGAGAAGCGGGCGTCGCTCAGCTTTGCACGCACTCCGGGCACCTCGTTGGTGCGCACGGCGTTCACACCGGTGCTCATCGACGGGCCCCCCGCTCCTGTCCCGCGTGGAACTTGAAGGTACGGGTGGGCGCGAACTCGCCCAGCTTGTGGCCGACCATCGACTCGGTGACGTACACCGGGACGTGCTTGCGACCGTCGTGGACCGCGATCGTGTGCCCGACCATGTCGGGGATGATCGTGGAACGACGCGACCAGGTCTTGATCACGTTCTTCTGGCCGGATTCGTTCAGCGTGTCCACCTTGGAGAGCAGATGCTCATCCACGAAAGGACCCTTTTTCAGGCTGCGTGGCATCCTGTCACCTCACCTCAGCGACGCGAACCGCGGGTGCGGCGGCGTCGAACGATCAACTTCTGGGACGGTTTGTTGGTGTCGCGTGTGCGACCTTCGGGCTTGCCCCACGGGGAGACCGGGTGGCGACCACCGGAGGTCTTGCCCTCACCACCACCGTGTGGGTGGTCGACGGGGTTCATGGCAACGCCACGGGTCTGGGGGCGCACGCCCTTCCAACGGTTCCGACCGGCCTTGCCGATCTTCACCAGGTCGTGCTCGGAGTTGCCGACCGCACCAACAGTGGCTCGGCAGTCGATCGAGACCCGACGCATCTCGGTGGAGGGCAGACGCACCGTGGCGAAATCGCCCTCCTTGGCGACCAGCTGCACGCTGGCCCCTGCGGAGCGGGCCATCTTGGCGCCGGCGCCCGGCTGGAGTTCCACGTTGTGCACGATGGTACCCACGGGGATGAAGCGCAGCGGCATGGCGTTGCCGGTGCGGACCTCCGCACCCTGGCCGGACTGCACGGTGTCTCCCACCGACAGGCCACGCGGGGCGATGATGTAGCGCTTCTCGCCGTCCGCGTAGTGCAGCAGAGCGATGCGACAGGTGCGGTTCGGGTCGTACTCGATGGCGGCGACCTTGGCCGGCACGCCATCCTTGCGGCGCTTGAAGTCGATCACCCGGTACTGGCGCTTGTGACCACCGCCGCGATGGCGGCTGGTCTTGCGTCCGTAGTTGTTGCGACCACCGGTGCGGCTCTTGGGAGCCAGCAGTGACTTCTCGGGGGTGTCGCGGGTGACCTCGGCGAAGTCCGCCGACGTCTGGAACCTACGCCCCGGGCTGGTGGGTTTGCGCTTGCGTACTCCCATGATCAGTTCCCCTCGAAGAGGTCGATGGAGCCATCAGCGAGGGTGATGATGGCGCGCTTGGTGTCGGCCCGGCGGCCGTAGGTGAACGAACGCCGGTTGCGCATCCGCTTGCCCTTGCGGTTGAGGGTGTTGACCTTCAGGACCTTGACACCGGGCCAGATGGCGTGGACGGCGTCGCGGATCTCGGGCTTGGAGGCCTCGGGGGCAACCTCGAAGGTGTAGACGTTGTTGTCGAGGAGTCCGTAGGACTTCTCCGACACCACGGGCCGGATGATGACGTCGCGTGGGTCCTTCATCTCAGGCTTCCTCTGTCTGTGACGCGGGTGTGTCTGACGCGGCTGTGTCTGACGCTGCTGCCTCGACCTCTTCGGGTCGGGTGCCCGGCAGCGTGTCCCGGGCGAAGACCACGAAGTCGCTCACGAGCACGTCGTAGGGGTTGAGTTCGCCGGGTGACACCAGGTGCACCTCCGGCAGGTTGCGGAACGACCGCTGCGTGGCCTCGTCGTCGGGACGGACCACCACGAGAGCCTTGCCCTGCACACCGAGGTCTGCGAGCAGCTTCACCGCACCCTTCGTGCTCGGGGTGTCGAAACCGTAGGACTCGACCACGACCACCTTGTCGTCGGCGGCCCGGTCCGACAGTGCGGAGCGAAGGGCCAGGGTCTTCATCTTCTTGGGTGTGCGCTGGGCGTACGAGCGTGGCTTGGGGCCCAGTGCCACACCACCACCGCGGTAGTGAGGGGCGCTGATCGAACCCTGACGTGCGTTGCCGGTGCCCTTCTGGCGGAACGGCTTGGCACCACCACCGGCCACCTCGCGGCGGGTCTTGGTCGACTGTGTGCCCGATCGACGAGCCGCCAACTGGGCGGTGACGACCTGGTGCATCACGGCCACGTTGGGCTCGATGCCGAAGAACTCCTCGGCGAGGTCGACCGTGCCGGCCGAACTGCCGGAGGCTGCGTGCAGGGTGACGGTAGGCATCAGGAAGCACCTTCGGTCGCGCCGCCCTTGACGGCGTTACGTACGAACACGACGCCGCCCTTGGGTCCGGGCACAGAGCCCTTCACCAGGACGACCTGCTGGTCGGGGTCACTTCGCACTACCTCGAGGTTGAGCGTGGTCACGTTCGTGCCCCCCATGCGACCGGCCATCTTGACGCCCTTGAACACCCGCGACGGGGTGGCGCACTGTCCGATGGCGCCGGGCTTGCGGTGAACGCGGTGTGCACCGTGCGATGCGGGCTGGCCGGCGAATCCGTGGCGCTTCATGACGCCTGCGAAACCCTTGCCCTTCGAGACCGCGGTGACGTCGATGGAGTCGCCCGGTTCGAAGGTGTCTGCGCCGATCTCCTGGCCGACAGCGAACTCGCTCGTGTCATCCAGACGCAGCTCGACGAGGCGCACGCCCGGCTCGACGCCTGCGGAGGCATAGTGCCCGGCGAGCCCCTTGGTGAGCTTCTTCGCGTCCTTGTGGCCGTAGGTGACCTGAACTGCGCTGTAGCCATCTCGCTCGGGGGTTCGTACCTGAACCACCCTCGCCGGGGCGACGCGAAGCACGGTCACGGGCACGACGTTGTTGTCGTCGTCCCAGACCTGGGTCATCCCCAGCTTCTCTCCAACTATTGCTTTGTTCGCCATCGGCTTGTCCTTTGTGACAATCCCTGAAAGTGAGGTCGCACCGGCCGGCTCCCTCGGGAGCGAGGCATGACTGGTGCCACTTCACGCAAACGCTCCGCAGGGATAGGCCCGGCGGAGCGACGATTCGGTTGTGCCACCCGGTTCCCTGTGGGCTGACCCACACAGGCCTCGGTGGACGTCGGTTGCACGGTGGTCCATCCCTGACCTACATGCTCCGCTGCCGGAGCCGGCGGGGCGTTTCATCCGAGGGGTGGAACTTCGACTGTTCCCCTCAGCATGAGCCTTGGGGCGACCGGACGACAGTACCAGTGCATGTCCCCCGCACCAAACCCGACCCGGGGTGATGCCGCCGGGGCCGACCCGACCGGCGGTGAGCGGTGCCCAATAGGCTCGCGCCGTCATGAACGTACCCGTGATCGACGTGAGCGCGCTCTCCGAGGCCCCATGGCCGATGCAGAGCCCCGACGCGCCCACCGCGGCGGTCGCCGATGTGGCACGGCAGATCGACTCGGCGTGCCGCGAAGTCGGTTTCTTCACGATCGTCGGCCACGGGATCGATCCCGGGCTCCTCACAGGGCTCGAGGAGCGCTGCCGACGCTTCTTCGCCCTGCCCGAGGCCGAGAAGGCACGCATATCCATGTCGAGGGGTGGTCGGGCGTGGCGGGGCTGGTTCCCCCTCGACGGCGAACTCACCAGCGGCGTACCCGATCACAAGGAAGGCATCTACTTCGGCGCCGAGATCGGTCCGGACGACCCCAGGGTGCTGGCGGGAACGCCACTCCACGGACCCAACCTGTTCCCGGAACGACCCGAGGGGTTGGGCGAGTTGGTCCTGGCGATCATCGACGAGCTCACCGGGCTCGGTCACCGTCTGGTGGCGGCCATGGGGATCGGACTGGGCCTGGGGGCGGACTACTTCGACACCCACCTGACCACCGATCCGGTGGTGCTGATGAGGGTGTTCCAGTACCCGGCGGTGATCGACCCACGGGGTTGGGGCGTCGCCGAGCACACCGACTACGGGCTGCTCACACTGCTGCACCAGGACCACACCGGTGGACTCCAGGTCCGCAGCGGAACCGAGTGGCTGGACGTGGACCCGGTGGAGGGATCACTGGTGTGCAACCTCGGCGACATGCTCGAGCGGATGACCGGCGGGTCGTACCGCGCCACACCACACCGGGTGTGCGTGCCCGAAGAGGACCGCGTGAGCATTCCGTTCTTCTTCGATCCGAGCTGGGACGCGGAGGTGGTCGAGCTTCCGCTCGAGATCGGTGCGAACGGGCACCCCAGGGGTGACCTGCAACGTTGGGACGGCACCGACCTGCGGAACCTGTCGGGGACCTACGGCGACTACCTGGTCTCCAAGGTGTCCAGGGTCTTCCCCGAACTCGGCCAACATCTGACCGTCGGGGACCACCCGGGTGCTGATCGAGGGGTCAGGCGTCCTGGATCTTGATCTCGATGTCGACGCCGGCGGGAAGGTCGAGGCGCTGGAGGGAGTCGACGGTCTTGGGGTTGGGCTCGACGATGTCGATGAGACGCTTGTGGATCCGCATCTCGAAGTGCTCGCGGGAGTCCTTGTCCTTGAACGGTCCGCGGATGACCGTGAAGCGGTGCTTCTCGGTGGGCAGCGGGACCGGACCACGAACCACGGCCTGGGTGCGGGTGACCGTCTCGACGATCTTCTTCGTTGACTGGTCGATGACCTCGTGGTCATAAGCCTTCAGGCGGATCCGGATCTTCTGTGCTGCTGCCATTTGGGGGAGTCCTCTGGGCGTTGTCGGATGCAGCCCCAGCGGCCGCACCCTCGTTGGTCATCGACTGTCAAGAAACGACGCCGGAGTGCTCCGGCGCAGGTCGGCAACTGTACCCGCGCTCTGCCCCGTTCCGCCAAGCGGACGCTCCCGGACCAGTGGCGGTTCCGGACAACTCCCCACCACAGCAACCCGCCGGAGGAACCGCGGGAGGAACAGGCTACGAACGGCGTGGGGCTAGCGGCGGCCGCGCAGGCGGTCGAGTTGGCGACGATCGCGCTTGGTCGGGCGCCCGGTTCCGGGGTCCCGTACCCCTGCTGGAGCCGCGGCCTGCCGCTCGGGCACCGGAGGGCTGTGATCCACGTAGCACTCGACCGCCACAGCGGCACCCACCCGCTTGTCGATCACCCTGGACACCTCGACCACACGCACTCGCCCGCCGACGGTCAACTCCACCCTGTCGCCACAACGTACCGGTGTGGCCGGCTTCGCCGATTTGCCCCCCACCCGTACGTGACCGCCCCGACAGGCAGCGGTCGCCGCTGAGCGCGTCCGGCACAGCCGTACGGCGTGGAGCCACCTGTCCACACGCGTGTCTTCCATGACCAATGCTCGCGCGGCCAGGTCGCCTGCGGAGGCAACTCGATCCCGGCGACACACCTCAACGACATCCCGACTCTCAACAAGCTGCCGACTCCCTCAGTCCCGACACGCAGATGGCCAGCGTCCGTTCACGCAGTCGCCGTGCGACCGACCACTCGACCATTGCGTTGCAGATCACCACGCAGACCGAGCCGCTGTCGGGGTCGGCCACCCCGTAACGGAGACCCCCGGCTCCGTGGTGACCGAACGAACGCGGACCGACCGATTCACCGAAACCTCCCGCCCGCAGATCGCACATGAATCCGAGACCGAATGCTTCCCGGCGGGTCAGCGACATGTCGAACCCGGCTGCAGCGGGCTGCACCATCTCCTCGAGAGTTTCCTCACGGAGCACCACTGCAGCTCCGTCGAGGTCTCCGAGGATCCCGCTGTAGAGATCGGCGAGTCCTGAGGCGGTTGCCAGCGCCCCGTAGGCGGGGTTCCACTCGAATGCAGATTCCGGAGCGGCCTCGCTCAACAACGGAACCGGACGGCCGCGGGTGAGGTCGACCGAGACGGCCAGGCGCTCCAGGGCTGCTCTGTCCGCCGGGACCGGTTGCAGGATCAGGTCACCCGGAGCCACACCATAGGGATCCAGCACGGTCTCCCGACACCAGCGCCCGAAACCCATACCGACCGCACGCTCGACGAGCAGACCGAGAACGAACCAGCCACCGAACTCGGAGTACTCCACTCGCCCACTCTCGAGCCCGTCAGGAGCCTCGATCAACGACATCCAGGGCAACCGCAACGACTGGGGCAACAACCGAGCCGAAACCGGGTCCACGACGTGCAGACCGGCACGATGGGCCAGGACGTCACGTGCGCTTGCGGCCCCGACCCAGTGGGGTAGATCCTCCAGGAATACCGCCATCGGATCGTCGAGCCCGAGCAGTCCCTCGGCGACCGCTGTCATCACGCCGAGGGCCAGGACCGGTTTCGCTGCGCAGTAGGGCGTGAACAAGGTGTCATCAGCGACAGGTCGGAGCCGATGATCCACCCCGGCCGAGGATCGGATACGAACTCCGGGACCCACCACGGCGATCTGGACCCCGATCGGCACCTCCCCCAGATCTTCGGCGAGCGACCGTTCGATCGAGCCGATCACGAGATCACCGATCCCCACAACAGGATGCGGTCCTCGACCAACGCCGCCTGCACCAGTCGGGTCCGCACCGAAGCCAGCTGCACGATCCCGTGGAAACAGAGCAGTTCGGTCCAGTGGCCATCCACCGAGGCCCCGTCGCCCAGCACCTCGAGGGATGCTGCGGCGCCACGCCTCCAGCTCTCGAACGTGATCCACGGAATGCCAATGGACACATCGGCCGGATCGACCCCATCGGAACGCCCCACCCGCATGAGTCCGGCACCGACTTCGAGTCGAACCGGGCCCGGCGACCCCGGAACCTCGTTCACTTCGATGTCGATGGAGAGGTTCGCGATCGACAGGGCTGGATCCGACAGTCCGTCCAGGCTTCTCAGTATGTCCACCGGGAAGCACTGGTCGACCAACGCGAGATCGACACCGGTGTGGAGCGTCGTGCTGTGTCCAGGAGTGAGTTGCGCGAGTCCTTCGACCGGGCACCGCACGACGACCGCGGCTCGGCGGTCACAGGGGGCCCAATCGACCAAGGTGCCGTTGCGGTACGACTGCGTCGTGACGGTTCTGCACCCTTCGACGTCGAGTTCGATGTCGACGTCGAAGGTCGGACCCGACATCCCGCAAGCCGGTTGGTCCCGCACCAACTCTGCGAGATGCTCGGACAACCGCGACTCCAATGATGTGGATACGTTGCGGCTCGTCATTCGATGAATCGAACCTGCGGTGGATCGCCACCTTCGAAGCCATCGACAGCCACGCTGGCGCTGAAGGTGCCGGCAACCGATGCCTCACCTTGCGGAATCGTCAGATCGGGATCGGGAACACACTCCGTCCAGGTGCCCAGGTGCAGCAGGACCGTCGGGAACTCCGCAGTGGAGTCCAGCGACCCCTCGGGACCCAGGGCGCGGCAGCCGTTGGACAGGAACGTGACCTCGACCATGCCGGACTCGACCACTGTGACGGTCGCCGAGTCGTTGGCGGCGGCCAACTCCGCTTCCGCATCGACCAGCACCGGAAGCGGATCCAGCGGTGGCCGTTGTTCGCCGGACCACGAGGCGGCGAGCACCTCCACGCTCGACTCACCGTCGGGGGCAACAACCCCCTGCGACCTCACAGTTGGATCTGGAGCCGGGACCGGATCTGGGTCGTCGGATGCACATCCGGTCACCGTCGCACAGAGCGTCGCTGCCACCAGCAGAACCAGACCCGGCCTCACTTGGCCGGGGGGGTGTAGGTGGCGATCGTCGACCCGGAGGCCGCAAGTACGTCCGTGATCCTGTCGGCACATGACCACCCCTGGCTGGGAACGCTCCCCGAGTGGATGCCCACGGCGAGCACGTCGTTCCCGCCTGTTCGGCGGTACCAACCGGACCCGCTGTCACCGGGCCCGGTCGCGTTGCTGCCCACACAGAATCCCGACACCGTCTGCCCACTGGAGGTGAAGTTGCCCACGAGGGACACTCCGCCACATGTCTCACCTGCCAGTCGGGCTCCTCTCATGCAGTAGCCCTGCTCCAGCCAGTTCGGATCCTGGGTGCCCTTGACGTCGAGCCAACTGGAATCGCTGATGCGAACCCTTCCCTGGCCCGCCGGATCGAGAAACGTGGCGAAGTCATGACCACCGCCGTACTCGCGCATCCTGATCTCGTCCACCTGGACGCCGGACACAGCGAGCGTTCCACCTTCGCCGGATGCTTCCCACACCTTCGAGCCCACTGCGCCGCAATGTCCGGCCGTAGTGCCCATGAGACCGAAGCCGGTGTTGATCGTGAATCCACGGGTGCAGTAGCCCGAACCGACCCCGATGCCGACCCCACTCCAGTGCGGTGCGGGGTAGTCGCCCGCACTCGGGCTCATCTCGAGACCTTCCCGCAGGACCACCCCCTCCAGCTCGGCCAGCTCTCTCAATCGCCCAGCCGATGCCGGCGGCAGCCTGTCGAGGTCGTCGATGTACACCTCCACCACGTTGCGGGTCGGGTTCAGTGCCCAGATCGAGTCCGCCGGCTGATCCGTGAGCAGGGCGTCGATCTCGTCGCGCCAGCGCTCGAGCGTGGACATGGCGTGATCCACCTCCACGAGTTCGACCGGGCGGCCCAATCCTTCGACAACCGAGTGGTCCTCCTCGGTCAACGCGGTAGCCGCTACGACCAGGGTGTACCGATCGGCATCCGGCCGGTCGAACGTTCCACCGAAGCGGTCTCCGAAGTGGGCCCGGAGTTGTGTCTCCAGCACCGACGCACGCCTCGCAGGATCGCGCAGCTGCGTGGTCGATGACCCGGAGTCCAACAATGAGCCCGGGGTAGCGGAACTTCCGAGAATTCCCGGACCCACCTCGTCGATGTCGTCGTCGGACCCCTGTGCACCCGCCTGTCCCGGCGCGGCCATGCCTACGGCAACTCCCGCAGCCAGAACCACGAGCGCCCGGACGCGAGAACCTGCGGTCCGGTTCGTGGGCCGGATGTCGTCGAACACCTGCGGTTCCTGCACGTGTCTCCCCCTGATGGATCCCGAGCCGCAGGCCTCTCCCACGATCGCGTGACGCAACCTTCAGCCGCGCGCCGACGCACGATCAATGGGGATGAATCCCCGACCCACGCGCAAGCGCCCCGACCTGTTCGAAGGTCGGGGCGCTCGATCGATCACGGTCCGTCAGGACCGACGTTGGTCTGTCGGGGGGTGTGTCCTGCCCGACGGTGTCAGCTACTCGATGATGTTGGTCACACGGCCAGCACCAACGGTACGGCCACCCTCACGAATCGCGAACCGCAGTCCCTCATCCATCGCGATCGGAGCAATCAACTCCACAGTCATCTCAGTGTTGTCACCAGGCATGCACATCTCAGTGCCCTCAGGCAACTCAACAGTCCCAGTCACATCCGTGGTACGGAAATAGAACTGAGGCCGATAATTCGCGAAGAACGGCTTGTGACGGCCACCCTCATCCTTGGTCAACACATACACATTCGCCTCGAAGCGGGTATGAGGCGTGATCGACCCAGGCTTCGCCAACACCTGACCCCGCTGCACATCTTCCTTGTCGATACCACGAAGAAGCGCACCGATGTTGTCCCCAGCCTGACCCTCATCAAGCAACTTGCGGAACATCTCAACACCAGTACAAGTCGTCGTCTGAGTATCACGCAACCCGACGATCTCAATCTCATCACCAGTGTGGATCACACCCTGTTCAACCTTGCCGGTCACAACCGTGCCACGACCCGTGATCGAAAACACATCCTCGATCGGCATCAAGAACGGCTTGTCCAGATCACGCTGCGGCTCAGGAACATAGGAATCCACAAACCCCATCAACTCCATCACCTGATCCTGCGCAGCCGAATCACCCTCCAAAGCCTTCAACGCAGAAACCGGCACCACCGGAGCATCATCACCATCGAACTCGTACTCGTTCAGAAGCTCCCGAACCTCGATCTCCACCAACTCCAACAACTCGTCATCATCAACCATGTCAACCTTGTTCAAGGCCACCACGATCGCAGGCACACCAACCTGACGAGCCAACACCACATGCTCACGCGTCTGAGGCATCGGACCATCAGTCGCAGCCACCACCAAAATCGCGCCGTCAACCTGCGCAGCACCCGTAATCATGTTCTTGATGTAATCCGCGTGCCCCGGCATATCCACATGCGCGTAATGCCGATTCTCGGTCTCATACTCCACATGGGAAACATTGATCGTGATCCCACGCTCACGCTCCTCAGGAGCCTTATCAATATTCGCGAACTCAGTAAACGTGTTCCCCTCAACACGATCAGCCAACGTCTTGGAAATCGCAGCCGTCAACGTCGTCTTCCCATGGTCAATATGACCCATCGTCCCCACATTCACATGCGGCTTCGTACGCTCGAACTTCTCCTTGGACATGGGCCTTCTCCCTGGTTAGGTGTTGGTGGACCGGCGGGTACCGGCGATTTGTAGCGGCGGTCGGACTCGAACCGACGACCTCTCGATTATGAGCCGAGCGCTCTCACCATCTGAGCTACGCCGCCGCAGCCGACCCGAGGGCCGGATTGGCCGACGCAGCTGAGCTGCGCCGTGGAGCCCCCTGTCAGAATCGAACTGACGACCTTTTCCTTACCATGGAAACGCTCTGCCGACTGAGCTAAGGAGGCAGGCCAACTGGTGTTGGACCGACTCGAAAGAGTAGCCATCGCGGGCCCCGCCCAACAACATGGCCCGGAGGCCGGGCCACCGCCGGCGGGTCGCCCGAGCACCGACGCCGGTGCCCCGGCAGGACGCTGGCGGCGAACCCGACACGAAAGGTCACGAAGTGACTCAAGTCGGGGGGTGTGATCCACCGATGCCATGGTGTGCGCTTCGAACGATTGGTCATCGACTCCGGCGACCACACCCTGGCCGTCGACATCCACCCCCGCCTCACGGTTCTGACCGGTCTCGGCCAGTTCGAACGTGATGCCATAGCCACCGAGGTCATCGGTGCTCTGTCGAGCTCCAGACCCGGGGTCCACCTCGAGCTGCAGTCCGATGGGGGCACCCGCTTCGCGGTGTTCCGCCCGGAGGGGGCCGCTCCACGCGTGGTCGACATCGACAACCGGTTGGACGTCACCTCCAGCTTCACCGGTGAGGACGGTCGGATCGACCTGCTCGCCAAGGCCGGCCTCGACACCCACAAGGCCCGGCGCCTCATGTACGTGGGTTCGCAGCGCCTCACCGAATCCGTCGAGGGTGACCAGCTGATCCTGCAACTGGCGTCGGTGGACCAGGCTGAGCTGTGGTCGACCGCTGAGCGCCTACAGGCCGCCGAACGCGACCTCGAGCGCGAAGCCGACGCACTCGGCTCCAGCGCCGACGACGCTGACGCCATCGCCCGCATCGAGGAGAGCCACCAACAGTTCGAGGAGGCGGTGACCCAGGCCGAGAGCGTACGGAAGATCAACTTCCTCGTCGCCGGCATCGCCGCTCTGTTCTCGATCCCGGCGGCCCAGATCCTCGGGCTGGCTGGCATCGCCATGCTCGCCATCATCGCCGCGGCAGCCGTGATGGTGTCGATGGTCTACTGGCGCCGCGCCGAGGCGGCCGGAAGGGCCGAGGCCGAGGCCCTCGAAGCCGCAGGAGCCCATTCGTACCTCGGGTTCCACCTGCAGCGGGTCAACGGCCTGCTCGGCTCCGATGCACAGCGCCGACGCCTCCTGCAGGTGGCCGAGGCACAGCGCGACGCGACCGCACGCTGGACCGCACTGGCCGGCAACGTCTCGATGGATTGGGCCATCGAACACCGGGGCGCCATCGTCGCAGCGTCGGCCACCGGGCGCGATCTGGCTCCCCACGATGCCGAGATCGCGGGCGAGGAGCTGACCGCCGCCAAGCATGCACTGCAACAGCAGTTCGCCGCGGTTCGTTGTGTCGGCCCGGGGATGGAGAACTTCCCGCTGCTGCTCGACGAACCGTTCACCGACCTGGAGCCGAACGTTGTCGCTCCCCTGCTCGAGACGATTCTCGAACAGTCAGCTCACCAGCAGGTCCTGCTGCTCACCGACTCCGCCGACATCGCTGCATGGGCGCGACTCGAGGCGATGACCGGGGCGCTCGAGGTGGTCGAGCCCGCTCCCGCCACGCTCTGAACCCCTACCCGGCTGCCCCCGGGCGGGGCTGACCCCGACGAGGTGGCGATCCGGGCACCAACCCGGACCACCGATCGACCGCTCCGGGCCTAGGTTGTCCGTCGTGCAGATCCGCCCCGCCACCCTGGACGACTCCGGGGCAATCCTCGACATCTACAACCAGCAGGTACTCACCTCGTCGGCGACGTTCGACCTGGTCCCCCGCACGATCGAGGAACAACGTGCCTGGCTGACCGACCGCACGGGCGCCCACGCGGTGATCGTGGCGGTCGAACCCGACGGCCACGTGGCCGGTTTCGGTGCGTTGTCGGCCTACCGGGAGCGAGCCGGATACGCCACCACCGTCGAGGACAGCGTCTACGTCGCCGAGGCCAGTCGCGGCAAGGGCGTGGGACGGGTGCTTCTCGAACACCTGGTCGAATTGGCCCGCCACCACGGATTCCACGCCATCATGGCCAAGATCGTCGGTGGACACGAGGTGTCGATCGGCCTGCACGCCGCGTGTGGCTTCGAGGTGGTCGGAACCGAACGCGAGGTGGGCCGCAAGTTCGGCCGCTGGCTGGACGTGGTTCTGATGGAACAGCTGCTGTAACCCTTCGAGCGGCAACCAGAGGTTGCCGGTCGAGCTTTCTGGCTGTGTGGCCTTCGGCCACCCACCTGTAGCTGCTCGGACCGGCGAAGCCGGATCCCCCACCTGGCGGAGGAGACGGGCGCGGTGCGAAGCACCCGGGAGCCCGTCGGGGCACAAACACTGCCGCCGTGGGGCAGGGGCCCCACCTGGCGGAGGAGACGGGCGCGGTGCGAAGCACCCGGGAGCCCGTCGGGGCACAAACACAGTGGGCCGGGGAGGATTTGAACCTCCGAAGGCATACGCCGGCAGGTTTACAGCCTGCTCCCTTTGGCCGCTCGGGCACCGACCCATCGGACTCGTATTCGAGTATCCGAGGCGGAGTTCACGGTACGACGGTTCCAGACCACAGAACTGCCGGGGTGAGAACTCCGAGTCGGCCACGATAGCGTTCCGACAGCCCGCGTCGGCAATCAGATCCGACCGACCGCCCGGTCACTCCAGACCGGGAAGCAACAGACCGCGAACCAACAGGAGGACCGCCATGGCCAGCTTCGACATCACCTCTGAGATCGACGAGCAGGAGATCCGCAACGCTGTCGACCAGGCGGGTCGTGAGATCGCCAACCGATTCGACTTCAAGGGCACCGACTCCAGCATCGAACTGGGTGACACCACGATCACGTTGCGCTCCTCGACCGAGGACCGCCTCACCGCGCTGCGACAGGTGCTCGAGGAACGGCTCGTCAAGCGCGGTGTGTCGATGAAGGCCCTCGACTGGGGCAACGTCGAGGAGGCTTCCGGGGCCACCGCCCGCCAGGTGGCGACCCTCGTCGCGGGCATCGGCTCGGACAAGGCCAAGGAGATCAACAAGTTCATAAAGGCCGAGGGCCCCAAGGGGGTGCAGTCGCAGACCCAGGGCGAACAGATCCGCGTCACCGCAAAGAAGCGCGACCACCTCCAGGACGTGATCTCGGCCTGCAAGGAACACGACTTCGGGATTCCCCTGCAGTTCGGGAACTTCCGCGACTGACACCTGTGGGGAGGACGCGGTGACCACTCTCGTGAGTCCGGTGATCGAGGGCGACGGTGTTCGCCTCCGACCAGCGGCGCCCGCCGATGTCGATGTGCTCGTGGCGCTGTTCGCAGAACCCGTGGTCCTGACATGGTGGTTCGCACATGATCGGGCCAAGGTCGCGAAGCTGATAGCTCAGGATGACCAGTTCGGCTGGGTCATCGAAGTGGAAGGCGACGTCCTCGGCTGGATCCAGGCGGGCGAGGACGACGACGACGAGTACCGCTCAGCATGGATCGACATCGCCGTCACGAGCGCAGCGCACGGCACCGGAGTGGCACTCGATGCCCTCAGGACGGTCATGGCGTTCCTGACCGAGGAGCGCGGGCACCACCGGATCACGATCGACCCCGATCCCGACAACACCCGGGCCGTGCGAGCCTACGAGAAGGTGGGCTTCAGACGGGTCGGGGTGATGAGGCACTACTGCTGCCGACCGGATGGCACCTACGCGGACGGGCTGCTGATGGAGCACGTGGTCGGGATCGACCGCTGAACCAGACCCAGGTGAATCAGACCCAGGCACCGCTGCGCAGCCGCGTGATCCGTTCCTGCACCGGAGGGTGGGTGGAGAACCACTGGGTCATCTGACGTCCGCGCAGTGGGTTGACTATGTAGTTGGATGCCTCGGCCGGGTTCACCGGCGAGGGAATGCGCGCCGCGCCGTCCTCGAGCCGTTCGAGAGCCCGGGCCAACGGCTCTCCGGTCCCCAGGATCCGTGCGGCGGACGCGTCGGCCTCGTACTCCCGGCTCCGGCTGATCGCCGTCTGGATCAGGGCCGCGGCGACCGGTGCCAGGATCAGCATCAGCAATCCACCGATCGGATTGTCCCGGCTGTTCCCGTTGCCCTGGCCGCCACCGAAGATGAATGCCCAGCGGGCCATCGAGGCGACGAAGGTGATCCCCATGGCGATCGCGGCGGCAACCGACCCGATGAGGATGTCGCGACTCCGCACGTGACTCAGCTCGTGGGCGAGTACTCCCTGGATCTCCTCCCAGTTCAGGGTGCGCAGGAGCCCCTCGGTGACGCACACCGCGGCGTGCTCCGGATTGCGGCCGGTGGCGAAGGCGTTCGGCTGGGGTTGGGGTGACACGTAGAGCTTCGGTTTGGGGACCGACGCCCGCAGGGCCAGCTCGGCCACGATGGCGTGGTACTGGGGCATCTGGGTCTCATCCACCTCGACCGCCCCGGCCGAGCGGATGGCGAGGCGGTCGCTGAACCAGTACGAACCCGCGGTCATCGCCAGACCGATCGCCAGGCCGATGATCAGCCCGTTGGTTCCCCAGAACGAGCCCACGAACATGCACAACGCGCCCAATCCTGCGAGCAGAGCCGCAGTCTTCAAGTTGTTGAGCATCTCGTTGCCACCTCCCTGCGGAGCGATGGAAGTCACCGATCCACAGCCGGATCAAATGGTGGAACACCGGATACCGGATGTGAGCGCGCGCGGCCTCCGGGCTGTGCCCCGACTCAGCCTCGTCGGTTGCAAGTCAGTCGTAGTAGCCCGAATGGATGTAGACGCACGGCACACCCTCGGCGTGGAACATCGCCACGTTCCGGCGATCGTCCTCGAAGCCGAGGCGCAGATCGAAGGACCGTGAGCGGAGCTCCTGCACCGTGTGGCGCTTGAAGTGCGGCGAGGCCGAGTAGTCACCGAAGTCGCGCATGATCAGAAGGTCCCAGCGCAATCCGTAGCGGTCGAGCCAGGCCAGGGTCTGGGGCATCACGCGGATCGGACGCGCGGTGAGCAGGACGATCCGCAGTTCGGGGTCGAGCGACTCGAGCAGGCGTGCGACCTCCTCGATGAGGGCGTCGTCACCACAGGCCTGGAAGAACCCTTCCCAGTCGCGACGCGGTGATTCGAGGAAGTGCTGTCGACGACTGGCGTCGGACAGGACACCGTCCATGTCGAACACGACGGTTGGCATCTGGGCGCCGGCATCGGCTTCCAGCACCTCGCCGCGCCACATCCAGTTCTCGAAGGTGTGGTCCCAGGTCGGCACCCGGGCAGATTAGCCAGCGTCAGACCCCGCATCGTGACCGGGCCCCGTCGGTTGGACTCCCATCGGGGACCAGCACGCCGCGAGAGCGGCGCGCTGGTCCTCACCGGGCCTTCCCCAGGTCGGGGCGTCATAGCCGGCGAGGGTGGTGAGGTCGATGGTGGTGCGGGGGTCGCTGAGGACCGCAACCTGCCCCGAGTGGACGAAACCGGGATGTGGCTCCCCGCACGCCCTCGCCAGCCGCAGCAGGTCCTGGCGGAGTGTGGCGATGTAGCGGGCCACCTTCGGGGCCTTGTCCGAGACGACCAGACCCCGCTCGCGACTGGGTCGCTGCGTCGCCACTCCTGTCGGACAGTTGCCGGTGTGGCAGCGCTGTGCCTGTATGCAGCCGACGGTGAGCATCGTCTCGCGGGCGACCGCGAGCAGGTCGCATCCGAGGGCCATGGCAGCCAGTCCGCGGTGGGGCAACCCCAGGCGGCCCGATCCCACGAACACGATGTCGTCGGCAAGCCCCTCCCGGGCGAAGGCCCGGTAGACCTCGGGGAAGCCCCGGAGGAACGGCAGCGATACATGATCGGCGAAGACCAGCGGCGCTGCTCCCGTGCCCCCCTCTCCACCGTCGACGGTGACGAAGTCCGGGCCTCCTCCCGTGACCCGCATCCGCTCGGCCAGATCGGTGAAGAAGACCGGATCTCCGACCGCGGACTTGATGCCGACCGGCAGTCCCGTGCGCTCGGCGAGACGCTCGACGAACTCGATCAGCGAGTCCACATCGGAGAACTCCCGGTGTGCGCTCGGCGACTTGCAGTCGACCCCGGGTGTGATTCCCCGGGCGGCTGCCACCACGGACGTCACCTTGGCTCCCGGGAGCAGCCCACCGAGG
Organism: Microthrixaceae bacterium; assembly: GCA_023957995.1. GTDB lineage: Bacteria > Actinomycetota > Acidimicrobiia > Acidimicrobiales > Microtrichaceae > JAMLGJ01. The sequence continues at coordinate 267,726 of JAMLGK010000003.1, read as the reverse complement.
CCGGGCTTGGCTCCCTGGGAGAGCTTCACCTCCAGGGCGCGCACCGGAGCCTCCGCGACGGCGTCCACGAGGCGCTCCATGGAGAACCTGCCACTGTCGTCACGACAACCGAAGTAGGCGGTGCCTATCTGCATCACCAGATCGGCCCCGAGGAGATGGTGGGGCGAGACGCCCCCCTCACCGGTGTTGTGGAGGCTCAGCGCCTCCGCTGCGCCGAGATCGATCGCCTCGATGGCGTTGCCGGACAGCGCGCCGAAACTCATCGCGGAGACGTTCACGATCGAGGGGGGACGGAAGGCCCGCGAACGGCCGTGCGCCTCACCCAGCACCTTCGCGCACGGCACCGAGAAACCCGGTGTGGCATCACGGGGTTCACCCGGCAGCGGATCCAACGGGAACGCGCTGTGCCTCACGACCAGATAGCCCGCCGTGTGTTCCATGTTGTTGTCACTACCGAAGCCGAAGGTGTTGTTCTCACCCTTGGCCGACGAGTAGATCCACCGGCGTTCGTCACGACTGAACGGCCGCTCCTCGTCGTTCGAGGTGAGGATGTACTGGCGAAGCTCGGGCCCCATCCCCTCGAGCAGGTACCGCAGATGACCGATGATCGGGAAGTTGCGGAGGATCGCCCGGCGGGTCTGCAGGCGGTCGTGGATCACCAACGCCACCAGAGCCAGCAGTACGGCGCCGAGGATCCACCAGATCACGTGCGAACCGCCGGGCCGATGACAGAGCCCGTTGCCCGCCCCGGAGAGCCGGGATCCCCCGCTCGGTCCCGGTCAGCTCTCATCGTCACCGTCGGCGGCACGATCGCGGATCGCCTGCACGACGGTCTCATCGGCGAGGGTGGTCGTGTCGCCGAGCTCACGGCCCTCGACCACGTCACGCAGCAGCCGGCGCATGATCTTGCCGGACCGGGTCTTGGGCAGATCGGGAACGATGACCACCGCACGGGGCCTGGAGATGGCGCCGAGTTTGGTCGCCACGTGGCCACGTATCTCCTCGCGCAGCTCGTCGCTGGGATCGTTGCCACCGCGCAGGATGACATAGCCGACGATGGCCTGGCCGGTCGTTGCATCGCTGGCACCCACCACGGCCGCCTCGGCCACGGCGGGGTGGTCGACCAGGGCGGACTCCACCTCGGCGGTGGATATCCGGTGGCCCGAGATGTTCATCACGTCGTCGACCCGACCGAGGACCCAGATGTATCCGTCGGAATCCACCTTGGCCCCGTCACCTGCGAAGTAACGCCCCTCGAAACGTGACCAGTAGGTCTCCCGGTAGCGCTCCGGATCTCCCCAGATACCCCGCAACATCGCCGGCCAGGGACGCGTCAGGGTGAGGTACCCACCTCCCTGTTCGACCACGTGGCCCTCGTCGTCGACCAGTTCGGCGCCGATGCCGGGCAGCGGCCGACACGCCGATCCCGGCTTGGTGGTGGTGAGCGCGGGCAGCGGGGAGATCATCATCGCTCCGGTCTCGGTCTGCCACCAGGTGTCGACGATCGGGCAGCGGCTGCCGCCGATGTTCTCGTGGTACCACATCCAGGCCTCGGGGTTGATCGGTTCCCCCACCGTTCCGAGCACCCTCAACGACGACAGGTCGTGGCCGGCAGGCCACTCTGCTCCCCACTTCATGAAGGTGCGGATCGCGGTCGGAGCGGTGTAGAGCTGGGTGACGCCGTAGCGCTCGATGATGTCCCAGAGTCGGTCACGGTCCCACTCGGACTGCTCGCCGTGACGCTTCTCCTCGCGCGGGGTGTCGGGCGTGCCCTCGTAGAGCACCGACGTGGCGCCGTTGCACAGCGGCCCGTAGACGATGTAGCTGTGACCGGTGACCCAACCGACATCGGCGGCACACCAGTAGACATCGGAATCGGCGCGCAGGTCGAACACCGCACGATGGGTCCACGCCACCTGGGTGAGGTAGCCCGCGGTGGTGTGCATGATGCCCTTGGGCTTGGCTGTGGTGCCCGAGGTGTAGAGCAGGTAGAGCAGCTGCTCCGCGTCGAAGGGCTCAGCCGGGCAGTGGGTGCCGATCTCGCTGCGGGCATCCTCGACGGCATCGGACCACCAGTGGTCCCGGCCCGAGATCATCTCGATGTCGGCGCCCCCGCAGCGCTCCGCCACGACCACCGAACGCACGGTCGGACAGTGCTCCAACGCGGCGTCGACGTTGGGCTTGAGCAGGAACGGCTTGCCGCGACGCCAGGAGCCGTCGGCGGTGACCACCACCGTCGCCTCGGCATCGTTGATGCGGTCCACCAGCGAATCCGGGCTGAAGCCACCGAAGACCACGCTGTGGGCGGCACCGATACGCGCACATGCCAACATCGCCACGATCGTCTCGGGGATCATCGGCATGTAGATGCACACCCGGTCGCCGGCGGAGATCCCCAACCAGCGGAGGGTGACCGCGAACTCCTTGGTGCGTTCCAGCAGGTCTGCGTAGGTGATCGTCGCGGTGTCGCCGGGTTCGCCCTCGAAGTAGTAGGCCACCCGGTCGCCCCGGCCCGCCTCGACGTGACGGTCGAGGCAGTTGTGGGTGACGTTGAGCTTGCCGTCGGAGAACCACTTGGCGAACGGCAGGTCCCATTCGAGGGTCTTCGTGAACGGTTCGGCCCAGTCGAGGAGATCCCGGGCCTGTTCGGCCCAGAACGCTTCGAAGTCGCCGTCCGCGCGCTCGTGGATCGCGGGGTCGTTCAGGTCGGCATTGGCCACGAATGCGGGCGGCGGCGTGAACGTCCGGTCCTCGCGGTAGTAGTCCTCGATCGTGGCTGCCTGATCATCTGCCATCTGTGGCCCCCTGGAGAAGTCGCTGGATGCAGACACCGCGTGTCCGCCGTTGGGTGCAGACACCGCGTGTCCGCCGTTGGGAGAGTATCGAACCCGAGCGTGGCCCGGCGTCGGCGCCAGCCGGCTCGGGCGGCTTCCGGGGCGCTTCCGGGGCGCCGCCCGGCGGCCGGTGCCGGTAGAACCGCTGCTGGTCAGGTGCTGGCGGGCCCGACGGCCCAGCGCAGGACCTTGAACGCACCCAACCCGGACTCATCGGTGAGCGCAGCTGCTTCGGTGCTCACACTGCGCGCACGCATGGCTGCGAGGTCGCCGACCCCGGCGCGCTCCTCCCAGCGACGGGCGGCCCGGGCGACCAGTTCATCGAGTCCGTTGGCGGCCAGCCACGCTGCCTGGGAACACACCTCGTCGGGCTCCGGCAGCTGATCGAGCGCCACCTCCACCGTGATGTCCTGGCGACCGGCCGATTCGAGCGGTGAGGAGCCTCGCTGGTGTGACCGGTAGGTGCGCAGCCACTGGTCCTGCGGCCTCGCTGCCATCGAAGCGGTGGTGTCCGCGTAGTCGAACACGAGCACCTCGCCCCGTTCCACCAGGTCGATCGCATCCACCACCCACTTGGCAGCACCGGGCTGCCAGGGTGCTCGTGCGTCCTGCACTGCAGCTGGTGCCACTTCGTCGAAGGCCTCGGCCACGACGGGCGGAACCTCCGAGAGCTCTTCGCGCAACCGTCCGTCATCGCCGAGCGCCACCATCACCTCCTGCCAGGTCGTCGCCGTGCGTGCCAGCAGGCGCGTCGGGATGTTGTCGAGCAGTTCGTTCGCCACGACCGCGCCGGTGATCGAGGCACCGCTCGGTTCCGGCATGGCGGCCAGCGAGGTGAACCAGGGTCCGCCACCTTCCTCTGGGGATCCTGCACCCAACCCGCCCGGTTCGGGCAGCCCGACCAGACCTGTGAGCTCGAGGTGTTCGCCCTGCCGGTCGCGAAGAGCCGCGCTTCGTTCCACCAGCACCCAGTGCAGCGCAGGCGCGCACTCGGGTGCAGCGGCGGCGACGGCGATCGCCAGAGCGCCGCGTCCGGCTCCGCCCTCGATCACGGTGAACGGTGACGGACGGTCCAGCCGGCGCCACAACTCATCGAGGTGACGGGCCAGAACGGCGCCGAAGGTGGGCCCCACCTCCGGGCTGGTCATGAAGTCACCGGTCCGGCGCCCCGCACCACCGTGTACGGCGAAGAAGCCGGTGGCCGGCGCATAGAGGGCCAGTTCCATGAACTGGTCGAAGCGAAGTCTGCCGAGGTGTTCGAAGGCCTCGCGCAGCCCTTCGGGAAGCTCGCCGTCAGGGGACACCCCGGGCGCTGCGCCGGCTGACCGGGCGCGGTCCTCCGCCGGAGGGTCCTCAGCCACCGAGTGCGACGAGACCGAAGTCGGTCACGTCGTTGACCACCTGCGGAAGGATGCCGAACAACAGGGTGGCGATCAGAGTGATGACGACGGCGAATCCGAGTGTCGCCGGAGTGCGCACCGGCGAGGTGTCGGTTCCCTCGGGCACGTCGTCGAACCACATGGCCCGGGCGACGGCCAGGTAGTAGTACGCCGCGATTGCGGTGTTGACCGCCATCACGATGGCGAGGGTCCAGCCGAGGCCACTGTCGGCCTCGATCAAGGATGCGAAGACCCCGAACTTGGCCCACCAACCACCGAGCGGCGGGATCCCGATGAGCGACGCCAGGAACAGGGTGAACGCCACCGCCAGGCCCGGCATGTAGGTGAACAACCCGCCGAGGTCCTCGAGTTCTGCGGACCTGGTGCGGCGTGCGATCGCGATGATCACCGCGAACGCACCCAGGTTCATGGCGGCGTAGATCACCAGGTAGGTGACGACCGCCTGGAGCGAGAGGGCGGGATCGGAGCTCGCGACTGCGAACGGAGCCAGCATGAAACCGGCCTGGGCGATGCCGGAGTAGGCCAGCATGCGGATCACGTTGGACTGGCGCAGCGCGATCAGGTTGCCGACGGTCATCGACGAGATGGAAAGGACGAAGAAGATCGGCTCGATGACATCGGACCGCACGATGAAGCAGAAGTAGGTCACCTGGATGAGCGCAACGAAACCGGCTGCCTTGGACGCCACCGCCAGGAACGCCGTGACCGGCGTGGGTGCACCCTCGTAGGTGTCAGGTGCCCACGTGTGGAACGGCACCGCTGAGACCTTGAAACCGAATCCGATGATCGTGAACAACAGCGCCAACGCCACCACGGGCACGCCGTCGCTGCCGAGATCCGCCAGCTGCAGCCCGATCGCCTCGAGGTTGGTGCTCCCACCCAGGCCGTAGGCCAGCGACATGCCGTAGAGCAGGATTCCCGTGGCGAACACGCCCATCAGGTAGTACTTCATCCCGGCTTCGTTGGACCGCTCGTCACCCTTGCGCCACGCAGCGAGCATGTAGGCGGGTATCGACAACAGCTCGAGGGCGATGAAGATGCCGATCAGGTCCCGGCTGGAGGCCATCACGGTCATGCCCAGCACCGAGCAGATCAGCAGCGTGTAGTACTCCGACTCCCAGTAGTCGCCCTCGGCCATGTAGTTGATGGACAGGAGCACCACGACGTACGCCGAGACGATGAACAGTGCCTTGAGCACCAGTGACATCGAGTCGACCACGTAGCCGCCATCGAGCAGCACCCGGTCGGTGCCGTCGACAGCAAGCGTGATCACCGGAACAAGGGCGGCCAGAAGACCGAGTCCTGCGATGGCCGACATCACGGGTCGCGCCCGCTCGAGTTTCCAGGAGTCGACCAGCGCCAGCACGATGATCGTGCCCACGAGGATCAACTCGGGCGCGAGCGCGTGGTAGTCGACGGTCGGTTTCGTGAAGACGTCCGACGCCTGGGCGAGTAGGGCGAGCACCTCGGATCAGGCTCCTGCTGCCACGGCGATGAGCGTCGCCGCTGGATTGGTGACATCGAAGATGATGCTGGGTAGGAACCCGAGTACGACGATCAGCACGATCATCGGCGTCCAGGCGATCCATTCGCTCATCTTCACGTCGACGATCTCGGGATCGTCGACGAACTCCTCGCTGGGAGTGCCGAAGGCGGTGCGCTGGAACAGCCAGAGCAGGTAGCCGGCGGCCAGGACGGTTCCCAGCGCCGCGACCACCATCAGGACCCGGAAGAGGGTCTGGTTGAGCATCGGGGCCGGCTCGTAGGCGGCCAGGATGGCCGGGAACTCACCCCAGAATCCGGCCAGGCCGGGAAGGCCGAGCGATGCCATGGTGCACAGGCCGAGGATCCAACCCAATCGCGGTGCGGAGATCAGCAGACCACCGAGGCGCTTGATCTCGAGGGTGTGGTAGCGGTCCTTCACCGAACCGGCGATGAAGAACAACATGCCGGTGATGAGACCGTGGGCGACCATGCCGAACACCGCGGCGTTGATGCCGAACTCGGTGAGGGTCGCGATTCCGAGCATCACGAAGCCCATGTGGGCCACCGAGGAGAAGGCGATCAGTCGCTTCATGTCGGTCTGGGCCAGACACCCCAGGGCGCCGTAGATGATGCCGATCACGGCGAGCACCCCGATGATCGGTGCCCACCACTGGGCACCCTCGGGCAGGAACGGCAGGGCGATGCGCACGAAGCCGTAGGTACCCAGCTTCAGCAGGACCGCGGCGAGGATCACCGAACCCTGTGTCGGCGCCTGCGTGTGAGCGTCGGGTAGCCAGGTGTGGAACGGGAACATCGGCACCTTGATGCCGAAGCCCATGAACATGCCGCCGAACACGAGGATCTGCGTCGTCCGGGCGATGTCGAGCCCACCCAGTTCGGTGAGGATCCTCATGTCGAAGGTCTGCTCGCGGGACAGGAAGTACAGCGCCAGGAACGACACGAGCATCAGGGCGGAGCCGAACATCGTGTAGACGAAGAACTTGATCGAGGCGTACTTGCGCTCCGGGCCGCCCCAGACACCGATCATGAAGTACATCGGCAGCAGGACGATCTCGAAGAAGACGAAGAACAGGATCAGGTCCTGCGCGGCGAAGGTGCCGATCATCCCGGTCTCGAGGATCAGGATCAGAGCCAGGAACGCCTTGGGGTTGCCCGGCGAGGGGATGTGGTTCCAGCTGTAGATGATGACCAGGGGCACCACCAGCAGCGTGAGCGCCATCAGCGGCAGCGAGATCCCGTCGACGCCGAGGATGAACCCGCTGTTGATCAGGGGAATCCATTCCTTGTCGACGAGGAACTGCAGCGCCCCGGCATCGTCGTAGTCGAAGTTGGCGATGAGGAGGATGCCCATCACCAACGACGCTCCCGACGCGACAAGGGCGATCACCTTGTGGCTCTCGGTCAGTTCGCGGGGTACCGCCATCATCACCAGAGCACCTGCCAGTGGCAGGAAGGTGACGAGGATCAGTCCCCAGTCGGTCAGGAAATCAGTCATTGGTCATGTCTCCCGAAGGCTCAGCCGGTTGCCACTACGAACACGCCGGCAAGGAGCGCGGCTGCGGCGAAGAACAGTGCCGCGTACTGCTGGATACGTCCCGATTGCAGGTAGCGCAGCACTCCACCTGTTTCGGTTGCGGTCGTGCCCGCTGCGTTGACCGCACCGTCCACGACCTCCTGGTCGATGTTCTCGTACACCCATTGCCCGGTGACGACCGCCCCGGCTCCGACACCGTCCACGATGCCGTCGAGCACCTTGGCGTTGAACCAGTTCGCGGCACGGGCCAGCGGGCCCTTCACGAAACCGGTGATCACATCGGTGTAGAGCCAGTCGAAGTAGTACTTGTTGACCAGCACGTTCTTGCCCCAACGGGCCAGGGCGTTGCGCTCGGACAGGTCGCGGATCGGAGCGAGCCCGCCCTTGAAGTAGTAGAGGTACGGCAGCAGCACGCCGAGTCCGGCCACCGCCAGCGAGAACAGCGCCAGCGGAACGTTGAACTCCGCGTGGCTGATGCTCGGGAAGTAGGCGCCGACGGGTTCGACGAACTGCTCGAACTGGGTGTGCAGCGACTCCGGGAAGTTGATCGGTCCGATCGACTTGGGCAGGTTGAGGAACCCGACCACCGCGCCGAGGGTGGCGAGGATGATCAACGGGACCGTGATGCGCGGACCCGACTCGTGGGGGGTGCCGACACCCCGGTACTCGCCGTAGAAGCAGTACCAGATCGTGCGGGTCATGTAGGCGGCGGTGCAGAAGGCGCCGATGATCAGCATCGCCAGCATCACGTGGTAGGTGCCGTTGCCACCCTCGCTGAAGAACGTGCCGTGGCCCGCAAGGATCTCGTCCTTCGACCAGAAGCCCGACAGCGGGAAGATCCCGGCCAGGGCACCGGTGGCGATGATGAACGTCCAGAAGGTGCGCGGCATGATCTTCCGCAGACCGCCGTAGTCATCGACCATGTTGAAGCTGTGGTGCGCCGCGTGGCTCATCGACCCCGCACCCAGGAACAGGCACGCCTTGAACATGGCGTGGGTGAAGAGGTGGAACATCGCTGCGGTCCAGGCGCCCACGCCGAGGGCGGTGACCATGAACCCGAGCTGGGAGATCGTCGAGTACGCGAGGACCTTCTTCACGTCCTTCTGCACGAAGGCGAGCAACGCTCCGAACATGGCGGTGACAGCTCCGACCACGGCCAGCAGGTTGACCGACGACCCCGCGATCGACAGTCCCTCGAAGAACACCGGGTACAGCCTCGCCACCAGGTAGATGCCCGCCACGACCATGGTCGCGGCGTGGATCAGCGCCGAGACCGGCGTGGGCCCGGCCATGGCGTCGGGCAGCCAGGTGTGGAGGATGAACTGCCCGGACTTCGACATGACCGCAGCGAGCAGGCAGACCGAGGCGACCAACAGCAGGCCGTGGGAGATCCCGCCGGAGGCCGCCAGGATGTTGATGTCGAGAATCGAGAACGACCGGCCGGCAGCGAAGTAGAGGATGATCATGCCGACCAGCAGGCCGATGTCGCCCACGCGGTTGGTGAGGAACGCCTTGAGGGCCGCGTTGGAGTTGGGTTTCTCCTCCCACCAGTGGCCGATCAGGGCAAACGAACAGACGCCGACCAACTCCCAGCCCACGATCATCTGAAGGGTGCTCTGGGCCAGCACGAAGAACATCATCGAGGCGGTGAACAGGGACAGGAAGGCGAAGTAGTGGGTGTAGCGACGGTCGCCGTTCACGTAGTCGGTCGAGTAGATGTGGACCAGCAGTGAGATCAGGCCCACGACGACGAGCATGAACACGCTCTGGCCGTCGACCATCGTTCCGACGGTGATCGTGCTGGAGTCCGCGGGACCGTTGTCGAACCAGGTGAAGCAGCGCACCACGGGCTTCGTGGCGGCGTGACCCTCACCCTCTTCCGCGGTGGCGACGGCGGTCGATTCGGCCGAGGCGGACTCACCGGGTGCGATCCCCGACGAGTGTTCCTCGCCCTCGGTGTCGCCCTCGTGATCTGCTTCGGCCTTCTCGGAGTTGCCCTCGTGGTCGGCCTCGTCGACCACCCTCGAGCAACCCTGTTCCACGTCGGAGAAGGCCTCGGGGTCGTGCTCCTCGGCATCGCCTGCGCCGGGAGCGACCGCGAGCACACCAGAAGCGTGCTCGCCGGACTCACCGGTGTCGTTGGTGTGCTGCCACCAGCTGCCGGCGGTGAGCAGCGCCAGCACGAAACAGATGCCGACCGCGGCCACGCCGATCTCGGAACCCTTCTTCGGCAGCCGTTTGCCGACCGCGAGGATGGCCAGGAACGACAACGCCATGAGCGCCGGCATGATCCAGGTATGGGTAAGGAACCACATAGCGCGCAGCCTCAGCCCTTCAGCTCGTCGAGTGCGTCGATGTCGACAGAGCGACGGTTTCGGTAGATCAACAACACGATCGCCAGCCCGACGCCCACCTCAGCGGCTGCCACGGCGATCACGAACAGTGCGAACACCTGGCCACCCAGGCCGTGGTAGGTGCTGAACGCGATCAGGTTGATGTTCACCGAGTTGAGGATCAACTCGATGCTCATGAGCACCAACACGCCGTTGCGCCGCACGATGACGCCGTAGACACCGATCGAGAAGAGGATCGCGGCGAGCAGGAGGAACTGGTTCAGCAGCATCTCAGTCCCTCCTCGCCAGCACTATCGCTCCGATGAGAGCGGCGGTCAGCAGAACCGACAGCACCTCGAAGGGGATGAGCTGCGGCCCGAAGATCTCGTTGGCCAGGGCGGTGGTGCGGTTGTTGCCCGCCACCGCCTGGGATCCGGCGTACGCCTCGAAGGTGAGCGAGTCGTTCCCGAAGGTGCGGATCAGGGCGAATGCGATCACGGCGGTCAGGAGAAGACCGACCGCCACCCCGATCGGTCTCATGTTGTTGTCCAGATCATCGGCGCGCCCGAGAGGTGCCCGGGTCAACATGATGCCGAACAGGAACAACACGACGATCGCCCCCAGGTACACCAGGATCTGCGTGATCGCCACGAACTCGGCCTGCAGCAGCAGGAAGTTGAGCCCGACTCCGCTCAGCACGAGGATCAGCCAGAGGGCGGCGTGCACGATGTTGTCGGTGGTCACCACCCGGATGGCGGCGAACACCATGAACGCAGCAACGATGTAGAACACCACGTTGGCGGGCACGTCGAAGCTGTTGCCCGTGGCGGACTGGGCCAGGAACGACAGTGGGGCGAGCGCGGCGATCATCGCTTGTCCCTCGGCACCGGATCGGGGACCTTCAGCACCTTGGCCTCGGACCCCGCCTCATAGGACTCGAACGGCGGCACGGTCTCCATCCACATCGACAGCCGGCCCTTGTCGTGGATCAGATCCGCGATCTTGAGCTCGGAGTACTCGAACTCGGGGCTCCAGAAGAGCGCTTCGAACGGGCAGACCTCGACGCAGATCCCGCAGTACATGCACAACGAGTAGTCGATGTCGAAGCGGTCCAGTTCGTTGACCGAACGGGGCTTGCCACCCTCGCGACGCGGTGGCGCCAGGGTCTTGTGGCCCTCGATGTAGATGCACCAGTCGGGGCACTCACGGGCACAGAGCATGCAGGCCGTGCAGTTCTCGGTGTGCAGCGCGATGACCCCTCGTGCGCGCGGAGCCGGCACGTCCACCTCGTGGGGGTACTGCACGGTGTGCGCCCCCTTCGAGGGAGCCGGGATGAGCGTCTTGGCTCCGCGCTTGGGGAACATGGTGCGCAGCGCCGTACGCATCGTCACGCCAAGTCCGGCGAAGAGGCCCTTGGTTACCTTGAGCGGTGAATTGGCCATCAGAACGCAACCTTCAGTGCCGCAGTCACGGCGATGTTCGCGAGAGCCAGCGGGATGAGGCCCTTCCATGCGAGTTTCTGCAGTTGGTCCTCCCGGAAGCGGGGGAAGGTGAACCTGACCCAGAACACCACGCCGACCAGGATGACGGCCTTGGTGGAGATGACCACCGGGCCCACCCAGTGCATCGCGTCACGCGAGATGCCCCAGCTCTCGGGCACGGCCCAACCGCCCAGGAACAGTGTCGAGGCCACCGCGGCGAACGCGACCGCCGTTGCGAACTCGGAGATGAAGTAGACGAGGAATCGGATGCCGGTGTATTCGACGTGGTAGCCGGCGACCAGCTCCGACTCGGCGATCGGCATGTCGAAGGGGGTCTGGGTGAGCTCTGCCTGGACCGCGATCAGGAAGATCATGAAACCGATGAACTGGGTGATCACGAACGGGTTGCCGATTCCGTCCCAACCGAAGATCTCCCCGGAGGCCTGGGCTGCCACGATGTCCTGCAGATTGAGGCTCCCGACGGTGATCACCACACCCACGACCGCCAGCACCATGGGCAGCTCGTATGCGATCAGCTGGCCGGCAGCACGCAGGCCACCGATGAGGGCGTACTTGTTGGCCGATGCCCAACCTGCCATCAGGATGCCGATCACGGAGAGGCTCGACACGGCGAGTACGTAGTAGATGCCCGTTGCCAGATCGGCTATCACCGCGTTCGGGCCGGCGGGGATCACCACGAAGATCAAGAAGGTGGAGGTGAGCACCACGGCCGGGGCGATGCCGAACACGAGCTTGTCGGCGCGTGAGGGTGTGATGTCCTCCTTCTGGAGCCACTTGCCGACCTCGGCGAGCAGCTGCAGGGATCCGTACGGGCCGGCTTCCATCGGGCCGAGACGACTCTGCATGAAGGAGACGAACTTGAACAGGTAGAGGTACACGACCGCACCGGTGAGTCCCAGCGCGGCAGCGAGACCGAGCAGCACCTTGAGGCTCGTCTCCTGCCAGTACGCGAGTTCCAGCGCGAGCAGTGGATCCATGAAAGACAGGGTCATCGGTCGATGTCCCCCAGGATGAAGTAGAGCGAACCCAGGATCGTGATGATGTCCGGCACGTAGACGCCCCGGAGCAACCACGGTGCGATCGACACGTTGTTGAAGCTGGCGGAACGGATCTTGAGACGGAACGGCGTGAGGCCTCCCTGGGAAACCAGGTAGTAGCCCATCTCCCCGAGGGGGTTCTCGGTGGCCACATAGGCCTCGCCGGCGGGAACCTTGATGATCCTGGGCACCTTGGCCATGATCGGACCACTCGGCATGCCGTCGCAGAGCTGCTCGATCATCTTGACCGCTTCACGGGTCTCCTGCAGCCGAACCCAGAAGCGGGAGAAGCTGTCGCCGTCGGGATGGGTCCAGACCTTCCAGTCGAGGTCGGGATACGCGAGGCCGACGGGATTGTCGCGCCGAAGATCCCAGTCGATTCCCGACCCCCGGGCATTCGCACCGGAGAGCCCGTACTGCATCGCGACGTCCTTGGGAATCACACCGATTCCCCGGGTGCGGCTCTGGAAGATCTCCGAACCCAACAGCAGGTCCTCGATCTGGTCGCAGAAGGTCAGCACCGTCTGCATCGAGTCCTTGGTGGATTCGATCCAACCCTTCGGCAGATCGTCCTTCAGCCCGCCGATGCGGTCGAAGTTGGGATGGAAGCGGCCGCCCGTGGCCTTCTCGATCTGGTCGAGCACGAATTCCCGGTCGCGGAAGGCGAAGAACACCGGGGTGACCGCTCCGAGCTGCACGCCCATGTCGCCCAGGAACAGGATCATGTGGGCGACGCGGCTCATCTCGAACAACAGCGTGCGGATCCAGGTGGCGCGGGGCGGAGCCTCGACCTCCATCAGGTGCTCGGCCGCGAGGATGAAGGGCACCTCGTTGGCGAAGCTGCCCAGCCAGTCGATGCGGTTCACCAGGGTGGTGATCTGCGGATAGGTGCGGACCTCGGAGAGCTTCTCGTAGCCGCGGTGCATGTATCCGGCCATGGGTTCGGCCCGGATCACCTGCTCGCCGTCCAACTGGGCGACGATGCGCAGGGTGCCGTGGGTGGCAGGGTGCTGGGGTCCGATGTTGAGGGTCATGCCCTCGGTCTCGAGCTCCACGTTCACCCGTGCGTCCGCCGCCTGGGAGGCGATGTAGGACAGCTTCTGGCGGTCGGTCACAGCGGTCATGGCGAATCCTCGCTGCTGGCATCGCCGGCGGTGGCGTCGGCTTCGCCAGCGGGTCCGTCCTCGGGAACCTCCGGAAGGGCCTCGACGTCGACGATTCCGGGCCAGGGCTTCACCATGCGGGCGATGAGCGGGAAGTCCTTGCGCAGCGGATTCCCCTCGAAGTCGCCCGGCAGGTAGATGTGGCGCAGGCCGGGATGGCCCACGAACTCGATTCCGTACATCTCCCAGGCTTCACGTTCGTGCCAGTCGGCACCGGCGAAGGTGTTGGTCCAGGTCGCGATCGACAGCGACTCTCCGACATCGGCCTTGACCGTGATCCCCCAGTGCTCCCCGGGTACCCCGATGCTGGCGACCCTCGCGAACACCTGGAAGCGGCTCTCGCCACCGGCCACCCCGTGCTGCATCTCCTCGGGCTCGTCGTCCTCACCGGAGGAGTCCCCGGATTCGACGGCCAGCACGGTGTCCACACTGGCGTCCATGGAGCGGCCATAGGGAGAGGGCAGCCAGTCGATCACCGAGAGGAAGCCGAAGTACTTGGCGCCCATACGGTGCCTCACGACCTCGGCGGTCTCCGCCCACGACTCGGCGCTGACCCGCGCCCACACATCGCGACCGGGGTCGATGTGGGTGTCGAGCACCGCATCGCCGAGTCCGGCCCGGAGGTCGGCGAGGATCGCCTCGCGCCGCTCGTCGGTGGGCTCGGCGGGCACGATCTCCTCGGAGGAGCCGTCGCCGGGCGCGTCGGTGGTTGCTGTGGAGTCGTCGGCCATCACTGCACCACGATTGGTTCGCCGGTCCAGCGCTCGGCCGGATTCTCGTGCTTGATGCGCTCCTGGAGCAGTACCACTCCCTCGAGCAGCGCCTCGGGCCTCGGGGGGCAACCGGGGACGTAGACGTCGACCGGGATGATCTGGTCGACACCCTTGGTCACCGAGTAGCTGTCCCAGTACGGGCCGCCGCAGTTGGCGCACGAACCCATCGAGATCACGTACTTGGGGTCGGGCATCTGCTCCCAGAGCCGACGGATGGCAGGAGCCATCTTGTCGGTCACGGTGCCCGAGACGACCAGGAGGTCGGACTGCCGGGGGCTGGCGGGAAGCGGGATCACGCCCAGGCGCATGATGTCGTAGCGCGGTGAACCCATGGCCGAGGCCATCTCGATCGCACAGCAGGCGAGACCCCACTGGTACATCCACACCGAGTAGCTGCGGGCGGTGTTGAGGAGTTTCGTGAGCGGCTTGGGCATCTTGCCGCTCTCGACCAGACCTAGGCCCATCGCAGGACCCCCTTGCGCCATGCGTAGATGAGCGAGAGCAGCAGCACGAAGATGAAGAAGAACATGTGCCACAACCCGAACGCCCCGAAGGCCTCCAGCTGGGTGGACCAGGGGAAGAGGAACACGACCTCGACGTCGAAGATCACGAACAGCAGGGCGAAGATGTAGTACCGGATCTGGCTCTGCGACCAGAGGTCCCCCACGGGGTCCACGCCGGACTCGTAGGAGATGTACTTCTGGGCCTGCCGGCGGTCCGGGCGGATCATCCATGCGATCAGCACCAGAAGCCCCACCAGGATGAATCCCAGTGAAGCAAAAATACCGACCGTGAGGTAGGAGCGCAGGAAGTCGCTCAGAGGTGATTCGGCCATCGGCTGGCAGACTACTCAGCACCGTTTTGTGAGGCCAAAGTTGTGACGGACCAACCGCGCCGGTGACGCCCACGAACACTCGGTTAGGGTCCCCCGCAGGGGACCGCCACAACGGCGGGATCCGCCGGTTCTCCGTAGCTGGGAGGGCCTCTGGCAACCGACCGGGGGGTGCTTGGTGTCGATCGGAGTGGGCGTATGGGGAACCGGAAACATGGGCCGCGCATCGGTCGCTGCGGTGCTGGGGCACCCCGAACTGGAGTTGCGCGCGGTGCTGACCTCGACCGCGGCCAAGGCGGGGCGGGCCGCTTCTGAGTTGGCCGGAGACGGTGGCCGCGGGCACACCGACGTGACGATCACCCACAGCGACGACGCCGCCGATCTGGTCGACCGCGGATGCTCGGCGGTCGTCTACGCGGCGTCCGGAGACGTGCGCCCCGACGAGGCGCTGGAGGACATTCGGGGATGCCTGGCTGCGGGCCTCACCGTCGTGAGCCCGGCGATCTATGCCCTGTATGACCCCGCGTCCGCACCCGTTGAAGTGCGCGAGCCGATCGAGCGGGCATGCCGGTCCGGCGGGTCATCGCTGTTCGTGTCGGGGGTGGACCCGGGTTGGGGCAACGATCTCCTCCCGCTGTTGGCGACTGGACTGTGCCACGACATCACCTCGGTGCGGTCACTCGAGATCTTCGACTACTCCTCCTACGACCAGGAGTTCTCGGTGCGCGAGCTGGTCGGGATGGGCAAGGCGATGGACTACGAACCACCGATGGTGGCCCAGGGTGTGCCGACGATGGTCTGGGGTGGACAGGTCCGCCTGGTGGCCGAGGGTCTGGGGGTGCACCTGGACGGCATCGAGGAGAGCCTCGAGCGCGTTGCCCTCGACACCGACGTGCACACCGCCATGGGGCTGTTCGAGGCGGGCACGCAGGGGGCGCTCCGCTTCGAGGTGATCGGACACGTCGGGGGGATCCCCGCCGTCGTGGTCGAACACGTCACCCGCATCCACCCCTCGGTGGCACCGGAATGGCCCCAACCGGCGAGTGGGGCCGGTAGCCACCGGGTGGTCATCGAGGCAGAGCCCCGACTCGAGATCACCGTCGAGGCAGAGGCCGAGGGCGGCAACCGGGCGGCCGGTGGGAACGCCACGGCCGCCATGCGGCTGGTGGGAGCCATCCCCTGGCTGTGCGAGGCCGATCCGGACCTCTACGACGGCACCCAGGTCCCGCTGGAGCCGGGCCGCGGCCGCTTCGTAGCGCCCAACACGACGACCTAGAGCCGACCGAAAGGCCAACCCGCCATGGACATGTTCCTGGAAGTACCCGACGACTGCGACCCGATCACCCACGTGTGGGGCCACATGGTGCCCGGCATCGGTCCTGCGGCCGCCGGGTTCGCGTCGGCGGTGTACGA
This sequence comes from Microthrixaceae bacterium, assembly GCA_023957995.1. Taxonomy (GTDB): domain Bacteria; phylum Actinomycetota; class Acidimicrobiia; order Acidimicrobiales; family Microtrichaceae; genus JAMLGJ01. Next base: position 251,399 of record JAMLGK010000003.1, on the reverse strand, counting down.
ACACTCCACGCTCGGCCTCGAGGAGTTCGAGGCGGCCCGCCTGCGGATCGCACAGATCAACGGCTGTGAGTTCTGCCTCGACTGGCGCACGGACCGTGACGGAGAGACCGTGCCCGACTGGTACCTCGGTGAGGTCGCAGACTGGGTCGAGTCGGATCGCCTGAGCACCAGGGCGCTCCTCGCGGCCGAGTACGCCGAACGTTTCGCACTCGACCACCACGGCATCGACGAGGAGCTGTGGAGCCGCATGCGTGCGGAGTACTCCGACCGGGAACTGGTGGAGCTCTCGATGTCGATCGGGTCGTGGCTCACCTTCGGCCGGATCAACCGGGTGTTCGGACTCGACACCGCCTGCCAGCTACCGGACTCAGCTCCTCGCCACAGTTGAGCGGCCGTCCTCAGCTCGCCACGACGCTGATCGTGTGCCAGCCGGTGGATGCGTTGGGACCCGGCTCCGTGCGGTCGCCGGTCTGGGTGACGCCGTCGCTGTCGGTGGCCCTGACCGCTATCTCGTGCTCCCCGGGAGGGAGGGTCACCTCGTGGCGCCACTGCCGCCAGGTGGTGTCGGAATACGCCTCGCCCAGGGTCGCCTGCTCCCACTGACCGTCGTCGACCCTGACCTCGACTGCCTCGATCCCACGGATCATGGCCCAGGCCACGCCCCCCACCCCGAGCGGTTCACCAGCGGGCACATCGGAACCGGCACGAGGAGTGTCGATGCGCGAGGACGTCGTGATCGGGGCCTCACGGTCCCAGCCGCGCGGTATCCAGTAGCCGGAGAAGTCCTCGAAACGGGTCAGTTCGATCTCCGCCAACCACTTCGTGGCCGACACGTAGCCGAACAGGCCGGGCACGATGAGCCGCGCCGGATACCCGTGCGCGGTCGGAAGGGGCTCCCCGTTCATTCCGATCGCCACGATGGCATCGCGACCGTCGAGCACCCCGGTCGGAAACCCCGCTGTGAAGCCGTCCACCGACCGTCCGACGATCTGGTCGGCGCCCGCTTCGATGCCGGCTTCGTCGAGCAGGTCGTCCAGTCGGCAGCCCAGCCAACGAGCGGTGCCGATCAGGTCGCCGCCCACATAGTTGGACACACACGCGATCGTGGCATCCACCTCGATCATCGGGCGCTCCGACAACGCGGCGAAGTCGAGCGACAACTCCCGGTCCACCATGCCGTGCACCCTGAGCGTCCAGTCCTCTGCGGTCACCCGTGGCACCACGAGGGCTGTATCGATCCGGTAGAAGTCCTCGTTGGGGGTCAGGAAGGGCGACACACCGTCGAGGCCCACCGACACACCCTGTGGGACCGGTGCCAGCGGCGCTGCGGCTGAGGGCAGCTTGATCCCGAGACGTTCGACCGCCACCGCCGCGTTGGAGCGCACCCAGGCGGCCACCCCGGCACCGATGACCGCACCACCTCCGACCGCTGCGGACATCGTGAAGAACCTGCGGCGCGACGGCCCCGGAGCCCCGGGAGCGTCGGAGACGGCTGATCCTGCGCCCCCCTCGGCACCAGTCCCCGGTGGGGGCCACCCGCGGTCTGCCAACGTGCTCAGCCACAACAGGATGGTGATCGTGACCAGCCCACCGACCACGGTGGCGACCAACGCCGTCGATCCCGATCCTCCGCGGCCGAGCGCGGACAGGGCGCCCACGATGGAAACCACGGCCACGAGGGCGACCGCAGCGCTGCGATGGCCCCTCAGGGACATCACACCCACGACCGCTGCAAGGGCGATAAGAACCGCACCGACCCCGGCCAGCAGCACCAGCTTGTCGTTGGTGCCGAACGTGGAGATCGCCCAGTCCCGCATGGGCTTGGGGACCAGATCCACGACGCGGTTGCCGACCTCCACCACGGTCGACGAGTTGGTGGTCAGCAGTGCTGCCAGAAGCTCCGCCAGAACCAGTCCGGCACCGAGGGAGAGAACGCCCACGAGCGGCCCCACCCACCACGGGGCTCCGCCATGGAGCCCTTCGGCTGGTTCGCCCGGCATCGGCGCACCCGGGTCGTCCCCCGTCGATGGCGCATCGGTGGTCTGCACCCGTCCATTGTCGCCCACCACATCGCACGATCGGCGTCGACGGCCCTTACGATCCGCTGAACAGCTGGCTCGGAACCTGGATCCGAAGCGACGCGCACTGCCACCGTCGATCACCGAACCCGGGCACGCCATGGCGCGCCGGGCGGTCGTTCGGCCCTGCTAGTTGCCTACGGTGAGCTCCGCGGTGGCGTCGCGGGTCACCTCGGTGGCAGGCCCGGGGACGATACCCAGAGCCAGGGTGCCGACCAGCGCCAGGCCCAGGGCGAGCCCCGCTGCGGCCGGGATCCGCACCGGCGGACCAGCGAACTCTGCGGGCTCCTCAGAGCCCTCCTCGGCCCCCGCGGGGCCTGCGAAGTACATGGCGACGATCACCCGCAGGTAGAGGAAGGCAGAGATCACAGCGGTCAGCATCGCCACCGCTGCGAGCGCGTAGAGACCCTCGTCGACGATCGCGCCGATCACGTAGAACTTCGCCAGGAAACCGCCGGTGAGGGGGATCCCCGACTGGGCGAGCAGGAACACGGTGAACACCAGCGCCAGGCCAGGCCTCGCGCGCGACAGCCCGCGGTAGTCCTCGAGCGAGTGACGGCCGTCGCCCTTGCGACCGATCAGGGTGACCACACCGAAGCTTCCCGCCACCATGAAGGTGTACACGAGCAGGTAGAACAGCGCCGCCGAGGTGCCCGCATCGGACGCCGCCGCCACTCCCAACAGGATGAAGCCCGCGTGGCTTATCGAGGAGTACGCCAGCATCCGCTTCACGTTGGTCTGGATGATCGCCATCACCGATCCGACCACCAGGCTGAGCACTGCCAGCGCGGCCACCATCGGCATCCACTCCTCACGGTAGGTGGGACCGAAGGTCGTCACGAACACCCGCAGCAGCCCTGCGAAACCAGCCGCCTTGACGCCGGCGGCCATGTAGGCCGAAACCGGCGTGGGCGCTCCCTGGTACACGTCCGGTGCCCACATGTGGAACGGGACCGCCGCAACCTTGAACCCGAAGCCCACGAGCATGAAGGCGAGCCCGGCTAGCAACAGACCGTTGTCGACCAGCACGTTGTCGGCGAGGAAGGTCTGGATCCCTGCCAGGTTGGTCGAACCGGTGGCGCCGTAGGTGAGCGCGATCCCGTAGAGCAGGAATGCGGACGAGAACGCGCCGAGCACGAAGTACTTGAGTCCTGCCTCCTGGGAGGAGGTACGGCGGCTGTGCATGGCGGCCAACACGTAGACGGCCACCGAGAGGATCTCGAGTCCGAGGAACAGCACGATCAGGTCGTTCGCCGATGCCATGACGACGCCACCGGAGGCCGACAGCAACATGAGCACGTACCACTCGGGACCGACCAGGTCCTCACGACGCAGGTAGCCCTCCAACAACAGCGCGGCGAGTATCACCGACACGCAGATGACCCCGGTGACGAAGAGGGAGAACCCGTCGAGTCCGACGGTACCGGCCATCTCGGAGGACGCTCCGTTGTCCTGCACACGCTGCCAGAGCGGAACCGTGGCGCAGATCGCCGCGGTAGCGGTGGCAACGGTCCAGGTCGCATGGAACCAGGACGGCAACGGCTTGCGGACGAGCGAGACGACGGTGAGCAGAAGGATGCCACCGATCATCAACACCAGCGCGGGAGCTACCGCCGACCACACGATCTCGGGCACCGCCAGGGGAACCGCCGAAGGGTCGAGCTGTTCGGGCACAACGGGGACGGTGGGTGGAACCTGGATGATCATCAGCCCTCCCCTTCCTCGGCGCCGTCGCCGTGATCGCCCACGGCCCGGCGTTCGAGTCCGGGATCAGGAGAGATGAACCCGGGAACCGATTCCTCGACGTGCACGATGACCGCCTCCACGGAGGGCTCCATGCGCTCCAACAGGGGCGTCGGATAGATACCGAGGAAGACGATGAGTGCGAGCAACGGAACCATCACTGCGAACTCCGAGCCGGTCATGTCCTTCATGGACGCGTTCTCGGCAGTGAGCGGTCCGTGGAACGTGCGTTGGTAGGCCCACAGCAGGTACAGCGCCGCGAGGATCACACCGGTCACGGCGACCACACCCCACCACCGCGCCCCGGAGAACGCACCCAGCAACGCGAGGAACTCACCCGGGAAGCCGTTGAGACCCGGTAGGCCGACCGAGGCCAGCATCACCGTGGTGAACACAGCGGCCATGACGGGAGCCACCTTCTGGAGTCCCGACAGCTCGGAGATCAGACGCGTGTGGCGGCGCTCGTAGATCATCCCCACCAGCAGGAAGAGGGCGCCCGTGGTGATGCCGTGGTTGACCATGATCAACACACCGCCCTCGATGCCCTGGGTGGTGAGCGAGAACATGCCGAGGATGATGAATCCCAGGTGGGCCACCGACGAGTAGGCGACCAGACGCTTGAGGTCCTTCTGCATCGTGGCCGCTATTGCCCCGTAGGTGAGTCCGATCACACCGAGGGTCATGAGCACCGGAGCTGCCCACACCGATGCCTCCGGGAGCATCTCGATGCCGAGGCGCAGGAATCCGTAGGTACCCAACTTGAGCATCACCGCGGCGAGGATCACCGAACCCGCTGTCGGAGCCTCGGTGTGGGCGTCGGGCAACCACGTGTGGAGTGGGAACAGCGGCACCTTCACGGCGAACGCGATCGCCAGTGCCACGAATATCCAGCGGCCGGCGGTGGTCGACACCGCGAGGTTGTCGGTGATCGTCACGATGTCGAAGGTGAGCGGATCACCGGTTGCGTTGCTCTGCAGCAGTGCCAGGGCGAAGATCCCCACCAGCATCAAGGCCGAACCGGCCATCGTGTAGAGGAAGAACTTCGTGGCCGCGTAGGTGCGGCGACCGTGGCCCCACATCCCGATGAGGAAGTACATCGGGACCAGGACGATCTCGAAGAACACGAAGAACATCACGAGATCGAGGGCGCAGAAGACCCCGATCGAACCGGCCTGGAGGATCAGCAACCACGCGTAGTACGGCTTCGGGTCATGGTGTGGTTTGGCCCCGAGGATCGCGATCGGGAAGATCCCGGCGGTCATCAGCACCAGGAACAACGAGATGCCGTCGATGCCGAAGTGCATCGATATCCCGAGGTCCGCGATCCAGGTGCGGTCCACCACGAACTGGTATCCGGCCTCACCGGACTCGAACTGCGTGAGCACGTAGGCCGCCACGGCGGCTGTGCCGCCCGACGCCAGGACGGCGATGGGGCGGAACACCTCTGCCCGCCGTGCGGGCGTGAGGCCGATCACGAGTGCGCCGAGGAACGGCAACAGGATCATCACTGGGATCACGGCGGTCATGAGCTGCTCATCCTCATCACTACGAAGACCAGGAGCACCACCGCGCCGCCGGCAACGGCCAGGGCGTAGGCCCGCACGAATCCGCTCTGGAACACCGAGACGGCCCGGCCGGTCAGTTGTGTCAGTCGGCCCACACCGTTGACCGCACCATCGACCACTTCGGAGTCGAACGTGGCGACGCCGTCGAAGGCCGCCTCTCCGGGTCCGCCGACCACCGCTGCGTAGGTGTCGTCGATGTAGAGCGCGTGCTCGAAGGCCGGCAGCTCGATCTTCTCGGGGGATCCCTTGTGCTGCGCGTAGACCCGCCAGGCGACGGCTATGCCGACGACTGCCACGACGATCGCCACAGCGGCCAGGACGGCCAGGATGCCCGCCGACAGCGCCTCGTGTGCGTGGGCGAGGGTCGGGTCGAGCCAATCCGCCAGGTAGTCGACCTTCTCACCGAAGGGCAGGTTGATGAGCCCGATGACGGTGGCGAACACCCCGAGGACCACGAGCGGAACGGTCATGGTCCAGTTGGGCTCGCGAGGTGTGTGCTCCGGGGTGAGGTGGTGCCCGTGTGCATCGGGGGCATCCTCGTAGGCCTCGTGCTCGGCAGCCGCGGCCTCTGCAGGGTCGGTCGGGAGCTCCTCGGGCTCGCGCCAGCGCTCCTTGCCGCCGAAGAACGTCATGGCGACCAGACGGGTCATGTAGAACGCGGTCAGCAGAGCGATGACCACACCGATGGCCCACATGACCGGACCGGCAGGACCGTTGTCCCAGGCGGCGGCCAGCACCTCGTCCTTGGACCAGAAGCCGGCGAACGGGGGTACTCCCGAGATCGCCAGCCAACCGACGACGAATGTGACGGTGGTGATCGGCAGGTACTTGCGCAGGTTGCCGTAGCGCCGCATGTCCTGCTCATGGGCCATGGCTGCGATGACCGCACCCGACCCCAGGAACAGCAGCGCCTTGAAGAAGGCGTGGGTGATCATGTGGAACACGCCAGCTACGAACGCACCCGAACCCACCGCCAGGAACATGTAGCCCAGCTGGGAGATCGTCGAGTAGGCGAGCACCTTCTTGATGTCGTTCTGCGCCACCGCCGCCAGGGCGGCGACCAGTGCCGTCGCGAGGCCCACCCAGGCGATCACGTCGTTGGCCCAACCGGCCTCCTCGAGGAGGGGATTCAATCGGGTGAGCAGGAAGATGCCCGAGGTCACCATCGTGGCCGCGTGGATCAACGCGCTCACCGGTGTGGGACCGGCCATCGCGTCGGGCAGCCACACGAACAGCGGCAGCTGGGCCGACTTGCCCGTCGCTGCGAGGAAGAACAACAACACGATGGCTGTGGCAGTGCCCGCGGCGATGCCCCCGTGCACCCGCTCGTTGATCTCGAGGTAGTTGATCGACCCCAGGGTCATCCACACGAGGAAGGTGCCGACCATGAACCCGAAGTCGCCGATCCGGTTGGTGACGAAGGCCTTCTTGCCCGCACTGGCATTGGCCTCATCGGTGAACCAGAAGCTGATCAACAGGTAGGAGCACGCTCCGACGCCCTCCCACCCGAGGAAGGTCAGCAGCAGGTTGTCGCCCAGGACCAGCAGGAGCATGGAGGCCACGAACAGGTTCAGGTAGACGAAGAACTTCGAGTAGTTCTCATCGCCGGCCATGTACCCGATCGAGTAGAGATGGATCAGCGCTGCGATGCCGGTGATGAACAGACACATCGTGATCGTCAACGGGTCGGACAGGAATCCGATGTCGACCGAGAACCCGCCGGCGGGGATCCAGGTGAACAACGTCTGCTGCACGACGCGCTCGTCGGTGGGCAGGCTGTTCAGATCGAACAGCGCGAACAGCGACACGACGAACGAGCCGGCGACGGTGAGGGTGCCGACCACTCCCGCCAGGGGATCGCCGAGGCGCCGGCCGAAGGCCATGAGCAGCACGAACCCGGCGAGGGGCAGCGCAGGAATCAACCAGAGGACGTCGGCCACATCAGCCTCGCATCAGGGACAGGTCGTCGGCGTCGGCACCCTGTCGCCGACGCATGATCGCCACCACCAGGGCCAGGCCGACAACGACCTCGGCAGCAGCGACGACGAGGACGAAGAACACGAACACCTGACCACCCACGTCGTCGAGTGCCCGCGAGAAGGACACGAAGGTGAGCGTGACGGCGTTGAGCATCAGCTCGACGCACATGAACATGACCAGCGGGTTGCGGCGGATCAACAGTCCGACCGCTCCGATCGCGAAGATCATCGCGGCCAGCACCAGGTACCAGGTGGGGGTGAGCGATACCTCGACTTGGGCCAGCATCATCGGGACGCCTCCTCCAGGTCGTCGGGGTCGGTCTCGTCGGCACCCGACCCGGGGTCAGCTCCATCGGCCGTGTCCTGATCGGGATCGCCCACGTCGGAGGGTTCCTCGAGCGCAAGGGCATCCAGCGCGGTGCCGTCGAACTCGTCCTCGTCGATCACCGGACCGTCGGACCTTCTCGCCAACACGACTGCGCCCACGACCGCGATGGTCAGCAGCACAGCGGTGATCTCGAAGGCGAAGACGTAGTCGGTGAACAGCGCCTCACCGATCTGGTTCACGTCCGGGATGTCCGATGACAGAGCCGCAGTGGTGGCGGGTGTGCCGGTCACGACCTCGGGACCGGACAGCAGGGCAACGAGTGACAGACCCAGGATGGCCACACCGAAGACCACCGCTGCTGTTCGTTGGCCGACGATCGGATCCACGCCCATCTGATCCGCCCGGTCCACCCCGAGCAGCATGATCACGAACAGGAACAGGATGACGATGGCGCCGGCGTAGACGATGACCTGGACCGCGGCGAGGAAGTAGGCCTCCTGGGCGATGAACAGCACCGCCACCCCGAACAGCGTGGCGACGAGGCTGAGCGCGTTGTGCACGGTGTTGCGGAACAGCACCACACCCAGCGCACCACCGAGGCAGATCAGGCCCGCCAACAGGAAGGTGAACATCTCCACCCGCATCAGTGGCCGCCTTCGTCAGGGGTTTCTGGCTGCTCGTCCGCGGGAACGTCGGCGACCTGGCCGAGCTCGGCATCACGGGTGCCGTAACCGAGCTCGGTTGCCCAGGCGACCAGACCCTCGAACTCCGCGTTGCCCGACGGGGAGGTGGCGCGCATCCAGCCCGAGGTGTCGGCCGCCGGATCGAAACCGCCCGACCAGTTCTCCCAGGGCAGCTGCTGGGGCCTTCCGTCGTCGTCCACGACCAATTCGGCCTTGGTGTAGATCGCGTCGTTGCGATCCGTGAACGCGAACTCGAACAGCTTGGACTCGGTGATCGCCTCGGTCGGGCACGCCTCGACACAGAGGTCGCAGTGGATGCAGCGGAGGTAGTTGATCTCGTAGACGTACCCGAACCGCTCACCGGGTGATGTGGGATCGTCCGGATCGTTGTCGGCACCGCGCACGTAGATGCAGTTTGCGGGGCACACACCGGCGCAGAGCTCGCAGCCGATGCACTTCTCCATGCCGTCGTCGTAGCGGTTCAGCACATGGCGCCCATGGAAGCGTTCCGGCTTCGGCCGGACCTCCTCGGGGTACTCCATGGTGAGGCGCCGACCGGTGTCGGTGTGAACTCCGGCCCACTTGCGCAGGGTGACCTTGAATCCGTCGAGATATCCCATCAGCGGTCACCCCCGACGAACTCGTCGGTTCGGTGTTCTGACCCGGAGCGGATGGCCAACTTGAGGAGCATCCCCCCGAGGAGCAGACCGGCCGCAGCGACTCCGAGCACGACGGCGACGTTCCAGGTGGTGTCGATGGCCACCTTGACCGCGGCCACGACCAGGAACCATCCGAGCGCAAGCGGGATCAACAGCTTCCAGCCGAGGTCCATCAGCTGGTCGTACCGCAGCCGGGGAAGCGTCGCCCGGAACCAGACGAACACGAACAGGAACACGAGCAGCTTCGCGAAGAAGTAGCCGAAGCCCAGCACGTAGTCGGCGAACCATCCGTCGAGTCCGAAACTGGGTCCCGAGGGACCGCCGAAGAAGAGGGTGACGATGATTGCCGACATCGTGACCGTGTTCATGAACTCGGCGAGGAAGAACATGGCGAAGCGAAGGGCGGTGTACTCGGTGTGGAAGCCACCGACCAGCTCCTGTTCGGCCTCCACGAGATCGAAGGGAGGGCGGTTGAGCTCTGCGGTGCCCGCGATCAGGAAGACGACGAACGGCACCAGCCCGGTCATCCACAGGTTCCAGCGCCCACCGGCCTGACCGTCCACGATCAGGTTGGTCGACAGCGATCCGGCGACGATGAGGACCGTTGCCACCGAGAGGCCGAGTGCGGCCTCGTAGGAGACCATCTGGGAGGTGGCGCGGACCGATCCCAGCAGCGGGTACTTCGATCCCGAGGACCATCCGGCGAGCATGATCCCGTACACGGCCACCGAGGACATCGCGAGCACCAGCAGGATCCCGATCTGTGGGTCGGCGACCTGCATGAGCGTCTCGTGGCCGAACATGGTGACCACACCATCGTTGTCACCGGAGAAGTTGCCTGCGATGGGCACCACCGCGAACACCAGGAACGCCGGGATCAACGACAGGTAGGGCGCCAGTCGGTAGACGAACGGGTCGGCGTTCTGCGGGGACAGCTCCTCCTTGAAGAACAACTTGATCCCGTCGGCGAGGGTCTGGAGGACCCCGAACGGACCGGCCCGGTTGGGTCCGAGGCGGTTCTGCATGTCGGCCACGAGCTTGCGCTCGAACCAGACCATCAACATCACCCCGATGAGGAGCGCTGCGAAGGCCACGACCACCTTGAGCAACACGATGAGGATCTCGGCCAGGCCGACGTCACCGGAGAGCAGCGGATCCATCAGGCCACCTCCGCTCTCACGTCGCACACGGTGTCACCTGCGGCCACCAGGCTGCGGGCGTCGGCGCCGGCAAGGTTGTGGTGAACGACCACCACACCGCGCTGCACCGAATCATCGGCCCGAGCCGGCAGGGTGACGTTCCCGTTGGCGGATGTGAGCTTCACCCGGGTCGCGTTCTGCACACCCAGGGGCGCGGCATCGGCGGGGTTGAGCAGCGCCACGGCGTCATCCGCGAGACCCGCTGACGAATCCGAGGCCGCGAGCAGGGTCCCGCCGTCATAGAGCTTGCGGGCGATCACGAGCCGCAACGAATACGAGTCGGGTGCGGGCAACTCCACATCCGGGGTCGCGGGCAGTTCCAGAGCGTGTCCAGCAGAGCAGAGCACACCCTCGGGGCCGCTCGGTGACTCCGGGCGCTCGGCCAGTTCTGCATAGGCATCCGAGAGCGACCACATCTCTTCGGCCAGCGCCGCGGCGGATCTGCCGAGCTCGACCGCCGGGTCGATCCTCACCGCCAACTCCGATGCGATCGACCAGTCGGGCCTCGCGGTGCCGGGAGGGTTGACCTTCTGGGTCACAGCGGTGACGCGTCCCTCGAGATTCGTCGTGGTCCCGTCGACCTCACCGAATGCGGCTGACGCGAGGACGATCCGGGCCTCTGCCGCGGATGCGTCCAGGAGGGGTGCCACCGAGATGACCGTCGGCGTCGCCGCCAGTGCCCGACGGGCCAGCGAACGGTCCGGGAAGTCGGAGATCGGGTCGGCACCCAGGAGCACCAGCACATCGATCCGACCCGCCGCAGCAGCCTCCAGGATCCCGGCGCTGCCGGAGCCGGTCTCGGCGGGCACGGTCGACCATGCGTCGGACACCGCTGCATTCGAAAGAGACACGCCGCCGGGCGCCAGCCCGGGTGCCAGCCCGGCCTCGATAGCGCCGCGCACGTTCGCACGCCCCAGGGCGGTCATGAACCGCGCACCGGGCACGCTGGATCGCAGCACCGAGATCGACTCGAGGACGACATCCTCGGACTCCGCCAGATTCGGCCGACCGACCACCACACGCAGGTCGTCGCCCGCCTCGCGCAACAGCGCTGCGGCAGTTGCGAGGCCGGTGTCACCAGAAGCGGGGGCTGTTTCGAACAACTGGCGGAGCACCCCGGGGGTCTCACCCGGACGTGCCGCGATGCGTTGGGCCACCAGGTCGCGCAGACCGGTCACCCTCGAACCGACCTCCACGATGCGCACACCGTCGTTGATGACCGCGTGTCGCAGGCGCAGCTGCAGCACCGGCAGTTCCTCGAGCGGGTCGGGACCCAACCAGAGCACCGTTCCGCCCGGGGCGCAGAGCTCATCGATGGTGAGGCCGGAAAGGCCGAGCACGGCCTCCGCCGGAAGTCCGTCACCCAGCTGGGCGTCACAGTTGTCGGTTCCGATGACGGTCTTGGCCAACTTCGCCCACGCGTAGGCACCCTCGTTGGTGCTGCGTGCGCCGCCGATGACCGCCACCGAGGCCGGACCGCGGCTCTCGATCGCCCGACGGATCTGGTCTGCCGCGAGACCCAGGGCCTCACTCCAGCGGACCGGAGCGAGTTCGCCCTCGGCATCCCGCACGAGAGGCTCACGGAGTCGTTGCGGGGAGTTGTAGGCCTCGAAGCCGAACCGACCCTTGTCACAGAGCCAGGACCAGTTCACCGAGTCGCTGTCGACACCCTGGTAGCGGAGCACCTCGTCCCGTGAGGACTCCACGGTGATCCGACAGCCCACAGAGCATCGGGTGCAGGTGGATTCCTTGACCGTCAGATCCCACGGGCGGGCCTTGAAGCGGAACGGCTTTGCGGTGAGTGCGCCCACCGGACAGATCTGCACGGTGTTGCCCGAGAAGTACGAACTGAACGGCTGGTCGGGGAAGGTGTTCACCTCGGTGGAGGAACCCCGGTTGATGAAGTGGATCAGTGGATCACCGGCCACCTCGTCGGCGAAGCGGGTGCAGCGGTCACAGAGGATGCAGCGCTCACGGTCCATGTAGACCGTCTCGGACAGCGAGATCGGCTTGGCGTAGTGGCGCTTCTCCTCCACGAAGCGGGACTCACCGGGTCCGTACGCGTAGGTCTGGTCCTGCAGCGGGCACTCACCACCCTTGTCGCAGACCGGGCAGTCGAGGGGATGGTTGGCGAGGAGGAACTCGAGCACGCCGTCCTGCACCTTGGCGACCGCATCGCTGGTGGTGTCGACCGACATGTCGGCACTCACCGGGATCATGCAGCTGGGCTGCAGCGCCGGGCCGCGACCGGAGTCGACCTCCACGAGGCACATCCGGCACATGCCGACCGGGTTCATCCTCGGGTGGTAGCAGAACCTGGGTATGTAGGTGCCGTTGCGTTCGCAGGCATCGATCAGGAGCTCGCCGTTCTGGACGGTGAGCTGCTCGCCGTCCACGTTGATCTCCACCGGATCGGTGATCTCGATCGGCTTCGGCGACTCACCGGTGTTGGGTGCGTCGGTCTTCGGCGCGTCGGTCTTCGGCGCGTCGGTGGTCTTGGGTGCGTCAGACATGGGCCGCACCCGAATCGAACTCGCCTGCATGGTTGACCGGCACCGGTTCGCTCGAGACCGGAATCGGGTCCCGTCGCTTGATCTTGTCGGTGAACTCGCTGCGGAACCTCCGGAGCGCGGAGGTGATCGGTGCCACCGACGACGGCCCCAGAGGGCAGATCGTGGTCTGGCGCGGAGGGAACGGAACCGCTTCGAGACCGCTTCCGGGATCGGCCGCCACCGGGTAGGGACCCGGGGAGATGTTGTCGCCGATGTCGGTCAGCAGGTCGATGTCGCTCGGGCGACCGTGACCCTCGAGGATCCTCGTGAGGATCTGTTCCTCCCAGGTCGTGCCCTCCCTGCAGGGAGTGCACTTGCCGCACGACTCGCGGGCGAAGAACCGGACCAGCCGCAGACACGCGCGCACGGCATCGGTGGTCTCGTCCATGACGACGACCGCACCGGAACCGAGCATCGATCCGGCGGGACCCACCTCCCGGGCCTCGAGGGGAATGTCCAGGTGTTCGCTGAAGAACCAGGGGGCCGAGGCGCCGCCGGGGATGAACATCTTGAGCTCGTGGCCGTTGCGGATCCCTGCGCCGTAGCGCGGCGACTCGAAGAGGTCGCGGAAGGTCGTGGTGCCCTGTGCGACCTCGAAGACGCCAGGGTTGTTGACGTGTCCCGACAGGGCGATCAGGCGCGTGCCGGGCGAGGACTCGGTGCCTGTCTCGCGGAAGGCGTTCACTCCGTGCTCGAACAGCCACGGCAGGTTGGACAACGTCTCGACGTTGTTGACCACGGTCGGCTGCATGTACAGGCCCTTGGCGGCCGGGAAGAAGGGCGGCTTCAGTCGGGGCATCCCGCGGTTGCCCTCGAGGGACTCGATCAGCGCGGTCTCCTCACCGACGATGTAGGCACCGGCGCCCCAGGTGAGCACGATGTCGACCGAGAAGTCGCTGCCGAGGATGTTGCGCCCGACGAGGTTGGCCTCGTAGGCCTCGTTGAGCGCCGCCGCTATGCGCTCCTGCGCATGTGCCATCTCTCCACGCACGTACAGGAACACCTGTGCGGCGCCGATCGCGTACGCCGCCAGCAGGCAGCCCTCGATGAGCTGGTGTGGATCGCGCTCCATGAGCACGCGGTCCTTGTAGGTGCCCGGTTCCGACTCGTCACCGTTGACCACGATGTAGCGGGGCCAGACGTCCGGTGGACAGAAGCCCCACTTCACACCGGCTGGGAACCCCGCGCCGCCGCGGCCCAGCAGTGTCGCCTCCTTGACGATCTCGCCGACCTCCGACGGGGAACGTTCCAGCGCGGAGCGGAGACCTTCGTATCCCCGGTAGGAGCCGCTGTTGCGGTAGCCCTCCAGGGTGTGGCCCGCGGGTTCGGTGAACCGGGACGACACGATCAGCGGCACGTCCTCACCGGAACCGGTGGTCGAGTCGCCGAGCCTGTTGACGATCGCGTTCATGACCTGCTGCCGTTCATGAGTCGTCGCCCCCACTCCTGGCGGCGGCCTCGGCACGCTCGATCCACACGGGCTTGGACTGGTCCTGCGGCGCGGTGATGTTGGCCACACGGTCGCCGTCGAGCTCCTGGCGAACCTTCGCCAGGGTGCCGTGGGGTGGCACGGAGTCCTCGAGTTCGCCGGCCCTGAGCGCCGAGATCAGCTCGTCGAACGCCTCTGTGTCCAGACGGTGGAAGTAGCGGTAGTTGACCTGCACCGCGGGCGCCTCGGTGCACGCGGCCACGCACTCCACGTCCTCGAGGGTGAACATTCCGTCCTCGGTCGTTCCGCCACTGCGCACGCCCAGGGTCTCCTCTGCATGTTCGAGCAACTCCTCACCACCGAGGAGCTGGCAGGAGATGTTGGTGCAGACGTTGACGCAGTACCGGCCCACCGGATGCAGCTTGAACATCTCGTAGAAGCTGGCCGTGCCGAGGACCTGGGCAGGCGTGCAGTCGATGAGCTCCGCGATGTGGGCCATCGCCTCCTCGCTCAACCAGCCGTCCTGTTCCTGCGCCAGGTGGCAGAGGGGGATGAGCGCTGAACGCGGCTTGGGATAGCGGGCGATGATCCGCTCGGCGAGCGCGACGTTGTCCGCGTTGAGGCGTGCCATCAGCGATCCACCTCACCCATGATCGGATCCACCGACGAGATGATGGCCACGGTGTCGGCGATCAGCGAATCGGCCATCATGTGCGGAAGCGCCTGGAGGTTGACGAAGCTCGGTGCCCTGACGTGCATCCGGTAGGGCTTGGAACTGCCGTCGGACACGATGTACACCCCGAGTTCGCCCCTGGGGCTCTCGACCGAGGCGTAGGTCTCGCCCTCGGGCACCTTGAACCCCTCGGTGAAGATCTTGAAGTGGTGGATCAGCGCTTCCATCGATTCATCGATGCGCGCACGCGGTGGCGGGGTCACCTTCTTGTCCTGGATCCGGTAGTCACCACGGGGCATCTTGTCGAGCACCTGGCGGATGATGCGAATCGACTCCCGCATCTCGCCCAGGCGGATCGCGTAGCGGTCGAAGCAGTCGCCGTAGGTGCCGACCAGCACATCGAAGTCGACCTCGTCGTAGTGCAGGTACGGCATGTCGCGACGCAGGTCCCATGCCATGCCGGTGCTGCGGAGGATCGGTCCGGTCACACCGAGCGAGAGACACTCCTCGGAGGTGATCACCCCCACCCCCTGGAGGCGCTCACGCCAGATCGGCTGGCCGGTCATCAGCGTGTCGAATTCCTCGAGCCGCTCGGGGATCACATCGAGCGCACCCAGCAGCGAGTCGCGCCAGCCATCGGGTAGGTCCGCCGCCACCCCGCCGGGGCGGATGTAGTTGTGGTTCATCCGCAGACCGGTGACCAGCTCGAGGAACCGCAGCAGCTCCTCGCGCTCACGCCAGCCGTAGAGCATCATCGAGACCGCACCCAGATCCATGCCGTTGGTGGCCATGAACAACATGTGCGAGGTGAGGCGGTTGACCTCGCACATCAACATCCGGATCCAGCGGGCACGTTCGGGCACCTCGATGCCGAGCAGTTGCTCGGTGGCGAGGGAGAAGGCGAGCTCGGTGAACAACGGACTCGCGTAGTCCATGCGGGTCACGTTGGTGGGGCCCTGCAGGTAGGTGAGTTCCTCGCCGGTGCGCTCCATACCGGTGTGCAGGTACCCGATCACCGGCTTGGACCGGGTGATCAGCTCACCGTCGAGCTCCAGAACCAGGCGCAGCACCCCGTGGGTGGAGGGGTGCTGGGGCCCCATGTTCATGATCATCCGCTCGCCCAGGCCTTCTTCGGTGGGGGCCTGGTAGCCCGAGCGCTGTTCCGCCTCGGTCTCGGTCATGCGCAGCACGGCGTGATCCGAGATCAGGTGTTCGCGTGCCCTGTCCAGGTCGGCGAGCGCCATCGTGGACCGGTCACCCGAACCCGCGTCGCCGGCCGCGCTACCCGCACCGTCGCTTCTTCCGGTCGTGCTCACGAGCGGATCTCCCGCGTCGCCTTGAACTGCACCGGGATCGCCCCCACGGGAACGTCCTTGCGCAACGGATGCCCTTCCCACTCGTCGGGCAGCAGTATCCGGCTCAGGTGCGGATGGCCTTCGAAGATGATTCCGAAGAGGTCGTACGCCTCACGCTCGGGCGCCTCGGCGGAAGGGTGGATGGGCGAGATCGACGACACGGTGGGCTCGTCGCCCGGAACCTGCACCCTGATCCTGAGCCGCTGCCGACTCGAGGGATCGATCAGTCCGACGACCACCTCGAAGCGCTCGGCGTCCACCCCCACGGGAAGGCCACGGGGAGCGTCGTAGGTCAGGTAGTCGACCGCGCACAGGTCCGCGCAGACCCAGAACCCGGCGGAGCGGAGTTGGTCGACCAGTTCCGGGTAGCCATCCCGGTCGGGATGCAACACCACCTGCGAGCCCGATCGCGTGACCGGTACGCCGTGGAGGAGTTCTACGCCGGGTGCGTCCTCGGCACCATCGGCCATCAGGTGTCCCGCCCGTCGTTGGGATGATCGACACCGAAGTACCCCGGTGTCGACGGATCTGCCGCGGCGTCGACCGGAGTACCGAGCGACACCGCTGTGGCGGCACCCGGGGTCACTGCCGACTGTTCGGCCAGCTGCACGTTGGCTCCCCCGCCGGAGATTTCGCGGCGCCTGAGGATCTCGCCCGACTCGATCAGCCCGTGGAGGGTGACGATGGCGTGCATGAGGGTCTCGGGACCGGGAGGACACCCGGGGGCGTACACGTCGACCGGCACCACGGTGTCGACGCCCTGGACCAGTGCGTAGTTGTTGAACATTCCACCGGTGGAGGCACAGACACCCATCGAGATGACCCACTTGGGCTCCACCATCTGGTCGTAGATGGTGCGCAGCACCGGTGCCATCTTCTGGGACACCCGGCCGGCCACGATCATCAGGTCGGCCTGGCGTGGAGACGCCCGGAAGACCTCCATGCCGTAGCGGGCCATGTCGTAGTGGGCGCCGCCGGTGGCCATCATCTCGATCGCACAGCAGGCCAACCCGAAGGTGGCCGGCCAACACGAGCGCATCCTCGACCAGCGAACGAGGTCCTCGACCCTTCCGGTCAGGAAGTTGTGCTCCAGACCGGCCAGGCCGTCGCTGCGAATGTCGTCCACCAAACCCATCAGGCGGCCTCCCGGCCTTCGAGACCGACCGCCCGCACGGTGGTCTGCGCGGTACGACCCGAATCGGTCATGGCCTTGCTGCGACGCACCTGCTTGGCAGGTCCCCAGTCGAGCGCGCCCTTCGAGATGAGGAATATGAACGACTCGAACACCGCCAGGGTGAAGATGGCGATGCTGATCACCCCGAAACCACCGAGTTCCTCCACCGTGAGGGCGAAGGGGAAGAAGAAGATGATCTCGATGTCGAACACGATGAAGATCATGGCGATGAGGAAGAAACGCACCGGGAACCGCTGCGGTGGGTCCGTCTGGTCGACGATCCCGCACTCATAGGGAGCGATCTTCGCCGGTGTGGGCCGCGGTGGGTTGAGGATCCGGGATGCGGCGAAGCTGATGCCGGCGAACAATCCCGCCAGCACCATCAGTGCCAGGATCGGCAGGAACTGAGCCATCTCAGGTGGCGCTGGTCGGATCCCACTCCGACCGGGTCTGCATCGCCAGTCGGTCACGACTGTGGAGCATCCACGCCGACACCGCGAAGATGAGTCCGCTGAAGATCGCGAACATGGCCGGAACGAGTCGCCGGTTGCCCAGGTTTCGCTCCATGATCACGGTGACGATCTCGGCGCTCTCGTCCACCACCGGCGGTGGTGGGGCCTCGCCGGGGGCAACCGACTGCGGGATGTTCTTCTGCACCGTCACCGCTGCATACAGGGGCGGGTTCTTGAGCTGGAGGGTCGTCATGATCCGGTTCCAGGCACTGGTGAGCAAGCCGTCCTCACCGGGCACGGTCTCGGGCTCCGCACCCTCCTTGCCGCCGAAGAAGAACACGTCGTGCACCGTGTAGGCACCGGCGGTCTGGTCACCGAAGGCCTCCTGGGCCACCAGGAATGCATCGGCGGCGGCCACGGCGTCACCACGGCGGGCGTCGGACTCGGGGAGGATCCGCCATTCACCGAGGTCCTCGTCGAGCAAGACCTTCTGGTCGGGGAGCAAGGTGACGAGCTGGGTGAGGCTCTCGGGCACGAAGCCCTCGCCCTCGGCCTCCTCTATCCGCTGCTGGATCTCCGGATCCTGTTCGATCAGCTCGGCATAGATGTCGGCGGGGTCGGCCAGTTCCTCCGTGCGGGGAAGCGCCTCGACCTCTGGGGTCTGCACCGCGCCGTCCCTCGAGAAGTTGACCTCGAGGTCGATCCAGGACGGATCCTCGCCCCTGAGCCCGATCCCGTAGATGGTCCAGACCGCTCCCATGGTCATGCACCATCCGGAGAGGGCTGCGACGGTGATCAGCAGACCCTGGCGGAATCCGACGTTGGTGGAGACGATCAGGTAGATCGACCCGATGAGTACGCCAACACCGGTGGCCACCACCAGCACACCGCGGATGGCGGGGTCGAAAGCTATCGCTGCGAGAATTGACATCTTGTTCCTAGGCTCCCGATCACTCGGACTCTGGGGCTGCTGTGTCGCCTGAAGCGTCGTCGCCACCGGGCGCCGCGACCCCGGCGAAGGTCGGTGACTCCGCCGTGCCCGCCTCGGGGCTCTTGACGGTCAGGTCGTTGGAGAGGTTCCGCTCGTAGGTGACGATGGCCCACACCTCGGCGGGCGTGAACATACCGGCCTCACCGAGATCGGGGACCCCCTTGTCGGACTGGCCGGCGTTGGGGTTGACTCCGAAGCCGGGCATCTGGGGATTGCCCTGACGGCGGGAGAAGTACTGCTTGCCCTCCTCCATGCCCTGCCAGACCAGGTCGAAGTGCTGTGCGGGCGTGGCCTGTTCCTCCACCCCGGTCAGGTCCGGTCCGAACGAGCCGTACTGAAGGCGGGCGAAGGGTTCCCACGGCTGGCCGTACGACGCTCCGGGGACGTGGCAGCGTGCACAGGAGTACGAACCGGCTCCGACACCCTGGTTGTTGAAGAGGATCTCGCCCAGTGCGAGCTCGTCGGCCCGCGAGAGCCGGTTGGCGGTCTCGGGCGACTCGATGCCCTCGTTGGACTTGTTGACCGCGTCGAGCCGCTCGGCGAGTCCGGGGTCGATGCCCTCGACCAAGCCGTTGACCTCCTTGCGCATGTCCTCCTGGGACAGCTGGAAGCTCCACATGTAGGCGATCAGCTCGTCGATCTGCTGGGTGGTCAGAGGTCCGCCGCCGGGTCCTCCCCAGGCTGCCATCGGGGTGCCGGGGCGACCCCAGTTGAGTACGTAGCGGACCTCGTCCTCGGAGTAGCGGTAGAGCACGTTGTTGAGCGCCGGAGCGTTCCAGTTGACCTGGGCGACGAACTGACCGTTCTGGTCGTTGACGATGAACGTCGCCACACCGCCCACGCCACCGCCGGCGTGGCAGTTCACGCACTGCGCGCCTGTTTCGTAGAGCGCCTGACCTCGCTCGACGAAGGTCTCGTCGAAGCTCTCGACCGCACCTTCCTGCCGACCGGGCTCAGCCAGCCAGTACACCGGAAGGGCCACCGCGATGATCGCCAGCAGTCCCGCCGCCGAGAACAGCGCTGCGTTCAGCTTGCGACCCTCGAGTTCCTCGTCGTCGAGGTATTCCTTGCGGTTGGGAGCCAGCTCGATCTCCGAACCGACCTCGGGGCGCCCCGCACGTATCTTCGCCACTATGTAGATGACCGTGCCGATCAGCACGATCGCCAACAGCGCGAAGCCGAAGCTCTGTTGTGTGTTTGCGAGGATCATCTGGTTCTCGTGTGTCTCCGTGGCGTGGCCGGTGACCGCCGCCGTATCAGGGCCGGGGATCGATCAGTGCTCGCCGCTTGCGGCGCCTATGCAGTTGGGGCCTTCGGCCTCCTGGCCGGTGGTATTGGTGCCGATGGGCGGTCCACCGATCACCTGGCCGGTATTGACGATGAAGGTGTCGCCCGAGACCTCCATGGCGAAGCGGTCCATTCCGCGAGGTGCAGGGCCGCCCTTCTTCTCCCCGACCTGGTTGTACTGCGAACCATGGCAGGGGCACTCGAACCACTGCGAGCTGTTGCAGCTCGGCACACGGCAACCCAGGTGGGGACACTTCTGGTACAGGGCGACCAGACCCACCTTCATCCCGTTCAGCTCGGCCGGCGAGTAGGTGGTCTCCGCCTTGGGCAGTGCCGCAGCGGGGTACTCCGTGATCCACATGCGGCCCTCGGGCTGGTACAGGAATCCGTCGTTGGCCTCGATGTCGGACTTGATGTCGGAGATCTTGCCGACCCGGATCTTGGATCCGAATCCGCTGGAACCGGTGGGCCACAGGAAGGCGGTGAAGGCACCGGCGGCGAAGCCCGCTATGCCCAGACCCATGAGCGCTATGACCGACCTGTTCAGGAATGCGCGACGGCTCTGGTCGAGCACCTCGGGATCGGGTGCCACCCAGGCCACGGGGGTCTTGTCGCCAACGGGCTCGAGCTCGGCGGAACGCCGGGCGAGGGCCATGCTCTCGACCTCGCGACCGGTGGGGGGCCCGGCCTGAGCGGCCTCGGCAGCTTCCTTGCGGGCAGCCTTGTCACGCTTGAGGGCCTCGCGACCGAGTGACGCACCCGTGGCAGAGGACGACTCGCGGCGATTCGCCGCGCCCAACACCGCGAACGCCACGGCGCAGACGCCGGCGAATACGAGTACGGCTATCCAGAATCCGTTCATATCAGCTCACCTCACAGCTCGAAGAAGAGCCCGTCGATCCAGGGCAGGGTGAAGTTGAACCCGGGGCCTCTGAAGAACGAGCCGATGATTACCAGTACCGCCCAGAACATCAGATGCACGGTCATGAGGGAGATCGCGAACTTACGATCCTCAGGTTTGTTCGATGGGTTCTTGTCGATGTACGGGGCAAGGATGAGGATGAAGATGCCCATTCCCGGGATGGTCACACCTGCGACCATCGGGTGGAACATGGTGAGGAGCTCCTGGAGTCCCAGGAAGTACCAGGGAGCCTTGGACGGGTTCGGGGTCTGGTTGAAGTTGGCCAGCTCCAGCAGCGGGGCGTTGACCAACCACGAGAAGATGAACACGAACGCGGTGCAGACCAGGGCGGCCACGAACTCGATGACCAGCAGGTGGGGCCACACGTGCACCTTGTCCTGGGGCTTTGCCTTGATGTCCTGGATCGAACCGGACTTGACCACGGTGAGGAGCCGCTGGGTGTGACCACCGGGGCCGGCACCTGTGGGAAGACCGGCGCCTGCGGACACCGCTGAGTCGGGCTTGGTCGCCACCGCGGTACCGCCGCCACCTTCGGCCGAGGCTTCCTCGCCACCTCCGGCCTTGCGGGCCTTGGCGGCCTTGGAGCGCTCCAGCAGGTGCGCGGGAATGCGCGAGTCGGCCTCGGAGGAGGACCCGGAATCGCCGGAATCCGCACTGCCCTCGGCAGGCGCGTCTCCACCAGCAGCGGCCGCCTTCTTGGCCGCCGCCTTGTCACGGGCCTCCTGGGCCCGCTTCAGCAGATGCTCGGGCACCTCAGACATGGTTTTCCTTCCCGGCAAGGTGGGGGCCCTGCCCCACGGCGGCCATCACACAACTACCGGTATCGAGACTCCGGGCGCTCATCACAACGGCCCCGAGATTCCGCCGTCCTTGCGGACCCTCCAGAAGTGGATGGCCATGAAGATGACGGTGACGAAGGGGAAGAACAGCACGTGCAACACGTACCAGCGCAACAGGGTGTCGGTGCCGATCTCGGCACCACCCAGCAACACGAACCGCACCTGGCTGCCCAACACCGGGGTGTATCCCATCATGTTGGTGCCCACCGTCACCGCCCACAGGGCCAGCTGGTCCCAGGGAAGCAGGTATCCGGTGAAGCTCAGCAGCAGCGTGAGCGTGAGCAGGATCACGCCGATGACCCAGTTGAACTCCCGCGGGGCCTTGTAGGCGCCGTGGTAGAAGACGCGCGCCATGTGCAGGAAGACCGACAACACCATGAGGTGGGCGGCCCATCTGTGCATGTTGCGTACCAACAACCCGAAGGTGACCGAGGTCTGCAGGGCGTAGATGTCGTCCCATGCCTGCGCCGCCGTCGGGCGGTAGAAGAACATCAAGAAGATGCCGGTGACCGTGAGCAGGATGAACAGGAAGAAGCTCAGCCCGCCGAGGCACAACGTGTAGCTGACCTTCACCGCGTGGCGCTTCACCTTCACGGGGTGAAGGTGGTAGAGCACGCTGTTCATGATCACGTAGGAACGGTTCCTGGGGCTGTCGTTGTAGCCCTTCCGGAATATCGATCCCGGCCTGAAGATGGAACTCCAGGCCTGTGAGCCCTGGACGTTCTCCTTCAGGTCGTTCCACTTGTCGCCGATCCCACCGGATCCCTGCATCGTCTTAGCCACGGGCGTACTCCCTACTCCGTTGCCGCTCGCTGCGTCGAATTCTCCCGGCTCGCCACTGCGGGGTCATGCCAACCTCATCCCGTATCCGTAACCATGGCCATTCGTGCGCTGGTGGAGGTCGCCCTCCGGGCCCGGCTCGACCATCTTGCCGAGAATGATCACCCCTGTGGGGCATCGGTCGACGCACAGCGCGCACCGCGTGCAGACGTCGTCGTCGATGAGGAACACCACGTTGTCGGTGGGGTCCAGCCCGGGCTGTTCGATGTCGACGGCCTCGTCGATCGCAGCCGGGGTCACCATGTGGATGCATTTCCACGGGCAGATGTCGACACAGCCCTCGCACTGGATGCACTCGGACTGGTCGATGTGGATGAACTGCTTGGGTTTGACCGCGCGTGCCAGGTAGTCGGCATCGACCTCCTGCAGCACATAGTCGGTGCTGAAGGCCGGGAGCGGGGGG
This sequence comes from Microthrixaceae bacterium, assembly GCA_023957995.1. GTDB lineage: Bacteria > Actinomycetota > Acidimicrobiia > Acidimicrobiales > Microtrichaceae > JAMLGJ01. Next base: position 228,248 of record JAMLGK010000003.1, on the reverse strand, counting down.
TTGGCGTCGGTTACTGCCATGTCGATCAGGCTCGCTTGATGAGGGGACGGCCGTACGGGGTGGTGGGCTCGAGTGCCTCGGCGGCCTCGGAGCGCTTGTCGCGGTCCTGCCACCAGACCCAGAACCAGATCTGGACACCGAGGAGAACCACGTAGATCAGCGTGGCGATCACGTCACGGAACGCCTGCGCCGAGATGGTGATCGGGAACCAGGGGGTCTCGAAGGTCCAACCCACCACGGGCACCGTCATGGAACCGCCGGGGCCGAGCCAGATCAGGTCGGGACGCCAGTTGAGCTCGGAGTCGGCCCAAGTGAGCCACTGATGCGGAACCACTCCATAGGCCCAGAACAGAATTGCGAAGACGTAGGTGGCTGATACGACTGCTTCACCCCAGGTGAACGGGTCGCCGACGTGGCGCCGTTTCGCCCACCAGAACACGGGCACCAACATCGCAACCATCAACAGAACCGACGTGATGAATGCGACCACGTTGACCTCCTATGAGCTGCACGTCGCACGCTCGGGACGGCGTGCATTCCAAGATGAGTCTAAGTCGGTTGAGAACCTCTACAGGTTCGCCCGACGGCGCAGGTCTACCACGACGCGTTACCGCGAAGCACATCCGCAGCGCGCACGTCGTTCGCCGGTCGATCGCTGACAACCACTCCCATGGTCCGCCGGGACCGGACGCGGTCCCGGACGAGTGCTCCGGGAGATATCTCCGCGCCCGATGGCTTGGTGCCGGCAGCGATCACCCGCATAGAGTGTGCGCGCCGGCGACTCCGTCCGGCCGGACGTCCACTCATCCGATTTGGGCCGTTCCGCAGCAATACAAGACGCGCGGAGGAAGCGTTGGTCGAGATACCAGAACATCTCCTGGAGCGCAGCCGGCAACGTCGGTCCGCGCTCACCGGCGAGGGCGGCGGATCCGCGGCCCCGGCCGAGAGCGGGTCCTCCACACCGGCAGCCACCGGCGGCTCGAGTTCCGCGCCCGTGGCCGCTGCTTCGACAGCGCCTGCGGTTCCGCAACCGGAACCCGAACCCGAACCCACCCCTCCATGGGTGGAGGCTGCACTCACACGCAAGAAGGTGCCCTGGTGGGCGGCATCCGCTCTCACCATCCTTCCGCTGTTCTTCATCGTGTACGCGTGGACCCTCGGCGAACCCTCACAGGGTGAAGGACCACTCGCGCTCGGCGCCGAGACCTACGCCGTCAGCTGTGCCGGTTGCCACGGTGGTGGCGGCGGCGGCGGAGCGGGTCCGGCCCTCAACGGTGGTGCGGTCGTCGAGACCTTCCCATCACCTGCTGCGCAGGTTGCCTGGGTGGCCCTCGGTTCGGCCGGGTTCCAGGACGCCGGCCGGTCCACCTACGGCGCCACCGACAAGCCCATCGTCGGCGGCATGCCGGGCCAGCTCGACAGCCTCGACCCGACCGAGATCATGGACGTGGTCCTGGCCGAGCGCACCGAGTTCGGCCAGGAAGAATTCGACATCTCGGTCTGGGAAGACGGCTTCGAGGACACCCTCAACGAGTTGGTCCCCGACCAGACAGAGGAGTTCATGGCCGTGTTGGACGAGTGGAACACCACTCCTCCAACGGGCTGACCCAGCCTGATGGACCGTCGCCACGACCTTCTGGTGATAGGTGGCGGACCTGCCGGTAGCGCCACCGCGTACTGGGCTGCCCGCGCCGGCCTCGACGTCGCGGTGCTCGAGAAGAAGGTCTTCCCCCGCGAGAAGACCTGCGGTGACGGCCTCACCCCCCGAGCGGTCCACCAACTCGACGACATGGGGCTCACCGAGGCCCTCGGGTCGTACCACCGCTACGACGGGCTCCGGGCAGTGGCCCACGGCCGCAGCCTCGAGCTGCACTGGCCCGAACACAGCGTGTACCCCTCACACGGCTACGTCGTGCGCAGGCGCGACCTGGACGGTCTGGTGGCCGACAACGCCGCCGAAGCAGGGGCCCTCGTGCTCACGGGCACCGAGGCCACGGCGCCGTTGATCGAGAACGGCGCACTGGTGGGAGCGTCGGTGAAGAACTCCGCCACCGGGGAGACCTCGGAGATCCGCGCCACCTACGTGGTGGTGGCAGACGGTTCGAACTCCAGGTTCGGCCGCGCACTCGGCGCCAAGCGCGACCGCGCGATGCCACAGGGCATGGCCATCCGCACCTATTTCGAGAGCCCGTTGCACGCAGAACCGTGGATCGAATCAGCACTCGATGTGCGCGACCGGGGCGGCAACTCACTGCCGGGGTACGGCTGGATCTTTCCGGTCGGTGACGGGACGATAAACGTGGGCGTCGGGCTGTTGTCCACCTTCCGGGACTGGAAGTCGGTCAACACCAGCCACCTGATGACCGAGTTCGCGGCAACCCTTCCGGGCTACTGGGAGATCGACCCCGACAACCCGACCCAGGCACCGACGGGCGGGCGGCTCCCCATGGGTGGATCGATCAACCCCAAGGTGGGAGCCAACTGGGTGATCGTGGGCGACGCGGCCGGCAGCATCAATCCCTTCAACGGTGAGGGCATCGACTACGCGTATGAGACCGGTCGGCTGGCCGCATCGTTGGTGGCGGAGTGCGTGGCGGTGGACGGGTCCTACCCACTGCAGCGCTACCCCGAGATCCTCGAGGAGCAGTACGGGCTGTACTTCAAGGTCGCCCGGCTGTTCGCGCAGGTGATCGGCCGACCGGCGTTGATGCGGGAGCTGACCAGGGTGGGCATGCGTTCGCGCACACTGATGGACTGGGTGCTTCGGATCATGGCCAACCTGCTGCGCGACGACGAGCTGGGAGCCGCCGAAGCGGTCTACCGCAGCGCAGCCATGTTGGCGAGGGTCATCCCCGAACCCAGGGCTGCCTGAGGAACCCTGTGCGGCGCGCGGTTCGCACGGTGGTGCCGGTGCTGCTGGTCCTGGGAGCGGCACTCGGGCTGTGGCTGGTGTTCGCCGGCGGCACCGCGGACGATTCCGCACAGGACGACCCCGACCGTCTGTCGATCGGTGACACCGACCTCGAGTCGATCGCGGAGCTTGCCGGGATCACGCTTCCGGAGAGCACCGATGGCTTCCTGAGCGCCAGGCTGGACGACGACTCCCAACTCGACGTCACCTTCACCATCGACCCGGCCGACGAGAGCGCGTTCACAGAGGCATCCGAGCTGCCCGAACCGGTGGCCGACCAGCGGGTGATCACACACTCCTCCCCACTCTGGGACCTGAATGCGGAGGGGACGATCCGCGGCGCCTCCGACACCACCCGGGGCGCAGACGGAGACACTCCGGTGAGCAGGGCCGTCGAGTTCACCGACGAGGACGGCCTGACCAGGGTTCGGTTGGTGCTCACGGCATCACCTCAGCCCCGGTGATCCGGTAGCGGAAGAACTCCCCGTCGCCCTGGTCGGCGGTTCCCCAGTCCCACCCCACCGTGCCGGATCCGCAGATGCGCATTCCGTTGTCCAGGACGAACTCGGACTCACACGAAGATCCGAACGGCGCCCAACCGGGTGGGTCACCGGAATCCCGCCAGCGCTGCAGGCACAGCTCGAGCGGACGCCCCTGAGGATCGACTGTGAGATCCACGTCAACCGTGTGGCCGTCGGCGGGTACCGACGCCGTCACGCGGTCGCTGGAACCATCCCCGCCCGGTCGTGACCACACCGCGCCGCGCCCCGACCCCTCCCCGGACGGCGAACCCGTCTCCGTCACCGGGTCCGGATCCGGGAACAGGGCCCAGGGAGCCCAGGCCGCGGTCTCTGCCGCCAGCCGCCCGCGCGCACTCAACCGGATGTCGGCGCCGCTGGATCGCACCACCGGGACCACACCACCGAACCTGAACTCCATACGGGCCTCATCAGCGGTGAGCACATCGGCACCCACGAACCCGAACGGCATCGAACCCACCGTGGGAGCCCACACGAAACCCCGACCCGGCCGCAGGATCTGCACCGCGCGGAAGGGCCTCCACTTCCCGATGCGGATCTCACCGGTCATCTCCAACGCCACCGCCCCCGGCGGCTCCAGGCCCTCGGGGACGGCGCGTGAAAGGAACCGCCGAGCGGGTTCGGGCAGGGCCTCCAGCAGTCCGACGTCGCAACTCCGGACCCCGGAACCAGCGGCGGCCTCGAGGGACTGCCAAGCCTCGTTGGCGAAACGGATCATCTGTGGATTCCACCTCTCGTCGGGTTCTGCAGTTCTGTGGGACTCAGCCGGTCCCCTGTGAGGAACCGGGTCGCCGGAGACGCCCGGAGATGCCTCCGATCACCGTCGGAGGTGGCTCGCCGACCTCGACGCGGTCGAGCAGTCCCTCCAGGGCCACGTCGATCCCCCCGGTCCAGGCCTTGCGGGTGGCCAGGACACCGACACCCATCGCGGCCGAGGCTGGTATCCCCAGCCACAGCCCCCAGACGTTCATCGACAGCGCAGAGATCACCGACATCAGCGAGCCACCCCCTGTGACCGCGCCTGCACCCATCTCCGCGAACGAGCGCGAGGCCTCGAGGTCGACCACCACGGCCACTATCGAACTCGCCGGCTCGCCATCGGAGCCACCGGGACCGAGTTGGCTGACGACAACGCGCAATTTTCGGATCTTGTCCGCGTTGTCCTTGCCGGTCATCGAACGCGCGGTCCGCTGCATCGATGCAGCCATGTCCGTGCGTCGCCGGTAGTCGGCCACCGTGTCGCCGGATCGCACCCGCTTGAAGGCCCACTGTCTGCGCAGCCATTCATCGGTGAGGTCCATCGCCTGGCGTGCTTCCAACTCCACCACGCGCGCCGCCGAGATGGCAGCGGGCCCGACCAGCCGGTCCGCCCTCGGCGAATCCCCGGCGAGAAGGCCGGCCTGTTCCTCAGCGACCGCCCGATGGACCGCGGTCCCCGGCACGCCCAGGTCACCGGCGGCCTCGACGAGCACGTCGAGATCAAAGGAGTCGTCATCCTCACCGGGAGCGTCGGCCAGTTCCACCGCCCTTCGGAGCACGCGTTCGGCCGACTCGCGGTCTAGGCGACGTCGGCCCATCAGAGCATCCCGTCAGGCCATCGCGGCCGCTACACGAGCGGCCGCCTCGACGGTGCTGTCGATCTCTGCAGCGCCGTGGGAGAGCGACGGGAACATCACCTCATAGGGGCCCGGAGCCAGCGCTATGCCGGCATCGAGCATCCCGTGGAAGAACTCGGGGTACCTCCCCAGCGCAACGGACTCCGCTGCGGTGCCGAAATCGACCGGCAGCGGGCCGTCACCGAAGAACACGCCGACGAGCGGGCCCACTCGAGGGAATCGAACCGGCACCCCCGATGCTGCAAATGCCTCCGAGAGCCCCGCGGCCAACCGTTCGGCGGTGCCCTCGAGACGCTCGTAGGCGGCACGATCCAACCTGGCCAGGACCGTGGCGCCTGCTGCTGTGGCCAACGGGTTCCCCGACAGGGTGCCGGCCTGGTACACGTCGCCCTGTGGAGCCAGGTGGGCCATCACATCCGCGCGCCCTCCGAAGGCTCCGACCGGTAGACCTCCGCCGATCACCTTTCCGAAACACCAGAGGTCCGGAGTGACCCCGAACATCTCGGTGGCACCGCCGACGGCGAACCGGAAACCGGTGATCACCTCGTCGAAGAGCAGGAGCGCACCGACGCGGTCGCACTCGGAACGCAATCCCTCGAGGAAGCCGGGCCGGGGTGCGACCAGGCCCATGTTGGCTCCGACGGGTTCCACACACACCACTGCGACGGTCTCGTCCAGCTCGGGCACCGAGTTGTAGCCCAGTACGGTCGTGTCGGCGACAGCGCCCGCGGTCACTCCTGCGGAGTCGGGTCGGGCGGAACCCATCAGTGCTCCCTCGGCCACGCCGCTGCCCGCTCCCGCGAGAAGGGAATCGCTGTGACCGTGGTAGTTGCCGTTGAACTTCACGATCCGGTCGCGGCCCGTGAAGCCCCTGGCAAGACGGATGGCCGACATCGCTGCCTCGGTGCCCGAGGACACCAGACGCACCTGGTCCAAGCCGGGCACCCGCTCACAGATCATCTCTGCCAGCACGACCTCGCCCTCGGTGGGCGCACCGAAGGTGCTCCCCAGCGCCGCAGCCCGCGAGATGGACTCGACCACCTGCGGATCGGCGTGCCCGAGGATCGAGGCGCCGTATGACTGCACGAAATCGATGTACTCATTGCCCTCGACGTCCCAGACCCGGGAGCCCCGACCGCGGGCCACGAAGTAGGGGGAACCGCCCACGGAGCGGAACGCGCGCACGGGCGAGTTCACCCCGCCGGGGATGTGCGCCAGCGCGCGGCGCTGGAGTTCCTCGTTGGTCGGCGGGCTCATCGAAGGGCCCCCACGTCCCACAGGTGGTGCACCGGATCGTGCATCAGATAGCGCGCCAGCGAGTCGACGGTGAACGCTGAGCCGTCGCTGCGGAAACCCGTGCGCTGCCACTGGGCACCATCGACGTCGTCGAACTGGGCTGCAAGGCGCGTGGCGGCCTCGGAGAGCTCGACCGCGACCCTCGCCGGGTCCTGTTCGCCGTAGCGCTCCGCCACCGCGGTGGAATCCTGGTCCCAGTTCTCGAACGGAGGCCCGTCCCGGTCCAGCATCAGTTGCAGGCGGATGCCGAACAACAGGTACACGTCGCGCACGTGGCAGGCGTACTCCAGGGTGGACCACCGATCCGGTGACGGGCGCTCGGCGAGGTCAGCCCCTGCCCCACCCAGCAGGTCCGACCAGATCATCGCGTTGCCACGGATCAGGTCGCCCATGGCCGAGGGCTCGAGCGCCGCGGCATCGAATCCACAATCGGGGCACACGGAATCGAGCACCCAGGTCCAGTCCTTGTCGTCGGGCACGATCCCGACATCGGGCGCATCGCCGGGCAGCGGGCGGTCGGCGTTCACCGTTGGCCTCCCACCGTGAGCAACTCCGCCAGATGTCGGGCGAAGTAGGTCAGCACGAAGTCTGCGCCGGCACGCCGGATCGCGGAGATCTGTTCCAGGGCCACTGCGTCCAGGTCGACCCAACCCCGTTGAGCAGCGGCGTGCACCATCGCGTACTCCCCCGACACGTGATAGGCGGCCAGCGGAACATCGACCGTTTCCCGGGTCGCAGCGATCACGTCCAGGTACGACAACGCCGGCTTGACCATCACCATGTCGGCCCCTTCGGTCACGTCAGCGCGGACCTCCACGAGGGACTCCCGGGCGTTGTGCCAGTCCTGTTGGTAGCCCCGCCGGTCGCCGGCAACACCGTTGCCACCGGATATCTCGACCCCCACGGCATCCCGGAAGGGCCCGTAGAGCGAGGAGGCGTACTTCGCTGCGTAGGCCAGGATCGCCACGTCGGTGGCTCCGGCTCCGTCCAGGGCCCCACGGATCGCACCCACCTGGCCGTCCATCATCCCCGACGGTGCGCAGACATCGGCACCCGCGTCGGCCTGGGCAACCGCCACACGGCGGTAGAGCTCGAGGGTTGCGTCGTTGTCGACATCGCCGTTGGACCCGATCAGTCCGCAGTGACCGTGGCTGGTGTACTCATCGAGGCAGAGGTCGGCCATCAGCACCACATCGCCACCCACCTCGGCCCGCAGATCACCCAGGGCCAGCTGCACGATTCCGTCGGGATCCCAGGCACCCGAACCCTGATCGTCCTTGTCGGCGGGCACTCCGAACAGGATCACCCCGGGAACACCCAGCGCTGCCAGTTCGGCGACCTCCCGCCGGAGGCTCTCGCGGGTGTGCTGGACCACTCCGGGCAGCGATTCGATGGGAGCCGGTTCGGATATCCCCTCCCGAACGAACAGTGGGGCCACGAGGTCGTCGACGGTCAGGCGTGTCTCGGCCACGAGGCGCCGCATGGCGGCACCCCTCCGCAGCCGTCGGGGGCGATTCGCTGGATAGCTCACGCATCGATCCTACGGGTGTTGCAGCGAACAGACCGATCGGTCAGCGGGGGTTGCCGAAGTGCTCTTCGAGTGCATCGACCATGTCGGGGATCGTGCTCCGCTGTGGAACCACCGAGACCTCCAGGCCCAATTCCGCCGCACGGGCTGCGGTGACCGGACCGATGGCGGCCACGACGGCGGGCGTCGAGGCACCGTACGCGGCGACGAAATTGGTCACCGAGGACGACGAGGCGAAACAGATGGCGTCGGCCGACCTCACCTCTTCGCCCAGCGACTCGTCCACCGGGGCCGGGACGGTCCGGTAGGTGGGCACCACCTCGACGGTCCAGCCCTTCGCGACCAGACCCTCCACCAGGATGTCGCGAGCCACTTCGGCCCTCGGCAGCAACACGCGTCCACCGTCGGCCGCTGCGGCCGGGAACACCTCGAGCAGTCCTTCGGCCACGTACCTGTCGGGGACCAGGTCTGCCCGTATTCCGCACCGCTCGAGTGCCTCCAGCGTGCCCGGACCGATGGCGGCCACCCGTGAACCGGCAAGATCCCTGGCGTCGGTCAACCGTGCGAAGAACCGATCGACCGCGTTGGCCGAGCTGAACACCACCCAGGCCGGTTTCGATGCGCCCAGCTCGACCGCCGCCGCACGCAGCGACTCCCCCCCATCGGAGGGCCCGGTGATCTCGATCGTGGGCGCGAGCACGACCTCGGCACCGAGCGAGCGCAGGCGATCGGCCAGCTTGGAGGCCTGCTCGCGCGCACGCGTGATCACCACCCTGCGACCGAACAACGGGCGTCGTTCGAACCAGTCGAGCCTCTCGGCTGCCACCGACCCCACGACGATCACCGACGGTGTGCCGAGCCGCTGCTGGCCCAGGGTGGCCAGGGTCGCACGCACCGTGTGCTGCCGCGACGTGCTTCCCCATTGCACCGCGGCGGCGGGTGTGTCCGGATCGAGACCACCGGCGATGAGCCGCTCGCTGATCGCCTGCCAGCGGCCGACCCCCATGAGCACCACGATCGTCCCACCAGCGGCCGCTATGGCCTCCCAGTTCACGTCGGTGCGGCCCTTGGTCGGATCCTCGTGCCCGGTCACCACGGTCACGTGGGTGGAGGAATAGCGCATGGTCACCGGAATGCCCGCAGCGGACGGCGCAGCGAAGGCCGAACTGATACCCGGCACGACCTCGTAGTCGACGCCGGCAGCCTCCAGCGCAGCGGCCTCCTCTGCTCCCCTGGCGAACACGTAGGGGTCGCCGCCCTTGAGCCGCACCACACAACGACCGTCCCCGCCGAACCGTACGAGCATCGCGTTGATCTCGTCCTGGGCGACCGACGGCCCCCCGGGCTGCTTGCCGACATGCACCATCCTGCAGTCGGCGGGGGCGAGATCCAGCAGCTCCGACGCGGTCAGCCGGTCATAGACGATCACCTCGGCGCGGGCGAGCAGTTCCGCCCCGCGGACGGTCAACAGCCCGGGGTCCCCTGGTCCGGCGCCGACCAGATAGACGGTCATCCGCCCTGCATCCTGGCTCGCAACGACACAGCCAACGCCCGTCCCAACTCCTCGGGGCTCCGATCCGCCGGGGACCCCTGCGCTTCCAGTGACGGCTCCTGAGGACCCATGGACGTCGACAGCGAACCGCGCAGCACCGGCGACCCGGGGTCGGGCTCGGCGGCGAGCACGCCCTCGATCCGCAACTCATCGGGGCCGACGATCGTGCAGTGGGCACCCGCCGGCAGGGAGCAGTCGCCACCCAACTCGACGAGGAACGCCCTCTCGGCGCTCACCGTGGCATTGGTGGCGGCGTCGTCGATGGCGCCGAGCAGGTCGCGGATCCATCGTTCATCCGAGCGGCATTCGATGGCAAGGGCACCCTGGCCGACCTGGGGAACCATCGCGTCGGGGGCCAGGACCTCGCTCAGGTGGGCGGTCAGCTCGAGGCGCTCCAGTGCCGCCACGGCGACGACGATGGCATCGAACTCGCCCGAGCGTTGCAGTCGCGTCGCCATGTTGCCCCTCAGCTCCTCGAACCCGACCCCCGGCACGAGGGCCGCCAGCTGCACCCTGCGACGGGCCGACCCGGTCGCCACGACGGCTCCGCGACCCTCGTCCACCGCTGAGCGCAGCGATGCGAGGTCTGCACCCACCAGCGCATCGCGCGGGTCTCCGCGGGTCGGCAGCGCAGCGAGGGTCAGGCCATCGGGCGTCAGAGCCGGTAGGTCCTTGGCCGAGTGCACAGCGATGTCTGCGCGGCCATCGAGCACTGCTCGCTGGATCTCCTTGGAGAACACGCCCTTGCCGCCGATGACCGACAGCGGAACATCGGTGCGACGGTCTCCCTCGGTGCTGACCGGCACGATCTCGATCTCCAGCCCGGGGTGCGCTCCGCGCAGCAACCCGGCCACGTGGTCGGCCTGCCAGCGAGCCAGTTCCGACGCACGTGTGGCAACCCGAACCGGCGTTGGGTTGGTGGCCACTGCGTCAGAGATCGAACAGTTCGGCCAACGAGGTTGCCAGGCGATCGCCCTGGGAGGATCCCGCCGAATCCTTGAGACGCACGGTCGGTTCATGCAGCAGCTTGGCCACGATCCCCTTGGTCAAAGCCTCGACCGCCTCACGCTCCGATGGAGCCAGCGCGTCCAGTGACGTGGCGAACCGGGCCAGTTCGGCATTGCGGATCCGTTCAGCCCGTTCGCGCACTCCGGCTATCAGCGGAGCGACCTCCCGCGCCGAGGCGACGCCCGCGTAGCGGGCCACCTCGGCATCGACGATCCCGCGGACCGCGGCTGCTTCTCGTTGACGCTCCGCAAGGGCACCTTCGGTGGTACCTGCGACGGCGCGCATGTCGAGCAGTTCGACCTGGGCCAACTCACCGATGGCGGGGTCGACATCGCGGGGCATGGCGAGGTCGAGCACCAGGATCGACCCTTCACGACCTACGAGGGACTCGGCGACGGCGTCGTGGTCCAGCACGGTGTGATCGGCATCGGTGGCCGAGAACACGACGTCGACCGAAGCCATCTCAGCGGCAGCTGCACCCAGCGGAACCGATCTCACCTCGGCATCGACCGCGGCTGCGACCTCGGCCGCGCGCTCGGCGGTCCGATTGGCCAACACCAACTCGCCGATCGAGTCACCCACCAGTTGTTTCGCCAGGCGGGCGCCCATGGTTCCGGCTCCGATCACCAGAGCCCTACGGCCCTGCAGCCCTCCGAGTCGCTCGGCCGCGATCTGGACCGCGGCGTGGGAGACCGACGTGGTGTGTCGCCCGATCGAGGTCTCGCTGCGGGCACGCTTGCCCACCTCGAGAGCGTGGCGGAACAACAGGTTCAGCCCTCGGCCTGCTGCCTTCTCGGAACGTGCCACGTCCCAGGCGGTGCGGACCTGACCGAGGATCTCGTGCTCGCCGGGCACCGCTGAGTCGAGTCCGGCTGCCACCTCGAAGAGGTGGGTGACCGCCTGGTCGTCGTAGTGGACGTAGAGGCTGTCGGCGAAGTGGTCGGGGGGCAGGAAGGTGAGATCGGCGAAGAAGTCGCGCACCTCGCCGAACGCACCGTGGAAACGCTCCGCCACCAGGTAGACCTCGGTGCGGTTGCAGGTCGCCAGCACCACCGCTTCGGTGGTGTGCTCACCCGAGCAGAGCTGGTGGAGCATCTTCGGCAGGGCGTCGCCGCGCACCGACATGCGCTCGAGAAGCTCGAGGGGTGCGGTGCGGTGGTTTGCTCCGACGACAACTATTGACACGCCTGCGGCGCTCCTCGGTGGTGGACCCGGTTGTGCTGATTGATGGTACAACCGCAACAGACCCGGAACCGAAGCGGACCCGCAGAGGAATGTCTCGAACGGGTGACGACGGGCATGGCGCTCACGATGCCGGGGCGATCGGCTCGCGTCGGCCCTCGTGGAAGGCGAGGATCTCGAGCTCCGACGCCAGGTCCACGTGGCGCACGACCACGTCCTCGGGTGCCTCGACGACGGTCGGTGCGAAGTTGAGTATCGAACGCACTCCTGCAGCCACCAGTTCGTCCGCCACCTGCTGTGCAGCCACCGGTGGGGTCGTGAGCAGTCCGATGGCCACGTCGTTCGCCTCGACCAGACCGGCCAGATCGTCCTGGTGACCCACCCGGATCCCGCCGATGGTCGTTCCCACCCTGGCTGGGTCCACGTCCACGGCGGCGACGACCGCGAACCCACGGTCCTTGAACCCGCCGAAGGACAACAGCGCTGCTCCGAGGTTGCCGGTGCCCACGACGATGCAGTTCCTCGGGTGCTGCAGGCCCAGGTCGTTGCGGATCTCCTCCAGCAGTTGGCCTACGTCGTAGCCGACACCTCGGGTCCCGTAGCTACCGAAGTAGGAGAGGTCCTTGCGGACCTTCGCCGCGTTCACGCCCGCTGCGGTGGCCAGCTCCTCGGAGGACACCGTGGACGCACCCGAACGGTGCAGCGAGATCAGTGCACGGTGGTAGAGGGGCAGACGGGCGACGGTGGCATCTGGTATCTCGCGCCCCTGTTCGCCCACCGCGGATGAGTCGCTCACCATTTCCCGAAGGTACCGCCCTCGTGCAAAGTTTCACAAAGTTGCCGCAGGGCCACGCTGTCAATCGACCGCCGAGCGGGCCTCGTCCTTGAGGGCCTTGCGCAGGACCTTTCCACCGAGTCCGACGGGGATCTCCTCGACGAAGGTGACCTTGTTGGGACACTTGTAGCGGGCCAGCCGACCGGCGACGAAGTCGATGACGTCGTCCTCCTCGATCGAGAACCCGCTGCGCGCCACCACATACGCTCGGACCGCCTCGCCCGTGTAGGGATGCGGCACACCGATGACAGCTGCAGCCTCGATTGCGGGGTGCTCCAGGAGCACCTCCTCCACCTCGGCCGGGAACACGTTGAAACCCGACACGATGATGAGGTCCTTGATGCGGTCCACGAGGTAGATGAATCCGTCATCATCGACCACTGCCAGATCACCGGTGTGCAGCCACCCCTCGGGGTCGAGTATCCGGGCGGTGGCCTCCTCGTCCTCCCAGTAGCCGCCGAAGACGTTGGGGCCGCGAACCCAGATCTCGCCCGCGTCGCCCACCAGCACGTCCTCCCCGGACAGATCGACCAGACGAACCTCCATGCCCGGTACCGGCACACCGACCGACCCGACGGGTGCGTCCACCCCGAGTCCGGCAGTGACCACCGGGGAGGCCTCGGTGAGGCCGTAGCCCTCCTTGACGGCCAATCCGTAGCGCTCGGCCATCGCCACCGCCACCTCCGGGGCGAGCTTGGCCGCACCCGAGGTGGCGAGCCTGACCGTAGACATCGAATCGGGCGACACCCCGGTGAGACCGGCGAACGCCGCCCACATGTTCGGTGGACCCGACACCATCGTGATGCCGTGTTTCTCGATGGCCTCGAGCGCCGCCACCGGATCGAAGCGCTCGATGAGCACCACCGGCGCACCCGTGGCGAGAGTCATGCCCAGCACGACGTTCAAGCCATAGATGTGGAACATCGGCAACAGGCCGAAGGCAACATCGTCAGGGCCGGGGCCCTCCTCGGAGGAAGCGGCGACCTGTCGCAGGTTGATGAGCAGGTTCCCGTGGGAGAGCTTCGCCGCCTTGGGCGAGCCGGCGGTACCGGAGGTGAACACGAGCACCGCGAGGTCATCGTCATCGGTCTCGACCATCGGCACCGGATCGCCCGACATGAGTTCGTCGAGACTGATTCCACCATCGGGTTGGAAACCTGCGCCGATTCGATGCTTCAACTCCGGCGTGGAGTCGGATCCCACCGCCTCGATGGCCGAGCGAGCCGATGGTCCGATGACAACGGCCACAGCTCCCACCGCACGGAGCTCGGACGCCATGGCACTGGGTGGGGTCTGGGGATTGAGCGGAACCGCGACCGCTCCCACCCCGAGCGTCGCCAGATAGCTCACCACGAAGTACCAGTTGTTGTTGGCGACCACGGCAACCCGGTCACCGCGGCCGATACCGAGGCGGGTCAGTCCGCCGCGCAGACCCGCAACCTGTTGTTGGAGTTCACCGAAGGTGGTCTTGCGGCCCCGGGAGATGAGCGCCACCCGGTCCGCGGGGTGCTGGTCGAGCAAGGAAGCCAGATTCACGGGCCAGAGGCTAGCTGCGACCGAATGGATCAGGGGGCGAGCACCACCAGCTGCAGGAATGACGCCCCGACCAACACCAGCAACAGCACGACGATCACGATCGTGGTCATCTTCCTCATTGCTCATCACCTTCCCGCCCGGCTGCACCTTCCCGCCCGGCTGCACCTTCCCGCCCGACTGCACCTTCCTGCCCGGCTGCCCCCGCCCTGCGCGTGGCGCCGAGCTGGACCGGCATCTCCGTTGCCGACCCGGGCGGCGCTGAATCACCGCTGCCGCTCAGCACGACCGCGTCTCCTGCGAGCAGGCCGGTGACCTCCGACGCGGAGGCACGGTCGGCGACCAGGGCCACGAGGCCATAGCTGTCGATGAGCAGACCCAGCCCTCCCGGTGGCACCGAGCCGAACGTATCCACCCGCTCGGCGGTGGTCGGGGTGCCGTGCACGGTCACGCTCAGGCGGGTTCCGAATCCCTCGAGCTCCTCCGGATCCAGATTCAGCTGAACGTTGCCGAAACGATCCACCCAGAGAACCTCGGCATGAAGGCCGTCGGGCTCCGAGCGCGACAGCGGCAGAGTGCCCGGCAGCAGCGACACGGGATCGATCTCGGTGCCCAGGTCCTCGAGGGCCATGCCTCGACACAGAAGGGCTGCAGCTGGAGCGAACACATCGCGGCCGTCGAAGGTCGGACCGGGAGCGGGCAGGTGGTGTTCGGTGTTGTCGAGCACCACGGCCCTTGTGGCACCTCCCACCATCGACACCGCTGGGGCGAGAAGACCGTTGTCGGGTCCGACCAGATAGGACGACCCGTCGCCCACCTCTATGGCAACGGCGCGCCGGTCCGTTCCGACCCCGGGATCGACCACCGCCAGCACCACCCCCGGGCACAGGTACTGAACACTGCGAGCGAGGGTCAACGAAGCGCCCCGCACGTCGAACGGTGCGACCCCGTGGGTCACGTCGGTGACCTCCACGCCCGGCGCCAGCGCCTTGAGCACCGAGTGCACGACACCCACGAACTCGTCGTCGCGGCCGTAGTCGGACAGGAAGGAGACGTGACGGTGCAGGAGCGGCTCGGCGGAATCGGCACCCTCGGCGCTGTCCGCCTCGTCCGGGTGATCTGGTTCCGCGGGCATCGCAAGAGAAGGTACAACCCGGCGCGGCACACCGCGCGAGTCAGCCCATCTCCGCCGATCGTCGCGCAGCCTCTGACACAGCCGCCACGAACGCGGAGGGCACCTCGCGTTCGTTGAGTACGGCCAGGGCCCTCTCGGTGGTTCCACCGGGTGAGGTGACCATGACGCGCAGCTCCTCGGCGGACTGCTCGCTCTGCACCAGGAGCGTGGATGCACCCAGAAGGGTCTGGCCGGCCAGGCGTTCGGCCATGTCTCGTGGGAGTCCGTTCGACACACCGGCCTCGATCAGCGCTTCGGCCACCAGGAAGATGTAGGCGGGCCCGGACCCGGACAGTCCGGTCACCGCGTCCATCAGGGTCTCGGGAACGACCTCGACCAGGCCGACCGCACCGAGCAGTTCCTCGGCCCAGCGGAGATCGTCCGCTCCCCCGCGGGCGCCAACACAGATGGCGGTGGCTCCCTGCCCAACCAGTGCCGGGGTGTTCGGCATCGCCCGCACCACCGAGGTCTCACACTGGGGACCACCGGCCTGCGCGACAGTGGATTCGAGCGAGTCGAGCGATATCCCGGCGGCCACCGAGAGCACCCGACGCGCGCCGACCGCAACCGCCCGGGCCAGCACCGCGAGCACGACATCGGGTTTCGTCGCCAACACCAGGCCGTCGCACTCCACCGGTGTGTCGCCGAGATCGAGGCCGGGATAGCGACCTGCCAACTCCGAGCGTCGCGATTCGGACAACTCGACCACGCGGATGTCCGTTGCGGCCCACTCCTCGGTTCCGAGCAGACCCGCCAGGAGTGCCTCGGCCATTCGACCGCCACCGATGAACTGGAGTTTCGACATGGCGCCGAGGGTAACGCCAAGTAGACGACCCGGCCCGGCCGCTTCCCCGTCGGCCGGGCCGGGTCATGGGAAGAACCTACGAGCTGCTCGGCTGCGGGTCAGCGGGTCGAGCGACCCGGTCAGGGCTTGAAGCGGTCGCCGTATCCCAAGCGCATCAGGGGCACGAACAGTGCCTCGGTGGCCTCGTAGATCGAACCCAGCACCCGATCCAGACGCTCCTCGGAGACGTCCTCGACGAGCGTGTCGGTGCCGAGGTAGAAAGCCGACTCCAGGCCGATCCAGGCCGACAGTGCCCGGAAGCGCGACATAGAACGCAACAGGTATTCCTGTGCGCGCTCGGGCGGTTCGAGCGGGGCCGGGGCGAGGTATGTCTCCGCGTGCAGGCTCCGCTGGCGGAGCTCGAACCAGATCGTGAAGACCTTCTTCTCCTCGCCCTCCACACGAAGCAGCCAACGTCTGGTGTCACGCTCGGGGTCGCGTTCGGTGGCGACGACCGCAGGGTTGTCGGTCAACTGCTGGTCGAGCCACGCGGTCAGAAGTCGTTCGCACCGCTCGAGGTCATCGGTGCTCGGTGGTGACTCGGTCATCGCGCCGTGGTCATGCGCACTCCACGAGAGCGCCCTTGGAGAGATCCGAGTAGATGCGACGAAGCCGACCAGCGGTGCCGGCCCATGAGTAGTTCCGGGCGTTGTTCGCGGCGTTGGCACCCATCAGGGCCGCCCGCTCGGGATCGGCCAGGAGCTCGTCGACGCGCGCAGCCATCGGTGCCGGATCCCGGCCCTCTGTCAGGTAGCCCGTGGTCCCGTCGAGCACGAGGCTCCGAAGTCCTCCCACCGCGGCAGCCACCACCGGCACCCCGCATGCAGCAGCTTCCAGTGCCACCAGACCGAACGACTCCGAGCGGCTCGGCACCAGCACCACATCCGCGCTTCGGTACCAACTCGACAGGGCATGGTGTGGTTGGGGGGCCACCATCGAGATCCGGTCCTCGAGGCCCCGATCGCGAACGAGCTGGAGAACCCGCTCCATCTCGGCGGGACCGTCCGGCCCGGACGGTCCACCAACGACCACCAGCCGGGCATCGTCGCGTTCGAGTGCGGCGAGTGCCTCGACCGCGACGGTCAGACCCTTGAGAGGTTGGATGCGTCCCACGAACAGCAGGGTCGGCTTGTCGTCGAGCCCCAGCGCGGCCCTGGCACCGGCGCGATCGCCCGGTGAGAAGAAGGCGTGGTCGACGCCGGGCGGCACGAGCTCGATCCGCGACGGATCAGCGCCGTAGTGATCCACGAACTGGGCCACCTCGACCGGGTTGGAAGCGCAGATGGCATCGCAGCATCCGATGGTCTCGGACTCCAGCCGTGCGCGCAGGGGTGCGTCGTCGCCGCCGGCCTCGGCCTTGACCCGGGCGAGGGTGTGGAACGTCGACACGAGAGGTAGCGACAGCTCGTGCTTGATCCGATGGCCGGCCACCGCGGACAACCAGTAGTTGGCGTGCAGGACATCGACGTCGGAGCCGACGACGTGGCTCTGCACACCGGACGCGAACTCCTCGACGTGGTCGATCAGCGATTCCTTGGGCAGATCCAGCGGTCCCGCGTCGACGTGAACGACGTCGAGACCGGGTTCGAGAGCGACGCGCTCGGGCAGGTCTGCTGCGAAGCGCCGCACGTAGATGGTCACCGGCACACCTGCGCGTGCCAGCGAACCCCCGAGCTCGCGCACATAGACGTTCATTCCACCCGAATCACCGGTGCCAGGTTGCACCAACGGCGACGTGTGCATGGAGAGCACAGCTACTGATCCCACGAAACGATGTAACTCCAGGTTCGGCCAAACATTCCCGACGATGTGTCGCCGGCCCACCATATGCCCGTGGTCGGTTGCTCAGGAATCCTCGGGGGTCGCCGGTTCGTCCACCGAATCGGGCTCCGGGCCGTCCTCGATCGGGTTCTCGGACTCGTTCTCACGGAGGAACGACTCATAGATGTGGATCAGCGTCTTGCGCTGATCCTCGGTGATCCGCCCGTCACGACGGATCTCACGAACCGGATCGACGTGGTCGGTCGGCTCATCCAGGATCCCGGCACGCACGTAGAGCGTTTCGGCGGAAATCTCCAGGGCCCGTGCAATCTGTTGGAGGATCTCGGCCGACGGCCGCCTCAGTCCCCGTTCGATCTGGGAGAGGTACGGGTTGGACACGCCGGCGCGCTCGGACAGCTTGCGGAGCGACAACTCACCGATCGAACGCTGCTCGCGGATGAAGTCCCCGAGCTCGTTCCACCGCCTGTCCAGGTCGTCCTTCACATCGGCCATCGACCTCAGCGTACCGCCCTGTGGTGTCGAGCCGGCACCCCCCTTCCCGCAGCGGGATCCCGTGAACGGTGCAACGGTGACCTTCCATGCAGATCGGCCACTGCGGATCGGACCTTCTACAGGCGCTACAAGTCGGACCCGGGTGGGTAGCCTCTGCTCGGAGACGCCAACACGGCGTGACCGACGACCAGAAGGTGATCGACCTGTGCGAATCCAGCCCGAGGAAGTGATCTCCGAGCACGAGCCCGAGGATCTGGCGAGCCTGGAGATGCCGGTTCTGCGCGAGTGGCGCGAACGCCTCCAGGAGGTGGAGTACGGCTTCTCCTACGCGCGGCGGGTCACCCAGGGCCGCCTGGACACCCTGATGGCCGAACTGGAACGCCGTCGGAGTGGCGACGTCGACACCGATGTCGTGGGGTCGATGCCCTCGGCGCTGGGCAACCACATCTCGGGGCCGGGTCTGCCCCGACCCACCCGCGACCTCGAACCACCCGAGTGGGCCGACGACCTCGTCGCAGAACTCGATGACTTCATCGGTCCCTCGAAGATGGGATCGCTGCACGAGGTCGACCTCGACACGCTCACCCGTGCCGCGCAGCGGACATCTGAACTCGAACACGACATCTCCGAGGCGAGGGCCGCGCTCCACAAACGAATCGACCGTGTGCAGGCCGAACTGATCTCGCGCTACCGCGAGGGCGCGGGCGTCGACGATCTCCTGAAGTGACGGCCCCGGCTCAGGACAGCGCCCAGACAGCGCCCAGCATGAGCGGCGCTGCCACCAGGTAGGAATCGAGCCGTCGCATGGCCGGTACGTCGGTTGACGGGTGCGGCAACTCCGCCGAGGTGAGCATCTGGCCCAGCGGACAGGCCAGCAGCATCACCGCGCCCGCGACCCACGCGGTGGCCCGATCGAACGGCTGGGCCTCGAACGCCGAAGCCGTGAAGGTGACCGCCAGCAGGCCGATTGCTCCGGTGACCGGGCCCTCCAGTCGGCTGGAGGACTCCGCAGCACCGATGAAGTAGCCGGCGTCGTAGAAGGACACCGCGACGACCAGGAACAGCGCCGCCCACTGTTCCTCGCGAGCGATCAACACCACCGACATCGCCGGCAGGGAGGCCAACACCGCGCCGATCACCGCTGCGCCGGCGGCGGCCGGCTTGCGACCGGTCAGCATCGCTGCAGCCACCAGGACCAACGGCGCCACGATCAGCGCTGCGCCTCCCAGGGAGGTCCCGACCCCCGCGGCAGCGACACAGGCGCCACTGGCCAGAGCCGAACCCGCCGGGATCCAACCGGGTAGTTCCTGGGCCCTGGGGGTCTCGCTCCAGGCTCGGGTGATCTGCCAGGAGGCGAGCACCGCCGCAGAGCCCCACAGTGCGAGCACGGCCCAACGCCCCAACACCAGCGCCGCGACCGCAGCCAGGAACCACAACACCCCGAGTCGGATCTTGGGACCGTCGGTCGACGGACGTATCAGGTAGCTACGCACACCGCTGACGGGCGTCGGAGCCGCCGCGGCCGGCTGGGCCTTCTTCTCGGTCTTCTTCCGGGCCTTCTTCTGGGGCTTCTTGGAACCGGAGGCCTTGGACTTCCTGGACGCTGAAGGGGGCTTCTTGCGACCGGTCGATGTGGCTGGGCGGCGCTTCTGCGAGGTCGCCCCGGCCTCGCCGGACGCGCCTTCGGCGCGCCTGCGCCGCACGACGGGCTCTGCGTCCACGGTCAGCCCCCGGAGACCGGTGGCAGGATGGCCACCTCGTCACCGCTGTGCACCGAATCACCGGGTTGCGCGCGCTCGCCGTTGCACCAGATGGTGCTGGTAGCGATCACCTCGGAGAACTCCTCGCCGAATCGGGCGCGCAGATCCTGCACCACGTCGGCCACGGTCGCGCCCTCGGAGTCGACCCTGGACACCCCGGCGGCCTCACGAGCCTGGGCGAACATCAACACGGAGGGCATCGCTCCAGAGTAGAGGATCCTCGCTTCGTGGGGCCCATGTGGGGGTGGTTCCGATGCGCTCAGATCTGGCCGGGCACGGTCTCCTCGCCGAGCAGGTGTACGCGCTCTCCGAGGTCGAATCCGTCGTTTCGATGGAGAAACCTGCGGCCTGCGAGGTTGCCGATCTTGTCGAACTCCGCACCGAGCGCACGCTCGAGCGCGTAGATGATCCCGGCGTGCGCCACAGCCAGGAGGGAACCACCCGGGCGGGCGGTGACGATCGCCAGCAGCGACCCCAGGGCGCGTGCCTCGACCAGTTGATCGTCTTCCCATGCGGGTGGCCGCCGACCCGATGCCAGGTAGCCGGGCCAGGCCTGTTCGATCTCGGGCCGGGTCAGACCCTGCCACTCCCCCGCGTGGCGTTCCATGAGACCGTCGATCTCCACCACAGGACCCACACCGATGCTCTCCGCGATGATCCCGGCGGTGCGCGCAGCGCGATCGAGCGGCGAAGCGAAGACGGCGTCGACGGTACCCACGGCCTGCGCGGCCTCAACGGCCTGTTCGCGGCCCAGGTCGGTCAACGGCGGGTTCTCCTGGCCCTGCCAACGCCCCAGTGCGTTCCACTCCGACTGGCCATGGCGGAGCACCAGCACCTCAGTGGTCACGCCAGATCCCCGCACGCCGTCATCGCCCGGGGTCACGGGGTCTGTTGGGTCGGTACGCTCACCGGGAACCGCTCGGGGGAAACGACCGACGCGATCTCCTCGGCGGCACCGGGACCCGACCGATCCTCGGCCACGATCCGGTCGATCGTCTCCAGCGCGGACGCCACCGAAGCGATGTCGGCCTCCAGCGAGGCCAACGGATCTCCGGCACCGGCGACCGACCGGTCGCCCTCAGCAGCGGCTGTGCTGCGCGGATCACTGTCATCCGAAGCGCCGTTGGCCGGGACAGCGGGGGTGGTTCCCGGGTCGACGGAATCCGATCCGACAGAGGCGGGTCCGCCGGTGTCCAACCGCACAGGTTCCGGCTCCGGTGTGTTGTCGCTGTCGTCGTCCGAACGTTGCGAAGAGTGGCGATCCTGATCGTCCATGGCCGCCACGGTACCCGCACCGCGCAGTGCTGGTCCCCACCGCGTCCACCCCCACACCAACCGCGGTCGCCCCTGTCGCGGGACCGGTCATCGTGGAACCGGCGCTGTGGTCGTAGCGTTGTCCACCATGTTGACGAGCGCTGTCGGCGCGGCCACCGCGGCAGATCTGTTGGGCGAGACCTCCCTGTTGGGCGAGACCTCGAGTGGGATCCTCCTGCGTTCGTTCGCGATCGCACTACTGATCATGGCGCCGGTGGCGCTGTGGCAGGGATGGCGCATCCGATCCGCCCGCAGGAGCCAGCAGAGCGCGGCCTTCCAGGAGGCCTCCGACCTCTCCCCGATCGATTCGACCAAGGGCGGCCGAACGCTCGAGGCAGTGGTGTCGGAGATCAACAAGCTGGCCTCCACCCTCGAGCCCTCCGAGCGCACCGAGCTGGACATACCCTCCCACCTCACGGTCGGGGGCAAGCCTGCCGAACCAGGCCTCGTCGAGGTGGTCGTGCGCGATGCGATGGACCGCAGCGGCCTGGAGGTGATCGACACCACCAGCGATGGTGAAGCGGTCCGGTTGGTGTGCATACGCCGTTGAGCCGACGGTCCGCTGTCTCCACGATCCCCGGACCCCGGAATTCCACGACTCCAGGATCCGCGCTGTGGGTGCCGCCGGCGGGACGCCTGTCGGCAGCGGTGTGCCGGGCGCGATGATGTTCACATGAGCACCACTGCCGAACCCATGGTGACCAACCCGGCGACCACGACGGTCACCGAGGTGCGCACCGAGACCGAGGACGGTCCGGTGGCCCACATCGTCAAGACCCTCCCCGGCGAGGACGCCGCTGCCAAGGTTCTGGCCGCACGGGTGGAGGGAACCCCGATCGAAGCACTGTGCGGCCACGTCTGGGTACCGAGTCGCGATCCGAAACGGTTGCCCGTCTGCCAGGCGTGCAAGGACATCTACGAGATGTACCGCGGTTTCAACGACGAACTCGGAGAGACCCCTCGCACCTGAGGACGCGTTTCAGGAGCACAGCGGCAGTTCGCGCCGCTCAGGAATTGTTCATCGGAGTCCAATCCGCGGAGTCGGCGGCTCCGAACGACTCACATGACCAGCACCCTGTTGCCGCGCCCGAAATCCTCCCCGAGTCCTCGGATCGCTCCCGGACGCTCGCCCCGTCGCCTCCTCGCGGTCGTGGGAATCCTCATCGCCGCTACTGCAGCGATGGCCTGCGCCCCCATGGGACCCACCCGCACCTCGACTGTCGATGAGGTGGACGCCGAGCGGTACCTGGGCACCTGGTACGAGGTGGGCAGCGTCAAGCAGTTCTTCTCCGTCGGTCTGGTCAACGTCACCGCCGACTACCAACTCAACGAGGACGGTTCGGTCCGGGTGGAGAACCGCGGCGAGTACTTCATCGACGGCGGCCCCGAGAGCCGGATCATCGGCAATGCCGTCGCCCTGGACGACAGCTTCTCGAAGCTGAACGTGTCGTTCATCGGACCTGCGGCCGCAACAGGCCTGGGCAACTACTGGATCGTGGATCTCGACCCCGACTACCAGTGGGCGATCGTGTCGGATCCCACCGGCACCTCGGCCTTCCTGCTGAGCCGCACCGCCCAGGTTGCCGATTCGCTCTACGAGGATCTGCTGGATCGTGCAGCGGCAGCGGGGGTCGACACATCGGCGCTCACCCGGACACCCCAGTTCTGAGCGGGCACGGGTTCTGAGCGGGCACGGGTTCTGAGCGGCACGGGTTCTGAGCCGGTGCTTCCGACCGGCCCGGTTCAGAACTCCTCGAACAGCCTGCCCAGCCCGTCGAACCGGTCCTCGACCCCCGAGGAGCGCAGCGCATGCCAGGACGTCGCCAGGTTTATCGGGATGACAGGCTTTCCGAGCATCTTCTCGATCGTGGGGAACACGTCTGCGGTCGAAAGGTTGGTTCCGACCTGCACGATGGCGTCGACCGAGTCGTCATCGATCTTGTGGACGGCGTCGAAGACCTCCGAGAACGGGGTCCCGGCTATCGCGTCGGTGGTGTTCTCACAGCACAGCCCGTGGATCGCCGCCACCTCGTAGCCGGACTCGTCGAAGAACTGCACGACGTTGCGGTCTCCGATGGGCTGGTAGGGAGTCAGCACCGCAACCCGTCGGACACCACCGAAGCTCTCGAGGGCATCGATCATCGCGTTCGCACCGGTGGTCAGGCCCAGGTCCCCGATCTGGTCCCGTATCCGGGCGATGAACTCCTCGTTGCCCTCGATGCCACCCCAGAACGTCTCCGCGGACATCCCCATCATGATGTGGGTGGGATTGGCGGTCAGCACGTCTCGCACCGATGACGGGATCGTCTCGCGGATCAGCTCCAGGAAATGCACGAAGTTGTCGTCGTCGGAGAGATCGGTGTGCTCGACGAAGAACCTGCCGGGATGCCAGGTGACACCCCTCAGCCCTGCGGCGGAGAGCTTCTGGAGGTCGTACTCCACCGCAGTGTTGGTCGAGGGTATGACCACTCCCACCTTGGCCCTGTGACCGATGTAGTTGTCCATGCCTGCGGGGCCAGAAGTTCCTGTCGTTGCCATCGGGTGAGGACTCCTCGTCTCGGGAACACTCGCGCCCGGAGCACTCCCGGAACGCCGTTCCGCACAACCTAGGCCGTACCCACCACCCCTCACACCCGTTCTGTGCTTCCAAACGAGCCCCTGGAGCGCGTCTCGCTACACAGAACGAGAACGGGGGGAGGGAATTCGAGTTGGGTCGGGCGTGTTCCGAACAAGTGATGGACACGTCAACTACTCACCCCCACCCGGAACCTGCCGGTCAGACCCCGACAGGGTCACCGCAGCGAATCGAGTTCTTCTTCGACCCACTGTGCCCTTGGTGCTGGATCACGAGCAGGTGGGTGCTCGAGGTGGCCGAACAACGCCCACTCGAGGTGACTTGGCGGCTGATCTCGCTCGCAGTACTCAACGGTGGCACCGACTCGGAGCCCGCACGCACCGCCTACCAGCCGATGATCCGCACCGGCACCGAGATAATGCGTGTGCTCGCCGCAACCAGGGAACTCGGCAACGCACAGCTCGGCGAGCTCTACACCTGTCTCGGAATCCGGATCCACGACAAGGGACGCGGATCCGAGCTGTTCGGGCCCGACGCCACCGAGGACCTGCACCTCGAGCTGCTGTCCGAATCACTCGTCGCCGCAGGTCTTCCCGCCGAGCTGCTCGAGGCCAGCGGGAACCCGGCATACGACGCCTCTGTCCGCTCCGAGACCACAGAGGCCCTGGCGCGCACAGGCGACGACGTGGGCACCCCGATCATCACCTTCGACCCCGACAACCCGGAACAGACCTCGTTCTTCGGTCCGGTCCTCAACCGGATCCCGCGGGGCGACGAGGCCGTGGAGCTGTTCGATCTGGTGGGCAAGCTCGTGACCACACCGGGGCTCTCGGAGATCAAACGTTCCTTGCGGGGCGCACCCGAGTTCGGGTAGCAGCATCCCGGTCACCCGGACGACCCCGCTCCTCCTCAGGCGCTAGGTCCACCCGCGAGGCCCTCCGAGCGGGCAGCGTATGGCTGTCCGCACCAGGAGGTCGCAACGATGCCAGCCGACGACGCGCCTGCCCGCCAGGGCCAGAGCGCACGTTCAACAGACCGAGGTGGCAACCCACCCCAGGAACCCGCGACCGGGGCCGAGTCGCCCGAGTGGAGCCCGCACACCAAGAACATCATGGCGGTGGCGCTCTCCATCGCCGCGCTGCTCGTGCTCTACCTGAGCCGCAACGTGCTCGCGCTCGCGGCGCTCGCCGGACTCGTGGCCTTCCTCGTGGCGCCGGTGATCCGGATCCTGCATGAGAAGCTGCACTTTCCCCGGGTGCTCGCTCTGCTGACGAGCTATTTCGCCGTGTTCATAGGGCTGCTCGTCGTGAGCTTCCTGATGGTCGACGGGGTGGTCGGAGCGGTCCGGGAGATCGATGTGACCGAGGCAGAGGAGTCGCTGCGGTCCACCGCCATAGACACCCTGGAGAACGTCCGCGAGTTCACGATCGCCGGCTACACGATCGACCTCAGCGACACCGTCGACCCGTGGCTGGAGGATCTGCGCGGAAGCGGGGAGAAGGACGCCAAGCAGGAGGCCGACGAGTCCAAGGCCGAGGAGTCCAAGGCCGAGTCGAGCAGCGACAGCTCCGACGGGTCGGGCGATGCGGAGGAGAAGCGACTGTCACTCGACTCGGACCAGCTCCAGACCCTCTTCGGGGGGCTCACCTCCTCGGTGAGCACCATCGGTAGCTCGCTGCTGGCCGCATTCATGTCGGGGGTGATCACGGTGTTGGTGGCCATCTACCTGAACGCCGACAGCAGGAAGTTCCGCGACGGACTGCGCCGCACCGTGCCACCGGATCACCTCAGCGACGCCGACAACCTCGCGAAGAAGACCCTGGCCATCTGGCGCGGCTACCTCTACGGCCAGCTCCTCAACAGCCTCATCGTGGGCGTGTTCATGTGGATCGTCCTCTGGGCGATCGGGTTGCCGGGTGCGTTCGTGTTCGCCCTCATGTTGGGGGTGCTGAACATGATCCCCACGTTCGGACCGATCCTCGCCGCCATCCCCGCAGTGCTAGCGGCGCTGGCCCTCGGTTCGACCCGGCTGGACTGGGGCAATCTCACCTTCGCAGTGCTCGTGACCCTGCTCTACCTGGTCGTCGTGCAGTTGCAGGCGAACCTCATAGCGCCGTTCATAACGGGCAAGGCGGTGAAGCTGTCTCCCGCGACGGTGATCATCGGACTGCTCGTGGGAGTGCAGGTCGGAGGCCTCGTGGGAGCGCTGTTGGTGGTGCCCGTCATCGCCACCGGCAAGGAGTACGGCCGCTACGTCCTCGCCAAGCTCACCGACCGAGACCCCTTCCCGCCACCGGCGCCGGGCGCCGACAACGATGATGGTGACGGCAACGGCGATGATGGCGACGAGGGTGCCACTGCCGAGGACGCAGAAGTCGAACGGGAACAGGTCGACCAGGTCGGCCAGGATCAAGGAGCACTCGCGTGAACCAGGACGGCCGGATACCCGACGAGGCCCGCCAGGGCGACATCCTGGCCATCGAGGACCTGGCGATCTCGTACGCGCATGCCGTGGACGACCGCGACTGGGGCAGGTGGGAGGCGCTGTTCACACCGGACGCCGTGGTGGACTACACCAGCGCAGGCGGCATCATGGGCAACCCGGCGGAGCTGGCGGCCTGGTTCCCGGAGGCCTTCGCGGCCTTCGAGTGGTGCATGCACTCGATGTCGACCCACGAGATCCGCTTCAGCGGCGAGGACGAGGCGACCGGACGGGTCCACGTCCTCAACCGCAACGGGGTGAGGGTCGACGGCCGAGCCGAGATCCTCGACATAGGGGCGGTCTACCAGGACCGCTATGTGCGCCGGGACGGCCGCTGGTTGTTCGCCGAGCGCATCGAACACACGCGCTACATCGACGGGGGCAAGTTCGCCGAGATGCTCAAGGGCACGGTGGGCTGAGAACGGCCGGCCCGGTCCTGTCACCCCGGCGCAGCCCTGCGCCGCACACGGCTAGATTGGTCACATGGCCAGCGAAGGATTTCACGAGCCGCTGTCGAAGCTCGATGAAGGCGTGATCGACCGGCACCGCATCATCACCTCGATCATGGAGGAGTTCGAAGCGGTCGACTGGTACGACCAGCGGGTCGCCGCAACCGACGACGCGAGCCTGGCCGCCGTACTCGCGCACAACCGTGACGAGGAGAAGGAGCACGCCGCCATGGGAATCGAGTGGCTCCGACGCCACGACGAGACCTTCGACGCCGAGCTGCGCACCTACCTGTTCACCGACGTACCGATCACCGAGGTCGAGGAGGCCGCCATGGGTGGAGACGATTCCAACGACACGGGCTCGCCCACCGGCGGCGAGGCCGAGGGCTCAGCCGAGGCAGTCGGCGCCCCCGACGTCCAACGATCACGCGACACACACTCGCTCCGGATAGGCAGCCTCAAAGAAACGCCCGGGAGGGACCAGTCATGAACCACCTGCACAGAGATCTAGCGCCCATCACCGACGCCGCCTGGGCCGAGATCGATTCCGAGGCCAAGCGTGTGCTCGAGAACTTCCTGGCAGCGCGTCGCCTCGTCGACTTCAGCGGCCCCCATGGTTGGGAAGCCGCAGCGGTCACGCTCGGCACCGTCGAGGGCATCGAGGAAGGACCTGCTGAAGGGGTCGAGAGCGCCCGGCGTCTCGTGCAGACCTATGTGGAGCTGCGTGCACCGTTCACCCTCGAGCGCCGCGAACTCGATGCGATCGACCGCGGCCACAAGTCACCAGACCTCGACGCGGTGGTCGGCGCCGCCCGAGCCGTGGCCTCGGCCGAGGACCGAGCGGTGTTCCACGGCTACACCGGTGGCGACATCGCCGGGATCATCGACTCCTCGCCCCACGATCCGATCGAGATCCACACCGACTACGGCATGTACCCCAGATGGACCGCCATGGCAGTGGCACGTCTGCGCGATGCCGGCGTGGAAGGTCCCTACGGAATCGCCCTCGGCCCCGACTGCTATGCGGGGATCCTCGAGTCCACCGAGGACGGCGGCTATCCGATCCTCGAACGGCTCCGCCTGATCCTGCAGGGCCCCGTGGTCTACGCACCAGCGGTCCACGGCGCGGTGGTCATGTCGATGCGCGGCGACGACTTCGAGCTCTACTGCGGTCAGGACTTCTCGATCGGTTTCACCGACGCGGATGCCGACACGGTGAAGCTGTACATCGAGGAGAGCCTCACCTTCCACGTGCACGCCCCGGAGGCGGCCGTGGCCCTTCAGTACGGCTGACGATCGCGTTCGCCGGGCCGGTGGGTATGTCAGGCCCGCGAGTAGGTCAGGCCGGCGAGTAGGTCTCCCGGCCGGCCTGGTCCCGGACGGCTCTGATCGTGCGATCCACCGCTGCGTCACCGGGCAGTGGGAAGTCGCTGTAGGTCACCCGTCGTTCGCTGTGAACCGGCGGTGTGGCGCAGTGCAGCACGCACGAGAGGTGAACGGTCACATCCCCCACCTCGGTGTCGAGCCAGCGCACCGGCAGGTCCAGGCCGTCGGAGAGGTCGAACAGCGGTATGTTCACGCGGTGGGAGCCGGCCACCACGCCCAGGCGCCCGTTGTCCTCACCGGACGGTGTCACCGAGACGCCGCAGGTCAGGCCTCGGCAGCGATAGCTGTGCCCACCGAGCGCACAGTCCTTGTGCCACGGAAGGTCTGAGATTCCACTGGTGACGCCGACCGGCTTCACCAACAGGTCCGAACCCCTGTACCGACGCTCACCACCGACCATCGCAGCTATGGGTGCCAGCCTCTCCTCGTGGGGGAACCGCACCGCCTCCGGACCGAGGTTGGTGACTCGCACACACACCCGTTCATCACCGATCGCGGCGTACCAGGCACGTTCGTCCTCCGGTGACATCTCGGAACGCCAGCGATCGATCTCGAGGCTCAGGTCCTGCATCTCCTCGGGGGCGAACACCTGCCGGAAGTGTGCGTAGCCCGCCTGGTCCAGGAAGTGGGCCACGTCTGCAGGGTCATCGTCGAGGGTGAACACCCGGTCGAGGTCGAGGTCACCCCCGTCGGGATCCGTGAAGCCAACCAGACCGGGTTCATAGGCGGCGCGTCCGTCGGTCAACGCGCGCAACACCGGCTCCCAGGACACCACATGGGTGATGTTGCCCCGAACCATGTCGGCCTCATCGGCGATCATCAGCGCCACCGTGCTGCGCACGTCGTTGACGATGTCGGAGAACCACTCGGGGCTGACGCGGACGCTCACTCCCTCACCGGGGTCACCGGGGGTCACCTCGAGTCGGCCGCGGTCACCCAGGCTCCAGTGCCATGCGGCGTCGCCGACGCCAACGGTGATGCCACGCAGTCCGCTGGCCACGAACGCCCTCGACGCCAGATCCGATCGCAGCTCCAGCAGCTCCGGAAGCACCGACTCGTGGAACCCGACGGCATCCACCGGTGCGAGGTCGTCGAGGGTTCGTGTCCTCACATCGAATTCCATGGACGGATCCCTCCAGGGGTGCAGCTAGGGCCCCGCTGGTTGTCTAGTGCCCGTTGACCGACCAGTGCCACGATTCTGATGGCAGGTTGAAGAACCCGTATTCCGCTGCGTGCTCGGAAAGCCACGCGAATGCGGCGCTCGATCGGCGGAGGGTTCTGCCGCCCTCGGTGAAATCGATGGCGAGACCGCGTTCGTGCATCGACAAGCCGGGTCTGGCGGTGGGCGGGGAACAACTCGACGACGGCGCGTTGAACACGGCATCGAAGGACGATCCACAGTGGCTCCGCCGTAGTTCGATCTGCCGGTTGGTGTCCCGGAAGGAGCTTCCACCGAGCACGATTCCGTCGCTGAAGGCCGCTTCGACCATGGCTGCCACCTCAGGTGCGATCAGGTGATGGACCCACAGGGTGGTTCCCGGGATCTGCACCATGTCGGCCTTGGTCGGAAGCCCGTTCACCGCCGGGATCCAGGTCCCGTCCGGAAGCAGGATCGGCTCCGCGGAACCGCCAGCGGCAATCGCATCGACGTAGAGGCGGGCTGCGAGCACATCGTCGGTGAGCCGCAACGAGCCGAGTTCGGCCTCGAGTTCCGCGATATCGGTCCGGATCTGGCGCAGCGCGATGTTGCGCAGCTCCAGCTGGCTGTTCAGGGCCGCTGCCGCCTCCTGCGCGGAACGCTCTGCAGCCGCTGCGGCCGACCTGGCCTCGTCAGCAGCCCGCGCAGCACGCGCAGCCGCGGCCCTCGCCCGGTCTGTCTGCCTGGAGAGCTGCAGGCGCGCATCCGCGCGGCCGATCAGCAGTCCCGTGGAGGCCATCTCCTGCTCCACGGTGCCCGACAGCGCACTGAGAACCTCTTTGGCCTGTGGAGGGTTGATGAAGAGGTCCACCGCCGCGTCGCGGGCCTGCCGCTCGGCACGCCGGGCCCTGCCTGTTGCCGCGGCCTCCTCCCGGTCGGCCGCCGCAAGCGCGTCATCGGTAGCGGCCGACAACGCCGCGGCCGAGGCCAGGCCCTGTTGGGCGCTCGAGATCGCCGTGTCCAGTTCGGCGATCGCCGCAGCAGCTTCGATCTCGGTCAGGCGCGCCAGCTCCGCCGCTGAACCTGCATCGGCGACCCGCTCGGCTATCTCGGCGCGACGCCGCTCGATCTCCTCGGGCGTGGCCACCGCGCTCAGGTCGATCAGACCCTCGCCGCCGTCAGCGTGCGGATCGATCTCCGGCTCCGCGGCCAGGGCACCGGTTGGAACGGCAAGGGCCGAGATCACCGCGACCGCGCACGCGAGCAGCACCCGCCCCCCTGCACTCCCCAGCACCGACTTCACAGCTCGACGCTACAAGAGGCCTCCCGATGAGCACAGTCGGTAGTTCTACCCAGATCGGCGCACCACTATCGTGCGCCCCTACCGGCGGACCGCTGCCGGCAGGGGGATCGCAGTGACGCAACACCAGGACACCGCACGGGAACTCGTACCGGTTCTCGCCGCCCATGCCCGCGAGGCGGACCGCACGCGCACGGTTCGTCCCGAGGTCATCGACGCCGCCGAGGCATCGGGCCTGTTCGCGATCGTGGCACCGAGCGCCTTCGGAGGGGATGGATCGACCCTGGCGGAACTCGCAGGAGCGACGCGGACCCTCGCCCACGGATGTTGTGGATCTGCGTGGACCCTGTCGTTCCTGATGCTGCACAACTGGCTGCTCTCGCGTTTCCCACAGGAGACCCAACGAGAGGTGCTGGCGCAGCGTCCGTGGTCCCACATCGCGGCGCCCCTGGCCCCGACCGGACGGGCCCGGCGCACCGACTCCGGATGGATGATCGAAGGACGATGGGAGTGGGCGACCGGGGTCAACCACGCCGAGTACGTGCTCGTGCACGCGCTCGACGACCACACCCCGCCCGGCGATGGAGTCCCGTTCGCCACACGCTTCGCACTGATACCGGTCGATTCGGTCACCGTCGAGGACGTCTGGTTCACCTCGGGCATGCGCGCAACGGGCTCGAACGCCGTGAGTGCCCGAGCCGTGGAGGTGCCCGACGCCTACACCGTTGCGGGCCAGGTCATGCTCGACGGCGGTGCCGGGCAGGACCCGTTGGACCAGCTCCCCCTGATGGCGACACTCGCCCTGGTCGCGTCGGCCCCTGCCCTCGGCGCGGCCGAGGCCGTCGTGGACGGCTTCGCCTCGCGCATGCGCGAGCGGGTGCTGGCCTACACACTGGGGGAACGGCAGGCCGACCAGCCAGCAGCTCGCATCCGGCTGGCGAGCGCTCTGGCAGAAGTCCGCGCCGCGAGAGCACTGTGGGAAGCATCGATCGATGACCTGGTCGAGGCCGGCGGTTCCGCAGAAGGCCCTTCGGTGAGCGACAGGGCGGCCGCGAGGTTGGCAGCCGCGACGACGGTCCGGATGGCGAGATCGGCCATATCCACCGTCGCCGAGGGGTCGGGTGCAAGTGCCTACAGCGAGGGCAGTGCGCTGCAGCGACACCAGAGAGACGTCGAGGTGCTCAAGGGCCACGTCGTGTTCGACTGGGACCGCAGCGCCGAGATGGTGGGCCGGGTCGAACTGGGCATGGAGCTCGGTCCCACCGATCTCATCTGAGTCGCCCACGCCGGGTTCAGCGGTCGATGTGGCCGGGGAGCAGGAACGGGTAGTCGCGTCTGCGAACCCTGCGCTGCCACCAGCGATCGGCGCGACGCAGCTTCAGCATGGCCTCCCAGAGGCGCGCATCAGAGCGGTAGTAGCGCTCCACCTCCTCCGGGGTCACCGTCGGCGACACCTGCGCGTTGATCACCTCCAGCGCTGGCGGTATCCATTCCGACAACCCTTCCTTCTGGAGGTTCGCGGCGAGGTCGATGAGCACGTGTCGGGGATCCCGGTAGGCGGAGATCACCCCCGGGGCCACGAAGCGCCCGATGACACCTCGCAATGCCCACGGATACGCCGCCAGGAACAGCTCGATGTCGAGCTCTATCCGTCCGTCCTCGTCGAAGCACATCGGGGTGGTGACGTCGAGGTAGCGGAGTGCACCGTCGCCATAGGCCCAATTGGAGAGCTGGGCGTCGAGGCCGGTGCGGTCGTCGACCACACCCGACACCGACTCCACCACCGAGGTGAGCACCGGGTGAGCTGCATCGGGCTTCGCCGCGCGCAACACGTTCGGGCCGAGCTCGCCGGAGTCCAGCACCGGTTGCACCACGTAACCGGCGACGCGTCCACCACCTGCATCAACGGTGCCGAAGGCACTCCGAACCGGCTGCACACCCCGTTGCGCCAACAGCTCCAGGTAGTTCGAGAAGCGCTCGCTGTAGCGCTGCGCTGCCGCCTCCGACGGGAACACCGGAAGGCGTTTGCAGGCGACCTCGGGCCGGGAGTCCGGCCACCCGACCACCAGCGATATCTCCCCGTAGCCGAGAACGCGCAGACCCAAGCCCTCCGGCGCGTCAGAGGGTGCAGCGAGCGCTCGCAGCACGGCAGCCTCGACCGCTGCCAGGTCGACACCTGCCAGCGGTGATGCCGGCTCCGCGGATTCCTGATCCTCAGGCACCGAGGGCTGCCACGACGGTGTCGATCAGGTCGCCGGCCTCGTCGTCGGTCATCACCAACGGCGGAAGGAACTGCAGCACCGAGGGATCGTTGTTGGCGAAGATCGCGAACACGCCGTGTTCGATCATGGAGCGCGTGGCGGTCAGGCCACCGTCGGCTTCGGCGAAACGCAGACCCATGAAGAGTCCCCGGCGCCGCAACTCCACGGGGAGCCCGTCCAATCCGGCATCGAAGAGATCACCCAGCGTGCGCACCCGTTCGAGGAAGCCGGGCGTCTCAACGATGTCGAGCACCGACAACGCAGCCACGCAGCCCAGCTCTGCGCCGCCATAGGTAGAGATGTGCACGAACGGGTGCTCGATGAACAGGCCGTGCAGCTCCGACGTCATCAGGGTGGCGGTGATGGGATAGATGCCACCGGAGAGGCCCTTGCCGGTCACCAGCAGGTCGGGAGTGACGTCCTCCTGCTGGTGGAACCACATGGTGCCGGTGCGCCCGAGGCCCGTCTGCACCTCGTCGAGGGCCAACAGAGCTCCTCGTTGGTCGCACAGCTCCCGCACCGCCGCCAGGTAGCCGGCTCCGGGAATCGGCATACCCAGGGTTGCGGGGATCGGCTCCAGGAGCACCACGGCCGTGTCGCTGTCGACGGCGGCCGCCAACGCATCGATGTCGTCGAACGGGACCTGCCGGAAGCCGGGGAGATTGGGACCGAACGGGTCGCGGTACTCGGGATCACCGGCGGCCATCGCCAGACCGGTGTGGCCGTGGTAGCCGCCTGCGGCGGAGACCACGTCGGTGCGTCCGGTGTGTGCCCTCGCGACCTTGATGGCCAGATCGACCGCCTCACCGCCGCTCACCCCGAACACGACCCCCGGCAGCGCGCCCCCGGTGGTTGCGGCGAGCCGCTCCGCGAGCGCCGCCCGCCAGCCCGACACGAGGTGGTGGTTGCCGATGTCGAGGTCCTCGAGCGCCCGGCGGACCGCCTGCACCACCGAGGGGTTGCGGTGACCGAGGTTGAACACACCGCCGTTGCAGTGGCAGTTGACGTACCAGCGGCCGTCGTACGCGTCGCGGAACCGAATTCCTTCGCGCTCGCCCATCACGATCTCGAGACCGAGTGCCCGGTACGCGCTGACCTTGCCGGGGTTGACGTGGGTGGCGAACGAGTCCTCGACCGCGCCGCGGTCGGGATACTGCGCTGGGGCCCGGCCAGACGTTCGGACCGAATGCCTCGGTGGCTGCTCCGAATTCACCGTCCGACCCTCCTCCGGCTCCGTGGCCCGTCGAGAGGGGAACGGTAACTGACCAGCACCGCGCAGCGGGGTGAAAGGCTGTTCCGATGGTGAACCCACACGAAGCACTCCTGGGCCGCTGGACCGGCGGCGGTTCCGGTGAGTATCCGACGATCGAACCGTTCTCCTACAACGAGACCCTCGAGATCACCGCGGTCCCCGACAAACCCCTGGCCCGATGGCTCAGCACCACGACGGATGCCGCTAGTGGTGAGCCACGCCACAGCGAGGTCGGGTTCATTCGCTCCGCCGGGGATTCCTGTGAGCTGTACCTCGCCCACGTCTTCGGTATCACCGAGGTGACCGTGGCGACGCCGACCGAACCCGGTTCGTTCCACTTCGAGTCGATCTCGCTGACCGGTTCGCCCACCGCCAAGGAGGTGACAGCGGTGACCCGACGCATCTCAGTGCACCGGGACGTGCTCGAGTACGACCTCTCCATGGCTGCTGTCGGGCTGGAGATGACGCATCACCTCTCGGCGCGACTCGTGCGCAGCTGAACCGACACCGCGCCGGAGGTCCTACAGCTCCGGCATGCAGGGTTGGCTTCCGAGAACGTTGAGCCCAGCCAGGTCGCCCGTTCCCCAGTCTCCGGTCTGCGCAGGGGTTCCCTCGGTGTACATGAGTTGCGAAGCATCGGCGACGTGGTCGAGTCCCACGAGGTGACCCAGTTCGTGCTGGATCACGGCTCGGGCCGCGGTCGTGCCATCCGGTTCCAGCAGCATCGCATCGAGATCCTCGGCGTCGAGAACCACCGCGCCGCTGACATAGGCAGCTCTACCCGAGGAGTCGGATCTGGGTGTCCCCCCGCCCAGGCCGGCTATGTACCCGGCGATGTCCGGAACCGTGTTCTGCGTTTCCCAGCTGATCAGCACCGGTGCCCACCTGTCGTCGTAGCGATCCGGTTGATACGCATCGCGTTGCTTGGTCCATGGCTCGTCGGTCGTACCTGAATCCACGAACTGAAACCCCGTGGCAGCAGCTGTGTTGGCGACCGCCTGTTCCAGGAGCTGCTCGGCTCCCGCCGGTGCACCTGAAGGATTGACCACGTAGCGGATGGGCCTGCACGGGTCCCACGCGATCGGTCCCGAGCCATCTTGCTGCATCTGAACGAACTCGTAGGGCCCGGGGTCCAGCGGGGCCGGCGGCGGAGTCCCGAGCGGCGAATCAGATACCGAATCATCAACCGGCGGGTAGTCGGCCGGACGAACCGAGGTTCGGGAATCACCGACAGCGACCACGGAGCCCCGGGTCTGCATCCATGCGAAAGCGAGTGCTGCCACGACCGCGGTGAGTATCCCGAGCACCTTCCAGATCCGCGTCGGGTTGCGACGACGAGCCCGACGCTCCCGTTTGGCGACCTCATCGTCATGTACGGCTTGTTCGGCCAGGCGCCGACGGAGATCGGCCTCCCGCTCTTTCCTTGCTGCGGCCTTCTGCGCGGCAACGGCAGCGGCGCGCTCCTCCGCGCTCGGTTCCCGGTACTCCGCAGATTGAGCGAAATCCGGATTCAACAGCTGCTCGAAGGGATCCCTCTCAGATCCCGGGCCAGCACCCGCTCCCATGTCCACCAGATTAACCGGGCATCTGATTCGGTCTCAGTTCGCACCGGCCAGTCCGATCTGTGCTGCTGTCAACCGCACTGCCGAGTCGAACAGGTCCCGGTGGTTCTCGACCACCGAACGTGTCTGGTTCGACACCTCGAAGCTCACGAGCCCGAACATCTGTGTCCAGCCGACGAGCACCGCCAACAGCAGATCGTCGCTGAGCTGGTCGCCGCCTTCGATGGAGCGCCTCAGGACCGAGAAGTCCTCGGTCAACTCCTCTGACATCCGTGCGGTCGGCAGACCCGGGTTCCGGTCCACCTGCCCCCGCTCCGAGGCCTCGACCACGATGCGTACCAACGCCAGCGAAGCGCGCGTTCCCGCCACCGCGGTGGCCTCCGGTGCCGCGTAACCGGGCACCGGTGTGCCAAATATCAAGAAGTACTCGTGCGGCCGCTCCAGCGCCCAGTCCCGGACCGCGTGCGCCGCTCGGACCCAACGATCGGCCGGAGCAGCAGTCGCGCTCGACTCGAGCGAGGCTTCCACGGCGTCACCGAGGGAGTCGTACGCCTCGACGATGAGACGGGTGAGCAGGTCGTCCCTGCTGTCCACGTACCGGTACACAGCGGAGGAGACCATGCCCAGCTCGCGGGCCACCGACCGCAGTGAGAGCCCTGCCGCTCCGTGCTCCGCGAGCTGCCGGCGTCCCTCCTCGATCAGGTCCGCGGTGATCCGCTCGCGCGCCAGTTGGCGCGGCGTTCGCTCTTTCGCCATGTGGGCATTGTGACAGAAAACGAGAGCACTGCTCTTGCTTTTCTTCCGAGCTTCCTGTTTGATGGAACGAAATGAGAGCACTGCTCTCGTTTTCCGGTCAGAAAGGACTTCCCATGACAACCATCGAAGCAACCCCAGCAACCCGCTACATCCGCCCCGGCACCTTCGATTCCCGTGTCTTCAACCCGATCGTCAGTGGCCTGGCGAGGCTCGGCGTCAGCCTCTTCGGCTCACGACTCCTCGAGGTTCGCGGCAGGACCTCGGGCGAGTGGCGTGCGGTTCCGGTGAACCCCCTCCAACTCGACGGAGAGCGTTACCTCGTCGCTCCTCGCGGCACCACGCAGTGGGTCAAGAACATCCGCGCAGCGGGTGGTGGTCGCCTGCGCAAGGGCCGACGGACCGAGGACTTCTCGGTGGTCGAGGTGCCGGACCGTGACAAGACGCCGATCCTGCGCGCCTACCTCGACAAGTGGGGATTCGAGGTCGGCAAGTTCTTCGAAGGCGTCACGAAGGACGCGACCGACACCGAGCTCGAGGCGATCGCCCCCGGCTTCCCGGTCTTCAGGATCACCGCCTGACACCACGTGAAGCGGCCACGACCGGTCGGAGCCTCGGATACAAGTCTGTCGATCGGCCCTCGGTCGACACCGCCGCTTGACCCTGCGCGTTCCCTCGCGGGTTATCTTGCAGTCCCGGGCCTCTAGCTCAGTTGGCAGAGCAGTGGACTTTTAATCCATCGGTCGTGGGTTCGATCCCCACGGGGCCCACCGAGCCGATCCGAGCGGAATCGGTTGCCCGAACGGTTTCGGGCAGCGGTTGCATGTGATGCGCTCGACGGCGCGAGACTGGAAAGCGATGTCCGAGACACCCGTAGTCGAAGGTACCGGAGGCGTCAGCCTCGACGCCGGCGAGCAGCCCTGCCCGGTTCCGGTGCTGGGCGCGCTCGACACCACGACTCGTGGGGCCACCACCGTTGGCACTGCGGACGGTTCCTCTACCGGCTCGCTCGATGTCGAGGATCCCGATTCGGCCACCCGGATGTTCAGCACCTCGGTGATGGTGTCAGCGGTGCGTTGCACCCTCGCCTACGTGGTGTTCCCCTGGGTCCTGCCCCTGCTCGGGCTGGCCGACGCGGTGGGCCCCTGGATCGGCATACCGATCAGCCTCATCGCCATCGGGTTCAACATTGCGTCGATCCGGCGATTCTGGAAGGCCGACCACGCCTGGAAGTGGGCGATCAGCACCATCAACGTCTGCGTGATCGGGCTCCTGTCGGTGCTGCTGGTGATGGACCTGAGTTCACTGTTCAGCGGCTGACCCACCCGGCAGAGCGACCAGTGCTCCTGCAGCACCGGCGACGACCACAGCGGTGAGCAGGTTCCACGGAAGCCCCAGGTCCTCGAGCCCGGACACCAGATCCGCGGCCCCGAACACCGACACAGTCGCCGCCACGAGCGCGGAACCCACGTTGAGGGCGACATGCAGCGAGGATGGGGCGCTCGCCCTCACACCGATACAGCCGCAGTCTGCGAGACCCCTGCGGATCGCAACCGCCACCACCAGGGCGAGCACCAGATAGGTGGCCGCTACCAACGCCGCCACGATGGTGCCCACACCTCCGCGGGGAGCCATCAGAGCTGCGCCGCCGAGGACCACCTCCCACGCTCCCACCACCCTTGCACCGAACCGAGGCGCGGGCAGGCCCAGAGCGGCCATCGCTCCGCCGGTACGAGCCGGATCCGCCAGCTTGCCGACACCTGCGACCACCAGCACCAGTGCGACGACCCAGTAGAGCGCGGCGAGCAGACCCACGCCCAGAAGCGTAACGACCGCCTGTGCCCACTCCGCCACGACGACCGACCGATCCCGAGAAGCGCTTCCACACGCCGGCCGCTTCGACGAAGGACTCGAGTCGTCCTGGCCCCGGTCCGGGCGGCCGCCGACGACGGAATCGCGCCTGTCGCGAGAGGCGGTACTGGGCAATAGTTCCCGCGGGTGCGATCTCCGCATCGGGGGTGTGACCACCTGAGTAACGTCGGTTGCACCTCACCGCAGCCCAGGAGGTCAACCATGGCCGACCAGCCAGACCCGACCAGCCCACCTTCCCATGATGATTCTGGTTCCGACTCGAATCCCGACAGCGCTTCCCTGCCATCCTCCAGCGAGACCAAGGCCGGTGGGTCGGGCCTCTTGCGCGGTCGGGCCGTTGTGGCCGCCGCCGCGATCGGAATAGGGGTGGTGGCCGCGGTGGTGATCGTCAGCCTCACCACCGACAGCGGCAACGACGACCCCTCCGACGCGGATGTGATCGCGGCCGAGGAGACCACCGTGCCCCCGGACAGCACCCCGTCCGGAGACCCCGACAGCTCGGTGGAACCACACACCGTCGATCTCGGTGCTGCCGCGTCGGTGGGTGACTTCGGTGTGGTGCTGCGAACCGATCCCGACGGGTTGGTGAAGGTGGAGCTCGATGATCCGACAACACCAGCTGCGTCGGGACAGCAGTCCCAGCACTGCGTGCTGGTCACGATCTCAGGCGCTGAGAACGTGGAGACCTACGGCTGCGTCGACGCTGGCGCCGACACGACCGATTCGGTACTCACCTTGAGCGACCCTTCGGACGCGAGCGTGGGCTGCGCCGCCGTAGCGACCCGGGAGGCACCGGAAGCCGCCGACACCGTCGCGGCCACGTCGGCGTTCGTGATCACCGAGTCGACACCCCTCACACCAGGTGACTACGAGATCTCGGTCGAGGCAACCACAGGGGTGGGCGACGGATGCGCACCGGCCGACGGGCCCACCGAGCACCTCACCACCACCACCGCGGACTTCACCATCAGCTGAACCGGCCGGGGTCCGGGATCCCCGGTTCCCCGCGGAACTCGCTCAACCAGCGGTCACGCGTCGGTTGGTGTGCGTTGGTTGATGGGCGCTCTGTGGTCACGCTTCGTTGACAACGCGCCGGTAGAGGTCCTCCCACGAGCGAACCGCTTCGTCGACGTCGAAGCGCGCACGGCCCACCTCTGCGGCCCGGCGAGCCATCGCCCCGCGCAGTTCTGGATCGTCGCGCAACCTCGCCACAGCGGTCGCCAGGGCCGCCACATCGCCCACCGGCACGATCAGTCCGGTCTCCTCGTCGTCGATCGCTTCGCGGATGCTGCCGACCTCTGTGGCCACCACCGGCACGCCTGCCTGCATGGCCTCCTGCACCGTCACCGGGAAGGCTTCGAAACGCGAGGGCAACAGGTACACATCGAAGGTCGGATAGAGGTTCCGGGCGTCCGGCGCATACGGTCGCAACTCCACCCGGTCACCAACTCCGAGCTCTTCGATCAGGTCGACCAACTCGGGAGTCTGGGGACCGTCGCCGAGCACCACGAGGCGGTAGCCCTCGCCCAGTTCGGCGACGGTGCGGATGGCGATGTCGACGCCCTTGGCAGGGTCGTGTCGGGCCAGCATCCCGAGCGTGAACTCGCTGCCCGAACGCTCGGGGGGATCCAGTTCCACCACCGGCACACCCGAGTGGATCACCTCTATGGAACCGTCCGGGAGACCACCGAGTGCCTCGATGTTGCGCGCAGCTGCATGACCGACCGTCACGTGGGCCGCGGCCCGTGCGGAGGTGAGGTGCTTGAGACGTTGCGACATCGGGGACCAGGTGCCCACCGGTGAGTGCTCCAGCACCACATAGGGCTGTCCCGGGATCGTGAGCGCCGCCAGGATCGCCCACTGGCACGACGACATCGTGGACAGGTTGAAGTGGATGACGTCCGCACCCAGGTTGCGGAACGCCCTGCGGGTTGCGCGCATCGCCGCCAGGTCCCGCCGATCTGCGATCTCCGGCAGCACCGAGTAACGGGCTCCCCGCCGGTGCGCAGCCAGCCAACGCACCAGTTCCTCATCGGGTCCCATGACCGTCACCATGACGTCGTCGGAGTACCGCTCGATGAAGTTGGCCAGCGCCGACTCGGCGCCCCCGCGCACGTGTGCGTCGGTGTAGATCCCGAGGTGCACCCCTGCCTCAGTCCGACGTTCGATCGCGCCATTCACGGCGTCCGAAGCGATCCAGGTGTGTGACATCTCCCACCGGTCGCCGGGTGGTCGGCCCGTAGCGCCCCCTGGGCCATCCGAGGGGAACCATGCACACCGGCTGGACCTTGATGGGCAGGCCCAGGATCCGGCGCGCCCGGAACTGGTTCCACAGGGGAAGCGTTATGAGCGATGCACCGAGACCCATCGCACGGGCCGCCAGCAACAGGTTCTGCACACTGGGGTAGATCGAGCCGTAGTGGCTCGACTGTCCGATGCTGGCGGGAACGAACCTGCTGGGTCCCACCAGGCACGGCACGACCACCGTGGGAATGTCCTCGAAGTTGTCGACCTGCCAACCCACCGCCCGCAGGACCTTGGCCATGTCGGCCTGGTCGGAGGTGACCCGCTCACCGATGGTTCCGTAGATCCTCCACGCCTTGCGGTACTGGGCAGCGAACGCCGCCTTGGTGGCGCGGTCGCGCACGATGATGAATTCCCAGTTCTGACCGTTGGATCCCGTCGGGGCCTTCAGCGCGAGCTCGATGCAGCGCAGCACGATGTCGTCATCGATCTGTTCGGGCAGCACCTTGCGCACGGCCCGTTGGGTCGACATGGCTTCCTGGAGGCTCATGTCGAGGCGATCCTTGACCGACCCGAAGCTCCGGTCGCCCTCCGGCGCGCGCTCGTTGGTGACCCCGTGGTCCTCGCCGTGCCCGGTGGCGGGTGGTTCGTCCGATCTGGCCATCTGCGCCCCCTGCCGTCCAACGGCCCTAGGCCAGCGATGTTAGGGGGTGGCGGCCGACCCTCCACAGGGGTGCAACGGGTTCCGGTCGCCATGCGGTTCGGCGTCTCCGGGCCCGACCCCGGGATCCAGATGACTTCACCGCCTCCCGAAGCACGACCGGGGCCCGGAACCAGAGCTGGTACGCGCTCGGAAACGGGCGCGGACTGGGTGATTGTCCGGGTCGGGTCCGGCCGGCGTGGGCCGTCGTCACCATTGTCGCGACCTCTTCGCCCGAAGAACGTCCACACAACTGAACGGCCCGTCCAGCACGGGTTCGCACAGGGCACCTTTGCCCAGCGCCGTGGCACCTCGCCTCCGGTGACTGCATGAGACAATCCGAGAAGACATGACATCACTCATCCAGCACTCCACTACGGGCCCAGAGGCCGACGAGACCGACATCGACATCGACCTGGTCGTTGACGCTCCCGGGTCGCCGAACGAGCTCGCTGATCCCGTGGTGCTCCGCGACGACCCCACACCGGTGCGCTGGTTGCGCAGGTGGCGCCGGGCCGGGCGGGCGGAAGGGCGCAAGCTCGAGTGGCACCCGATGCGGGCGTTGGCCACCGTCGCAGGGCTGGCAGCCTTCTGGTACTGGCTCCCGGGAGCCATCGCCTTCATCGCGATGCTCACCGTGCTGGTGTTCCTCCACGAACTCGGCCACTTCGTCGTGGCTCGCAGGGTCGGGATGCGCCCCACCGACTTCTTCGTCGGGTTCGGACCGACGATCTGGGCGCGCACCACACGCAGTGGACTCCGCTACGGGGTGAAGGTGCTCCCCGCAGGTGGGTTCGTGAAGATCCCGGGGATGGGGCCGCGCGACGAGGTGGAAGCGTCACGCGAACAGTTCACCTACCGGGCTGCTTCGCGCCGGCACCGCCTGATGGTGATCCTCGCCGGG
Source organism: Microthrixaceae bacterium (assembly GCA_023957995.1). GTDB lineage: Bacteria > Actinomycetota > Acidimicrobiia > Acidimicrobiales > Microtrichaceae > JAMLGJ01. The sequence goes on along the minus strand of JAMLGK010000003.1, from coordinate 186,004 downwards.
GTGGCGGTGAACTTCGCGCTCGCGGTGGTGCTCTTCGCAGGGTTTGCCGCGACCCAGCCAGGCGTGGGGCCGGTCGAGGCCGCTGGCACCGGGCTCAACCAGACCGCCCAGGTGACCACGGGAACCCTGGAGGGATTGGGCAACCTGCTCTTCGGCGCCGATGACTATGCCCGCTCGGTCGCCAACGGCGAGGTCCCCGAGAACCGGATGATGTCGCCCATCGGTGGGGCACAGGTGGCCGAGGGGCTGCTCGACACCGCACCGGACCGGCTGCTGTTGCTGGCCGGGATCTTCTCGGCATCGCTGGCTCTGTTGAACCTGCTGCCCCTGTTGCCACTCGACGGCGGGCACGCGGCTCTGGTGATGGTCGAATCGGTGGTGGCCAGGGTCAAGGGCAAGCCATCGCTGCGCCTCGACCCGAACCGCTTCACACCGATGGCGGTGGTCGTACTCGTGGCGCTGTTGTCGCTGTCGGCCAGTGCCATGTACCTGGACGTGCTCTACCCGCTGGGTGACGCTCTTCGCTGAGCCACGCGTGAGCCACTCGCTGCCGATGGGCCTGCAGCACAGCACAGCCCGCACCGGCCCGGCCCGGCTAGACCCCGGTGTGGCCGAATCCTCCGACACCGCGCTCGGTTTCATCGAGTGTCTCCACCTCGACGAAGGAGGCGTGCTCGACCCGCTGGATCACCAGCTGGGCGATGCGGTCACCGCGGGTCACCTCGAAGTCCCGGTCGGGGTCGGTGTTGATCAACAGCACCTTGAGCTCACCGCGGTAGTCGGCATCGATCAGTCCGGGCGTGTTCAGGCAGGTGACGCCGTGGCGCATCGCCAGCCCACTGCGTGGCTGCACGAAACCCGCGTAGCCACGGGGGATCGCCACGGCCAACCCCGTGGGGACCACCTCGCGCCCTCCTCGGGCCCGGATGGTCAGATCCACCGCAGATCGTAGATCCACTCCGGCGTCTCCCGGCTTGGCATAGGCCGGGAGCTCGAGGTCGGTTTCGGCACGGGTGACAGGTATCTCCAACACGGCGGCGACCCTAGCCCCAGAGCAGGATGCAACCCGCGCCGAAGACCCCCGGAGGCCCTGCCCCGGCGCGGCTGCGCGGAACCCTGCGGCGTATGTCACCCCGGCGCCCGGACCGGACCACGCCCGACAGCGCCTACCCTTGGCACGATGCTCGCCTGGATGGACCTCGAGATGACCGGCCTCGATGCCACCAAGGACGTCATCGTGGAAATAGCGACCCTCGTCACCGACGACGAACTCAACATCGTCGCCGAGGGGCCCGATCTGGTGGTGCACCAACCGGAGGAGGCCCTGGCGAACATGGACGACGTGGTCACCAAGATGCACACCTCCAGCGGACTGCTCGACGCGATCCGCGCCTCGACGATCGACCTCGCACAGGCCGGCAGCGAGACGATGGAGTTCCTGGCAGCACACATCGACAAGCCCGGGACCGTTCCGTTGGCGGGGAACTCCATCGGGATGGACCGCCGTTTCCTCACGGCGTACCTACCCGAGATAGAGGAATTCCTGCACTACCGGTCAATAGACGTCTCCACCATCAAGGAACTCGCCCGCCGTTGGTACCCCGACAAGATGGGCGGGCTCACCAAGGGCGCGTCCGCCCACCGGGCGATGGACGACATCAAGGAGTCGGTCGCCGAGCTCCGGTACTGGCGTTCGGCCGTGTTCGCCGATCCACCCAAGAGCGACTGATGAACCAGGGTTCGCTCAACCCGCAGAAGTCCGGGGACACCGACCAGCAACCTGACCCAGCGACGGTGATCCGCCAGGAACGCCTCGAGGCGCGCGACGAGGTCGACGAGGTCGCCCCGGGGGTGCTGCGCATCCAGATCCCGATCATGCTGCCCGGCCTGGGCCACGTGAACTGTTACGTGCTCGAGGACGATCGCGGAGCCACCATCATCGACCCCGGCCTGCCCGACCCGGTCTCCGCCGGAGTGCTGTCGGACCGGCTGGCGAGCATCGGCCTTCCGCTGTCGAGGATCCACACCGTGTTCGTGACCCACTCCCACCCGGACCACTTCGGTGGTGCCGGTCGACTCAAGGTGGAGCACCACTGCGAGGTCGTGGCCCACGACGACTTCGCCACCCCCTTCGACCCCCAGCCGGTCGATGCCGAGTTGACCGAACTCCCGTTGGCCCAGGACGGCCCCGACTTCAGCTCCGATCCGGGCGGTCTGCCCCCCGTGGGTGACGGGCGGGTCAACGAGGGGCTTGCCGCGGTGCTGTTCGGAGACGGACCCATACCCGAGATCCCCGCACGCTCCACGCCCTATGGCGAGGACGGATTCCGCCCCGAGCCCGGCGAGCTGGAGTGGATGCGGTCCTGGGATTCGCTGTCCAAGAAGGGCCTGCTGTCGCTCGAACCCACCACCCGGGTATCGGATCAGCAGTGGCTCCGGATGGGTGGACGCGACTGGCAGGCGATACACACACCCGGACACACCGGCGACCACCTGTGCCTCTGGGATCCCGAATCCGGAGTGCTCCTCTCGGGTGACCACGTGCTACCGACGATCACACCGCACATCTCGGGGCTGACGGTCAGCTCGGATTCCCTCGCGGATTTCGTGGCCGCCCTGCGCAGGGTGGCCGCACTCGAGGGAGTCGAGATGGTGCTGCCCGCACACGGGCTTCCGTTCACCGATCTGCCGGGCAGGGTGGAGGAGATCGTCGAACACCACGACCAACGGCTGGAACGCCTGAGAGGGATCGCGGCGGGATTGGGCACGGCCGGAGTGCGGGCGTTCAGCCACGAGTTGTTCCAGGAGCGTTCATGGGGCCCGATGGCCGAATCGGAGACCTACGCCCACCTCGAACACCTGCGTCTGGCAGGCAGGATGACCCGGTCCTCGGATGACCGCGGACGCTTCGTGTACACGCTGGTCGACTGACCGGCCCCGACCCGGAGCGGGCCCTGCCACTCCGGGTCGACGCACTGGCACGAAATTCACTTGACGGCCCTTCCGGGGGCTGTTTCAGTAGATCGACGACTTCTGCAGCCCTCGCTGCACCCGGATCAGGAAATCCCATGGACTCAGTAGCCACCACCACCGACACCTGGCGAACCACGGTGACCGGCGCGCGCGGCTATGCGGCTGTGGCACATCCACTGACGACCCACCTGATGCGCAACAAGTCGTTCGCCAAGGCCATCAACGGCCGACCGACCCGACGGGGAGCTCCTCCGCACTGACACTCCAGTGCAAAGCAGGACCTACTCAGCCGTCGGGATTCCAACCCGGCGGCTTCTTCGTTTTTGCCCCGGTCCGGCGCAGACCACCCACACAACACCCAACCAACACAAGAAGTGAGACAGCAATGACCGCGATACTCGAAATGGAATCGGGACAGATCGAGGAAGGCCCCGTGGGATGGGAGTCGAATGCTGCATGCAGCGCGCTTCCCACCGCCATGTTCTTCACCGATGACGTGGACGAGATCTCCGCTGCCAAGCGTGTGTGCCTGCGTTGCGAAGTGCGCTCCGAGTGCCTCGACTCAGCTGTGGCCCGGCGGGAGCAGTTCGGCATCTGGGGTGGCCACCTGTTCGTGGCCGGGCGCATCGTGCTGTCCAAGCGGCGCCGGGGGCGCCCACCCAAGGTTGCGCGTCCCCAGGACAGCTTCCCCGAGGTGGACGTGCCCGCTCCCTACCGCCGTCTGGTGGCGAGCACCGTCGCCTGAGCCGACCCGGCCGGGGCCGGCCGGAGCACACCCCGCGACGGCACCTCGCCGGTGCGGGAACAACACCACCCCGGAGCGGGTTCCCTTGGCACCGGTCGCGCTGGGCCCGGGGCACCGGCGGGCGATCTGACCACACGATCGACCGTCGGTAGCCTCGGGAGCACCCCAGTCCGCCCCCCACATCAGAGGACCCTTGAGCGAATCCACCCCGACCCCCGACGAAGCCGACACCACAGCCGGCGGCGCGCCCGATCGAGGATCGGCAGCGGGACGCAAGCTCGACCCGTTGTCCATCGCAGCCCTCACGGTGGTGTCGCTGGCGGTCGCTCTGTTCCTCACATGGGGACTGATCTCGGTGTTCGGTGATGACGGCGGCGACACGACCGATCCCGTGGATCTCGACACGGTCCTCGAGGACCCGAGTGCCTCTCCGGAGGGCGAACGGTCCGCGCTCGAGATCGGCCAGGTGGCACCCGATGCCGAGCTCGAGATGTTCGGAGGGGGGACCCTCGAGATCTCCGATCTGCGCGGCTCGCCCGCGGTGATCAACTTCTGGTCCTCCACCTGCGCTCCCTGTCTGGCCGAGATGCCCGACCTCGAGTCGGTTCACCAGGAGCTCGGAGACCAGGTGCAGTTCATCGGCGTCGATGTCACCGACCCCGAACAGGCGGGCGCCGAGATGATCCAGCAGACAGGTGTCACCTATCCCAACGGCCGCGACCCGAAGGCCGAGGTGATGGGGCTCTTCGGGGGGATCGCCCTGCCCCGCACCGTGCTGCTGGACTCCGACGGCAAGGTCGTCGAGGTGCACAACGGGGAGATCACAGCCGAGGAACTGACCGATTCTCTCGACGGGAACGGCCTCATATGACCGGTACGCCATGAACGGTGGAACACTCGCACTGGCTTTCGTGGCGGGCACCGTTGCCACCGTGAACCCCTGCGGGTTCGCGCTGCTCCCCGCCTATCTGAGCTATTTCCTCGGTCTGGGCGGCGATGACGAGGACGGGCCCACGGGGGCCAACCCGGTGCTGCGCGCGCTCGGTGTGAGCGCAGCGGTCACCCTCGGGTTCGTAGTGGTGTTCGGACTGATGGGGATCATCTGGTCCTCGGTCTCGGGTTGGCTGGGCAACCGGCTCCCCTACTTCACGATCGTGATCGGTGTCGGGCTGGTGGGACTGGGCATCGCGATGCTCCGGGGCTTCGAACCGGTGGTCAACATCCCCAAGCTCCAGCTCTCGGAGAAGCGACGCGAGTTCGCGTCGATGTTCCTCTACGGCGTCTCCTATGCGATCGCCTCGCTCAGTTGCACCATCGGCGTCTTCCTGGCGGTCACCTCCACCACGCTGACGAACTCGGGGTTCCTGCAGGGCGTGTCCACCTTCGTCGCCTACGGCCTGGGCATGGGTGCCACACTCGCCGTGCTGACACTGGCCGTGGCGCTGGCCAAACAGGGACTGGTCACGAGGTTCCGCAAGTTGCTGCCCTACATGGGCCGGGTGTCGGGTGTCCTGCTGGTGCTCGCCGGGGTGTTCGTGGCCTACTACGCATACGTGGAGATCCAGGAGCTGAACGGCAACGGATCATCGGGACTGGTGCAGTGGGTGCGCGACATCCAGAGCTCTCTGCAGCGCTGGGCCGAACAGATGGGTGCGGTGCGCCTGCTGTTGGGGGCGGCGCTCATCATCGGCGCGGCCGTGATCACCTCGGTGCTGCTGCGGAGCAACCGGAGGAACCACGAGACGGCGCCGGGCGCCGACCCAGCTGTCGACGAACCGTCGGACGGCGGATCCCCCAGGGCCAAGGGCCCACTGTCGGGCTGAGAACCGCACCGGTCCACGTCGTAGCATCGCGGGTCGATGAACCCGCCTCCGGTCCTGCCCGCACAACTGGACGGCGCAGTGCCGCTCAGCCGCTACCTCGATGACATCGAACAGGCGTTGCTGCCCTACGACTTCGAACCTGCGAACACCCTCGCCGCGGTATCGATCTGCCGCGACGAGCTCACACAGCACGTGATGTCGGATGTGACCGGCCGCTGGGGCGCAACGTTCGCACTGGGCGGGCTGGGGGGCATCCCGGCTCTCGGACGCACGGGTTGGGGAGCCTGCCTGGCCCACGTGCCGGAACGCTCGGGAAGGGGCCGGCTGCTCGTGATCGGCGCACCCCACGTGGGTGTCACCCCCGATGGCGAACTGGGACAGAACCTACGGCGCGGGCAGGACCACCCGACTCCCACCTGCGGTGCACTCAGCTCGATCCTCGCGTCCTGGGGCCAACATCCACCGTCCGGACCCGACGACAGCGGGCTGGCCGACGGCGAGGCCCAACTACTGCGTCACCTCGTCGAGAGCGAACTCGACCAGAAACCCGTCGGGGTCATCGAGCTCACCCGGGCCGCCGCGAGCGCGGTGGAGCGCGAGATGACCGCGCAGCTCGATGCCCTTGCGCCATGGCGCACGATGGACGTAGCTGTGTTCATCGGCATCCAGGTTCACCTGCCCGACAGCGAGGACCACGTGGTTCCACTCGTGGGTCAGTTCCGCGGACCCGACGGCTCCAGCGAGGCGATCGTCTGAGCCGGTCTCGCTTCAGGGAGCGAGCCGCTCGTCAGCATCAGGGAGCGAGCCGCTCCTTGGCCCAGTCGGCGCCGGAACCGGCACGGCGGTACCTGATCCGGTCGTGCAGGCGACTGGGCCGTCCCTGCCAGAACTCGACGCATCTCGGCGACACCAGGTAGCCGCCCCAGTGGGGTGGCCGGGGGACCTCGCGGCCCTCATAGAGAGCATCGAAGTGCTTGACCGAATCCTCCAGCGTCCGCCGCGACTCGATCACCTCGGACTGGCTGCTCGCCCAGGCCGCGATCTGGCTGTCCCGGGGCCGCTCCGAGAAGTACCGATCACTCGCCTCGTCGTCGAGCGGGCTGGACGTGCCGTCCACACGCACCTGGCGATGCATCGGAAGCCAGCTGAACAACAGCGATACCTCCGGGTTGGAGGCCATGTCCCGCCCCTTGTGACTCGTTCGGTTGGTGAAGAACCAGAAGTCACCTGCTTCGTCGACCTCGCGCAACAACACGTTGCGGGCACTCGGTCGTCCGGCCGCGTCAGCGGTGGCGAGCACCACGGCGTTGAAGTCCGCACCCATCTCCCGGCCGGCATCTGCCAGCCACTGCCTGAAGGGCTGGATCGGTTCCTCCGGAAGGTCCCCGGCGGACAGAGTGCCCCACTCGTAGTCGAACCTCACGCGGAGGTCCGGGGTCGAGTTGTCCATACCCCGCAGTCAAGCACCCCGCATCCGCGGCGGCCACACGAGCCATGCGCCACCGTTCGGGCCCTACCCATAGGCTCGGGACCACCATGAACACCCGCACCGCCGCTGCAATCTCCGTGGGTGCGATCCTCGGTGCCGGTCTCCGCTGGCTGGTCACGCTCTGGAACGGACCCGGTGGGGTGGACGCAGCGCTGCTCACGGTGAACGTGGTCGGAGCGGCGGTGCTCGGCTATCTCTCCCAGTACCGACTGCGACCGATCAGCGAAGAACTGGGCGCGCTGGTGGGTGTGGGGGTGTGTGGTGCGCTGACCACCTGGTCGAGCCTGGCGCTGCACACCGCGTCGGAGTACCGAGCGGGCACGGCGGTCGCCCCGACGGTGTGGCTCGGCTGCAATCTGGTGCTGGGCATCGGGGTGGCCGCCGCAACGCGCTCGATCAGCCGCCGCCAGAGCTCGACGGGCCGGAGCCGGACTCGTTCCCGGACCCCAGGATCATGAACCAGGGGCTCGCCATCGCGTTGTTCGCAGCCGGCGCCGCTCTCGGTGCGCTGGCCAGGGGGTTCGTTCTGCAGGCGCTCAACAGCAGGCGCTTTCCCACCGGAACCCTCACCGTGAACCTGGGGGGTTCGTTGCTCGCTGCTGTCGCGGTGTCGCGCGTGCCCGAGGCCTGGTCCACGATCACCGCGGTCGCGGCCCTCGGGTCGTTCACCACCTTCTCCACCTTCGCGGTGGAGGTCGCCGACATGTGGGAAGGGCGACGGGTCGCAGCCAGTGTCTACGGGGTCTCGACCGTGGCCGGGGCGGTCGCGCTGGCGTTCATCGGTCTGGGGCTGTGAGCGACTCCAGACCACGCATGTAGGGCACCAGCAGCTCGGGAACGGCCACCGAGCCATCCGGGCGTCGGTTGGTCTCGACCAACGCCGCCCACACCCGGGGTACCGCCAACGCCGAGCCGTTGAGGGTGTTGAGCACCTCGGTGCCCTTGCCTGACCCGGGTCGGTAGCGCAGGTTCGCACGCCTCGCCTGGTAGTCGCCGAACCACGAGACCGAGGACACCTCCAGCCACTGGTCGACACCAGGTGAGTAGACCTCGATGTCGAAGGTCCGCCGCGCGGACGCTCCGATGTCTCCCGCGCAGAGGTCCAGGATCCGGTACGAGAGGCCCAGATCCGCGATGAGACCCTCAGCCCGGGCCAGGATCTCGTCGTGGAGCGCAGGGGCATCCGCTGGCTCACACAGCGCGAGGAGTTCGACCTTGTCGAACTCGTGCAGCCGCAACAGTCCTCTGGTGTCCTTGCCGGCGGAACCGGCCTCGCGGCGGAAGCACGACGTGTGGGCGCAGAACCTCTTGGGTAGCTCGGATGAGTCCAGGATCTCGTCGCGTGCCAGGGAGGTGAGGGGAACCTCGGCGGTCGGTATCGCCCACAGGTCATCGCGTTCGCTGTGGTACGCCTCGTCGACGAACTTGGGCAGGTGGCCGGTGGCGACCATCGTGTCGGTGCGTACGAGGGTCGGCGGGCGGATCTCCTCGTAGAGATCCACGTTGCGGTCGATCGCCAGCTGGCACAGGGCCCTCGCCAACGCCGCGCCGGCGCCCCGGTACATCACGAACATCGACCCGGACAGCTTCACCGCACGGGCCACGTCGAGCAGGCCCAACTCCTCGCCGATCTCCCAATGCGGTACCCGCTGGTGGTCGCCGTAGGCATCGGGATCGAAGTGCTCCGTGCGGAGCAACACGTTGTCGGCCTCACCACCACCGTCGGGGCACTCCGCCGCCGGAAGGTTGGGAATCCGCAGCATCACCTCGCGCAGTTCCGACGCCAGCACTCCGGCTCGTTCGTCGAGCTGTTTCTCCTCCTCACCGAGGGCCTTGGACTGCTCCTGGAGCGAACCCGCCTCGTCCTTGCGACCATCGCGGAACAGCGAGCCGACCTCATTGGACAGTGACCGGATCTCCGCTCGCAGCGAGTCGCGCTTGGCGGCCAGCGACCGGACCTCGGCATCGAGTTCCGCTGCCCGGTCCACCGCTGAGGTGTCCTCTCCCCGGCGGGCCACCCCGGCTCTGACCGAATCGATGTCGGAACGGATCAGTCGAACGTCGAGCATCGACCAACGGTAGCGAGGGCGGACCTCCCCCAACGACCCGGATCGGTGCCCACCCACCGGTTGGGGACCCCCCAGGCCGCTTTGGGGGATTCACAGGATCCACGTGCGACCCCACCCGGGCGACAGTTGGATCACGGCTCCCACGGGGGTCCGTATACCCAACACACTCGACCAAGGAGATGCCATGAACACCACAGAGAGCATTGGCTGGGAAAGATCCGCCGAGCAGAACTCCGGCAGTGCAGCCGACGTCCCGGGGTTCCTCACCGAACGGCGCAACAAAGGGGTGACTCCCGATGTGATCACCCAGGAGCTGATCGAACGGGGCTGGGATGCCGACAACGCGGCACGGGCAGCGCTCCGGTCCCTGAGGCGCACCGATCACCACGCGCTGCTCTACTGGTCGCTGACCTTCTCGGCGGGCTTCGCAGCACTGGCGACCGCCTCCGCCCTCCACCTGGCCATGACGCCGGAAACGGACAGATCCGCACTGGCTCTGGCCATCTGGATCACGGTTGCTCTGGTCGCAACCCCACTCGCCCTCGTCTCGGGCCATTTCGCGAAGAAGGTGGAACAGCGCAGCGCCCATGCGATCTGGTCACCGACGCGCCGAGCGCTGTTCGGGACGCTGGCAGGCATCACCGCCGTGATCGGTCTCGGTCGGCTCCTGACATATGTGTTCGAAGCCGTGGCGGCCCTCGTGGGCGTCACCGGCTATGAGCTGACACCCTCCTCGCTTCCGCAGGTGATCGTGTCCGTCGGGATCTCGGTGCCGCTGTTCGCCTGGTCGCTCTTCGAGTGGCGCCGTTCCAACGTCCTGATCCGAGGGCTCGGTGATGATTCCGGCGACGCTGACCGCAACCGGACCGCACACGACGGGATCGAGGGGTTCCTCCGAGATGTTCGCTGATCCGACCACCTCGACCGGTGGTGGGATGACAGAGACCATGGCAGGCTCGGCTGGTCCGGGCCTGCCATCGGTGGTGGGTTGCGCAACAGCCCCACCCGCCTGCCGGATTCACCCCCTGCGGGGATCCTGGGTGCCGGTAGGTTGACCAAGTGGAACCGCGATCGTTGCTCGGATCCAGCCGACCATTGCCGACGCCCACCGATCGAGGCGCCCTGTTCGGGCTGGGTCTGTACCGGGTTGTCACCGCCACCTGGGCGGTGGTGGTCGCTCTCATCGATGCGCGCTCGGGATCGTTGGTGGAACCATCGCTCGCATTCGCCATCCTGGGTCCACTACTCGCCTGGTCGGTCCTCACGACGGTGTTCGCCCGGCGGTCACCGCAGACCATGCTCACTCCGGTCGCCCAGGGAATCGACCTGGCGTTCGGCGTGGCCGTTGTGGCGGCCGAATGGGTCACCTACGACGGCGACCACCCGCTGCGGTTCGGAGCGATGTGGCAACTGGCTCCGATCGTCGCCACCGGACTCTCCTACGGAGCCCTGGGAGGCCTGCTGGCAGGGGTTGGACTGGGGCTGGTGAACGGTGTCACCGCCGGGCTCACCGAGGGGTTCGACGGGCGGATCCTCGCCCTGGTCAGCGCCGTGGTCCTCTTCGGGGTGGCGGGTGCCGCCAGCGGAGCGGTGATGGACCGGCTCCGTCGGGCCGAGGATGACCTGGCCGAGGCTCGTGCGCGTGAACGGGTCGCCCGCACCCTGCACGACGGCGTACTCCAGACACTCGCCGCGGTTCAGCGCCGGAGCGACGACGACTCGCTCGTGGCCCTCGCAGCCGACCAGGACCGCGCGTTGCGCCGGTGGCTCCGCCAGGACCGACTCGAACCTCCCGCCCGCGCCCTGGCCGACCAGCTCGAACGACTCGCCGAGGACCTCCGCCGCCGCGACGGCACCCCGATCTCGGTCGTGGTCGTGGAGGCTCCACAGGTCGATCCAGCGGTGGCCGACGCGCTCGTGGGTGCGGTCGGCGAGGCGATCACCAACGCGGTCAAGCACGGTGCTCCCAACCGGGTCACGGTGTTCCTCGACGAGGACGACGACGGTGAGACCCTCATCAACGCTGCCGCCCAACGACTGGGCATGGGCCGTTCGGTGGTCTGCACCGTGCACGATGATGGTGTCGGTTTCGATCCGGAGCACACCGCAGGTGGCATGGGGATCGTCCACTCGATGCGAGCTCCGGTGGAGGCGGTGGGAGGGTCGGTCACGATCCGGTCCGGTCCGCAGACCGGTACCGAGGTCGAGTTCCGCCTCAACGGGCGGGCACGTCCCCAGCGGAGGAGGTCATGACCAGAGCAGTGCGTATCGTCGTGGCCGATGACCACCAGATCTGGCGCAGCGGTCTGCGCGCAGACCTCGGAGACGGTTTCGCGGTGGTCGGAGAGGCCGCCGACGCCGAGGAGGCCATCGAGACCACACGCCGCGAACGACCAGATCTCGTGGTGTGTGACCTGCACATGCCCGAGGGGGGCGGGCTGAGGGTGGTGCGTGAGGTGGCGGCCGAGGTGCCGGTGGTCATCCTCACGGTGTCCGAGGCAGAGCGCGACCTGCTCGACACGATTGCCGCAGGTGCGGTCGGCTACCTGCTGAAGTCCACCGGTTCCGACGACATCCGACGCGCACTGCGTTCGGCGGCAGCCGGAGAGCCGGTGTTCTCCCCCCAACTGGCAGCGCTTCTCATCGGCGAGTTCCGAAGGCTCTCCGGTGGCGGTTCCGACACCGGCGGGCAATCCGGTCGGGTGAGTGCTCTGTCACCACGCGAACGTGAGGTGCTCGGTCTGGTCGCCCGCGGGCACACCTACAAGCAGATCGGCGCAGAACTGTTCATCTCCCCCAAGACCGTGGAGAACCACGTCCGCAACACGATGGCCAAACTCCATCTGTCGCGTCGGAACGAGCTGATCCGCTGGGCGGTGGACCACGGCATCGGGTAGCTCTGGTGCCGCGAACCACAGCACCCCTGCCTTACGGGCTGATCATGGCCCCGGGGTATGGTCCGAAGGTGACTTCGGACCCTCGGTGTACTCAGGGTGACTGAGACCCCGAGCGCGGAATCCGCGGCGGTGCGGGTGGAGGACCTGGTGGTGGACCGGGGCACGGTGCGCGCCGTGGACGGGGTGAGCTTCACCGTTCCCGAAGGGGCGATCACAGCCCTTCTGGGTCCCAACGGAGCAGGAAAGACCTCCACCGTGGAGCACCTCGAGGGTTACCTCCCGCGCAGCGGTGGAACGGTGTCGGTGCTCGGGCTGGACCCCACCGGGCGAAGGTCCGAGCTCGCATCCCGGGTGGGGCTGATGCTCCAGAACGGTGGAATACCAACCGCGATCAGACCAGCGGAACTCCTGTCGCAGTACAGCAGCTTCTTCGCCCACCCGATGGAGCCTGCCCGACTGCTGGACCTCGTGGGTTTGAGCGAACGCAGCCGCACCCCCTACCGACGGCTGTCGGGTGGAGAGCAACAGCGTCTGTCACTGGCCCTGGCTCTGGTGGGCCGCCCCGAACTGCTCTTCCTCGACGAGCCCACCGCTGGTGTCGACCTGGAGGGCAGGGACCTCATCCGCACCCTCATATCCGAGTTGCGCTCCGAGGGGACCACGGTGTTGCTCACCACGCACGATCTGGCCGAGGCCGAACAGCTCGCCGACCGCGTGCTGATCATGGACCACGGGCGATTGCTGGCTTCGGGTTCACCCTCGGAGCTGGTGGCCGGGTTCTCCGGGAGCGACCTGCGGTTCCGCGCGGCTCCGGGGCTCGACACCGCTGAGCTGGCTCGACTCGCCTCCTGCACCGTGAGCGAGGTCTCGCCGGGTCAGTACGTGGTCGATGGCTCCCCGACACCGGAGATGGTCGCCAGGGTCGCGAACTGGTTGGCCGAGCGCGGCGAACAACTCTCGGATCTACGGGCCGATGGAGGCACGCTCGAGGACGTGTTCCGAACCCTCACCGCGAGCGCTCGCACCGACGGGCGCAACGGGCGGGAAGATCGGCCATGAAGGCTCTCTGGGGCCAGTTCCGCACCGAGTTGGCACTGTCGGCCAGGCAGGGCGAACAGCTGCTGGTCAGCCTCGGTGTGCCCCTGCTCATCCTGGTGTTCTTCTCGACGGTGGACGTGTTGCCGACCGACGTGGAGGACCCGGTGGACTACCTGGCTCCAGCCGTGCTGGCGCTCGCGGTGATGTCGACGGCGATGGTGTCGCTCGGCATCGGAACCGGGTTCGAAAGGACCTACGGCGTGCTCAAGCGACTAGGAGGATCCCCACTGGGGCGGGGCCGGTGGATAGCGGCCAAGGTGCTGCTGGTGCTGGTCACCGAGGTGATCCAGTGGATGGTCCTCATCAGCGCTGCCCTGGCACTCGGTTGGTCCTGGCCTGCGGCCGGCTGGGCTGCAGCGATCGGCGCTGCCGTGCTCGGCACAGCCGCCTTCGCAGGGATCGGACTCGCACTGGCGGGGAACCTGCCGGGCGTCGTCACGCTCGCACTCGCGAACGCGCTCTACCTGGTGCTGCTGCTCACCGGAGGAATGGTGGTGCCGCTCGACGAGCTGCCCGACTGGTTGGCCACGATCGCGCGGCTCGGTCCCGCAGCCCCACTCACCGAGATCATCACGGGCTCGCTGTCCGCCGGCGATGCGGTCCCCGCCTGGGCATGGCCGACCCTGGCGGTCTGGGCCGTGCTGGCCCCGGTCGTGGCCATCACCACCTTCCGCTGGGAGGAATGACCGGGCAGGCCACTGCGGGGAGCGACCGCGCAGGCGCCCGCGGAGCACCACCCCGGTGGGGGGGGTACACCCGTTGACGTGCGGTTGACGTGGGACCCCGGTGGGGGTCGGTTGTCAGTTCGCTTCGGGAACCGTCGTGGTGGTGATCGGCGGTGGCGGATCGTCGAACCACGGGTTTCCGTTGTCGGTCCAGATGTTCATCGCCGACATGGCAACGGTATAGATCACCATCGCAACGATGAGCCCGAAGATGAACACCCGCCGCACGAGCGCCGAATCGAAACGCAGGTGCATGAAGAACCCTGCGATGAGGAAGAACTTGATCACCATGATGATCAACAGGACCGTCACGCCGACTCGACGGACCGCGTCTCCCTCGCCGAACCAGGATTCCCAGAAGTAGGTGGAGACCTCGAGGGCCGTCAGCGCGAACAGCACCCAGAAGATGGTGAAGTACTGACCATCGGTCGGGCCGTGGGTGTGGCCCGCGTCGAGGTGGCCCATGTGGCGCCCATCGACATCTGGATCATCACCCGCTGAAGACGCCACGACAGGTGAGGGCGGGGCAGCGACGGCTGACTCGCCCCCCGAGCTCTTCTCGGGTTCAGAACCCGGGTCTTCCTTGCCGAAGTGTCCGGCATCGGTGTCGTTTTCGTTCACGACTCTCCTCCGGTCAGGGAATCAGGTAGACGATCGTGAAGATCACGACCCAGACGATGTCGACGAAGTGCCAGTAGAGGCCGATCACCTCGACCGCTTCTGCGTGTATGCGCTGTCGCAGCGACATGCCGAGCATGGCCACCAACATCAGGATGCCCACCGCCACGTGCACGCCGTGGAATCCGGTGAGCGTGTAGAACGCCGAGGACGACACGTTGGAGGTGTAACCCAGCCCTTCGGAGACGAACACGGTGAACTCGTAGATCTGGCCACCGAGGAACAACGCACCGAGCAGCGCAGTGGTGCCGAGCCAGAGGCGCATCCGCACCTGGTCGTTGCGCATGGCGGAGGTGACCGACATGACCATCGTGAGAGACGACATCAGCAGGATGAACGTCGTCATCGAGGTGAACGGGATGTCGAACAGCTCCGAGATCCGGACCGGGCTACCGCTCAGTCCGGGGATCTCCCCGGGACGGTTCTTGTAGATCAGGTAGGTACTGATGAGCCCACCGAAGAGAAGCGCATCCGAAGCCAGGTAGACCCACATCGCCAACTTGGGGTTGGAGATACCGGTGGATGTGGCGTGGGAGTCGTCGGGGAACTCGACGTCCTCGATCTCCTCGTGGGCGATTTCGGCCACGTCAGCCAACGGGGGCCTCCTCGGTCTGTTCCGCGTCGGCGGCCACGGTCTCCTCGTCGGATGCCTCACCCGACTCCGCGCCATCGGTCAGTTCGGCGGCCGCCTCTGGATCATCCGAGGGACTCTCGTCCTCGTGATGCTCGTGACCGCCATCCGGATCGTCCGCCGGTTCCATCACCCAGCCGAAGATTCCCATGATCGTGATCAGGGCACCGGGGACGGCCCACCAGAGGTTGAAGATCAGTCCGTAGCCGACCAGTGGTAGCCCGACTGCCAGAACCAGGGGCCAGTACGACGGCGAGGGCAGGTGGATTCCGGTTGCACCGGGTTTCTGGACCACGTCCTCGGTCTTGGCGATCCTCACCAACCGGCCTTCTTCGTCGTGGCCGTACTTGCGGTGCCAGAACTCGTCGAACTCCTCGACCACGACGAGCTCGGCGAAGTTGTACTCCGGGGTGGGCGACGGGATCATCCACTCGAGCGACCGGGCGTCCCACGGGTCGGGCCCGGGGTCGACCGGGTTTGCCTTGTGCTTGCGGTAGCTGTGCGCCACGTTGTACATGAAGATCAGGATCGACACCGCGAGGGTGAACGCGCCGATGGTGGCGACCAGGTTCCAGACGTTGAAACCCTGACCGTCGGTGTAGGTGTAGGTGCGCCGCATCATGCCCTGCAGACCCAACATGTGCATCGGGCCGAAGGTGGCGTTGAAGCCGATGATCATGAGCCAGAAGTGCCACTTGCCGAGCCGCTCGTTGAGGAAGTGGCCGAACATCTTGGGATACCAGAAGTACATGCCCGAGAAGAGTCCGAGCAGCGCACCACCGAAGAGCACGTAGTGGAAGTGGGCGATGATGTAGTAGGTGTCGGTCTGCTGGGTGTCAGCAGGCGCCACCGCGTGGGTGACGCCCGAGAGCCCGCCGATGGTGAACATCGCCACCAGAGCGATCGAGAAGAGCATCGCGGTGGTGAAGCGCAGGCGGCCGCCGTACATGGTGGCCATCCAGTTGAGGATCTTCACACCGGTCGGAACTGCGATGAACATCGTCGCCAGCGAGAACGCCAGGACCGAGATGGGGCCCATGCCCGATGCGAACATGTGGTGTGCCCACACGCCCCAGCCCATGAATCCGATTGCGATTCCCGAACCGACCATGAACGGGTAGCCGAAGATCGGTTTGCGACTGAAGACAGGGATCACCTCCGAGACGATCCCGAAACTCGGCAGGATCATGATGTACACCTCGGGGTGACCGAATATCCAGAACAGGTGCTCCCACAGGAACGGATCACCGCCCTTCGAGACATCGAAGAAGCTGGCGTCGAACAGCCGGTCGAACATCAACAGGAACAGGGCCACGGTGATGACCGGGAGTGCGAACACCAACAGCACCTGGGTGATGAAGGCCATCCAGGTGAACACCGGCATCCGCATCATCGACATGCCCGGGGTGCGCATGTTGAACACGGTGACGGTGAGGTTGATCGCCGACACGGTGGAGCCGATGCCCATGATGAGCAGGCCGACGGCATAGAAGTCCATGCCGTGTCCCGGGGTGAAGGCGACACCGGAGTTGGGGGCGTAGGCGAACCAACCACCATTGGCGCCGCCGCCGAACAGCCATGAGGTGTTGAAGAAGATCGCACCGAGCAGCCAGACCCACAACGACAGGGCGTTCATGCGAGGGAAAGCGACGTCCCTGGCGCCGATCTGCAGTGGGAGCAGGTAGTTGGCAAAGGCCGACTGGAGCGGCATGACCACCAGGAAGATCATGGTCAGGCCGTGCATTGTGAAGACCTGGTTGTAGAGGTCGGCCGAGAGAAGGTCGTTGCCCGGCACTGCGAGCTGCAGGCGGATCAGAAGCGCCTCGAAACCGCCCACCAGGAAGAACAGCATGGAGGCGACCCCGTACATGATGCCGATCTTCTTGTGGTCCACGGTGGTGAACCACGACTTCCAGCCGCTGGTCGCCTTCGGACGTGAGAACACGCCGAGCGGCTTGGGGGGTGTGAGCGGCTCACCCGAGGGGAGCTCCAGCGGCGATCGCTGATGAACGATGGTCATGGCAATCAGTGTCCTACTTCAGCGTCACCAGGAAGGCGACGAGTTGGTCGATCTGCTCCTCTGACAGCCCAAGATTCGGCATGCCCTGGTTGTTCTCGGGGTCCATCGGTTTGATGTCCTCCGGGTTGCGCAACCACTTCTTCAGGTTGTTGGTGTCGGGCTCCCCGGAGGGGACCGCCTCGGCCGATCCCACGGTGGTCTCCACCGCGACAGCGGAGTCGCCCTGGTAGAGGTCCAACAGGTTGCCGGCGAAGGTGTCACGCATCATCAGGTGGGTCAGGTTGGGTGCGTTCTGGGACAACAGGGTGGATCCCACGTCCTCGCCGTAGTTGGGATTCGGCAGATCCGCATAGAGGTAGGGCGCCTCGGCGCCCGGCTCGAGGCCGTTGATCTGATGGCAGGAGGTGCACTGCTGCACGAAGACCTCCTGGCCCGCCAGCGCCTTTTCGTCGGTCGGCTGTTCGGGAGCGGTGGTCATGCGCTGCACCCACTCGTCATAGGCAGCGGGTTCGAGTGCCTTGACCTGCATCCGCATGACCCCGTGGGAGAGGCCACAGAACTCGGTGCACTGGCCTTCGTAGATCCCGGGGTCGGCAGCCTCGATCACCAGCGGATGCGTGCGCCCCGGCACAGCGTCCATCTTGCCGTTGAGCGCAGGGATCCAGAACGAGTGGATGACGTCACGTGACTGGATGGCCAGTTTCACGTCGCGACCGGCGGGAATCACCATCTGCGTGGCGGTGATGATGTCGACCGTCCCGTCGCTGTCGATGTCGTAGCGGTACTCCCACCACCACTGCTGGCCCACCACGGTGACGTCGATCGCATCTGCATTGGTGTCGTCCATCTGCAGGATCGCATTGGCGTTGAACACCGCGACCACCGCGAGGATCACCGCAGGAACGATGGTCCAGCCGATCTCGAGACCGGTGTTTCCGTGCACCTGCACCGGTTCTCCCACACCTTCGACGTCGTCGTGGTTGCGACGGAACCGCGCCGCCATCCACAGGACGCCGACCTCGACGAGGATGAAGACCAGACCGGCGATCGCGAACACCGGCACGACCAGGCTGTAGATGATGTCGGCCTTGCGACCCTGGGGGTTGAGGGTGTTGAGCGGGAACGTCTCGAGGCTCGTCGCCCCGCGGAGCAGTAGCCAGCCGCTGACGAGGCACGCCAGGGTGCCGAGCACCAGAGCGATGGTTGCGTTGCGTTTGTTGCGCATTCAGACCTTCTCTTGCCTCTGCGTTGGTCAGGCGCCCACGGAGGGGGCGGCCAGGTCAGTATCGGATGCGGTGACGGTGGTCGAGAAATCGACCTGGGCGAGGGCGCCCTCGTCTCCATGGTGTTCCTCGATGTCGCGGGTACCGGCGATTCCTCCCGCTATGCCCGCAGCGATGATCGCGACGAGGCTCACGAGCACGATGGTGCCGAGTACGCGGCTCTTGAGATCGGGCCTCCGTGCCAGCAGGTTGGCGACACCGAAGATGACCACGGCCAGACCGATCACCACGTACACCGCCGCACTCTTGGGAACCGCCAGCAGGACCCGTGAGATCGCGACTGCCACCACGGCGATGATCAATGCCGCAGCGATGGGCACCTCGACGGGCTGCAACAGCCGGTTGCGGTACTCGGCGTTGGCGGCTGCGTCCGGGGTCGCCCGCTCGGACCAGGCCTTGGCGGTCCACTCGAACGCGCCGGCCGCCACGATCAGCACCCCGCCCCACATCAGCACGTTGGAGAACGCGAGTCCGACCACGACCACCCCGGTGCCGAGGGCGCACAACATCGGCCACCAACTGAGCCCGGCCGGAACCGCTGCTGCGGGGAGTTCGCCGGCATCAATCCCCTGGAGCTGGGCGAGCGACTCGGCGTCGGCATCGCGCGCTGCGGTGGTGAAACCGCCCAGGACTGCCATGACCCCGGCGAAGGCGATCAGCGTGGTGTAGCCGACGTGCTCACCCACCCAACCCTTCCAGCCGAGGGTCAGCGGGCCGAGAAGGGAATCGACCACACCACCGTCGCTGAACACGACCAGGACCCCGCCCTGGTCGGAAGCGCCCGTGATGAAGCCGTAGAGGACCGCCGAGAAGAACCCGACCGCCGCTGCAGCGAAGTAGAACCTTGAACCGCGAGTGATCATCTGCTGCTCACTTCATGATGTAGACGGCGACCCAGATCACTGCGTACACCGCGACCGCCGCATCCCAGAGCACCGCCGCAGCGGCGATGCCATCGGGATTTCGACTCGAGTACTGACCACCGAGGGCCCGGAAGCCCACGAAGAATATGTAGATCATGGCCGCCAACACCATGGCCACATGGCCACCGGTGACCGAATAGAACAGCGGAGCTTCCACCTGGTCACCGGTGATGCCGACCAGCTTCCACAGGAAGATGGTCTGGTTCACGAAGGCCGCGCCGAGGACCAGTGTGGCGCCGAGGCCCACATAGGTGCTCGTGCGGTCGTCGTTGTTGATCGCGTACACCGCCCAGTGGATCATCACCACCGACAGTGCCAGCCCGAACATCTGCATGTTCGGCTGTGTGAGGGGGATCGAGTTGGCGGCGAGCCAGTCGGATCCCGCAGCGTTGGCGGCACCGATGTAGTAGCCCACGAGGGTGAGCATGAGCATCACCACACCGGCGGTGGCAAAGGCTGTGCCGAAGAGGAGTTCCCGTCGACGCGGGGCGGTGCTGGTGGGGAGCACGATCGCTGGGCTCGACATCAGTTGTCCTCCGGATCGCCCGCAAGGGGGTAGGGGGAGTTGATCGGTGGGATCTCCGCCGTGCGCTGGGACGCGACCGCCGGCCACGGGACCTGCCACTCGAGGGTCATGCCCCCGGGGTCGGCCGCGACATCGTTCTCGTAGGACTTCCGAGCCGCACCGAGGCTCGCGGCGAGCGCTCCCAGGATACCTACGCACATGAGCAGTGCCCCGACCGCCTCACCGATTCCGATGGCGGCGTTGGCCTCCTTGCCGCCGGCGGTGACGAACACCTCGACCGCGAGCGTGAGTGCGAGTATCGCTCCCCCGATGAACACCAGGCCGGCCGCACCGGTCGAGGTGGAGTCCGACGGAGCGCCCCACAGCTGACCCGACCACAGCGCCGATGCCGCTACGAGTCCGCCGGCTGCCGCAGTGACCACGAAGATCGTCTGGGCCTGTCCGAGCAGGGCGGGATCGAAGTCGAACAGCGTGCCCTTGCCGGCGGTGTCCAGCGCCATCAGCACTCCGACGAGCGTGCCCGCGAGGAGTGCGAGCAGGGCGAGGAAGGAACCGACCAGAGCGGGAGAGGTCTTGACCGGGCCGTGGCGCAGTGATTCGGCGAGGCCGCCCAGCAGAGCCAGGACCGGGACGACCGCTGCCAGCGCCCAGAGCGCCCACAGCACCGTGTTGAGCGACTCGGGGCCCTGTGCCCAGGCGCCGAAGGACAACACTCCGAACGCTGCGATCAGGCCCTGGAACACCCCGTAGTTGCCCAGGGGGCGCCCCGTGGTGCGGGCGACGGCGTCGGCGGCGATACCGAGAACCGGTATGGCCAGCATGTACACCGCTGGTCCACGCATCAGCCATGCGAGGCCGATCTGGAAGTTCTCGGCCAGACCGGGAGCCGAGTCGGCTGCAACGTGACCGAGCACGGTGTGTGCCACGGCCGAGCCGA
This sequence comes from Microthrixaceae bacterium, assembly GCA_023957995.1. Classification (GTDB taxonomy): domain Bacteria; phylum Actinomycetota; class Acidimicrobiia; order Acidimicrobiales; family Microtrichaceae; genus JAMLGJ01. The sequence continues at coordinate 165,187 of JAMLGK010000003.1, read as the reverse complement.
CGGTGACGATCCAGATCGAGGCTGCCACCAGCATCGACCAGGCGAAGAGCGGGACACGTGCGAGTCCCATGCCAGCGGGCCGGTGGGTGATGACGGTGGTGGCCACGCAGGTGGCACCCAGGGCGAGGCTCGCCATCATCACCGCGAGGGAGATGTTGCCGAGGACCGCTGCGTCGTAGTCGCCGCCGCCCACGCCGCCGTCGAGAGCGATCGAGGTGATGAAGATACCGGCGCCGACGAGCCATGCCCACAGCGACAGCGCCGCGGCGCGTGGAAACGCGATCGCCGGTGAACCGACCTGCAGGGGCACGATGACCATCGCGAGGCCCAGAAGAGCCGGCATGACCCCGAGGAACACCAGCGCGATCGTGGCGGACGGGTCGATCATCGCCAGATAGGACCCGAAGATCCCGTTGTCGGTGGCGAGGTCGACGCCGATCACGAGCCTGATCGCCAGTGCGACTGCCAGCAGAAGCAGCGAGAAGCCGATGTAGAGCCGGCCCAGTGACGTGTGATCGGCGGTGCCGATGAGCTCCTCGAGCTCTCCGGGTGTGCTCGGAGCTGACTCGGAGACCACGGATCCCGCAGCCGCCTGCTGGGGGAGTGTCGTATCGGTAACTGCCATCCTCTAGCCCTCGTTCCGATGGGGCGGGACAGCCCCACCCACCGCAGATGTGTTCACCGCACGCGGACTCGCCGCTGCGCGCTGCGACACTACCGCGGCGCCGCGCTTCCTTTGAAAAACGTCAGGAGACGACGCCGGGACGTCGCTTCGATCTCGGCTCACAGCCCGAATCGCACCAGTACGTCGACAGCCATCAACACGAACAGGACCGTCAGGTAGGTGATCGAGAAATGGAACAGCTTCATCGCGTCGGTTGCGGTCGCCGACACACGGACCCGCCAGGTGAGACCCAGGAACAACAGGCCCGACACCACGGCACCGACCCAGTAGATCGGTCCCATCGACTCGGTGTATCCGAACAGCAGGGAGCACGCGACCAGCGCCACGGTATGGGCCAGCATCTGGTCGGTCGTGCTGCGGATCGAGGCGACCGAGGGCAACATCGGCACATCCACCGCGCTGTAGTCGTCCCGGTAGCGGATGGCCAGCGCCCAGAAGTGGGGCGGGGTCCAGAAGAACACCACGCCGAACAGAGCCAGGGCCGAGATCGAAACGGAGTCGGTGACCGCAGCCCAACCGATCAACACCGGCGCAGCCCCGGCGGCTCCCCCGATCACGATGTTCTGCCTCGAGGTCCGCTTCAGCCACAGCGTGTAGACGAAGACGTAGAAGAGGCAGGCTGCCAGCGCCAACAGGGCCGAGAGTGGGTTGACCAGCACCCAGAGCCACAAGAAGGCGAACGCTTCGATCGCGATTGCGAACACGAGCGCCGCGGTGGGGGTCACCGCTCCGGTCACGAGCGGCCGGTTCTGGGTGCGTTCCATGACGGCGTCGATGTCGCGATCCACCCACATGTTGACCGCGTTGGCGCCGCCGGCGCTCAGGGTGCCGCCGATCACGGTCGCCGCGATGAGCCACAACGAGGGCACACCCTGGTCGGCCACGATCATCACCGGCACCGTCGTGATGAGCAGCAGCTCGATGATGCGCGGCTTGGTGAGCGCAACGTAGGCGCCAACGGTGGAAGTGATCGAAGCTCTGATCGGAACCGCGGGGGCAGCCATGACAACCCCGACGGTACGACTTCACACCACTCCACCGCCAGACAGCCCGCCGGACCGACAGCCGGACCGACCGCCGGACGGGCCTCCACCCCGGCTGCCGGACCCCGAGTGCCAGTGCGACGCGTCGGGGCGGCCGTGCCCCACACACCCACTGGGTCCTAGCCTCTGGAGATGACCTCAGCCGAGACACGGGAAGGCGAACTCCCGAACGCCTCCCGCAACGGGACCGCCCCCGCCGGGTCCGAACCGGAGGAGCTCGATGGACTCCGGATCTCGCTGCGCACCTACCGCCGGGTGGTGTTCGTGGCGCTGTTGCTCCTGTGCGCGATCGTCGTCACGGGCGCAGCCGTTCGCCTGACCGGTTCCGGTCTGGGCTGCTCGAGCTGGCCCAACTGCGAACCAGGTGAGTTCATAGAGATCGGGAGTCCCAACCAGGCGATCGAGCAGATCAACCGCCTCTTCACCGGCGCAGTCTCGCTCGGGGTCGCGGCAGCCGTTCTGGGGGCCACGAGGCTGCACCGCAGGCGCCGCGACCTGCTGTGGCTGTCGCTGGGCCTCGTCGCAGGTGTGATCGGCCAGATCGTGCTCGGGGGCATCACCGTGCTGGTGGACCTCCACCCGGTGGCGGTGGCCGGCCACTTCCTGTTGTCGATGATCCTGGTCTCGACCGCGACGGTCCTGCTGTGGCGCAGCGGAATCGACCCTGACACAGAGGCGCCGCCCGAACCGCCGGCAAGGGCCGATCCACAGGCACTGGCTCGGCCCTACTCCGAGAGCCGGATCCGGGCGCTCTCGTGGGCTGTGGTGGCATCGTGCGCGGCCGTGCTGGCCGTGACCGGTCCTCTCGTGACCGGCTCGGGCCCTCACGCCGGCGATCTCGACGCACCCCGGTTCGACGTGGCGATCACCGACGCGGCGCGCATCCACAGCATCAGCGCCTGGGTATTCTGCGCGCTCGTGGTTGGTTTGTTGATCCTGTTGGCACGAACCGGAACGGACCGCCTCACGACCACCGCAGGGACGATCCTGCTGGCCGTGATCGTGGCCCAGGGCGGCATCGGCTACCTCCAGTACGAACGCGGCATTCCCGCGGGCCTGGTGCTGGCCCACATCCTCGGCGCCACCTGCATCGCCGTGGCCGCCACCTGGTTCCAGTGTGAACTCGTGGGCGGACACCTCCGCCACCGGAGCGATCGGCCATGAGCACCACGGCGCCGTCGCAGGTGCTGGAACCCGACACCGGAACCGAGGAGGGGATCGACACGCCGTGGGTGGTGATCGTGTGGAACGACCCCATCAATCTCATGAGCTACGTGGCGTTCGTGCTGCGCAAGCTGTTCGGGCACTCCCGTGCAAAGGCCGAGAAGCTGATGATGCAGGTGCACCTGGAGGGAAAGGCGGTGGTGTCGAGCGGCACCCGTGCCGAGGCCGAACGCGACGTGTTCCGCCTCCATGAACACGGCCTGTGGGCCACGATGCAGCAGGACTGAGACGGGAACCCGATGGACAAGCCGATACGCCGCGAGGGTGAGGGGTTCGTGGTCGACGTCGCCCCGAGGACCGTGGAGCTGATCGAGGGGCTCTGCGACGAGATGGAGACGCTCCTCGGCACCGACAGTCCACTGCTGGAGCGGCTGTTCCCGCCTCCCTACGGCGACGACGTCGAGCGCAACGAGGGCTACGCGGCACTCGCCGGGCCCGAACTCATCGACCAGCGGGTGGAGGCCCTGCGCACCGTGCGCGAGGTGCTGCGCACCAAACGGGTCGGCGAGGACCAGATGCTGGCCTGGATGCGTTCGATCAACGACATGCGGCTCGTTCTGGGCACGATGCTGGGGGTCACCGACGACGAGGATCCAGCACCCACCGAGGCGAACGAACAGGCCTTCGGGGTGTACGAATTCCTGGGTGTTCTCCTCGAGTTCACGGTGTCGGCACTGAGCGACGACCCATGATCCTTTGGCGAGCGCCGCGCCTGCTGCTATGTTGACCCGGCTCCCAAAGGGTGTGAGCCCCCATCGTCCAGCGGCCCAGGACGCCGCCCTTTCAAGGCGGTAACACGGGTTCGAATCCCGTTGGGGGTACGTTTCACCTGAGGGTGAACACGGATTGGTCCCGTGGTGCAGTTTGGAGTGCACGCTGGCCTGTCAAGCCAGAGGTCGCGGGTTCAAATCCCGTCGGGACCGCTACCGGGCTCAGGCCCGGAGACAGACAACCGGGCTTCGGCCCGGCGCAATATCCGGGCTCCGGCCCGGCGCAATATCCGGGCTCCGGCCCGGCGCAACACCACAGCGTGGGGTCACCTGTGTGACCCCACGACAACACGGTCGGGTAGCTCAGTTGGCAGAGCGATCGCCTGAAAAGCGATAGGTCACCGGATCGACGCCGGTCCCGACCACCACAGGTCCCGGCGGGACCGATCCGAGCGGCCCTGCGGTCACCGACCTTCCGGACCCGGGTGTGCGGTTCAGGTACCGCAGGTCGCCTTGGACGACTGCCGGACCGTCCAGTCCGCCAGGTCCTCCTCGGCACAACGGTGCTCGATCTGCTTCACGGACCACTCGTTGTCGATGATCGCCTGGTCCACCAGCTCGTTCCCGCCGAAGTAGATGGTCTGCCAGACGTGGTCGGGTCCTGCGGGGATCTCGACCACGACGGCATCGTCGGGCAGTTCGTTCAGGTCGGCACCCGGATAGACGAGCAACAACTGGCTGAGCCGGTAGCTGTCGATGTCCGCGACGGACTCACGAGTGACCACCCCTGGAAACCCGAGAACGAGGTCGACACCGCGGTCGACCAGGTAGTCCGCCGGAGCCATCCGGAGGTGACCTGGGTAGTACACCGGGAGGGGATCGGCGTTGCGGGCCACCCACGCATCGGTCAACCCGAACATGTCGACGGTCTCGAGATCCCCGAAGTAGCCGATCGCGCCGATCGGTGCCGCCGCGATCACCGGCTGCCCGGGCTCGTCGGGCCCACCGGGAAACAACTCACCCATCGACCTTCCCAGGCCGACCCAGGACTCGGCGCTGGCGTCGGGTGACAACGAGAGGCTCTCGAAGGTCATCACGGGCACGTTGTTGGCCACAGGAACCTGATGGCCCAGCGAGAAGAGCAACAACACCGCCACCAGGAGCCCCTCGGTGAGCGGGTTGACGAAGCGGTCGATCAGGTAGGCGGCGAGCAGGGCGATAACGGGCAGGAGCACCACCGCGAAACGGAACTCCATGAAATCGCTTCCGGTGTAGAAGATGTACAACACCCAGACCGGGACGATGGCGAACAGCGGGGCCACCCCCGGGGTGGAGAAGAACTCGGCGCGGCGTGCCCGGAAGCGGCCGATCAGCAGGAACGCCCCGTAGGACAACACGAACGCGACAACGAATGCAGCCGCCCAGAGGGTGGGCACCAACCTTCCGACCCCTGTCTTGGCGAAGAAGGTGTTCGGCAGCCATTCCCCGTAGTACCCCACCTTCCAGATGACCCAGGGAACCGTGAGCAGGAGGAACGGCACTGCTGCGATCACCAGGGTCCGCGCCGGCCTGCGGAGATCTCGACCGCCGAGCTTCCACTGCCGGTGGGCCACCGCCACCAGCAGTGGTGCCAGGTAGACGATCGAGTCGATTCGGGTCAGGACGGCCAGGGCGGCGAACACGCCCGCCACGACCGCTGGGCGCACGTCCAGTGCGTCACCCCGGATCAGCGCCGGCAGGACGACCAGGACCACCGCCGTCAGGCACAGGGTCTGTTGCATGGTCTCCATGCCCGCGGTGGCGTAGGCGAGGAACGTCATGTTGGCGGTGAGGGTCAGTCCCACCAGGAACCCGAAACCCCTCGAGGAGAACAGGGCGCGCGCTGTGCGCATGGCCAGCGCCAGGGTCACCAGGAACAGGGCTATGCCGTATACCTGCGAGAACAGTGGGGTGTTCCAGCCGAGACGTTCGGGCAGGGCGTGCACCACCGCGTAGAGGAAGTTCGTGTATCCCTCGACCTGCTCACCCGGATTGAACACCAGGCCTTCGCCGCGGGCGAGGTTCCGGCTGAAACGGAAGGTGATGAAGGCGTCGTCCTGGGTGAAGCGCACCAACCAGGCGAGGCCGGCGCTGAGGGCCAGGAACAGCACCTCGGCGAGTGTCTCCCTGCCCTCGATCAGACGATCCAGGTGGCCCGAGAGCCTGCGCTCGGTCGGTGCGTCCAGATCCTGGGACGGTTCAGTGGCCGACCCCCCAACTACCGCCGCCATCACCTGAGTATGCCAGCGTTCATCGGGACTCCCAAGACGCTGCCGCTCTCGGTCGTTCCAGTGACCGAGAATTGGTACAATCGCCCATTCCGGGGCCGGTTGACGCCCCCGTAGCATCGGCACGAAGCCTGCGGAACTAGTGACTCGGGGCCTGGGGCACCCACTTGGCGACCGTCCCGAAGAACGACATGGCGATCGAAACCAACATCGTGGGAGCACGAGGTCGCTTCCGGACGCGTGCGCCAAAGCTGGGACACCAGCCGGCACTCGACGGCATCCGCGGCTACGGAATCATCGCGGTCCTGCTCGGCCACAGCTTCATCAACGGATGGGTGCAGTCCTTTGCGGCCGTCGTCGACATCTTCTTCGTGGTCAGCGGCTTCCTCATCATCACGCTCCTCTTGGAGGAGAGCAACAAGATGGGTTCGGTCAACCTGCGGAACTTCTACCGACGTCGGGCACTGCGGCTGCTCCCGGTCCTCTTTTTGGTCATCGGCGTCACTCTGATCGGCACCTGGCTGATCTCGATGTGGCGGGGAAACACCGCCGATGCCCCATTTCCCGGCGACATCAGCAACGGCGGCGTGTTCGAGCTGGCCAAGCAGGATGCCCTCGCAGGGGCGTTCTACGTGTATCACGTGTTCCACCCGGTAGGGGCCGAGCTCGCAGGCGGTTCTCCAGACCTCCGTCCACTCAGCCCTCTGTGGTCCCTGTCGGTGGAAGAGCACTTCTACGTGTTCGGAGTGCTCGTCGCGCTCCTGGCGATAGCACGCGGCTTCGTGAAGCATCTCATGACCCTGTTCGCGCTCGCCTTCGTGTTCATAGCGACGGCGCGCCTGCTCGGGTTCCTCGGTCCGAGACTGGCCTGGTACCAGAGGCCCGACGCGATTCTTCTGGGTGTGATGTTGGCCTTCCTGAACGCCACCCTGCCCACGGAGCTCAGCCCCAGATTCCGCCGCAATCTGTCCAGGGCCGCCACGCTCGCTGCGCTGGTCGCCGCCGTCACGTTCTTCGTCGGGACCGGGTTCGCTCGGCCCCTCAACGTCTACGTCTCGTCGGTACCTGCCGAGGGCGACAGCCTCAAGGACGGCTTCTACTGGGTTGAGATCGGCTTCACGCTCGTCAGTCTCAGCTCGGCTGTGATCGTGCTCGCCATGGCTCGGCTAGACAAGCACTGGCTCATGCCCATCCTGAGTTGGAAGCCCATTCGTCTCGTGGGGCTGAGGAGCTACGCGATCTACCTCATCCATGTACCTCTGCTGCTGCTGCTCGTGAATGCATTCGCGGGAGAACCCGTCATAGGACTTCTCCTGTACCTACCCGCACTCGTGCTGACCACGGAACTGACGCATCGCTACGTCGAGAAGCCGATGATGAAGTCAAAGAACCGCCAGCCCAAGCCGGTCGCGACCGAGTGACCTGGCGACGTCGGAGCTGGTCGGTGCCCAGCCGCTGCGAAACCACTCGGGGAGAGGGTCAACAGGTACGGGAGCCGAGTCGTCTCGCCACCGGGTCGGCGAAGTCAGCGGGATCGCACTCCCTGATGATGGGTTGGGTGACCCAGCCCTCTGCTTCGGCCACTTCATCCACCCTCGGGTTGTCCGCGAGGTAGATCACGGGCCACACCAGGTCGGCGGCACCGTCCTGCGCAGGCACCGGCACGCCGAGCACAACAGCACCCTCTGGCAGATCCCTCAGGTCGACCGCGGAATAGGTCGGTACCAGTTCGCTCAGGCGGTAGCCGTCGCGCTCCAGATGCTCAGAGGTGGGCAATGGTTGACCGATTATCAGGTCAACTCCCCGATCGGCGAGGTACTCGGGTGGGGCCATCCGCACGTGGCCGGGGTAGTAGATTTGCGCCTCTTCCCCGTTCCGCGCCACCCACTCATCGGTGAGTCCCAACATGTCGACGGACTCAAGATCGGAGTAATAGGAGATCGCGCCGAGAGGGCCGACGGCGATGACGGGCTGTCCCGGCACCTCCGGACCGCCCGGAAACGCATCGTTGAGGATCTGTCCCAGGTTCATCCGAGCCGTTCTAGATGGTGCTGGCCATTCTTCGAGACTCCTGAAGGACAGGACCGGGTAGGCGGGGAACACGATCACTAGATGCAGGAGTGAGAACGCCATCAACACCGACATGAGAACCAGCTGTGATCGAAGGTTCGTGAACCGGTCGATCAACCATGCGCCGAGCATCGCCAGGATGGGGGTGATCACCACCAGGAACCGGTACTCCATGAAATCAGCTCCGACGTAGACCGTGTAGAGGAGCCAAACCCCGACCACAGAGAAAAGCGCGGCGGTTCCAGGTACGTCGAAGAACGACCGACGATACCGCCGGAAGCGCTTGATGAGCAGAAATGCGCCGTAGAGGAAGAAGTAGGTGGCCAGGTAGAACACACCGAACAGGATCGGGGCCAGAGGATTGGATGCCGACTTCGCCTGAAACGTATTGGGCAGGAGTTCTCCGTAGTACGACAGTTTCCACACAAACCAGGGAACCACCAGCACGAGCGCAGGTACCGCAGCCACCGCCAGCACCGCCGCGATGGATCCGAGCCGAGCCGACGGTTCTCCGGCCCGCGGCTTGGCGTTCCACAGGCGCACACAGGCGGCGACGAACAGGGGGACCAAATAGACCACCGAGTCCAGCCGGGTGAGTATCGCCAGGCCCGCGAGTGCCCCGGCGGCGAGCGACCTCCAGATCGACGGCAGTTCCCTGCGCGACAGAGCCGGTAGAAGTGCCAGCGCGGAACCCGACAGAGTCAACGCCTGAAGCATCGTCTCGAGACCACCGGTGGCATAGACGAGGAAGGTCATGTTCGCCACCACAACGATGCCCACCAACATGGCGAAGCCCTCAGAGGCGAACAGAATGCGGGCCATTCGCAGCACGACCATGACCGTGGCGACCATGAGCACGATGCCCAGGAGCTGACTGAACAACGGCGTGTCCCACCCCGCCTTCTCGGGTATCACGTGAATGACGGTCCAGAGGAAGTTCGTGTAGCCCTCCACATGGTCACCAGGGTTGAACACCAGTCCGTTGCCTCGGGCCATGTTCCGCGCGTACCGGTAGGTGATGAACGCGTCGTCCTGGACGAAACGGAAGATCCACGCGAGCAATGCCGCTGCGACCACCAGGATCGTTTCGGCGCGGCGCTGGGCATCACCGATCAATCCATTGAGCCACCCCGACACAGTGCGCACCGCAGGATCGAGTGAATCCGACGGGCCAGTGGGGCCATTCGATGAATCGCCGCTGGTGGCCGGCGGGACTCCCTTGATGCTCACGCTCATCGCCCTCAAATACTCTGCGCCCGACCTCGCACCCAGTCGGATCACGCCCAGACAGCCTCATCGCCCGGTGGATCCCCTTTTGGACCCGAACGCGGTCCCGTATCATACCGGAGAAACCACGTGGCGGCGTTGGGGTCGGGCAACGAAGTGGCCACAGGACGGGGCGGGGCGATATGGGATTCACCAGGGACGGCCAAGTGTTCACGAGCGTCGCACCGAAACTCGGCTCCCGCCCGGCGCTCGACGGACTGCGCGGAATCGGCGTGATGATCGTGGTTCTGGGTCACGTGATCTACGAGGTCATCCCCAGCGCCGCTGCCCTGGTCGACATGTTCTTCCTGCTCAGCGGCTTCCTGATCACGACGCTGTTGCTAGAAGAACACCGCAAGACAGATTCGGTCGACCTCAAACGCTTCTACAAGCGACGTGCCATGCGCTTGCTCCCCATGCTGTACATAGTCGTGGGAGTCACATTTGCATCACTGTGGGCGCTTTACATGATCCACGGAGCCACCACTGCAGCACCGTTCTCCGATGGTGGCACCTACGGAGATCTCTGGGACATGGTTCGCAGCGACGCACTGGCGGCGGGCACCTACATGTACCACGTGATCCACCCCGTGGGTGAGGAGTTGGTGCATTCGACCATGCCCACCCCGCGGCCACTCATACCGCTGTGGACCCTCGGAGTGGAGGAGCACTACTACATAGTCGGAGTGCTCCTGACCTTCCTGGCGATCAAGCGGCACTGGATACGCCCGGCCATCGGAATTCTCGCCTCGGCCATCGTGTTCATCGCCATCGCCCGTGCGCTCGGACATGTCGGACCGCGCTTGGCCTGGTACCAACGGCCGGACGCCCTGCTAGCCGGCGTGGTGATCGCGTTCGTGAACGCCTACATACCGGAGTCGTTCACCAACCGACACGAACGGGGCATCAAGCGGGTCATGACCGCGTCGATCGTCGCCTGGTGCGGGATCGTTTTCCTGGGGACATGGTTCGCCAAGCCTTTCAACCTGTGGATTCCGTTCCACCCGTTGGACGGCGCGCAACTTGCCGATGGCCTCTACTGGCCTCGGTTCGGCTTCTCGGCTGCGCTCATGTGCTCGGTCTGTCTCGTATGGGGTCTCGCCCGCACACGCGGTCACTGGAGCGAACGGATGCTGTCAGCGTCGTGGCTGTGTGCGGTGGGGAGGCGGAGCTACGGGATCTACATCATCCACTTCCCCCTGGCGATGATCCTTCTGAACCTGTTCCCGGGAACTCCGGCTGTGGGGGTGTTGCTCTATCTCCCAATGCTCTGGCTGACCACGGAGCTCGCACACAGATACCTGGAGAAGCCACTGATGACGGGAAGAGCTCCCCTCAAATCACCACCGGCGGAGGCTCCGCCCGGCACACGGGCCGACGAACTCCCGGGACACAGCGGATCAACTCCTCCTTCCGGCGGTTGATCGACGATCAGCAGCCCGTCGGGTCCGGGATCCACTCCTCCAGCCAACCCGACAGGGGTGCGATCACCTGTCGGGTCCGCGGAATCCGCGGAATCCGCGCAGCCCGCCGTGACAGGGCCGGCTCAGCGACAGACGCCGTCGCTGCGCGCGGCCTCGGCACACGCCGCAGCCACCGCTGGCGCCACATTCGGGTTGAACACCGATGGAATGATGTGGTCGGGGGCGAGTTCGTCGTCGGACACCGTCGACGCGATTGCGCGGGCCGCCGCCACCTTCATGTTCTCCGTTATCCGACGGGCACCCGAGTCGAGCGCGCCACGGAACACCCCCGGAAACGCCAGCACGTTGTTGATCTGGTTGGGGAAGTCCGAACGTCCCGTGGCGATGACTGCTGCGATGTCCTGGATCAGCTCCGGGCGGATCTCGGGATCCGGGTTCGCCATGGCGAACACGATCGGACCCGGGGCCATCGCCTTCACGTCGTCCACCGTGATCAGGTCGGGCCCGGACACCCCGATGAACACGTCCGCTCCCGGCATGGCGTCGGAGAGGGAGCCGTCGAAGTGTTCGGGGTTGGTGTTCTCCGCGAACCAGCGCTTGGAGCTGTTCAGGCTCTCCCGACCGGTGTGGACCGAACCCTGCCGGTCACAACCGATCACGTTCGAGACGCCCGCGTTCATGAGGATCTTCGACACGGCCACCCCTGCAGCGCCCACACCGGCGACCACGACGCGTAGGTCCTCCAGCGACTTGTCGACGATGCGGAGTGCGTTCTCCAGAGCCGCCAGGGTCACGATCGCCGTGCCGTGCTGGTCGTCGTGGAACACGGGGATGTCCATCGCAGCATCGAGGCGCTCTTCCACCTCGAACGCACCGGGAGCGGCGATGTCCTCCAGATTGATCCCACCGAAGGTCGGCTCCAGGCGCAACACCGTCTCGATGATCTCCTCGACGTCCTTGGTGTTGATGCAGACCGGGAAGGCGTCGACATCGGCGAAGTGCTTGAACAGCAGCGCCTTGCCCTCCATCACCGGCATGGCAGCCTCCGGGCCGATGTCGCCCAGGCCGAGCACCGCGGTGCCGTCGGAGACGATCGCAACGGTATTGCGCTTGATCGTGTAGTCGTGAGCTGCTGCTGGGTTCTTCTCGATCTCCCGACAGACCCGCGCCACACCGGGTGTGTAGGCCATCGAGAGGTCCTCCACATCGCGGACCGGAGCGAGGCTCAACACCTCGATCTTGCCCCCTTCGTGCATCTTGAAGGTGCGGTCCTCGAACTCGAGGATCTCGATGCCGTCCAGGCGTTCCAGCGCGCCCCGAACCTGGTCCTGGTGGCTCTCGCTGGTGCAGTTCACCACGATGTCCTCGTCCAGCGTGGCGGTCTTGACCTCGAAACCCTGCAGCGCGGAGATGTTGCCGCCCACCTCGCCGATCGCGATCGCTACACGACCGAGCATCCCCGGGGTGTTGTCCATTCGGACACGAATTCGCACGGAGAACGCCGGAGTAGGAGTGTCGGCCATTCCGGTGAGGCTACCCGAGTGCTGTTCGGGCTCCCGAACCGCTGTTCACCCGTGCTGAGCGGCGACCGCGGGGTCCCAACCCTCGAGGCCGTAGGGAGCGAACCCCCCGACGAAGAAGAACTCGTGGAGACCGTGGCCGACCGCTCCGTCGAACGGACCGCCGCGCTGGGTGAACCTGCCGACCTGGTCGACCAGACCGAACAGGCGCTCGGCGTCGCGTTCGTAGTCGATGTCGACGCCCTGCACGACCAGGTCGGGACCGTGGTACTTGCCGAACCGCCAGTCCTCCTCCAGTCCGTAGCCGGTGCCGAGGAGCAACCAGGTGTCGAGGAGCGGCTGCACCTCCACCTCGAAGGAGCCCCCCGGGGCGTCGGGGAACGACAACACCGAACTCTCGATCCTGCGCGTGCCCGGGGTGACGACAGCCGCGTGCTCGGGTCGGCCGAGCGACTCCGGTGCACGGTCGGGATCGTTGTGGATCCTCACCGCCTCCTCGATCACCCGCTCGCCGTCCTCGTGCTCGTTGACCATGTAGAGGATGCTGTGGTCCTCGAACTGCATCGGCGCGTAGTTCCAGAAACCCTGCATCGCTCCATCGGTCTGGATGCCCGGGGGCTCGGGATCCCCGACGGGTCGAACGCCCCAGCTGCGGTCGCGGGTACCCCACCACTGCTCGGGCGTGACCTCGAAACGACGCCCGTCGAGGTCGATCCAACCCTCCCAGCGCCCGGTCTGGGCCAGGCGCATCGTGTCGAACAGCGGCCTGCCGTGTATCCGCTGGAACTGCCGCGGCTCCTCGTAGGCCGGCACCGAACCGCGCCAGTGCAACTCGAAGGACAGCCCATGGGCGGCCTCGGTCTCGTCGCGGGGCTCGCACCTGATGATGAGTTCCTGTAGCGGCTTGACGACCTCCACCGACAGGGGGCCCACCGAGGTGTCCATGCGGTCCACCAGCTCCTTCGAGGCACGCACCACCCGGTGGGTGGATCCCGTCACCAGCACACCGAACGCGTCGGTCACCGCCAGGTTCGGGTACTGGCCCAGCCCGAAGATCAGGAACGCCTCACCATCATTGGAGTGGCAGTTGAAGTAGTAGCGGTCATAGAAGTTCCGATCGCTCGTCAGAGCGTGTCGGATCGTCTCGGCACCCTGGTGCACCGGGTAGTCGTCGAACGAACTCAGCGAGCCGTGCGCGGGTACGGAATCGTCGGATCTCATGGGGCGACCGTAGCCAACGGCACTCGTTGGCGGCGGCCGGGCCCGCCGGTTCAGTCCGCGAAGGTGACCGACCCCGAACCCTCGGTGACCTCGCCGATGACGGAGGCCCGGTGACCCGCCGTGCGCAGCAGGTCGATCGCCTTGTGGGCCACGGCCGGTGGAACCACCACGGCCATGCCGATACCGAGGTTGAACACCTTGCGCATCTCATCGACCGACACCCCACCGATGCGCTGCAGCTCTGTGAACACCGCCGGCTGTTCCCAGGATCCCGGGTCCACCAGCGCGTCCATGTCGGACGGAAGCACGCGGTTGAGGTTGCCCGGCAGTCCCCCACCGGTGATGTGGGCGACTGCATGCACCTCCACCGCCCGCGAGAGCTGGGCGATGGCGGGTGCGTAGATCACAGAAGGGCGCAGGAGCTCCGTGGCCACGTCGGGTGATCCGTGACCCGGAAACGCCGGGTCGGAGAGTTCGCGTCCGGCCACTTCGAACATCAGGCGCCTGGCCAGCGAGTAGCCGTTGGAACGCAGCCCGGGCGAGGGCAGACCGATGATCGTGTCACCCTGTGTCACACCGCTAGGCAACATCGCCGCGCGTTCGACGACCCCGACTGCGAAGCCGACCAGGTCGAACTCACCCGGTTCCATGGCCCCTGGGTGCTCGGCCATCTCGCCGCCCACCAGTGCGCAGCCCGCCTGCCGGCAGCCCTCCGCTATCCCGGCCACCAGTTGCTGCACGTGGTCGGGATCGAGTGCACCCACCGCGATGTAGTCCAGGAAGAACAGTGGCTCGGCACCCTGACAGACCAGATCGTCGACACACATGGCGACGAGGTCCACGCCGATGGTGTCGAACCGGCCCGCGGCGCGGGCAACCATCGCCTTGGTGCCCACACCGTCCGTGGTCGACACCAGCACCGGGTCCTGGTAACGCCCCGGGTCGAACCGGAAGAGTCCACCGAATCCACCGATGTCACCGATCACCTCGGGTCGGAAGGTCGAGCGGACGTCGGCCTTGATCCGTTCCACTGCCTCTTCGCCGGCATCGATGGAGACGCCGGCCGCTTCGTAGGTCTCAGCCACCGTCGGTCTCCACAGCGGTCCCCTTGCGCGAGCCGAGATGCAGTGCGGCTGCTTCGGCCGGCATCGTCGCCGGTACCGAATCGAACATCGAGCCCTGGGAGACCGACTGCGTCTCCGGGCGTTCGGTGCGCCCACCCTCGAGCACACCCTTGCCGGCCTCGTAGGGGATCTCCACCGGGTAGTCACCGGTGAGGCACGCGGTGCAGAATCCCGCACCCGGCGCACCGACGGCCTCCACGAGCGCGTCCAGCGCCAGATACGACAACGTGTCCACACCCAGGTAGTCGCGGATCTCCGACACCGCCATGTCCGCCGCGAGGAGCTCGGATCGACTGCCGGTGTCCATGCCGTAGAAACACGGCCAGCGATAGGGCGGAGACGAGATCCTCATGTGGATCTCGGCCGCTCCGCTCTCGCGCAGCATCTGCACCATCTTCTGGGTGGTCGTGCCGCGGACGATCGAATCATCCACCACCACCAACCGTTGACCGTCGATGTTCTCCTTGAGCGGATTCAGCTTCATCCTCACCCCGAGAGCCCGCATCTCCTGGCTCGGAGCGATGAAGGTACGGCCGATGTAGCGGTTCTTGACCAGACCGTGACCGAACGGGATCCCGCTACGGCGGGCGTAGCCCTCCGCCGCGGGAATACCCGACTCGGGCACCCCCATGACGAGGTCCGCGTCCACCGGTGCCTGCTCGGCCAGGTGCTCGCCCATGCGCACCCGCGCCTGGTGGACGTTGCGTCCGTAGAGCTGCGAATCGGGCCTGGCGAAGTAGACGAACTCGAACAGGCACAGCCGCGGGTTGATGTCCTGGTCGTCGAAGGGGCGGAACGACTGCACTCCGGAACCGTCGATGACCACCATCTCGCCCGGGTCGATCTCCCTCACGAAGCGTGCGCCGACGGTGTCGAGGGCAGGTGTCTCCGATGCCAGCACCCATCCGCCGTCCAGTCGGCCCAGGCACAGTGGCCTGAAACCCCGCGGGTCGCGCACGCCGATGATCCTCGAACGGTCCATCACGACCAGGGAGAACGCTCCCTCGAAGTTCGGCAGCACGTCGATGAGAGCCGGTACCAGAGCACCCGAGTCGTCGGATCCGTGCTCACCCACCGTTCGGCCGATCCACTCAGCCATGGCGTCGGTGTCACTGGTGACCGTCTCCGGGAGCATTCCGGCATCGCGGGCAAGGTCGGCCGTGTTCACGAGATTGCCGTTGTGGGCCAACGCGAACTGGGTGTGCTCCACATCGCGGTAGACCGGTTGGGAGTTCTTCCACATGCTCGACCCGGTGGTCGAGTAGCGCGTGTGGCCGATGGCGAGGTCGCCGTCGAGGGCTGCCAGGGTCCGGTCGTCGAACACGTTCGACACCAGGCCCATGTCCTTGACCACCGTCAGGTGGTTGCCATCGGAGGTGGCGATGCCCGCAGACTCCTGTCCCCGGTGTTGGAGCGCATAGATCCCGAGATACGTGAGGTGCGCGACCGACTGGCCGGGCGCGTAGACCGCGAACACCCCACAGGCCTCGCGGGGACGCCCGCCGTCGCGCGAATCGGCGTCCGCCGCAGCGTCGCTGTCGAAGGCAACTGGCGGTGGGGGTGGGGCCTCAGCACCCTCGCGCATCACGCAACCATCGTGACACACCACAGGTGGGATCGAAGACTCCACCCGTGGTCACGAACGCGGTGCGGCTCCGGGTGGATCGAACACCCATGGGCCGGGCGGCAACGCGGCGGCGTCGAAGGCCGCGGCCACCTCTTCGGCGCTGCTCACCCCAGCGCCGTGGGGCACTCCGATCGAGCTCGCCAGGAGCCTCAGAACCGCCTCGTCGGTCCAACCGGAATCCCTCAACCCGGCAAGGGTCACCGACCCGTGGCGCTTCGCCAGGCGCTCCCGGTCCGGTCCGAGCACCAACGGAACGTGCACGTACTCGGGGCGGGTGTGCCCCAGGAGGTCGTACAGCAGAACCTGGCGGGGTGTGGTCTCCAGGAGGTCCGCGCCTCGCACCACCTGGTCGACACCCTGCGCCGCATCGTCGAGAACCACCGCCAGGTTGTAGGCGGGTAGGCCGTCGCCGCGCTGGAGAACGAAGTCGTCGACGGTGCTGCTGAACTCGCCTGCCAGGCGATCGTGCACGGTCACCCTCGCAGCCCCCGCAGCAAGGCGCAGCGCCGGACTCCTCCCGGCGTCTCGTCGACGGCGGACCTCCGCTTCGCCCAGCGATGCGCAGGTACCCGGGTAGGTGCCCTCCGGTGAGGCCCCGTGCGGGGCCCGGGACGCCTCCCGGATCTCGCGCCGTGTGCAGAAGCACGGATAGGTGAGGCCCCGCCGCTGCAGGGACTCGACCGCGGCGCGGTATGTGGCCAGCCGATCCGATTGGCGCGCCACCGCCTCGTCCCCGACGATTCCCAACGCACGCAGGTCGGCCAGCTGACCCCTCTCGGTGCCACTCGCCTCGTGACCACCGGAGGGAGCGGTGGTCAGGTCCTCCACCCTGATCAGGAACCTGCCGCCCCCTGCGCGCGCGAAGCACAAGGCCAGCAACGCCGTTCGCAGGTTGCCGAGGTGCAGCGCGCCGGTTGGGCTGGGGGCGAAGCGCCCTGTGG
Organism: Microthrixaceae bacterium; assembly: GCA_023957995.1. GTDB lineage: Bacteria > Actinomycetota > Acidimicrobiia > Acidimicrobiales > Microtrichaceae > JAMLGJ01. The sequence goes on along the minus strand of JAMLGK010000003.1, from coordinate 148,065 downwards.
TCATGGTCCCGGAGCGAGCAGCACCGAGAAGGGGACCGTCACGCTCATGTACTGACCGCGACGGGGGCTGGGCGTGACGAGCTGGTCGTAGTAGCCGATCCCGAGGAGCCCCGGGCCACTCAGGGAGGGCTGCACGGTTCCCGCGTAGCACCAGTACTGCACCCCGCCGCTGCTCTCACCACATCCCGGCAACATCACCGTGACCGGGTCGGTGAACGGACCCACCGGAGTGGTCGCCACCCGCACCTCCACCCTGTCGGTGAACCCCGGGAACGGGCTGTAGACCATCACGTACGCGCCGTGTGCAGGGTCGTGTGTGAGGGTCAGCGCCGCGACCGGCGCGACCGCGGGTTGCCCACTGGTGGTCTGCAGCTGGGCCGCGTCGTCCACATCGGCCGACCAGGACCCGGGTTGGTCCCAGTCACCACCGGTCCAGAAAGTCCAGGCGTTGCGGTTCGCACGATCCGCGAACGCGACCCTGCCGACCGTGCAGGGCCGCTCCTCGAACGGATCCGCCGGGTCGAAGCGACCGCACTCGTAGCCGTAGATCGTGTCGCCGTCCGGGCCGAGGACCGCCGCGCGGCCGTGAGGGTGGTCCGGCGTGAACAACGACGCAGCCGTGATGGTGCCGCTGATCCGCGCGTCCTGCGGCGGCGTGCGCCTGTCGTAGGTGAGCTCCACCAGGGCCATGCCGCGACCCTCGATCTGGAGTTCACCCGAACCCAGGCAGACCTGGGACATGAACACCAGTACACGGTCGGTGTAGGCATCCTGAGGCACCGCCACCGAGGATTCGGGCCACAGCGCCGCGGTCGGATAGCCCGCTGTGGTGCAGCTGTGGGAGGCCTGCACGAACGTGTAGGGCTGCGATCCCGCGGCCACCGCGTCGCGCGTCACCACGGGTTGGCCGGCCGCTGCCCAGGCCGCCGTGTTGTGTTTGAAGTAGAGGAGGTCACCCACCTGGTTGCGCTCGAGGGTGTCCCCGAAGAACCACATGACAGAACCGTCGTTCAGCGTCACCGACACCCCTGCGTCACGGCTCATCTCGCGCAGGGGGTTCGAGGTGGGTGGGGCGACCCAGGTCGGATTCTGGGCCTGTCCACCGGTACCCACTCCGATGTCGCCCATGACGGCGCCGCCGCAGACGAACTCGTTGTCGCCGCGCACGCCTACCCCACCGTCGATGTCGAGACCCACCGGACAGAGCGTGTGCAGGCCCGGATCGAGCCCGGTGATGTCGGCCTGGAAGGTGCCACCGCTGACTGCAAGCACCGATGACGTCGAGCCCGCGGTTCCCGGATCCACATCGAGTCTCACCTTCAGACCCGCGGTGCCGTCAGGGTCTGTCGCCACGCCGGTGAGGCGGACCGAGTCGGGCCCGGTGGGGGTGACCGCGGTGAGGTGGCCCTGCGGTCGGTGATCGGCGGTGGACTCCGCCACGGTGACGTTCTTGCAGCCGAGCAACCGTTCCTTGCCGAAACCGGTGTTGAACACCCCCACGCAGACCTGGTGGGTGCCCGGGGTTGCTCCGATGTTCACCAGGAAGCCCGACCTGGCACGCCCGAAGGCCTTGGCGATGTCGGGCCGGTTCCCATCGGCCAACTCCCGGGCGGCGAGCTTGCCGTCCACGTTCACGACCACTTCGGACGAGGCCGATGTGCTGGGATCGAACGCCCAACCCGATGCGGTGATCTGGCGGGGGGCGGGGGTGGTCACCGATTCCAGCTTGCCGACCGGACTCCCGTCGGAGACCACGATGTTGTCGCAACCCAGGAGCCGGTCGTCACCGGAACCGACGGTGTTGTCGACCCACACGCAGATCCCGTGCAGGCCCGGCGAGAGCGGGCCGAAGGTGTAGTCGAAGCCGTGGTTCGGACCCTTGCCCGGAAAGAACGCCCCGACATCGGGACGTGAGCGGTTGGCCAGGACCTCGCGCACGACGCCTTCGGAACCCACCTTCACCTTGATCGGCGACGACGTCTCGGGATCGAGTGCCCACCCCTTCACCCGGATTCCACCCGCCGCGTCAGCGATCAGTTCGACGTTGCCCAGTGGGGCCCGCCCCGTCGGATCGAACTGGGTCGGACCCAGGCACGCGCCGGCGACCAGGGACACCGCCAGGACCAGCGGGACCAATGGCAACGCAAAGCGACCTCTGGGGCCTGCAACAGACATGGGATTCCTCTCCGAAGACCATCTCAGCGGGACGGCGCCATTCTCGCACCAGCGGGACCGCGAGGACGTTCGCCCTCGGAATCGTACAGAGCGAACCACGAAGAGTGGAAGCGCGACCTCGGTGGGTGATCAGCCTTGCGTGGTGCCTCTGTCGAGTGCGTCGGGCAGGGCCGAGGACCAGCGAGAGGTCACCTGGGCAACCTCGAGATCGAACAGACCCTTGACCGACAGTCGGTCGCCACCCGCGACCCCGATGCGCTGGGTGGGAACCCCGCGTTCCTCGAGCACCGCCAGGACCTCACTCAGGTGTTCGGGGTCGACACACAGCACCGCCCGACCCGGCGACTCCGCGAACAGCGCCCGGTGATCCTCGATGCGGGCGATCGTGGCGCCCTCACCCGAGCGGGCCACCATCTCTGCGAGAGCCAGACCCACCCCTCCTTCGGCCACGTCGTGAACCCCCACGATCGCACCCGCTGGTACGGCTTGCCCACCGACCAGGTCCCTGACCGCAGCGGCGACCACTTCGAGCGCACCGAAGTCGGGTTCGCAGAGATTGCCGGTCCCTCGGCTGCCCTGCTGGGCCGCCCAGCGGGATCCGGCCAGCAGGTCGCCCCCGTCCGTTCCGGGCAACGCCCCGACCAGCACCAACCGACCGCCCTCGACGAGTGTCGGTCCGGGCGGTCGGGCGACCAGCCGGTCGACCATGCCCAACATCCCGATCACCGGCGTTGGGTCGATGTCGGAACCACGCGACTCGTTGTAGAGGCTCACGTTCCCACCCACACATGGCACGCCGAACGCATCGAGGGCCTCGGTGAACCCGTCCACCGCCTCGGAGAGCTGCCACATGACCTCGGGGTGCTCGGGATTGCCGAAGTTGAGGCAGTTCACCATCGCGAGCGGGCGTGCTCCCACCGTCGCCAGGTTCATGACCGACTCGACCACGGTCATCGCTGCACCGCGGCGGGGGTCCACGGCACACCAGAGGTGGTTGCCGTCGGTGCTCATGGCGAGCGCCCGTGAGGTGTCCTCCCCGGTGCCGGGATGCTTGAGCCTCAGCACGGCGGCATCGGCTCCGGGAGGCGTGACCGTGTTGAGGAACAGCATGTGGTCGTACTGGGACCACACCCAGGAGGTGTCTGCCAGCATCTCCAGCAGGTCGGCTCCCGCGTCCTCACACGCGAGCGCATCGGGCGAGTCGGCGCGGCGGGCATCGAAGTCGGCGGGTACTGCCATCTCACGGTGGTAGAGCGGCGCCTCGTCCTCCAGGGAGCGGGCCGGCACATCGGCCAGCACCTCGGCCACCTCGCCCACATCGGTACCGTCGGAATCGATCACCCGGAGCTGGCCGGTGTCGGTGACCCGACCCACCACCGTGGCTCGGATCTCCCAGCGTGCGGCGATCGCGAGCACCTCGTCGAGACGCTCCGGTTCGACGATGGCCAGCATCCGCTCCTGGGACTCCGAGGTCATCACCTCGAAGGGCTCCATGTGTGGTTCGCGCGTGGGGATGGCCCGCACGAACACGTCCATGCCCGAGCCACCCTTGGCCGCTGTCTCGGCGGTGGCACAGGTGATTCCTGCACCACCCAGGTCCTGCACACCGACGGCCAGGTCACCCTCGAGCAACTCCAGGCAGGCCTCGATGAGGCGCTTCTCCTCGAAGGGATCGCCCACCTGCACGCTGGGACGCTTGTCCGCGTCTGCTTCGGCATCGGAGAAGCCCGCGGAGGCGAGCACCGAGACACCGCCGATGCCGTCCCTGCCGGTCGCGGAGCCGAGCAGGACCGCAAGGTTGCCGGGACCCTCGGCCCTTCCCAGCACCAGCCGCTCCGCGGGCATCAGCCCGAGGCACAGGACGTTGACAAGGGGGTTCTCCGCGTAGGTGGGATCGAAGACGGTCTCCCCGCCGACCGTCGGGACACCCACCGAGTTCCCGTATCCGGAGACGCCGGCCACCACTCCCTCGGCCACCCATCGGGAACGGGGGTCGTCCAACGGACCGAAGCGGAGCGGATCCATCACCGCTATCGGCCTCGCTCCCATGGAGAAGATGTCCCGCAGGATGCCGCCCACCCCGGTCGCCGCTCCCTGGTAGGGCTCTATGGCCGAAGGGTGGTTGTGGCTCTCGATGCGGATGGCGGCAGCGATCCCGTCGCCCACGTCGAGGACGCCGGCGCCCTCCCCCGGCCCCACGAGAACGTGGTCGCCCTCGCTGGGCAGTCGGCGGAGGTGCACCCGTGAGCTCTTGTAGGAGCAGTGTTCGGACCACATCACCGAGTACATGGCCAGCTCGAGGTGGTTCGGATCGCGGCCGAGCGTCGTACGGATGTCCTCGTACTCGTCGTCGGTGAGGCCGAGTGCTCGATGGGTCGGCTGGTCGGTCACATCGCTCGACATGCCGCAGAAGCTAGTCGCTGGGTCATGACCCCGAGTATCCCGGCTTGAATTGGCAATATCAGTGGTGTAGGAATAGCCGATATGGCCAAGCGACAGGTTACAGAAGAGCACAAACAAGCAATGGCCCGTGGCCGTTCAGAGAGTCGTGCAGTAAAGGAATATCTCGAAGGCCTCGAACGGAACAGGCCACGGCGTGGCCGCAAGCGGACCCCGGAGAGCATCAACAAGCGATTGGCCGAGATCGATGCCACGCTTTCCAACGCAGACCCGTTGAAGAAGGTCACGCTCGTTCAGGAGCGGATGGACCTCCAAGCCGAGCTCGAGACCCTGGCTGTCACCGAGGACATCACCGCTGCAGAGGCCGAATTCATCAAGGTTGCCAAGGACTACGGCGACCGAAAGGGAATCACCTGGGCAGCCTGGCGTGAGGTCGGGGTACCCGCGCCGGTACTGCGCTCCGCCGGTATCACCCGTTCCTGAGGCCTCAGGCCGAAGCGAGCGCGCTCTCGAGCAGCGAACGCATCAGCGGGACGCCGTCGTTCGAACCCAGCAGGGGATTGCAGGCACGTTCGGGGTGCGGCATCAGACCGACCACGTTGCGCCCTTCGTTGCATATCCCCGCGATGTCGTCGACAGAACCGTTGGGATTCTCGACATATCTCAGCACAATACGATCGTTGTCCCGGAGCTCTGCAAGAGTCTCTTCGGAACAGGTGTAGTTACCCTCGAAGTGGTTGATCGGGATATCCAATTCGTCACCGACGTCGCACTGTTCGGTCAGCGCTGAACGGTTGGATTCGACCCTCAGCCTCGCCGTGCCGCACTTGAAACGGAGGCCGGCATTCTTCTGGAGCGCACCCGGGAGCAGGTGGGACTCGCACAACACCTGAAAGCCGTTGCAGATCCCGATCACCGCTCCACCTTCGAGCGCAAACCTCGACACAGCTTCCATGATCGGAGAGAAGCGAGCGATCGCTCCGGGTCGCAGGTAGTCCCCGTGGGCGAAACCACCGGCGATCACAACCGAATCGGCCGAACCGAGTGACACCTCGTCGTGGAAGACGATCGTCGGTTCACCGCCCAGCGCCGTGACCGCTTCGGCCACGTCGAACTCGCAGTTGGTGCCCGGAAACCTCACCACCGCCACGTTGGCGCTCATCAGGACGCCACCGGAGTGAGCGTGATCTCGGAATCCTCGATCACCGGATTGGAAAGGAAACGTTCACACAGGTCGGCCAGTTCTGCCCGGGCGGACTCCTCGTCCGCGCTCTCGAGCGTGAAGCGGATCGATTTTCCCACGCCCACAGAGCTGACACCGTCGAACCCCAGCGCCGGCAGAGCCCGCTCGATGGTCGCCCCCTGGGGATCAGCGATCCCGGGGCGCAGCCTCACCTCAACAACCACGTCGAAGGTCATGGCTTCACTCTGTCACACCACCGACCACGTCCATGCCCTCGGGGCGACCGCCACATCGGTGCCCTCCGGGCCACCGGCACCCGGGCAACGACGAGATCAGTTTCGGACATCGTCGGCGAAGTCAGGCCAGTCATCCAGGTCCGCACCACAGATCCGTTCGTAGGCCTCCCGGTAGCGGCGCGCCGTGGCCTCGATCACCTCGGCCGGCAGAGGGGGCGGGGGCGGTGACTTGTCCCAGTCCAGACCGTCGAGATGGTCCCTCACGGGCTGCTTGTCGAACCCGTGCGGAGTGGACCCCGGCGCCCAGTCGGTCGCCACCCAGAAGCGCGAGGAATCCGGGGTCAACACCTCGTCGCACAACAGGAGCCGTTGCTCCCCGTCGTCGTCCACCATGGTTCCGAACTCGAACTTCGTGTCCGCCAGGATGAACCCCGCCGCCTGCGCTGCGGCAGCCGCGCGCCCGAAGACCCGCAGGCTCACGTCGCGGAGCCGCTCGGCCATCTCGCCACCGAGGAGACCCACCGCGTCATCGAAGCTGATGTTCTCGTCGTGATCCCCCACCGCAGCCTTGGTCGACGGCGTGAACATCGGGGCGGGGAGCCGGTCGGCCTCGGCCAGGCCCGCAGGTACGGCCATCCCGTGGACGGTGCCGTAGCGGGAGTACTCCTTCCAGGCCGAACCCGCCACGTGGGCCCGCACGATGCACTCCACGGGCAACATCTCGGCCCTCCGGGTGATCATCAGTCGGCCCGCCAGCAGGGGAGACCGTGCGTCCACCGGCAGATCCGCCACATCGGTCGACAGCAGGTGGTTGTCGACCACATCGGACAGTGCCGCGAACCAGTGGGCCGACATGGCCGTGAGTACCCGGCCCTTGTCCGGCACGGGCTCGGCCATCACCACGTCGAACGCGCTGAGCCGGTCGGTCGCGACCATCACCAGGCGATCCTCGCCGAGTGCGTAGAGGTCGCGCACCTTGCCACGGTGGAGGTGTTTCAGGGGAAGTTCCGGCGAACCCGCGAGAGTGCTCACAACACATCCTCGTGGCGGTACTGCTCCACCTCGGGGTGCTCTGCGAGGAGTCGCTCGACGCGTGCGGCGAAGGCCGTGACCTGCACCCCGGCCGCGCCGGTGAACGAGAGCGGTTCGCCCAGGGCCTCATCGATCGCATCCCGCTCCAGGGGCAGACGATCGTCCGCGGCGAGCCGTTCGATGAGGTCGTTTCCGCTCGCACCACTCTCACGCATCTCCAGGGCGACCGAAACCGCATGCCCCTTGATCACCTCGTGAGCCTCCTCACGCCCCGCACCGGCACGCACCGCCGCCGTGAGGATCCGGGTGGTGGCGAGGAAGGGCAGGTACCGATCCAGTTCCCTCGAGATCACCGCCGGATAGGCACCGAACCCGCCCAGCACGTCGAGCAGGGTCTGGAACACTCCATCTGTGGCGTAGAAGGCGTCGGGTATCAGCACCCGTCGCACGACCGAACAGGAGACATCTCCTTCGTTCCACTGCGATCCGGAGAGCCCCGCAGCCATCGTGAGGTGGCCGTCCAGGATCGTCTTGAACCCACAGATCCGTTCGCAGCTGCGGGCGTTCATCTTGTGCGGCATGGCGGAGGACCCCACCTGACCCTCCCGGAAGCCCTCGGTCACGAGTTCGTTGCCCGCCATGAGACGCATGGTCGTGGCCAGGGAGGCCGGTCCCGCCACGAGGCGGACCAGGCACGACACGACCTCCAGGTCGAGCGACCGCGGGTAGACCTGGCCGACGTTGGTGAGAACCTCCGAGAACCCGAGGTGTTCGGCGACGGCGGCCTCCAGGGAATGGAGCTTCTCCGCGTCGCCTCCCAGCAGGTCCAGCTGGTCGAGCTGGGTGCCCACCGGCCCCTTCAACCCTCGCAGCGGATAGGTCTCGATCAGACGATCGAGGGCCTCGGCCGCGCCCAACAGCTCCTCGCCGAAGTTGGCGAACCGCTTGCCCAACGTCGTCGCCTGGGCGGCCACGTTGTGACTCCTGCCCGCGATCACCACCGCCGAGTACTCCGACGCCAGCTGGGAGAGCCTCGCCACCGCAGCCAACACGCGTGTGCGCAACAGCACCAGGCCTTCCCGCACCTGCATCTGCTCGACGTTCTCGGTCAGGTCCCTCGATGTCATCGCCATGTGGGCGAACTCGTGGCCCGCCAGATCACAGAACTCCTCGAGGCGCGCCTTGACGTCATGGCGGGTGATCCGTTCGCGCTCTGCGATGGAATCCTGATCGACCACGTCGAGGACCGACTCGTAGTCGTCGATCGCCTCTTCGGGAATCGCCACTCCCAGCGCCGCCTGGGCGCGCATCACCGCTATCCAGAGTCGGCGTTCGAGCACGATCTTGTTGCGGGGCGCGAACAGCTCCGACATCTCGGAACTGGCATAGCGGCTGGCCAGGACGTTCGGGGTCTCGGTCGGTGCGGTCGAGCGTTCGGTCACCCCGCCATTCTTGCCCACCCACCGACCACATCCCACAGGGCCGGGCCGGCCATCCGGCGGCTGTGACCCACACGGGTTCTCAAGGAAGGCGCCGGGAGTACCGATAGCCCGGGTGTGGCAAGTTGCGTGCGCCATCCGATGGCCGTTTCCGAACAGGTTTGCACCCGCTGTGGGCACGACTTCTGCACGGAGTGCGTGGTCTTCCCCTTCGGGGTCTCGAAGGGGCCACTGTGCATCTCCTGCGCACTCGAGGCCGGCGGGGTCAGCAAACAGCACACGGGTCGACCGAAACTTGCCGGCAAGGAGATCAAGCGTCGGGTGTCGAACGTCCCCGCGCCCTCAGCGGCAAGCTCTGCGGACCCCGACGACTCGAACGCTGACGACGAGGCGGACCTCGATCAGGCGTGGCTCAACGGTGAGGTCGACGTCGAGTCATCCGGTGGCTGGTCCCGCACCTTCTGAGAGACCGGTACCCCCGTCTGGGACCCCGGTACCGGGCCCCTAGCGGGGTAGATCGCGGTCCTGTTGTTCGGAGTACGAGATGAGCCCGACCCGGTGTTCCTCCAGGCGCTCGGCCAGACCGGGGTCGCCCACCGCGAGGATCCGCACCGCCATCAGCCCCGCGTTCCGCGAGCCACCGATCGCCATGGTCGCCACCGGAACGCCGCCGGGCATCTGTGCGATCGACAACAACGAGTCCTGACCCCCGAGGTGTTCCGACGGCACCGGCACGCCGATCACCGGCAACGTGGTCAGCGAGGCCACCATTCCCGGAAGGTGAGCCGCACCTCCGGCACCGGCGATGATCACCGAGAGCCCCCGATCCCGCGCCGAGGTGGCGTAGTCGACCATTCTCTGCGGGCTGCGGTGGGCACTGACGACCCGCACCTCATGGCCCACACCGAACTCGTCGAGCACGCGTGCCGCATCAGCCATCACATCGGCATCGGAGCTCGAACCCATGATCACGCCCACACGGACCGCTGAATCACCCATGATCTGCATCACCCATCGTCTGAACGGCTCCGGTCACATCCGGATCATCGCACACGGTCACCGCTCAGTAGCTCGGCGGCCATCGCTGCGCGCTGCCTGGTCGACCCGCGCTCGTCGCCCAGCACGGTCACGTGGCCGACCTTGCGACGATCCCGTGGTGCCTTTCCATAGAGGTGTACATGAGCCTCGGGGACGCCAGCCAGGGCCAACGCCTGACGCGTCCGGGGATCGATCTCACCGCTGCCGACCACATTGGACATCGCCACCGCAGGGCTCGACATCCCGGTGGGCCCCAGCGGCCAGTCGAGTATCGCCCGAAGGTGCTGTTCGAACTGCGAGGTGCTCGAGCCCTCGATGGTCAGGTGCCCCGAGTTGTGCACCCTCGGAGCGATCTCGTTGACCAGCACCTCATCGTCTCCGAGCACGAACAACTCCACCGCCAGCACTCCCACGGCGCCGGTGAGTTCGGCGACATCGGAGGCGATCTCGCGTGCTCTCTGGGCCACGTGGTCCTCCACCGGCGCCGGAAACACCACCTCGTCACACATCCCGTCCACCTGAACGGTCTCGAGAACCGGCCAGGTCCGCACCTCACCGCTGGGGTTGCGAGCCACCAGAACCGCGAGCTCGCAACGCAGGTCGAGCTTCGGTTCGAACACCAGCGGAGACCCTTCGTAGGCGGCCACGAAGGGTCCCACCTGATCCGCGCCGAGCATCCAGACCGCGCGGCCGTCGTAACCACCCCGGGATGCCTTGGCGACGACCTCCGGGCCCGATCCGGATGCGAAGGCGACCGCCACCTCCTGCGCTCCGGGGACCGAGGCGACCGGATCCACCACCACGAACTCGGGCACCGGAATGCCACCCGAGGCGAAGGCCCGCCGTTGGTGGGCCTTGTCGGAGAAGCGAAGTGTGCCCACCCCCGGGCGCACCGCTGATCCAGCTGCCTCCAACGATGCCAGGGTCTCGTGGTCGACGTTCTCGTGGTCGATGGTCAACACGTCCACGCCAGCCTCGAACCGAGCCACATCGTCGGGGTCCAGCGGGTCGCCGACAACGGTGTCGGGCACCACCTCGCGCGCTCCCTCGTCGCCCGGCGCTGCCAGCACCCGGACATGCACTCCGAGCGGGGTGGCAGCTTCCGCCAGCATCCTCGCCAGCTGGCCGCCCCCGAGGATCCCCACCACTGGTGTCGCAGAGGGAACCTCGCTGCTCAGGGTCGCTCCCCCACCGCAGCGGCCGCTATGTCGCTGCGATGCTGCATGCCCGGCCACGAGATCTCCGCCACCGCACGCATGGCGCGCTCCCGAGCCTGTTGGAGGTTCGCTCCACGACCGGTCACATCGAGCACCCGACCACCCGCGGTGAACAGTGCCCCGGCTCCCCCGGCATCGGCACCCCCGGAATCGGCACCCGCGGAATCGGCAGAGACACCGGCGCAGAACACCTCCACGCCCTCCACCGCGCGGGCTGCTTCGAGACCGTCTATCCGATCGCCGGTGCGCGGTGAACGCGGGTAACCCTCGGACGCGCAGACCACCGTCACCATCGCATCGCCGGTGCAGGTCACAGATGGATCGAGCTGACCGGCAGCGGCGCTGGCGAGGAGATCGGTGAGGCTCGAGGTCAGTCGGGGCAACACCACCTGGGTCTCGGGATCTCCGAACCGCACGTTGTACTCGAGCAGCTTCGGCCCCGTAGGGGTGAGCATGAGCCCTGCGTAGAGCACCCCGCGGTAGTCGATCCCGCGAGCCCTCAGGATGGCGAGGGTGGGGAGGACGAACTCCGTACGCACCGTTTCCAGCAGCTGGTCATCGACCAGGGGCACCGGACTGTAGGCGCCCATGCCTCCCGTGTTGGGGCCGAGGTCACCATCGAGGGCCCGCTTGAAGTCCTGCGCCTCGGGCAGCAGCACGGTGTCGGTACCGTCACAGACGGCGAGAACCGACAGCTCCGCACCCACGAGCCCCTCCTCGATCACGAGGGTGCGCCCGGCATCTCCGAACGCGGTTCCCGAGAGGTAGTCCTCGACCGCGTTGCGGGCTTCGGTCAGTGAATCGGTGACCACCACGCCCTTGCCGGCGGCCAGGCCATCGGTCTTGACCACGAACGGCGGCGTCATCGTGTCGAGGAACCCCAACGCAGGTGCCACCTCGGTGAAGGTGCCGTGGGCCGCGGTCGGCACGCCCGCCTCGACCAGCAACTCCTTCATCCATGCCTTCGAGCCCTCGAGTCGGGCCCCGTCGGCGCCGGGTCCGAACACCAGTCGGCCCCGCTCCCTGAGTCGGTCGGCCAGTCCGCCGACCAGGGGTGCCTCGGGACCGATCACGAACAGGTCGGCGTCGATCTCCTCTGGATCGCGGTCGACCGATCCCGGAATCCCCGGGTTGCCCGGAGTGACCACGACCTCGGCATCGCGACCGAGCACGACAGCCAGCGCGTGTTCCCGGCCACCCGAACCGACCACGCAGACCTTCAAGAGTCCGCTCCACCCTCGGGCGACCGCGGACCCGTCGGAGATTCAGCCACCTGCGGGACCGGTCTGTTCCACGACCTCGAACGACAGCAACGAGGCACCGGTGGACACCGGTGGACGTGACCCCCTGTCTCCTTCAGCGCCGTCTCCTTCAGCACCGTCTCCCTCGGCGCTGGCTCCCTCGGCGCTGGCTCCGTCGGGGCCATGACCCTCCGCTCCGTGGGCACCGCCGGGAGCACCTGATGATCCTGCGGCGGCGTGGCCCCTGGCGAAGTCCTGGCTGTTCATCCAACCCTGGAAGGACTCCTCGTCCTCCCACCAGGTGACCACGAAATAGCGGGACTCGCCCTCCACCGGCCGCAGCAACTGGAAGTACTGGAACCCCGGTGCGTTCTCGACCGCACCTGCCCTCGCAGCGAAGCGGGACTCGAGTTCGGGACCCGCCCCCTCGGGGACCTCGATGGCGTTGATCTTCACGACGGACATGGTCGTCTCCTCGGGTTGCTGCTGTTCGGGCGCTGTCTGTTCTCAGCCACTGAAGTTTACGAATTGCTCACGACCCGGCCCGACCCCGACCAGGGAGATCGGCGCACCTATCTGGCCCTCCAGGAACTCGAGATAGCGAACCGCCGGGGTCGGAAGCTCAGAACGTTCCCTCACCGCGGTGAGGTCGCTCTGCCAACCGGGAAGCTCTTCATAGATCGGCTTCGCCGAATGCAGGTCCGACTGGTGGTACGGCAGGTGCTCGTGGCGCTCACCGTTCACGTCGTAGGCCACGCACACCTTCAGCGTGTCGAAGGTGTCGAGGATGTCGAGCTTGGTGATGGCGACCTCCGACAGGGAGTTGAGGCGGACCGCCTGTCGCATCATCACGGCATCGAACCAGCCCGGCCTACGCCGGCGTCCGGTGTTGGTGCCGAACTCGTGGCCACGGTCCACCAGCGCGTCGCCGTCGGCATCGAACAACTCGGTCGGGAACGGACCTGCACCCACCCGGGTGATGTAGGCCTTGGCGATCCCCACCACGCGCTGGATGTGGCGCGGGCCGATTCCGGCACCGGTGCAGGCACCGCCGGCAACCGGATTGGATGAGGTCACGAACGGATAGGTCCCGTGGTCGAGGTCGAGGAATGTGGCCTGGGCGCCCTCGAACAGCACGTTCTCGCCGGCATCGAGGGCATCGTGGACCAGCCCCACCGAATCGGCGACGTGGGGGCGCAGCCTCGGCACCACCTCGGCCATCACCCGGTCGGCCAACTCGTCGGGATCGGTCGGGAGGCGGTTGTAGACCCTGGTCAACACGGTGTTCTTGTCACCGAGCACGGCGTCGAGCTTTGCTCGGAAGATCTTCTCGTCGAGCAGGTCCTGAACCCGTATGCCGACGCGCATCGCCTTGTCGGCATAGGTGGGTCCGATGCCCCGCTTGGTCGTGCCGAGCTTGTTCTTGCCCAGATAGCGCTCGGTGAGCATGTCGAGTTCCTGGTGGTAGGGAAGGATCAGGTGGGCGTTGCCCGAGACCCTCAACCTGGAACAGTCGACCCCCTTGGACTCGAGTGTGTCGATCTCGGCGAGCAGCACGAACGGATCCACGACCACGCCGTTGCCGATCACCGGGACTATGTGGTCATAGAGGACGCCCGAGGGGACCAACTGCAGGGCGAACGACTCACCGTCCACGACCAGCGTGTGGCCGGCGTTGTGCCCGCCCTGGTAGCGGACGACCATCGCCATCTCCTTGGCGATGAGGTCGGTCAGCTTGCCCTTGCCCTCGTCACCCCACTGGGTCCCCACAACGACTGTTGCCGGCACTCGCGACCACCTCATGCACTCGGAACGGCGAAGATGCGACTCTAGCCGTCGCACCGCGCCGTCCCGCAACGCATGAGCACCCGCAGGTGCGATCCGACTCAGTCGGTCACGAACTCGCCGTTGCGCACATCCAGTCGGACCTGTGATCCCTCGGGCAGCTTGCCCTCGAGTATCTCCATGGCGAGGCGATCGCCGATCTGGGTCTGGATGAGCCGCTTGAGCGGTCGTGCCCCGAATGCCGGGTCGTACCCGTCGTGTGCGAGCTTCGCCATCGCTTCGGGGGTCACCTCGAGGTCGATCCGACGCTCCTCCAACCGGCCACGCAGGTGGGCGAGCTGGATCTCGACGATGCCTTCGAGGTCTGCTTCGGTGAGCTCCGCGAAGCGCACGATCTCGTCGACACGGTTGATGAACTCGGGCCGGAAGAAGTCCCGCGGGTCGCCGGGCAGGTTCGACGTCATGATCAACACGGTGTTGGTGAAGTCGACCGTTCGACCCTGGCCGTCGGTCAGGCGACCGTCGTCGAGCAGCTGCAGCAACACGTTGAACACGTCGCCGTGTGCCTTCTCGACCTCGTCGAGCAGCACGACCGAGTAAGGCCGACGGCGGACCGCCTCGGTCAACTGGCCACCTTCGTCGTAGCCGACATAGCCGGGAGGGGCACCGATGAGACGGCTCACCGAGTGCTTCTCCATGTACTCCGACATGTCGATGCGCACCATGGCACGCTCGTCATCGAAGAGGTAGTCAGCCAGGCTCCGGGCCAGTTCGGTCTTGCCCACACCGGTCGGGCCGAGGAACAAGAAGCTGCCGATCGGACGGTTCGGGTCCGACAGCCCGGCTCTGCTGCGCCGGATCGCGTTCGCGACGGCCGCAACGGCCTGTTCCTGACCGATGACCCGTTCGTGCAGCACCTCCTCCAGCCGTACGAGCTTGGACATCTCGCCTTCCATCAAGCGGCTGACCGGAACTCCGGTCCAGCGCGAGACCACCGCGGCGATGTCCTCCTCGTCGACCTCCTCCTTGAGCATCTTGCGGTCGGACTGGAGGTCGGCCAGCTCTGCTGTGGCGACCTCGATCTCCTGCTCGAGCACCGGGAGGTGCCCGTAGGTGATCTCCGAGGCCCGCGACAGATCGCCCTCGCGTTCACAGCGTTCGGCCTCCGCTCGCAGCTGTTCTGCGCGCTCCTTGATCTCGCGGATCGCACCGATGCGGTCCTTTTCCATCTGCCAGTGCGCCCGCATCGAGTCGGCCTGCTCACGCAGGTTGGCGAGCTCCTCGTCCAACGCCTCGAGGCGTTCCCTGGAGGTCTGGTCGGTCTCCTTGTCGAGGGCCACCCGTTCGATCTCGAGCCCCCGGATGCGACGTTCCACGACGTCGATCTCGGTGGGCACCGAGTCGATCTCGATCCGCAGGCTGGAGGCCGCCTCGTCGATGAGGTCGATCGCCTTGTCGGGCATGAACCGGCCCGTCAGGTAGCGGTCAGACAGGACCGCTGCGGCCACCAGGGCCGGGTCCTGGATGCGCACTCCGTGGTGCACCTCGTAGCGCTCCTTGAGTCCGCGCAGGATCGCGATGGTCGCCTCGACCGACGGTTCCTCCACCATGACCTGCTGGAACCGGCGCTCGAGTGCGGGATCCTTCTCGATGTGCTTGCGGAACTCGTCCAGCGTCGTTGCACCGACCATTCGGAGCTCCCCGCGCGCCAGCATCGGCTTGAGCATGTTGGATGCGTCCATGGCGCCCTCGCCACCGGCCCCGGCGCCGACGACGGTGTGCATCTCGTCGATGAAGGTGATGATCTCGCCGGCCGAGTCCTTGATCTCCGACAGCACGGCCTTCAGGCGTTCCTCGAACTCACCCCGATACTTCGCACCTGCGACCATCGAGGCCAGATCCAGTGAGATCAGACGCTTGTTGCGCAACGAGTCGGGCACGTCGCCCTCGACTATGCGTTGGGCCAGACCCTCGACCACTGCGGTCTTTCCCACGCCCGGCTCCCCGATGAGCACGGGATTGTTCTTGGTCCGGCGGCTGAGCACCTGGATGACCCGGCGGATCTCGGAGTCGCGTCCGATCACCGGATCCAGCTTTCCGCTGCGGGCGTCCTCGGTGAGGTCCTGGCCGTACTTCTCGAGGGCCTGGTAGGTGTCCTCGGGGTTCTGGCTGGTCACGCGCTGGGATCCGCGCACCTCGGCCAGCGCTGCGAGCATGTCGTCGCGCGAGACCCCCGCCATCAGCTGGTCGGACTCGGCGAGCTCCCGGTCCGCGTCGGCGGCGGCCAGCAGCACGTGTTCGGTGGACAGGTAGTCGTCACCGAACTCGGTTCTGGCGGCGTCTGCCGCTTCGAACAGCTGGGTGAACTCCCGGCCGATCCTCGTCTCGGTGCCGTAGGCGGTGGGCAGCTTGGACAGCCGGTCCTCGATGGCCCCCTTCAACTGCATGGGTGCCAGCCCGACCTTGCGGACCACCGGGAGCACTACTCCGTCGTCCTGGGTGAGCAGTGCCGCGAGCACGTGGTCGGGTGTGACCTCCGCGTGCGAGCGGGCCTTCGCGTCCGCCATTGCGGAGTTCACGGCTTCCTGGGTCTTCAGCGTCCAGGTATTCGGGTCAATCGTCATGCATCCATTGTAGCAGAAAACTTGAGCGTGGGATACTCAACTTTGGTGGATCCTACGGGAATTCCAGAGCGCCCAGAGCGCTATCCCGACGCCCACAGAGCCCAGAACCGTTGCGACGAGCACGACTGCGAACAGGACCCCGCCCGGACCAGCGATCGTCTCGACCAGGTCGGGGTCCGTGTCGGCATCGTCCTGACCGGCATCGTCCCGGACGGCATCGTCCCGACCCGCATCGTCCGGACCGGCATCGTCCTGAATGGCGTCGGCCGGATCAGGGTCGAGGGCTTCGGATGAGGTCGGGTCGTCCGGATCCGTTGCCGCACCCGGATCGGTCGTCGTGGACGCGTCCGGTCCGCCGGCTCCGAGCAGGTCCTCAGCCAGGTTCAGCGCGACGAACCCGGCCATCGCCGTGGCGCCCTGCGGTTTCAGGTGCATGCCGTCGCCCGAGGTCAATCCATCCGCGAGCACCGAGTTCCAGTCGAGAACCTCTCCTCCCGGTCTGGCCGCCAGCTCCTCCGCCACGATCTGGTTGGCCGCGGGGTAGTAGTCCCGGGTCTCGGGGATCGTCATCCAGTAGAGCCGAGGCACACCATCGGCTGCTGCGACGACCTCCTTCACCCTGTTGCGATAGGTCTGCGGGTCGCCGGCGTCGTTGGCCCCCAGCATGACCACGATGGCATCCATGCCCGAAGCGGCGAGGAACCGAACGTGATCGGCTCCCTGGCTGGTGGAACGGCTCTCCTGCGCGTCCACGACAGGGGTGAATCCCGCAGCCGTGAGCGCCTCGGTGAGTTGCGGTTCTGCACCCAACATGATCGAGTCGCCGACCAGCCCGACACGGACCGGATCGTCACCCGTTGGCGCCTCCTGGGCAGCCGCCGTGGAGGGGCCGAGTCCCGTTGCCGCCATGGATTCCAGTGCCAACACGACGGCGAGGACCAGCGCGCCCAGGAGGGCCGGCCGGTTCACCCTCTACGGCGACGGTTCGCGAACGGCACCACCGCCTGGCGCAGGGGCACCAGGTCCCTCCGGTACTGACGGTGCACCGACTCGACCTCCTGGGAGGCCCGGGCCCGCTCCACCTCCAACTTGTTTCGGAGCGCGGACACCTCGGCCTCGAGCTCGAGGACGCGCTTCACGCCTGCGAGGTTGAGCCCGTCGTTGGTGAGGTCCTGGATGCGCTGGAGCATCGCTATGTCGGCATCGCTGTAGCGGCGGGAACCCCCGCGCGTGCGACCCGGCTCGACCAGACCCTTGCGCTCGTAGATGCGCAGGGTCTGGGGATGTACCCCTGCGAGTTCCGCGGCCACCGAGATCACGTAGACCGCCTGGTCGTACTCAGGCATGTGTCGACTCCTTCTCCGCCGCGTTGAGCAACGCGTCCTCCACCACATCGAGCACTCCGTCGATCAGCACTCCGTCGATCAGCACTCCGTCGATCAGCACTCCGTCGATCAGCACTGCGTGGATCCGACCCGTGCGCATCATCTGTTGCTGCATGACAAACCTCCGCCCCTCAGCCCTGGTGAGCAGGTTCCCCGGTCGTACGTGGCGGCACCGTCGCCGCCGCGTAGGCCTCGAGTGCCTGCCTCTGGGCATCGCTGAGCTCACTCGGCACGTCCACCTCAACGGTAACCATCAGATCACCGGTGGAGCGCTGCGTCTTGACTCCGCGACCGCGCACCCTGAAGGTCTTGCCCGAGGGAGTACCCGGTGGCACCCGCATGGTCACGGGTTCCCCGGACAGCGTCGGAACCGAGACGTCGGCACCCAGCGCGGCCTCCGCGAAGGTCACCGGCACGGTCACGGTCAGGTGGTCGCCCTTGCGTCCGAAGACCGGGTGGGGTTGCACGTGCACCTTCACGAACAGGTCGCCGTCGGGACCTCCGTTGGTGCCCGCTCCGCCACGGCCGCGCACCCTGATGCGCTGTCCGTCGCGCACACCCTCGGGTATGCGCACCTTGATCTCACGCGGCCGGTGCACCACCCCCTGGCCCCGACAGGTGTTGCACGGGGTCTCGATGATGGTCCCACGACCGCCGCACGAGGAACACGGCCTGCTGAAGGAGAAGAAGCCCTGGTCCTCCTCGACCGCTCCGCGGCCGTGACAGACCGGACAGGCCTTGGGAACCGTGCCCGCCGCTGCACCCGAACCGGAGCAGTCCGGACAGCGCACGTCAGAGGTGACCTGCACCGTGGTGGTCGCACCTGCGACCGAGGCCTCGAAGGGCATCGTGAGCGACGCCTCCAGGTCGGTGCCGCGCTGGGGCCCGGGGGGAGGTCCCGCCGGGGACCGGCCACGACCGAAGAGGTTTCCGATCAGGTCACCCAGGTCCGCTCCCTGGAATCCGGCGGTGCCGCCGCCTCCGGGCGCGAAACCACCCATGCCGCCGGCCATCGGTCCCATCGCGCGCACTTCGTCGTACTGCTTGCGCTTGTCGGGATCGCCTATCACCTCATAGGCAGAGGACACCTCCTTGAAGCGCTCCTCGGCCGCGTCGTCACCAGGGTTCGCGTCGGGGTGCAACCCCCGGGCGAGCTTGCGGTATGCCGTGGTGACCTCTTTCGGGGTGGCATCCTTCGACACACCGAGCACCTGGTAGTAGTCCTTCTCGAACCACTCCCGATCGACGTCCATGTCTCCTCCGATTCGACCGGTCAGCCGCGTACCTTGACCATGGCTGCCCGAGCGACACGTCCGTTCCACAGGTAGCCGGTTCGCAGCACCTCTGCGACCACGGCCTCGCCGTCGCCGTCCTCGTGCATGACGGCCTCGTGGATGTTGGGATCGAACGGGACCCCGGCCTCTCCGACCACCTCCAGGCCCTGCTTCTCGAGTGTCTGCACCAACTGCGCCTGCAGCGGCCGTATCTCCTCGTTCCCATGGCTGAGCGCTGCGTCGAACGCGTCGAGAACGACCAGGAGTTCGCGAACCAGGTCCAGCGCTGCCTGCGCCCGCTGGTCCGCCCGTTGGGTCTCGACCCGACGCTTGTAGTTCTCGTAGTCGGCCTTCAGGCGGCGAAGATGGTCCAGGTAGTCGTCGCGCTCGGCCTCGAGCCGCTGGGCGAGCTCCACCGCTTCGGCCACCGCCTCCTCCGATGAGGGATCGAGGCTGGCGACCGTTGCCGCCAGCGTGCCGTCGGCGGCTGCACCGGCCGACTCGTCGAAGAGGCCATCGCCGGCGTCGCCGCTGATGTCGTCGCTGCCGTTGAGGTCGTTGTTTCCGTCGCTTGCGGGGTCGGGGTCACCCGCGGCCGCCCCGCCGTCACCGACGGGCCCGCTAGGGCCCTCGTCGGTGTCAGCGTGACCGGTCACCGGATCCATGCCCGGATCCTCGGGTGAACTCACTGAGTCTCCTCGTCGGAATCGGGCTCGTCGACGACCTCTGCATCGACCACCTCGGCGTCCTCGGCGAAGTCGGCCTCGCCCCCGGCGGAAGCATCGGCCGCAGCGGCATCCTCAGCACTGGACTGCTCGTACAGCAGCTGGGACACCTTCTGGCTGGCTTCGACCAGACGCTCGGTGGCCTCGTTGATGAGCGAGGCCTCGGTGCCTTCGAGGGCCTCCTTGAGATCGGCGAGGGCGCTCTCCACATCGGCCTTCTCGGCATCGGGGAGCTTGTCGCCCTGGTCCGAGAGGAGCTTTTCGGTCTGGTACACGAGCGAGTCGCCGGTGTTGCGGGCGTCGGCCTCCTCGCGGCGGCGCTTGTCCTCCTCGGCGTTGCTCTCCGCATCGCGCACCATCTGGTCGATCTGGTCCTTCGACAGCGAGGACTGACCCGTGATCGTGATCGACTGTTCCTTGTTGGTCGCACGGTCCTTCGCTGCCACGTTCACGATGCCGTTGGCATCGATGTCGAAGGTGACCTCGATCTGGGGCATTCCCCGCGGCGCGGGCGGCAGGTCGACCAGCTGGAACTTGCCGAGTGTCTTGTTGAAGTCGGCCATCTCGCGCTCACCCTGGAGTACGTGGATCTCCACCGACGGCTGATTGTCCTCGGCGGTGGTGAACACCTCGGTCTTGCGCGTCGGGATGGTGGTGTTGCGCTCGATGAGCTTGGTCATCACGCCACCCTTGGTCTCGATACCGAGCGAGAGCGGAGTGACGTCGAGCAGCAGGACGTCCTTGACGTCGCCCTTGAGCACACCGGCCTGGATCGCCGCGCCCATGGCGACGACCTCGTCGGGGTTGACGCCCTTGTGCGGATCGCGCCCGGTCAGTTCGTGGACGAGGTCCTGAACCGCAGGCATGCGGGTGGAACCACCCACCATGATCACGTGGTCGACCTCGGACTTGTTGAGGCCGGCGTCCTTGAGGGCCTGCTCGAACGGAGTACGGCACCGCTCGAGAAGGTCCTGGGTCATCTCCTGGAACTTGGCCCGTGAGAGCGACATGTCCAGGTGCAGTGGGCCGGAATCGGTGGCGGTCACGAAGGGCAGGTTGATCTGGGTCTGTGCGACCTGGCTCAGTTCGATCTTGGCCTTCTCGGCGGCCTCCTTGAGACGCTGCATCGCCATCTTGTCGGTGGACAGGTCGACACCGTGGTCGTTCTTGAACGACGTGACCAGCCAGTCGATGATCCGCTCGTCCCAGTCGTCACCGCCGAGGCTCGTGTCGCCGTGGGTGGACTTCACCTCGAAGACGCCGTCGCCGATCTCGAGCACCGACACGTCGAAGGTGCCGCCGCCGAGGTCGAACACGAGGATGGTCTGGTCGTCGCCCTCGGCATCCATGCCGTAGGCCAACGCAGCCGCGGTGGGCTCGTTGATGATCCGCAGCACCTCGAGCCCGGCGATCTGGCCTGCCTCCTTGGTGGCGGTGCGCTGCGCGTCATCGAAGTAGGCGGGAACGGTGATCACGGCCTGGGTGACCGAGTCACCGAGGTAGGACTCGGCATCGCGCTTGAGCTTCTGCAGGATGCGTGCCGAGATCTCCTGGGGGGTGTAGTTCTTGCCGTCGATCTCCTCGGTCCAGTTGGTACCGACGTGGCGCTTGACCGAACGGATGGTCCGATCAGCGTTGGTGACGGCCTGACGCTTGGCGACCTCGCCGACGAGGGTCTCGCCGTCCTTGAAGGCAACCACCGAGGGAGTCGTTCGAGCTCCTTCGGAGTTGGGGATCACAACCGCGTCACCCGCCTCGAGGGCGCTGACGACGGAGTTGGTGGTACCTAGGTCGATTCCTACGGCCTTTGACATCTGGGGGCTCCTGTGTGGATCGAATTGCCGGACTGCCCAGCGGCGACTCCGCTGGATGGGCCCGTTGAAAGCTCTGACGGTCCCTGTCTATCGGGGCTGCGAGGCCTTCACAACATGAGTGTGTTGGAAGAGTATAACAAAGTTGAGTGTCTCTATGTCAACTTTGTGGAGTGGTCCCGACGAGCCCGCAGAGACCTCTCAGGAACGCCGCAGTCCCAACGATCTGCGCAGCCTGCCCACCGTGTTCCTGATGATCCGGAAGCCCACCTGTCCGAAGGTCCTCGTCGCACCCGCGGCCAGGCCCAGGCGCCAGTACTCGACCTCCCGGCGCACCCCGGGGAAGTGACGGAGCGCCGAGCGGCGGTACCGCAGCGCCCGTGGTGCATCGCCGAGGTCGTTCAGGCTCTGCCAACCGAGGGTCAGCTCCATGTTCGCCGTGGCCGGAGCACACAACCACTGGCGTCGTTGTGGCTGCCCGGCGAACGTGCGCTCCAGCAGGTCCCGGTACGCGCTCTCCAGTGAATCAACCGCTACCGACGAGTTCGAGTCGTGACGGCGGTAGTGGTAGAGCACCTCGGGTACGACCGCGAGCCGGTGGTCCTGGGCGATGCGCAACCACAGATCCCAGTCCTCCACGTCCACGGGGAACCGGTCGCGGTTGTCGATGAACCCACCCACCGAATCCAGGACCGCCCGCGGCACCAGGGTCGCCGAGGCCCCGACCGGGTTGACCCGCACCAGGTCCTCCCAGGCTTCGCCCTCGATGCGGTAGGCAGCCACCCGGCCGGTGGGAACGCCCTCGGAGTCGGCCACCTGGTACCACCCGTAGACCAGTCCCACCTCGCCCGCGGGCGCGCTCCCGGCCACCGTTTCGCCAACCGCCTCGTCATAGCGTGCAACCAGAGCTTCCAGGGCATGGGGCACCCACACGTCATCGGAGTCACAGAACGCCACCAGCTCACCGCGGCTCACCGAGATTCCGAGGTTCCGCGCAGCCGACACCCCCGCGTTCTGCTGGCGCACGCAACGCATCCGGGGGTCCGCGACCGACTCGCACCAGCCGGCCAGGTCGTCGTCGCCACCGTCGTCCACCAGCACGACCTCGAGGTCCCGGAACGACTGGCCCAGAACGGCATCGACGGTCTCGGGCAGCAGACCGAGGGAATTGTGACAGGGGATCACCACGCTCACCCGGGGTGAGACGGCTGCCAACGGCTCGATCGGGGGCTCTGTGGGAGACACGCCGCGAGTGTACGCACCACCGATACGTGCCGAGTCCCGGCACGGGCGACCCCCAGCCGTTGGCAGAACGGTTCCGGGTGGGGCACCATCGGGGTCTCGGGCCGCCGGTCCGACACGACCGACACGACGATCCGGGAGACCCCATGGCTGAGCTGGTGCTGCTGCGGCACGGACAGAGCGAGTGGAACAAGCTGAACCTCTTCACCGGCTGGTTCGACTGCGACCTGACCGAGGCGGGCGCTGCCGAGGCAACCGCCGCCGGGGTGATGATGTCCGAGGCCGGGTTCGAGCCCGATGTCCTCCACACGTCGCTCCAGGTGAGGGCCATCCGCACGGCCAACCTCGCGCTGGACGAGATGGAGCGGCTCTGGGTGCCGGTCAGGCGCAGCTGGCGCCTCAACGAGCGTCACTACGGCGAACTCACCGGTGCCGACAAGGCCGAGACTGCCCGGCGGTTCGGCGAGGACCAGGTGAAGATCTGGCGACGCAGCTACGACGTGCCGCCCCCTCCGATCGAGCCCGACAACCCATCGAATCCGAACGACGACGCCCGGTACTCGAACCTGCCGACCGAGCTGGTACCCCGCTCGGAATGCCTCGCTGACGTGGTGGCCCGCATGCTGCCCTACTGGTACGACTCGATCGTGCCCGACCTCCAGGCCGGAAAGCGCGTGCTCGTGGTCGCCCACGGGAATTCGCTGCGAGCCTTGGTGAAGCACCTGCAGGGCATCTCGGACTCGGAGATCACCGAGCTCAACATCCCGACCGGTGTTCCCCTGCGCTACGAGCTCGACGACCACATGGCACCGACTAGTGCGCTGGAGGTCACCGAGCGATACCTGATGGACCCCGCCGAGGTCGCCGCCCGCGCCGAGGCAGTGGCCAAGCAGGCATCCGGCGGCTGAGCGGGTCCGGCGGGGTCAGTCGCCCAGATCCACCCGTTCGCGCACCTCCCGCCAGAGCTGTTTCAGGGTCGCCGAACCGAGGCTGCGCGGCGATGCGAGAACCGAGGGAACCTGCTCCAGCCCCATCCGTTCCACAGCAGAGGAGAACGGCACGGCCGCACCGGCGAAACGATCATCGGTCTCGGCCAACGGGAGCATCTGACGGTGCAGCACCTTGCGCCGGTCGACCATCGACAGCACCGCCATCAGCTCGGTGTCGATGCCCCGCTCCCCGATGAACCGGGAGGTCTGTTCGAGGCTCCTCAGAGCCAGGGGCGAAGGAACTATGGGCGCGACCACCAGGTCGGCAGCGGTGAATGCCGCCTCGGCCAGCAGTCCGAGTCCGGGCGGGCAGTCGAGCACCACCAGGTCGTACTCCTCCTTGAGCGGATGCAGCATCTTGCGAACCGCCCGTGCGGGCCAACGCCGTTGGGAGAGGATCGGCTCCACCTCCGCGAGGGTCGGGTCGGCCGCCACCAGGTCCAGGTCCTCGATCTCGGTCGGCTGTGCGTAACGATCGAGGTCGTGCTTTCCACCGAACATGGCGCCGGCACCGCCGCGGATGTGCGGTTCGACCCGGCAGCAGTGGCTCGCAGAACCCTGGGGATCGAGATCCCAGAGCAATGTGGCAAAACCCTCGTCGGCGGCCAGACACGCGAGGTTGACCGCGATGGAGGTCTTCCCGACGCCGCCCTTGGCGCCAGCCACGGCGATGACCTTCATCGGCTTCCCTTTCTGCTCGGCGCCCCATTCAACAGCACGCGGCACCCGACGCGCTGACAGCTGTACGGCCCGGTGGAGCGACCGCTGATCGCAGGTGGCGCCAAGGATGTGTCCAGCAGTTCCCGCGAGGTAGGTTGACCCCGTTATGACTGCCACCGAGACAGCTCCCGAAGAGGCACCTGAGTCGACGGTTCCCGGACCCAAGCGCCTCCAGCCCTATCAGATCGCGATAGTCGTCGGAGTGGCGGTAGCCCTGGTGACCGTCGCGTCCGGAATCGCCGCGTCGGTGTTCCAGTTCCACGACGACAGCTCGGTCACCCGCGAGGTGTTCGACAACATCCCCGCCTGGTTGAAGGTGGCGTTCTACACCGTGATCCCGATCGTGATCGTGTACGGCGGCTTCATGTTCGCCCAGCGCATGAAGAACTGGGTTCGTGGTGGTCCCGACCGCCGTGACCTCACACCCAAGAACGCCAAGAAGCGCTTCGAGAACCTGCGCGCCGGGCTCTACATGCAGACCCTGTTGCGTGACCCGGCTGCCGGGATCATGCACTCGATGATGTACTTCGGGTTCCTGATCCTGCTCGCAGTGACCACGGTGCTCGAGATCAACCACCAGCTCCCCGAGAGCGCCAAGTTCCTCCACGGGACCACCTACCAGGCCTACTCCTTCGTGGGCGACGCGGCCGGCGTGGTGTTCACCGCCGGAGTCGTCTGGGCGATCCTGCGCCGCTACGTGCAGAAGCCCTACCGGATCCGCATCAAGACCAAGCCCGAGCACGCCCTGATCCTCGGGGTCCTGCTGGCCATCGGCCTCACCGGTTTCCTCACCGAGGGCGCCCGGATCGCATATGAAGGCATGCCCGCGTTCGAGAAGTGGTCCTTCATCGGCTACCCGTTGGCCCAGGTGTTCGACAACCTCTCCGAGAGCGCGCTGTCCACCACGCACCAGGCACTCTGGATCATCCACGTGCTCAGCTTCGTGGCCTTCCTGATCATCCTTCCGGTCACCATGCTGCGACACATCTTCACCTCGCCGCTCAACATGTACCTGTCCGACAGGGACCGCCCGAAGGGCGCCATGAAGGCGATGCCGAACCTCATGGAGACCGAGATGGAGTCCTTCGGCGCCACGGCGATCGAGGACTTCACCTGGAAGCAACTGCTCGACACCGATTCGTGCACCATGTGCGGCCGCTGCACGGCTGTCTGCCCCGCCCACGCCACGGGCAAGCCCCTCGACCCCCGTGAGATCGTCCTCAAGACCGGCGAGGTCATGGCGGCCACCGGCGACCCGAAGGTCTCACCCCCGATCGGGGTCGACGGCGACATCACGGTGTCGGCCGATTCGGTGTTCGAGCGCATCACCTCCGAGGAGGTGTGGGCCTGCACCTCGTGCAAGGCCTGTGACGAGAACTGCCCCGTGAACATCGAGATCCTCGACAAGATCCTCGACATGCGCCGCTACCTGTCGCTCATGGAGTCCGACTTCCCCACCGAGCTCGGCAACGCCTACCGGGGCATGGAGAACTCGGGCAACCCCTGGGGAATCTCCAACACCGAGCGAGCGGACTGGGCCGAGGACCTGGAGGGCATCGAGATCATCGACGGCGGCGACCCGCTCACCGCCGAGTACCTCTACTGGGTCGGCTGCGCGGGCTCCTTCGACGACAAGAACAAGAAGGTCACCCAGTCGATGGCCAAGCTGCTCCAGCGCGCCGAGGTGAGCTTCGCCATCCTCGGTCCCGCGGAGAACTGCACCGGCGACCCGGCCCGTCGTTCGGGCAACGAGTACATCTTCCAGATGCTCGCCATGCAGAACATCGAGACCCTCGACGGGATGGGCGTGCGCAAGATCATCACGCAGTGCCCCCACTGCTTCAACACCCTCGGCAACGAGTACCCGCAGCTGGGTGGCAACTACGAGGTGGTGCACCACAGCCAGTTCCTCGAGGAGCTGATCGACTCGGGCCGTCTGGATCTCACCGGAGCCAAGCTGGACGAGCGGGTCGTGTACCACGACTCGTGCTACCTCGGTCGTCACAACGACGTCTACACCGCTCCCCGCAACGTGATCGGATCGCTCGCCGGCATCGACATCGTCGAAGCCGGTCGCAACGGCACCAAGGGCATGTGCTGTGGCGCGGGTGGCGCCCGCATGTTCATGGAGGAGAACACGGGCAAGCAGGTCAACGTCGAGCGCTCCCAGGAGCTGTTGGCGACCGGCGCGACCCGCATCGCCACCGCCTGTCCGTTCTGCTACGTGATGATCGACGACGGCGTGAAGTCCCAGGGTGTCGAAGAAGAGGACGTCAAGGTCGGCGACCTCGCCATGCACATCCTCGAGGCGATCGAGAACGCAGAACCCGTCGCGGTGACCGCCAACGCAACCGAGACCGAGACCTGACCGGGCCTACTACCCGGGTCCTGGCAGTCAGGACTCGTCGAAGTTCTTCCAGTACTGGCTCGGGGTGGGTCCCACCTGGCCCGCGTACTTCGACCCGAGCGATCCGGCGCCATAGGGCACCTCGGCCGGGCGGTCCATGCGCAGGAAGCTGATCTGACCGATCTTCATGTTGGGGTACAAGGTGATCGGCAGGGTCGCGACGTTCGAGAGCTCGAGCGTGAGGAATCCCTCGAATCCGGCGTCCACGAAGCCTGCGGTGGTGTGGATCAGGAGCCCGAGGCGGCCCAGGGAGCTCTTGCCCTCGATACGGCCCACGATGTCGTCGGGGAGGCTCACCCGCTCCGCGGTGGAACCGAGCACGAACTCACCGGGGTGCAGGATGAACGGTTCACCCTCTGCTGCACGAACCATCTCGGTCAGGTCGGTCAGGTCCTCCTTGACATCGATCACCGCACGCGTGTGGCTTCGGAACACCAGGAACCTGTCGTCGAGGCGGACGTCGATCGAGCTCGGTTGGACCATGGCGTCGTCATATGGATCGATGACGATCCGGCCGGCCGCGACCTCGGAACGGATGGTGGCGTCGGAGAGGATCACGGCTGGCACCGTAGTGCCGGTGTCGCTGCTCAGGAAGCCTGCGCGAGCGACCCCTGCCGGTACCACTCCCGGAGCATCCCCGAGTCGTCGATCTGCCAGGGGTGGAATCCGGGCTTGAAGTAGGCGAGGAACAGCGGGAGCTGGCGACGTCCCATCCTGCGTTGCACAGCCAGGGCCTGCTTGCGATCCGCTGCCGTCGCTTGGTGGGGGTCCTCACGAAGCAGTGCCCTGGTGATCCTCACCATCGGGACCGCGAGGAACAGCGCGGCGGCCAGCACGGACAGCATCCGGGTGGCGTATCCCCCGCCGACCCGGTGGAACAGGTCGAAGGCCACCGATTTGTGTTCGAGTTCCTCGGCCGCGTGCCAGCGCCAGAACGACAGCATCTGGGGGTCGATTTCGTCCTCGACCTCGGGAGCGTCGAGGAGGGTGTGCGCACCCACTGCTGTGAGGTGCTCGGAGAAGACCGTGATGCCCAGCTGGATCTTGGCCGGCAGCCAACGCCGTGCACGCCGGAAGACCTTCGCCGCATAGGCCTCCTGTCGCGCGATGTCGATGCCATAGCGCTCGTAGGAGGCGTTGAAGCGGTCGTGCGCCTCGCCGTGGAGGCCCTCCTGTCGCACGAACGCCTCGATGAGCGCCCGACCCTCGTCGTCGGTGACCCGGTCCTCGTAGGCCCTGACCGAGTCGATGAAGAACCGCTCGCCGGGCGGGATCATGATCGAAAACGCGTTCTCGAAGTGCGTCAGCACCGGGTTGTCGAGGTTCCAGTACTTCGGGATCGCGTCCAGGTCCTCGAAGGAATACTCGCGTGGTTGCATCGCGATGCCCTCGGGAAAGCTGTCGGAGCGGGCCGACTGGTCGACTTCGGTGACTGACATCGTTGCTGTCCCCCGGGGATTTCCGAGCGGGGTTTCCGCTACGGCTCGTAGGATATATCAGCCGTAGCGGAAAGTCCCTGTGACACCTGTCCCGGTGGGATCAGCTGGCAATGCTGCGTCGGCGCTGCAGCACGACCAGCGCCGCACCGACCAGCAGCACCACCAGGCCACCGAGGGAGAGCAGCAGTGCCGATCCACCGGTGAAGGCGAGCGGCGTGCTGGAAGCACTCCCACCCGAGGTGTTCGGAGAAGCCGGCGGGACCGCAGTCTCGGACTCGACGGTCACCGGGGTCGTGGTCGTGGTCTGCACCGGTTCGGCCACCACGTCCACATCCTCGTCATCGGTGTTGTTCGTGTCGTCGGGATCCGGGGTCTCCGAAGCGACCACAACGGTGTTGCGGATCGTCCCGGGGTCCGAGTCCACAGCCGCGACCACCGTCAGCGTGGCACTCTCACCGGCCGCGAGGGCCAGGAGCCTGCACGAGACGACTTCATCTGTCGAGGCGTCGCAATCCCACTCCTCGCCCTCGTCTCCGTCCACCGAGACCAGCGCGAGTCCCTCGGGAAGCTCGTCGGTCACGGTCACCTCCGTGGCGGTCGAGGGTCCGTCGTTGTCCACCGTGAGCGTGTAACTGACCTGGTCACCGGAGTTGACCTCCTGTGAGTCTGCGGTCTTGGTGATGCCGAGATCCGCAACGGGGTCCACCGGCGTCTGCTCGTCATCGGAGTCCTCGGCCGGATTCTCCTCGTCGTCGCTGACGGTCGCGCTGACCACGTCGAACACGTCGCTGCTGCCGTCACCGAGCACCTCGATGTCGAACGTGCAGCTGTAGGTGTCCCCCGGTGCGATCTGCACCCCGAGTTCGCACGTCGTAGCGGAGATCGGCTCCGCAACGATGCTCACATCGATCGGATCACCACCGTCGACGGTGTCGGTGAGGGAGTCCAGGGTCACGGGCTCCACTCCGATGTTGGCGACGTCCACCGTGTAGGTGACGGTCCCCCCCGGGGCATCCACGGATGCCTCACCGTCGGTCTTGGTCACCTCGATCACCGGCAGCACGTCGAGGACATCGACGTCCTCGTCATCTGTACCGGTGGCCGGGTTCTGTTCGTCGTCGGTTGCGGTGACGACCACGGTGTTCTCGTGGACATCCCCGGCGTTACCACCCACGAACCGCGTGATCGTGCAATCGGTGGTCCCACCCGGAGCCAGAACAGCACCCCGCAGCGAGCACTCGTCGGTGATGTCACCGAACACAGAATCCACGACCGAGGTGACGGTCACATCCTCCACAGAGGTGTTCGTGACCGAGAACGTGAACTCAACATCAGCACCCGGCTCATCCACCTCCGACACCGAAGCATCCTTGGTCACCACGATCGAGGGCAGCACGTCATCGACATCGACGCTCTCGTCGTCGTCATCGGTGGCCTCGTTGCCCTCGTCATCGGTTGCGGTGAAACTGACCACGTCGGTCACCGTCGCCCCGGCATTGCCCGAGACCAGCACCGTGAAGGTGCAGTCGTAGCTCTGGCCGGGATCGACGACCGTTCCCACAGCGGCTCCGCAATCGGTGTCGAGCACCGGGCCCGACACGGAGGTCACGTCGAACGGGGCGGACCCGCCGATCGAGTCGGTGACCCCGGTGATCGTCACGGGCTCGACACCCGTGTTGGTCATGGTGGCGGTGAAGTCCACCGTCGCACCCGGTTCGGGCACCGATCCGCGCGATGCGTCCTTGTCGACCGAGATGGCCGGTAGGACGTCGGTGAACGCCACCGTCGCGTCGTCCTGCGCGGAAGCCGAGTTTCCGTCGTCGTCAGCGACCACGACGGTGGCGATGTTGTGGTGCTGGTCGCCGGCGTTGCCGAGCAGACCCCTCGTCACCTCACAACGAGCGCTGTCGGGTCCGGTTCCGGGTTGGCCGTCGCTCGGGGCGAGGGTGTCACCCACCAGGTCGCACTCCGCTGTGATGTCGCCGAAGACCGTGTCGGTGAGCGACGTGATCGTGACCGCCTCGGCGGCGGTGTTCTCGATCACGAACGAGAAGGTGACGTTCGCACCCGGTTCGGGCACCGAGGTGCTGGCTGCGCTCTTGGTCAGCGCGACGGTCGGCACCACGTCGGTGATGTCCACCCGGGCGTCGTCGGTGTCGGAGACGTCGTTGCCGTCGTTGTCACTGGCTTCGACCTCCACCACGTCGGTGACCGAGGTGCCTCCGTCACCGCTCACCTCCACGGTGAAGCTGCACTGGTTCGAACCACCGGGGGCGATCGTGGCCCCCAGGACCTGCCCACAGGTCGTGGCCTTCACCACGGCTCCGGTGGTCGTGATGTCCACCGCCGGACCGTTCTCGATCGAGTCGGTGAGGGAATCGACCGTGACGGCCTCGGCTCCCGGGTTGGTGACGGTCACGGTGTACTCCACATCCGCGCCCGGTTCGGCGACGCTCGTGGCGCCGGCGACCTTGTCCACCTGGACCCGGGGATCGACGTCGTTCACGGTGACCGTGGCATCGTCGGAATCGGAAACCGTGTTGTCGTCGCCGTCGTGGCCGGTGACCTCGATGACGTCGTCGACCACGTCGCCTGCGTCACCCTGGACCTCGTAGTCGAACGTGCAGCTGGTCGAGGCTCCTGCGGCGAGCGTGGTGCCGATCAGGTCGTCACACGTCGTGGCCGCCAGCGCGTCCACGTCGAAGGGGCTGCCACCGTCCACGGTGTCGGTGACCGAATCGATGGTGACCGGTTCGACGCTGGTGTTGGTGATTCCGACCGTGAAGGTCACGGTCGCACCCGGTTCGTCGACCGAGGCGGTGCCGGCTGTCTTGGTGACCTCGATGGAGGGATCCGGCGCGAGGTTCGTGAAGGTGCAGGTGACATCCTCACCGGGACCGACCTCGATGTCACCGACGGGCGAGCCGTCGTCGCAGACCGCCGAGACCTGGGTCCAGGGGGCGGGGGTGGCCTCGCTGACCGAGTAGCGGCCGGGCGTAACGGGAACCGCGGCGGTCGAGGCGGAACCTCCGGAGGTTGCGAGCTCGAACGAGCCGTTGAAGTCCGATGAGAACCCGAACGTGCCGTCTGCACCCTGGGCCACCTTGCGGACGGTGATCGAGCCGTCGTCCGCAGTGTTGGTGAAGGTGCACAACCAGTGCTCACCCTCGGCGACCGTGAGGGTCGACGGGTCCAGCGATTCTCCCGCCGGCGTGTCGATGTTGTCGCAGGCCGCGGACGTCTGGGTGAAGTTTGGCGTGGTTGCCTCGCCCACCGCGTAGGTGCCCGGTGCGACGTTGCCGAAGCTCTCGGTGTCGCCGTGGTTCAGGTCCTCGAGCGTGCGGGACTCACCGTTGCCGTCGAGGCTGAAGTCGAACTCCCCGGGCATGGCGGCCGGAGCGGTCACCTTGCGCACGTCGATCCGCGCCGGAGCGACCTGGCGGTTGCGGACGTTGCAGTTCACCGAGTCGGCCGGACCGAGTCCACCGGGTATCACCCAGCTGACCGAGCCGTCCTGGGCCATCTGTGGAGCCAGCGTGAGCTGGCTCACCGCGCCGCTGTCGTAGTTGCGGCGCTGGCAGGTCGCGGAGGAGAACACCCAGCCTTCACGTGGCTGCTCACCCACCTCTGCACCCATCGTCTGGGTGGCGCCCTGTTCCCACTTGAAACTGGCCTTGCCCTCGTCGGTGACCTGGGACGCGGTCGTCAGTCCAGCTTGCTGGGCCGGGTTCTCCCACTCCTGCGGAGCGCTCTCCAGTTCGAGGTCGAAAGTCCAGCCGTCACCGGGGCGTTCGGCACCCTCGAGTGGGATCTCGGTCTTGGTGATGTTCAGCGACGGCGCACAGAGTTCCTTGGTGAAGTCCTCGAGGAGGGCCTTGAGCTGGGTGAACCCGACGGTTGTCCAGTCGGCCTCGGAGAAGCTCACGCCGTTGGTAGCGGTCAGGCGTTCCTCCCCGGAGATCGCCTCCAGGTTCGCGGTGTTCAGGTTGCTTCCGATCCCGACTGCGAGGATGTGGCTCCCGGCAGCCTTCAGGAGGTCGGCCTCTTGCACCGCCTTGTTCACATCGGCGGTACTGGTCGAGCCCCCGTTGCCACCGAGGCTGTTGCCGTGGCCGTTCACACCGTTGCCGCTGTTGTGATATGTCGGGTTGCCGTCGGTGAGCACGACAGTCAGCGGCGTGACCGCTGGCTGGCGGCGCGCCATCTCGAGCGCGTCGTCCCAGTTGGTGCCGCCGGAGGAGGTGTACTGCGTGAGCTGCACGTTCTCGGCGGGCAGCAACGTCAGGTCGGAGATGTTGCTGCTGCTGCCCACCCCACCGGCGAGGGTCACGGCAGTGGCTCTGCTGGAGAACGAGATCACCTGCACCTTCGAGCCCGTGTTGGACACGCCGTCGATGAGCGCGTTCGCAGCGTCGGCGACGTCGTCGTTGTAGTTGCCGATGCTGCCCGAGCGGTCGATGATGATCGTCATGTCCAGACCGCACTTCTGGGGCAGGTCGGGATTGCCGTCATCAGCGGGAGCAGCCGAAGCGGCTGCGCCGGGCAGGAAGGACATCACGAGCGCGAGAAGGCCGAGCACCGCTGCGATCGCTATCGGGCGCTCCCGCCGTGTGGTCGAGCTCGGTCGTCGGGTCGAGTGCCGGACAGACATGTGAAACCTCACCTGTGACGGCCCGAGCCGGTTTCGCCTGGCTACTCCCGCGCCTGCGACCAACGGTTGGCGCGGGGATCATCGCTTCTCGGACTTGCTAGGGGTCCAGTTGTACAGACGAACGCGCAGGTCCCCCATGGGCAGGTTTCCCACCGATGGGTCGGCCTACCCTCGTCGACGACGCCCGGGGCCGGGTGGAACTACCCGGGCGTGAGACCGCATCGGGCCGGGCGCTAGAGTGACCCACGCTTCGGGCAGCGGCCATCCCGCCGTCCCGGCCAGCAAATCACGCGGGTGTAGTTCAATGGTAGAACATCAGCTTCCCAAGCTGAATACGGGAGTTCGATTCTCCTCACCCGCTCCAGATCGGCATCCCTGCCGTGCCGGAGGATGCGACCGGCAGTGTGCAACGGCGTCGAACCAGCGATCCTCACCCCCGACACCGATCGGTGAACACGGGTGGCGACGCCGTGACGGAGGCGCCAGAATCTGGTCGATGGCAGCCCGCCCTTGTGAACCCGGCAGGCCTCGACTCGGTAGGCACTGAGGCGATGGGCTCCCGCTGGCTGGGTGTCGGCCTCCTTGCCGTCTCCGCCGCGGCCCTGGTGACAGCACCCTTCGTGCTGGATACCTCCTACTCGGTGCTGGCGAACACGACCAGCGAGTCGGGCGCGCAGGGTGTCGACGGGGCCTGGGTGGCGCGCAGCGGATTCCTCCTGTTCGGGTTGGCGGTGCTGTGGATCGCCTGGCGACGCAGTGGCACCTGGGGGCAGCCGGCTGCGGCTCTGCACGTGACCTTCGGGGTCTGCATGTGCGCTGTGGCGGCATTCTCGTTGCGTTCATGGGTACCGGGAACCGACTTCGATCCGACCGAGGACCTGCTCCACTCCATCGCCGCCACCGTGCTGGGATTCGCGTTCGCCCTCGGTGTCGTCTCGGTCGCAATCCGGAATCACTCGAGCCGCGGCCCCTGGATCGTGCTCGATTCGTTGGCCGTGATCGCCTCGGTGATCCTCCCCCTCGGGATGACCATGAACGACCGCATCGACGGCGCACTGCAGCGACTCATGTTTGCCCTGGGCTACCTCTGGTACGCGAGGGAGGCATGGCCCTCACGGAACGAAACCGATCCCCGTCCGCACCGCGAGGAGCGGACTCGACGATGACGACCGCCATGGCTGATCAAGGTGCGGCCATTCCCGTGGGAGCCCTGCCCTGACGATCTGTGGTCGCCGGGCTGGCAGGGCTCCCTCGACGGTGCCAGCTGCCGGGGGGTGCTCGGCACCCTCGCCCGCGGGCGGGTTCAGTCCAGGGAATCGAGCGTTGCGATGCTCCGTTTGGGGGCGGTGAGCCTGTAGGACGAATCCAGTAGTTCGACCACCTCGGTCCAGTCGGAGATGTCTTCCAGGTCCACGCCGATCCACCCCGACGGCCCGAGGTAGGCGGGCAGGTACACACGCTCGTCCTGGAGCAGCGCCTCGCGCTCCGCTGAGTCGGGAACGACCACGATCGAGTGCGGGTGCTGCACCCACTCGCCGTCGACCTTCAGGGATCCGCCGTAGTAGGCGAACACCTTCTTGGTGAAGAATGCCGGTCGACCATGGGACACCTTCTCCTGCGCGTCGGGAAATCGGAGCGCTGCCCCGCGCACCCTGGCGAGGACCGGGTCGTCGTCGTCGAACATCTGTGGATGGGCCACTGGTAGAGGCTACCCAGGGATCCCAGTCGCCGGATCTACCCGGAGGACTCCATGGCGACCTGCTGGAGCCCGACGACTCCCGGGGTCGAGTGTGGGACCAACTCGCTACCGGCATCGCATTGCACCGACCTAGGCGGACCAGAGAAGCCCCTCCCGGGCTGCGGGAGTGGCCAGGATGCGGTGGGCCACCACCTCCAGGAAACCGCAGCCCGGATCTGTGGGACCGTCGGGCCAGATCATCGCCGGATCGAACCCCACCGGAGGCTCCGGCGCTGCCACCCTCTCCCATGCGTCGGCGACCCGCTCGGGCGGCACCCAACTCGTTCGCCCCTCGACGGCGACGGTGTCGTGCGCTGGATCCCAGTAGTAGCAGCTGATCGACGGGTTCTGTTCGAGATGGCTCACCTTGACCGGGGTGCGACGCGCGGAGATCAGCGCCGTGGGCACCTCGCCTTCCCAGAACCACACCGGATGCATGATCCGGGTACGCGGTTCCCCGTCGGCACCTGCGGTGGCGACGGTGGCCCACACGATCCGCTCGACGATCGGCCGGGCCACGGCAACTGTCTCGGTCAGGTCTGCTCTTCGTGATGGCATATACACAACTTAGTTGTGTATCTACGGTCCCACAACCACAGTTGTGTATGTTCTCGGGGTGGCCGAACCAGCAAGGGACCCCGCAGGGGACCTCGCCCTTCTCGTCGAAGCGTGCGCGTCGGAACTCCGCGCCCGCACGCTGGAGGCCGTTCGCCGGGTCGCCGGCGAACAGGTTCGAGCCAGCGACGGCTACGTCTTCCAACACCTCACGGCCGGGCCCCGGAGCATCTCCGAGCTCGCAGTGTCATCGGGCGTGACCCAGCAGGCGATGTCCAAGCAGGTCGCGGACCTCGAGCGCCGCGGCCTGGTGGAGAGACAGCGCAACCCCGACGACGCACGGGTGTCATGGATCCGCCTCAGCGCGCGCGGAAACCAGGCGGTCGACGCGGCCCGTACCGCGCGCCGCGAACTCTTCGAGGAGGCAGAGGACGCTGTCGGAGCAGCGGCGATGGACCATCTCATGCAGAACCTGGGTCTGCTCAGCGACCACCTCGGAGCCCTCGACTCCCTACTGGAACGCCGACTACGTCCCGACTCCGAGCTCTGAGCCTCCGGGTCCACCCGGTTGGGAGCCGGAGGATTCGGGACGGTCAGGGTAGGGACTGCTGGGCGTCCATGAGGTCGGCCATGAGGGCCCTGATGAACTCATCGGCCTCGTCGGTCATGCCGCCCTCGACGCCGCCGTAGATGGCGCCGCTGTCGGGGGTGTCCCCCGCGTGCTCGAGGGCATACGGAACGGCTTCGGCGAGGTCGGTCGTGAACCGCTCCAGCACTCCGGGTTGGGTCTGGGGACGGGTGACCGCCATGTGGATCGCGTTGGGATACTGCTGTCCGTTGAAGCGCCAGCCACGGGTTCGCATGAAGTCGTTCACGTGATAGATGTCGAACTCGTCGGAGGTGAAGCTGAAACAGAACGACGGGTTGCCCATGATCCGGAGTTCGGGGTGGCTGCGCACGGCGTCCTGCATGGCGAACGCCGTTTCGAAGATCGCCTTGGCGTACTTGAGGTAGCCCTCGGACCCGAGGCGTGCCATGCCCGCCCAGGTGGCCGCGATCAGCCCGTTGGAGCGCGAACCGTCCATTCCGGGAGAGCAGTACTTACCGCCGGTCCACTCCGGCAGGTAGAAGTACTGCGAGTTGCGCAGGGCCTTGTCGCGAAAGGCCAGCACCGAGGTGCCCTTGAATCCGTAGGCGTACTTGTGGGTGTCCGCGCTGATCGTGGTGACCCCCGGATGTCGGAAGTCGAACGGCGGGATGTCATAGCCGAGCTTCTCGCCCCAGGGGAGGATGAAACCACCGAGGCAGCCGTCCACGTGCAGGCCGACGCCGCGTTCGATCGCCAGGTCGCTGAGCCCGGCGATCGGGTCGATCGTTCCGTAGCCGTAGTTGCAGGCCGACCCCATGATCGCAACGGTGTTCTCGTCGATGTGTTCGGCCATGGCAGCCGGATCGACGACCGTCGTGTCCGGGTCCACAGGCACGGTCCGCAGCTCCACACCGAAGAGATGACAGGCCTTGTTGAACGCCGGGTGCCCGGTCTCCGGTTTCACGAAGTTCGGGTTGGTGATCCCACGGGTCTGACGGGCATGGTCCCGGTAGGCCAACACGGCGTGTGCGATCGACCCGCTCCCCCCGCTGGTGATCAGGCCACAGGTCTCGCCGTCCTCGACGGCGTCTGCGTTGAGCAGGTCCAGTGCCATCGCGATGATCTCACCCTCGAACTTGGTTGCGCTGGGGCACATGTCGCGCTGCAGGGTGTTCATGTGGGCGAAGAGCCCGAACGCCTGGTTCATGAACCCGTAGTGCTCGTGGTCTCCGCAGTACATGGTGCCCGAGCACTGTCCGGTCTCCCACGTGGCGTCCTCCTCATGGGCCATCTCCGCCAGCTCGGCGAGGATCTCGGACTCGTCACGGCCCTTTTCGGGAATGGCCCGGAGGACCTCGAATCGCTCGGTGTAGGGATGGGAACTCATTGGATCTCCTGGTGATTCGGTAGCGGGTCTGTCGGGACTGTCGGGACTGTCAAGAGTTGAGTGCTTCGTGGATCGGCCTCAGCGCATCGAAGGCTGCCTCGAACTGTTCGTGCATCTCGTCGTAGCGGGCACGGTGGCCCTCGATCGGGAGATAGCGCTCTCCGAGATCGGCCGGACCGGTGAGCTCGGTGCGTTCCATGGCTCCATGACGGTAGCGGGCCAGGTCGGCAACACCGCGGGCCACTGCCCAGTCGGGCTCGGCCAACGACCCGACGGGCCTGTCCAGCACATCGGCGAGGATCTGGCACCACTCGCGCGAGCGCGCCGCACCACCGAGGAAGGCGATCTCCTCCATGGGGCTGCCGGTGAACCGTTCCGCGAAGGGCAACAACCAACGCAGGTTGTGGGCGACACCCTCGGTGACGGCCCGGACCAGATCGGTGCGGGTGGACTCCAGGGACATGTTGATGAAGCCGCCCCTCATGGTCGGGGAACTGGCCGGCGACAGTGATCCGTTCAACCAGGGCAGGAAGAGCAGCCCGTTGCTCCCTGCCGGAACCGACCCGAGAGCAGCATCGAGCATGCGGTACTCGTCGCCCGTGTGGTGGTCGGCCAGTTCGTCCACCGCGTGCACCACGTTGAGGAGGATGTGTTCGAGGGCCCTTCCACCGATGCCGTTCTCGGCCCAGAGGACATAGGTGTCCTCGAACGGACCGGGCATGGACAACAACTCGTGGTCGAGGTCCACACGTTTCTCCGCCAGCGTGTCGATCAGAACGCTCGTGGTGCCGATCGAGAGACCCGCCGTTCCCGCGCCGAAGGCACCCGATGCAACCGCTCCCGCGACGGTGTCGTTGACACCTCCGTAGACGAGCGCCGTGTCGGGTAGCCCCATCTGCGCTGCCACATCGGGGCGCAGGGTGCCCACCGGCTCCTCCTGCGACCCGAGTGGCGGGAGTCGGTCGGCGTCGATCCGGCTGCGTTCGACCAGCACGCTGTCGTACTCGGTGACCCCGAGGGACCGGTTGTCGCAGAGTTGGCTCATGAACATGGTGCCCTGGTTGGCCTGCACCTCACCGGTGAGCCGCATGGTCACGAAATCCATGGGTTCCAGCCAGGTGGAGGTGGCCGCGTGCACATCCGGGCGGTCGCGCTGCAGGTGCAGCATGTGCGCCAGGGACAACCCCCCTCCCACCGGGGGGATCCCGTGACGTTCCACCCAGAGATCGAGCGCGTCGTCCGTTTCCATCAGCAACTCGAAGCTGTGGTCGGTACCGCGCTTGTCGGTCCACATCACCATCGGGGCCACGGGGTCACCGTCCGCGTCCACGGGAACGATCGAGGAGTACTGGCTGCAACAGCCGACCGCGCCGACCTGTGCAGCCACCTCCGGGGCCTTCGAGGTTGCCTCGGAGACAGCAGAGACGACCGAGCTCCAGAGATCCGATGCGTCCTGTTCGCCGATGTCGCCATCCATGTGGGTGACGAGCTGGCGCTGGGCAGTGCCCACAACCGACCCGGCCGGATCGACGAGCACCACCTTCACATTTGTGGTCCCGACGTCGATACCGACCGCAGCTGAGGATGTCACCCGCCAATACTGTCCGATCCCACCACGTGGTGTGGCCTACGGTGCTGGACCCGTCCCGTTGGAGCGACCGGACTCGATTCCGAGGAGATCAGTTGTCAGTCGTTCTCCCCATCCTGCTGGTGGTAGCGAACGTCATGGGCGCCGGCATGATCGTGCCGCAAGTGGCTCGCCTGCACCGCGTTCGCAGCGTGGATGGCCTTTCGGGCATCTGGGTCGGCGTCGGAGTGGCCATGAACAACTGGTGGAGTGCCTACGGCATCGCCGAATCGCTCTGGGGAATCCTGCCGGTGTCGCTCACGGCTTCGGTTCTCTACGTGGTCATGGCGATCCAGTACCTGGGGATCGTGGGACGGGTCGGGCTGCGGCCGATCCTCGTGGGCGCCGTCACCTTCGGTGGGTTCCCGTTGCCCTTCCTGGCCTTCGGCGGTTGGGAGGTGGCAGGTGTGGCCATCGGACTCTGCTACGCCGTGCAGTTCATGCCCGCGGCGGTCACCTCGCTGCGCTCGACCGACCTCACGGCGATCTCCCCGGTGACCTGGTCGATGGCTCTCACAGAGGCGATGATCTGGGTGGTCTACGGCCTCTACACGGGCGACAACGCGCTGTTGGTCGGGGGCACCGGCGGCTCGCTCGCGGCGGGCGTGATCCTCGTACGGCTCGCCTGGGCGTCGACCGCCGGCACCCACCTGCTCAGACGGTGAGGACCGTCTTGCCGCGGGAGCGGCCGGCACGCAGATCGTCGATCGCGGCTGCAGCCTCCTGCAGTGGACGGGTCGCCCCGAGACCCACCCTCACATCGCCGCGGTCGACCATATCGGCGAGCACGGTCATGCTCTCGCCCTTCTCGGCGGCGATGAACGTCTTGATGGTCTGTCGCGAGAACATGGACAGCAGCACGCCGCGCAACTGCCGGTCGACACCGCCGATCAGCTTCCCTCCGGTCTCCGCACCCACGATCACGAGGCGGCCGCGCTCGGTGAGCACCGAGCGCAGTGCGCGGAGCGGGTTGGCGCCACCGGTGTCGATGATCGCGTCGTAGCCAACGCCGCGTGCGTCCAGCGACTCGCTGCGGTAGTCGATCACGTCATCGACCCCGAGGGAGCGGACGAAGTCCGCCTTGCCGGCGCTGCAGACACCGACGACCTCGGCACCCTGGCTCTTGGCGATCTGGACCGCGAACGACCCGACACCGCCGGAAGCACCGACGACGAGGACGCGTTCGCCCGGGCTCACCCGTGCCACGTCGCGGACCGCCTGCAGCGCCGTGATTCCGGACACCGCGAGTCCCGCCGCGTCGAGCTCCGGCAGGGAGTCGGGTCGCTTCACGATCTTGGTCGCCTTGGCCACGGCGTACTGCGCGAAGGAGCCCTTCGCGATCCCGAACACGGCATCGCCCGGCGCGAGGTCCCGGACCTCTTCACCGCATTTGACCACGGTGCCGGACACATCGAGCCCGGGAACCGGGTTGCGCGGGCGACGGAACCCGAATCCGAGGCGCACGACCAAGGGCATCCCGGCCACCAGGTGCCAGGTCCCCTGGTCGACCCCGGCAGCGGCCACCTCGATGAGCACCTCGTCGGCTCCGGGATCGGGGACCGGCACGCGGCCGGTCGACAGCACTTCGAGTGCCTCGCCGTAGCGGTCCTGGGTGATGGCGCTCATCGTCTCGGGGACTCCACTCGCCGCTGCGGTGGACTTGTCGCTCATGGTCGTTGCTCCGTTGGTCATCGCTGAACCTCTCGGGTCGAAGTCTGCTCCGGCCGTCCTGCCGGACTTGCGACTTACACTGTAAGCCGTTGGTGAAACCATATACTTACGCTGTAAGGTCGTCAAGGGCCGGGCACGCCAAGACGCTCACACGGCCGCCACCGGAACGGAGAACCATGTCGGACGAGGCAGCGAACGAGTCATCGAACGTACGCAGGACCAGGCGCCTCGACCGCGCATCGGTGGTCGCCGCCGCCATGGGCATGGCCGACGAGGGCGGCATCGACGGCCTCACGATGCGCAAGCTCGGCCGGTCGCTCGGCGTGGAGGCGATGTCGTTGTACAACCACGTCGCCAACAAGGAGGACCTCATCGACGCGATGGTCGACGAGGTGTTCGACATGATCGGCGACCCGATACCCGGCGAGCCGTGGCGCGAGGCGATGACCACACGGGCCCAGAGCACCAGGTCGGTGCTCCGCACACACCCGTGGGCCACCCCCTTGCTCGACTCGCGCACCTCTCCGGGCGCGGCGACGATGCGCCACCTCGACGCAACGCTCGGCTGTCTCCGCAACGGGGGGTTCTCGGTACCCCTCACCGCGCACGCGATCGCGCTGCTCGACGCCTACGTCTACGGCTTCTCGCTGCAGGAGGCGGGCCTGCCGTTCGAGGGCCGCGACGAGACGGTGGACCTCGCCGAGGCGATCATGGAGGGGCTGGGCGAGTCCCACCCCCACCTCGCCGAACTGGTGAGCGAGCACATCACCCGCGAGGGCTACGACTTCGCGGATGAGTTCGACTTCGGACTCGAGGTGGTCCTCGACGGCCTCGAGCGCGCCCTGCAGCCGCAGGACTGAGCCCAGGCGCGGGTCGCAGGTGAGCTGCCGGCTCAGTCGCCGGTCGGCCGCGGCCTGCCGGGTGCGACGGTGCGCGCCAGGATTCCCAGCGTCGCGCGCAGCGCGAGCTCGGACATGACCGGGAAGATCCCCGCTTCGCGCCACTGTGGATGGATGTCGGACCAGTCGTAGTAGGAGGTCACCAGCGTGCCGTCCTCGTGTGGCTCCAACGTGTACCCGTAGACATGGCCGATCTGGGGTTCCATCTGGCCCTGGATCGTCCAGGCGATCTCGCGGTCGGGCTCGAACGCGGTGATGCACACGGTGACGTCGTAGAGGCCGAGTGGATAGTCGTTCAACGAGTCCCGGTCCATGTGCACCACGAAGGTGTCCCCGACCGCACCCACGGGATCCCCCGTGGCCGCCTGGAGCATCCCCGAGCTGTCGATCGCCACGTGACCCGCCGGGTCGCACAGCACCTCGAACACCTCGGCGGGCGTTGCAGCGATCAGTCGCGTCACCTCCATCCTCTCGGCGGTGTCGGTGTCGTCGGTCGTCATCGTTGTCTCCAAATCATCGTCGTCTGCTCATCGCCGACAGAACCCCAGCGCGGCCTTGCCGGTCACGTGGTCCTCACCCCGAGGGTGGAACCGTCCTGTCGCTCACCCAGTTGCCGTGGAATCCGAACGGAACCCGTTGGGGAAGAGGAACCCTTGCGACGTAGTCGTCCCTCTCGAAGTCCAGCGCGTCCATCACCACGAAGTCCGCGCCACCGGTGTTGTGGTCGTTGACATAGGTGAGCAGCCAACCGTCGTCCTCGGAACGAGCGTCGTCGCGGGCGACGAAGACGGCTTCCCCGGCCTGGCGCGCCGGACCGTGGTCGAACTCCCAACGCCGGCCGGTGGAGAGATCCTGTTTGACCGTCGACCACGTGTCGGTCTCGTCTGCCGAGCCCGACAGGAACCAGCCGTAGCGATGCTCCCTGGTGGCCACGGCGTCGTTGCCGCGAGGAAAATCGGTGGGCCGCTCGTCCATGACCGAGATGGATGCCGTGCGGGTCACCGGATCGAGCTCCCACCGCTCCAGCCGACCGAAGGCCCCGTCGCCCAACGGACCGAACCGGTCGCGGTCGAAGATCCGGTCGTAGGTGCAGATGTCGACGATGACGCGCCCGTCCTCGGTGTCGTATGCGTTGAGCGGGTGGAACGCATAGCCGAGCGGAAGGTCGATCCACACGATCTCGTCGGGGGTGCCCTCGCGCGGCACCAACCCCACGCGCCGACCATGGTCGGGATTCCACCGGAACGGGAAGATCGAGCTGGCGGCCAGTTCGATGTCGATGGTCACCGGCTGGTCGTACAGCAGCGCCCAGGTGCGGGTGAGCGACATGTCGTGCACCATCGGCATGCCTGCCAGGGGGATCTCGAGTTCCTTGCGCGCCTTTCCATCGGCGCCGATGACGATGTAGGCGACGTGGTCCATCCACTCGGGTAGTGCGTAGACCATCGCGTGGAGCTCGCGGGTGACCGGGTCGTACTTCGGATGGGCACTGAAGGCGCCCGTGATCGTGCCTCCGAAGTCGTTCCGACCGATCGTGTCGAGTTCGTAGCCCAGTTCCACCGGGCAGCCACCGGCCTCGACCATGGCCCAGGTGGTACCGGCCCAGGCCCCCACGTTGGTGTTGGGTCCATAGGGGTTGCCGTTCCAGTTCGGGCCGGGGATTTCGGGCTCTCCGCGGGCGTCGGAGAGCCGCGAAGAACCGACGTACCGGTTGCGGTACCAGGCTGCTCGGCCCTCATCGAGGCGGATCCCGTGCACCATGCCGTCGCCGATGAACCAGTGGTGGCCCGCCGGATCCACATCACCGATGGGATTCGGTCCGTTGCGCAGGTAGCGACCCGTCAGCTCGGCGGGCAGTTCCCCGATGACGGGCAGATCGAACTGGGTGACCTCATCGATGACCGGCGCGAAGTTGCCCGACAGATACGGGCTGGTCGTGGATTCGGATTCGGTCTGTGGTGCACTTGCCATGCCGGTGAGCCTAAGGCTCTCGCCACACCCACGGCCCAGCGGAGGGACCTCGCCTGCAGATCACGGCCAAGAACGTGCACGAAGCGCCGCTGTGTGATCGGATGAGGAGATGTGGCAAGGGATCCTCATATTCGGAATCGCCGGTGTGGTCGTGGCCATCGCGTATGCGGCGATGCTCACCAACCGGCGGCGCGAGCGCGAGGGGTTGGCTCCCGAGGACCGACTCTCCGACGAACAGTTCCGCAAGATCGAGTTCGGCGACAGCGACCTCGGAGACAGCGACAGCTGAGACACTGATCCGAGTGAGACACTGATCTGAGCGAGACACTGATCTGAGCGAGACACTGATCTGAGCGAGACACTGATCTGAGCGAGACACTGATCTGAGCGAGACACTGATCTGAGGGAGTTTCCCCAGCGGCCGCGACCCGTGTCGACGCCCTGCCGTCTGTACCCTCGAGATGTGACGAACCAACGCCAACGAACCAGGCCGGCCCGCGTCGACCTATCCGCTCGAACACGGCCACGCACAACGCTGTGGTTGGCGGTCCTGGCGACGCTTCT
This sequence comes from Microthrixaceae bacterium, assembly GCA_023957995.1. Taxonomy (GTDB): domain Bacteria; phylum Actinomycetota; class Acidimicrobiia; order Acidimicrobiales; family Microtrichaceae; genus JAMLGJ01. The sequence continues at coordinate 104,051 of JAMLGK010000003.1, read as the reverse complement.
GCTGGTCTCGTCGGCCTGCTCGCTCGATTCGGGCGACATCGCGAGCTCGGAGAGCAACGAGCGTTCCGAACAGAACCAGGCGGTCTCCGGCAACGGGATCTCCTGGGGCCCCTGTGAGAACGGATTCACCGGACCCGACATGGAGTGTGCAGTGCTGTCGGTGCCGATCGATCGCGCCGACGCCGAATCCCCCCGGATAGACCTCGCTCTGGCAAGGGTCCCCGCATCGGGCTCACCGGATGAGCGGATCGGGTCGCTGCTGTTCAATCCGGGCGGGCCGGGTGGATCCGGAATCGAATTCCTCTCGGCGGCCGCACCTTCGATGCCGGAGGAACTCCACACCAGCTTCGACCTCGTCAGTTGGGACCCCAGGGGTGTGGGTGAGAGCTCCCCGGTGCGCTGCCTCACCGACCAACAGAAGGAAGCGCAGATCGAGGGAGACATCAGCCCCGACGATGCCGAGGAACTCGACCGCGCCATCTCGGACACCGAGGAGCTCCGCGAGGGTTGTGAGTCCAACAACCCCGAGCTGATCGACCACATGTCCACCGCCGACGTGGCGGGTGACATGGAGGAGATCCGCCTCGCCCTCGGCGAGGATCAACTCAACTACGTGGGTTTCTCCTACGGAACCGCTATCGGAGCGACCTACGCCACTATGTTCCCCGAGAGCGTCCGCGCCATGGTCCTCGACGGATCTGTCTCGCCCACCGCCAGCGAGGAGGAGCAACTCGCCGCCGGCGTGATGGGGTTCGAACGGACCTATGACAGCTTCGTGGAGACCTGCGACAGCGACCCGGGTTGTGCGCTCTCCGGGAGGACCGAGCAGAGCATCGCAGATGTCCGCGCCTCGCTCGACGAGGAACCCCTCATGGTGGACACCGCGTCGGGCACACGTCAGCTCACCCGGGACCTGTTCGACATCGGCCTGTTGACGTCGCTGTACCAGGACGAGGTGTGGGGATCGGTCGCCCGCGCGATCGACGACCTCGAAGGTGGAGGAGCCGAGGTGCTGCTGTCGCTGGCCGACCGGCAGCTGGGACGGCAACCAGACGGCTCCTGGGACAACTCCTCGGACGCACAGATCATGGTGAACTGCGCCGACTCCGACCAGCGTCCCACCGTGCAGGAGGCCATCGAAGCGGGCGAGCGGGCAACCGCTGACGCACCGACCTTCGGCGAGATCCTCGCGACGGGTCCGCTCGCCTGTGTCGACTGGCCGCTTCCGGCGAACCCCGTGCCGGAATGGACCGGTGCCGGAGCCCCACCGATCCTCGTGGTCGGCACCGTTGGCGACCCCGCGACGCCCTATGAGTGGTCCGAGGAGATGGCCGAAGCACTCAAGGGATCCGTACTGCTCACATACGAGGGTGACGGCCACACGGCGTTCCTGCGCGGAGGTGCATGCGTCGACGATGCGGTCGTGGCCTATCTGGTCGATCTGGAGCTCCCCGAGCCGGGCACCAGATGCCCGGCGGTCACCTCGGGTGACGGCTCCGGTGTGGGCAACATCACCGATCAGCTCCTCGAGCAGATGACAGCTGCGGGCATCCCCGAACCGGTGGCAGCGTGCATCGTGGACCGTCTGACCGACGAGCTGGGCGAGACCGGGCTCGAGGACCTGCTCCTCGGTGGCGACCCCGATGCCCTGACCGAGAAGGTGACCGGCATCACCACCCAGTGCATGGCGGAGAACTGAGTCGGTCCAGCCCGACACCCACCAGTACCGGCTGCTCCGAGTTGGACCGGCAACACCGAGTTGGTCCGGCCGACTGCGCTGCGGCGCGAACCTGCCCTGACGCGGATCGGGGACCGACCCCCAGGCCGGACCCCGATCGTTTCGTCAGGTTGTTCTGATCACACGGACCGGTGTGAACCGGTCAGGGTGTCAGCCCTCGCCGTGGAGCTCGCGCTGGATCTCGGCCTCGACGTCCTTGGAGAACGAGGTCTTGATGACGTTGCCGCCATGGACCGAGAGGGCGTCCACTGCCTTGTCGCTGGTCACCTGCTCCACGATCATGAACAGTGCGGAGGTACCGGGCTGGAGCGCTGCACGCACCTGGTCCTGGAACTCCTTGCTGACGGCGTCCTTGGAGAGCTTGCCGCCGAGTGCGCCGAAGGCCGCACCCAACACCATGCCGAACACCGGCACGAAGAACAGCACGCCGAACAGCAGACCCCAGAACATTCCCCAGGTGGCGCCGGCACCCACCTCGTGGGCGTTGGTGATGGTCTTGATCTTGCCGTCTTCATTGCGCACGATCGCGGCGATGGCGTCGGGCTGGAGGATCAGGTCTTTGGCCAGTCCCTCTGCTGTCTCCATCGCCTGGATGGCGGTGGTGGTGTCGTCGTATCCGATCGCAATCAGGTCTGCCATTTTTGTTTCCTTCTGTTTCGGGGGGATCCCTCGGGTTCACTCGGAGTGTAGCGACGGCACCGAGCACCCGTCGGGGGCCCGGTGACGATCCCCCGGCGCTCCTCAGCCCAGGTATCCGCTGAGGAGCAGGTCACTGTCCGAGGCGAGCTCGCTCGCTGGTCCGGATGCCACGACGGCGCCATGGTTGAGCATCACCGCGGTGTCTGCCACCTGCAGGGCCATCGGAGCATGCTGTTCGACCAGCAGCACGCCACACGCGTTCTCCTCGGCCACGCGACGCACCGTGGGCAACAGGTTCTCCACCACGATCGGAGCGAGACCGAGGCTCATCTCGTCGATCATGAGGAGGCGGGGGTTTCGCAACAGCGCTTGGGCGAGGGCGAGCATCTGTTGTTCGCCCCCCGACAGCAGTCCCGCCCGTCGATCCATGAGATCGTCGAGCGCGGGGAACCAGTGCCCCACCCGTTCACCGATACCGGCACGGTCCTTCCGGGCGGTGGCCAGCTCCAGGTGCTCCGCCACCGAGAGCCCCGGGAACAACCCACGATCGTCGGGTACGTGTCCGAGACCATCGCGGGCAAGGCGGTCGGGTCGTGCGCCGACGATGCTCTCACCGTTGAAGCGAATCGATCCCGCCAGCGGCTTCAACAGGCCCGAGACCGTGAGCAGCGTGGTGGTCTTGCCGGCCCCGTTGGGACCCAGAAGGGCAACCACCTCGCCGGGCTCGACCCTGAGATCGAGATCTCTCACCACGGCGAGTCCGTTGTGGCCGGCACAGAGCCCCTCCAACTCCAGCACCGGCGAGCTCACGAAGCACCCCCTGAGGTCGGGGCAGCCTCGCTGTGCCCCGTGTCGCTGCGTCCCGTGTCGTCGACCAGACGGTGGGCACCGACGCCCAGGTAGGCCTCGACCACGACCGGATCGTTCCTCACCTGCTCGGGTGGTCCCGAAGCGATCACAGAACCGAAGTCGACCACGTACACGTGGTCGCACACGTCCATCACGAGTTGGGTGTCGTGGTCGATCAGCAACGCTCCCGGGCCGCTGTCGACCACGGAGCGCAACCGGCGACCGAACTCCATGCTCTCCTGGGAGTCGAGCCCGGCGGCTGGTTCGTCGAGCATCAGCACCGCCGGGGAGGACGCCAGTGCCCGCGCCACACCGACCAGCTTCTGTGTGCCGTGCGGGAGCTCCCCGGGTCGTTCATCGGCCACGTCGATCAGACCCATGGTCTCGAGCGCTGCTTCCGAACCGGCGACTGCACCCTTGCGGCGCGGAGCCACCGCGTCGAGGAGCAGGTCGGTGAACGAACCCTGGTGCGCGGCCACGGCGCAGTGCTGGCGCACGGTCAGGTCCTCGAAGAGCTCCACCGATTGCCAGGTTCGGGCAATTCCGGCCCGAGCCCGCAAGTGTGCAGGTGCCCGCGAGAGGTTCCGGTCCCCCAGACGCACCACCCCTGTGTGGGCGGTGAACCCGCAGACGGCATCCACGGTGGTGGTCTTGCCGGCCCCGTTCGGTCCGATGAGCCCGACCAGTTGGCCGGACCTCACCTCGAGCGAGAGGCTGTCCACCGCCACTATCCCGCCGTAGGTCACGCAGAGAGCCTCGACGGCCAGGTCCCGGTTCATCACACCATCATCCCCTCACCGACAACCGACGGACCATCCGATCGATCCCGGCGCAATCGCCGCAACCATCGCGATCGCCGCAACCATCGCAATGGCCGCAACCATAGAGCAACGACCAGCGGCGTCCTCGAGGTGTCCCCCCTAGGGATCACCGGCGTCGGACGGACCGGTCGACACCCGCCAGGTCGGTCGCGCGCTCCAGGACAGCGCGACCATCAGGACAGCGCGGCCCTCAGGACAGCGCGACCCTCACGACAGCGCGACTCTCACGACAGCAGGGACGCCAGGCCCCAGGCCGCGGCGGCCAGACCCACCACGATCATCACCACCGAGCGGGTGAGCGGCGGTCGCCGGGGTCGCGCGTCTGCACCATCGCGATCATCTCGCCGGTCGGCGGTCACCGACGCAGGAGGTCTGAGCAGCGCCAGGACGTTGCCTATGACCATGGCGGCACCGAAGGCCAGGATCATCCAGGGGAAGAAGTCGGCGCCGAGGAACGGTTCGAAGTCGTCCTGGGCGAAAGTCACCGATGTCACGGCATGCTCCGAAGGGGGTACGAACCCTGAACCGGCATCAATTCTCAACAAACTCTCAGGGTTTTCCGAATGGGTGTTGGAATCGGCACCGAAAGTGACGATACTACAAAGACCGATGGTTTCGCCCCCATCGGAACACAGCCGGGGCAAAGGAGTGAGGGACACGTAATCTCCCTCCAAACGCATCGCCACCAGCGCTTTCCAGGTGCTGGCGCCTTGTGGCCCTCACTCCGCCCCGACGCTGTGACCCGGTCCTCGGACCGGGTCACTTTGCGTTTTGGGGCAAACCAGGCGTTTTGGGGCAAACCAGGCCGGGGCTGCATGCAGGGTGGACACCGACGCCCTCGCAGCAGGAGCGACCCAACGGGCAGAATGGCCGACATGACCGAACCGGCTCGCACCGACAGTCCCAGCCCCGCACGGCTGCCAGAACCCGACCGGCCGTGGATGATGCGCACCTACTCCGGTCACAGCACCGCAGCCGCATCCAACGAGCTCTACCGGACCAACCTGGCCAAGGGCCAGACCGGACTCTCGATCGCGTTCGACCTGCCCACCCAGACCGGATACGACCCCGACCACCCGCTGGCGCGGGGAGAGGTCGGCAAGGTCGGGGTGCCGGTGGCACATCTCGGCCACATGAGAACGCTCCTGGACGGGATCCCTCCCGGTGAGATGAACACGTCGATGACGATCAACGCACCCGCTGCGTGGATGTTGGGCCTCTACATCGCCAATGCCACCGAGCAGGGAGTCGACACCACGGCCCTGCGGGGAACCACCCAGAACGACATCGTCAAGGAGTACCTGAGCCGGGGTACCTACATCTTCCCGCCCGAGGCCAGCCGTCGGCTGATCGTGGACATGTTCGCCTACTGCAACACCCATGTGCCGCGCTGGAACCCGATGAACGTGTGCTCGTACCACCTGCAGGAGGCAGGAGCCACGCCCACCCAGGAGATTGCCTACTCGCTCGCGAACGCCATCGGCGTGCTCGATGCGGTGAGGGATTCCGGCCAGGTGGCACCGGAGGCCATGTCGGGCGTGGTCGCATCGGTGAGCTTCTTCGTCAACGCCGGCATGCGGTTCGTGGAGGAAACCGCCAAGATGCGCGTGTTCACCAGGATGTGGGATCGCCTGACCGAACAGCGCTACGGCGTGACCGACCCCAAGGCCCGACGATTCCGCTACGGAGTCCAGGTGAACAGCCTGGGTCTGACAGAGGCCCAACCCGAGAACAACATCCAGCGGATCGTCCTGGAGGCTCTCGGCGTCACCCTCTCGCGCGACGCGAGGGCACGATCACTGCAGCTACCGGCCTGGAACGAGGCCCTGGGTCTCCCCCGGCCGTGGGACCAGCAGTGGTCGCTGCGGATCCAGCAGGTGCTCGCCATGGAGAGCGACCTGTTGGAGTATCCGGACCTCTTCGAGGGCTCGGTCGTGATGGATCGCCTCACCGCCGAGATGGAGGAATCGGTGCAGGCCGAACTGGACGAGGTGCTCGCCCTCGGAGGCGCCTTCGAGGCGATCGACGAGCTCAAGGGCCGACTGGTGCGTTCCCACACCGAACGCATGCGACGCATCGAGTCCGGTGACCTCCCGGTCATCGGTGTGAATCGCTTCACCGAGACAGCCGAGTCGCCACTCGGAGGAGAGGACAACATCCTGCGCGTGGATCCGGCGGTGGAGAAGAACACGATCGCCGAACTCGAACGGTGGCGTGCGGAGCGGGATCAGCCCGCTGTGCAGGCGGCCATCGAGGAGCTGGCCCGGGTGGCCGACAGCGACGAGAACATAATGCCCGCCACGATCGCCCTGGCACGCGCCGGTGGAACCACCGGCGAATGGGCTCAGGTCCTGCGCGACACCTTCGGCGAGTACCGCGCCCCCACCGGCGTGGCTGCAGCGGTGGGCGTCCGGCAGGCCGGAGACGGACTGGCCGCCATCGCCCAACGGCTCGCATCCCTGCCCGGTGGACCGCCTCGGATGCTGATCGGGAAACCCGGACTCGACGGCCACAGCAACGGCGCGGAACAGGTCGCCGTCGCAGCGCGCGACGCGGGGTTCGAGGTCATCTACCAGGGCATCCGTCTCACTCCGAAGCAGATAGCCGTGGCGGCGCGCGACGAGGATGTCGACGTGATCGGGATATCGATCCTGTCTGGCTCCCACATGGAACTGATCCCCGAGGTGATCAGGTTGGTCCGCGAAGAGGGTGTGACGGCGCCGGTGTTCGCCGGAGGGATCATCCCCAACGAGGACCGCCCGGCACTGCTCGAAGCCGGCGTGGCGGAGGTGTTCACCCCCAAGGACTACGAGCTCAGCGAGATCATGGCCAAGGTGGCGGACATGGCGATCGCCCATCGCTCGTGAACAGGCCACCGTCGTGAACTTCGCCAGCGACAACAATTCGGGGGTGTGCCCTGAGGTGATAGCCGGGATCACCGAGGAGGCGTCGCGCTTCGACGCCGCTTACGGAGCAGACCAACGCTCCATCGAGCTGTCCGTGGCCATGGCCGAGGTGTTCGACCGAGAAGTGGATGTGTACTGCGTCCCGACGGGCACCGCAGCCAACTCGTTGTCGCTCGCCGCCGTGAACCCGGGTTGGGGTGCTGTGCTGTGCCCCGAGCACAGCCACATCCTGGTCGACGAGTGCGCTGCGCCGACCGTGATCGGCGCAGGGCTCAGCCTGTTGCCCCTCGAGTCCGAACACGGCAAGCTGACCCGCCCGATCGTGGAGGCCTACCTTGCCGCCCGGCACGACACCGGCGTTCACAGCGTGGCGCTCACCAGCCTCTCGGTGGCGCAGGTGACCGAGACCGGCACCCGCTACTCCCCTGACGAGTTGGCGGAGTTGGCCGATCTGGCACATTCCCATGACATGGCGCTGCACATGGACGGAGCGCGCTTCGCCAACGCTGTGGCCAGTTCTGGATCCACCCCGTCGGAGCTGACCTGGCGAGCAGGAGTCGACATCATGTCCTTCGGCGCCACCAAGGGTGGAGCGCTCGGGGCCGAGGCGATCGTGGTGTTCGACCCGTCCCGTGTCCGCGACGACATCGAACGGCTCCGCAAGCGGACCGGTCATCTGCTGTCCAAGCAACGCTTCATGGCGGCCCAGTTCGTCAGCTGGTTGGGTGACGGCACCTGGTTGACGTTGGCCGATCACGCCAACCAGATGGCTGCGAGGCTGGCCGACGAGCTACGCCGGTCGGGCATCGATCTTTCACACCCTGTCGACGCCAACATGATCTTCGCCTGGCTCGATCCGGCCACCACCGAGTCTCTGAGAGCAGCGGGTGCGCGGTTCTACCAGGACAATCCGGTTCGACGCACCGACGGGACGGCCGAAGCCCGGCTGGTCACCAGCTGGTCCACGACCACCGAGGATGTGGATCGCTTCGCGGCGATAGTGTCCGGTCGATGACGGAATCCTCATGCCGACGGTTCCCGACGCCGATGGAGAACGTGTGATTGATACCCGGATTCTCGCGCTCGTGGTCGGCGCCTCGAGCCTCGTCTTCGGCGCCTGGTCCGCTCTCGCCGACATTCCCGAGATGGGCTTCGCCGCTGGAGTTCTGGGCCTGTTCGCGGGCTTCACGGCGCTGATCCCCAGACCCGCCGGCACCACGACCGGCGACGGTACGCCCGAGCGGGATGCCGACCGGGCACCGGTATCCGCACCCCGCGACGCTGCGGGCCGTCACCCCTCGACACACGAGACCAGCGGTGACCGCGGTGACGACGCCGCTCACCTCGACGGGGGAACCCCGGCCCCAGCGGTCGAGAGTGGGTTCGAAACCGAACCGCGGCTCGGCAGCTCCTCGGGCGGTGGCTCGGCCGACGGATCCGGTGCGGGCCCGGTGGTCGGTGCTCCGGAGACGTCGCTGACCGATCCCACGACTGGTCTGTTCTCCGAGGACTACCTGGTGGTGGCCCTCGAGAGTCGGCTCGCGTCGGCCCGACGAAACCTGCGGCCCGTGGCGGTTGCGATGATCGAGATCACTCAGGGCCTGCCGGGCGACAGCACCCGCCCCGCCGACCCCGAGGTGGTGGCTGCGGCCGTGCGCACGACCGTGCGCGATTCCGACATCGCGTGTCGACTCGAGGACGGCACCTTCGGTGTGATCCTGGAGGACACACCCGAGAACGGCGCGGTGTGGACCGTGGAACGGATCCGACGCAATCTGGTCAGCACGTCCGGTCATCACACGTTGTGGGCGGGGGTGGCCTGCTACCCGGCTCACGCCTTCGACAGCGATGACCTCCTGGAACAGGTTCGCGATGCACTCACGGCCGCGCGTGAGTGGAACCAGGACCGCATCGAGGTCGCGATCGCGGAATAGCTCTCGGGCCGCGGAGCAGAGGTCGGCTCTCGAACTGCTGGACGATCAGGGATCTCGCGGAGGGTCGGCGAGTTCGGCGCGGATATCGGCGGAGTCCGCGTCCTGTGGGCGTCCTGCCCAGCGGATCGAGCCCGGGGTGGCCGACAGCCTGGCGATCAGTTGCTGCATCGGCACCCCGTCCACCTCCGCGATCGCGCGCCGGGCGGCGAAATGCTCGTCAGCGAAGATGTCGGCCATGTCATGCACCGGAGCGGCTGCCACCTCCGCCGCCTCCAGCTCCTCGAGGGCCACGGCGCGCGGGCGCACCGAGATCCACCCCGCCACTGCCTCGTCGATCCGCTCACGGTTGTCCTGACGTCCCTCGAAACCCTCCAGTTCGGCGACATCGCCCAGGCCCACGAGACGCATCATCCGCGATGCGACCGCTGCCGAAGAGGTACTGATGGCGATCCAGTGCCCGTCGGAGGTCCGATAGGTGTTGCGCGGCACCGTGTAGGGAATCCCTGCACCGAGCCTCTCCTGGGTCTCACCGGTGAGCCCGTAGAGCGAGACCAGGGGCCCCATCAACTGCAGCATCGACTCGATGAGGTTCACGTCCACGACCTGGCCCACACCCGAATGGACCGCGACCATCGTGGCGAATGCAGCGGCGAGTGCGGCCACCTCGTCGGTGAGCGCGATCGGAGGCAACAGTGGTTGGCCTTCGGGCTCACCCGAAATGGCTGCGAACCCCGACATCGCCTCTGCCTGCGTGGCGAACCCCGGGCGAGAGGCGTACGGACCGTCCTGGCCGAACCCGGTGACCCTGGTGACCACGAGGCGCGGGTTGCGGGCCCAGAGCTCCTCGGGTGCCAGCCCAAGTCGCTCGAGCGTGCCGGGCCTGAAGTTCTCCACCAACACATCCGCGGACGCGCAGAGGTCCCTCATGACCTCGAGATCCGATCGGTCCTTGAGGTCGAGGCTGATGCAACGCTTGTTGCGCCCCACCAGCTTCCACCACAACGTCTCTCCATCCCGTCGGTCACGCCATCCGATCGAACGCGACGTATCACCGCCGCCGGGGCGCTCCACCTTGATCACGTCGGCACCGAAGTCACCCAGGTAGCGAGCAGCGCCGGGGCCGGCGAACACCGTGGCCGCGTCGATCACTCGCAGATCGGACAGAGGGCCGGCGGCTCGATCGGGCATCGCCAAATGGTGACCCCCACGAAGCGGGCCGCGCCAATGCCCTATCGTGCCGGGATGCTCGCCCGACGCACGCTGACCGCCATCCTGTTCGTACCGTCGCTGGTGCTGCTCGGTTGTTCCGGAGGGGATTCCTCGGCTGACTCGACGAGCACGACCGAAGCCACCACGTCCACCACGGCGGTCGTCGCGGACCTTGCTCTGGCCGTCGAACAGCCCGGCGAGTTCGCGATCGGCGTGGCCTCGGCCGAGGTGACCGGAGCGCGCGGCAGAAAGCTCCCGGTGCAGATCTGGTACCCCGCGGAGCCCGGCTCCACCGAAGGCGCTACTCCTGCCACCTACCCGTTCCCCGGTCTCGAGGTGCCCTCGGAGTCGGGCTACGCGGACCTACCCGTGGCCGACGGAGAGTTCCCACTGGTGGTCTATTCGCACGGCAACGGCGGCCTGCGCTACGTGTCGTCGTTCCTCACCGAGCACCTCGCATCGCACGGATTCATCGTGGTGGCGCCCGACCACACGGGCAACACCGCCATCGACACCTTTGCCGGAACCAGCGAACCACGCGACCAGGTGGCACTCGATCGCCCCGAGGACGTGACGTTGACCATCGATGCGGCCCTAGCGGGCAGCCCCGGGTTCGAGGAGGTCTCCGCCAGCATCGACCCCGAGTCGATCGGCGTGATCGGCCACAGCTTCGGCGGCTACACGGCGCTCGCGGTCGCGGGTGGGGTCGGCGAGGTTCCGCCCGACGACCGCGTCGATGCCATCGTGGGCCTCGCCGCGGCCACCGGACTCGACGACGCATCGCTGGAGGCCATCGACATCCCCACCCTCGTGGAGTGGGCCAGCGACGACCAGACCGTGGAGGTGGCCACCAACGCACCGAGACCCGACGAGCTGGTTCCGGGTCGCCCATATGTCCGGGCGGACATCACCGGTGCACAACACCAGAGCTTCACCGACATCTGCAGCTACCAGGACCAGCTGGCCGAGATGCCCGAACTGCCCCAGGCTCTCGTCGAAGCGGTGAACGACTACGCATCAGAGGGTTGCGAGGACGGACAACTCGACATCGACGAGGCCCACAGGATCATCAACCGGGTGACAACCGCCTTCCTGATCGAACAACTACGCGGCGACGACTCCTACGTGGTGCTGCTGGACCCGGAGACCGGGTCGGACCCGACCCTCGAACTGCTGGAGCGCCGCGAGTAGCCCGTACCCGAGTGGTCGTGCCTCCACGAGGCACTGACGCCCCGACCGGGGCACGAGGGCCTGGTTCAACCGAGGACGTTGGTGGCGTCGGGCAGGTTGCCCCGCCCGGTCAGCGCCCTGACCACGTCGGCGGGAGCCAGAACATCGGGACGGTGCATGCTGAGGTCCGCGAGCGTCTCGAGGGTCACCGCCATTGCGGTCGCGGGCACTTCGGGCTCGCAGCCCAGTGCATCGGCCAGGTCGACGCCGTGCACGACCAGCTCGGTGACGCGGGTCGGCAGGTAGTCCTCCAGCGTGATCCCACCGGCTCGCGATCCGAGCACTGCCGACGAGGGTGTCCGTTGCATGGTCTGTTCGGCCTGCTCGAACACACTGCGCAGGAACTCCGGGATCGGTTCGCTGACCTCGGCTGCCTGGGCCTTCGTGCGCTCCGCGACGGCGCTGTGGATACTCGCGTCGGCGAGCACCACCAGGTAGTAGTCGGTGGACGACATGACCGTCCGCTCGGCGGGTTCCGCCGCGTAGTCCGAGATCGTGGACCCTGCACGCGAGATGTGCACGCAGAGCTCTGCCACGGTCCAGTCGCCGACCCCGGGATCTCCCCAACGGGATTCGTCGATCCCGTCGGCCAGGTCCATCACGAACCTGCTGGCCTCACTGAACGCCCGCCGCAGCCGAACCGATCGAGTCTCCATTGCACCAACCTACCGGGGAGTCTGCGGACCACAGACAACGAAGCAACGTTCCTCGGGGGCGCCACTGGCGTACGCCGGATAGGCGCCGCCGAACATCGCCCGGGTCCTCTCGCTCCAGCGCAGCGCCTCGGGGGTGGCGATTCGGCGGTGCACCTGCAGGATGCCTCCGTCGAAGACCCGGTACTCGGCCCACGAACCGGGGAAGTCCTTCACGCAGGCCACCTCTGCGAACGGCACCTCGGGCCGGTACGGCGTGCGCACCACACGGTTGCGGTGGGTGTGTCCGGCGAAGTACCCCACCAGACGCTCCCGGCGACCGAACACCTCGATCAACCCGTCGGTGGCCGAGGGCAGCAGCCCGAAGGTGTGGTCGTTGCGCTCCTCGGTCCGCTCGTCCCAGATCGGGTGGTGCCCGAACACGAGCACCGGCCTGTCCGCCCGCGACGCCAACTCGTCCAACTGCTCCAGCTGGGCACCGCTCAGATCACCGTTGGGGTGACCGTCGCGCGAGGTGTCCAGAAGCACCACCTGCACCCCCGGCAGGGCGCGCTCCTGGAACGCGGTATCGGCCACCGCCAACCGGTGGTAGCTCTCGTGGTTGCCACGCACGACCATCAGCCGATCGCCGAACGCGGGCTCGTAGAACTCGCGGAACCGCTCGTACTCAGCCCTGGTGCCACCCGAGGTGAGGTCGCCCTTCACCACCACCAGGTCGGGATCCCAACCGGAGATGTCGTGGATGGCACCCCGGTTCATCACCTCCGGGTACGGGTCCTCCCCCGGAGCGACCGAGAAGGTCTCCCACTCGTCGCTGTCGCCCAGGCGGCCTGCTTCGGTCTCACCGAAGTGGACGTCGTTGACCGTTGCTATCCGGCACAGCAACTCGCCGTGGCGCGGCAACGTCCGGGCATCGATTCCATCGCTGTGCACCACCGTGTCCGGAGTGAGCCCCTCGAGGCGGGTCTGCCGGGCACCGTGCCAACAGATCAGCTCATCGTCGGCGACCGTGAACAGCTCCCCGGGGGCGTCCACGTCAGGGGCGGGCCCTGCGCATCGACACCGGGGCCGACCACCAACGACCCGAGAACCGCCACCGCGGGATCTCGGGTGCTTCCTCGGTGGAACCGTTCTGTGCAGTGGCCAGGGTGACCGCGGCCACGATCGCCGCGGCCTCCTCGTCGGTGGGTTCGGGCGTGATCTCCACCGCTGGGATCCCGGTCACAGTGGGATGTTCCCGTGCTTGCGGTTCGGCAGTTCTTCGCGCTTGGTGCGCAGCACCTCGAGCCCGGCGATCAACTTGAGGCGTGTCTCGGCCGGATCGATCACGTCATCGACGTATCCCCGGTCGGTGGCCTCCCACGGGTTGAGGTGCTCCTCGTCGTACTCCTCGATGAGTTCGGCGCGCTTGGCCTCGGGGTCATCGGACTCCGCCAGGGCTCGTCGGTGCACGATCTCGACCGCTCCCTGGGCACCCATGACCGCCAGTTCGGCGGAGGGAAAGGCGAACGCGAGGTCGGAGCCGATCGACTTCGAGTCCATCACGACGTAGGCGCCTCCGTAGGCCTTGCGGGTGATGACCGAGATCCTCGGCACGGTCGCCTCGCAATAGGCGTACAGAAGCTTGGCGCCGTGTCGGATGATCCCGCCGTGCTCCTGTTCCACCCCCGGCAGGAATCCGGGCACGTCCACGAAGGTGACCAGCGGGATGTTGAACGCATCGCAGGTGCGAACGAACTTGGCTGCCTTGGACGACGACTCGCTGTCGAGCACACCGGCGAACATCGCCGGCTGGTTGCCCACGATCCCCACGCTCTGGCCGCCCAGCCTGGCGAAGCCGCAGATGATCGATCCCGCCCAGTTGGCTGCGTACTCGAAGAAGTCACCGTCGTCGGCCACCGCCCTGACGACCTCACGCATGTCGTAGGGCTGATTGGGTGAGGCGGGGATCAGGTCGTACAGCTCCTCACACCTTCGGTCCACCGGATCCGCGGTGGCCTCGGTGGGAGCCTCCTCGAGGTTGTTGGAGGGCAGGAAGCCCAACAGGTACTTCACGTCATCGAGGCAGGACTCGTCGTCGGGGCTGATGAACTGCGCAACACCGGAGGTGCCGGTGTGCACACGCGCACCGCCGAGGTCCTGTTGGGAAACCTCCTCGCCGGTGACCTGCTTCACGACATCGGGGCCGGTGATGAACATGTAGGAGGTCTCGTCGACCATGAAGATGAAGTCGGTCATGACCGGGCTGTACACAGCTCCACCTGCGCAGGGACCCATCACGACCGAGATCTGGGGAGTGACACCCGATGCCTTGACGTTGCGGTAGAAGATCCCGCCGTAGGACGCCAGTGAGACCACGCCCTCCTGGATCCGTGCCCCGGCGCCGTCGTTGATGCCGATGACCGGTGCACCCACCTTCAGCGCCAGGTCCATCAGCTTGTGGATCTTCTCGGCGAAGACCTCGCCGAGCGCCCCGCCGAAGACCGTGAAGTCCTGGGAGAAGACGAACACCTTGCGACCGTCGACGGTTCCCCAACCGGTGATGACCCCGTCGCCGTAGGGACGGTCCGCGAGCGCGTCCTCGGCACGGTGGCGCGCCAACATGTCGAGCTCGTGGAACGAGCCGTCGTCGAGCAGGTAGTGGATCCGCTCGCGGGCCAACATCTTGCCGCGCTCGTGCTGACGGTCTATCGATCGCTGCGATCCGGGGGTGATCGCCTGTTCCCGTCGCTTCGCGAGGTCCTCGACCCGTTCTCGGATGGGGTGTTCCATGGGACAGGAAACTACCTGTGGCACCGATCAGGCTCCCAAAGTCCTTCCGCGGACCCCGGGGGTGTCACCTAGCCTGAGGAGGGTGTCCAGGATCTCGATCGAGAAGCGACCGCGCATAGCGGTCTACTGCGGGTCCCGCTTGGGCGACGACCCCGTGTTCGCGGAAGCGGCCCGGAGTGTGGGTTCGGGCCTGGCCGAGCGTGGCGCCGATGTGGTGTTCGGTGGCGGCAGCGTCGGGCTCATGGGCCTGGCGGCCGAGGCCGCCATGGCCGGTGGCAGCCACGTGATCGGGGTGATCACCGAACAGCTGCTCGACAAGGAGGTGGCCAACCACGCCATCGACGAGCTGAGGGTGGTGAGCGACATGCCGGCGCGCAAGGCCGAGATGTACCGCGAGGCCGACGCCTTCGTGACCCTGCCCGGCGGGATCGGGACCATGGAGGAGTTCTTCGAGGTACTCACCTGGAGATATCTCGGGCTGCACCCCAAACCCATGGGCCTGGTCAACACCGACGGCTACTACGACCCCCTGCTCGCATTCATCGACCACTCCATCGACCGGGGCTTCGGACGGCAGTCCGCCCGCGACCTGATCGTGGTCGGCAAGGACGAGTCGATCCTCGACGACCTGCTCGCCATGATCCCGACCCTCGGCGAGGACAGCGATCCGGACCGACCCACGATCCTCGACCACGGTGGCCCCGGGCACTCCGACGGGGACACCCACTGATGGACCTGCCCGTGATGCCTCCGGCGAAGCCGATGTTGGCGAAGGCCGCCAAGGAGATACCCGAGGGCGACCTGCTGTACGAACCCAAGTGGGACGGGTTCCGCGCGCTGTTGTTCCGCGACGGCGATGAGGTGGAACTGACCTCGCGGAACTGCAAGCCGCTGACGCGCTACTTCCCGGAACTGATCCAGCCGATCATCGACCAGATACCGGCCCGGTGCGTGTTGGACGGGGAACTGGTGGTGCCTTCTGAGGACGGACTCGACTTCGACCTGCTGGGCCAGCGGATACACCCCGCGGAATCGCGCATCATCCGCTTGTCCGAGGAGACACCGGCGCACCTGGTCTTGTTCGACATCCTCGCCCTCGACCAACTCGATCTCCGACCCCTGCCCCTGGGCGAACGGCGTTCCACCCTCGAAGCACTGCTGTCGGACCTCAGCGACCCCCTGCACCTCACACCCGCCACAGACGACCCCGAGCTCGCCCGGGAGTGGTTCAGTCGCTTCGACGGTGGTGGGTTCGACGGAGTGATGGCCAAACCCACCGACGGGACCTACCAGGAGGACAAACGAGCCCAGGTGAAGGTGAAGCACCACCGCAGCGTCGACTGCGTGGTGGCCGGCTACGCCGAACACCGCAACGGCGGGGTCGGATCGCTGAAGCTCGGGTTGTACGACGACGCGGGCGAAGGCCCCGGAGCGACGCTGCACCACGTGGGCGTCTGCAGCGCCTTCTCAGCAGCCCAGCGACGCACGCTCGTGGGTGAGCTGGCCCCGCTGACCGAGGGGGCCGAGGTGAACCACCCCTGGGCACCCGAGGGTGCGGGCGATCCCGAAGCCAGGGTGCCGGGCGCCCCCAACCGTTGGTCCGGGGGGAGAGCAAGCGCATCCTGGATCCCTCTGCGACCTGAACGGGTTGTCGAGGTGACCTGCGAGAACGTGAGCAACGGACGATTCCGCCATCCGGCACGTTTCGTGCGATGGCGGCCCGACAAGGACCCGGCGGACTGCTCGATGGCCCAGCTGGATTCACCGGTGCCCGAGGAGTTCTCCGAACTGTTCGAGAAATGATCCCGTTGGGGCGATGGGACTGCTCCAACCATGAGACTGTTGGGGAGATGAGACTGTTCGGGTGATCCGACGGAACGGCTCTCGTGTCACCTCGAGCACCCGTTCCGCTTCGGTTTACGCTGTTCACTAACATGGCCCGGCCGGACGGCACCAGGGGGATCTGATGGCCAGAATCGAATCACTGTCACATCGACGCTTGCTGCTCGCAACCGCGGCCCTGTGCGTCACCTCACTGCTCGGCGTTGCCTGCAGCGAATCGGCAGAACCCTCCGACACGACCGAGCGCGACCTGGCGGCCGACAACGCCGACCGGCTCTCGCGCAACGGCTCGGTCGAGCCGACCGAAGGTGACGGAACCACCGTGTTGAGCAGGTTCCCCGATGCGATCTGGTTCGAGGGCGAGGTCCCCGAGCCGGTGGCCGCCGACGACTCGTTGCCACCGGTAAAGGTCGGATTCATGAACGTCGACTCGGCTCCGGTCGGAGCCATGCCCGAGCTGCACACCGCCACCGACGGATTCGAGAAGTTCGTCAATGCCGAACTCGGCGGGATCGACGGACACCCCATGGAGATCGTGCCCTGCCTCCTCGGCAACGCTCTCGCTCCCGAGGAGGCAGCGGGGTGCGCGCGCAAGCTGGTGGACGAAGGCGTCGTCGCAGTGCTCGGAGGAATCGGCCTCTCCAACGGCGCTGCCCTCGCGATCCTCGAGGAGAACGGCATTCCCTGGGTCGGTGGGATTCCGGTCAACAACGACGAGATGGTGAGCCCCGTGTCGTTCCAGTTCTCCGGCGGTAGCCCGGGGGCGTTCACCGCTTTCGCACACCAGGCGGTTGCGGTCGACGGCAACGAGAAGGTGGCCGTGCTCTATGCGGAGTACCCGGCGATCGAGATGTCAGCTCTGCAGTACGGCGCCGACGTCGCCGAGGCCCTCGGCGCGGAGGTCAACCGGGTGAGCTTCCCGATGGTGAGCCAGGACTTCGCAGCACCGGTGCAGAAAGCGGTCGAGGGCAATCCGGACGCCATCATGGTCGCCGCAGCAGACCTGTCGTGTGCTCCGGTGATGCAGGCCCTGATCGACCTGGACACCACCGCGACCATCTACATGGTGGGAGCCTGCGCCGATGTGCGCCAGCTCGACAAGGTGGGCGTCGACAACGTCCAGGGCTACAGGTTCAACGTCGAGGGCCGGGTCGAACCGGAGGACACCGACAACGCTGATGCGGAGATCTACACGCTCGCCCTGGAGAAGTACGCACCCGAGACCTCGCCGCGTTCGGCGGCCACCGTTTCGTTCCGAGCAGGAATGAACCTCTGGGCGCTCATGAACGACCTGGGGGCCGACGCCACATCACAGGAGATCATGGACGCGTTCCGCTCCAAGATCGACCAACCGTCCTTCGACGGCCACCCCTACACCTGCGACGGGAAGCAGATCCCCGCGCTGCCTTCGATGTGCGCCCCCCAGCAGGTCATCGTGGAGCTGGTCGGATCCAGCGAGTTCGTCGAGGTCTCCGAGGGTTGGGTCGACGTACCCACGATCATCGCGGATACGGTCGGCTGAACCGACCCAGTCCGCCCTCACCCGCGCAGCACCGCCGCATCGTCGGAGACCAGCCATCACCTCACAGCTCGCTTACCTGATCCTCGGCCTGGGTGGCGGAGCGGTGATCGCCGCTCTCGCCATGGGCGTGGTCATGACCTACCGCTCCTCGGGCGTGGTCAACTTCGCCCACGCGGCCACGGGCACCTACCTGGCGTTCGCCTTCTTCGAGTTCCGCGAGACCGGCGACCTGGTCCTTCCACTGTTCGCCATCCCCCACCGCATTCCGCTGCTGCCCAGGCCCACCGTGGTCACCGCCCTGCTGGTGTTCGTGGTCTTCGGAGCGCTGCTGGGCCTGGTGATCCACACGCTCGTCTTCAGACCGTTGCGGCACGCGCCGGGCCTCGCCCGGGTGGTCGCCTCGGTCGGGCTGTTCCTCTACTTCTGGGCTGTCATCGGGCTCGAATGGCAGCTCACACCGACGGTTCGACCCGTGTTGCCCCGGTCGAACGTGATGGTGCTGGGCCGACTCGTGGGCAGCGACCGACTCCTGCTCGGGGCCATGGTGGTGCTGCTGGCCGCCGTGCTCTGGGCACTCAGCCGCCACACCCGCTTCGGGTTGGTGACCACGGCCTCGGCCGAGAACGAAAAGGGTGCTCTGCTGGCCGGCATCAATCCCGAGCGCATCGCGGCGTTGAACTGGATGATCGCCACCTCGCTGGCGGGACTCGCGATGATCTTCTCGGCGCAGATCGTCGCCCTCGATCCGCTCAACAATGCCCTGCTGATAGTGCCCGCTCTTGCAGCGGCCCTGATCGCAGGGTTCCGTTCCTATCCGATAACCGCCGCGGCCGCCCTGGGGATCGGCATGGCGCAGTCCTGGTTGTTGAACCTCCAGTCGGACATCGACTGGTTGCCCGACGTGGGCCTGCAGCAGGGCCTTCCGTTCCTCGTCATCCTGGCGGTCATGGTCTTTCGGGGGGAGAGCCTCCCCACACGGGGTCATCTGCGCGAGGGCCGCTACCCGGTGGCTCCCGAGCCACGAGCCATCTGGCCGGTCACCGTTGCTCTCATCGCCGCCGCGGTGGCCCTGTTGTCCTTCGGTGAATCCAGTTGGCGCTTCGCCCTGATCACCTCGGTGATCTTCGCCGTGATGGCGCTCTCGGTCGTGGTTGTGACCGGGTTCGTCGGCCAGATCTCGCTCGCGCCCTACGCCTTCGCGGGCTTCGCAGCCTTCTCGATGGTTCGGCTCACCGATGCGGGACTTCCCTTTCCGATCGCGCCGCTCGTCGCGGTCGCCCTGACCGGATGCCTGGGAGTCCTCGTGGGACTCCCAGCGGTGAAGGTACGCGGACTCAACCTGGCGATCGTGACCCTCGGCGCAGCGGTCGCGATCCAGGAGCTGCTCTTCAAGTGGGACTGGTTCGTGGGAGGCACATCGGCGCAGGTACCCGAGCCCGCGGTCGGCCCGATCGACCTGTCGATCACCGCCGCGGGGGACGCCTACCCGCGGGTCGCATTCGGATTGATGTGCGTTGTGGTGCTCGCCGTGTGTGGGGTGCTGGTGGCGAACCTCCGGCGCAGCAACACGGGGCTGTCCTGGTTGGCCGTGCGCGCCAACGAACAGGCCGCAGCGGCCGCTGGGGTCAACGTGAGGATGGCGAAGTTGTCGGGGTTCGCGTTGTCAGCTGTGCTCGCCGGACTCGGCGGATGTCTGCTCGCGTACCAACGCCTGACGCTCTCGGCCGACTCGTTCGGCGTGTTCAGCTCGCTGTCGTTGGTCGCGCTCACCTATCTGGCCGGCATCGCAGCCATGTCGGGTTCACTGACGGCGGGAATCCTGGCTCCGGTGGGTCTTCTCGCCATCGCCACCGGCGGTGACGTGGGCAACCCGTCGGAGTACCAGTTCGCGGTGTCGGGACTGTTGTTGGTGGCCATGGCGGTGCTCTACCCCGACGGGATCACCGGCTTCGTCCGCGCAGGGTGGCATCGCGTGTCGGGTTGGCTCAACCGGTCGCGGCAGCCGGTGGTGGTCAGCCGGGATACGTAGCGGGGTCGGCGGCACCTCGATCGAGCCGCGCCCTCGACCCGTTGAGCCAACCCTGACCGGCCGGTCCGGTGGTCGGCGTGCGCAGCTCACAACTGGTGTCCCGGTAGTTCGTCATGTCTGTTCCGAGTCCCGGGCCGAAGCGGCAGACGTCCTTGCCATCATCGCCGTACAAACGGTTCCAGTGGTCATCTGCATCGATCCATGCAGGGCCCCATGCAGGTCCGCCGTCGAGTTCGTCATTGCCGGATCCGCCCCGCATGACGTCGCGACCTTCCTGGCCGTTCAGGTAGTCCTTGCCGTCGCCGCCCGCCAGATAGTCGTGGTCGAGGCCCCCGAGGAGCCGGTCACTGCCACCCTGGCCCAGCAGGATGTCGCGACCCCAGCCGCCCTCGAGGCGATCGGACCCGCTGCCGCCGTCCAGGTCATCGTCACCGAACTCCCCGAGCAGGTCGTCGTTGCCTCTTCCGCCGTTCAGTACGTCGTTGTCCCAGCCGCCATAGAGGTAGTCGCGCCCGTTGTCTCCGTTGAGGGTGTCGTTGCCCCACTCGCCATGGATGCGGTCGTTGCCGCCGTCTCCGTCGACACGGTCGTCCCCGAATCCTCCGCGCACGACGTCGTCACCGTTGCCACCGTAGACCTCGTCGTTGCCGTTGCCACCGTTGACGTTGGCGTCGTCGCCGTTGTTGCCGAACACCCGGTCGTCGCCGTTGCCGCCGTCCACCAGCAGGTCGTCTCCATCGCCGCCTGCGACCAACGCATCGTTGCCGTCATCGCCGTAGACCGAGTCACGACCATCCTGACCGTTCACCGCAGGATCGGCACCGGTACCACCGCGTACGGTGTCGTCGCCATCGCCGCCGAACACACGGTCGGCACCATCGCCGCCGTCGGCCAGGTCGTTGCCGCCATCACCAAGAAGTCGGTCGTCTCCGGACTGCCCGAACAAGGTGTCGGCATCGTCGCCTCCCGACAGGCGGTCGGCCCCGGTACCGCCGTCGATGAGGTCGTTGCCTGCTTCGCCGTCGAGACGGTCATCGCCAGCATCGCCGTTCACCCAGTCCGACCCGCTGCCGCCGAGGACAACGTCGCGTCCGGAGCCTCCGAACACGGCATCGTCGCCGGGTCCTGCATCCACACTGCCGCCGCCGGAGCCGGTCTGGATCACGTCGGCAGCACCTTCTCCGCCGTCGATCGATTCGGCTTTTCTCGGCCACGATCACGTCGGAACCCTCCTCACCGTCGATACGGTCCTTTCCGGTCGCGGTGGTGATGTTGTCGGCACCGTCGGTCCCGGCGATCGCCACGACTGCGTCGGAAGTGCTGGCGCCGGAGAGGTCACCGGGGCCGTAGGTGACGGCTGCACCGGTGCCTACGGCGAGCACACCGAGGCCGTCGGAGCGAGGACCGTAGCCCAGCACCGTGTCGTTGCCGCCCCGGCCCTGGATGGTGTCGCCACCACCGCCACCACAGATGATCTCGCCACCGGTGGTGCCGTTCAGGGTGTTGTTGGCGGAGTCGCCCCACACGTCGCAGTCGAAGACCGCTTCGACCGGGATGTCGAACGTGGCGGCCGAACCCACCGCGAGAGACGCTCGGGCACAGGTCACCGGGCCGTCGTCGTCGGGCGATGTGCAACCCGTCGGCAGCGGACCGCGCAGGTTCACGTCACCGCTGAGTGGGATCTCCGCCAGGTCTGGGCCGTCGCCGCACCGTTGTTGGTGAGGGTCACCCCGGTACGAGAAGTCGTCACGAGGCCGTGGTTGCCAACGGAGAGAGACCGAGGGGCTGCGCCGGTGACACCGACGGTCACCGCCGGGTTCACCGAGGATCGAACGGAGAGCTCGTGAGGTCCCACCGCTGGAGTCCTGCAGAATCGGTTCCGGCGGTGAACACGTAGTCGTCGACCGCCAGGTCCTCGTACTCGACGCTGGAGAATCTCGGAACCGCAGGGTTCCCGGAGCGGCTGCCACCGACGGTGCTGTCGAGGCGGCACTCAAAGTCGACCGGTTCGTCAGCGGTGAACTCGAAGGCGGCATCGTCGATGATCTCACCGTCAGGTCCCGAGGTGATGGTGACCGTTGGTGCAATGGTGTCGACGAAGGGCCAGGTGACCTGGTCGGAGCTCGCGTTGCCCAGGGCATCGGTGGCAACCACCTCAAAGGTGTGGGTCCCCTCGGTGAGCGCCGAGAGGGTCAGGTCCTCGTCCGGCGCACAAGAGTCGAGCCGAGTCGAAGACGCACTCCAGATTGGCGTCCGGGTCATCCACCTTGAAGCGGATCGTCCCGTCGGTCGAGGATTGTGCTCCCCGACGGTCCATCGGTGATCTCCACGGTGGGTCCGGTGGCGTCCACGGTGAAGTCCCGGCTGGCGCTGCCCTCGAGCCCCGCCTCGTCGGTGGCGATCACGTCGAAGGTGTACCTGCCGTCCTCGAGGTCCTCGAAGTCGACCGGTGAGGTGCAGTCCTCGATCAATGTGATCGATGCGGTGTCCAGCGAGTGGGGCCGGCTGCACGGTGACCGCGTCACCGTCGTCATCCACGGTGAAGCCGTACTCGACGTCACGAACGTTGATGGCTCCCGACGGCCCGGAGGTGATGGCCACCACCGGATGGGTGGCATCGACGTTCCAGGTGCTGCTCTCCACGTTCGAGACGTTCCCGGCTGGGTCCACCGCCCGTATCTCGAGTGTGTGCTCGCCGTCACCCACCGTCGGCACGAAACCGCTGTCACATAGCAGCAAGTCGTCCTCGTCGTTGCTGTCGGAGTCGACAGCTGGTCGTTACATCGTCATCGTCCACGGTGAACTCGAAAGATGCTGTCCTCGGGCGTGGTGGTGCCACTCGATGCGCTGGTCAGCTCCGGTACCCGGGGGTAGTGGTGTCCACGGTCCAACAGACGCCGCAGGTGTGGGGTCGGTGAGGCCACCGGCGGTGGCTCTCGCGACCGTGGTGTCATCGGTAAGGTCGACGAAGGTCGATGTGGCATCTGGCTACCCCAGTCAGCGCCGTCCAACGAGCACTCGAAGATGGCACCACCGACGTCGGAGGAGAACGTGAACTCGGCGCTCGCCGAGTTGGACAGCTCAGGTGGGTGGCTGGCGATGGAGGTATCGGGTTCGAGCGTCTCGACCGACCAGGTGAGCTCGGCCACATCGCCGAGGTTGCCAGCGCGATCGGTCGCCCGGGCCTCGAACGTGTGTGAACCGTTGGCGAGACCCGGATGCACTGCACCGGTGAGGTTTGATCGGCGCTCCAGTCGTCGCCGACCAGTCGGCATTCCACGGTTGCATCTACGTCGTCGACCTCGAAGGAGATCTCGGCGTCGGGATCGCTCACGGTGCCGGAGGGCCCGTCGGTGATCACGACCACCGGTGCCGGTGGTGTCCACGTCGAACTGACGGCCCGCGACGGGGCCCACGTTGCCTGCCGCGTCCGT
The DNA here is from genome assembly GCA_023957995.1 of Microthrixaceae bacterium. Lineage (GTDB taxonomy): Bacteria > Actinomycetota > Acidimicrobiia > Acidimicrobiales > Microtrichaceae > JAMLGJ01. The sequence goes on along the minus strand of JAMLGK010000003.1, from coordinate 80,473 downwards.
GGCCCGCACCTCGATGGTGTGGGGGCCCTCGCCAAGTGCCGGGAAGGTCTGACCCGAGGTGCACGGGGTCCACGGATCAGTGCCCGCAGCGTCACCCGGCACTCCGTCGTGATGAGTGAGGCATCCTCGACGGTGAAGGTGACTCACCCGTGGTGGAGTTGGTCAGCTCATCTGCCACCGGTGATCGTCACCACCGGATCGGTCGTGTCGACCTGCCAGCTGGCGACCGCAGGGGCGCTCGCGTTGCCGACGGGGTCTGTGGCCTGCACCGACACGGTGTGCGGTCCCTCCCCGAGACCCGTCGAGGTCACCTCGCCCGGGGGTCGGCCCGCAGCTCCCGAACGCCTGACCGTCGATGCTGCACTGCACCGACGCCGTCGCGTCGTCCACACGGTGTACCCGACCGTGGCATCGCCGGAGATCCGCGTAGTCCGCCGGCTGCGGTGTTGAACAACGGGTGCCACCTCATCGACCATCCATGTCTGTGACACGGTCGGACCGGTGTTGCCCGCAGGGTCCGGTTGCGTACACACGCGCTGAAGGTGTGCGACGTGCCGGCGAGAACGCCAGTGGCGCGGCCGAGGTGCACGCCTCGGGAACGCCACCATCTAGTGAGCAGAACAGGGCTGCCGCCTCCTCGGAGGAACGTGAAGGTGGCCGGACCGACGCCCACCGTGCCCGACGGTCCACTGTCGATCGCCACGGTGGGCGCGATCGTGTCGACGGTCCAGGTGGTCGACGCCGGTGTCGGGTCGGCCAACCTGCCGGCGTTGACCGCCCGAACAGCAAACGTGTAGGAGTCGTCGCCGAGGCCGTTGAACGTCCGCGGGCTGTTGCACGGGGCGAAATCCTCCGCGCCGAGACGACACTCGTAGGTGACGCCGGCATCGGGTGAGGAGAACGTGATGGTTGCGTCGGAGGTGTTGACCAGCGCGTCTGGACCGGAATCGATCACGGTTTCCGGGGGATCGGTCCCGAGCACCCAACTACGTGCTGCGATCCTCGCCGAGGTTGCCGGCGAGGTCGGTGAGCGCACATTGAACGTGTAGGAATCATCGGGCACAGCCCGCAGCCCAGGTGGCCGGTTCTCGAGTTGCAGTTCGTCCGAACTGTCGTTGAGTTGGCACTCGAAGGTCGCAGGTTCGTTCGCGTCGAAGGTGAGCACGGCATCGGGATCGATGGTCGCCGGAGGCGGACCGTCGAGGTCGATGATCACCGGTGCGACGGTGTCGACGCTCCACGACCAGGCCATGAGGGTCGTCTACGTTTCCGAAGCTGTCCGTCGCGCGGATCTCCACCTCGTGCGGACCATCTGCCAGGCCGGAGGGACCCCACGGTGAGATGCAGGGCTGGTAGGTGCCGCCGTCGATTCGGCACTCGAAGGTGGCGGGCTCGTCACCGTTGAACTCGAAGGTGGCGTTGGCACTGTTGGCGTTCTGCAGTGGCTTGGCGTGATCGTGGTTTCCGGCGCCTTCGTCTCCACGGTGAACGTCCTGGCCCACCGGCCCCTTTGCGCCACCCGTGGCCTCCGCCTGTACGCGCAGGGTGTGGGTACCATCCGCCAGGCCGGTGTAGCTGCCGTAGAGCGAGAGGTAGGCGTTGTACGGGGTGTAGCAGCTCCGGTCGGACAGGTCGCTGTCAGGGCCGTCGAGTTCAGCGGTAACAGGCTGCGCCCGGAGCAGACCATGACAACGCAGCAGTGCTCGTGGGCGGCACGGTTAAGCGGGCGCGACCAGAAGCTCGCCCACGGTCCGCTCTGGACCGTGAAGGTGTGCTCCAGCAACGGTCCGGCGGTGCCGCCGGTGGATTCGGCCTGGACACGCAGGGTGTGGGTGCCATCCGCGAGGTCGGTGTAGCTGTCGTAGAGCGAGAGGTAGGCGTTGTACGAAGTGTAGCAGCTCCGGTCCGGACGGGTCGCTGTCAGGGCCGTCGAGTTCAACGCGGTAACACTCGGCACCGGCTGCCTGCCACGACAACGCAGCCCAGGAAGTGGCGATCGTGGATCCGGCAGCAGGACCGGAGACCACCGCGACGGTCAGGAGCGGGTCGGTCTCCACGGTGAAGGTGTGTTCGAGGACGGGCCCCTTTGAACCGCCCGTTGCCTCTGCCTCCGCGCAGGGTGTGGGTGCCATCCGCCAGGTTGGTGTAGCTGCCGTAGAGCGAGAGGTAGGCGTTGTACGGGGTGTAACAGCTCCGGTCGGACAGGTCGCTGTCAGGGCCGTCGAGTTCAACGCGGTAACGCTCAGCACCGGCTGCCTCCACGACAACGCAGCGCGGAAACGGCGATCATTGGATCCGGCAGCAGGACCGGAGACCACCGCGACGGTCCAGGGCGGGCCCGGTCTCCACGGTGAAGGTGTGTTCGAGCACGGGCCTTTGAACCGCCCGTTGCACTCTGCCCACTCTACGCACCAGGGTGTGGGCATCGCGGTTGGCGCTGCCGTAAGAGCGAGGTGAGGTTGTACGGGGTGTAGCAGCTCGGTCGGACAGGTCGCTGTCAGGGCCGTCGAGTTCAACGCGGTAACACCAGCACCGGCTGCCTCCCACGACAACGCGGCCCAGGAAGTGGCGATCGTGGATCCCGGCGGCAGGACCGGAGACCACCGCGACGGTCAGGGCGGAGCGGTCTCCACGGTGAAGGTGTGTTCGAGCGGGCCCCTTTGAACCGCCCGTTGCCTCTGCCTCACGCGCAGGGTGTGGGTGCCATCCGCCAGGTCGGTGTAGCTGCCGTAGAGCGAGGTAGGAGTTGGCCACGGGGTGTAGCAGCTCCGGTCGGACAGGTCGCTGTCGGGGCCGTCGAAGTTCAGCACCGGTAACACTCAGCACCGGCTGCCTCCACGACAGCGCAGCCCATGAAGTGGCGATCGTGGATCCGGCAGCAGGACCGGAGGTGACATTCCACCTCGAGTGAGGGCCCCGTGGACGGTGCGATCGTGAAGTCGTGGATGCCTCCGGAGCCTCAACCGTACCATCGACAGCTTTCACCTTACAGGTGTGGGCTCCGGCGCGGTGGAGGCCCATGTGCCCTGGATTCCAGACCCGCAGTTCACGTACGTCCCACCGTCGACCTTGCACTTGAACCCGGTGGCTCCGGGTGCCGTGAACGTTGCCGTGCAGCCGTTCCGTCGAGGCTGCCCTGTGGGCGGGCGATCCACTCCGCATGAGCGGTCGCTGCACCGTGAACGTGGTGCTTTCTGGCGCTGCGCCGATGTTGCCGTTGTCGCGAGCGCACCCTCGAGTGTGGGTTCCGGGATCGAAACAGGGCGACTCCACATGCCCTGCTGCCCCGAACTGCCCGAGCAGCTCCCCCACGCAGCGGGAAGGCCGTCGAGCCGACACTGGAAGTCGACGGCCCCGGGCGCGGTGAACGTCGCTGTCACATACCGGGAGGTGAAGGCGCCTGCCGGCCTCGACACCCAGTTCACGCCAAGTGCGCCGCTCACCGTGAGAAGGTGGCGCTGGCCACGGTGCCCGTGCCCTTTGCGTCCTTCGCACGCACCTCGAGGGTGTGTTCGCCGTCGGCCAGCCTTGTGGACTCCCACATGCCCTGCTGGCCGGAGCTGCTTGAACAATCCCCAGATCCTGTGTCAGTCCGGCAGTCGAGGCTTCGGTTGCAGATGGCAGTGAACGTAGACCGTCACATACCGGGACGACGTGGTGCCCTCAGGCTTCGAGATCCAGTCGATGTCCAGATCCGCGGCCACCGCAGAAGTTGGCCGTAGCCACCGGGCCGGGCCCGCCGCGTCGACGGCACGCACCTCGAGGGTGTAGGCGCCGTCGACCGAGCAGGCCGACTCCACATGCCCTGCTGGCGGGCTGCCCAGACAGCTTCCCCATCCAGCGGAAGCCCGTTCCAGTCGACACCGAGACGACGCCGCGCCCGGAGCAGTGAACGTGGTGGTGACGTACCGCGAGTCGTAGGTACCTGTGGGCTCCGAGATCCACCCACCGGATCTGATGTGACCACCAATCGTGTTCGACCGACGGTCCGGGCGTGCCGCCCTCGAGGGCGCGGACCTCGAAGGTGCGCTCACCCTCGGGTTGGGAAGTGGCCTGGTGGTAGCCGGTGGTCGACCCGGTGCAGTTGGCCCATGCGGGCCGAGCACCGCCTCGGCAGTACCGGTATCGAAGACCCGGCACTGGTAGCTGTCGGCGCCCGATGCATGGAAGCTGAAAGCGGCGTTGTCGCTACCGATCGTTCCCTGCGGATAGCCGGTGAGGGTCGGAGCGCCAGGTTGCGCTCCGACCTCCACCACCGGCACGAACATAACCATCAAGGCCACCGCCAACAGTGGTGCTACCACCCGAAACAACCTCATCTGTTTCCCCTCCCAGCCGCCGTCGGCGAACCGACCCTGGCAACGGCATCCAGCCGCAGATCCCTCTCGGGATCCGCCTAGGATGCTCACAGCTCGTTGTGTCGGAAACATCCACATTTCCTGCCAAGCGCGGGCGAGAACACAGGACAGGTGCCTCCATTACAGACCGAACACCACTCTCCGAGGCGCCCCGACCACCCAGGCTGGTCGTCTGTGGTGATGCGAAGCTCTCGACGATGCCATAGCGATCGAGTTCGTGCTGCCGATCGCGCCACTCGCCTGCCAACCGAGGTCCCCGAGGATCCTTGGCGCCTACACCCCTCATGGTCGTCATCGATTCTGAAGACGTTCGAGTCGAGTCCACGATCGAGCTGCTCATTCGGGGCGCGTCGATTGCGGTTGCAGTCGATGACGCCGATGCTGCAGCTGGAATCTGGGACGAGGGTCGTCGCCTGGCCGAGGCCGAGTGGTACGACGCCGAACACCGACCGCTTACCGAGGGCCTCGACAGCAGCCATCTCCAGGTACTGAGTCTCGGAGGGCTTCGACGTGGACGCGGCAGCGCGAAAGGTCAACGTGAGCCCGCGCACTGCAGCGCGTCGCCTGGCCGATGCCCGCGCTCGACTTCGCATGGGAACCACCGCAGCGGCTGCCGCTCAGGTCAGGATGCGCATCGACGAACTGCGGATACCCGAGTGCGGATCTCGAACTGCAGAGGCGCAGGCTCGGCCCCGGGCCACAGCACCATGTTCTCGTTCGACCCCGGATACCTAGTCGACGCTGCCAGCGCACGTGGCCGACTCCCTCGCGCCCAGCTTCTGCTTGGCTGAACGTACGTGTGACTGCACCGTCGCCGGAGCGATGCCGAGCCAGCGGAGCAAATCTCGCGGTCCGGGTCCTTCTGCGGCGAGAGACATCACGGCTCGCTCCACGGAGCGTGATCCCTTCGCCGGGCGCGATCCGCAGGTTCCCGTGGTGCCTCGACCGTCGGCTTCACGCAATGCCGACACCACCCGCGGTCGCAACGCCGCGCACCCTGCCCCGTCGAGTTCCGCCTCGACGCCCTCGAGATCTCGACAGCCCGATCGGTCGTCCGGCTGCGGTGAGGTGCGCGGCCCGCACTACAACGAACGCAGGGCGCATCTACGGAGAATCGGTCTCCACGACTCCCGCAGCAGCCAGGAAACCATCCGCGGCCACCTCGGCATCTCCTCTGCGAGCGCTCTGATCGCATCGGCCTCGAGTTCGGCACGGTCGAGGAGACGGGATCCGGTGCGGTGAGCTCCATGCCGGCTTCGTACTGGGCCCCAGCGCCAGACGACCTGGGTTCCCGCAAGCGTCGGGTAGCCAGCCGGAACCAGGTCGGTCGCCCAGCGAGACCAACCGAACGGCCTTTCGACCATTGTCACCGAGTATCCAGGCCCGCTGGGTCGCCCCAGGCAGAACCGCCTGGATCATCGTCGCGAAACCCTCCAGCGCCGCTGGCGCGATCCAGTCCCGGATGACCTCGCCGCTTCGTTCGATCTCCCGACGATCGGCCAGCAGCGTGGCCAGTACCGCAGTTGCGACCGCGCGGGTCTCGAGACGGACCGGGGCCGTTCGCACGAACGACGCAACCATGTGAGGAGCTTCGTCATGATCAGCTCCGTCGTAGAACCGGCTCAAGCACATCAGCGGGGTGGAACTCGATCGCCCACCGGTTCGCCGTGGGTGCCAGCCAGGTGCACGGCTCCTGTGCGAGCGACCGGCCCTCCTCGTGCTGCCCGAGGCTTATCTGGACCATGACCAGGTTCCGCGCTCTCCAGTTCAGCTACGACCTCGCCGGTGCCGCTGCGGCTGCCTCTGTCGGTGCCGCAAGGACCTGTCGTTGACATCAGCACGTCGGACTGACTGGGCTGTGCGACAGCGCCAGGCGCCGGGCGCTCAGCCCTGCTGCCGGCAAGACGGGCGAGAGGACCTCGCAATGGCCAGCGCAGTGTGCCGTCGCTCCGCCGTTGGCGCGTCCGACCTGCTCGGTGCCGGCGAGGCTGCGGTCCTCGGACCAGCCGAACACCATCGCGCTCATCGAGCGAGCCCGCGCTGCGTGCACCCGTCGTCGCCGCCCATGAGTGGCGCGATGGACCGCGCCACCTCTGTTGCGGTCGATCGGGCACCACAACCGATCGCTGAGCGCAGCATCTCCACTGCAGCCGCGGCACGCGACCGTTCTTCGATGCTGTTGAGATCACCCAGCAGCTCGGCGGCGTCGCGAAAGCGGCCGGTGTCGTTTCAGTGCGCCGGCAGCTCGAACGAGCAGCCGGTGGTGGGCACCGTCATCGATCAGCTCCGCAGGGTCGACCATCGAGGGGGCGTCGTGGAGCTGCTTGGATGCACGCGCCGCGGTCAGCAGGACAGCGGCCTGTTCCGCCGACGGAACCGGATCGGCACGGCACTGGGTGGCGAGTGTGAGCGCCTCGCGCGCGCGACCGGCCTCCAGCAGGTATTCGGCGCGTTGGCGTCGCGGTATACCGGGCGTTTCGGCGAGCACGGCAGCCAGTCCCCGGCGATCATCGGTCCCCAACGACTCCAGGGCCCAATCCGCGAACAGCCTGTGTGTCGGCCCGATGAAGCCATCAGGCTCCTCGGTCACCAGACCAGCACCCTTGAGCTCCTCGATCTCGCCCAGCTGATCCAGTGGCAGCGGACCAGGTGCCATCGCAAGCAGGGCGAGTGTGGTGCGCGCCGGCGCCGAACAGCGTCGCACGACCGCCGACACCAGCGCCCTGTCGTCCCCGCGGGGCACCAGGCCGCGATCGAACGAGTTGGCGAGCAGTCGCGCCACCATCGGGTTCCCGCCTGAGGCGTCGGCCAGCCTCTGCCTCTCGCCGATCATCAGATCGGGGCGCAGTTCGTCCACGAGTTCCCGCGATTCACTGGGTCCCAGAGGTCTCAGGTCGATGAACTCCGCTCCCAGCGAGTGACCCAGACGGCGGACCCTCTGTGCCGTCGAGCTGCTGGGCTCGACGGTGAGTACCACGCCACAGTGTCCTGCCAAGCCGACCAGCACCGCCAAGGTGCCCTCGTCGGACCACTGGACATCCTCGAGCACCAAGGTGTCGGCGGCACCGAGCTCCTGTCTCACCCGATCTGCCATGAGCGGCGGTTCCACCGACACAGGAGCCCAGGACAGGGCATTCAGAATCGGCTGGTACGTCCGTTGCGCCGTGCACGGTAGGGACTGACCGGTGAGAAGCCGACCCATGTCGGCTTCGAGCGCCTGCACCAGGGTGGTCTTGCCCATCCCGACGCCGCCAGACACCACGACCAAGCTTCCTCGTTGCAGGGCGCCGCGCAGTTGCCCTAGCTCGTCGCCCCTCCCAACCGCCATGAATGAAGAGTACCGATAGACACCAAATAGGTCGACAGGTGTTGTCATTCCGGTCTGTCTTCAGGTGGTCCCGGCCAGAGAACGAGCTTTCGCCAGCACGTCCGGGGCATCGAGCCGATCGCACCACTGCTCCAGATCCTCGGTCGGTCCGGTCCACTTCCAGTCGTCCACCGCGCCCACCTCGACGTCGGTGACGAGCCTGGCCAGGGTCCGGAACAGCAATGCGTTCTCGTAGTCGCTGCTCAGCGTGGCTGCGAGCTTTGCCGCTCCGCGCACCCCGGGCACGTCCCACTGTCCCGGCGAGTGCGGGATCTCGTCGAGGTGCCCGTAGACCCGCAACACCGCTGCCGCGCTCTTGGCACCCCAACCAGAGAGTCCCGGGAATCCATCGGCCGAATCTCCCACCAGTGCCAACCAGTCGGGGATCGACTCGGGAGCCACGCCGTACTTCTCGAGCACCTCGTCGTGACCGCGGAACTGTTGGGCGCGGCGGTCGTACTGCACCACGCGCTCGCCCTGCACACACTGGGCGAGGTCCTTGTCGGGTGTCGCTATGACCACCCGTTCCACACGGTCGTCCGCCGCCGCTACCGCGGCTGCTGCTGCGAGTGCGTCGTCGGCCTCCACCTCGACCATCGCCCACACGGTCACCCCGAGTGCCCGCAGTGCGTCCTCCAACCAGGGGAACTGCGCCCACAGGTCGGGATCGATTCCCGAGCCGTCCTTGTAGCCGGCCCACATGTCGTTGCGGAACGACTCGATCACATGGTCGGTCGCCACGCCGATGTGGGTGGATCCATCGGCGAGCATCGCGACCGTGCCGCGCAGCACGCCACGAACCGCTCCGACCTCCTCACCAGCGTCGTTGGTGTGGCCACCCCGGGGTGAGTAGAAGTTGCGGAACAGCTCGTAGGTGCCGTCGACCAGGTGGACCTGCATTCGTGAACCCTGCCACAGCAAGGGATCCGGCGCCCGAGCAGCCGAACGGGCAGAAGCTCCGGGGCGGCGCAGCGCGGTCGGTCGACCCGTCGCCGGCGGTCAGATCTGGTAGGTGAATGCGCCTGCCTTCTTGGCGGTGCCCCTCGGGGTCACCACGACCACGTCCACGGTGCCACTGCCGTGGGGGACGGTGGCCTCGATGCGGGTGTCGCTCGCGATCTTGAACGAGTAGGCCGCGTGGCCACCGAAGGTCACCGTCGTGGCACCCGTGAGCCCCGTGCCGGAGATCACCACAGCGGATGCTGTCGTACCGTTCGAGGGTGACACCGAAGCGATGGTGGGCGCAGCGGTGGCGGTGGTCGTGGTGGTGGTGGTGGTTCGCCGCTCGTCGGAGTACTTCCAGACCCCGTTCACGCACGTCAGCTCCTCGGTCATGTCGGTGTCCACGGTGGTGTCGCCTTCCTGCCAACGGGGCTGGTGGTAGGTGAAGGCGAGCGCCGCCCACCACCAGTTCACCTCGTCCTCGGTCAGCTGGGTACCACCGCTGTAGTGCTCCTGGAGTGCCTGCTGGGCCATCTGCTCCGTGAGCCGCAGGCCGAGGCTCTTCAGGACGCCCGTGCATGGCTCGCCGGGCGTCTCGCAGGCCACCAGACCGACGGCGAGCACCAGGACCACCGCGAGCAACGCGGCCGAACGGCTTCGACGGCGCCGGCGCGTGACCATCGACGCGTTTGGTCCGGAGGTGGCCGGACGGGTTGAACCATGTCGGGGAGGGGTTGTCTGCACGGAAGCTCCGATCGTCGTCGGCAAGGAGCCGAACCGGAGATCGATCGGCCGCTGCGACATCGAAGTTGAGATTTTCTGTGCGATTCTGTTCGCGGCGGGGTGTCACGTGGACGGGGTGACCGGTTCATCGACTCCGGGTTCGGTTCGCCGCCCGTGGGTGTGTGTCGGACATCTATGCTCCGGCGATGTCGGAGCGAGTGAGTGTGTCGAAGAAGGTCGAGGCTCCACCGGTGCGGGTCTGGGCAATGGTGAGCGACCTGCCCCGCATGGGCGAGTGGTCACCCGAGACGACCGGCGGTCGCTGGAAGCGCGGTGCGACCGGGCCAGCGGTCGGCGCGAAATTCGTGGGTCGCAACCGTCTGGGGGTGCTGCGGTGGTCGACCCTCGCCACCGTCGTAGGGTGCGAGAAGCCGACCGAGTTCGCATTCGATGTCTCCTCAGGACCCTTCAAGGTCTCGCGGTGGGCCTACCGGATCTCGCCCACCGACAGCGGTTGCGAGGTGACCGAGACCTGGGAGGACCACCGTTCGGGTTGGTTCGCGAAGACCACCGGGTTGTTCATGCGGGTGAAGGGCCGTTCGGTCCACAACCGACGCACGATGACCGAGACGCTCGAAGCGCTCGCCGCTGCAGCCGAGGCCTCGCCCACCGATGGGGAGACCGCAGAGACGTCCTAGCCCGAGGACCCGGCTAGCCGGCCTGGGCGAGGATCGCGAGGTTGAGGATCGGGCGCGCCCAAACAGCCAACTCCTGCAGTGAGGCCGACCCGAAGTGCATTCCGTCGGGTCGCGTCGTCTCGGTGTCGCCGAGTTCATCGAGGAATCCGGCCACGTCGAGAACGACCGCTCCACGGGACTCCGAGACGTCTTCGACGGTGGTGATCCAGTCGTCCACGACGTCGGGGTCACACGGGGTGCCGTTGCGTCGGCCATCGCAGAAGAACAGTCCCTCCGGCGCCCTGGGTGCAGGCGGGGCGATGAACATGAGCGCGGCCCCCTTCGCGGTGAGCACGTTGGCGGCCTCCTCGAGGGCCAGGGTGCGCTGGATCGCGCCGTCCTCGGTGTCGAAGTCGGCGTCGTCCACTCCCTTGATGTCCATGACCGGATTGGCGTAGAGCACGACCAGGTCGGGCCGGATGTCATTCACTGCCGCGGCCCAGTCCTGGCGCCACTCCGGGCACTCCTCCCCCCCGAGGGAACAGCCGAGTTCGGTACGGTCCCAGACCCTCACCCCGGGGTCACCCAGACCGGCCAACCCGTTGGAGAACCCTCGCCCGGTGGAGTCACCGACGACCAGCACGTCGATCTGGTCATCGCATCCCTCAGCGGAGGGGTCGTCCAGTTCCTGAACGGTCCCGGGATCGAACCCGTCGGTCACCGAGGGCAGTTCCTGGGTGGCACCCGCGACAACCGTCGGCACGCAGATCGTCGTGGTGGTGCTCGAACCGCTGGAACCTCCGGTCGACTCGATCGAACCGGCCGCGCTGGGATCCTCGACCCGTTGGAGGCTGTCGGCAACTTCCCTGGTGGGTGTCGTGGTGGGGATCGCCACCAGCAGTGATCCGCAGATCACCAGGGCGAGTACACCGAAGCCCAGGTACTGCAGCGATGGTTTCCAGCGCCGTTCGATGAGCGGAGCCTCCACCAGTGAATGCAGCGCGGCGGCGCCCACCAGCGTGGTCGGAATGACCACCAGTGCCACCAGCCAGGTCGCACGCCCGGGTCCCATGGCCACGATCAGGGGCCAGTGGATCAGATAGATGCCGTAGGAGCGTCGACCCACCCACACCAGCGCGGGTGCGGCGAGGCCAGCCGAAACCGTCCCCGGGATCACCGCCAGGCCCGTGAGCCCCGCCGACGCAACCGCCACGGTCAGGAAACCACCGCGTGCCAGCACCTCGTCGTGGGGATGCAGGGTGAACAGTCCCACCAGCAGCACCAGGGCACCGAGGCCCGCCCACACGGCCACCGCACGGCGCAACCCCGCATGCCGGGGTGCCGCCAACGGAGTGGATGACCACCACCAGGCCAGGAGAGCACCGACGATGAGGGCGATCGCCCGGGTGGCCGTTCCGAGGTAGGCCTGCTCCGGGCTGACCACCAGACCAGCGGTGAGGCTCATCACCGCCAGCACACCGAGCAGGGTCCACATGGCCGCGCGACCGAAACGCCTCACCGCGGCGAGTCCGCCGATCATCACCAGGGGCCACACCAGGTAGAACTGTTCCTCCACCGCCAGCGACCAGAAGTGTCGCACCGGTGAAGGGGCCGCGAACTGGCTCAGGTAGCCGCCGTGACCCAGCACCCAGTAGTTCTCGATGTGGGCGACCGCCGCAAAGATCTCGCCGGGGAGCAGGGCCTGGCGGTCTGCCCCCCACAGGTTCCAGACACCCGCCAACGCCACCAGCGCGAGCACCACCCATGCGGCTGCCCAGAGCCGTCGGGCGCGGCGCTTCCAGAAGTCGCGCAGGGCGATGGCTCCGCTGCGCTTGTTCTCGGCCACCAGCAGACTGGTGATCAGGTAGCCCGACAGGACGAAGAACACGTCCACACCCAGGAACCCGCCCGGCAGGATCCTGTCGTCGATGTGATAGATGACTACCGCGGTGACAGCGAGAGCGCGCAGCCCGTCCAGAGAGCCGAGGCGGCGCGGGGGTCGCGTCACGGTGTCCATCACGTCAATGGCACCGCGCCCGGGGCTCGAAAGCAATGCAGCAGAGTCCCCAGTTCGGTGTTCGATGCGACCACTGGATCCGGCCCCACCATGGGGGATTCACCCGACGGCCGTGGTTCGGTTCACCCACTATTCCTGAACGAGCTCGATGAGTGTCCCGAACGCTCCCTTGGGGTGGATGAACGCCACCGTGGTGCCTCGGCTGCCCGGCCGTGGCGCCGCGTCGATCGGAGTGGCACCCGCGGCAACCATGTCGGCGAGCGCCTGGGCGCAGTCGTCGACCCGGTACCCGATGTGGTGCAGGCCCTCGCCCTTGCGCTCGAGGAACTTGGCGATCGGTGAATCCTCGTTGGTGGCCGCGGTCAGCTGGATGTAGCTGTCGGCAACCTTTATGAGCGCCTCCTCGACCCCGTCGCTGTCGACGGTCTCGCGATGCGCCACCTCGGCCCCGAAGGCCTCGGCGTAGAACTTGATGGCTGCATCCAGGTCGCGAACAGCGATGGCCACGTGATCGATCTCGGTGAGTTCCATCCCACAAGTCTGGCGCCGTGCGGCCGGTGGCGGAAGTCGGACGCGGACGTCCGCTCCCGGCACCACTGCGCGGGCGACCGGAGTCAGCGACCGAGTGCGAGTTCCGCACGCCGGAACGATCCCGAGCTCCGCACCGCCACACCGGGTGGAAGCCGTCCGACGAGACCCTTGTCGGAGGTGACCACGGTCAGCTCCGGTTCCACGAACAGTTCCTCGACGCGGGTCACGATCAGGTCGTCCGCTGCATCGCGCTTTCGGGCGGGAGCGAACTCGACCTCGAGGTTGCCGCCGGCGAGGACCGCCACCTGCGCTACCGGGCGGCCGTCGAAGACCAACAACACCCGGTCGGACTCATGTTTCCTGCACCAGAGGGCGATCCTCTGGGTCAACTCTGCGGCCGCGCCGGCAGGGTCGTTCCACCATCCGTCGGCGCCCGCACCCATCACGTTGTTGCCATCGATGATCCAACGCACGCTGCGAACCTCCGCACCCGTCGACCCACACATCTTGGAGGACACGCAAGCACCGACGGTTCCGAAAGCTCCGAGTTCCTGCGGCGAACCTGTCGAAGCCATGGACCCCGAGTGCACGCCGCACTCGGTGCGACCAGAACCCCAGGCCCGGGCCCGGGTCAGCTCATCCGGCGGAACAACGTGATCTTGTCCTCGCCTATGCGCTCGCGCTTGTCGGGATCGGTGATGCCCATCCCCTCCTCGGGGGCCAGGCACAGCACGCCCAGCTTGCCCTCCGCCTGGTTTCGGTGGACCGCCAGGGCGGCATCGCCCACGTGCTCGAGGTCGTACACGTCGCTCAGCACGGGCTGGATCGCGCCCTGGTCGATCAGGCGGTTCATCGCCCAGGCCTCGGCGTAGTTGGCGAAGTGCGACGAGATGATGCTCTTGAGCTTCATCCAGAGGTGACGGTTGTCGTACTCGATCATGTAGCCGGAGGTGGCGGCGCAGGTGACGATCTTGCCGCCGCGCTTGGTGATGAACACCGAGGCGCCGAAGGTGGAGCGGCCCGGATGTTCGAACACGATGTCGGGATCCTCGCCGATCAGGCTGCGAACCTTCTTGCCCAGCCGACGCCACTCCCGCTCGTCCTGGGTGTGTTCGTCGGACCAGAACTTGTAGCCCTCCTCGCGCCGATCGATCACGTTCTCGCAACCCATCGCCTTGAGCAGCTCTACGCGCTTCTCGCTGGAGACCACCCCGACCGGGGTACCGCCGCCGTTGAGCACCAACTGCACGGCGTAGGCCCCGATGCCACCGGTGGCACCCCAGATGAACACGTTGTCACCCTGCTTCATCCGACCGGCGTGGTCGCCCACGAGCATGCGGTAGGAGGTGGACGCGCATAGGGCGTTGACCGAGGACTCCTCCCAGCTGAGGTGTGACGGTTTCGGCATCAGCTGGTTCGCCTTGACGATCGACAGATCGGCGAGTCCGCCGTAGTTGGTCTCGAAACCCCAGATCCGCTGGTTGGCAGCCAGCATGGAGTCGTTGTGTGCCGAGGGGTCCTGGTCGTCCACGTCGTTGCAGTGGACCGTCACGTGGTCGCCGGGGGACCAGTTGCGCACCGCGGAGCCCACCCGCAGCACCACTCCCGCGGAATCGGATCCGACCACGTGGAAGTCCTGGGCATGCCGCTTGCCCCAGATCGACTCCTTGCCGAGACGATCGAGGAATCCGAAGGTGGGCAGCGGCTCGAATATCGAGGTCCACACGGTGTTGAAGTTGATCGAACTCGCCATGTTGGCGATGACCACCTCGTTGGGCGCCAACTCGGGCAACGGCACCTCGCCGACGTGGAGGCTCTTGCGGGGGTCCTTGTCGGCGGATTCCACCCCCTGCCACATCTCCTGCTCGGAGCGCAGCACGTGAGCTGCCCGGTAGGTCTCCGGCAGTTCGATGTTGGCGATGTCGTCGCCGGTCGCACCGGCGTTGATGGCGTCGAGAATCTCCTGCATGGTCCCGCAAGCTACTTCCGGGTAACCGGGCGCCGCACTTCGACCGTTCTGTGTCTCCTGGCTAGCTCGTGGGGCTAGATAGGAAACACAGAACGGAGGTCAGCTCTCGACGATTCGCGGGTCGACCACCTCGGAGTACATGGCAGCGGTGATCTCGCTGTAGTCGGGACCACGACGAAGGTGGTGACCACCGTCGATGGGCAGGTTCACGCCCGTGATGAACGACGATTCGGGACCGGCCAGGAACCGGATGGCCGCGGCCACATCATCGACCTCGCCGAAGCGCGACACCGGTGAGTTGCGCAGGTAGCTCTTCCCCGTCCCGGAGTCCTCGGTGACCATCGCGACCAGGTCGGTGCGAATGATCCCCGGGTTCACTCCGTTGGCACGGACCCCCACTGCCCCCATCTCGTCGGCGGTCGTGCGCACGAGCATGTCCACGCCGGCCTTCGCCACGTTGTAGGGCCCCATGAACCTGTGGGTGAGCAACCCGGCCAGCGACGACACGGCCACGAGCGCCCCGCCTCCGTTGGCGGCGATGGCCGCTCCCGCGTGCTTGAAGGTGAGGAACACCCCGCGCAGGCTCACGGACTGGACCCGGTCCCACTCCTCGACCGAGGTGCCCACGATCGGACCGATGGTCCCGTCGCCCGCCGATGCCACGGCGATCGACAATTTTCCGGGCAACTCGCCCGCCGCTGCAACCGCAGCCTCCACCTGGGACTCCTCGGTCACATCGGTCGACAACGACGACACCGAGGCGCCGTCGTGGACCAGCGGTGAGAGCTCCTCGAGCGCGGCGTCGAGCTTGTCCTGGCTCCGCCCCACGATCAGGACAGACGCACCATCGACCGCGAACGCCTTCGCGGCACCCAGGCCGATCCCGCTGCCACCACCGGTGACGAGTGCTGTCGAACCCTTCAGAGCTGCGCCCATGACTTCTCCATCTCGTGATCCACTTGCGGGACGCCCGATGCGGCCGCGGTCGGTCCTCGGACCATAGGTGGCCGGTCGCCTCGATTCAGCCACCTGTGCACCGGTACCCTTTGTCTGACCTCCCTCGGCGGATCCGTGGGAGCGCAACTGGAGCCTTCTCGGCTCCGAACCTACGAAGGGGTCGATATGGCTGGTTCAGTGATCATCGGGGGCGCACGCACTCCCATCGGCAGGATGTCGGGAAGCCTGGCGGGATTCTCCGCCGCGGAACTCGGGGGGTTCGCGATCAAGGGCGCCCTCGAGCGCGCCGGGATCGCCGCCGACGCGGTCGACTACGTCCTCATGGGCCACGTGCTGCAGGCCGGAGGCGGTCAGATCACCGCCCGCCAGGCCGCGGTGAACGGCGGCATCGGCATGGACGTCCCTGCGATGACGGTCAACAAGGTGTGCCTCTCCGGCATGAACTCGATCGCCCTGGCCGACCAGATGATCGCCACCGGCGCCGCCGATGTGGTGGTAGCCGGCGGTATGGAATCGATGACCAACGCCCCGTACCTGCTCCCCGACGCCCGTGCAGGTATGCGCCTGGGTGACAAGACCGTCGTCGACTCACTGATGTACGACGGCCTCTTCTGCGCCTTCGACCAGTGCGCCATGGGTGCCGGCACCGAGAAGTACGCCGCTTCGATGGGCCTGCCCCGCGATGCCCAGGACGACCTGGCGGCCAAGTCCCACGAGCGTGCGGCCCGGGCACACAAGGACGGTCTGTTCGACAACGAGGTCATCCCGGTGGAGATCCCCCAGCGCAAGGGTGACCCGATCATCTTCGCCGAGGACGAGGGAGTGCGAGCGGGCACCACGCTGGAGTCCCTCGGTGCCCTCCGTCCCGCCTTCGACAAGGCCGGCAACATCACCGCTGGCAACGCCTCGCAGATCTCCGACGGCGGCGCTGCTGTGATCGTGTGTTCCAAGGAGGCCGCAGAGCGCCTCGGGGCCGCGCCGATCGCCGAGATCCTCGCCAGTGGCCAGGTGGCCGGCCCGGATGCCTCTCTGCTCACCCAGCCCGCCCGTGCCATCAAGGCGGCGTTGGCTTCGTCGGGCATCGCACAGTCCGACATCGACCTCTACGAGCTCAACGAGGCATTCGCCGCGGTGGGCATCGCGTCGATGCAGGACCTGGGCATCACCGACGAGGTGACCAACGTGAACGGTGGGGCCATCGCGATCGGCCACCCGCTCGGTGCCTCGGGTACCCGGGTCACGTTCCACCTCATCAACGAACTGCGCCGCCGCGGTGGCGGCACCGGTGCCGCTGCACTCTGTGGTGGCGGTGGTCAGGGCGAGGCGCTCATCTTCAAGGCGATCGCCTGAACCCGAATCCCTGTTCAGTCGGCCGGCGCAGGGTGATCCACCGTGCGCCGGCCCTCCAGGGCCCGACCCAGGGTCAGTTCGTCGGCATATTCCAGATCGCCACCCACCGGTAGGCCGCTGGCGATCCGACTCACCGTGAGACCCGGAACCGACAAGACCCGTCCGAGGTAGAGCGCCGTGGCCTCGCCCTCGAGGTTCGGGTTGGTGCAGATGATCACCTCGGTGATGTTCTCGGCGTCGACCCGGGCGAGCAGCTCGCGGATCTTGAGCTGCTCAGGACCCACGCCCTGCAGGTGATCGATCGCGCCACCCAGGACGTGGTACCGACCCTTGTACTCGCGGGTGCGCTCGACCGCGATCACGTCGCGGGGTTCCTCCACCACGCAGAGCACGTGGGTATCGCGACGCTCGTCGGTGCAGAGCGCGCAGATCTCGGTCTCGCTCAGGTTGAAGCACCGTGAGCAGAACCCGACTCGTTCCTTGGCCGCCACCACAGCTGCTGCGAGTCGACGGCTCTCCTCCGCATCTGCCTTGAGCAGGTGGTACGCGATGCGCTGGGCCGACTTGGGTCCGATACCCGGTAGGCGACCGAAGACGTCGATCAGATCCTGGACCGCGGAGGCTTGGGCGGTCGCCACGTCAACCCCCGCCGAACAGGTCGCCCAGCCCGCCACCCAGGGCACCGCCGAGCCCACCGAGTGGGTCTGCCGCCGCCTGGAGTCGGGCAACGTCGTCATGGGCGTCGCGCCAGGCGGCCACGATCAGGTCGCCGAGAATCGACGGGTCCTCCGGGTCGACCGCTGTGGGTTCGATCACCACCTCGAGCAGGTGGAGATGGCCGTTGAGGACCACCTTGACGAGTCCACCGCCCGCTGAGCCCTCCACCCGCGCTTCGGCGAGTTCGGACTGGGCGTCACCCATACGTTCGGACATGTCCTGCGCCATCTGCATCATGGCGCCCAGATCCAGACCACCCTCGCCGCCCATGGCCGCCAGGGGGTCGGTTCCCAGCGCCTCGGCGCCCAGGACCTCCGTGGCGGGCGGGACAGGTTCCTGCTGCACCGGTTCGAGGGCACCGGAGCCATCGTCATCGGTGGGACTGCGGTCGTCGCTCACTTCGGATCCTCCGTATCGATCAGTTCTGCACCGGGAAAGGCTGCGGTGACCCGTTCGACGCCCGAGTTGCTCACGTCTGCGTCCTCGAGCTCCTCCACCGGAGCGGTGAGGTCCTCGTCGCCCGGGGAGTCGGCCGGACCACCGGAGGTCAGATCCACGGGCTCGTCGGGCCCCGGGCGGTCCGCTGTCGGGGGCTCCTCGGACCGGGGTGCCGGTCGTGGGGTGGACGGTGCTGGCCGGGGAGTGGGTCGAGCGGGACGGGGGTTGGCCGGAGCCGGCACGTCAGCCTCGGCGACCGCTGCCGCCGGAGCCGCCTGGGCAGGGGCGGCTGCCGGCATAGGTGCCCCGACCTCGCCACCCCCGGTTGTCGCAGGCGCGTCATCTTCGGCCACCAGGGTCAACCCCACCGCGACGCCGAAGTGATCGGAGAGCTTCGATTCGATCTCGGAGCGGTACTTCTCCGCGCGGTCACGGGTCGGTTGGTTGTCGAGGGCGAACACGGCGCCTCTGTCATCAACGCTCACGAAGCGCCCCGCGCTGTACAGCGCCTTCGCTATCCCCTTGAGCTGCGGGACCACCACATCACCGAACGCCAGCACCAACGACTCCCGGTCCGGTAGCTCACCAGAGGAGGCACTCACGGACCGGGTGGCCGACGACCCAGCCTCAACCGACCCAGCCTCGACCGAGCCGGGCACAACCGGTTCAGCCGCAACGGGCTGCACCTCAGATGCAGTCCCAGCAGCGGCGTCGGCGACCGGTTCAACCGATGCGGGTTCTGGACCGGCGTCCGGTCCGGGCGCCGTCGTCGGGGCCGCTGCCGCAGGTGCACCCTGCCGGGTTGCACCACGGCGTCGGGGCGGTGGGGGCGGGGGCTTCTTGCGGCCGCTCCGAGGTGGTGAGGCCGGTGGGCGGGGACGCTGGGGAGCTTCGCCAGGGGCCTCCGGGGGCGGGGCGGAACGCGGCGAGCTACCGGAGGGAACCTCTGGCGTCGGCTGTGGCGCGGCGGATGGGGCCGGGGCAGCTGCGGCGCCGTCGGTTGGCTGCTCGGGGGTTTGCTCGGTTGGCTGCTCGGGGGTTTGCCGGGGGGTTTGCTCGGTCGGCCGACCGGCTTCCCGGGTGGCCCGTCGCTGCGAGGCCTGCTGCTCCGGCGCAGCTGGGGATGAAGGGGCCGGTCGACCGGCTTCCAGGCGCTCGATCCGCTTCACCAGATCGGCCAGGGCGTCGCTCGAATCAGCGCTCCTGGCAGACCCACCACTCGAGGTTCCGGCGTCGGAGGTGCTGGTGAGCTGGACCAGGGCCACCTCGAGGGGGACTCGGGGATCGGCTGCCGAACGCATGTCGACCAATGCAGTGCCGACGCGTTCGAGCGAAGAGGTGAGCCCCGCGGGACCGAGCTCGCCCACCCAGTGCTCGAGGCGTTGCGCGTCGGAATCGATGAGGTGAGGAGTGTCGACACCCAGCGACACCAGGAAGGCATCTCGCACCTCGGCCACGAATGCCTCGGCGAGCACCCTGGGGTCGTGTCCCTCGTTGACCGCTTCGGCCACGGCCAGCAGCGCCTTTCCGCTGTCGCGCGCTGCGATGGCTTCGAAGAGCGCCTCGACCGGTTCGCTGCGCTGCAACACCCCACCGGCCGCGACGACCTGATCGAGAGCGGAGAGCGTGTCGCGCACCGAACCGCGACCACGACGCACGGCGTGGGCGATCGCCTCCTCGTCGACGTCGAGGCCGGCATCCTGCACCACCCAGCGGACGTGGTCGGTCAGCTCCGCTGCCGAGAGCAGGTTGAAATCGAAATGCTGCGTGCGACTCCGGATGGTCGGGAGAACCTTCTGCGGGTCGGTCGTCGCCAGCACGAAACGGACGTGTTCCGGAGGTTCCTCGAGCGTCTTCAACAACGCGTTTGAGGCCTCCTTGGTGAGCATGTGGACCTCGTCGAGGATGTACACCTTGGTGCGACCCGGGGATCCCACCGCGGTGCGCTCGACCAGATCACGAACCGAGTCGACACCCCGGTTGGACGCGGCATCCAGCTCGAAGAGGTCGAAGCTTCCTCCGGCCTCCATGGCCACGCACGATTCGCACTCACAGCACGGTTCGCCGCCGGTCAGGTTGGTGCAGTTGAGCGCCTTGGCGAGGATCCGGGCGGTGGAGGTCTTGCCGGTTCCCCGGGGCCCCGAGAACAGGTACGCGTGCCCCACGGTGTCGTCGGCCACGGCGTTGCTCAGGGCGCGTACGACATGTTCCTGACCCTTGATCTCGGCGAATCGGCGCGGTCGATACCGGCGGTAGAGAGACTGGTGGGCCACGGCCCGATCCTACGCGTTGGGCGCACCTGTCCGGCCCGCCGCCGGACGCGGCCACGCCCTCGGGAGGCGGCCAGGCGATCTGCGGCACCCCACAGGTTCCGTTGAGAGCTGCTGCCTTCCGGCCCTGACCCGGTTCACGGTCTGTGGTTGCACAGGACCCGGCCGCCACCCGAGGGCGCGATCGGAGAACCCGAGGATACCGAATACCACGGCTCGGTCCACAGCGGAGCTCCCCGACTCCCGGCAACGGAGTTGGGTGGAGGTCCGACTACCATCGGTGCCCGGTCGTCGAGAAGAGCTCCCGGGAGCCTCGTTCGACGTCCGCTGCGGGCCTTGCCCGGAGCACAACTCGGAGAGGTGCGAGAGTGGCCGATTCGGCACGCTTGGAAAGCGTGTGTGGCGGCAACGTCACCGTGGGTTCGAATCCCACCCTCTCCGCCAGGTGAGAACAGATCTCGTCGGGGCCCCGCCACGGTTCGTGGCGGGGTCTCTGCGTTGTAGAGGGAATTCCGCCGCAACGACTGCCCGATTCGGGGGAGACTCGATGGCGACCGGTGCAGCATCAACGGCGGTGCTCCGCCGGAAACCACGCAACACCGGGTCGCTGGGCGGGATCCGGTCGGATCCCGCAGAACCGAAAGAGGGCACGAATGTCGAAGGTATCGATGATGGGTTCGATCACCTGCCAGGACGGCTTGGCGGACGAGATGGAGGCGGTCCTGACCGAGATGGTCGAGGCCGCACGGGACGAGCCGGGCGTGGAGATCTACTCCTACCACCGGGGTGAGGGGAACTCGTTCTCGTTCTTCGCCCTGATGAGCGACATGAGGTCGATCCAACAGCACGGTCAGAGTGAGGCGATGAGCGCTGCGATGGCCAAGTTCGGTCCGCTGATGGCCGAACCACCGCAGATGGCACAGGCCACGCCGATCGCAGCGATCGGCTTCGAGATCTGACAGCGGAGGCCGCTCGGGTTCCGCAAACCCCCAGACACCGCAGTCGGTCAGATACCGCAGTCGGTCAGGTACTGCAGTCATCCAAACAATGCAGTCAGCCAGGCGCTGCAGCGCGGGTCACGCTCACCGCGGAGGTCCGTCCCACGCCCTTCAGTTCGAACGAACGCCCCACCCGGTGGATCTCGAAGTCGTCACGGTCGGCCAGAAGCTCCGCCTGGTCCTTTGGCATGATCACCTTGCCCTTGCGCGCGACGTCGGTGAGGCGTTTCGCCAGGTTGACCGTGTTGCCGAACACGTCACCGGCGATCGTGACCGTGGGCCCCAGCGCCACCGCGCCATGGAGGGCCACCGCGGGGTCGGCCACAGCGAGCCGCTCGGTTATCTCGAGGGCGGAGTCGACCGCGTCCACCAGGTTGTCGAGCACGAAGAAGGCCTCGTCGCCGATGAACTTGACCACCCGGCCGCCGTGGGCGCTGACCACGTCGACCACCTCGGACTCGAAGAGCTCGATCACCTGGGCCAGCACCTCGGGGTCGAGCCGCTTGGACATGTGGGAGAACCCCGATATGTCCACGAACCCGACGGCCTGGTCCGCGTGCTCGGGATCGGCACCGATCCAGCGTCCGAGCGTCGCGAACAGGTGGCGACGCCAGACGTACAGCATCGACTGCTCGAAGAGTTCGATCAGCGCACTGGCGGGGTCACCGGAGAGCGCCGCGGAGCGCTCCCCCGGAGTGTCGAGGGACAACTCCGGTTCGAGTGTGCACAACACGTCCTCGATCACACTGGTCTGAGCCTCCGCGATGCGCGAGAACGAACCGCCCAGCAGTCTCGCCAGGCGGAACACGTGCTCCTCGCTGGCGTCGCCGTCGGCCAACACGACCTTGAGCGCTCTGGCCATCGCCAGGTCGTCCATGTTGAACGCAACGACATCGTCGGGAACCTCGACGATCCCCATCGCCCGCCACCACTTCGCGGTGTCGGTGCCGTCCATGTCGGCCTTGCGGAGCAACTCCTCGCGGTCGAAGCGCAACTTGGACAGGCCGATCACCTCGGCGAGGTCCGCTGCACGCCTCACCTCCGCGGTGGGTGACTCCTCGTGGTCGTGCAGATCACGACGGGGAACGCTGGGCACGACCGGCAACTCGGCGGTGTGGTTGTGCACATCCGATGCATCAGGCCACTCGGAATCCTCGTCGGCGATCCCTGGATCCGCCTCGGAAGGGTCCTCCGGCGCGACGTCGCTCGGGAGAGGGTCTTCGCTCCTACGGGGGGTCACCGCACCAGCATGGCCGCTGACGGGCATCGGGGCATGCGCTTCTGGACAAAGATGTGTCACGTGGACCCCGCAACGGTGAACGGCCACACGTTGGCACCCGACCCCCGATTCGACAGCGCCATGCTCGCTGCCCTGGCGATGGCGCGTTCAGCCGGTGCTGCGGGCGAGGTGCCCATCGGAGCCGCGGTCATCCGGCCCGACGAGAGCGGCTCGGGCTACGAGGTGCTGGCCGAGTGCGGCAACCAACGCGAAGGCGCGAACGACCCCACGGCCCATGCTGAGATCCTGGCACTGCGGGAGGCCGCCAGGAGTCTCCGACGGTGGCGCCTGGACGACTGCATCCTGGTGGTGACCCTCGAACCCTGCCCGATGTGCGCCGGCGCGGCCTGGGCATCCCGCATCGGCGGCGTCGTGTTCGGAGCCACCAACGACGATGCAGGAGCGGCCGGCACCCTCTACCACCTGGGTCAGGATCCCCGGCTCAACCACGAGTTCCCCACCCGGGGCGGTGTGCGGGCCGCCGAATGCACAGCTCTGCTGCAGGACTTCTTCGGCCGACGACGCTGAACCACCGAAGCCGGGTCATCGGCCTCCGCTGCGCGTGATCATGCCGCGTGGTCCTGCCGTGTGGCCGCAGGGAACGCCGCCAACTACCGTCTCGGGCGGAGAGTTGCCAGAGCGGACGAATGGGACGGTCTCGAAAACCGTTGAGGTCGCAAGGCCTCCGAGGGTTCGAATCCCTCACTCTCCGCCACGGGGTCCCTGTCCTCGACAGGGACCCCGTCTTCTCGGCCACTCCACCCCGGTGGCTGTACCCGCTCTCAGCGTCCCGGCGGACTTCCCGGTCCCTCCGGCGGCTCGGGCCGCAGCGCCGGAACCACCGCGCCCAACAGGCCCCTCGCCACTCCCCGCATGATGTCGAGGTTGTCGAAGTAGTCACGCCACACGGTTATGAGACCATCACGCACCTCGAACCGGCCGCACACCCAGAACTGCGCACGGACCGGTCCCAACTCGATCACGTCGGTGCGCTCATTGAGCACGACATGGCCGTTGGTCGCAATCGAGTGCAGGTAGACCTCGAAGCTCGAGCTGGGTCGTTCCAGCGCCTTGAGTACCCGAGCGACCTCGGTTCGGCCGGTGATCGTGGGGAGCCCGACGTTTGTGTAGCGGATGCCCTCATCGGTGAGCCCTACGGCCGCGGCCACATCACCGGCCGCCAGGGCGTCGAGGAAGGCCTCCACCACCGGCTGGGGTTCGGTGGGGGTGACCCCGTGGGGAGCGGGTGTTGGAAGGAGTCCGATCGGCATTTCCAGATGATATTGCGATACCGCCGGTGCACGGCCGGTCGCCGTGTCACTCGGCGAACGCAGTCACCTCGGTTGCCTTCACCGACGCCCACACCGGCGATCCCTCACGAAGCTGTAGATCCTCCACCGCTGCCGGAGTCACCTCCGCCACCAGGTCGAACGGTCCGGCCAGACGGGCCCGCACATGTCCCGCCAGCATGTCGAGCGCCGCGACGGTGAACTCCCAGGAGTTACGCGCGCTGGTGTCGGGCCTCTGACGGTGCAGCGACACCGACCGCGGACGGATGACGGCCAGGACCGGTTCGCCGGCGGCGACGTCCAGTTCGTCGGCCAACGCCAGGGCCTCCCGGGAATCATCGAGGTCGACCACCGCGCCGGCGCTGCGGCCATGGAGCAGGTTGACCCCTACGAGATCTGCAACATAGGGGGTTCTCGGCCGGGCACTCACCTCACCGACCGTTCCCTCCTGGGTGATCGATCCGTCCTCGATGACCGCGATCCGGTCGGCCAGGGCAAGCGCATCGATCGGGTCGTGACTCACCAGCACCGTGCATCCGCGGAATGCCTCAAGATGCGCACGGAGCTCGCGCCGGAGCGCAGCGCGTGTCGAGACGTCCAGCGCCGAGAGCGGCTCGTCCAACAGCAGCAGGTCGGGTTCGGTCGCCAGTGCCCGCACCAGTGCCACCCTCTGGGATTGCCCTCCGGACAGGTCGCGGGGAGACAGCTCGCGCTGGCCCTTGTCGGCCAACCCGGCCAACCCGACGCGTTCCAGCCAACCCCGGGCCACGGCGCGCGCCTCGCTGGTGGAGCTACCTCGCGACCGCAGGCCGAATCCCACGTTGTCGAGCACGCTCAGGTTGGGAAACAGCACGTGGTCCTGCGGCACCAACCCGACGCGCCGGCGGTCCGGCTCGACGAACACCTCACCCTCGGCGTCCTCGAGCACCACGCCACCGACGGTGATCTCGCCCTCGGTGATCGGTTGCAGACCCGCCATGGCGCGCAGGATGGTCGTCTTGCCCGCTCCGTTGGGACCCAGCAGAGCCAACACCTCGCCCCGCTGCACCTCGAAACCGGCCCGTATCTCGAGCGTCCCCACCTCGACCACGAGGCGAGCGGCAAGGCCCTCGGTTGCGCTCACGACGACACCAACCAGCGATCGCGCAGAGCCACGATCACCACCAGCGACACCACCATCAGCACCAGGCTCAGGGCCACGGCCACTTCGGGATTCGACTCCAGTTGCAGGTAGACCGCCAGTGGCAGGGTCTGGGTGCGACCCACGATGTTGCCGGCGAAGGTGACCGTGGCACCGAACTCACCCAGCGCACGGGCCCAGGCCAGCACGGTTCCCGCCACCAGTGACGGGGCGATGGCCGGCAGGGTCACCCGCCGGAACACCGTGCGCGGATCGGCACCGAGGGTTGCTGCGATCTCCTCGGTGCGCCGGTCCATGGAGCGCAGCCCCGCCTCCACCGTGATGACGAAGAAGGGAAGGGCCACGAAGGTCTCGGCCATCACGGCTCCGGCGGTGGTGAAAGTCAGTTGGAACCCGAAGAGGTCGTACAGCCGGGCACCGACCAGCCCCTGGCGGCTGAACGCTCCGAGCAGCGCCACCCCTCCGACGACCGGCGGCAAGACCAGGGGTAGCAGGACCAGACCACGCACGAGCGAGCGACCGGGGAACTCGACCCGCGCCAGGCACCAGGCGAGTGGGAGCCCGAACACCACCGAGAGCGCAGCGGCACTGCAGGAGGTGACCAATGAGAGCCGCAGGGCGTCGCGCGCTTCGGCGGTACCCAGATTCTCCGGCAGACTCGACCAGGGCGCGCGAACCAGCAGCGCCAGGAGCGGGATGGCGAAGAAGGCCACCGCAAAGGCGGCCAGAAGGGCGGTCAGAGGCCGCCTTCGAAGAAGCGTCGAGCTGGTCATGACGGCGGACCGAAGCCCGCCTCGGCCAGTACCGCCCGGCCGCGATCGGACAACACGAAATCGATGAACGCTCGCGCTGCTGGCTCGTTGGCCGAGCCGGAGACCGCTGCGATCACGTACTCGGCGGTGGGACTGTCACCGGGGGTGACCTCGATGACCTCGACGCGATCCCCAGCCGCCATGGCATCGGTTCGATAGACGATGGCGGCATCGGCGTCGCCCTCGCTCACCGCGCCCAGGGTCGCGGTCGCGTTCTGGGCGCGCGTGACGCGATCGGAGGCGATCGATACTCCCGCGCGTTCGAGCAGTTCCGCGCTGTAGATGCCACATGGCGCCTCCGCAGCACACAGCGAGACGATCGCATCGGTGGCGCCGGCGAGAGCCGCAGGTGAATCGATCCCCAGAGGGTTGCCCGGTTTGGTCACGATCACCAGCTCGTTGGTGGCGAAGGGCTCTCCGTCGGTATCGACAAGGCCCGCCTCTGCGAGCACCTGCACCGAGGCCAGGTCCGCGAAGGCCACCAGGTCCGCGGGTGCTCCGCCGCGCACCTGGGCGGCGAGACGCGCGGAGGAACCGAAGTTGGTCACCGCTTCGACGCCGGGATGGAGTCGTGAGAACTCAGCGGCCAGGTCTGCGAAAGCCTCCGACAGAGATGATGCGGCCGACACCGTGATCGTGCCGGTCAGTTCCACCTCGCCGTCGGATCCCGCTGCGGGGCCCCCGGTTGCCTCCGCTGACGGGTCGCCGCTGCTGCAACCGGTCGTGCCCCACAGCAGCAAGCCCGCCAGCAACACCGTCGCCACACCCTTCACACAGCTCCCCGGACCGTTGCACCCCTGCATGCGGGCACAGAACCCGACACGAGGCGCAGAGTTGCCGCGCGGTGCAGGGATGCTGTTGACATGGTCGACTCCGTCGGTGTCGGTGAGGTGCTCTGGGCGCAAACTACCGCCGGCGTCGACACCGGGTCTTCGGGCGCCCCCCCACGCGGGGAATGGGGGGGTGGACTGCCGGGGTTGGGTGCACATGGACGATTACCTCTCCCTGCACCGCAAGCGGCGTCCCAACCGCGTTCTCGCCACACTGGCACTGACCGCCACAGCCGCGCTGATCGCCGCAGCCTGTTCGGGCGGCGCCGAGTCGACCACCGGCGAACGACCCGACCTTCCGGTGGCAGAGTCCTCCTCGGAGTCCCCGCTCCCGCAGGTGACCGTGTGGGACGTCGGTGAATCCGAGTGGGTGCAGTTCGCCGACCTGATCCCCTCTGACAAGCCGGTGCTGCTGTGGTTCTGGGCACCACACTGCCCGGCATGTGCAGCCGAGGCTCCTGGGATGCGCGAGTTCGCCGAGTCCCACGCCGACGAGCTCGACGTGATCGGAATCGGCACCCAGGACGATCCGGTGATGGCCCAGGAGTTCGTCGACAGGCACGGCATCGCCTTCCCGATGCTGTGGGACGAGACCTTCGAGACCTGGAATGCCTTCGGCATCACCGCTCAACCCGCGACGGTCCTCTTCGACGGCGGAGGAACGGTCCTCGAGGGTTGGATGGGCGGCCTGCCCGAGGAGCGGGTACTCGAACTCATCGAGGACCCGACCCTGGCCACCACCTGAGCACCGGGGCGCCGCTCCGGCGCACCGCGTCCGAATAGTCTCAGCAGATGACTTCCCAGAAGCGAGCCTGGTCGGATCTCAGCCCAACCACACGGACGGGAATCATCGTCCTGTCGCTGTTCGAGATGGTCTTCACCTTCGTGGCGGCGCGCGACCTCCGCAAGCGACCTGCTGCAGAGGTGAAGGGCCCCAAGTTCCTGTGGCTGCTCGCCCTCGCGGTGCAGCCGGTGGGCCCGCTCGCCTACCTGGCCGTTGGACGTCGCCGCAACGGCGCGTGACCCCCGGACACCCGATCCGGGTCGATGCCGGAGGCTGGGGAGCGACCTTCGGTCAGGACCGCCGCGGGCACCTGCGGCAACTCGGACTGGGACCCGACGGCCACGAGGCGGAGCCGACCGCTCCTCTGCAGCTGTATCCCGACGCCCATCCCTGCTGGGGTGATTCGGATCCCTTGCGCCAGGCGGCGTTGCGGATCACCCATCACGACGGCACTCTCACGACCCGGCTCCGGGTGCAGGGCGCGGAGACGAGCCGCTGTGATGGCGGGGAGCACATCAAGATCCTCTGCCGGGACGAACTGTTCTCCCTCGAGGTGACCCACAACTTCCGCACCAACCCCTCCACCGGAGTGCTGGCCCAGTGGATCGAGATCACCAACGACGAGCCCGGACCGGTCACCCTGTTCGACTACGACTCGATCTCGCCCCTGCTACTGGTCACCGACAGCGCCACCATCACCCAGTTCGGTGGATCTGGTTGGGCCGACGAGTGGCGCTGGAGCACCCAACCCCTGCACCCGGGCAACCTCACGCTGTCGAGCCTCGGAGGAGTGCAGCCCCACCTCCAACGGGCGCCGTTCCTGCTCGTTGAACCCGACACCGGCCCGAGCTCCCGCGATGCGATCGGGTTGTCGGTGGGTTGGGGCTCCAACACACGCTTCGACCTCGATGTGCGGCCACGACCCGATCCCGGCTCAGCGCGCGAACTCCGGCTGCGCGCGGGGGCCAACCCCTACGCGGCCGAGTACGTGCTCGATCCCGGAGAGCGGTTCGTGACCCCGGAGGTGGCGTGGACCTGGGCCCGTGGCGGACGGCACGAGGTGACCGAGCGCTTCCATCGCTGGGTACGCGCCGATGTGCTGCGCGACCCCGAGCGGTTGCGTCCGATCGTGGTGAACAACTGGGAAGCCACCGCGATGGACTTCGACGAGTCGAAGCTCGTGGAGCTGATCGGCTCGACGGGTCGGCTGGGGGCGGACCTGTTCCTGCTCGACGACGGGTGGTTCGCGCCGAACCATCCCCGCGACGACGACACGAAGGGGCTCGGTGACTGGGATCCCGACCCTGCGAAGCTCCCCAACGGATTCGGGCCACTGACCGCAGCCGCACACGAGGCCGGAATCCGTTTCGGCACCTGGGTGGAACCGGAGATGGTCAACCCGGACAGCGACCTCTTCGCAGCGCACCCCGACTGGGTGGTGCGCGATCGGCGCGAGACCCGCCAGCACCGCCAGCAGCTCGTGCTCGATCCCCTGCGCGCCGAGGTGCGCGATTTCGAGGTCGGGGTCTTCGATCGTGTGCTCGGACCGAACCCCGGCATCGACTACCTGAAGTGGGACGCCAACCGCCCGGTGACCGAGGCAGGGTCGCCAGCGCTTCCACCCGAGCGGCAGTCCAACTTCTGGGTCGACCACGTGCACGCAACCTGGCAGGTGATGGACGACCTCGTGCGGAACCACCCCGACGTGGAGCTCATGTTGTGCGCTTCGGGAGGCGGGAGGGTCGACCACGCATCGCTGCGCCGGTTCCACGAGGTCTGGCCGTCGGACAACACCGATCCGGTTGCGAGGGTGCGGATGCAATGGGCGTTCTCGCACTTCCTGCCCGCATCCACAATGGCCTCGCACGTCACCCGCTGGGGCGGAAGACCGTTGGAGTTCGCCTGCGCGGTTGCGCTGTCGGGACGGTTCGGGTTCGACCTCGACCTGGCGGGGCTCGACGAGCAGGAGTGGGCCATCTGCGCCCGGGCGGTGCAGCTGGCCCGCCGCACCGCGCCATTGGTTCAGCTGGGCGAGGTCGAACACCTCGTGTCGCCGGTGGAGGGCGAGGACCGTTCGCGGGCGGCCATCGCCTACCACGGTCGAGATGGCGGACCCAGCGTCGTGTTCGCGTACCAGTTGGACGACCCGGTCGGTCCGGCGCCGGCGATCAGGATCGCTGGGCTGGACGCGACCGCCCGGTACCGGGTGACCACCACCGACCTACGCCATGAGGGTTCCGGACCGACGACGAGCAGCGGGGCCGACCTCTGCTCCGAGGGGTTCGAGTGGCCGTTGCGCGACGCCTGCACCGCGCTGATCTGGGAGCTCACTCCTGCCGGCACTTGACCCGGACCGCAGAGTGCGATTGGGCTGAGACCATGTATGTGTCGATGACGGTACCGACCGACGACCTCGGACGCGCCCGCGGGATCTACCGCGAGCTGGAGGATCTCGGCTACGACCGCGCGTTCTCCTTCGAGTCCAAGCACGACCCCTTCCTGCCCCTCGCTGTCGCCGGGGAGCACACCGGGACGATCCAACTCGGAACCGCTCTGGCGATTGCGTTCGCGCGCACACCGATGACCCTGGCCAACTCCGCCTGGGATCTCCAGGCACTGACCGGCGGACGCTTCACACTCGGCTTGGGCTCACAGATCCGCCCCCATGTGACCGAGAGATTCTCGATGCCGTGGTCACGACCGGTGGCCCGCATGCGCGAACTCATCAAGGGCATCCACGCCATCTGGGACACCTGGCAGGACGGAGTGCCGCTCGACTTCGAGGGCGAGTTCTACACCCACACCCGCATGGTCCCGGCGTTCGACCCGGGGCCACTCCCGCACCCTCGCCCACCGGTGTTGCTCGGCGCGGTGGGACCCCAGATGACCCGGGTGGCCGGCGAGGTGGCCGACGGCCTTCTCGTACATCCGGTCAACACCCGCAGGTCGCTGCAGGAGGTCACCCTCCCGGCGCTCGCCGAGGGGGCAGCGCTCGCGGGTCGTGACCCGGCGTCGGTGGAGACCGTGTGTGTGACCATCGTGGTCACCGGTCGGGATGAGGCGGAGATGTCCGCCAGCCGGGAGTCGGTACGGGA
This sequence comes from Microthrixaceae bacterium, assembly GCA_023957995.1. GTDB lineage: Bacteria > Actinomycetota > Acidimicrobiia > Acidimicrobiales > Microtrichaceae > JAMLGJ01. The sequence goes on along the minus strand of JAMLGK010000003.1, from coordinate 49,929 downwards.
ACAACTCGCGTTCTACGCCACCACCCCCGCCTACCAGCCCGTGTTCGAGCTCCATGGCTACGGCGAGATGCTCCCCGAGATCACCCGGTTGGCACGAGCCGGCCGCTGGGGCGACATGGGCTCCCTGGTCGATGACGAACTGATCGAGACGATCGCGGTGGTCGGCGAACCACACGAGATCGCGGACAAGCTCCGGCATCGCCTCGAAGGGATCTCCGACTCGGTGAGCCTGGTGAACAACCGGGCGCCCGACCCGCTCCACTTCGCAGAGGTCCTGGAGGACCTCAAGGCCTGAGAGCGAGGACCGGGCGCCGCGGCGTCAGTCGTTGCTCAGCAGCACCCGACGGCTTCGTCGCTGTTCGACGCCGGATCGGCGCCATCGGAGACCGCCGGCGCACAACATCCTGCACCGTCGCCACCGTCGAGCACCTGGTTGCTCATCTGCTCCGAGTCGCCCGTGCGGACGTACCACTCCCATGGAGCGCCGTCGGGATCGGTCACCCAGGTCTCGGTCTTGGTGGCGTAGCAGCATGCCGTGTCATCCAGACCGGTCGTCGTCAGGCCACTCTCACCGAGTCGCGACTCCGCCGAGGCGACCTCGCCCGGTTCCATCACCTCCACACCGAGGTGGTTCATGGTCCCGCCCTCGGCGCCCTCGATGAGCACGAGCTTCAGGGGCGGATCCTCGATCGCGAAGTTGGCGTAACCCGGCTTGCGGCGGTTCACCGGGGTGTCGAACAGCTTCTCGTAGAACTCCACCGCCGAATCGACGTCGCTGACGTTGAGGGCCAGTTGCACTCGTGACATTGCACACCTCTGGGTTCGGTAGGCCTCACGGCCCTAGATCGATGTTGATCAATATGTAGATGATACCCACACATCGACAGTTGTCAATACATCTGGGCTCTGTTTCTTGGACCCTGTTTCTTGGGCCCTGTTTCTCGGGCCCTGTTTCTCGGGCCCTGCTGCTCGGGCCTTGTTTCTCGGGTCCAGTTTCTCGGGCTCTGTTGTCCGGACTCGGCCGCTGGACACTCCGGAACTCAGCTACGGCTCCAGCGGTAGGAACGCTCCACCCGGGCGACCTGGACGCTGTAGGAGCCGTACCAGCGCTCCCGACCCAGCTCACGAACCTGCGAGTGCTCGAGGTCGTCGCGCCACGCGGTGATCGCAGCCTCGTCACTCCAGTACGAAACGGTCACGCCGAGCCCGGACCGCGCAGAGTCCATTCCCAGGTAGCCGGGCCGTTGCGCCACCAACTCCTCCATCCGGTCCATCGCGGCGTGATACCCATCGAGGTTGTCCGTCTGCGTCGAGACGAAGATCACCGCGTAGTAGGGGGGTTCGGGAGTAGACGCGATCTCCGGTGCGACCATCCACCAAGGCTAGACAGCGATGTCCGGATCCACGGGGTCGTCGATACCTTGTAGCCATGAAGCGCCTTCTGGTTCTGGTCACGGTGTCTGCGTGGCTTGCGGTCGCGGGTTGTTCGGGTGCTGCTGACACAGACGCCGAATCGACCACCACGGGATCAGGGGGGTCGGACCAGGCCACCGCCGAGGTCGTGCCACAGGTGCAGGAATCCACGGTGCCCGACCAAATCGCTGACGAGCTGGGCTCGGCCATGTCCGCCACCATGGAGCAGCACGACGTACCCGGAGCCGTCGTGTCGCTGCAGGATCCAGCACTCGGGAACTGGTCGGCGGTCGCCGGAGTGGCCGATGAGGACTCCGGCACGGCGATGTCGATGGACCTGCAGTGGCCGATCCGCAGTATCACGAAGTCGTTCACGGTTACTGTGCTCCTCCAGCTGGTCGATGAGGGCACCATCTCACTGGACGACACGATCGACCAGTGGGTGCCCGGCATCCCGAACGGCGACTCCATCACCCTGGGCCAGCTCGCGGACATGACCTCCGGGGTGCCGGACTACACCGGCGACGCCTTCGCGGAGGACTTCGCCGAGGACCCCGGTGCCACCTTCACGCGTGATCAGCTCATCGAATACGTACGCGAAGGCGAACCGTCCTCAGCGCCCGGTGAGGACCGCCACTACATCAACTCCTCGACCATCCTGCTCGGCGAGGTGATCGAACAGGTTGAGGGCGCGGGGTTCGACGAGGTCCTGGCCACACGGATCCTCGAGCCACTCGCGCTCGGGGGCACGGCCTACCCCACCGACCCCGAAGGCTTCACCGCGGATCATCCCACCGGGTACCAACCCGACGATGACGGACTGACCGTGCCGCCCACGAACTTCACGGTTTTCGACACCGCCGGAGCAATGACCTCCGACGTCTATGACCTGATGGTCTGGGGTGAGGCCCTCTCCGACGGCGACCTGCTCGACGCGCAGACCCACGCGGACCGCCTGGTCGGGTCGCCGCTCACCGCCGGCCCCGACTACGACACCTATGCCACCGGGATCGGTGAGATCGACGGCTGGTGGGGTCATACCGGGGAAGGATTCGGCTACACCACGCTCGTCATGCACCAGCCCCGGAGCGGGGCGACGGTGGTGATCCTCATGAATGTGTCCAACCTCGACCGACACGTGCCGACCGTGTTGTTCAGGGAGTTCGCAGAGATCCTGGCCCAGTAGGGAGAACCGGTCCCACTTCTGCCCGACGCAGGGACATCGGTCGACCGTACTGTGGCCCTTGATGGAGCACCCGGGAATCACCGCCAGCGGTAGCGACCACTCCGAACACCGCGGCTCCGGCGATCGCGGGTCCGACTCCGGACACGGCCAGCACGACAAACACGCCGGACACGATCCGGAGATGTTCCGTCGTCGGTTCTGGATCTCGCTGGTGCTGACCGTGCCGCTCGTGGCCACGAGCCACATGGTGATGGACTGGTTCGGTTACACGCTGGACTTCGCGGGGATCGACTGGGTCGGGCCGGTGCTCGGTTCGGTCGTGTTCTTCTGGGGAGGATGGCCCTTCCTGCAGGGTGCCGCCCGGGAGATCCGTGATCGCCAACCGGCGATGATGCTCCTCATCGCGATGGCTATCACGGTTGCCTACTCCGCTTCGATGGCCACCAGCCTCGGGTGGTTCGACCTGGACTTCTGGTGGGAACTGGCCGCGCTGGTCACGATCATGCTCCTGGGGCACTGGCAGGAGATGAAGGCGATCGGCCAGGCCCGTGGAGCCCTGGCGGCTCTTGCCGAACTCGTGCCCGACGACGCTGAACACATCGGTGACGACGGATCGGTCACGTCGGTCCCGCTCTACGACCTGGTCGTGGACGATGTGGTGCTGGTGCGCGCCGGCGCCCGTGTTCCCGCCGACGGCGAGATCGTCGGCGGCGAGGCCGAACTCGATGAGTCGATGATCACCGGTGAGTCACGACCCGTGGCGAAGAGCGTTGGCGACCGGGTTGTCGCCGGCACGGTATCGACCGACTCGTCGCTGCGGATTCGGGTGACAGCCACCGGCGACGACACAGCCCTGGCCGGCATCCAACGGATGGTCGCCGACGCCCAGGCCTCCAGCAGTCGCGCCCAGGTGCTGGCCGACCGCTTCGCTGCGCTGCTGTTCTACGTGGCAACCGCGGCTGCGCTGCTGACCATGGTGCTGTGGTCGGCACTCGGAGACGTCGACAGCGCCGTGGTGAAGACCGTGACCGTGCTCGTGATCGCATGCCCGCACGCGCTGGGACTGGCCATCCCGCTGGTGATCGCGATCTCCACCGCGGTGTCGGCCCAAGCGGGGATCCTGGTCAAGGACCGCCTCGCCCTCGAACGGATGCGAACGGTGGACGCGGTGCTCTTCGACAAGACCGGCACCCTCACCCAGGGAGCACACGTGGTCACCGGGGTGGCCACGGAACCGGGGTTCGACGATGCAGCGGCGTTGGCGGTGGCCGGCGCGGTGGAGAGCGAGAGCGAACACCCCCTGGCGCGGGCCATTACCACCCGGGCGCTGGAATCGGGCGAGCTGCGCACGGCCAGCGACTTCAGGACCCGCGCAGGGCGGGGGGTCGAAGCCGACGTGGATGGGGTGCGGTACTCGGTCGGGGGACCTGCGCTCCGCAAGGAACTGGGAGCACAGGTCCCCGATGGCATCGCCGAGGATTCCGCAAGCTGGGAGTCCCGGGGTTCGGCGGTGCTCTACCTGTTTGCGCTCGACAGGATCGTGGCGGCGTTCGCCCTCGAGGACGTGGTGCGTCCAGAGGCCCGCGAAGCAGTGGACGATCTGAAGGCCATGGGCATCCGGGTCGTGATGATCACCGGCGACGCGCGGCAGGTGGCCGAGGCGGTCGGCGACGAGTTGGGTCTCGACCAGGTGATCGCCGAGGTGCTGCCCGAGGACAAGGACAGGGCGGTCGCAGACCTGCAGGCCCGGGGCCTGACGGTCGCGATGGTGGGCGACGGAGTGAACGACGCGCCCGCGCTGGCCCGGGCGGATGTGGGTCTCGCTATAGGGGCCGGGACCGACGTGGCGCTCGAATCCGCCGGCGTGGTGCTCGCATCGAGTGACCCGCGCAGTGTGACCGCGGTGGTGCGACTCTCGCGTGCCACCTACTCCAAGATGCGCCAGAACCTGGCCTGGGCGGCCGGCTACAACGTGGTCGCGATCCCTCTCGCCGCCGGCGCATTCGCCTGGGCCGGGTTGGACCTCTCACCGGCGGTCGGGGCGGTGCTGATGAGCCTCTCCACCATCGTGGTCGCCCTGAACGCCCAACTGCTCCGACGTGTGGACCTGCGACCAGGTCACGATGCCCCGACCCGTGGTGGACACAAGTCACACCCCGTCGGCACCATCTCTACCCTTACGTGAGGGTAGGGTGACCCGGTCGCAAGTCGAGTCCCTCTGTCCACCGGCTGTGAAGCTGCCCGGCCGGGTCATTCTCGGGGCCGCGACGAGCTGCGTGTCCCTGTGACACCCCGCTGATGATTCCCCCACCCAGCGCCAGAGCGCGCCCCACCGGAGAGTTCCGATGTCCACCAGCACTGTCATCTCACGCGCCAGGTCGCCGCGCATCCGCGAGGAGTGGTTCTCGAACCCGCGCGCCGACCTCCTGGCCGGCCTCGTGGTCGCGCTGGCCCTGATCCCCGAAGCGATCTCATTCTCGATCATCGCTGGCGTGGACCCGAAGGTCGGCCTGTATGCCTCGTTCTCCATCGCGATCATCATCGCTTTCGCCGGCGGCCGCCGGGGCATGATCTCCGCGGCCACCGGAGCCATGGCACTGGTCATGGTGCCGCTCGTGAAGAAACACGGGGTGGAGTACCTGTTCGCGGCGACGATCCTGGCGGGTGCGTTCCAGGTCGCCTTCGGTGCGTTGGGGGTGGGCAAACTGATGCGCTTCATCCCGCGGTCGGTCATGACCGGCTTCGTCAACGCTCTGGCGATCCTCATATTCATGGCGCAGCTCGACCACTTCATCGGCGGCGGCATGACCGTCTACCTGATGGTCGGTGGCGGAATCGCCATCATCTACCTGCTGCCCAAGGCGACCACGGTGCTTCCCTCGCCGCTGGTGGCGATAGTCGTCATCGGCGGAGCCGCGGCCGTGTTCGGCCTCGTCGTGCCGACCGTCGGAGACATGGGCGAGCTGCCCTCGGCACTTCCGGGGCTGAGTCTGCCCGGCGTGCCCTTCTCCTTCGAGACACTCGCGATCATCGCTCCGGTGTCGTTCACCCTCGCGGTGGTCGGACTGCTCGAGTCGCTGTTGACCGCGCAGTTGATGGACGACATGACCGATGAGAACTCCGACACCGGCCGCGAGGCACGCGGCCAGGGCATTGCCAACCTGGCCACCGGCTTCCTCGGTGGGATGGCCGGTTGCGCCATGATCGGCCAGTCGATGATCAACCTGCGCAGTGGTGGTCGCACCCGCTTGTCGACACTCGCCTCGGGAGTGTTCCTGCTCCTCATGATCCTCGTCGCCGGCCCGGTCGTCGCTGCGATCCCGATGGCCGCGCTGGTTGCGGTGATGATCGTCGTGGCTGTGGCCACCTTCGACTGGTCGAGCATCAGACCCACCACACTGCGGCGCAATCCGCGCAGCGAGACCGCTGTGATGGTCGTGACGGTGGCGATCGTGGTGTTCACCCACAACCTCGCACTGGGTGTGCTGGCCGGTGTGCTGCTCTCGGCGATCTTCTTCGCCCGACGGGTTGCTCACCTGGTCGAGGTCACCGACGTGGTCGACCCCGATCACAACATGCGGATCTACCACGTGACCGGCGAGTTGTTCTTCGCCTCCACCAACGAGTTGGTCCACGCGTTCGACTACTTCGAGGACACACCCAACGTGATCGTCGACCTGAGCGATGCCCACATCTGGGACAGCTCCGCGGTGGCCGTACTCGACACCATCGTCGCCAAGTTCGAGCGCCACGGTACGCACGCCGAGATCACCGGGCTCAACACCCAGAGCACCGAGCTGCACGGGCGCCTGTCGGGCCACTTCTCATCGGGACACGGATGAGAAGCGACGAGCAACTCCACCAGATCGGCACCGTCGCGGAACGTGTGGGTCTCTCGCTGCGCACCATCCGCCACTACGAAGAGGTCGGCCTGGTGGTCCCCTCCGGGCGCTCAGCCGGCGGGTTCAGGCTCTACACCGATGGCGATGTCGAGCGCCTCGAACAGGTCAAGGTGATGAAGCCACTGGGGTTCTCCCTCGAGGAGACCGCCGAGATCCTCGAGCTACGTGCAGCGGGTGCGGCCGGAACCCTCGACACCGCGCGGCTGGACCAACTCAGTTCGTATGCAGATCGCGCAGAGGCGCAGCTGCTGCACCTCACCCGACAGCTGTCCCGGGCGAGGTCGTTCGCCGCTTCGGTTCGCGAAGAGGTCGACCTGATCGGATCCGGCGCGGTAGCGCAGCTACCACCGCGATGACCGTCGGGTCATGACGACTCCTCGGTAGCCACCTCCAGACGACCCTGTTCGATCGCCTGTTGGAACAGTTGGTAGTCCCGGCGGTTCTGTACCGCGTAGGCCTCGGCGAAGGCCGTCACGGCACGGTCGAGCGTGTCGTTGCGTCCCGCATAGGAACGGATCGCTATCGGGTCACCCGATCTGGCGTGGCCCCGGGCGAGGGTGAGACCGCAAAGAGACCCGTAGAAGGCGAGTTGGTTCGCGGTGGTTCCCTCGGTGATGTCGGCGGAGCCCTTCCAGTCGCGCAGCTGACGCACGTAGAAGTCACGGGTCACCTCGGATCCGCTCCCCACGGTCCAGCCGAGGAAGATGTCGCTCTGGGCCTGCACCAGACGTTGGCCTTCCACGACGCGACGGCCGTGGTTGTCGTAGCGGCTCGGAGCGAGGTAGGGCTCCAGCACCGAAGCACCGGCTTCCTTCGCCTGCAGGAAGAGCGGGTCGTTCTCGTCGCGGCCCTGCAGCAGGATCACCAGGCAGCGTGTCCCGACGCTGCCGACCCCCACGACCTTCACCCCTATGTCGACCACCTCGTAGCGCTCGAGCAGCGCCTGGCGGCTGTCGTCGAGGCTCGGCTTGAACGCCTCGAACGCGGCGAGAGCAGCCCGCTCCGCCTCATCCGGGTCGTAGCCCTCGGGGCCGTTGCGCAGCGAGAACAGCACCGGCGCCTCTGTGCGGATGTGCCAGGTGCCATCCACCTTCTCGGCGAGCTTCGACAACGCGTGGAGGCTGGTCTTCTTGGTGGCACGCTTCTCGAATCGGTCGAGGCGCTTGTCGAACCCCGGTCCGGCGCCCTGGTCGTGGTCCCGCAGGTCGTCGACCCTCACATGGTCGTACCAGAGCTCGAGGTGACCCATCTCTGCGTACTTCGCCATCGCCTCCCGGTAGGACCGTGTCACCTCGCTGGTGGCGCGTCGTGCCTGCTTGGCGGGCAACCCGAGGTGCTGCGAGGCGATCATCACGCTCGCCGCCAGACGCTTGAGGTCCCATTCCCAGGGGCCAGGGAGCGTCTCGTCGAAGTCGTTCTGGTCGAACACCAGAGCCCGCTCCGGGGAGGCGTACGCCCCGAAGTTCGACAGGTGGGCGTCACCTCCGAGCTGCACCTCGAAACCGGTGTCGGGGCTATGTGCCAGGTCAGACGCCATGATGTTGGCGGCACCACGGAAGAACGTGAACTCGGACTCCCGCATCCTCTGGTGGCGGACCGGCACCAGGAAGCCGAGTCGGCCTCGATCCTGTTCCTCCAACAACGACACCGGATCCGGTCGGTCCGCAGCCGGCTCCCAGCTGCCGTGGGCCGTGCGCGGCAACGCCCGCCTCGCCTCGCGCCCGATCTCGCGGCGTTCCTCGGAGGTCAGCCGTGCGGTCACGTCGCGCCTGGGGCGTGAACGTCGTCGTCGGAACCCTCGTCGCCGCCGGTCGGCCGGGGTTCGTGCGGCAGGTCCCGCGTGAACGCCAGGGACATGAGCGCCAGCAGGCCCGCTGCCAGCAGACCGGCCTTGAGCGCCTGCAGTTGGGCCGATTCGTAGTTGTCCACGACCGCGGCACTGGTGGCATCGTCGAGACCAGCGCCGTCCACCGCAGCACCGAACTGATCCGATGTCACGAAATCCACCCCGGGAGCCGCAGCCTGTGCCAGCTGGGACGCGATCTCGTCACCTACCCGCGGGTCGTCATCGACCTTGGCGACGAACGCTCCGGTGAGCCCCGCCAGCACGATCGCCCCGATCAGGGCCACACCGAGTGACGAGCCGAGCTGCTGACCCGTGTACTGCAATCCACCGGCCTCACCTCGACCGGAAGCATCGACCGAGGACTGCACCACGTTGCCGAGCTGCGACACGATGAGACCCATCCCGATCCCCAGCACGGCCATCGACACGGCGAAGCCGGCATCGCCGAGGTCGGGGCGGATGGTGCTGAGCAGAGCGAGAACCGCAACCACTGTCGTCAACAGACCGGCTCGCACCACTGTGCGCACCGGGAGGCGGTCAGAGAGCCGACTACCCGCCGCCGACGCGATGAACATGGTGATCGACACGGGGAGCATCTTGATGCCCGTCTCGAGCGCGTCGAGTCCGATCACCAGTTGCAGGTAGAGAGGAATCACGAAGAACACGCCCATGAGGATCAGGTTCTGTGAGAACAGCCCGATCAGACCCGAGCGCAACGGGGCGATCCTCAACAGATCGAGGTGCACCAGCGGGTCGCTGCCCCTCGACTCGCGATGGCGCTGCCAGCGCACGAAGCCCCACAGCAGAACCCCGCCGCCGGCGATCACGAACACGGTGAGGGAGAACCCGAACGGTTCCACCGGGGAGTCCTTGGGTGCTAGCCAACCCCAGGTGCTCGACTGCAGGGTTCCGAGAACCACGGCACCCAGGCCCGTCGCGGCCAGCGCGCTGCCCACCCCATCCAGGCGCGGCGGCTTGCCGCTGCGGGCGGCATCGGCGATGAGTCGCACCATCGCCAGGATGAACAGGACCAGAACCACCTCGCCCACGAACACGATCCGCCACGACAACTCGGTGGTGGCCCAGCCGCCCAGGATCGGACCTATCGCAATGCCTGCACCAGCCACCCCGCCGATCACCGCGTAGGCGACCTTTCGGTCGGGGCCCTCGAAGTTCCCGGCGATGAGTGCTGCGAGTGCCGGCAGCACCAGCGCCGCACCCACGCCCTCGAGGATCGACCAGCCGAGCGCGAGCACCGCCACCGACGGCGCCACCGCGGTAACCGCCGAACCGCACGCATAGATCACCAGGCCGATGGTGAACGCCCTGCGGCGCCCGATGATGTCGCCGATCTTGCCGCCGGTGAGCATCAGCATGGCCATCACGAGGCAGTAGAGGGTGATCACGGCCTGGATGGTCGTCACCGTCGTATCGAAGTCCTCCACGAGTTGGCTGATCGACACGTTCATGACCGATTGGTCGAGCACCATGACGAACTGGGCGGTGCCCAACCCGACCAGGGGAAGCCACCTGGTCGAACCCGACCCGGTCAGATCAGGCGATCTCGTCGCTCCCGGCGGCGCGGGCGCGTCCGCAGGATGCTGTGTGGAACTGGTCTCAGGTGAAGATGATTTGGCCACCGGCAGCGATCTCGTAGAACTCCCCTACCGTGATGATGTCATCTACCTGCTCGATGAAGTCGCTCTTCTCCATCTTGAACAGGTCGACCGAGGCCTTGCATGCGTACAGGCCTGCTCCGGTATCGGAGATCATCTCGACGAACTCGGGGATCGACGGGATGTCCAGCTCCGCGATCTGCTTCTCCATGACGTGGGTCATCACCGAACTCATCCCGGGGAGGCCACCGAGCCAGGTGGCCACGTGCATCCCCGGATTGCCGACGGTTGCGACCTTGATGTGCTCGTGCCGCTTGGCATGGATGGCGTCGAGTCCGAAGAACGTGAAGAACAGGTTGGCCTCGATCCCTTCGGCGCGAGCTCCGTTGGCCATGATCAAACCGGGGTAGACCTCATCGAGGGAGCCCCTCGAGATGATCACCGACACCTTCTCGATCGGATCCGGCTGCGCTGGTTGTTCAGTATTCATCTGATCGGTCACTTCCTTGTTGTGTGGGCCTTGCCGAGCGGGGTCGCCGGATCCTTCCGGCGTGTTCCAGCGGTGCGATCATCGCCTCAGATGCAGCCGCGCGGCTTCGGAATCCCAGCCACGCGCGCCGCGATCTTCGCCGGTCCCTTGGGGAACAGCTGGTAGAGCTCCTTCACCGTCACCCCGGAGGTCTTGCCGAGCGCGCGCACGGTCGGACCGGTGCCCTTCTCCTCGAACTCCTGGCGCATGAACCTGATCACGGTCCAGTGGGGATCTGTGAGGGTGTCGATCCCCTCGGCCTCGGCCAGTTCAGGGGCCATCTCCTCGGTCCATTGCGACGGATCGGTGAAAAAGCCCTCGTCGTTCACCTCGACTGTGGTTCCCGCGACGGTCTTGGTCGGCATTGGTATCGCTCCTTTGTCCAATTTCGTGTGGCTGATTGCGACTGGTGTGCTGGGTCCCGGCCGATGTACCGGGTCTCGAAGCAGGTCGTGGGTTCGGCCGGGGCTGTCCGGGCTCCGGTTCGGTGACGCTCGGGCTCAGGGGGATTCCGATTCGGGCGACCGCTTTCCGGTGGTGGGCATGTCGGGGCCGATTCCCGGGATGTCGCGCCCCGGCAGGAGCGCGTGCCAGTAGAACCACTGGAACATCAGCTTGCCGAGGTGGTTCGCCCGCGACTCCTTGAGCAACGGCATCCCCACCTTGGATGGGAAGTGCCCCGGTAGTGGCTCGGTGTCGTAGTTGAAGTCGATCAGCATCGCCTTGCCGAAACCGGTCTCGATGAAGCAGTTGGCATGGCCGTCGTAGGAGGCGTCCAGTTCCTCACCGGCGATGAAACGACTCACGTTCTCCACCAGAACGTCGCCCTCGAAGTGCGTGACCGAGCCGGCCTTGGATGCCGGCACGTTCGTAGCGTCCCCGAGCGCGAACACGTTGGGGCGCGACTGGGACTGCAACGTGTGGGGGTCGGTGGGCACGAAGTCGAGCGCGTCACCCAGGCCCGGGGAACGCCCCACGTAGGGCTGACCCCCGTGCAACGGGATCACAACGGCCACATCGAAGGGCACCTCCCGCTCGTCGTAGGAGACGAGCCGTCCTCCCTCACCGTCGACCTCACCGGTGTTGAACTCGGTCACCAGGTCGATCCCGCGCTCCGCGAGCATGCCCCCGAGCCGTTTCGCGGCAACAGGCTTGGTGAACGCGGCATCCAGCGGAGTCACATATGTGATGTCCACCGAATCCCTCATCTTGCGGTCGGTGAAGAACCAGTCGGCGAGGAACGCGAACTCCAGCGGTGCAACCGGACACTTGATCGGCATGTCGACCACGTTGATCACTAGACGACCGCCGTCGAACGCTGCGAGGCTGTCGCGCAGCGCCGTGGCGCCCTCGAGTGTGTAGAAGGTGTGGACCTTCTCACCCCAACCGGGCCCCGTCAGGCCCTCGGTCTCCTCGGGCAGCAGAGCAGCGCCGGTCGCCACGACGAGCACATCGAAATCAAGGACGGTCCCGTCGGTCAGGTGGACCCTGTCGGCGTCGGGCTCCACGGCCTCAATTGGGCTCTGGATGTACTCGATGTGGTCGTGCAGCTGGTCCTGTCGAGGCCGCACGATGTCGTCGGGTCGTGCCAGAGCGAACGGCACGAACAGCAGCCCCGGTTGGTAAACGTGAACGTCGTCCTGGTCGACCACGGTGATCGTCGCCTCATCGGTGGAGTACTCACGACGAAGGCGGTTCGCGGCCAGGGTTCCGCCGGTGCCGGCACCGAGTATCACGATCCGATGAGTCACGGGCCACCTCCAGGTGCGCTCTCCAGCAAAGCTGTTGCGCGCGCCATGATTCCACAGTTCGGGCGGTCCCGGTAGGGCGACGTGCGAGCGACCCGGTTGGCGAACCTGTGGAACGATGGCCCGGTGGGTCCCCCGGAGAGCAACCGCGTATCGAGGATCGTGCTCACAGGTGGGCCGGGCGGCGGCAAGACCACCGCGGCCGACCTGTTCCGGCGCGAGATCGGTGACTCCGTGGTGGTGGTGCCCGAGTCGGCGACCACGCTCTTCGCCGGCGGTTTCCCACGGGTCCGCCACGATGATGTGCAACGTGCGACCCAGCGAGCCATCTTCGAGGTGCAGAAGAGCTCCGAGGAGATCCAGCTGGATCTCTATCCCCACCGGGTGCTGCTGTGCGACCGCGGCACCGTCGACGGAGCCGCCTACTGGCCCGAGGGTCCCGACGACTTCTTCGCGGCGATGGGCACCGACCATGCCACTGAGCTCCTGCGCTATGACGTCGTTCTGTTCTTCGAGACCGCCGCGGTGGGCAACATCGAGTTCGAGGGCGGCAACCGGTACCGCACCGAGGACAACCGCGAGGCCGTCGAGCTGGATCTGCGCCTGAGGGAGCTCTGGTCAATCCATCCCAGGTTCCACCTGATCGAACACAGATCCTCGTTCCTGGCCAAGATCACCACGGCACTGGAGATCCTCGGGGGCGTGACGGACCGCAACCCCAACCCCAACCCCTAGCGCTCCGTCGCGACACGAATCAACGGTCGCCGTGCCCAACCGGCGATGTCGGGCGAATCGCCCAGTGTTTGCGGGCCCAGTGTTCGCGGGCCCGGTGTTCGCGGTCGGAACCGCGGCACCGCACGCCACGAACGTCCGTAGTATCGCGGTCACCCGAACGAGATCGGAACAGCATGGCCCTTCATTCAGACATCCCCTCCAGAGCCGAGATCGAGCGGCTGCTCGAAACCGACTCCACACACTGTGTATCGATCTACCTGCCGACCCACCGGGTGACACAGGAGACAACGCGCGACCGCCTGGTGCTCCGCGACCTGACCAACCAGGCAATACAACAGCTGAACGATGCCGGCGCCGACAGCGACGACGTGGCCGACATCGAGTCGCACCTGCTGCATCTGGCCGAGGACGACGATGAGTTCTGGATCGACCAAGCCGACAGCCTGGCCATCTTCGCGAGCCCGAACCGCTTCGAGACCCACCGGCTTCCCAACCACCTCTCGGCCTCGGTCGAGGTGTCGGACCAGTTCCACATCACGCCGCTGCTCCGGGCGGTGAGCTTCCCCCAGGCTGCGTGGGTACTCGCCATCGCCCGGGGATCGGTCCGGCTGCTCGAGGTGGGTCCGTCGGGATCACCGCGAGAGGTTCGGATACAGGATCTGCCGAAGGACGCCTGGGATTCGTCGGGCAACAAGATCCACAAGGCGCGCGACGCCGCGTACGCCCGCCGGGTGGACACCGCGCTGCGCGAAGTGCTCAGCGGATCAGACCTTCCGTTGATCCTCGCGGCTTCACCACCCATGGCAGCCACGTTCCGCTCGGTCAACACGTATCCACATCTCGTAGCACAGCGCGAACACAGCAACCCGGAGACCACCTCGGATGCTGAACTCGCAGCAGCCTCGCGGGCGATTCTCGATGACGTCTACGCCGACCAGCTGGCCGAACTTGCCGAACTGTTCGACGTGCGCCGCTCACAGGGTCGCACCGCTGTCGACCTGTCCGACATAGCCCACCTCGCCACGTTCGGAGCGGTCGACACCCTGCTGGTCGACATCGACAGGACCGTGCCCGGCACCGTCGACGAAAAAGGTGCGGTGACCTTCGCCGAGACCGACGATGCAACCACCCACGGGGTCGACGACGAGATCGCACGGCGGGTGCTCAAGGCCGGCGGACGCGTCCTCGCTGTCCGCTCGGAGGACATCCCCGATGGCGGCCTCGCCGCTGCAATCCTGCGTTACGCCCCCTGACCGTCGGGCTCATTTCCGGCTCGAGGCGTCCGCCCGACTTCTCGAGGATCACCCGACAACGGTGAGCCGCCACTGATGCGCTGTTCTGGTGGCGCGACTCCCCCGGACCGGGCAGCATTCGGCGATGGCCACCACCGGATTCGATTCGACCACCGACGACGTGCTCGCAGGTCTCGACCTGACCGGGGTCCGGGTGGTGATCACCGGTGCCTCTGCCGGTCTCGGTGTGGAGACCGCCCGTGCGCTCGCGGCTCACGGAGCTTCGGTCACCGGTGTGGTCCGCGACCTCGACCGGGCGAGGACCGCTCTGGACGAGACCGGAGCGGAGAACGTCGAGCTGTACCGGGCAGACCTCGCCTCGCTCGAGTCGATCAGGGCCTTCACAGACGAGTTCATCGCTGACGGGCACGATCGCATCGACGTGCTGATCGCCAACGCCGGGATCATGGCGTGCCCCCAGGCCACCACCAGCGACGGCTTCGAGATGCAGTTCGGCACCAACCACCTCGGCCACTTCGTGTTGGTGAATCGGCTGGCGCCGCTCATGGTCGACGGGCAACCTGCGCGTGTGGTCGTGTTGTCCTCTGCCGGGCACCGCTTCAGTGATGTGAGCCTGGATGATCCCGGTTTCGAGAAGGGCCCCTACGACGAGTGGGTTGCATACGGGAGGGCGAAGACGGCCAACGCCCTGTTCGCGGTGGAGCTGGACCGCCGGTTGCGCGGGCGCGGCGTCCGGGCAGCCTCGGTGCACCCCGGTGGGATCATCACCGAGCTCGGCCGCCACCTGACCGAGGAGTCGATCGCGTCGCTGATGGACAACCGCGGCGCCCGCGAGCTCGAGTGGAAGACCGTGCCCCAGGGCGCAGCCACCTCCGTGTGGGCCGGTTTCGCAGCCGACGCCGAAGAGATGGGAGGTCGTTACTGCGAGGACTGTGCCGTCTCTCCGGTGATCGACGACTCCGACGAGTCACCGGGGGTCATGCGCTACGCCACGTCGCCGGAGACGGCGAAGGCACTCTGGACCCTCTCCCAAGAGATGGTGGGCGAATCGTTCGACCTGTGAGCCGGCACGAGCAGCTCACCCGGAGGTGTCCGCCGATCAACGACGCGGATACATCTCGAGCAACTGCTCGCCCAGATCACCGAGGAGCTCCACCAGAGCATCCGGCGCGTCGATGTGCACCAGGTCGCCGAATCCCGCCACCTCGGCGCCCAGAGCCCTGATCGACGCACCCCGCAACTCGATACCCACCCGACCCGCCGGACCGGCGGTGTCTGTGAGCGCCATACGTTTGCCGAACACGGCCCTCAGGATCGGTACTGCCTCGGGCGTGGCGGTGCCGCTTGCGCTCACCGGAGTCCGTATCTCATCCATGCGCGCAACCACTTCGGCCCAATGCTCGGCCAGGTCGAAACCCGCCGGGCGCACCACCGGCTGGCCGGTGGGTTCCGCTGATTCGATGCGGTCGACCCGGAAGGTCCGCAGGCCTCTGTCGGTGTCGGCCACCAGATACCAGTTGGCGCCCTTGGTGGCGAGCCCCAATGGGTGCACCGTCCGGGTCGTGGGGGCACCGTCGCGGGCGGTGTAGGCGATCTGCACACACACGCCGTCGACAGTGGCCGCCTCGATCGCTTCGAGCATCGGCGGTCGCCGGAGCTCGGCAGGGGTGCGGTCCCAACCCGACGCATCGATCACGACCGAATCAGCGGCGGATTCCGCACCCGGCCTCAGTGGCTCCGGCAGCGCGCTGAGGAGCTTGCGGAGGGCCGAACGCACCTGCGGTGATGCGCCGGCGCGTGGCCCGGCCAGCAGGAACAGTGCCCGGGCCTCGTCCGCGTTGAGCCCACTGAGGTCGATGCGACCTCCGCCGGCCAGGCGCCATCCTCCTCCCCTGCCCTGTTGGGAGTACACCGGCACCCCGGCCATCGACAGCGCCTCGAGGTCTCGACGGGCGGTGCGCTCGGAGATCTCCAGCTCCTCGGCAACCTGCGCTGCGGTGACCTGGCCGCGCATCTGCAGCATGAGGAGAATCGAGACCAGGCGATCTGCGCGCATTCCCAGATGATCCCACTAAAACTGGCCATACGATGGCCGGTTTGGTGTTGGAGGATGGACAGATGGCAGATCAGACAACCCAGAACCCAACCGTCCCCGACACACTCGCCGCGGATGATCCGCGCATGCACCTCGCCACGGCGATCATGACAGCCCGTCCGACGATCGCTGCGATCACCTCCGACCAGTACGACCTGCCCACCCCGTGTGAGGGCATGACCGTCGGCGAAGTGGCCGAGCACATCGTGATGGCCATGCGTCGGGTCGCCCTCGCCGGGCGCGGCGAACCGCCGATGAACTGGCCGATCGACGCAGCCGACGTGGCCCGAGGAGAGTGGGAACCGGCGCTGGTCGAGGCAGCCCACGACGTGCAGGCGGCCTGGGGCGACGAGATACTCGACCGTCCGACCGTGCTGCCCTGGGGTGAGTTCCCCGGCCGCGAGGTGCTCGGCGTCTACACCAACGAGGTGATCGTGCACACCTGGGACCTCGCCCGGGCCACCGGGCAGAACCCCGAGTGGGATCCCTCGGCACTCGAGTTCGCGGACTCCGCCATGCACGCCCAGCTGCCGATGGCGGACCGCACCGAGATGTGGAACGGCTTCAAGGCACAGTTGCCACCCGAGGTCCCCTGGGAGGATCCCTTCGGACCCGCGGTCGACGTACCCGCCGATGCTCCGACGATCGACCGGCTCGTGGCGTGGAACGGTCGAACTCCCTGACTCAGGTTCGAGCGATCACGCACTACGGGTTCTCCCGCGACAGGCCTCCCGGACCTGTTTCCACAGATGCCAACCTATCCTCGATAGTGCCTGTACGAGTGTTCCGGAGCCGGAGATGGAAGCGCATTCGAATCTGGATGGACTCCTAACACCCTGCACGACGGTGTCACAGGTGCTGGACACCGCTGCAGAGTTCATCGAGAATGCCGGATACCCAAGGGGCATGATCGCCTGGGACACCCCACCGGGGGTCGTGTCGACGGCCCCCGAGCTGCGGGTGTGGGGCGGCCTGGACAGGGCCATGGTGATGGGCAGGATGCTCCAGCCCACGGGCTTCGAACCAACCAGACCGATCGAGTTCAGCGCGAGGTTCCGGGCGAATGGGCTGGTCGGCATTCAGGAGCTGCTCGATCACCAGTCCGAGTTGCATCGGGTGAGCCGCCGGAGCATCCAGCGGATGCTGGCGAGAGCGGGACTTCCCGACGGGATCGCCTTCTGGGTGGAGACCGATCTGGAATGGGGCATCCTCGGCTGCGTCATCGGCGAGCACGAGGACGCGTTCGACCAATCCGACCGCGACTACCTGACCGATCTCGTCGAGCCGTTGCGCACAGCGGCGAACCGCGTCGCTTCTGCCGACTCCAACAGCCGTTGCCTCGACCCGCTGTCCCCCCGGGAACTCGAGGTGGCCGACCTGCTGGCGCAGGCGCGGACCAACGAAGAGATCGCATCGATGTTGTTCGTGAGCGTCTACACGGTCAAGAAACACATCTCGCGGGCCCTCGACCGCACCGGGCTGCCCAACCGGACCGCACTCGCACTCGCCGCAGCGGCTCGCCGCTCCAAGCCGGTCAGCGGCGAGGTCTTCCGCGATATCCCCGAGTCCACACTGAGGACCTTCAGCGGGCCATACCTGGGAACACCGGAGTCACCTGAGTAGGCGCGATCGACCCACGTTGGAAGACCCCCTCAGATGGAGGACCTCGGCCGTCGCTGAACCGGCGGCGACGGGGACAGCGGGAATTTCCACTTTCGGGCCATTGTCGAGGACCTCCGGTCGTCGGACCATCTGACCACGACGACGAGGGAGCTCTCCTAATGCGGAAATGGCTGCTGACCACCAGCTCGGCCACAGCAATCGCCATCGCCCTGACCATGGCGCCGATCATGCCGGCACCACAGGCCGGAGCCGGCAGTGGAGCACCGATGGTGCTCACTCCCGACACCACTGCCGACAAGGACGCCCCAGAAAGCGCGCTGACACTTCGTGAGGCTTTCAACGACGCCCAGACCATTGCAGCGGATTCCCCCAGCATGGTCACGATCAGGCTGAGTCCCGGAGCCACCTACGAGCTCGACGACTGCGGTAGCGGGGCCCTGCACCACTGGAACAACACCGGTGCACTCATGGTCCTGGACGGGCGCGGCGCCACGATCCACCAGAAGTGTTGGGCGAAGTCGGTCATGTACCTCGGCGGCCTGGGTGGGCCGGCCGACTACTGGCTCTCAGACGTCACGATCACAGGTGGAACCGGCCGAGACGGAGGAGGGATCGTATTCAGCGGCTCGAACCTCTTCCTCAATCGCGCGTCCATCTGGGACAACCAGACCGGGGGTAGGGGCGGTGGGATCCACGCCTACGGTGACGTCCACCTGATCCGCTCGACGCTGTACGCCAACACCGCGCACAGCAAAGGGGGCGGGATCTACTCAGGGTCTGGAGCAGTGAACATCGACCGAAGCTCTGTTGTTGCGAACCGCACGACAGGACCGCTCGGCGTGAGCAGCATCGATAGTGGAGGCGGCGGTGTCTACAGCAAAGGGGCGACAACAGTCTCCCGATCGACGATCAGCTGGAATCGTGCTCGGGTCGGCGCAGGTGTGCTCGCAGAAGGTGACACATCCATCTCGGATTCGACGCTCGACCACAACAGTGCGGAGCGTATGGGAGGGGCGGTTTTCAACGCCGACCTCACAAACCCCCTCGATCGCGCTGAGTTCAGCATCCGGAACACCACGGTGAGCCGTAACGCAGCCGACGTAGGCGGCGGCGTCTACACGGCCGCGGACGTCCAGATCCACTCGACGACCTTCAACGAGAACGCCGGGTACGAGGCCGGAGCACATTTCGTGGGCATGAGCAATGTGTTCGACCTGATGGCGACGAACTCGGTATTCGGACCAACGATCGCTGGAAGCAGCTGCAGCTTCGGAGTCTCGTACCCAGACCTCGCGGGCAGCGGCAACTTCGAGGCCGACAACAGTTGCGGGCTCGATCCCGTGTTGAACGTCGTCGATGGAGGCGACCCGGGCCTGGGCCTACTGACTGACAACGGAGGTTCCACCGAGACCCATCTTCCCGAACCGGGCAGCGCGGTGGTCGACCAGCCTCTCGCCGATGCGGGTTGCCTACCGAGGGACCAGCGCGGCATCTCGCGACCCCGAGGTCGCCACTGCGACATCGGCGCCGTCGAACGCTGACGGTTCTCGATCCGCCCCTCGCCACCCGCGGGTGCTGGAAGCAGAACAGGGCTGCGCGCAGTTTCTGCCCTCGATCACCGGAACCCCGAGGTCAGGGCGAAGTGTCCACTTTCGGGCCATTGTCGAACACCCCGTGTCGTCGGATCATCTGGCCACGACTACCGAGGGAGTTCTTCAAAATGCGTAAATGGCTGTTGTCAATCTGTTCGGCCACGGCAGGTGCCGTCGCCCTGACCATGGCACCGGTCATGCCGGCACCACAGGCCGGGGCCGGCTCCGGTTCGCAGATCGTGCTCGCACCGGACACCACGGCTGACTCAGGGGCGCCGGAGAGCGCGCTGACGCTTCGTGAGGCGTTCGACGACGCGCAGACCATCGCAGCGGATTCCCCCAGCATGGTCACGATCAGGCTGAGCCCCGGAGCCACCTACGAACTCGATGACTGTGATGCGGGTCCGCTTCGCCACTGGGATTCAACCGGTGCACTCGTGCTGGTCGATGGGCGTGGCGCCACGATCCGCCAGACGTGCTGGACCGAGTCGGTGGTGTTCCTGGGGGGAGCTGCCGACTACTGGTTCTCCGACGTGACCATCACCGGCGGAACAGGCCCCAACGGTGGAGGTATCGCCTTCATCGGCTCGAACCTGTTCCTCAACCGCTCGACAATTTCGGGCAACCACACCAGCGGGCGCGGCGGCGGCGTCTACGCACTCGGCGACGTGCACCTGATCCGCTCGACGATCTTCGCCAACAACGCCAACCTCAACGGCGGCGGGATCTACTCGGGTTCCGGCGTGGTGAACATCGACCGCAGTTCGGTGGTCGCAAACCACTCGACAGGTGCGGGCGCCGACAACGGCAGGGGTGGTGGCATCTATGGCCATGGGGCGACGACGATCACCCGATCGACGATCAGTTGGAACCGGGCCAGGGTCGGCGGGGGTTTGTACTCCGAGGGTGACACATCTGGTGACACATCTGTGGTCGACTCGACGCTGGATCACAACCTCGCGGAATTCTCCGGAGGGGCGATCCACCACGGCGACGGTTGGTTGTCCGCCGACGATGCCGAACTGCAGATCGTCAACTCGACGGTGAGCCACAACGCCGCCAGGTACGGCGGTGGGATTGCCAGCGCCACGCAATTCCTCGACATCGACTCGGCCACCTTCGAGGAGAACACCGCCTACGTCGACGGGGCCCACGTGAGGGCGGTCGGCGGCTTGGGTGCCACGGCAACCAACTCGGTGTTCGGGACCGCGATCGCCGGGGCGGGCTGCACGAGCATCATCGACTCGGCCCTGGCAGGCAGCGCCAACTTCGACTCCGGCAACACGTGTGGCTTCGATCCGGCCTCGAACATCGTCGACGGAGGCGATCCCGGACTGGGTCCGCTCACCGACAACGGCGGTTCCACCGCGACCCACCTACCCGGCCTTGGCAGCGCAGTGGTCGGCCAGCCTCTCGCTGATGCGGCCTGCCTGTCGAAGGACCAACGTGGGGTGTCCCGCCCACGGGGTAGGCACTGCGACATCGGCGCCGTCGAACGCTGAGGCCTTCCGTTCGGCGCCGGCACCCCCCGGCCATGCCGGCACCCCCCGGCCATACAGTCGGGGGGTGCCGCGTCGACCAGAGCTGGGAATCCGCCCCGCGATCGCGGAGGACCGCGCCGGGATCCTCGACGTCATGTACCGCGAACCCGGCCCTGAGATGCTGGGTTCGTGCGGCAGCGTCGAGGCCTCTCGGCGTTTCGGGGCAGCTCTGTTGGATCTGGGTGGGTTCCCGAACCCGTCCAAGCCGGTGGTCGTTGCGACCGCCTCGGGGCGGGTCGTTGCCATGGCGCAGTACGTCATCGGAGGCACTGGCTCCCTCGGTGTCGGCGACACCGTTCGGATCTCGGTCAAGGCGTTCGGGCTGCTCGGTGCACTCGGGCGGATTCCCGCTGCCATCTGGAGATGGAGGGTCGAACTCGCACCGGTCGAGGATGAGTTCTATCTGGCCGACATCCACGTCGATCCGGAGCTACGCGGGTCGGGCGTGGGGTCTGCTCTGCTCGACTGGATCGAACAGAAGGCCAACGAAGCCCCGGTGTCCACGCTCTGGCTCATCACCGGTTCGGCCAATCCCGCGCGAAGGCTGTACGAACGTCATGGCTTCACAGTCACCGCTGAACGGCACGACAAGCACTACGAGGCGCGCACCGGAACCCCCGGGCGGATCCGCATGGAGAAGGCGGTCGACGCGCATTGAGTAGGCCAGCGGCGCGCTGCCCGCCCGATG
Organism: Microthrixaceae bacterium; assembly: GCA_023957995.1. GTDB lineage: Bacteria > Actinomycetota > Acidimicrobiia > Acidimicrobiales > Microtrichaceae > JAMLGJ01. The sequence continues at coordinate 28,162 of JAMLGK010000003.1, read as the reverse complement.
CGGTTCTCCGGTCCACGCACGGACCCGCCACAACCTGAACCCTGAAGCACTCGTGCGGGAACTCACAGCTGACGCTCAGCTTCGCCCTTCACCATCGGTCCCATGACATGGAGACGGATCCCCAGACACACTGCAATGGCCGTTCCACTCGCAGGGGTGCTCGTTCTCGCCGCGTGCAGCCCGAACGGCTCCCCGACCACCTCCTCGGAGCCCGAAGCCACCGAGGACAACCCCGCGAGTGACTCCGGGAACTCCGACGAGGAAGGGGTCACCGGCGACCACCTCGGCTCGTACGTACTCGAGGACGAGGAGTTCGGCACGATGGTGACCGTCACCGTCGACGGTGCAACCCGCACGATCGAGACCAATGCGCTGCCGGACCACGAGACGGGCGAGTTCCCCAACCAGGGGAACCCGAACACGATCTCCGCGCAGGACCTCAGCTACGAGTTCACGACCGAACCGACATATGTCGGCGATGCCACCGAGGTGCGCACGCCCGGCGTCGCGGTCAACGGCGTGAAGTTCGAACCGGGCACCGCGGAAACGGTCAGCTGCGACAGCGGTGAGACCTACAGGGTCGAGGCGTTGCAGGGTCTATATGACCTCGGCCTGGACTTCAACAACGCCCACGTGCAACCGACCGGCGAATACCACTACCACGGTGTGTCCGAGCTGCTGGCCGACGCGTATTCGACCGACGAAGACCTGGTCCACGTCGGGTTCGCCGCCGACGGATACCTCATGTACTACTCCAAGTCCGGAGCGTACGAGTCCGGCTACGAGCTGTCCGAGGAGTTGCGCTCCGGCACCGGCTGCGTCGGTTCGACGGCACTTCGTTCGGGCGACATCGACATCGACGGCACGAGCCCTGACGGCACCTACACCTCGGACTGGGTGTACAGCGAGGACAACGGTGACCTCGACGAGTGCAACGGCATCGAGATCGACGGTGAGTACGCCTACCTCATCACCGACACCTACCCGTACGTGAGCCGCTGCCTCAACGGTGAGGTCAACGAGTCAGGCCCCGGCGCCGGCGGTCCGCCTCCCGGAGGACCCCCGCCAGGTGGAGCCCCCAGCTGAGGACTCGAGCGTCCCGAACCCCTCACCTAGCGCGCACAAGCCCGAACGAACACACGGTCAGCCTCGGGCACGTTCTCCGGTGGCCGCCTTGGCAACGATCTCCTCGATGCGCCGTTGCCGTGTCTCCTGTCTCGCGGCGCTGATGACCCACCAGAGCATCTGCTTGCGCACGCTCGGCGAGAATCCGTCCCAGGCGGTACGCGCCGGGGGCACCGCGTCGAGCGCAGCAGCGAGGGCGTCGGGTTCGATGAGGTCCTCCACGGGATCGGCGATGGTCCACCAGCCGTTCGCCTTTGCCACCTCGATCACCTTGCGCCCCGCGTCGGTCATCAACCCCGCAGCCTCCATCTCGGCTGCCCGCCGACGGTTGAGGCGCGACCAGGGGCTCTTCGCCTTTCGCGGGGTGATCAGCTGTATGCCGCGCTCGGAATCCAGGATCGCCGAGGTCGAGTCGATCCACCCGAAGCAGATGGCCTCCTCGACGACCTCTGGATAGGGACAGCGGGGCCGGTTCGTCGGTGCGCGCCAGGAACCCAGCCACACACCCACTTCGGTGTCGTGGTTGTGTTCCAGCCAGGAGCGCCACTGGGCGCGGGTCTCGACGTGGTGAATGGGATATCCGAACCTGCCGGTCGTGGGATGCGCCGAACACGACAGGTTCTCGTCGCTGGTGTTCACAGGACCGATTCTCGCAGCATCCAGGTGGCCGGCGGCCCCCGATGGGCGAGCTCGTGGCCGTGGCCAGGTCGAGCGGGTACGCACTTCACCGAGAACTGCCGACTGCCGTCGCTCCCCATGCGAGCGCGGACCCTCTCCAGGAGGTTCAGTGCGGGCTCGTCCTCGTGGCGTGCGAGGGTCATGCGCAGCGCCGCTCTCCTCACCGAGAGGACCCCGGCGCCTCCAGGGCTGGCGATCGACAGGACAACGCTGCCGGTATCGTCACATCATGAGCCTCCCCACCGCACCAGTTGTCGCCGGATCACTCATCGCGGGGTACCTCGTTGCCCGGGAGACGAAGGTGCGCTCGCTCGGTGGGGTCGTGCTCGCTGCCGGCGGAGCGGTCGCCGGCCGTGAGTGGTCCCGCCGGGTGGGCCCGGTCGGCACCGCAGCGCTGACCGCGGTGTACCTCGGCGCATTCGGGGCGTCGCACCCGCTGGCGAAGAAGATCGGCGCCTGGCCCGCTGTCCTGGCCGCCGCGGGGGTCAGCGGCGCGACCGCGTGGGTGGTGTCCGACCGACGCGCCGAACCAGCTGACTGACAGCCCGCTCCCACGAACAGGCCGAAGCAACTTGGACACGGGCTGAGAAGGTCGACCGGCAGATCTGCGCGCCGCTTCTCGATTGCGAGGTCCGTCAACGAACCCAAGCCATTCCCGGAGCCGTCAGAACCACTTGCCGGGTTTCACGCACCTGATGGCTTCGAGCGTCGCGCAACGAGCAGCGCTGCTCTCCTCACCGAGAGGACCCCGGCGCCTCGAGGGCTGGCGGACGAGCCCGAGAGGAGAATCGAACTCCTGACCTGCTGTTTACAAGACAGCTGCTCTGCCATCTGAGCTACTCGGGCGGGACTTCCGCGCTTTTCTTCGCGGAAGGCTCCGCGGATTGTACGCGAGGCCGTGCGCGAAGCCCGACCCGAATCCCGTTGTGACGTCTCCTGGAGCACAGGATGCTTGGCGTCCCTCGGCCGGGGAGGCTGCTCGAGAAGCGACCAATTCGCACTCGGGCGCGACCGGGTCTCGTAGAGGCTCCGTCTGTTGAGTCACCGTCAGGTCAGAGGTGACGTGCGAGATCCACCGGCCCGCACCAGTGCGGCGAGGCGACGGGTTCGCGTGCCCACATGGCTCAGCTCGGCCTGCTGGCTGCCGACCGGTGGCGAGTACGCGACAGAGGAGCGACACGTGGGAAAGCTGAGCAGACGCGGGCTGCTGGTTGGAGCGGGAGCGGCTTCGGGCGCCGCGGCGTTGGGCGCCTGCAGCTCGAACGCCGATGGTGGCGACTCCGGCGGTAGCGGTGCGAGCGGCGCCGGAGCCACTCCCGAGAACTGGCCGTCCGACGCGCAGTGGCAGGAACTCAACGAACGCGTCGGAGGTCGACTCATCAGGCCCGTGTCGCCGACGGTCGACTGCGAAGATGCCTCGGGCGACGAATGCGCGGCGGAACTGAAGGCGCTCGAGAACCCGTTCGTGCACGAGGGCCTCGCGGGTGCCACCCAATCGACAGGCTGGCTGGATGCCTGGACGGCTGCGGTGAGCCCCTACGCCGTAGCCGCCACATCGGCCGCGGACATCTCCGCCGCGGTCGACTTCGCCCGCGACAACGCGGTGCGACTCGTCGTGAAGGGCACCGGCCACGACTACCTGGGGCGCAACAACGCACCCGATTCGCTGCTCGTGTGGACCCACCACATGCGCAACATCAACCTGCACGACGACTTCGTCCCCGACGGCGCACCAGAGGGAACAGTTGGCACCCCCGCGCTGACGGTGGGAGCCGGCACGCGTTGGCTCGAGGCCTACGGCGCAGCCACCGATGCCGGCCTGTACGTGCAGGGAGGGGGTTGCACGAGCGTCGGTGCCTCGGGCGGGTTCATCCAGGGCAGCGGATTCGGCAGCTACTCCAAGGCGTTCGGCACCGGCGCCGGCGGAGTGCTCCAGTTCACCGTGGTCACAGCCGACGGCAAGGTGCGCATCGCCAACGAACACCAGAACCCGGACCTGTTCTGGGCCCTGCGCGGAGGCGGAGGTTCCACGTTCGGGATCGTCGCCTCGACGACCCTGCTCGCGCATCCGATCCCCACCACCACAGGCACCGTAACGGGCACCATCACCGCCACCGACGACGTTGCCTACGAGGACCTGGTTCGCCGGTACGTCGAGTTCTACCCCGCGGCGCTCAACAACCGCTCCTGGGGTGAACAGGTGCGCTTCAACGACAACAACACCGTCGAGGTGGCGATGACCTGGCTCGACCTCACCGAGACGCTGGCCACATCCACCTGGGCCCCACTGCTCGACCCGCTCCGGGCGGACCCGGGCCGCTACCAGGTCGACGTCGAGTTCACCGAGATCCCCTTCGAGCAGGTCTGGGACCTGATGTGGTGGAACGAGAACGCCCCGGACGACGTCGTGGCCGACCCGAGGCCGAACCAGCCCGACAACCAGTATTGGTGGTCGGGCAACTCCGGTGAGATCTCCGCCTACTGGTCAGCCTACGAGTCGCGCTGGCTGCCGCTGTCGAAGTACACCGACCAGCCCGATGATCTGGTGCGCATGATCGTGGATGCCTCCAAGATCCGGGGTTTTACGATCCAGAGCAACAAGGGCCTCTCGGGTGCCGATCCCGAGGCGCTGGCCCGGGACCGCAACACTGCCCTTCACCCCGGCGCGTTCGACGCCGCGGCGCTGATCATCATGGCTGCCGCGCAGGCACCTGCCTTTCCCGGCGTAGAGGGTCACGAACCCGACATGGAAACAGCCCAAGCCGACCGCGACCAAGTGGGACGGGCGTTCTCGATCATCCGAGAGGCCCTCCCCGGCCAGGGCGCGTACGCGAACGAGGCGAGCTACTTCACCGAGGATTGGAAGAGCGAGTTCTGGGGCGACAACTACGGCAGGTTGCTGCAGATCAAGCGAGAGGTCGACCCGGGCAACCTTTTCCGGGTGCACCAAGGCGTCGGCAGCGACGACGGCTGAACCCGCTGAGCCCGTTGCCCGTACCGCTTCCCCAGCGATAGCCCTGGATCCCCTGGAAGCGTCAGCAGCGTCCCTACGCTTCCATGTATGCAGAGCTCTGCACGGTCAGCCAGACCCCCTTGGGTGGTCGTCGCAGTGTCGACAGTCGTGTTGGTTGCACTGACGCTGCACTCACCGGCGCCCACCTCGGCGCAGACCAGCCGGATCGAGGTCTCACCGGCATCGCTGGAACTCCTCGAGGGCGAGTCTCAGGTGGTGCAGTTGAGCCTCGGTGAGCCGATCATCAGCGCCGACCTCGAACCGGGGTTCGTGACGGTCACCTTCAGCTCGAGCGCTCCCGGGCTGGTGGACCTCTCCAGTAGCTCGGTCACCTGGCCCGCCGCGGACTGGCACACCGTCCGTGAGATCACGCTGACCGCGCTGGACGACGGCGACGATGATCCAACCAGCCACCAGATCACGGTGACCGGCACCGTGGAGAGCAATTCGGAGTACTACGACGGCTTCCCGATCTCGTTCGTCGTGACCACCAACGACCCCCAACCGACCACGACGACCACCGAGCCGCAGAAGAGCGCGCCGGCCACAACCACTCCGGCAACGTCGCTGGAGGCCGCCGGTGTCTCAGGTTCACCCGGTGCCGCAGGGGCTCAGCTCTCCATCAGCGGCTGATGCCAGCGCACGGCCAGCAGGTGCCCAACCGTTGAGCTTGGGCTCAGAGGATGTGCAGCATCTCCTGGTATGTGGGCATGGGCCAGAGATCATCTGCGATCTCCGACTCGAGCAGGTCGCTGATCGAACGGACCTCGAGCATCGCCGGCAACAGGGTGTCACAGGCATACTCAGCGTGAGCCAGCTCCCCTTCGCCATCACCGGAGTCGATCGCTTCCTCCAGCGCGGCGATGGTGCTGCTGAGCTCGGAGACCAGCCCGCTCACCCTGGTGAGCAGCGACATGTCGGGTTCGAGGTCGACCGCCTTCATGCTCGCCGCGGTTGCAGCAAGTTCTCCCTGGTAGCGGATGCCGGCCGGCATCACGACCGTCTTGGCCATCTCGAGTGTGGTCATCGCCTCCACGTTCCCGTTCAGGTGGTACTGCTCGAGGAAGACCTCGTAGCGGCTGGCAAGCTCGCGGTTGTCGAGCACGTTGTAGCGAGCGAAGAGCGACTTCACATCCTCGTCTTCGAGCTCTTGGAGTGCATCCACGGTGGTACGAAGGTTCTTCAGCCCCCGCAAGGCCGCCTCCACAGTCCAGTCCTCTGAGTACCCGTCGCCGTTGAAGACCACCCGACCGTGGTCGGTGATGATCTCCTGGAGCACCTTCTGTACCGCTTCGTTGAACTCGGTACCCGAGTCGAGCAATGCCTCGATCTCGGTGGCGATGTGGTCGATCGAATCGGCCATCATCGTGTTGATCGCGGTCATCGGTCCGGCCACCGACTGCAACGAGCCCGCCGCGCGGAACTCGAAGCGGTTTCCGGTGAAGGCGAACGGACTGGTGCGGTTGCGGTCACCCGGATCGGACGGGAGGTCTGGCAGGGTGTCGACCCCGATGATCAACGTGCCCTTCTCGCGCGACCCGGTGGCTCCACCCTTGGCGACCTGGTCGAACACATCGGCAAGCTGTTCACCCAGGAAGATGGACATGATCGCCGGCGGTGCCTCGTTGGCACCGAGTCGGTGGTCGTTCGAAGCTGACGCGACCACCGCACGCAGCAGCCCTCCGTAGAGGTGGACCGCCCGTATCACCGCTGCACAGAACACCAGGAACTGTGCGTTGTCGTGTGGCGTGTCGCCGGGGTTCAACAGGTTGCCCTGGGTGGAGTTGCCAAGGGAGAAGTTCACGTGCTTGCCCGAGCCGTTCACCCCGGCGAATGGTTTCTCGTGCAACAGGCACTCCATGCCGTGCTTCTCGGCCATCCTGCGCAACGTGACCATCAGCAGCTGTTGGTGATCGGTCGCCACGTTGGCCTTCTCGAACACCGGAGCGAGTTCGAACTGGCCCGGTGCGACCTCGTTGTGTCGGGTCTTCGCCGGGATGCCGAGCTTGAACAGCTCCCGCTCGGTGTCGAGCATGTATGCCAGCACGCGCTCGGGAATTGCGCCGAAGTAGTGGTCGTCGAACTCCTGACCCTTGGGCGGTGGTGCACCGAAGAGGGTTCGGCCCGAAGCCATCAGGTCGGGACGGGCAAAGAAGAAATGGCGGTCGATCAGGAAGTACTCCTGTTCCGCACCTGCGAACGACGACACCGACGCAACATCATCGTGGCCGAACAGCTTCAGCAAGCGTTGGGCCTGGGTGTTCATCGCCTGCTGGGAACGCAGCAGTGGCGTCTTGTTGTCGAGTGCCTCACCGGTCCATGACACGAACACCGTCGGGATGCACAGGGTGTTGCCGTTGGGATTCTCGAGGATGTACGCCTCACTCGTCACATCCCATGCCGTGTAGCCGCGTGCCTCGAAGGTCTGACGCAAGCCGCCATTGGGGAAGCTCGAAGCATCCGGTTCCCCCTGCACCAGGGTCTTGCCCGCGAATTCGGCGATCGCTCCACCGTTCCCATCGGGTTCCAGGAAGCTGTCGTGCTTCTCCGCGGTCAGGCCCGTGAGGGGGTAGAACACGTGCGCGTAGTGGGTCGCGCCCTTCTCCAGCGCCCAGTCCTTCAGGGCCGACGCGACCACATCTGCCACTGTGGGATCCAAAGGAGTGGCATGTTCGATCGTGGAGAGCACGGACTTGAACACGGTCTTCGGGAGCCGTTGCTGCATCACTGTTCGGGTGAACACATTGGTACCGAACACGTCGCCCGGCGATTCCCCCGCGTCGGTCACTACCGGCGGTGCCCGGAACTCCGTCACGGCGTCGATCGCCTGCTGTCTGCCGATATGCCCTGTCATGGCCTGCCTCGAATCTGTTTGGTACCAGCGGAACGTACCCACGCGTTGTCACGGCAGCGTTTCGCCCCGATGAAGTGACACCTCGTGAAACACCACGGGAACACTCGTGCGCCACGATGCCCGACAGACCGCCCCGAACGGACCGACCTATCGGATCAACCGGATCACTTGGCTGCCAGCTGTGATCGGACGACCAGCAAGATGGGGTCGATGTTTTTCGGCTGACGCGATCGATTCCGAGCATGGGCCGGAAGGGCCTGGACCCGGGCCAGGGAACTCGGCGGGGCCGGCGGAACGACCCAGCTGCGGGACCGGCTCAAGCACCGGAATCAGTGTTCACCCCAGGATCGTGGGCCGGCAACGAACACGAAACGCGAGTTCCCTACCGTCACCGGGTGGACCATCCCTACGACCGCCACCTCGATCCCCATGTGATCGTCCTCTTCGGAGCCACCGGTGACCTCGCAAGTCGCAAGCTCCTACCGGGGCTGCTCCGCTTGTTCGACGCGGGGCTGTTGCCGGAGTGCCGTGTGCTCGGCACCTCACTCGAGCAGCTCAGCGACGACGACTTCCGGGATCTCGCCAGCCAGGTATGCAACAACTTCGCCAGCAGTGCCGTCATGAAGGATTCCTGGCACGGGTTCAGTCAGCTGCTGCACTACGTCTCGCAGGTCGAGGGCGCCGACGGGCTCGCCGCGGCGGTGAAGACCTGCGAGTCGGAACTTGATGCCGACCCGGATTCGATCAGGAGGCTCCACTACCTGAGCATTCCGCCCAAGGCCTCCCGAGCCGTGGTTACGACGCTGGGCGAGGCCGGTCTGTCCGTGCGATCGCGAATCGTCATGGAGAAGCCCTTCGGGACCGACCTTGCGAGCGCCCGGGAACTCAACAGTCACGTCCGGGAGATCTTCACCGAGGACGAGATCTTCCGCATCGACCACTTCCTCGGCAAGGAAGCGGCTCTCAACATCCTCGCGTTCCGCTTCGCCAATGGACTCTTCGAGCCGATCTGGAACCGCCAGCACATCGACCATGTCCAGATCGATGTACCCGAGACGTTGTCCATCGCCACCCGGGCGGAGTTCTACGAATCAGCAGGGGCGTTCCGCGACATGGTGGTCACGCACCTGTTCCAGATCATGGCTTTCGTGGCAATGGAGTCCCCGACCGCGCTCGAACCCAGTGCGATCAACGAGGAGAAGAACAAGGTGTTCCGATCCGTTTTGCCGATCACGGTCGACGACGTGGTGCGTGGCCAGTTCGCCGGCTATCGCGAGATCGGGGGCGTGACTCCCCAGTCGCAGGTGGAGACCTTCGTAGCGCTGCGGTGCTGGATCGACAACTGGCGTTGGGCCGGAGTCCCGTTCTTCCTGCGCACGGGCAAACAGCTGGCCGAAGGAGCCCGGATCGTGTCGATCGCGTTCAAGGAGCCACCCAAGAGCATGTTCCCGACCGGGTCGGGAGTCGGCTCGCTGGGACCCGACCACCTGACCTTCGACCTGGCCGATTCCTCGAGGCTGTCGCTGTCGTTCTACGGCAAGCGGCCCGGACCCGGTTTCGTGCTCGACAAGCTGAGCATGCAGTTCGCCACCCAGGAGACCGGAGACGAACACAACGTGCTCGAAGCATACGAACGACTCATCCACGACGCCATGGCCGGTGACCAGACGCTGTTCACCAGCTCGGAAGGCATCGAGCGGCTCTGGGAGGTGGCCGACGGGATGCTGGAGGACCCACCGCGGGTGCATCCGTATTTTGCCGGGAGCTGGGGCCCCGAGGCGATGCACGCGTTGATAGCGCCCTACAGCTGGCGCCTGCCGTTCGAGCGCCGCTGGCGTTCGCGCGACGCCTGAGCTCAACCGCTGCCGCAGGTCGGACCCGCGGTCGGGACCACCCGGTCAGCCGTCGGGGTCCGCGACGATCGGGCCGGAACTACCATCGGCATGGTGGGAAGCCCGATATGAGCGAAGACCTGCCGCTCGCCAGCGCTGAGTACGAAGCACTCGCGCCGCTGTTCCCCGATGACTTCTCGGACCCCGACGACGACATCGACGCCGTGCGGGCAAAATTCGAGGTGGTCCACGGCCACGACCCCGGCGAGGGCGTGATCGTGGAGCCGTCGTCTTCGGGACTCGGCGTCTGGGTGCGGCCCGAGGCCGGGGAACCCGGCGGCACTGTGTTCTTCGTGCACGGTGGCGGGTTCGTCACCTCCGACGCGGCCTCCTACGGCTTCTACGGAGCCTCGGTGGCACGGGCGACCGGCTGGCAGGTCTTCGTCGCCGAGTACCCGCTCGCGCCGGAGTCGATCTTCCCCACCCAGCTCGAAGCTCTGATCGAGGCGTTTGCTACGGAGGTCTCTGCCCTCGCCGGCCCGGTGGTCCTGATGGGCGACTCCTGCGGTGGCGGGATGGCTGTGGCCCTCGCCGTTCGGGATGCCGGGGTCCGCGACCGGGCGGACGGCATCGTCTCGCTGTGTGGATGGTTCGACCTGCTCGCCCGCGGTGAATCTGCCACCAGCCCGCTGGGACGGGATCCGTTCCTGAATCCCGCCTGGCTGCGTCGGCGCGGCCGCGACTACGTGGGGCCCACCGGCGACCCCGCGCATCCGCAGGCTTCAGTGCTCCACGCCGATCTCGCCGGGGTCCCACCCATGTTGCTGCACGCGGGCGAGGTGGACCGCTGCCGGAGCGACGCCGAAACCCTCGCCGAACGCGCTGGGGCCGCAGGTGTCCCGGTCGAGCTGCGGATCTGGCCGGCCATGCCCCACGGGTTCCACGGCATGGCAGGGGTGATCCCCGAGGCCGATGCGGCACTGGGCGAGGTGAGCGACTGGCTCGCTCACCTGACTCCGGATCCGTGAGCCGCTGAGACTCGTCAGCCCTGGCAGTGGCGCCTACCGACGACGGCCGATCGGTTCGATCCCGAGGTCCCGATAGGTGAACACCGGAAGGTAGGCCACCCCCCGTTCCTCGAAGTATCCCGCTGCTTCATCACCCCGGTCGACCATCGTCGACGCGGCCACCACGGTGGCTCCGGTGTCGACCACGTGGCTGTAGGCCTGTTGGATCGAACCCCCGGTGGTCACAGCGTCCTCCACCAACAGCACTCTGGACGACGCGTCGAGTTGGCTGCCCTCGATCAGTTGGTTCGTCCCGCGGCCCTTGGGCTTCTTGCGCACGACGAACCACTCGCAGTCATCGGCCAGGTAGGTGGCGACACCATGGGAGAACTGGTCAGCACCGAGCGTGAGACCTCCGACAGCGTTGAAGCCCACACCGGCTCCGACGACCGTGCGTGCCATCACCGCACAACCCAGCCAGAGATCGGCCCCGCGGGCGAGACCTCGTTTCACGTCGACGAAGTCGCGGCTCATCTCACCCGAGGAGAGCTCTCGGGGTTCGTCGAACTGCAACAACGCCTTCGAACGGACCACCTCGAGCAACTCCGCGCGCATCGAACCCAGCTCATCGTTCACTTCTGAGGCCTCCACACCTCGGATTATCCCAGAGTTGTCCTCGGGGCATCGAAATGAAGCACGGGTATACCCATCGCTGCAGACCTGATGAAGTGATCGGGTGCTCGGACCGATCTGACGCCGGATTGATGGGCCGAACGGCCCATTTGCAGAAAGTTTCACTAACCGGAGCAGGCAAAGTGCCGATCTTCGTCACATGAACCTCCGCGCTCGAATTTCTCGTATAGCAGCAGTTATGGCTGTCATCGCAGCCACAACGCTGTTCGGCCTTCCCGGCTCCGCTTCGGCCGCTCCGGGTGTGGGGTCGGTCTCCGGCAACGTCGTCGACGAACTCGGGTCTCCGCTGCAGAACGTCTGCGTGATGGTTGAGAACCAGAGCTCGACCACCACGGATTCGAGCGGCAACTTCAGCATCACCGACCTCCCTGAGGGCCAGCACCGGATCCAGTACTCCGACTGCAACGACCCCCGTGTGTATGTGACCCAGTGGTACCTCGGCGCAGCAGACGAATCGGGCGCTCAGTACGTGGACGTCGTCGACTCGACCGACACTCCTCTCAGCACCGTCACGATGCAGCCAGGCGTGTCGGTGTCGGGCACCGTCACCGATTCGGGCGGCAGCCCGATCGAAAACATCGAGGTCCGTCTCGATCCCCAGGGTCCCTACAACTCGTCATCGACGATGACCGACTCCAACGGCGACTACCGCGTCGGCCCGGTGACCGACGGCCAGTACGACCTGACCTTCGAAGACACCGAGTACCCCCAGAGATACGCGGCGGAACGTTGGGACGACGCCTATGCAGAGGACTCGGCCAGCACCCTCGACCTAATGGTCACCAACGGAACCGAGCTGACCGGCCTCGACGCGCAACTTGCAGCGGCATCCACCATCAGCGGCAACGTGCAGGACGAGAGCTCCAACGGGCTCGTCGACATCTGTGTGGCCGGATACCTCTCGGAGGGAGGCTCGAGCTGGTGGGTGAGCGACACAATCACCGATGCCTCTGGGAACTACACCCTGACCGGCCTCCCGCCTCGGCCGATACACGTTCAGTTCGAGGACTGCACCGGCGCCCAGAGTTTCCTGGGGCAGTGGTACCAGAACGCTCCCGACATGGGCTCGTCCACACCGATCAGCCAGGGTGAGGGTTCGTCCATGGGTGGCATCAACGCGACCCTGTCGACAGGCGTGAGCATCTCGGGATCGGTCACCGACAGCGGCGGGAACCCACTTGCCGATGTGGACGTCTCGTTCGAACCTGCCCAAGATGGGGGCAGCTACGTTTCGGTGCGGACCGGCCCCGACGGCAACTACACGACCAACGCGATCGCAGTGGGCCAGTACGTCGTGCGGTTCGCGGATCCGAACAACAACCACGCCACCGAGTACTGGGACGATTCGCCCATATGGGACACCGCCGACGTTCTGGACGTCGACGGATCCGGGCCGATCAGTGGCATCAATGCCCAACTGAGCGCCGGTGCCACCATCGCCGGGCAGGTCACCGATCCCTCCGGTAGCCCCGCTCCCGGCATCTGTGTGGGCGCCGCCTATGGGGCCGATGACTACTGGGACACAGTCGGCTGGGACATGACCGACGCGAGCGGCAACTACTCCATGGACCGCCTGCCCGCAGGCCCGATCCGCGTCCGCTTCGAGGACTGCGACGGCACCGGGCCCTACCTCGGTGAGTGGTACGACAACACTCCCAGCTTCGACAACGCCCAGGTGCTCAACCTCGCAGAGGGCGAGACCAGGTCAGGGGTGAACGCGCGACTGGCCCCGGCCGCCCAGATCAAGGGAACGGTCAGGGACACCGGCGGTACACCGCTCGAGGACATCTGCGTGCAGGCCTCCACCGAGGACTTCGTGGGCGGCATGGTCAACACCGAGTCCGACGGCTCCTACTCCATCCAGCTCGCCTCGGCGGGAACCTACGTGGTCCAGTTCTCCGACTGCGGTGACCAGGAGCACGGGGTCACCGGCGGCAAGTACCTCGGACAGTGGTGGGGTGGTGGAATCGAGCCGTCGAGCGCCCAGACGGTCAGTGTCGCCGTCGGCGCCACGGTGAAGAACATCGATGCCGCACTCTCGTTGGCCGGCGGCACCGGAACGGTGACGGGCAAGGTCACCAACGTGCGTGGACAGGGTCTGCAGGCCTGCATCGTGTTGTACATGCCGTTCGAGAGCGTTCGCTTCGCCCCGACCGACCCGAACGGCAACTTCAGCTTCACCGAGGTCCCCAGCGGCACCTGGACACTCGGTTTCCTGGGTTGTGGCGACGAGGATGTCACCCCGGTCATCCCCGATGCGGGAGGCACCGGCGTCTACTTCAATGCGATCTGGTACGACGGCGTTCCGTTGGAGATCGGAGCCGACGGTCCCGACCCGATAGCCCAGGGCGCCAAGATGATCACGGTCCACCCGAACGAGTCACTCACGGCAAACGCCTGCTTCGGCTGCAAGAGCGTGACCATCAAGCCGCCTGTGGTCGGCGATGACTACATCCTGGTTGACTTCGAGGCCCTGGGACTCACTACCAGCCCCAGCGAGGGACCCACCGCCAAGGCGTCCGGGCTCTCCTATGCCGTGAGTTGTTCGTCCAAGTCGGGCAAGCCGACCTCGGCAACCCAGACGAGCTATCCCGTGCGGGTCGGAGGCTTCACCCCCGGCGCCCCCTATGTGTGTTCGGCCCAGGTGCTCAGCGACGGCACCGAGGTCGCCGCATCGGCGAGCTTCCAGGTGACCGTCGGCACCGAGGTCTCACCGTCGGAGCCGGGCAACACCACCGACCCCGGGACCGACAGCGGCGGAACCCCGACCGGTCAGCCGGTCTCGTCGGACACTCCGGCAGCGGGAACCACCGGATCGACCGGCTCTGCCGGTGCCACGACACCCGCCAGTCTGGCGTTCACCGGATCGAACCCCGTTGCGCTGCTGGCGCTCGCGACGCTCATGGTGCTGATAGGGCTCGGAGTGACGACCACCTCGAAGCTGCGCCGCAGGGACAACGAGAGCTGAGCTCGCCCACTGTCCAGCGATGGCCAGTGGCGCCACAACCGATGGTTCCACACACCACTGCTCACCCCCGGGCGGTGGTGTGTGGCGTTCGGGCAGCGCTCAGCTGCGCAGGCGGGCGACCTCGTAACACGCGACCGCCCCCGCCGACGCGACGTTCAGTGAGGCGAGGGCGCCCCGCAAAGGTATCGACGCCACGACGTCGCAACGCTCCCTGACCAGTCGCGACAGCCCGGGCCCTTCGGCACCGAGCACGAGACATACCGCCTCGGCCCCGACGGTGATGTCGTGTATCGATGTCTCTCCGCCGGCATCGAGACCGACCACCCAGATGCCGTCTGACCTCATCTGTTCGATCGCGCTGGGAAGCCCCCCGACGACTGCCATGGGCATGTACTCCACCGCACCGGCGGCGGCCTTGGTCACCGTAGGGGTCACATGTGCCGAGCGGTGTCGCGGCAGGAGAACACCGTCCACCCCCGCGCACTCCGCGATCCTGATCACAGCACCGAGGTTCTGCGGGTCGGTCACCCCGTCCAACGCCAGCAGGAACGCCGGGCTGTCCTCCGAACCGCGGCTCAGCGCGGCCAGCTCCGACGAGGGCAGCGCCTCCGCCATCGCAACCACGCCCTGAGGGGCCTCGGTGCGGGCGACGTGGTCGAGCTTCGAACGGCTGACCGAGCGCACGGGCACTCCGAGTTCGGACGCCAGGTCCACGATGTCGGCAACGATGTCGACGCGTTCGACCTCGTTGCCGAGGAACACCTCCTTGGTGCGGCGACGCCCGGCCAACAGCAGCTCGCGCACGGCGTGACGGCCCTCGACCTGGGTACCCCCCAGCGCCCCATCGGTCCGGGAACGCGAGTCGGAGCGGGCCCCACCACCAGAACGACCCCGTGCGGATCGCGACCCTCCACCACGCGGCGCACCTGCACCCGAGCGCTTCGGAGCCCTGGAACCGCTCTTCGAGCCGCTCCCACCGCGCGACGGGCTGCCCGTGGGTCTCCCTCCCGACCGGGAGCCGGATCTCGACCCTGGTTTGCGGGATCCTGGTTTGCCGGACCCTGGCCTGTTGGAACGTGCCTTCTTCTGAGCCATCAGCTGTCCTCTCTGACCAACAACGCCGAGGCGAGGCACACGATGCCCTCCGAACGCCCCAGCGCTCCAACACCCTCGGCCCGGCGACCCTTCACCGATACCGGCGCGCCGACCACAGCGCCGAGGCGTTGTTGCATCTCCTCACGCCGCGGTGCCAGCTTGGGCCTCTCGGCCACGACCGAGCAGTCGACGTTCGACACCGACCAGCCCTCGCGCTGTATCTCGGCCACCACCTCGGCCAACAGCACCAGGCTGTCGGCGCCACGGAAGCGCTCATCGGTGTCGGGGAAGTGTGATCCGAGATCACCGAGCCCGACAGCTCCGAGGAGTGCCTCGGCCACCGCATGGCTGACCACATCCGCGTCGGAGTGGCCCTCCAGGGCGGTTTCGCCCTCGAAGTGCACTCCTGCCAGAACCAGCTTCCGGCTGGCATCGTCGCTGAACACGTGGATGTCGAATCCGTTGCCCACCCGCAGTTCCACCGCTACTCCGCTCTCTCGTCGTGTGTGCGTGCGCCCGGTGCACGCTCATCGAGCACAGCTCGGACGAACAACAGGTCCGCCGGCGTGGTGATCTTCACGTTCGTCGGCTCACCGTCGACCATCTGCACCGCCGCTCCGGTCAACTCGGCCGCCTGGGCATCATCGGTGGCCTCGGGGGTGCTGGCCAGCGCCTCGCGCAGCAGTGCTGCGCGGAAACCCTGAGGGGTCTGCACCGCACGCAGTTCGTCGCGGTCGACCACCGAACCGTTCACGTGGCGGATCGAATCGACCACCGGCACCACGGGCACCACGGCATCAGCTCCGGCTCGAACCGCCGACACCACCCGTGCGAACAACTCCGGGCTCGCCAGCGGTCTCGCGGCATCGTGCACCAGGATCACCTCGGCGCTGTCAGGCACCGAATCGGTACCGGCCTGGGACGACGCCGTTCGGGTGTCGCCACCTGCCACGACGAGATCGGCGTCGGGCACCACGATCCCCTCGGCGATCGCAGCCGCCGGCAGAACCGCCACCACACCTTCACAGGCTTCCGCAGCCGTGCGCAGGGAGTGGTCGATCACCCGTTGCGACCCGAGGGACTCGAACTGCTTGTGGGTGCCGAACCGGCTGCCCGAGCCAGCGGCCACCACGACGCACCAGACCCCTTTGGCGCCCGAGGTCATGGGACCCTCATCAGATTGCGGCTTCCAGGGGTCGCTCCACCCGCCGCACCATAGTTGCAGCGGGTTCGGGCGCGATCGTCGCCGGAACGAAGCGCGGCACCACTAGTTGGTGACCGACGGCATACACTGATCCCGTCATGACCGCTGAGGACCCCCTTGGGCTGCTTCTGGCAGTGGAGCTGTTCGAGGACTTCAACCAGAACGACCACACACGCCTGCGCGACGCCTCTGAGCTCGTGGGTCTTTCGCGCAACGACGTCATCTTCGAGGAGAGCGCCGAAGCGATGGCGTGCTACCTGATGGTCTCGGGCCGCGTCGCCATCTCCAACAAGAGCGTCGACGGTCGGGAGTCCATGGTGGCGATCATGACCCGTGGCGACCTGTTCGGCGAGATGGGCCTCTTCGACGAAGGTGGCCGATCGGCCGAAGCCCGGGCGCTCGAGGACTGCACCGTCCTGCGGATCCCCTATTCGGTGTTGCGCGTCATCTGGGGCGACCGCCCCGAGCTGTTGTGGTCGGTGGTGCGTCTTCTCTCGAGGCGAATCCGAGCGACCGACGAAGCGCTGGCGGACTCGTTCTTCCTGGACGTGACCGGCCGTACCGCAAAGCACCTTCTCGACATAGCGGGCGACGAGGACGTGTTCGAGATCCCGATCACCCAGGAAGAGCTCGCCGGTCTGGTCGGAGCATCCCGTGAGCGCGTCAACAAGGCAATAGCCAGTTTCCTGAAGCTCGGCTGGGTGGAACAGGACGGCAACCGCTACCACATCCTCAAACGTCGAGAGCTCGAGATCCGCTCGCACTGACACCCGACAGAACCCGACCCACCGCTGGGGCCGAGGCACGGCCCTAGGCGGTGTCGGAACCGGCCAGGAACGCCAGCGCCCGCTGCCAGGCATCGGCCGCATCGTCGGGACGGTGTGCAGGTCGCGTGGGATCGTGCACGAAGCCGTGGTCGGCTCCCGCGTACCGCACCACGGTCACCCCGGCGGCTTCGAGGTTGCGCACGTCATCGGGCGGTGTCCACGCGTCCTCGGTGCCGACCACGGCCATGACCTCGGTGTCTCCACGCGCGGCCAGCGCCTCGAGTGGTTGACCCTGACCCGCACCGGTCCAGTCAGCAGGCACACGGATCATCCCGTAGAAACCCACGATCCGGTCGAAGCGGGAGTTGGCCGAGGCCTTGAGCGCATACATGCCACCCATGCAGAACCCGATCAGGCCCACCTCTGCCACACCCAGGGCATCGGCTGTCGCCACTGCGTCGCCGAGCAGGGTCGCATCGTCGAGCTCACGCAGGGCAGCTGAACGCTGGGCGAACCCCTCGGGGTCATCTGCCGGAGGGAGTTTCCGGGATCCGAACGGCTCGAAGGATCCGACGGACCAGCCGGTGCGCCGGGACAGCTCCTCGCACATGTCGCTGAACAGCGGCCGCAGACCCCAGATGTCTGGGATCACCACCAGAGCGCGGTCAGCACCATCGACGGTGACGACCTCGGCCGTTGTTCCCGAGGACAGTCGTCGGAGCACGGTCAGCTGTAGCGGTCGAGGATGGACGACTCGGCGATCCGGGCCAACGCATCCTTGACGGTGCGCGCCATGTGCTCGCTCACCCCCGGTACAGCAGCCAGTTCCTCGACGGTGCTGCGCGAGAGCTTCTCGAGGGTGCCGCAGTGCTCGACCAACTTGTGGGCTATCGACTCCGGCAGGCGCGGGATGCGGGCGAGCATCCGGTGACCGGCCGGCTGGATCGAGGAGTCGAGATCGTCGGTCTGACCCGCCAGGTGCAGAGCCTGAGCGACCGCCTCCTGGTCGAGCAGGTCCTCCACGCCGATCTCCGAGAGCGTTTCGATGGCCTCTTCGAGGTCCCACGCTGCATCGGGCTGCAGGTAGTCGAGCACCACCAGTCGGCGTTCGTCCTCCACGCCCGCCATCAGCTCCCGAAGCTGCAACCGAACGAGACGGCCGTCGCTGCCGAGCTCCACCAGGTACTGCTCTATCTCTTCGCTGATGCGCGCCACCAGTTCGGCCCGCTGGAGCAGGCTCACCACGTCGCGCAGCATCACCTGGTCCTCCACCTCGAGTGCGGTGAGGCTGGTGGACTCCTCGTTGAGGCGCGACTTGTAGCGCTCGAGGGTCTGCAGCGCCTGGTTGCAGCGCGAGAGGATCGAAGGGATGGGTTCGAGCTGGTAGCGGTCATTCGTCGTGTAGACGGTCACCACCGCCATGTCCTCGGAGACCGAGATCACCGGTACCCCGATGCTGCGAGCGACCCGCTCCGCGGTGCGGTGGCGTGTGCCGGTCTCCTCGGTGGGGACATTCGGGTTGGGCACGAGGTGCACGTTGGCCCGGGCGATGTAGGTCGAGTCGGGCGTGAGCACGATCGCACCATCGGTCTTGGCGAGCTCGGAGAGCCGCTGGGGCGAGAACGCTGCATTGACGAGGAACCCGCCCGAGGAGATGTTGAGCACCTCGGGACCGTCTCCGATGACGATCAGTGCGCCCATCCCGGCCTTGAGGATCCGATCCAATCCCTCGCGCAATGGGCGACCGGGCGCGACCTGACTCAGCGCGCTCATCAACTCCTTGCTTCGGCGCTCGGCCACGTCACCAGTGTACGACCTCGGTGGACATCGGCGGGCCGGAGACGCCCCTGGTTGACTGACGTGCAATCTCAGATCACGCCTGCAACGTCGAGCGCGTGGTCCAACGAGGGCACACCGATCACCTCGATGTCGGGGTGTGATCTGGGTGCCGACGCCGGAACGACAGCGGTTCTGAAACCGTGCCTGGCTGCTTCGCCGAGGCGCTGGCCCATGCGGGCCACCCGTCTCAACTCTCCACCGAGTCCCACCTCACCGAACAGGACCAGACCCTCGGCAGCGGCTCGGTTGTTGACCGCCGAGGCGATGGCTGCACACAACGCCAGGTCGACACCGGGTTCGCTCACCTTCACCCCGCCCACAGCCATCGCGTACACGTCGAGGCCCGCGGTGGTGATCTGCGCGCGACGTGACAGCACCGCGAGCAGAAGGTTCAGGCGACCACCGTCGAGGCCCTGCGCGCTGCGACGCGGCTGGGCCAGCGCCGAGCTGGTGACCAGCGACTGGACCTCGACCAGCAACGGGCGCTGGCCCTCGAGGGCGGGGACCACCACCGATCCCGAGATACCGGGCTGGCGGTCGACCAGGAACAACGCGGATGGATCGGCCACGGATTCCATGCCGCGTTCACCCATGGCGAACAGGCCGATCTCCTGGGTGGAGCCGAACCGGTGTTTGGAGGCGCGCAGGATCCGCAGTTCACCGTGGCGGTCCCCGTCGAGGGTGAGGACCGTGTCGACCAGGTGCTCCAGCACCCTGGGACCCGCGATGGTGCCCTCCTTGGTGACGTGGCCCACCAGGACCATCGTGATGCCGCGGTCCTTGGCCAGCGAGACGAGTCGTTGGGTGCAGTCCCGGATCTGTGTGACCGACCCCGGGACCGACCCGACCGATGGGTCATAGAGGGTCTGGACCGAGTCGACCACGCACACATCGGGTGAGTCGACCTCGAGACGTTCGACCAGCCGATCCACGACGGTCTCGGGCACCAGCTCGATTCCGCTCTCGAGCGCGTCGAGGCGTGTCGCACGCGCGGCCACCTGCTGGGGTGACTCCTCGCCGGTCACATAGGTGCACCGCCGACCTCGCCGGACGCCCTCGGCCACCAGCTGCAGGGCCAGGGTGGACTTGCCGACGCCGGGTTCGCCACCGAGGAGGGTGACGCTGCCACGTACCAGGCCGCCACCCAGTACCCGGTCGAGCTCACCGACGCCGGTGGGTAGCGCACCTGAATCGACCTGGGGGACCTCGGTGATCGGCATCGACTCCCTGTAGCGGCGGAGCGGGGCCGCCGAATTCGGTGCGGAAACCCGCGCCACGGACTCCGACAGGGTGTTCCATTCGCCACAACCTGCGCACTGCCCGGCCCATTGGGGTTGCTCGGAGCCACACGATTCACAGCGAAAGACGGTCCGGCTCCTGCTCATCGGGCGAACCTACGCGGGGGGTGGGACATCGGGGTGGATCGCCCGCAGAGCCGCCGGCGGTGTGGAACCATTCCGGCGTGGAACTCGACCGAACGACAGAGGAGACCAAGGACCTCGACATGGACGCGGCCGCGCTGCTGGCGTTCAAGGTCTGGACCTACAAACAGGGCGAGTTGGTGTCGTTGATGATCCACCTGGGCGACCGACTCGGGCTGTACCACGACCTCGCCCACGCCGGCCCCACGACGCCGGCGGAACTGGCAGAACGCACCGGGCTGCACCAGCGCTGGTTGCTCGAATGGCTGAGGGGACAGGCGGCCGCCGGGTTGCTCGAGACCACCGACGGTGAGACCTTCGAGATGTCACCGGAATCGGCCACGGTGCTCTCCGACGAGAGCGACAGCCTCTTGTTCGCAGCCGGTGCGTTCCAGGGTGGCGCCGCACCCCCTGAGGTGGTCGACCGGATCGCTGAGGCGTTCAGAACCGGAATCGGCCTCACCTACGACGAGATGGGTCCGGCTGCGGCACATTCGGTGGAACGGATGTTGGCGCCGTGGTCGAGGATCGCGCTGGTGCCAGAGCTTCTGCCCCGCCTGGCAGACGCGTCGGAGCGCCTGGGCGGGGGTGCCCGGGTGATCGACGTGGGCTGCGGTGCAGGCACTGCCGTGCTCACGCTGGCAGAGGCCTTTCCGGGTTCCACGTTCGAGGGCTGGGATCCCTCCGCCCACGCCATCGAACGCGCACGGGCCGCGGCCGCCGAGCGGGGGATCCCCAACGCCACCTTCGTGCAGCAGCCTGCCGCCGGCCTGCCCGACGAGCCCACGTTCGACCTGGTGCTCACGTTCGACTGTCTGCACGACATGACCCATCCCGAACAAGCTGCCGAGGCCATCAGGGGATGCATCGCCGCCGATGGGACCTGGCTGATCAAGGAGGTCAAGGCGGGCGACACCTGGGCTGAGAACCAACGCAACCCGGTGCTCGCGATGATGTACGCAACCTCGGTCCTCACCTGCATGTCGAGCGCGCTGTCGGCACCCGACGGCGCCGGCCTCGGCACACTCGGCCTGCCACCGGCGCGGCTCGAACAACTCTGCCGCGACGCCGGGTTCTCGGGCGCCTTCGACGTGCACGACATCGGGGATCCGGCGAACCTCTACTACGAGGTCCGACCGAACTGAGTTCCCGGGGATCATGCCCGCTCGCGATCACGAGGCTCGGGGCCGCGCGACCACCACGGTGCGAGGCCGGGCACGCCGCCGCTGGTAACTTCCCGCGGTGTCCCTCCAGCTCACAGCGGTGCCGCAACGCCGCGTGCTGCTCGCGCTGTGTGTGTTGCTCGCGCTGCCCTTCCTCGCCGCTGCGGTGTCGCTGGCTGGCTCGGACACGTTTCCACGGGACCACGACACCGCTCTGATCGAACTGCGCAGCACCGATGTGCTGTCGTCGCATCCTCCGCTGGTGGGCTCCTACGAACGACTGGGCGGCAATCAACCCGCGCCCTGGCTCTTCTACGTGCTGGCACCCGCCACCGTTGTCCTCGGCGGGCTGGGGATGGGTCTGACCACGCTGCTGGTCGGATGGCTCTGCGTGGTCGGAACCCTGGTGGTGGCGAGACGCCTCGGCGGTGTGCCGCTGATGCTGTTGAGCGCCGGCCTCCTGATGGTGATGGTGCTCGGACGTGATCTGAACCAGCTCGCCAACCCGTGGGAACCGTCGATCACACTGTTGGGCTTCGCACTCTTCGCGATGCTGTTGTGGGACTACTGCGCGAGCAACCAGCGCGCCCTTGCGGCAGTGGTGGCACTCGGTGTGGTCCTGGCGGGCACCTGGGTGATCCTGGCGCCCGTGGTGCTGGTCTGTGCGATACCTGCAGTTGTCGCAGCCGGTCTACGGATCGCGAGATGGTGGCGCACCCGGGACGACCCAGCGTCTCAGCACGACCGCACGGAGCTCCTGATCAGCTTCGGATCGGCATTGGCGGTGGCGGTGCTGTTGTTCGTACCGCTGGCGATCGAACAGATCTCCAACGATCCGGGCAACGTGACCGAATTGGCAGAGATCGCCGAGCGCAGCACCACGGACCGCGCAGGAGCCGCAGAGGGTTGGTCCGCACTGTCCCAGCAGCTCGACGCCCGGCCCGTGTGGTTGGGTGCTGATCTCCAGGTGGGCTTCGACGGCACCGCTGATCGCAACTCCACACGCGTGCCGTGGCTGTTGTTGATCTGGCTGGGAGCCGTAGCCGCAACCGTCATCGCCCTCTGGCGCCGCGGTGGTGCGGGTCGTCCCGATGGGCTTCGATCCACAGGTGCGGAGCCCGACCGCACCGTCGAGCTGGTCTGGCTCCACAGCACCGTCGCTTCGGTGCTGGTCGGGATCGTTCTCGCAACAACGCTGGTCACCGGAGGGGTGTTCTCGTGGATCACCGAACCGGGTCGGGTGGGCGGCATGCTCACCGTCGCCGCAACCGCGTGGACCGTGGCGGTCCTGTCCCCATCGGGGTTCAGGAACCGTTGGCGCGAGGCGCTCACCAGGACAGCAGCCGCGATCGTGATCGTGATCGTCGCGGCAACCACGATCGCTGCCGCCGGGGCGGGATCCGGACCGGCCGAACTCCGCCCCGCACTCTCGGAACTGACCGTGGCGGCCGAGGATCGGGTCTCACCCCGCGACGAGCCCGTGCTGGTTCGCTCGGACGCGACGGCGGGGACCATCTTCGGCGCGGAGGCCTTCGGTGCCGCCCAGCTGTCCGCGGCAATCGAGCGCGGTGGGGTGGAGGTGGTTGTCGACCCGGAGCTGGAGAACCGCTTCGGTGCACACCGTGCCCAACCCACCCGCGCGCGATCGGAGCTGCTGCTCCGATCCACCCCGGCCGAGCCCGAGGGCGACGACTGGGAACTGCTCGGGAGCGTCGACCCGTTGTCCGCACAGCAGCGATCGCGACGGGTCGAGTTGGATCGACAGATCGCAGATCGCTCCGGCGGGGCACAGGGTGAGAAGCTGCTCTCGATGGCTGCAGGTGACGAGGAACTGTCGGGTCTCCTGGCGGAGTCCTTCGAACTCGCCGACCAACCCGTGCTGTACCTGTGGTACCGGCCGATCGGGACCCCGTGAGCCCCAGGAGACCCTGGATCTGCGCTCTGGTGGTGTCGACCATCGTGCTGCTGAGCGGATGCCGCACGACCGTGGGCATCGAGATCACCCAGAACGATTCCGCGGGCGGCACGATCTCGGTCCAGGTGGGCATCGACGAGGAGGCGCTCGCGGCCCTGGGCGGAGGGGACGTCATCCTCACCGAGGACCTGGAGGGCACCACCTGGGAGGTCTCGAAGCCGACCACCGACGCGGACGGCACCTTCGTTGTCTCAGCTGAGCGGGACTTCGCGGATGCCGGAGAACTCCAGCAGGCGCTCGATGAGATCGCCGGACCCGGCGTGTTCACCGACGTGACCTCGCAGGTGCAACGGGGCTTCGCCATGACCGAGCACACCATGTCGCTGGATGTGTCGGTCAGCGGGGACTGGGCACAGTTCTCCGACGACGCCCTGACCGAGACCCTCGGGGGGCTCCCGATCGGCTACACGCCCAACGAACTCGCGCTGCTGGGGGCGGACCAACCGGGCGTTGCCACCATGGAGGTCACCCTCGTGGTCCCGGGTGGCACCCCCGACAGCGCGGAGTTCGACCTCGGTGCAGGCGGACCCCAGTCGGCCGCTCTGGCCTCGGCCAGCGAGGACCGCGACAGCAACGTCATCGTCATCGGCGCGGTCGGCTCAGTGCTGGTCCTGATGGGACTGATCACCGGGATCGCCGCCCTGTTGCGACGCAGAAGACGCAAGCGCTGAGGCCCGCCTGGTTTCGAACCCGTAGTTCGAAGCCGTAGCTCGAACCTTTAGCTCGAACCCGTAGTTCCAACGAGTCGTTCGAATCGGTCGGTTGCCCTGCGTGCACTCGCTGTGGGCGCGTGTCGGCCTTCGACCCGGGGTCGAGCACCCAGGGTCGATGACCGACGCACTCAGTCGCTGGTGGCCGCTGTTTCGAGTTCTTCGACCGGAGGTGGCACGAAGCCCTCTTCGCCGGTGAACACGATGCGGGACTCGCCCTCGTTGTCGGGATCGGGTTCCAGGTCGGCCTTGATGATCTGGCCGGCACGGAACTCCTTCCACAGGAGGCGCTCCGAGAGCGGATCCTCCACCAGGCGCTGGATGGCGCGGCGCAGGGGTCTCGCACCCAGGGTCGGGTCATAGCCCTTCTCGCCGAGGAAGACCTTGGCATCGGGGGAGACCTCGAGGCCCATGCCCTGACCAGCCAACTGCTCGGTGACACGCACGATCATGAGATCCACGATCGAGATGACCTCCTTCTGGGTCAACTCGTGGAACACGATCACGTCGTCGATGCGGTTGAGGAACTCAGGCCGGAAGTGCGCCTTGAGGGCGTCGTTGACCTTCTCCTTCATCTTCTCGTAGGAGACGGCCTCGTCGTTGCGTGAGAAGCCGACCTGGGCCTTGCGGAGGTCCGCCGTGCCCAGGTTGGAGGTCATGATCAACACCGTGTTGCGGAAGTCGACCGATCGCCCCTGGGAATCGGTGAGGCGGCCTTCCTCGAGGATCTGCAACAGCGTGTTGAACACGTCGGTGTGCGCCTTTTCGATCTCGTCGAAGAGCACCACCGAGAACGGCTTGCGGCGCACGGCCTCGGTGAGCTGGCCGCCTTCTTCGTAGCCGACATAGCCCGGAGGAGAACCGACCAACCTGCTGACCGTGTGCTTCTCCATGTACTCGGACATGTCGAGGCTGATCATCGCGTCCTCATCACCGAAGAGGAACTCGGCGAGGGTCTTCGCCAGCTCGGTCTTGCCGACGCCCGAAGGCCCCAGGAAGATGAACGAACCAGATGGGCGCTTGGGATCCTTGAGGCCTGCCCTGGTGCGGCGAATGGCCTGGGAGACAGCCTTGATGGCTTCTTCCTGGCCGATCACGCGGCGATGGAGCTCGTCCTCCATGCGCAGGAGCTTGGTGGTCTCCTCCTCGGTGAGCTTGTAGACCGGAATGCCGGTCCAGAGCGAGAGCACCTCGGCGATGCCTTCCTCGTCGACCTCGTCGAAGAGATCGACACCCGAAGCACGCATCTCGGCGTCCTTCTCCTCCTTGTTGGCGAGGAGTTCCTTCTCGCGGTCGCGCAGCTGGCCGGCGGCCTCGAAGTCCTGGGACTCGACCGCCTCCTTCTTCTTGGACACGACATCGGCCAGCTCGTTCTCGATCTCGCGGTAGTCGGGAGGGGTCTGCATGCGGTGGATGCGCAGGCGTGAACCGGCCTCGTCGATGAGGTCGATCGCCTTGTCGGGCAGGAAGCGGTCAGAGATGTAGCGGTCTGCCAGGTTGGCCGCTGCCACGAGGGCCTGGTCGGTGATGGTCACCCGGTGGTGCTGCTCGTAGCGCTCACGCAGACCCTTGAGGATCTCGATCGTGTGAGCCACCGAGGGCTCGTCCACGACGACCTTCTGGAAACGACGCTCCAGCGCAGCGTCCTTCTCGAGGTGCTTGCGGTACTCGTCGAGGGTGGTCGCACCGATGGTCTGGAGCTCGCCGCGGGCCAACATCGGCTTGAGGATGCTGGCCGCGTCGATCGCGCCCTCTGCTGCACCGGCTCCGACGAGGGTGTGGATCTCGTCGATGAACAAGATGATGTCGCCGCGGGTCTTGATCTCCTTGAGCACCTTCTTGAGGCGCTCCTCGAAATCACCGCGGTAGCGCGAACCGGCCACGAGTGCGCCGAGGTCGAGCGTGTAGAGCTGCTTGTTGTGCAGCGTCTCGGGAACGTTGTCATCGGCGATGGCCTGTGCGAGGCCCTCCACGATGGCGGTCTTGCCGACGCCGGGCTCGCCCACGAGCACGGGGTTGTTCTTGGTGCGGCGACTCAGCACCTGCATCATGCGTTCGGTCTCGCGCTCGCGGCCGATCACGGGGTCGAGCTTCTTCTCGCGCGCCAGCTGGGTGAAGTTGCGCCCGAACTGGTCGAGCACGAGTGAACCCGATGCCGACTCGCTCCCCGAGCCGCCACCAGCGGTTGCCTTCTCACCGGAACCGGAGGTCTGACCCTCGCCGCTCTGGGAGCCGGGATAGCCCGACAGGAGCTGTATGACCTGCTGGCGCACCCGGGACAGATCGGCTCCGAGCTTGACCAGGACCTGGGCCGCGACTCCTTCGCCCTCTCGGATCAGCCCGAGCAGGATGTGCTCGGTACCGATGTAGTTGTGGCCCAGCTGAAGTGCCTCGCGCAGCGACAACTCGAGGACCTTCTTGGCGCGAGGGGTGAAGGGGATGTGGCCCGAGGGTGACTGGCCTCCCTGACCGATGATCTCCTCGACCTGTTGACGCACGGCCTCGAGGGAGATCCCGAGCGATTCGAGTGCC
This sequence comes from Microthrixaceae bacterium, assembly GCA_023957995.1. Lineage (GTDB taxonomy): Bacteria > Actinomycetota > Acidimicrobiia > Acidimicrobiales > Microtrichaceae > JAMLGJ01. The sequence continues at coordinate 1,286 of JAMLGK010000003.1, read as the reverse complement.
TTGGCGGCCACTCCTTCGCCCTCGTGGATCAGCCCGAGCAGGATGTGCTCGGTCCCTATGTAGTTGTGATTGAGAAGGCGAGCCTCCTCCTGAGCGAGCACGACCACACGGCGGGCCCGGTCGGTGAAGCGTTCGAACACGGCATTCCTCCAGAGAATGTGTCTGGGCAGTCTAACGCCCGCAGGGGTCATCTCGTTCCCGCCCTTTCGATGAATAACCCCACCGGCGCCGCTCGCGCAGATACCCTCGGCCAACCGGGAAGGCGGTCCGCCCATGGCTGTGCAACCAGGAAACCACGACTCGACCACTCGCAGGGTCCTCCCCACCACCCAGGGTGAGGACTCGGGGGCCGAGGATCCCCCCGCCCGTTGGTCGAGGTGGCTGGTGCTCGCGTTCGCCGTCACCATGCTTGCCGGGGTGCTCTTCGGTTACGACCAAGGGGTCATCGCCGGAGCCATCTCCGGCATGAAGGACGAGTTCTCGCTCAGCTCCACGATGGTGGAGGTGGTGACCAGTTGGGTCACGCTGGGAGCCCTCTTCGGCGCCCTCGTGGCTGGCGGACTGGCAGACCGCCTCGGCAGACGCACCGCGATCCTGATCGCCGCGGGACTCTTCACACTGGGCGCTCTGGGCGAGTCCCTCGCACCGGGCACCCCCGTGCTGGTGGTGGGCCGGCTGGTCGTGGGCTTCGGAGTCGGTGTCGCCTCGGTCGCCGCTCCCCTCTACGCCGCAGAGACGGCCCCCACACGCCTGAGGGGCCGGTTCGTGTCGTCGTACCAACTGGCGATCACGATCGGCATCTTCGTGGCCTACGCAGTGGACCAGGCCCTCACCAACTCGAGCAGCTGGCGCATGATGCTCGGCGTCTCGGCCGTGCCCGCAGCGCTGCTGATACTGGCCACCTGGCCCCTGCGGGACACCCCCCGCTGGTACATGAAGGCCGGTCGTCGCAGCGATGCCGAGGAAGCACTCGACCGGATACGTCCGGATGCGGGAGCCACACAGATCGGCGAGGAACTCGATCTGATCCAGGACGCGCTCGACTCGGACCGGCCTGCTCGCTGGAGCGAGGTGTTCTCACCCGAACTGCGACGACCGCTCAAGATCGCGGTCGGACTGGCGGTGTTCCAGCAGATCACCGGCATCAACGCGATCATCTACTACGCGAACGAGATCTTCGCCGACGCGGGGTTCGCCACCCCGGCCGATCAGGCGGCCGCCACCACCTGGGCCATCGGTGGGGTCAACGTCGTCGCCACCTTCATCGCCATCGCCTACATCGACCG
>JAMLGK010000029.1 GCA_023957995.1 Microthrixaceae bacterium | reverse complement strand
GTGCGGATCGCACCCGAGCTCATGTGGTCCGTGTTCACGGCAACCATGAGTTGCTCCTTGGCGGATCCGCCGACGCGAGTCCTTAGGTGGGTTCGGGCCCCGAGGGGCCACCGGTCCAACGTAGTGGGCGACGCAGAACATTCCCGATCGATCGGGAACCCGAGGCCTGTGATCCGGCCTCAGCGGGGACCGATAGGGCGTCAGATTCGCCCGGGCCCTGCTCGAATGGGTGGATCGTGGAATCACAGGGCTGTCGGTTGTGTTGCACGCCTCGTTACCATCGCGCGGCATCCGGCATGGCGCCGACGCATCGAACAGGAGAATCATGAGCGTCACGATCCGAATCCCGACCACACTTCGTACTCTCACCGGCGGTGAGTCGCAGGTGCAGGTTGACGGGGCCACGGTGGGCGATGCCCTGTCCGCGCTCGACTCGGCTCATCCGGGCTTCAGGGACCGCCTCTTCGACGACGACGGCTCGTTGCGTCGGTTCGTCAACGTGTTCCTTGCCGATGACGATGTGCGATACCTCGACGGTGTTGACACAGCGGTGCCCGACGGGGAGACGATCTCGATCATTCCCGCGGTTGCGGGCGGCTGACCGAGCGCTGGGCGAGGCATTCCAGCAGTTCTTCGCGGGTGGGCCCGAGCGCGGGTTCCGGAGCCCTGTTGTCGCGGTCCTGGTAGACCGCCATGACCCTTCCGATCACGTCGCTGTCGGTCATGAGCGAGTCGGGCGGACGCAACAGGTTGAACATCGCCAGGAATGCCCTCAGCACCACCGGGTCGACCCGCATCGCCGGGAAGAGTCCCTCGCGAAGCAGTGATCGCATGAACTCTGCTCGGGTGACCTCGTCGGTGCTGGTGGGTCCGGAGGTGCTGATGGGTCCAGAGGTGTTTGTCGGTCGGCCCTGCGCGGCGGTGCGGGCCATCCGGTCCTGGGAGACCGCGGCGCGGTACCACGGCTCCACCTCACGTTGGGACTCGGCCTCGTACTGCGCGGCCACGTCGGTCAGCGATCCCGTCGAGCGGTCGAGTGCGGCCGCCAGGGCTCGCGCCTGTACCAACGCCAAGCTGCAACCCCGTCCGTAGAGCGGGTTCGTCGCAGTGTGGGCGTCACCCACTGCGACCGCACCCGTGAGCAGGGGTTGTCCGTCGCTGTCGGTGAAACTGCGGCGACGGTTGATCAGTCCACCCATCACCTCGACGCCGGTGATGGCCTCCGCCCGTCCGTCCACGTGGGCGGCGGTGGCCGGCAGGTTGGCCGCTGCGCGTTCGAACAGCGTTGGGTCGAGCAGCAGTCGGCGCAGCTCGCGGTCCTTCGAGTCCACCGCGAAGGTGAGTGAGAACGTGCGGTCGTCCCCGTTGAACACCGCGTACTTCAGATAGCCCAGGTCGCCACCGATCGGTCCGACCTGACGGGGGAGCTCAGCCCCGTCGCGGAGTCGCATGAACTGCGAGAGGTAGATGATGCCGGTGTCCTCCTCGAGCTCCTCGACGGTGGTGCCCAGCTCCGCGTAGAGCGCTGGAACGTCCATTCGCCGGCCCCCGGCCAGCACGACCAGGTCGGCCTCCAGCAGCGACCCGTCGGAGAGCGCGACCCCGGTCACGACGGGCGCTCGGTCCGCGCCGGCTCCGACCCCTCGTTGCCGGGTCCCACGGCGCAGGTGCGACACGGCGAGGCCGTGGCGCAGTTCCGTGGTGGATTCGGACAACACCGCCCGCCGCAGCACCCACTCGAAGGTCGTTCTCCTGCATGCCAGGGCGACGAGCTGTTCGTCCCCGGGCATCGGAGTGCGGTCCATGCCCTCGGGCAGCATCGCGATGAAGTCCATCTCGGTGGCCCCCGCCTCGAGCAGCGAGGCGAGCACGTCGGGGTGGTCGGCCAGGAGCTGGTTTCGCAGTCGCGCCAGGAAGGCGTGGGAGTGGCGGACCTGCGGAGCGCCGCGCCGGTCCCACCAGAACGCGTCGGAGGGATTGTCGGGCAGTGGCGTGTCGTCACGCTCCACCAGGACCACTTCGTGACCTGACCGGGAGAGGTACAGCGCGGATGCCAGCCCGGCCACTCCCGCTCCCGCCACCGCCACACGCGCCACGCGCCCAGTCTGTCAAAAGGCGATCGCGCAGCGCGCCGGCATCGGATTCGCGCACCGATCGGTCGGAGGGGCCGTGGGTAGACGCGCCATCCGGTGACATTGGACACAAGGGTTGTTCGACCACCTATGCTCGGCCCACTGTGTTGAGCTTCAGGCCCAGACATCAACCTCGTGAACCGGACCCTTCCTCAGGGCATTCGCCGCTGGAACAGCTTGCGGAACCCGGTGGTCTGGCGGCGCTGTCCTTCGGTCGGAGGTTGGCCCTCGCACTCGCACTGTGTACTGCCTTCGTGCTCCAGCCGGGGGTCATGTCCTCCATGGTCGGGGCTCAGGAGCCCACCGTCGACGAACCGGCGGTCACCACGGGTTCGCCCACCGAGACCGACGGTCCTGCCATCACCGGGGTGCTCGTCAACCGTGATGACGACGACTCACCGGTCGGCGGCGTGGAGATCGTGGTTTCGGACTCGGCGGGCGAGGAGGTCGGCACCGTCGTGTCCGACGATGACGGTGCCTACTTCCTGGAACTGCCCGCCGAGGGTGAGTACACAGCGCAGCTGATCGTTGATTCGCTCCCCGACGGGGTGACCCTCACCGACGAGGAGCGCACCTCGCTCACCTTCGTGGTCCGGCCGGGTCAGCAGAAGCCGTTGTTGTTCCCCTTCGGGGTGGACACCCGCAACAGCACCGGCTCGATCGACCGGGTTCTGCCACTCACGATCGACGGCATCCGCCTGGGCCTGCTCCTGGCCATGACCGCCATCGGACTCTCGTTGATCTACGGCACCACGCGAATCACCAACTTCGCCCATGGCGAGATGGTCACCTTCGGTGCTCTCGCGGCCTGGTACTTCAACCAGATCATGAACATCCCGCTGCTCATAGCGGGCGTACTGGCGTTCCTGCTGTCCGGGCTCGCCGGAGCCGGCCTGGAAAAGGGCCTCTGGAAGCCGCTTCGCCAGCGCGGATCCTCGCTGTTCGGTCTGATGGTCGTGAGCTTCGGCCTGTCGATACTCGCCCAGCACCTGTTCCTGTACTTCTTCGGAAGTCGTACCCGGCCCTACTCCGACTACGCCCTGCAGCCCGGTGGCGTGCAGATCGGTTCGGCCACCATCCCGCCCAAGACCTTCGCCGTGATCATCATCTCGCTGGTCGTGCTCGGGCTCGTCGGGTTGTTCCTGAGCCGTGCCCGCTTCGGTAAGGCGATGAGAGCGGTTGCCGACAACGGACCCCTCGCGTCGGCGTCGGGCATCGACACCGACCGAGTGGTGCTCTGGGTATGGATCGGTGGTTCGGCACTGGCCGGGTTCGGCGGTGTGCTCTACTCCACCACCCAGCAGGTTTCGTTCCAGCAGGGCCAGACGCTGCTGCTGCTGATGTTCGCAGGGATCACCCTGGGCGGTCTGGGTACGGCCTACGGCGCTGCAGTGGGTTGCTTCGTGCTCGGTCTGTTCATCCAGTTGTCCACACTCGTGGTGCCCACGTCGATCAAGAACGTGGGAGCCATGGCGGTGCTGATCCTGGTTCTCATGTTCAAGCCCGAAGGCCTGTTCGGCCGACGGGAGCGGGTCGGCTGATGAACTGGAACCTGATCTTCACGTCGATCTTCTCGGCGATCTTCATCAAGGAGACCATCTTCTACGTCCTCGGGGCGCAGGGTCTCAACATCCACTACGGCTACACCGGCCTCATGAACTTCGGCCAGGCCGGGTTCATGGCCGTGGGCGCCTACGGCCTGGCGGTGAGCGTCGAGACCTTCGGCTGGTCGCTCTGGGTCGGCATTCTGGTGGGTATCGGTTGGGCCATTCTGCTGGCCCTCCTGCTGGGTCTTCCGGCGCTCCGCCTGCGCGGGGACTATCTGGCGATCGTCACGATCGCAGCGGCGGAGATCATTCGTCTGGTGGCACGGTCGGAGTCCACCGAGTCGGTGGCGGGTGGCAACTCCGGCATCAACAACTTCGCCGGTGCGTTCTACGACCTGAACCCGTGGGTCAACACCCGGCGCTACGACTTCGGGCCCTTCTCCTACTCCGGCCAGGACCTGTGGATACAGGCCGTGGGTTGGGGAGTGGTGCTGTTGATGGCGTTGCTCACGTTCCTGTTGATGCGCAGCCCCTGGGGACGGGTGCTGCGGTCGATCCGCGAGAACGAGGACGCCGTTCGGTCGCTGGGCAAGAACGTCTACGCCTACAAGATGCAGTCGCTGGTGCTCGGCGGTGTCATGGGTGCACTCGGTGGGATCGTTCTCGCGATCGGCAACCAGTCGGTGCAGCCCGACACGTTCGCCACCCGCACCACGTTCATCTGCTACGGCGCACTGATCCTCGGCGGCGCGGCGAGGGTCTGGGGCCCGGTCCTCGGCGGGATCATCTTCTACGTGGCCTTCCGTGGACTGGATGTGATCATCCGTCAGATGGAGAAGGCAGACATCGTGCCGGAGTCGATAATGACCAGCACCCAATCGGGTGTGGTGCGGTTCGTGTTCCTGGGCGGCGCCCTGATGTTGTTGATGGTGTTCCGGCCGCAGGGCATCCTCGGGGACCGCAAGGAGTTGGCTTTCGATGGCTGATGCAACAGGTGCCGAACCAAGGGTGGTCACCGAGGCAGACCGTGGCGGGGTGCTGCCCGAGCCGGGAGCGGCCAAGCCCGACCCGATCCTCAGCGCCACGGGGATCGAACGGCGTTTCGGTGGTGTCGTGGCGGTCGACGTGGCCCACGTGGAGTTCCAACGCCACCAGATCACCGCGCTGATCGGACCCAACGGCGCGGGCAAGACCACCCTGTTCAATCTGCTCACGGGTTTCGACCAGCCCAATGCCGGTGAGTGGAGATTCAACGGAACCAGCCTCAGTGGCGTGCCGCCCCACAAGGTCGCCCGCATGGGAATGGTGCGGACCTTCCAGCTGACGAAGTCGTTGACGAAGCTCACCGTGATCGAGAACATGCGCCTCGGTGCGCCGGACCAACGCGGCGAGCGCTTCTTCCCCGCTCTGGTGAAGGGTCTCTGGTCCTCCGAGGAGGACGAGATCACCGCACGTGCAGATGAGCTGTTGGAGCGCTTCAAGCTCGACCACATGCGCGAGGAGTTCGCCGGGTCGCTCTCGGGTGGCCAGCGCAAGCTCCTGGAGATGGCCCGGGCTCTGATGGGCTCACCGGAACTGGTGATGCTCGACGAGCCGATGGCGGGTGTGAACCCGGCGCTCACACAATCCCTCCTCGGCCATGTGAAGGCGCTGCGCGAGGAAGGTATGTCGGTCGTGTTCGTCGAACACGACATGGATGTCGTGCACGACATCTCCGACTGGGTGGTCGTCATGGCCGAGGGTCGTGTGATCGCGGAGGGAACGCCGACCGACATCGGGCGCAACCAGGCGGTCATCGATGCCTACCTCGGAACCCACCATGGCGAGGACCTGCATCCCGAGATCGTGGAGCACAGGCGGCTCGAAGCCGAAGCGGAAGCCGAAGCCCTGGAGCAGTCCGCCGAGGGTGACTCCGACGACGATACGGCGGAACGACCATGACCACGCCACTGTTGATCGCCGATCAGGTAGTAGCTGGATACGTGCCCGAGGTGAACATCCTCAACGGTTGTTCGGTCGAGCTGCACGACGCAGAGCTGGTCGGGATCATCGGACCCAACGGGGCCGGCAAGTCCACGCTGTTGAAGGCAATCTTCGGGCTCATCCCGGTGCGCTCGGGCAGGGTGGAGCTGCGGGCAACCGCCGACCAGAGCTCTGAGACGGTCGACATCACGTCGCTCAAGGCGCACCAGTTGGTCAAGCAGGGCGTTGGGTTCGTGCCCCAGACCGAGAACGTCTTCTCCACCCTCAGCGTGAAGGAGAACATGGAGATGGGCGCGTTTCTCGAACCCGACAAGGTCGAGGAACGCTTCGAGACGGTCTGCGATCTCTTTCCCAAGCTGGGCGAGCGGGCGAGTCAGACAGCGGGCTCGCTGTCGGGTGGCGAGCGGCAGATGGTCGCCATGGGGCGTGCGCTGATGATGGACCCACGGGTCCTGCTGCTCGATGAGCCATCCGCAGGCCTGTCCCCGGCGTTCCAGGACGAGGTGTTCGTCAACTGCCGGCGGATCAACTCGGTCGGCGTGTCGATCCTGATGGTCGAACAGAACGCCCAGCGTTGCCTGCAGGTGGCCGACCGGGCGTACGTGCTCGACCAGGGTGTGGATGCCTACTCGGGTACCGGCCAGGAGTTGCTGCACGATCCCAAGGTGATCCAGCTCTACCTCGGCACGCTCGCCAAGGGCATGATCGACTAGCTCTCTTTCGGGGCGCAACCAGAGGTTGCGCCCCGAGTTTCGTTCGAGCGGCCTCTCGGCCGCCCGCCTCACGCTCCCCCACGCTCGCTCACTCCGTGAGCATCGCGGACGCGCACGACCCCAGCAGGAGTCCTTCTGGGCGCGGCTACGTTCCAGCCGGGCGGCTCCGAGGCGCAGGGGGGTCACCGGGAACGCGGGAGAGTCTGACCCCAAGAAGGCACCTGCAACGCGGAGGAGCCGGGCCGCTGGGGCCCGGCTCCTCTCGGTTCGGTTCGGGATCGGCGGCTCGTGGAGCGTTGCCGACCGTCACCGGTTCGGTTGTGGTCGGCTCAGGTGCCGGCCTCGAAGTTCTCGGCCAGGGCGTTGCCCATGTTGCCGTCGACTCCGTAAACCGCCACGTCGGACGGGCCGATGCCCTGCTCGATCATGGTGGTGAGGATCCGGCTGGTCTCGTCGAATCCGATGATGACGATTGCATCCGGGTCGGCACCCTTGGCGTCCTCCACCTCAGCGGAGAAGTCGGCTGCCTTGGGGTCGTACACGCTGTCACCGACAACAGTGGCGCCGCCACCTTCGAGGCCCGACTTGAGGTCCTCGAGGAGTCCGGTTCCGTAGTCGTCGTTGAGCACCAGTGCGTACACGTTGCTGTGGCCGTCACCGATGATGGTGTCAGCGAGCACCTGGCCCTGGAGGATGTCCGACGGTGCGTCGCGGAAGTACAGCGCATTGTCGTCATAGGTCGAGAACTTCTTCGACGTGTTGGCCGGTGAGAACTGGATCACACCTGCGTTGATGATCTTGTCGATCACCGAGAGGCTCACCGAGGAGCTGGCAGCGCCGACGATGACGTCGACGTTCTGGCTCAGGAGGGTGTCCACAGTGCCCGGTGCAACGCCGTTCTCGGTGTCGCCCGAGTCACCCTGGATGTGACGGGCAGGCTTGCCCAGCACGCCGCCGGCCTCGTTGATCTCCTCGATCGCCAGGTTCACGCCAGCGAACTCCGGTGGTCCGAGGAACGCGAGCGATCCGGTCTCGGGAAGCAGTGAGCCGACCACGAACTCTCCGTCGCCCTCACGGGTGGCGGTTGTGGTCTGCTGGGGCACATCGGCGCTGGACGGGGCGGTCGCGGTCACGAACGTCGTCTTGTCGTTGTCGATGCACTCCTTGGTTTCTTCACAGCCGTTGGAGCCGAACTCGAGGATTCCGTAGGAGGCCTCGGTGGGCTCACCGTTGCCGGAGAACTCCAGAGGTCCCGATGCTCCGTCGTAGTCGACGTCGGTGCCCGCCTTGATCAATGCCAGACAATCGGCGTAGGTGGTGCACTTCTCACCGCCACGCGTGATGCCGTTGATCTTGTCGGACAGCGCAGCACCATCGGTCTGGGCTTCCTCGGCCGCCAGAGCCGTGATGATCACGGCGTCGTAGGACTCCGGTCCGTAGTTGAAGTCGACGAGGGCCGGATCGATTGCGAGCATCCGATCCTTGAACTCGTCGGACAGCTCCACGAGAGGAGTTGTGCCCTTCATTCCGGCCAGTGCGTTGGCGTCGCCACTTGGCGTCGTTCCATCGCTAGAGGAGTCATCCCCACTACTGCTGTCGCCGTCGTCGTCGCTGCTGCATGCGGCAGCGACCAGCGTCATGCTGGCCACTATGCCGATCAGTGCGAGCCACCATCGCCTGGATCTCATGGGCACACCTTTCAGGGTTCTCGTGTTCATCGTTGAATGAGCTGCACGGCCGAGTGGGGATCGTGGTGACGAACACCACACGTCCGGGCGTGGCAGAGGATAGTTAGCGAAACCGCCATGCGCTGGACACTTCACGTTCCGTGGGATTTCACCCGCACTCACGGTGGTGGTGGAGACTGGCTCCGTGAACCCGTCCGAAGCCGCACCGATCGGTTCCGCGGGCCTCGGACTGCTCGGTTCAACGGGCTCGCTGTGGCTGGTGATTCCGGCCGCGGTGTTGGCCGGGTTCGGTGCCGGCATGCTCTCTGCGCTGCTCGGCATCGGCGGGGCCGTCGTCACGACTCCCGTGGTCCGGCTGCTCGGCGGTGCACCGATCGAGGCGGTCGGTTCGACCGTTCCCGCGATCGTCCCCGGCGCCATCAGCGGCGCCTGGCGCTACGCCCGCGAGGGGATGGTGGAGTGGCGCGTGGCGCTCACACTCGGGGGCACGGGTGCTGTCACCGCGGTGGCGGGCGCTCTGGTGTCCGATGTGGTCAACGGCCGGATCCTGATGGTCATGACAGCGGGCGTGATGCTCTGGGCCGGTGCGAGTGTGATCGTGAAGCTGCGTCGATCAGGTGGCGCGGCGATGGACACGGCACCGGACCCCGATGAGGTACGCGCACGTTCCTCGTGGATGCTCGTGGCGGTGTTGGGAGCGGTGGCGGGGTTCGTAGCCGGTCTGCTCGGTGTCGGTGGGGGCATCATCCTGGTGCCCGTGCTGACCGGCCCTCTGAGGTTGCCGATGCGCCGCGCGGTGGCGTCGAGCCTGGTGGCGGTGGCCACCTTCCAACTGCCGGCACTGTTCACCCACATGTACCTGGGTCACGTCAACTGGGCCCTGGCACTGCCGTTGATGGTCGGGGTGATCCCGGGCGCCCAGGTTGGTGCGCACCTGACGGTGGCAGCGACCGACCGCACCATCAGGATGCTCTTCGGTCTGCTGATCGTCGTGCTGGCGGTGATCTACGGGTTGACCGAGGTACGCGGGCTCCTCGTGTCGGGTTGAGGCAGCCGCCACGTCACATCACCTGTGCAGCGGGCGTATCACCAACTGGATCATCCGGGGTCGGGGCGTACCCTGTGGGCCATGGAGGACCGACGAACACGCGCTGTCGATGCCCTCCGCCTGGCCGACGGTTCCGAGAGCCCGACCGAGGAGCAACTCCTCTTCGAGGCACCACTCGAGATCCATCTCAACGGGGAGCTCGTGGCCACCACGATGCGGACTCCCGGGGACGACTTCGAACTGGCGGCCGGCCTGCTCTGGTCAGAGGGCCGCATCTCGGGCCCCGGGGTCGGCATCCGCCGCTGTCCCGAACTCGGATCCCCCCTGGGTGACCCGGGCGACGTGGTGTGCGTGGACGATGACGCACCGGTCACGCCACCCGAGTCCGGTGGGGAGCGCCCGGCAATGCCACGACCCCGCCTGGGTCTGACCGCCTCCAGTTGCGGCGTGTGCGGTGTGGAACAGATCGAGGCTCTGGTGGTTGGCCTCGAGACCCTGGAGGCGCCCCCGTTGAGCAGGTCCTCGCTGTTCGCGCTGATCGACACGCTCGGGTCGGGCACAGCGCCCGCATCCCAGGAGCTGTTCGCACGAACGGGAGGCGCCCACGCCGCGATGGTCACCGACGCCCGGGGTTCGGTGCTCGTGCAGCGCGAGGACATCGGCAGGCACAACGCGGTCGACAAGGTTGTCGGCCGGCTGTTGCTCGACGGGGTCCTACCTGCGCTGCTGGACGGGGCGCCCCAGGATGCGTCACCGCCGGACGCGCCCCGGTTGGATGCCAAGCCGTCGGGTGGGTTCCCGGACCCGGGTGGGGCCGTGCTCATGTGGGTGTCGGGCCGTGTCAGCTTCGAGATCGTCCAGAAGGCGTGGGCGGCGGGGATCCCCTTGCTGGTTTCGGTGGGGGCCGCGAGTGCGCTGGCGGTTGACACCGCTCGACGTGCGGGCATGACGCTGTTGGGCTTCTCCCGTGACGGACGGGCGACGCTCTACACCGCGGCCGACTCACATCCCGCACGGTCCGATCTCGTGGACACGCAATGAGAACGATCGCTGCGGCTCCGGTGAGCGGTCGCCTCGCGGCGGGGCTCTCCCGGCTGGGTCTGCATCCGGAGCTCTGGGCCGGATTGGCGCCCAATGGGTTGGGTCAGCAGAAGCCGCACCACTACCGGGACATGCTGCGGATCGCGCGCCAGCAGTTGCCCCACGGCAGATATGCCTGGCAGGTGCTGACCAAGGGAGTCTGCGACGGCTGTGCACTCGGTGTGGCCGGACTGCACGACTGGACCCTCGAGGGGGTGCACCTCTGCACGACCCGGTTGGAGCTTCTCGAGCTCAACACCATGGGTCCGCTCGATCACTCCCTGCTGGCGGACGTCGGTGCGTTGAGGGAGCGTTCGGCCACCGACCTGCGCGAGCTCGGTCGGCTGGCTCACCCGATGCGACGCCGGCGCGGTGAGCCAGGTTTCGTCCGCATCGGTTGGGACGAGGCACTCGAAACGATGGCGCGGGCACTTCGTGAGGCGGAGCCGGACCGGGTGGGTCTGTACCTGACCTCGCGGGGACTCACCAACGAGACCTACTACGTGGCAGGCAAGGCCGCGCGGGCAATCGGGACCGCCAACGTCGACTCTGCAGCGAGGGTGTGCCATGCCCCGTCGACCGTCGGGCTCAAGGCCACGGTGGGTGTAGGAGCCTCGACCTGCTCGCTGCGAGATGTGCTCGAGACCGACCTGATCGTCCTCTGGGGCACCAACCCTGCCAACAACCAGCCCGTGTTCACCAAGTACCTGCACGAGGCCAAGGTCAAGGGAGCTCAGGTGGTGGTGATCAACCCCTACCTCGAGCCCGGACTGGACCGCTACTGGGTGCCCTCGAATGCTGAATCGGCGGTGTTCGGCACCCGGATATGCGACCTGCACGTGCCGGTGCGCGTGGGTGGCGACATCGCGTTCGCCACCGCCGCGCTCAAGCTGCTCGACGAACGAGGGCTGTTCGACGAGGAGTTCGTCGCCGAGCACACAGAAGGTGTGGACGGTCTGCGCAACCGGTTGTCCACGGTCTCCCTCGAGGACCTCCTGGCCGAGGCGGGGGTGGGACGGGACGTGCTGGAGCGCTTCGTCGACCTGTACGGCACGGCCACCGGCGCGGTACTGGTGTGGTCGATGGGGATCACCCAACACACCTTCGGTGTGGACGGTGTCCGCTCGATCGTGAACCTGGCTCTGGCGCGGGGCAACGTCGGACGCAACGGGGCCGGTCTGATGCCCATCCGTGGACACTCGGGGGTCCAGGGCGGTGCAGAGATGGGCGCGTACGCGACCGCACTGCCCGGCGGTGTGGCGCTCACCGAGTCCTCGGCGGCCGATCTGTCCCGGAAATGGGGCTTCACGGTGCCTCCGGGCCCCGGGATGATCGCGCCCGAGATGCTGGAAGCGGCGGCGGCCGGGCGAATCGACGTGCTGTGGTCATCGGGTGGGAACTTCCTCGACGTGCTGCCCGACCCGCCGAAGGTACGTGCAGCGTTGGAGACCGTGCCGCTGCGGATCCATCAGGACATCGTGGTCAGCTCCCAGATGCTCGTCGACGGCGGGGAAGTGCTCCTGTTGCCGGTGGCGACCCGCTACGAACAGGAGGGTGGGGGAACCTCGACCACAACCGAACGCAGGGTGGCGTTCTCCCCCGAGATTCCCCGGCAACTGGGTGAGGCCCGTTCGGAGTGGAGGCTGTTCGCCGAGGTCGCCGCGCTCGTGCGTCCCGAACACGCCGAGTTGTTCTCATGGCCCACCAACCGGGACCTGCGCAGCGAGATCGCCTCGGTGGTGCCTGACTACGCGGGCATCGAACACCTGGAGCGCACGGGTGACGCCATCCAGTGGGGTGGCAGGCATCTCTGCTCGGACGGACGCTTTCCCACCCCCTCGGGGCGAGGCTCGTTCTCGGTGGTGGAGGTTCCCGGAACGTCGGTGCCCGAGGGTCGGTACCGACTGACCACACGAAGGGGGAAGCAGTTCAACTCGATGCTCTGGGCCGAACAGGATCCGCTCACGGGGGCGGGCCGTGACGCCGTCTACATCGACCACGCCGATGCGGCACTCGCGGGCCTCGCGCAGGGTGACCGGGTGAGGTTGAGTTCCGATACCGGCGAGATGGATGCGACGGTTCACCTCGCCCGCCTACCGGCACGAAACGTGCAGGTGCACTGGCCCGAGGGGAACAGGCTGTTGCCCGAGGGGGCGGCCTTCCGCGAACCCGACGCGGGGATACCCGACTACCAGTCGTTGGTGTGCATCTCACCACTCGATGAGAGGATCCAACCGTGAACGATCGACCGGTGCGCATCGAAGGTGGTGCGGTGTCGCACGCGAGGGGTTCGGTGCACCATCCCCTCTTCGCCCGCCTCTACGCGCGCCTGGCCATCGCCGCGGACCGCGCAGGTGCGGCAGAACACCGTCACGAGCTCCTCGAGGATCTCTCCGGACGAGTGGTGGAGGTGGGAGCGGGCACGGGCGCCAACTTCGCGCACTACCCCGACACGGTGACCGAGGTGCTGGCCGTCGAACCGGAGCCCTACATGAGGGAACAGGCGACCGCGGCCGCAGCACGCGTGGGGGTGGAGGTGCGGGTCGTGCCGGGCCTGGACAGCGACCTGCCCGTTCCCACCGGCTGGGCGGACGCGGCCGTGGCATCACTGGTGCTCTGCTCGGTCTCGGATCTCGACGTGGCCCTGGCGGAGATGCACCGGGTGGTGCGCCCGGGCGGAGAACTGCGGTTCTACGAGCACGTCCGGTCCTCCGATCCGCGTTCGGCTCGCTGGCAGGAACGCCTCGATGTGTTCTGGCCGTATCTGTTCGGCGGGTGCCACACCTCGCGGGACACCGCCGCCGCGATCTCCTCGGCGGGCTGGTCGATCGACCAGCAGCGCGACTTCAGCTTCGGCCAGGGTCGCGGTCCCAATCCGGTGGCCCCACACACCATCGGCCGCGCGGTTCGCGACTGAGTTCGGCACTCGATCCATGGCCGACGACCTCGAGATCCGACCCGGACTGGTGATCTCCGCGGCCGAGCTGTCCGAACGGTTCATGCCCTCGGGTGGGCCGGGGGGTCAGCACGCCAACCGCTCCAACACCCGGGTCGAGCTGCGATTCGACGCCGCGGGGAGCACGAGCCTCAGCGAGCGTCAACGCGAACGCGTGGTGGAGCGGTTGGGAGCGGAAGTGCGCGTCGTGGTCGACGAGGAACGTTCCCAGGCGCGCAACCGCGACATCGCGCGCCAGCGGCTCGGGGCTCGAATCGCATCTGCGCTCGTCCGGGAGACCCCGAGGCGTCCCACCAAGCCGAGCCGCGGCGCCAAACGTCGGAGACTGCAGGACAAGAAGCGACGCTCCGAGCTCAAACAGCAACGCCGCCGCCCCGAGATGTGACCGGCATTGGCGTCGCGCCACCTGGTCCGCGACTCTCAAAGGGTCATGAAACTCCACCGCATCCAGTTCCCGACCACCGAAGCCCAGGCCCTGTCGCAGGACGAGGTCTCCTTCACGCTTCAGACCGAGGACGGCGACGAGGTGATCCGGTTCCACGACTACGACGTGATCTACGGCCACCCAGGTCTCTACGAGCAGCTGTTCTATGACCGACTCAAGTGCCAGTCACCGTCGAAGGTGGCGAGCATCCTGCGTTCTGCGGTGGAGCAGGCGGGAGAGCAACCCACCACTCTGAGGGTGCTCGACCTCGGTGCGGGCAACGGGATCATGGGCGAGGAACTGCGACGCCTCGGCGTGGCCCGGGTGATCGGTGCCGACATCATCGCCGAGGCGCGCGACGCCTATCTCCGCGACCGACCGGGGCTCTATGACGACTTCCTGGTGTGTGACTTCGCGGATGTCGACGAGGACACCCACAGGGAGCTCGAGGCGTGGTCGTTCGACTGCCTGACGACGGTTGCCGCGTTGGGCTTCGGCGACATCCCTCCGCGCGCGTTCGTGAACGCCTTCAACCTCGTGGCCGATGGTGGCTGGATCGCGTTCAACATCCGCGACACATTCCTCGACCACCGGGAGACCACCGACTTCTCGCGTACGGTGCGGGAACTGGTCTTCACCGACTACCTCGAGATCCACCACCTCGAGCGCTATCGTCACCGGCTCTCGATCGACGGTGAGCCGCTGTTCTACTACGCCATCGCGGGGCGCAAGACGGCAGAGGTCCCCGCTGACATGTTCGACCAGGGGCCAGCGGAGGAGGGGTAGGTGCCGGCTTCCTAGACTGGCGTGATGATCAACCCAAGCACGCCCTCGGTGGGCCTCGCCGTGTTGCACCTGTTCTGCAAGGTGGCACCGCTCGCCGAACGTTCGGAGATTCTCGCCGCGCTCGATCGTTCCACCGAACGCGGCGATCAGGTCGTGGTCGCGTCGATGTTGGGACACAAGGCCGATGTGGCGGTGATGGCCCTGTCGACGGACCAGTGGAACCTGCGAAGCCTCCAGACGGACCTCGCTGCTGCCGGGCTCGAGGTGGTGGATTCCTACGTGTCGTTGACCGAGATCAGCGAGTACGCGGCCGGCGTGCCCGAGGAGATGCGCAACGCACGGCTGTATCCCCAACTCCCCCCGGACGACAAGCAGGTGTTCTGCTTCTATCCGATGTCCAAGAAGCGCGAGGGTGACGCCAACTGGTTCACCGAGGAGTTCGACCGGCGCAAGGAACTGATGTACGAACACGGTGCGTCCGGGCGCAAGTTCAAGGGCCGTGTGCTCCAGGTGATCACCGGATCGACGGGACTGGACGACTACGAGTGGGGCGTCACGCTGTTCTGTGTGAATCCCGATGACGTGAAGGATGTCGTCTACACCATGCGGTTCGACGAGGCGTCGGCCCGCTACGGAATCTTCGGACCGTTCTACGTGGGTATGGTGGCCGATCCCGCCGAGGTACTCACCACCGTCGGCGTTTCGTGACCGGGACTGGTAGATGGCCGAACTGACCGAGAAGCTGATCGACGGCCGGGCCGGCGAGGCCGCCCTGATCGACGAGTTCGGCGAGACGACCTGGTCCGAGCTCGATGACCACACCAACAGGGCAGTGAACGCCCTGAGGGCCCTGGGCCTGGGCACCCACGACACCATCGCCCTGATGTGTGGCAACCGGCGGGAGTTCTTCGAGGTGTTCACCGCAGCTGCGCACGGTGGCTGGGTGGTGGTGCCGGTCAACTGGCACTGGGTGGCGGACGAGCTCGCGTACGTGATCCAGAACTCCGGATCGCGTGCCGTGCTGGTCGACGAACGCTTCGTAGAGGTCGCTGTCGCCGCACGGCAGGACGAGCGCAGCGGCTCGTGCGATCGGTGGATCGTCATCGGTTCGGCCGCAGGAGCCGCGCTCCCCGAGGGATTCCTGCGCTGGGAGGAGCTGCTCGACGACGCTTCCTCGGATACGCCGGCCGAACAGTTCATGGGTGGTCCGATGTTCTACACGTCGGGTACCACCGGGTTCCCCAAGGGTGTTCGTTCCACCTTGAGCACGACAGGGGTTCCGTCCGCGGTGATGGAGCTCATCGCACACTCGTTCACCGACATGCTCGGTCTGCCGCCGGGAGGCACGACCCTGTTGAGCGGACCGGCCTACCACTCGGCACAGTGGGTCTTCTCGGTCTTCCCTCTGCTGCGCGGATCCACCGTGGTGATGCGTCACCGCTTCGATGCGCCCGAGGTGTTGGAGCTGATCGACCGCCACGGCGTCACCAACGTCCACCTCGTACCCACACAGATGATCCGCATGCTGCAGCTTCCCGACGACGTACGGGCAGGGTTCGACGGCGCCAGCCTCGAGGTTGCGTTCCACGGGGCGGCACCCTGTCCCGAGGGCGTGAAGCGCGACATGCTCGACTGGTGGGGTCCGGTCCTGAGTGAGTACTACGGGGGCACCGAGGGTGGCTTCCTCACGATGATCGACGGTACCGAGTGGTTGGATCATCCGGGAAGCCTCGGTCGGGTGGTTCCCAACATCGAGTTGTCGGTGCTCGACGACGACGGCAACGAGTGCGATCCCGGGACTCCCGGCCAGATCTGGTTCCGTTCGCAGCTCGGTACGGACTTCGAGTACCACGGTGACTCCGAGAAGACCGCGGCGGCGCACCGCGCTGGGTGGGGCACCCTGGGAGATGTCGGCTACCTCGATGACGACGGCTACCTGTATCTCTCGGATCGCAAGATCGACATGGTCATATCGGGTGGGGTCAACATCTACCCGGCCGAGATCGAACAGGTGCTCCACACCCATGACGCGGTAGCGGATGCAGCTGTGTTCGGCGTACCTGACGAGGAGATGGGCGAGTCGGTGGCCGCGGCCATCGAGCTGGCACCGGGATACGACGGTTCCGATGAGTTGCGCGGGGAGATCCTCCGGTTCTGCTCGGATCACCTCGCCCGCTACAAGTGTCCTCGGCTGATCGAGTTCGTTCCCGAGTTGCCGCGTACCGGCACCGGAAAGCTCCTCAAGCGCGAACTGCGTGCCCCGCACTGGGAGTCGGCCAACCGGACCATCTGAGGCCCGGCCTCAGCCGGATCTTCGACACATCCCCGGCTCACCGAGCCGTCCTCGGGTCAAACCGATGGGGGTCAGCGTTCGTCGGGTCGGCGGTCCCAGCCGGCGTCGGTGATCGATCGGGGTTCGTAGAAAAGGCAGCCCTCGGGGCACGCGAAGGGCATCGTGTCGGCGCTCTTCACCCTGCATCTCTGCACGAGTTCGTCCGCCGAGACGCTTCGGCTCGAGTAGTGACGGCAGTCGGTGCGCACGGCCATTCCCCCAGCCTACGGACACTTGGCCCCGGAACGCATCCGGCGTGGCTTCCGCTCATCCGGAGTCGGACCGCCCAGCGACGTAACCGAGTCGCCAGTGGGAGGAAACACTGCTGAAACAGAAGGTCCTTAGCGTGCTGGCTGCCGAGGAGGCGTGGGTCGTCTCCGCGGTGTGTGGCAATCGTGCTCTTCCAGGCAGTTCGGGAACACGCGGTCCAGTCACTCGGAGTGAAACGGATACGGACAGGTGGTGTGGGTCATCACCTCGTCCTCACGAAAGGGCCAATGCAATGGATGGAGCAACCACGGCGTGGCTCCTGGTGGCGTCAGCACTAGTGCTGTTCATGACACCGGGACTCGCGTTCTTCTACGGAGGAATGGACCGATCCCGAAACAGCCTCAACATGCTGATGATGAGCTTCTGGTGTCTCCTCACCGTGCCCCTGTTGTGGGCGGTGCTGGGGTACTCGCTCGCGTTCGGCGGATCGGGCTCCTTCATCGGCAACTTCGACTTCGCGTTCCTGTCGGGGTCGGACATCGGTGCCGACAATGGCGAGAAACTCGTGTGGCTGGTCTACCTGGGCGCGTTCGCCACGATCACCCCGGCTCTGATCTCCGGCGCGGTGGCCGACCGCATGAAGTTCTCCGCCTGGGCGCTGTTCGTACCCCTGTGGAGTCTCCTGGTGTACGTGCCGGTGACGTTCTGGATCTACGGCGGCAGCGATTCGGGGGGCGAACTCACGGGTTGGCTGTCGGTTCGGGGATCGCTCGACTTCGCAGGTGGGACGGCGATCCACGTGAATGCCGGGATAGCGGCGCTCGCCGCTGTGCTGGTGCTGGGAAAGCGCAAGGGTTGGCCGAAGGAAGGTCACCCACCCCATTCGATGCCGATGGTGATGCTCGGCACAGCGATCCTCTTCTTCGGCTGGTTCGGCTTCAATGCCGGCGCCGGCGGTCTCACCGATGGTGTGGCGGTGCAGGCGTTCGCCAACACCTTCTTCGCCGCCGCTGCGGGAGGTCTCGCCTGGGCACTCACCGAGCGGCTGAGGGATCGTCACTTCACCAACCTGGGTGTGGGTTCGGGGATCGTCGCCGGGTTGGTGGCCATCACGCCGGCAGCAGGTTTCGTCAGCGGGATGTCCTCGATCTGGATCGGGGCCGCGGCAGGAGTGATCTGTGCCTTCGCCGTGAGCCTGAAGTTCAGGGCCGGCTACGACGACAGCCTCGACGTCGTGGGCGTGCACATGGTCGGTGGCCTCGTCGGCTCACTGCTGATCGGGTTCTTCGCCAAGCCGGGTGCGCTCGGGGAGTTCGAAGCCGGCCTGTTCAACGGTGGGGGCGCGGGTCTGTTGGCCGAGCAGTTCATAGCGAACGCGGTCACGATCGTGTTCTCCTTCGTCGTGACCTTCGTGATCCTCAAGGCGCTCGATTCCACCATGGGGATCCGCGCATCGGAGGACGACGAGGTGGATGGGATGGACATCTCCCAACATGCCGAGACCGCCTACAACCTCGGTGAGTCCACCATGGCCAGATGACTCCGCCCGAAGATCGCCCACTACCAACCAACCCCCGCAAACCAATGACCTGCAAGGAGCAGACATGAAGCTCATTACCGCAATCATCAAACCGTTCAAGCTCGACGACGTGAAGGCAGCCCTGAAGTCCATGGGTGTGGTCGGTCTCACCGTCACCGAGGTGCGCGGCTTCGGCCGCCAGGGTGGCCACACCGAGACCTACCGCGGCACCGAGTACCAGGTGGACTTCCTGCCCAAGGTGCGGCTCGAGGCAATCGTGGACGACAGCGACGCCGCCGATGTCGTCGACACCATCGTGAGTTCGGCCAGGACCGACAAGATCGGCGACGGCAAGGTCTGGGTGTCCAACATCGACGAACTGGTTCGCATCCGAACCGGTGAACGCGGCGCCGAGGCGATCTGAGCGACGCCAGACTCCCCCCGACCCACGGGGGCGTCCCCCCGGCCGGGCCAGGCCCGACCCGGTCCGGGGGGACACGTTCGCGTCCGCGAGTTGATGCGAGGATGGAAACACGACCATGACACCCCCGCTGAAGAAGTCCGACCTGTTCGAGGACGACTGCCTTCGAGGTCGGGCGTTCACCTCGGCATGGACGGACCGGGTCGATGACTGGCTGCGCGAGCTCTACCGCGAGGCGGCAACCGAGGCCCGGCCGATGGCACTGGTCGCCGTCGGAGGCCAGGGTCGTCGCGAGATGGCTCCGCAGTCCGACCTCGACCTCCTGCTGCTGTTCGAGGGACGCGAGGCACCGAGCGCGACCGCCGAAGGGCTGTGGTACCCGATCTGGGACGCGGGCCTGAAGCTGGGCCATGCCGTGAGGACGGTCCGGGACACGCTCTCGTTGGCCTCCGAGGATCTCGAGACAGCGACGTCGCTTCTCAGTGCCAGGCACCTCTGCGGCGACCCCGACCTCACCACCGAACTGGTCGAGCGCTCCCGCGCCAACTGGCGCAAGGGTTCCAAGCACTATCTGCGCGAGCTCGCGGAGGCGACCGATGTACGTCATGCGGAGACAGCGGAGGTCGCCTTCGCTCTCGAACCCGACCTCAAGGAGGGTCGGGGTGGGTTGCGCGACGTGCACGCGCTCGGTTGGGCCCTGGCCGCGGGAGCACCCCTGGATGCGGACATGGTCCGCTCACTGGGTGCCGACCACGACCTGCTGCTGGAGGTGCGCATCGAGTTGCACCGTCGACAGGGTCGGCCCGGAGACGCCCTTCTGCTCCAGGAGCAGGACGCGGTTGCCCGCTCACTCGGCGACGAGGACGCTGACGCGTTGATGGCCCGGGTCGCCGAGGCCGGTCGGCGCATCGCGTACGTGTCCGACGAGGGTTGGCACGACATCAAGGTCTCCGTGGCCAGGACCGCTGTGGCCGGGGGCGCCCGGTTGGGTCGTCGGCGGAACCGGCGTCGCGGCGATGGTCTGGAGGTCCGCGACGGCCGGATCTGCCTCATCGACGAGATGCGGCCGCCCCAGGACCCCTTCGAGGTCCTGAGGATCGCCAGGGTGGCGGCGGTCGAGCAGCTCCGCATCGGTCGGGCCACCCTGAACGCCCTCGTGGGCTCTCCTCCACCACCCTCTGTGTGGCCGCGTTCGGCCGCGACTGAGTTCTGCGAACTGCTGGGTGCAGGCCATACCGCGGTGCCGGTGATCGAGGTGCTCGAGCAGCGCGGGCTGTGGACCCGCCTCATCCCCGAGTGGCGACCGGCGGTGTGCCGACCGCAACGCAACGCGTACCACCGTTTCACCGTCGACCGTCACCTCCTCGAGTGCGCAGCCGAGGCCTCCGCGCTGCAGCATTCGGTGTCGCGTGGGGACCTGTTGATGATGGGGGCGCTTCTGCACGACATCGGCAAGGCCTACCCCGAACTGGGCGACCACTCCGAGCACGGGGCTCCGATGGCGGCGAGGATCGCACGTCGGATGGGGTTCGCCGAGGACGACGTTGCGACCGTCGAGTGCCTGGTGCGACACCACCTGCTGCTGCCCGATGTCGCCACTCGACGCGACGTCTCCGATCCCGCCACCGCGAAGTTCGTCGCGGAGACGGTGGGATCGAGCGAACGCATAGCGCTGCTGCGCGCGCTGACCGAGGCCGACTCGATCGCCACCGGACCAGCCGCCTGGTCGGACTGGAAGGCGGGGCTGGTGGAGCAGCTGGCCACCAGGGCGATGGAGTACGTCGACGGTCGCCGGGATGAACCCGCACCCGAGGTATTCCCCACCGTGGCGCAGCGTCGGCTGCTCGAGCGGTCCGGCGTGCACCTCGAGAGCGACGGCGACCGGATCCTCGTTGCTTGCGATGACCGGCCCGGAGTGTTCGCCCGGGTGGCCGGGGCCCTGGCGCTCCACGGACTCGATGTGGTCGAGGCGAACATCCATTCGGAGGGAGAGCGTGCCCTGGATGAGTTCAAGGTGCGGGTCGGTCCGTCGGGGGTCGTTCCGTGGGAGCGGGTCTGCGCCGATGTGACCAAGGTGCTCGAGGGTCGGTTGGCGCTGGCGTCCCGCGTGTCCGAACGTGCCAGGACCCACAGCCGGGAGCACCATGAGATGGCACACCAGTTCGCGCCCGAGGTGCGTTTCGACAACGGCGACACGGCAACCGACACGGTCGTCGAGGTTGTCGGCCCCGACAGCGTGGGCCTCCTCTACCGTCTCGCGAGAGCGTTGGGGGAGTTCAACCTCGACATCAAGGGTGCCCGGATCCACACGATGGGTCCCGACGTCGTCGACAGCTTCTACGTCCGCGACGCCAACGGTGAGCGCATCACGGACGAGGACCTCCAGCAGGAGATCAACCGGGCGTTGATGGAGGAACTCGAGCAGGTCTGAACCCGCTCAGAGGTCGCGCAGGAAGTTCTCGACCTCGAGGGCGAGATCAGCGGTGGAGCCGAGCACCATCTCGTCGGCCCGGTCGTAGGCCTGTTCGAGCTGGCTCACGTAGTCGGCGGTGTCGGGGTCCTCGGCCACGACCTCGTCCAGGTACGAGGTGTAGTTGTCCGCAGCGGTCGCGAACTCGGTCGTGTCGATGTCGACCGAGAGGATCCGCTCCAGGACGTCCAGCAGCGCCAGCATGCCCTTGGTGGAAGGCATGTTCGATGCGTAGGCCGGAACCGCGGCCCAGAGCCCGAGTGATTCGAGGCCGCGCGCGTGGGCCTGCTGGGCCAGCACCGAAGGCACTCCTACCGGTCCGTCGTAGTTGGACCGGGGGAGAGCCACCGCGTCGAGGATGTGGTCCTCGTGGGCGGTGCAGAACACCGGCGCCGGGCGGGTGTGGGGAACATCGGACAGGATTGCGCCGAGTGTGATGAGCGTGGACGCACCCAGTTCCTCGGCCGCTCGGATCACCTCTTCGCAGTAGCTGCCCCAGCGGAACTCGGGCTCTGGTGCGCGCAGCAGCACGATCGACAGCGACGGGGTCGGGGAACTCCATCCCAGCTCCGAGTCCGGCCAGGAGATCTCCCCGGGCACACCGTTGATGACCTCCATCGTCGGTCTGGTCATGGTGAAGTCAACGAAATCACCCGCGGGTATGTGGGCGATGCGCTTTGCGGACCACTGCTCCCAGAGGACCCCCATGGCGCTCGAGGCGGCCTCACCCCCGTCGTTCCAACCGCCGAAAGCGGCAACGAGCACGGTTCGGGTGGAGCCGGTGACCGCAGGTGTGGGCCGGGCGTCCCAGCGGAGAATCCCCATGGCCTCACCGTATCGGCGCCGACGGGGGTTGGCTCCTACAGTTCCCGACATGGCGAATGAATCCCTCTCGGTGATCGAATGCACCACGGTTGACGACGAACTCCTCGCAGCGATGCAACGGCTGGTCCCACAGCTCTCCTCGTCGTCGCCTCCGCCGGATCGCACGAGGTTGACCGAGATCGTGGAATCGCCCGCCTGCCACCTGTTGTTGGCCCGGGACGGTTCTGCGGTGCTGGGGTCGATGACGCTGGTGGTCTTCCCGATCCCGACCGGCATCAGGGCGTGGATCGAAGATGTCGTGGTCGACTCCGATGCGCGTGGACGCGGAGTCGGCGAGGCCCTCAACCGCCGGGCGATCGAGATAGCACTCGAGAGGGGAGCTCGAACCGTGGACCTCACCTCGCGACCCAAACGAGAGGCTGCGAACCGCCTCTACAAGCGGCTGGGGTTCGTCGAGCGCGACACCAACGTGTACCGGTTGGTCCCAGAAGCCCCGCAGGGCGACTGAACAGGGCAGCTGCGCCCGGGCAACGCTCTAGGGTGATCCCATGAGCAGCAACACAGAGGATTCCGGCGAGCCGAAGCAGTCACGCGCCGGTGTCGGGACGACACTCCTGTCGATCTGGAGCTGGTTCGTCTTCGGCGCCTGTGTGGCTCTGTGGATGCCGATGATGGCGATCGTGTGGCTGGTGACCCTGCCCTTCGACCGTGCTCGTTGGTGGACCGGGTACCTCTACCGGAAGCTCCCGGTGGTGCACCAGAAACTCAATCCGCTGTGGCACTTCAAGGTGAGCGGAGTGCTTCCGGAGAACCCGCGGAATCCCTACGTGGTGGTGTCCAACCACGAGTCGTTCGTCGACATACTCCTGATCAGCCACCTTCCGTGGGAGATGAAGTGGCTGTCCAAGAAGGAGATGTTCAAGATCCCCTTCGCAGGCTGGCTGATGCGGTTGTCGGCGGACATCCCGCTCGAACGGGGCGACCGCGAGAGCGCAGGTAAGGCGATGGATCTCTGCAAGGTGGCCCTCGACCGCAAGGTGTCGGTGATGATCTTCCCCGAGGGGACCCGCTCGGCCACCGGTGAGATGCGCGACTTCAAGGACGGGGCGTTCCGACTCGCCATCGAGACCCAGCTGCCGATACTTCCGCTCGTCGTGTCGGGCACGCGCAATGCGCTGCGCAAGCACGACTGGAGATTCGGTCGGGCCGATGCCGAGGTGAGGGTGATGCCGCCCGTGCCCACCGAGGGGCTGACCCTCGACGACGTGGACGCACTCCGCGACGAGGTGAGGTCGCTCATCGAGACGGAGCGAGACATCATGCGAGCCGCCTGATGCATCAACCCGGCTGAGATCGCTGCACGCACCCGGTGCGCCGCGGGCGTCTGGGTACGCGAGATCTGACCTCTGGCTGGTCGTGCTGGTCGGCCGTCGCGCCGGTTGTGCAGACACGACTGCACATCGGCGAGGGATCGCCCCATGATCCGGGCCTCGTCGGACGCGATCTCGGTTGTGTGCCGCAAGGGTGCCGTACGCTTCGCAACTGGATTGGCT
>JAMLGK010000028.1 GCA_023957995.1 Microthrixaceae bacterium | reverse complement strand
GCCGACCAGATGTGGCTCGGATACACCAATGATGAGGGCCGCTACTGGGGACGGGTGCCCGCCGGCCAGGCCGTGCGCATCCAGCTCAACGACTGTGGGATGGAGCCTCGCTTCGCCACCACCTGGTATCCGGGAACGACGAACTCCGACGCTGCCGACTCCGTCAAGGTACCCGAGGGCGACGAGTTCGACCTCGGCGACGCGGTGATGAAGTCCGGCGCGATGATCACCGGCCGAGTGACCCACGGCAAGGGTGAACCCATGTCCTCGGCGTGTGTGTCGGCCCAGGACGTGAGTGAGAACTCGTGGAACTGGATCGGTGGGACCAACACCGATGCTGACGGCAACTATCGGTTCATGGTTCCGGAGGGCACCTATTCGTTGTGGTTCAGCGATTGCGACGGCGAACAGGATTTCCTCGACTCGTGGTACCCCGACGCAGTCGGTTGGTCCGAGTCGCCACCAACCGTCGACGTGTTCTCCGGTGAGAACCGTTTCGACATGACCATGCGCGCCGGTGCGGTCGTGACCGGGACCGTCTTCGACGACACCGGGGCACCTCGCCCGAACGTGTGCGTCGACGCTGTCTCGGTCCACGACTACGGATGGGACTGGGTCGCGGGAACCAACACCGATTCAGCCGGGCGCTACCGCTTCGTCGCCCCCGAGGGTCAGTACTCGCTCACCGCGTCGGGTTGCGACCGGTCCAGCGACCTGGTGCGGGAGTTCCACGACGGCTCGCCGGCGTGGAGTGAACCTGCTCCGACCATCGACCTCGTAGAAGGTGCAAAGGAAGTGAGGGACTTCCACATGACCCGGGGTGGCCTCCTCGAGGGCACCGTCGTTGACGCCGACGGCTCTCCGGCCACCGGCGTCTGCATCTCCGCCGTTGACGCCGAATCGCTTCGTCAGGACGACTGGCACTCTGCCGGGTGGGCCCGCGCCGATGACAGCGGAGCCTGGAGAACCGAGGCTCTCCCCGCAGGGAACTACGTGGTCCACTACTCCAACTGCGACGGGTCGGGGGACTGGACCGAGGGGGGCACCTGGGTACCGGAGTTCCATGACGATGTCCTCGAACCTTCGCTGCGCAGTCTCGATGAGATCGCCTCGGTGGAGGTGAACGTCGCCTCTGTCACGACCCTGAGTGCCGACCTGTTGCGTGCCGCAAGGGTGAAGGGCCGGATCACCAACGGAGTTGTGCCTGCCGGAGGCGTGTGTGTGAACACCTCGATCGGCCGTCAGGTGACCAGCGACGACGACGGCTACTACTCCATCGGTCTCGTGCCGGGGGAGAGCACGGTCACCTTCAGCGACTGCGAGGCAGGACGTGGGCTGGTCCAGGAGGTCAAGACCTTCAACCTGGGCGAGGGCGAGGGATCGATCCTGGACCTCCCGATGCGCCAGGCCGACCCCGCCGCGGTCACCGGTTCGGTCCGCACGGCCTCCGATGGTCTGCTGAACCCGGCTTGTGTCGTGGCCTACGTTCCTGACGAGCTCATCGGTATGGCGATGGTGGATCCGTCGGGGAACTTCGAGATCCCGGGACTGGGAGCCGGCAGCTACTGGATCGGCGTGTTCGGATGCTCCGAGGACCCGGGGCAGATGATGGTCGATCCCGTCACCGGAGTGGGGTACCCGCCGAGTTGGTTCCCCGGTGTTCCGATCGGCTTCTTCGCCGCAAGCGGACCTGATCCCGCCCTCGATGGTGCATCGCCTGTGAAGCTCGAGCCCGGTGCCACCGTGGACGCCTCGTTCTGCTTCGGTGGATGTGTGAAGGCGTCACCGGTCTCCACGACCAGCACGACGACCACGACGACTACAACCACGACCACGGTTCCCGGTGGTTCGGTGTCCACCCCCGCCCCGCCCAAGAGCACGGCACCCAGCACCACGTCCGCTCCCGCGACCACTTCGGTTCCGGCCACTACGGCGGCCCCCACCACCGCGGTCCCCGGCGGCGCCCCGACTGCGCCGGCGGTGCCATCGCCGGTGAAGTGGGCTCCTGCCCCCTACGGCAACGGTGGTGCCGCACCGGTGCCGACCGTCGACGCCGACTCGATCGAGCGCTCCACCCCTGCGGTCGTGGGCCCGGCGGTTGCGGCCACCGTCATGACCGCCGAGGAGATTGCATACGCCCCCGAGGCTGTCGTGTCCGCCGAGGGCTCGACTCGTGCCAGCGACACCTCCGAGCCGTCCACGGCGCGCCAGGCCACGTTCGACTCGAACGACGAGGTTGCCGCCGTGACCCCGTTGGACACCGATGGTGGCACTGCCACCTGGCTCTGGTGGGCGGCGTTCGGTCTTCTCCTGGCCGTCGCGGCCGGGTTGGTCGTGCTGCGCCGCCGGCTCAGCTGAGGCCGGGGGCCCGGGCCAGCCGAGCTGTGGATGTGATCACTCACGGCTCGGTCAGCCAGTGGCCGACCGAGCTGGAATGGCGACGCAGCGAACCACTTGTCGAGAGGTTCCGCCGCTCGCATGGGGTGACCGAGGGGACTTGAACCCCCGACCTCCAGGGCCACAACCTGGCGCTCTAACCGGACTGAGCTACGGCCACCATGACAAGGTCGAGCATCCTATACCGTGCTAGCTCGGCCCCCGTAGCTCAGCTGGACAGAGCGTGGGACTTCTAATCCCGTGGTCGCAGGTTCGAATCCTGCCGGGGGCGCCGACCGAGTCTCGCGTGTGTCCGGGCACTCGCGTGGATGCGAGGATCCTCCGATGGCCAGACGGAGACTGATTCTCGTTCCACCCTCCGAGGGCAAGGCCCTCGGAGGTGAGGGGCCTCCCTGGTTGGCCAGCGACGGGGCCGCGGACCATCCGCTCCACGACCAGCGGCTCGAGGTGTCCGCGGCACTCTCACGCCAGGTCGCTTCGGCCCGCTCTGTCGAATCGTTGTTGGGTGTGTCGGGCGAGGCTCTCCAGCGGGCTGTGGATGCCGACAGCACCATCGACAGCGCGCCAACCCTGCCGGCCATCGAACGCTACGACGGAGTGCTCTACCAGCACCTCGATGCGGCATCCATGACGCCTGGCCAACGGCGCAGGCTCGCTCGGAGCCTGAGGATCATCTCGGGGCTGTGGGGTGTGGTGGCTCCAGACGAGTTGATCCCCGACTACCGGCTGAAGATGTCGGCCTCCCTCGACGGGATCGGCAAGCTCTCCACCTGGTGGCGACCGTTCGTCAGTGCTCTGCTGGCATCGGAGGCCAGGGGCGCCGAGCTGTGGGACCTACTGCCGTTGGAGCATTCAGCAGCCTTCGATCCGCCGCCGCGCAGCACCAGGAACCGCGCCGTGTTCCTCTCACCCAACCGGTCCGGCGAGCTGGTGCCTGTGAGTCACTGGAACAAGGCGCTCAAGGGGGCACTGGTATCGCACCTCGTCCGCAACCCCTCAGCGGGTCCCGAGGACCTGGTCGATTGGGAGCATCCGGCCGGGTACCGCCTCGACCCGGACTCGCTCGTGGTGTCGGACCGAGTGCGGGTGCTGCGCTTCGTGGCCGACGCCTGAGCCACGGCGTCGGACTCAGACCCACCGCGTCTGAGTCGGACCGAAGTTGCCGATGGGTCCGGGCGTGGTTGACTGGCGGTATGCGTTCTCGTGGAATCGCCCTGGGGCGGATCGCCGGTGTCGACGTGGCAGCGGAGCTCTCCACGTTGGTCATCGCGGGGTTGCTGACGTGGTCATTCGCCTCCGGACTGCTTCCGATTGCCGTTCCACAGCGACTCCCGATCGTGTACTGGTCGGTGGGAATCGTGGGCGCCCTGCTGTTCCTGGCGTCATTGCTCGGACACGAGCTCGCCCACGCGGTCATCGCCCGCCGCAACGGTGTGGGCGTCGAGAGCATCACGTTGTGGATGTTCGGTGGTGTGGCGCAGCTGACGGGGAACCCACCCGGTCCGGGCGCTGAGTTCCGCATCGCTGCTGCAGGTCCGGCGGCCAGTCTCGGCATAGGGCTGGCTGCACTCGGTGGGTCGTTCGCGGTGGGTTGGTCCGGCGGACCCGAGGTGTGGGTGGTCATGCTGGCCTACCTCGGGGTGCTCAACGGGTTCCTGGCGGTGTTCAACCTTCTCCCCGGCGCGCCTCTGGATGGCGGCCGGATACTCGGGTCTGTCATGTGGAAGCTGCAGGGCAGTCGTTCCCGCGGGATGCACGTCGCTGCGCTGGCCGGCCAGGTCGTTGCCGCCCTGATCGTGTTGGGTGGGTTCGCGGAGATGTTCTTCACGGAGTCCTACGGGGGACTCTGGACGGTGCTCATCGGCGTGTTCCTCTTCAACGGAGCGCGCGCCGAGGCGAACTACTACCGAACCGACGCAACACTCGGTGCGCTCACCGCATCTCAGGTCATGGTGTCGCCTGTGCAGGTCCTTCCGTTGTGGACCTCGGTGTCCGAGGCCGTTGCAGGCCCCTTCAGCAGCACTCAGCAGACCGCGGTACCGGTGGTCGACGCCGACCAACAGATACGGGGCCTGCTCGTGCTCTCCAGGGTGAAGGGCCTTCCCGCGCAGACCTGGCCCACCACGGAGATCTCCCGGGTGATGACGCCGCTGGCCGAGGTGGCGATGGTCTGGCCGTCCCAGCCGCTCAACGATGTGTTGAACGTGCTCGGTCCCAGTGCACACGCCCTGGTGCTCTCCGAAGGTGGTCTGGTCGGCCTGATCGGGCCCGATCAGATACGGATCGCGGCGACGCAGCGCAATCAGGGGACCGGGAACGTGGGCGGGTCCGGTCATCCGGCGATGCCGGCGGGTGGCCCTCGCTGATACGGGCGAATCGGGGCGGTATTCACCGCAAGTGGCCTTCCAGCGAACAGAATCACCCACGTGGGCGTAATCCTGATGGCCGCTGCCCTGGCGGCGATGCTGCTTGTCATCGTTGTGGCGCTCCTCGTGCAGCGCCGCCAGAGTCACGCGCCTTCCCGGGAGTTGATAGCCGACGGTGCGTTCAAACCGGTCGATCGATCGCAGGCCGGTACCGGTGCCGGATGGATCCAGGAGCCAACCTGGGAGACCGCTCCGGGATCGGGAAACGCCCCACGGGATCCCCGCCAGGAACGCGGCGACACTCCGCCGCCCAACCCCACTGCGGCGCGCAACGCCGGCCCCGAGGGGGGCTCCGGGCCCTTCGGTGAGCGGTCGGGGCCCGTCGGTGAGCGGTCGGGGCCCGTCGGGGAGAGGGTGACCTCGGCGTTCGGCGGTCCGCCGGTCTGGGCCTCTGCGGGTTCCCCGGGCGACCCGCGCCCGCTGGAACCTGCTGCTATGGAACCTGCTGCGATGGAGCCTGCTGCGCAGGGGACTGGTCTGCATGGACCTCCTCCGCTGCGCCCGGCACTCGGCTCGGCCGAGGTGTCCGCCGTGACCGACGGGTCCGCGCCGGATACCCCGGACCTCGCGGGTTCGGCTCCGCCGGTCTCCGCCCCACTCGCGGTCGCTGCTCCCGAACCCCCTGCCGCGGCGCCCCCTGCCCTTGAGTCTCCTGCCCCGGAGCCCCCTGCCCCGGAGCCCCCGCCAGAACAGTTCGTTGCCGCTGGGTCGACTCCCGTGCAGCCGGCCGATGAGCGAGCCGCTGAGGCGGAATCGGTTCCCGGAACCCTCGAGGACCCGGCCTCTGACCCGGTGGAGGTTCGAGCGCCCGACGGCGACCCGGCCACCGACGCGCCGTCGGTGATCTGGTCGGCGCCTCTGACGCCGCATGAGTCCAGGGTGGTGCACCGCACCAACCTGGTACCGGAGCTCACCGCCGAGGTGCCCACGGAGTGGCTTCTCATGACACCCGTCGACGCTCTCGGCGAGTGGCCCTCCGGCGGAATGGTGCCACCCACCGTCCCTTCACCGGAGCCTCAGCAAGAACCTCGGGTGCAGGCCCACCAAGAGCTTCAGTCAGAAATCCCGCAGGACGCGGAACCACAACCGGAACCGTCGCCCGAACCGTCGCCCGAACCGGCGCCCGAACCGGCGCCCGAACCAACCGTGCAGGGGCCCAACCCGTTCGGACCCAGGGACCGATAGGCGGTAGGTCCAGATGCGGAACGGTGTTCCGCAACGCTGTGGCGAGCGGTAGTGTCGGGCCATGGCTGAAACAACCACCTACGACCTGGTCATCACCGGCGCACGGGTGGTGCGCCCGGAGCTGGACCGCACAGACGACGGGGTCGACATCGCGGTGGCCGGAGGACGGGTGGTGGGCATCGAGGCGGGTCTTGCTGCCGCCGCTGAACGAGATGGTGCCGAGGTGTTCGATGCCGCGGGCCGCCTGGCGTTTCCGGGCTCGGTGGACGCCCACACCCACATGGGCATCTACTCGCCCCTGCACGACGACGCACTCACCGAGAGCCGCGCAGCTGCGGTCGGAGGCACCACCACGGTGCTCAACTACATGCGCACCGGCCAGTACTACCTCAACAAGGGTGGCCCCTACGGAGAGTTCTTCCCCGAGGTCCTCGACCTGATCGCCGGGCAGAGCCATGTCGACTACGCGTTCCACCTGGCCCCGATGCAGGCGAGCCACATCGAGGAGATCCCCGACCTGATCGACCGCCACGGCGTGTCGAGCTTCAAGATCTTCATGTTCTACGGCTCACATGGTCTGCACGGCCGTTCGCAGGATCAGTCGAGCTTCCTCATGACGCCGCCGGGGGAGAGCTACGACTTCGCCCACTTCGAGTTCATCATGCGTGGCATAGCCGCAGCCCGGGAACAGTTCCCCGAGCGGGCCGATCACATCTCGCTGTCGATGCACTGCGAGACCGCAGAGATCATGGCGGCCTACACGAAGATGGTCGAGGAGGCCGGCGAGCTGTCCGGGCTGGCCGCCTACAGCGCGAGTCGACCGCCGCATTCCGAGGGACTGGCGGTCACGATCGCGTCCTATCTGGCCCATGAGACCGAGTGCGTGAACATCAACCTGCTGCACCTCTCGGGGGCCAAGGCAATGGATGCAGCCCTTCGGATGGCAGCGGCATTCCCGAACGTGGACTTCCGACGCGAAGTCACCATCGGGCACCTGTTGGCCGACATAGACACCGCGAACGGATCGTTCGGAAAGGTCAACCCTCCGATCCGCCCGCGCGAGGACGTCGAGGCGTTGTGGGGCCACGTACTGGCCGGTGATGTCGACTGGGTGGTGTCGGACCACGCGTGTTGCCGGACCGAGCAGAAGGTCTCTGCTGAGAATCCCGACGACATCTGGTTGGCCAAGTCGGGGTTCGGCGGAACCGAGTACCTGCTGCCCGGGCTCTACAGCGAGGGCACCAAACGGGGGCTCTCTCCTGCGGCAATCTCCCGGCTGGTCAGCACGAACCCTGCTCGACGCTACGGCCTCGAGAACAAGGGCAGCCTCGAGCCGGGCTCGGACGCCGACATCGTGCTGCTCGACCCCTCGATGACCTGGACGGTTCGTGCCGAGGACTCGCCCTCCTCGCAGGGTTACACGCCTTTCGAGGGCCACGAGATCACCGGTCGCGTCACCGACGTGTGGCTTCGTGGCGGTCGGATCCTGGACGCCGGCAACGTGGTGGGGGAGCGTCGCGGGGAGTACCGCCCCAGGCCCTGAAGACAGACTGCCGGACAGGGAAGACAGACTGCCGGACAGGGATGCCCGAGCGTCGGGGGCGAAGCTCGTCGGGTGGCCAGAAGCGGTACGGTCGGTTCATGAGCATCGATTCCGAGAACGAACAGGGCAGCTCCGACAAGAGCACCGGGGGAACTGGACGCCCCGACCTGCTGGAGTTGCGCCAGAGGCTCGATCCCCTCCAGTGGCAGGTCACCCAGGAGGCAGGTACCGAACCGGCATTCACCGGCAAGTACTGGGACCACCATGAGGACGGCACCTACCACTGTGTGGTGTGCGACGCCGAGCTGTTCGACAGCGAGACCAAGTTCGACTCCGGCAGCGGGTGGCCGAGCTTCTTCGAACCGATGGACAACGATGCGGTGCGCACCGTCGAGGACCGGGCACACGGGATGGTCCGCACCGAGGTGCGTTGCGCCAACTGCGATGCCCATCTGGGCCACGTGTTCCCCGATGGTCCCGGTCCCGGCGGTCTGCGCTACTGCATGAACAGCGCATCGCTGGATCACCGTGCCAACCCGGAGTGAGTTCGCCCGGCTCGTGAGCGACCTAGCATCGGCACGGTGAGCGACGAGATCCAGCCCTTCACCATTCACCACCCCGACGACCAGCTCGAGGACCTGCGCAACAGGCTTCGCCACGTCCGTTGGCCCGATCAGGAGACAGTGTCGGGAACCGACGAGCCGTGGTCCCAGGGTGTGCCGTTGCACTACGCCCGGGAGCTCGTGGCCCACTGGGCCGAGGACTACGACTGGCGGCGCTGTGAGGCCGAGCTGAACGCCCTGCCGATGTTCCGCACGGTGCTCGACGACCTGGCTGTGCACTTCATACATGTGCGCTCGCCCGAGGAGGGCGCCCAGCCGTTGATCATGACCCACGGCTGGCCGGGCTCGGTGGTGGAGTTCCTCGATGTCATCGGGCCGCTCACCGACCCGGTGGCACATGGTGGGGACGCGTCCGATGCGTTCCACCTCGTGATCCCGTCGCTGCCGGGGTTCGGTTGGTCCGAGAAACCCGAGCATCCCGGCTGGGGGGTCGCCAGGATCGCTGAGGCCTGGGAGCAGTTGATGCTCCGTCTGGGTTATGACCACTTCGGGGCACAGGGGGGTGACTGGGGATCGATGGTCACCACCGCCATCGCTCTCGGACACCCGCAGCACCTCGACGGGTTCCATGTGAACATGCCGATCGCACCACCCGATCCGGAGCTGATGGATGACATGTCGGAGCTGGAACTCTCCGCGCTCGCCGGCCTCGACAACTACATGAACTTCGAGAACGGCTACTCCACGCAGCAGTCCACCCGACCCCAGACGCTCGGATACGGGTTGGCCGACTCACCGGTCGGCCAGATGGCCTGGATCGTCGAGAAATTCTGGGCCTGGGGCGACCATGATGGCGACCCCCGTTCGGCCATCAGTGCGGACCGCCAGCTCGACAACGTGATGACCTACTGGCTCACCAACTCCGGTGCCAGCTCGGCCCGGCTCTACTGGGAATCCTTCAAGGACGTGGATCTGCGCCCGGTATCGGTGCCCGCAGGTGTGTCGGTGTTCCCGAAGGAGATCTTCCGGACCTCACGCCGTTGGGCCGAGAAGCGCTACACCGACCTACGTCACTTCGAGGTCATGGACCGCGGCGGTCACTTCGCTGCTTTCGAACAGCCCGAGGCCTTCGTGGACCAGGTCCGCAAGGCGTTCGCCGCCATGCGCTGAGTCTCGGCGGCTCGGTCCACGCTGTCGGCGGCTCGGTCAACAGAGCGAGATGCCGGTCCGGCCACCAGCCGCATCAGCTCCGCGGCACATCCTTCCAGGGGATGTCCTTGTCGACCCGCGGCTCGCCGGGAAGGCCCAGGACCTGTTCGCCGAGGATGTTCCGCATCACCTCTGAGGTGCCACCCTCGATCGAGTTGGCCCGGGCGCGCATGAACGCGTACCGCGGTCCCTGGTTCTCGCCTGTGACCGAGAGGGTCTCCGGTCGACGGAAGGTGTAGTCGTATCCCGTGAGCCCGGCGCTGCCCAGGAGGTCCACCTCGGCCTCGGTTATCTCCTTGTTCATCTGCGTGAACGCGAGCTTGGCGATCGAACCCTCGGGTCCGGGATTGCCCGACTTCCGAGCAGCCGCGGCCCGCAGGTTGGTCAACCGGTTCACCTCGGCTCCGATCCAGAGCCCGGCGACCCTGTCGCGCAGGATCGGGGTGCGCCGTTCCTCTGGCAGCGATGCCCACACCTCGAGCAGGTTGGCGATCGGTCCCGAACCCCGCTTGGGTTCCGAAGTCGCGCCACCGATCGCCGAGCGCTCGTTGCTCAGCGTCGTCAGCGCCACACGCCAACCCTCGCCTTCTGCGCCGATTCGATCCTCGTCGGAGATCCGTGCATCGGTCAGGTACACCTCGTTGAACTCCGCCTCACCGGTGATCTGGCGTAGGGGTCGCACCTCCACACCGTCGGCGTGCATGTCGAGCGCGAAGTAGGTCATGCCCTTGTGCTTGGGGGCCTCGGGATCGGATCGGGTGACCAGCATTCCCCGATCAGCGAGGTGGGCCAGGGTGTTCCACACCTTCTGGCCGTTGACGATCCACTCGTCGCCATCCCGGACCGCTCGGGCCGCGAGGCCGGCGAAGTCACTGCCCGCCCCGGGTTCGCTGAAGAGCTGGCACCAGAGTTCCTCACCGGTGAACATCGGGCGCAACAACCGGTCGCACTGCTCGGGAGTGCCGTGCGTCGCGATCGTGGGTCCCGCCAGATAGACGAAGAACTCCACCGCCGGCCGGGACGTGAGACCCACCCTGGACAGATGGCGTTCCACGTGTACCTGGAGGTCCGGTCGGGCGTCCATCCCACCTGCGTGAGGCGAGTGGTGCACCCATGCGAGACCTGCGTCGTACTGGTGACCCCGGAACTCCCGTGCATCCAGTTCACGTGGATCGTGCTCGTCGAGCAACCGTTGGAGCCGCAGCGCAACCGCCTGGGCCTCGGATTCGCTGGGAAAGCTCTCGGCCGGGGTCTGGTGCGCGGACCCGTTGGTCGAGGACTTGTCGGCATCGGGTCTGGTCATGTTCGGCAACCTAGGAGAGCTCACCGATTCCCCGAAAATCGCCACGGGCTGGCGCCTCGTTCAGCTCATCGCGGAGATGTCACCGAACGCGGAAGACCGGAACCCGGTACTGCCAAGGGTTCCGGTCGTTGGAGCGGGTGACGGGAATCGAACCCGCATGACCAGCTTGGAAGGCTGGGACTCTAGCCATTGAGCTACACCCGCGAAATCGTGCCCGAGGCACGGCTGGGCAGGCTAGCGCGAACTCGGTCGGCCTTCTAAGACCCGGCGTCGGCAGGGTGTCGACGCGAGGGACAAGCACCTCCTGCGGGAGTCGGTGGACCCGGAGGGTTACCTAACATCCACCGCCCCACGACCGACCGGAATGGCGCCGACCGGAATGGCGCCGAACGGAATGGCGCCGAACGGAATGGTGACCGAACGACCACGGAGGATGCCTGTGAGAAGGACCAGACTCGCCACGGTCGTCGCGGTGGCCTGTTGTGTGGTTGCTTCGTGCTCCAAGGTGGACACCTCGGACCTGCCGACCTCGGTGCCCGGTGTGGGACCTACGACCACCATTGCGCTCGACGAGTCGGCCGCGCCCTGTGCGGGCAGCGACGGTGTCGGTGCAGAGGTACCCGACGGTGCCCGGGCGGGCGATCTCGTCGAAGCGACCGAGCTCGCGGATCGTCCGTCGGCGAGCGACCCCAAGACCACCAACGCCGACACCGAGGGGTTCCCCGACGGCGCGCAGGTGTGGAGGATCCTCTACGTATCTACCGGCGCCGACGAAACCGACCTGCGGTTGGTGTGCGGTCTGGTGGCGGCCCCGGCCGACGGACCGGCGCTCGACAGCGAGCGGGGCACCGCCACGATGGTCGCCTGGTCCCACGGAACCGTTGGTGTCGAACAGGCGTGCATGCCCTCCAACGAACCGGAGACGGGCTTCTGGGGAGCCATGGGTGGTGGCATCGGTGCCATCGCATGGGGATCGGGTCTGGGGGCGAAGAAGGGCGATCCGTCAAACGGCGCACTGCAGACCATGTTGGACCGTGGCTGGGTGGTGGCCGCCACGGACTACATACCCGATGACTCCTACATCATCGGAAGGATCGCTGCGGCCAACACGATCGACGCGGCGCGGGCTGCTTCGGAACTCATGACCAACGAGCACGGGGGAGCAGGCCCGGACGCCTACGACACGCTCGCATGGGGTCACTCACAGGGGGGCCACGCATCGCTGTGGACGGGCCAACTCTTCGAGGAGTACCTGGAGGTCGCTCCGAACGACAACTCGGAGCTGTTCCTCGCCGGGGTGGCCGCAGAGGCTCCGGCGTCCAACCTGATCGTGCAACCGGCTCTGCAGGACGGCGTCGAGTACGGAGATGGCCTCGCCGACTGGGAGATGCACAAGTCGATAGAAGTGTTCAACGTTCCGATCCCGGCGTTGGAGCTGCAGATCGGACCTTCGTTGTTCTCCTACATCTTCGGTTCGTGGACCGAGTTCTCCGCCCGGGAAGCCCCGGCTGATGGCGCCCGACTGCCTGCGTACCCACCGGACGCGCCGGAACTCGACCTCGCGGCGGTGGCCACACCGCAGGGCGCCGAGACGATCGCCCAGATCCAGGCGCTGTGCCTCTCCGGTGACGACTCGAAGGCGGTCAAACAGCTCACCGACCCGTACCGGAACGCGGGGAAGGCGAAGATGCTCACCGAGGAGCTCTGGAACCTGCCGGAGGACTACTCCGACGGTGAGTTCTTCCACGGCGGCGTCGACCGCACGTGTGACACCACCGAGGACCAGGGCTTGACCCGGTGGTGCGACTGGATCCGTTGGAACATCCCGGGTCCACTCGGAGCCAATCCGTTCCCGAAGCTGCCGACCTCGGGCGGACAACCGGTTCCGCTGCTGATCGCCCAGGGTGCCCACGACCAGGTGATCCACTGCATCGCCGACAGTGACAGTGACAGTGACACGGCCACCGGTGCTGTGGCAGTTCCCGCTGCTTCGGACTGCATGAGCGTCGCCCTCTACGAGTCCCTCAGCACCGGCGGATACTGCAGTGATGGCACCGACGCGGCCGGCCACCTCCAGTTGTCGATGTTCGTTGCGGACGGATCCTCGAGTCCCGGATCGCACCTGGCCATCCCCGGTCAGATCGCCGCGCGGTCGGTGGACGCGCTCGAGTTCGACGGCTCGCCCCTCGACCGGTTCATGTCGGGTGCGCTGGAAGGCTCCCTCGACGCCGGCTGCAGCGCAGAGGTGCTGAACGCCCGGTGAGATGGGTCGGCACCCGACGCCCTGCCCCGAAGCCCTACCCCGACACCCCTGACGGACACCGGCCGGTTCCGACGGGATGGTCCGCGCACGAGGGCGGGGGATAGGATCCCGCTGTGAAAAAGTTGACGATCGGCGCTGCCCTGGCGGCCTCAGTACTCCTACTCGCAGGCTGCGGGGAGAGCGACCCCGGTGGTTCCTCCTCCGACGATGGCGCGGATGACGTGACCCAGCAGGCGATCGATCTGATGAACGAGGGCGACGTGGTCTCGGAGACCGGCGAGTCCGAGGTGACCGTCGATGCGGTCGACAACAACTTCAAGCCTGAGTACATCGAGATCAAGAAGGGCACGAAGGTCAACTTCGTGAACGACGGTCGCAACGTGCACAACGTGCTCCCGGTGGCCGAGGATGCCTTCACCGAGATCCCCGCTGACGACTTCGATCCGGGTGACGAGGGTGCGGTGACCTTCGACGAGGTCGGCGACTTCCCGTACTACTGCTCGCTGCACGGCACACCGACCAAGGGAATGATCGGCGGCATCCGCGTCGTCGAGTAGTGGCGCTCGTCGAGTAGTGGCGCTCAGTTGGCAGCGGCGCTCAGTTGGCAGCGGCGCTCAGTTGGCGAAGAACGGACCGTCTTCCTGACGGTTCGACACCAGGTCGCACACAGCACCGCGGTTGATGCAGTTCTCGACCTCGCGCTGAAGCCCTTCAGGATCCCAGGCGTTGAGGAAGTCCCCGTGCGCTGAGTGCACATTCCCCGAGGCCAGACGGAGATCGTGGTCTGCGCCCACAACCGGATACTTGATCGACATCGTCAGCTGTGGGACATGGACCGGGTGTGTCGACGGACAGGTGCCGTCTTCCGAGTAGGCGGCATGTGAGCGGAAGTCCTCGCTGCGGAGGTGCTCGCCGTCCCAGCAGTCGGGGAACGTGAGCACGAGGTGCAGAGGCGCTGTGTCGGCACAGTTGGGTGGTTCGGTCTTCAGTCTCGAGGAGCTCCCACAGGACCACCCCGCCGCTTCGGTCATGCCCTCTGCGTCTGTGATGGTCATGTCGCCTGCGATCAGTTCCAGACCGAACGGGAACGGCACCACCGATTCGGGGTCGACCCCGGGCGCAGCCCGGTAGTAGGCGCGCAGTTCGGTTGGCTCCACGACTTCGTCCCCGTCGTAGAGCGCCGGTTGCCAGTACGAAGCAGAGTCTGCCGGCTTGTCGCAGGTGGTCTCGTCGACCAGGAGTTGTTCCGCGGTCGAGAACGCATTGGCGTTCTCGGCGCCGTAGAAGTCGTGCTGGTGCGACCGCCCGGGGTGTTGGTAGTGCACGATCGGGTCGTCGGGCGCGGAGTGGCTGTAGCCGCATCGCGCTACGAACTGTCCCGTGCGTCCCTGGGGGCCCGTCCAGCGGGTGGGCTCGCCGATCGGCGGGCCCACCGCGCCATGGAGGTGCAGCGTTTCGGGGTCTTCCCCGTTGGAGCCGAGGTCGGTGAGACCGGCAGCGGCAGTGGCCATGATGACGGTGAACGCCAGCACGATCACCGCCGCTGTCATCGACCGCATCCCGTTGGAGTCGGTGCGGGTCTCGCCGCTCGGGTCACCCTCCACCGGGGTCAGGCCGGCTTCGTGGGAACGCTGATCGAAGCGACGTCAGGAAGCTCGGGGTTGGTGAACTTCTCGGGCGCCTTGGTGGTGGCGTCCGGCATCGACTCCTGTGCCGGGGGCTCAGGAGTCGTCTGGTAGACGGTCTTGTCCGGAGCTTCCGCCGGGTCACCGAACAGGCCGAGGAGGTCGAGCGCGTTGTCGTCCCAGCTGCCTCCGTTGCCCTCGCCGTCGCACGGTGCGAGCGCTTCGAGGTCGTTGGGTGCCGAGGTCGTGAAGGTGTTGCCCGAGAAGCAGTTCTCCAGGGTGTCGGTGGTGACCCCGGTGCCGAGCAGGTCGACGGTCGAAACCGCCAGGTCTGCCACGCCGGAACCCTCCACCACGTTGTCGGTGACCGTGTTCTCCCATGGCGACCAGATCACCACGCAGCCCTCGAGGAGTCCTTCGACGGCCTTGCAGTCCTCATCGGCAATGGGCGGGATCTCGTTGTCGCGCACGTCGTTGCACGGGGTGTCCCAGGTGTCCTTGGCGGGCTCGAGGTCGTTGGCGTCCTCCTCGGGGAAGGGGACGAGTCCGATGCCGGTGCGGTCGTGGTTGTACACGAGGTTCTTGGTGATGACCGACCGCACCGCCCCTGCAGGAAGGATGCCGTTGCCCTGGGCGAGCAGGGACACGTCGATGCCGGGACCTTCGGTGTAGTTGTTGTCGTGCACGACGTTGCCGGCGACGATGGTGTCGCGGCTGGGGTAGCAGAGCTCGTAGGAGCCCGAGTTCGGAACCACACCGGCACGGTTGTTGGAGAAGCTCGAGTTCACGATGTAGAGGTCGCCGCCGGAGTTGGTTCCGGAGTAGCCGAGGCCGTTGTACTGCGAGTCCACGTTGTCGAGCACCGCGTCGCACGGGTAGCACTCGCCGATGTAGAACCCGGCGTCGGGGCTGCCCCAGCCGAGGCTGTTGTCGAACTGGCCGTGGTATGCGTCGAACGCGTAGATGCCGTAGTCGCCGTTGCGGTAGGCGGTGAGGTACGAACCGCGGTAGTTGTCGGAACCGGTCCAGAAGAACCCGTTCGAGACGTAGTTCTTGGCGGTCATGTTCTCGACCACCACGCCGTCGGTCTCGAGGATCCGGATACCGTTCTCGAGTTCGAACCCACCGTCGAGGACCACCTCGTTGCGGTCGACGCCCCGGATGGTGATGTTGGGCGTGGTCACGTCCACGGCCTCTTCGTAGGTTCCCTTGTCCACGAGGATCAGATCGCCCTCGGCGGCCGCGTCGACGGCCTCCTGGATGGAATCACAGTTCTGTGGCACCTGGAGTGCCTCGAGGCCGTCGTCGGTCTCGGACACCGCGCAATTCGAGTCGCTCCCGGAGCTGGAGTCGCTCCCGGAATCACTCCCGCATGCAGCACCGACCAGGGCCAGCAGTCCCAGTAGCGCCATCAGTATCCGTGCGTTCGGCTTGGCCATTGATTCCACCCCTTGTTCTGGAGATATCCGACGAGCAACGTTCGTCCGCTACATCATGGCGCAGGCGCGACCTGCGGACACGATTGTCGGACCATCCGATGCTCGATCTGTTCGTAGTCGGGACGGGGAGATTTGAACTCCCGACCCCCTGCTCCCAAAGCAGGTGCGCTACCAGGCTGCGCCACGTCCCGTCACCCGGAGCTCGCCCGGGCGGCGGTACACAGTAACCGCGAAGCCGTTGTGTCCCCGCCTCGGTGTCCGAAGCCCAGGATCGATCCCTCGGAGCCGATCGACAGGATCGACCCTGCGGAACCGATGGACAGGATCGATCCCGCGGAACCGATGGACAGGATCGACCCGGCCGAACCGAACGAGAGCATCGACCCCGCAGAGAACGCCGACAGGACCGAAGCGGCCGAGAAGGCAGAGAAGGCCGACAGCACCGACGACACCGAGTAGGCCGACAGGAGTGCACGGGTGCTCCGGAATGACCACATCTCGTCCACGCTAGGGCCAATCGGACCGATCGGGCGGGCCGATCGGCGAGTGCTCGGCGGGGGCGGCTGTGGCCGGGCTGTGCGCACCCTCTAACCTCTCCCGCTTGTGAACAGCAAAGTCGAGCCCCTCGAGGGCAACAAGGTGAAGCTCGTGGTCAATCTGGACGAGCAGGAATTGGATCCAGCACTGGATCTCGCATGGAAGGAGATCGCCAAAGAGGTGAATCTCCCCGGTTTCCGTCCCGGCAAGGCTCCCCGCAAGCTCCTGGAGCGCCAGATCGAACCCGGGTACGCACGCAGCGAGGCCCTTCGCAACGAACTGCCCGAGCAGTACACCAAGGCGGTCATAGAACACGACGTGGACGTGGTGGCCCCGCCCGACATCGACATCACCGAGGGCGAGGAGTCGGGCGACATCACCTTCGAGGCCACCGTCGAGGTGCGCCCGGTGGTGACCATCGAGGGCTATGAGGCACTCCGAGTCGAGGTTCCCAGCCCCGAGGTCTCC
This sequence comes from Microthrixaceae bacterium, assembly GCA_023957995.1. Lineage (GTDB taxonomy): Bacteria > Actinomycetota > Acidimicrobiia > Acidimicrobiales > Microtrichaceae > JAMLGJ01. The sequence continues at coordinate 7,802 of JAMLGK010000028.1, read as the reverse complement.
GAGGACGAGATCGAGGAGCAGGTGGACCGGCTCCGTTCGCAGTACGGGGAGCTCGCCGACGTGGAACGCCAGGCCACCGAGGGCGACTACGTCACCATCGATCTGGAGGGCTCGCGCGACGGAGAGGTGCTCGATGGGCTGCAGGCCGAGGGATACAGCTACCTGTTGGGTTCCGGTGCCGTCGTCGCAGCGTTCGACGAGCAGCTCCTGGGGGTGAGCGCGGGCGACGAGGTGTCGTTCAGTGCCACCCATCCGGATCCCGAGGACGAGGACCCGGTCGACTACGAGATCAACGTCCACGCGGTGCAGGAGCGCAAGCTCCCCGAACTCACCGATGAGTGGGTCTCCGACGCCACCGAGTTCGACACGGTCGCGGATTTCCGCAACGACGTGCGCCAGCGGCTCGAATCGGGACGGGCCGACATGACCCGTTCTGCAGTCCGGGCCAGGGTCGGCGCCGCGGTGGCCGAACTGGTCGACGAGGAGCCGTCCGAGGCGATGGTGGGTGCCGACTTCCAGGCACGCCTGCAGTCGATGACCTCGCAGCTCGCACAGAGCGGCATCGGCATGGAGGACTACCTGCGGATCATGGGCAAGGAGCCCGAGTCGTTCGCAGCAGAGCTGCGCGAGGCCGCCGAAGAGGGCGTCAAGGTCGACCTGGCCCTGAGAGCCGTGGTCACCGCGGAGGGCCTCGAGGCCACCGACGCCGAGCTCGAGGAGGAGGTCGCGTCGATGATCGGTGCCGGTCCGTTGTCGGTCGAGGACGGACTCAACCAGCTGCGCGACGGTGGCCAGCTCTCGGCGGTACGATCAGAGATCGCCAACCGCAAGGCCATGGAGTGGTTGGTGTCCCACGCAACGATCGTGGACCCCGACGGACTGCCGATTCCCGCCGATCTTCTGGTGGCGGCTCCCGACGACCACGACCACGCCGATCACGACCACGACCACGGCGACGAAACAGCTTCCGAGGACCCAGCGTCCGAAGAGACAGCGTCCGAAGAGACAGCGCCAGGAGAGACCGAACAGTGAAAGATCAGACACGACCCGACCTCGGGATCGCTGCGGCGGCCGACCGGGCTGGCGAACCCCGCAGCTACATGGTCCCCAACGTCATCGAGCAGACCAGCAGGGGCGAGCGCTACTCCGACCTCTACTCGCGCCTGTTGAGGGAGAACATCATCTTCCTCGGCACGCCGATCGACGACACCGTCGCCAATCTGATCTGCGCCCAGATGCTCTTCCTGGAGTCCGAGAACCCCGATCGCGACATCAGCATCTACATCAACTCGCCCGGTGGCGACATCAACGCCTTCATGGCGATCTACGACACCATGCAGTACATCCGTCCCCAGATCAGCACGATCTGCCTGGGACAGGCCGCTTCGGCCGCTGCGGTGTTGTTGGCGGCGGGTGCTCCCGGCAAGCGCCTCGCTCTGCCGAATGCACGGGTCCTCATCCATCAGCCGTACGCCCAGTCGGGCTATGCCCAGGTTTCGGATCTCGAGATCGCTGCCAATGAGATTCTCCGCCTGAAGGACACCCTCGAAGGGGTGCTCGCGTTCCACACGGGCCAGCCCAAGGAACGCATCGCCAAGGACACCGATCGCGACTACGTGATGACCGCGGCCGAGGCCAAGGAGTACGGGATCGTCGACGAGGTCATCGACACGCGTGACGCAACCGACAACTCGGGGCCGATCGCTCCGGTGAAGTGAGTCTCCCGGGTTGCGGATCCCGGTGGAATCGCACCGGTTTGCGAACATGAGCGAACGGCACGGCCCGATGTGGTTCCATGTTGGATGGCCAGGCGAGAGATGACGGGGGAGTTCAGTGGCGAAGTTCGGTGAAGGTGGCGAACTGCTGAAGTGCTCCTTCTGCGGAAAGACCCAGCGCCAGGTCAAGAAGTTGATCGCGGGGCCCGGCGTCTACATCTGCGACGAGTGCATCGATCTCTGCAACGAGATCATCGAGGAGGAACTCGCCGAGACCTCCGACTTCGAGCTCACCGAGCTGCCTCGCCCGAAGCAGATCTACGAGTTCCTGGACGACTACATCGTCGGCCAGGACACCGCCAAGAAGATCCTCGCCGTAGCGGTGTACAACCACTACAAGCGCATCCGCCACGAGCCCCGCAGCGGCACCGACGAGGTGGAGCTCGCCAAGTCCAACATCCTGCTCATCGGGCCGACCGGCTCCGGCAAGACCTTGCTCGCCCAGACCCTGGCGCGCATGTTGAACGTGCCCTTCGCCATCGCTGATGCAACAGCGCTCACCGAGGCGGGTTACGTGGGTGAGGACGTCGAGAACATCCTGCTCAAGTTGATCCAGGCCGCGGACTTCGACGTGAAGAAGGCCGAACAGGGGATCATCTACATCGACGAGATCGACAAGGTGGCCCGGAAGTCCGAGAACCCGTCGATCACACGGGACGTGTCGGGCGAGGGTGTGCAGCAGGCCCTGCTGAAGATCCTCGAGGGGACCCAGGCCGCGGTTCCACCCCAGGGTGGTCGCAAGCATCCCCACCAGGAGTTCATCCAGATCGACACCACAAACGTGTTGTTCATCTGCGGTGGGGCCTTCTCGGGTCTCGAGGAGATCATCGAGCAGCGTGTCGGGCGCAAGGGGATCGGTTTCGGTGCCGAGGTGCGCTCGGTGAACGATCGGGCGGAGGGCGAGCTGTTCTCCGACGTGCTACCCGAGGACCTGCTCAAGTTCGGTCTGATCCCCGAGTTCGTGGGCCGTCTGCCCGTGCTGGGAGTCGTCGAGAACCTGGATCGCGAAACCCTCGTGCAGATTCTCTCGGAGCCCCGCAACGCGTTGGTCCGCCAGTACGCCAAGATCTTCGAGCTCGAGGATGTGGAGCTCGAGTTCACCAAGGAAGCACTCGAGGCCGTGGCCGACCTCGCACTCACCAGGGGCACCGGAGCCCGTGGACTGCGGGCCATCCTCGAAGAGGTGCTCCTGGGTGTCATGTACGAGCTGCCATCCCGTGACGACGTGGAAAAGGTCGTGATCGACGCCGACGTGGTGCTCGACAACGTGAATCCCACGCTCGTGCCGCGGGCCAAGACCAGCTCGGCCCGGCCCCGCCGCGCTGCCAGCTGAACGGCCGGACCAGGTGGACATCGCTGCCGCCCGCGCATGGTTGGACGGGCACCTCGATCACGAGTCGACCTCAGTGGGCGTGGCGGCCGGCAAGATCGAAGGGCTCTCCCTCGCACCGATGCGCGAGTTGATGGCGTTGCTGGGCGACCCTCAGGACGCGATGCCGGTCATCCACGTCACGGGTACCAACGGCAAGGGATCGGTGGTCTCGATGCTGCGGCGGCTCCTGATGGCCAACGGCCTCAGCGTCGGAACGCTGACCAGTCCCCACCTGGCGGTGGCCAACGAGCGGATTGCGCGCGACGGCCAGCCGATCTCCGACGAGGAGCTGGCTGAGGTGCTCAGCGGGGTCGCCGCGGTGGAGGAGCTGCTCGAACACGACCCCACCTGGTTCGAGGTGGTCACCGCCGCCGGGTTGCGTTGGTTCGCCGAGGCACCTGTGGATGTGGCAGTGGTCGAGGTCGGCCTGTTGGGTCGCTATGACGCAACCAACGTCGTTTCGGCTGACGTGGCAGTGGTGAGCTCGGTCGGCGGGGACCACACCGACTTCGCGCCGGGCTGGGAACGAGCCGTGGCACAGGAGAAGGCCGGGATCATCACCCCCGGTCGCCCGGTGGTGCTCGGTGATGTGGCCGGGTCGCTGCGCGACGTGTTCTCGGCCGAGGGCGCCGACCCGGTGCTGACCCTCGGGTCGGAGTTCGAGATCCTCGATTCACGCCTGGCCGTGGGTGGCCGGCTGCTCGACCTGGCGGGTCCCCGCGGGACCCACCTGGGTGTGCTCGTTGCGGCCCACGGTGCTCATCAGGCCGAGAACGCGGCCGTGGCGCTGTGTGCGGCCGAGGAGTTCTTCGGCCGGGCACTGGACGACGAAGTGGTCACCGAGGCCTTCGCCGAGGTGGAGCTTCCCGGACGGCTCGAGGTGGTGGACCACCAGCCTCTGGTGGTTCTGGACTCCGCCCACAACCCCGATGCGCTGGCGAGGGTCGCCGAGACCCTCGACGACGACTTCGCGGTGCTCGGCTCGCGGCTCGTGGTGCTGGGCATGCTGGCAGGGCGCGATCCCGCTTCGGCGGTCGAGGCGCTGGCGCCCGCCCGACCGGATCTGATCATCTGCACCAACCCCGACCGCGCCGGTCGCGGTCTGGAACCCTCGACGCTGGCTGCTGCGGCGGATTCCATGGGCATCGCGGCCGAGGTCGTCGCCGATCCCGCAGAGGCGATGGTGCGGGCGATGGCGGTCGCCGATGAAGAGGACCTGATCCTCGTGTGTGGCAGCTCGCGTCTGGTGGGTGCCCTGCGACTCGGACTGATCGCCGCAGCGACCCCGCCGGACGACCCAGAGTTCCAGGAGTAGGCGCGACGGAGCCGGCAGTCCGGGCGGTGGTGGTTGCGGACTTCTCGATCAGCCACTCCGGGGTTGTACGATCCGGCCCGTGAAATCGACATTCGTCATGTGCAAACCCGATGCCGTGGAGCGTCGCCTCGTGGGTGAGATCATCTCGCGCATCGAGCGCAAGGGCCTCCAGATCACCTCGCTGAACCAGCGCGTACCCGACCGGGCGCTGGCCGAGGCCCACTACGCCGAACATTCCGACAAGCCGTTCTTCGGCGAGTTGGTGGACTTCCTCACGCGTGGTCCGGTGGTGGCGATGGTGGTCGAGGGCCCCGACGACAACACGTTCTCCCTGATGCGCACGATGATCGGCAAGACGAGCGTCGATGACGCGGAGCCCGGCTCGATCAGGGGTGACTTCGCCACCCAGACCAACGAGAACCTCGTGCACGGCTCCGACTCCCACGAGGCAGCAGAGCGCGAGATCGCGCTCTGGTTCCCCGCTGGCTGAACCAGCACCTGCACGCTGGTCCGACCGGTGGACCGCCCGCTCGCCGGCGGGTACCGCAACGGTCGAACCGGCCCGTGTGGTGACGCCGGTCACCCCGAGTGGACCTCGGAGTGAGGTCGCGCCACAATGTTACGATCCGGTGTCGATCCCGCCGGTCTGATCTGACTCAACGTTTCGTGCGGATGTTGCCCTCCAGCCGCCCGAACTCCACCCCATCCCGACGACTAGGGTCAAGGTCGTAACTATGCGCCGGTTCAACTCCTCCTTCCTCGGTCGCGACATGGCAGTCGACCTTGGTACCGCCAACACACTGGTGTACGTGCGCGGGGAGGGCATCGTGCTGAACGAGCCCTCCGTGGTGGCTGTTCGCCCCTCCGATGGCAAGGCGCTGGCGGTGGGAACAGACGCGAAACGCATGATTGGCCGCACACCTGCTCACATCGAGGCGATCCGCCCGCTCAAGGACGGCGTCATCTCGGACTTCGAGGTGTGCGAGACGATGATGCGCTACTTCATCCAGCAGGTGCACCAGAGCCGCTTCTCCAAGCCGCGCATGGTGATCTGTGTCCCCTCCGGTGTGACCGGGGTGGAGAAGCGTGCGGTGCAGGACGCAGCGGAGTACGCAGGCGCCCGCAAGCCCGTGCGGATCATCGAGGAGCCCATGGCCGCCGCGATCGGATCCGGGCTCCCGGTGCAGGAACCCACCGGTTCGATGATCGTGGACGTGGGCGGCGGAACCACCGAGGTGGCGGTTATCTCACTCGGTGGGGTCGTCACGTCGCAGTCGGTCCGGGTGGCGGGCGATGAACTGGACGAGGCGATCATCCAGTACATCAAGAAGGAGTACAGCCTCGCTCTCGGTGAGCGCACCGCCGAACTGGTCAAGATCGAACTCGGCAGTGCCTGTGAGCTCGAGCAGGAACTCCAGGCGGAGGTCCGGGGTCGCGACCTCGTGACCGGCCTGCCGAAGACCATCGTCACCTCCACCCACGAGATCCGCGAAGCGATAGCGGAGCCGGTCACCTCGGTGATCGACGCGGTCAAGGTCACGCTCGACCGCACCCCGCCCGAGCTCGCTGCGGACATCATGGAGCGCGGCATCATGCTCGCCGGTGGTGGTGCGCTTCTCAAGGGACTTCCGGAACGACTTGCGGCGGAGACCGGGATGCCCATCTGCATTGCGCCCCGTCCGTTGGACGCGGTGGCACTCGGATCGGGCCAGATTCTCGAGGAGTTCGACGCACTCGAGGGACTGTTGCCCTCATCTGAGCGCGAATAGGCCCGCTCCCGGTGAGGCCTACGCCCTCGGGCCCTCCACGACGGTCACGTCGCGTTCTGGTGATCATCACGTTGTTGGCGATCACGTTGATAACGATCGACTCGGTCGGTGGCAACACGTTCGATCCCGTTCGCAACACCGCCAGCGACGTGTTCTCGCCCATCGGGGACGGCGTCGCCTGGGTGTCCACTCCGTTCCGCAACGCCTGGGCCGGTATCACCGGCTACGGGGAGCTGAAGGAGGAGAACGCCCGCCTCAACGAACAACTCACCGAGCTACGTGCTGAGAGCATCACCGACGACAACATCCGGGAGCAGTACGAACGGCTTCGCGATGCGTTGGATGTGGGCACCGCCGGGGACATCCCCTTCGAGGTGGCTCGGGTTGCCTCGGGACCTCGCAACAACTTCACGGATCACCGCGTGGAGATCGACAAGGGATCCTCGTCGGGCCTCGAGGTGGGGATGCCGGTGCTCGCGGGCAAGGGCCTGGTCGGACGAATCGTGCGCGTCTCGGGCAACCGCTCGGTGGTGCAGCTCGCTACGGATCCGTCGTTCCGGGTCGGGGTGAGGTTGGCCGATACCCAGGTGCTCGGGGTGGGCCATGGTTCGGGGCCGAAGGGCCCCTTCGTCGTGGACCGTGGAATCGAGATAGAGGCCGACATCGAGGAGAACGAAGGCGTTCTCACCAGTGGGCTCGACAGGGCGATCATGCCTCCCGACCTCGTGATCGGTCTGGTCGAGGAGGTCGAACCGGACGAGGCCGCACAGAGCCTCATCCTCCGGGTGGACTTCGCTGCGGAGTTCAGTCAGCTCGACGTCGTCAAGGTGCTCAAGTGGGTCCCTTCGCCATGACCGCGGTGTACCCGTGACCTCGGCGGACCTCTGATGACGACAGTTCCCCTGGGCGAGGAGCTGAAGGTGCTGGCCCGCACGAGCCTCGTGCTGCTCGGCGGCTACGTCCTGCAGCTGGGCCTTTTCGATGACCTGAGACTCTTCTCGGTGCACCCCGAGGTGCTGCTCGCGATCGGCGTGGGAACTGCCGTAGCGTGGGGCGCCGAGCGAGGAGCCATCGTCGGTTTCGCTGCCGGCCTGCTGGCCGACCTGGTGCTTTCGGGGCGGTTCGGCGTGACCGGGTTGGCCTATGGAATCGCCTGTTACGCGGTGGGTCTGGTGTCAGAGGGTCTGGCGCGACGCTCGCGTGTGATGGATGCGCTGTTGATGGCCGTCGGTGGTGCACTCGGCACGATCACCTACGCGGTGGTGGCAGCGCTTTTCGGAGCAGGAACACTCGGAGAGGACGACCTACTGGTGATCATCGCGATGGTGGCTCTGTGGAACTTCGTGCTCAGCCCGATCGTGGTGCCCGTGTGCCGCTGGGCTGGCCGACATCCCGAGATCCGCCCGGCCCGCTGATGATGGAAACTGGAACCGGTGGATACCGACCTGTATGTGCACCGAGCTGTATGGACGCTGACCTCTATGGACGCTGACCTCTATGGACACTGACCTCTATGGACACTGACTCCCAGAAGGTTCGCCTGGGTGCTCTGGGCATCGTCGCGGTGTCGT
>JAMLGK010000027.1 GCA_023957995.1 Microthrixaceae bacterium | reverse complement strand
GGCACGGCGGTGAGCACCCCGAACGGGCCGGTGCCGATCGAGTCGATGGCCGTGGGCGACGAGGTGCTCGCCACGCTGGGGACCCACACGTTGGAACCAGCGAGGGTCACCGCAGTGACCGAGGGTCACTACGAGGGCTGGGTTGCGATCGTCGAAGCCGGTGACGTGACCCTGACCGGCACACCGCACCACATCGTGCCCGCGCAGATGGCCGCGGTCGACGGAACCCACCTCGTCTGTCTGATGTACCGCGAGGATCGTGGGTACCGGATCGGTCGCACCGAGGCACTCCGCTCCGAAGGTCAGGGTTCGAACGGCCGTGGCGGCGCCGACGTGGGCCTCAGGGTGCCGATGGCCCGGGAACACGGCGACAGGTTGTGGGTGCTGCGGGTGTGTGACGACCTCCCCGAAGCTGCCTACTACGAGTCCTGGTTCGCGGCCTCCTACGGCCTACCCACGGCGTGCTTCGACGCTGCGGGAAGCGGGTCGTGCGCGCTCGACGACCGGCGTCTGGCGGATCTGTTCGAGCAGCTCGACACCCGCACCGCGGCCAAGGAGTTGATGGCCGACCACCTGTTGCACCCCGAGCTGCCGCACTTGCGGCCCCGGGGCGGCGGCCGTCGCCAGACAGTCGACTTCACCATGTTCAGCAACACCGGTGACCGCCGACCGGCGCACCGGGTTCAGTGGTCCTCCGACCGACGCGAGATCGCCGAGCGGGTCGCGTCCAGGGGCTTCGAGGTGGAGGGGCTCAGCTCGCGCGGGAACGGCTTTCGTTTCGAGACCTCACGGGTGGACTACACCGAGGCGCTGGGCCTGGCCCGATCTATGGCAGATGTGGGTGGGCTGGACCTGCGGCGTCGGATGATGGTGGCGAGCAACGCATACGACTTCACGCCGCTGTCGCACCTCCGCCGGGGCATGCAGGTGCTCGTGGACGGCGGTGACGGCGAGCTCGAACCCCGCAGCGTCGACAGTGTGGAGTTCGTGCACTACAGCGGCCCGGTGTTCGACCTGGAGGTCGACACGGCGCACTCCTATGTGGCCGACCACATGCTGGTGCACAACTCCATCTATGCCTTCCGGGCGGCCGACATCCGCAACATCCTGGAGTTCGAGAACACCTTCCCCGACGCCACCGTGGTGGTGTTGGAGCAGAACTACCGCTCCACCCAGACGATCCTCGATGCCGCCAACGCGGTGATCGCCTACAATGCGCACCGCAAGCCCAAGGAGCTCTGGTCCGACTCCGGTCGCGGGGATCAGATCGTGCGGTTCCAGGGCGAGGACGAGACCGACGAGGCCCAGTGGGTGGCCCACAAGCTCGGCTCGCTGCACCAGCAGGGTGACGTGCGCTGGAGCGACATGGCGGTGTTCTACCGCACCAACGCCCAGAGCCGCGTGGTCGAGGAATCACTCATGCGCTCCGGGATCCCCTACCGGGTGGTGGGTGGGCCTCGCTTCTATGACCGCAAGGAGGTCAAGGACGCCCTGGCCTACCTGAAGGTGATCATCAACCCCACCGACGAAGTGAGCGCCAAGCGCGTCGTCAACGTGCCCAAGCGAGGCGTCGGCGACCAGTCGGTGGGTCGTCTGGAGAGCTTCGCCCGCAGCCACGGCATCGGGTTCGTGGACGCCCTGCGGCGTTGGGACGAAGCGGGCGTGTCCCCAAGGTCCGCCAAGGGCATCGAGGCCTTTCTCGAACTGATCGACGACCTCTCCGGTGATCTCGACGACGGGCCCGCGCGGATGCTCGAGGCGATCTTGGAACGTTCCGGCTACCGGGCCATGCTCGACGCCAACGTCGAATCCGGCGACGGCCGGCTCGAGGCCGAGGGCCGGCTCGAGAACCTGGGCGAGCTGGTCGGCGTGGCCGACGAGTTCGACACCGTGGCCGAGTTCATGGAGTCGGTCTCCCTGGTGGCGGACACCGACCAGCTGCCCGACGGAGACGATCCCTCCGACACCGGGGTGGTCCTGATGACGCTGCACGCGGCCAAGGGCCTCGAGTTCCCGGTGGTGTTCCTGATCGGACTCGAAGAGGGCGTGTTCCCACACCAACGGGCGCTCACCGAACCGGCCGAACTCGAAGAGGAGCGGCGGCTCTGCTACGTCGGTCTCACGCGGGCCGAGAAGCGTCTGTTCCTCTCCCACGCCTGGTGTCGCACCCTGTGGGGGGCCACCAACTACAACCCGCCGAGCAGGTTCCTCTCGGAGATACCCGCCGACCTGGTCACCGACGATCCCGCCACCCGGACGTCCTCGGGCCGGGGTGCGATGCGTTCGGGGGGCTGGGAGTCGACCTCCTGGCGCCCACGCGGGCGCGACCGCGCCCACGACCGTGCCACCCGCGGCGTCCGCGGTTCAGACGGCAGTGGTTCGGAGGGCAGTGGTTCGGAGGGCAGTGCTTCATGGGACAGTGGTTCATGGGACAGTGGTTCGGGTTCCTCCAGCGGACTGCCGGCGGGGCGCCCGGGAGGGCTCGGTTCCCCGAAGGTCCCCAGCGGTTCGGGAGCCCACCTGCTGGGCATCCAGGTGGGCGACGACGTGACCCATGCGAAGTGGGGTGACGGCGTGGTGCTCGACCTGTCCGGCTCGGGCGACAAGACCGAGGTGGTGGTGCGGTTCCCCGATCGCGGGGAGAAGCGATTGTTGCTCGCATGGGCTCCGTTGGAGAAGGCTGGGGGATCATGACCTGGTCCCCGCTGCGCCTCTCTCCGTTGCGTATCTCCCCGAGGAGTGTGTTGCGCCGGGTGGGTATGGGTCTGGGTCTCGGTTCGGAGGCGACACTGGCGAGCCTGGCCGACGACCTCGCGGCCATCCACGGCGATGTGCTGGCGATCACCGAGGAGGACCCAGCCGGTGAGGTGCGCGAGCTCACCTACTGCGAGCTGGCCGAGACGGTGGCTCGCTATTCGGCTGCGATCGCTGCGCGATCGAGTCGGGGAGAGCCCGTGGTGGTGGCCACACCCAACGGTGTCGACCAGTTGCTGGTGAGCCTCGCCGCCGCACGGGCGGGTCGCCTGCCCGCACCGGTGAATGCCCAGATGTCCACCGCAGAGGTGCGTCACGTGGTTTCCGACTGCGGAGCATCCCTGGTGGTGCGCGACGTCTCAGAGCTGTCCTCGGGCAAGGGTTCACGCGCCGAACCACCGCCAGCGGAGCGGCCTGACCCCGCCGACATAGCGGCGTTGTTCTACACCTCCGGCACCACCGGCAAGCCGAAGGGCGCGGAGCTGAGCCACCGAGGCCTGGTCGGCAACCTCTCTGCCGGTGCCCTGGTGCCACCGGTGCTGCGCGGCCACGAGATCCTGATGGGTCTTCCGGTGGCCCACATCATGGGGTTCGTGGCTCTGCTCGCTCCGATGATCGGCGGCGTGCCTGTGTACTTCCTCGACCGCTTCTCGGCCTCGAGGGTGTTGGACGTGATCGAGGAACGCCACGTTGCCGCGTTCATCGGTGTGCCGGCCATGTACCGGATGCTGCTCGAGGCCGGTGCGGAGGACCGCGACCTCACCTCGGTGCGGTTCTGGATGTCAGGTGCCGATGTGATGCCCGCCGATGTGGCGCGCCGCTTCAAGTCCTTCGGGTCGATAGCCAGCCTGCCCTTGGTGGGTGCGCTCGGGGAGGCGGCGTTCGTGGAGGGCTACGGCATGGTCGAGGTGGCCGGTGGGGTGGCCGCCAAGGTGTCACCGCCGATCCTGCCGCTGGGCCTGGGCGACAGCCTCGGTTTCAGGCTGCCGGGCTGGAAGTTCCGCGTGGTCGACGAGGACGGCGAGGTGGTGCGGGCCGGTGCCACCGGTGAGCTCGAGGTGAGCGGCCCCGGGGTGCTCAAGGGCTACTGGGGCGATGAGTCCAACAGTGCCGCGGTGCTCACCCCCGACGGTTGGCTGCGCACCGGCGACCTCGTGAGGTCCGGACCCTTCGGCACCGTGGTGTTCGTGGGCCGGGTCAAGAACGTGGTGCTCACCGGCGGCTACACCGTGTATCCGGTCGAGGTGGAGTCCGACCTCGAGGAACACCGCGACGTGCTCGAAGCGGTGGTGCTGGGAGTCCCCGATGCACGCTTCGGGGAATCGGTCGTTGCGGCGGTCCGCCTGCGCGAGGGCGCGCAACTCACCGAGGACGAACTCAAGTCATGGGCCGAGAGCCGCATGGCCCGCTACAAGGCGCCCCGTCACATCGTGTTCGTGGACGAACTGCCCCGCACCGGCACCCGCAAGGTCCAGCGAGCGAAGCTGACAGGGCTGTTCGAACACGCCTGACCATCGGGTGGAAGGTTGGAGGAGGGGAGACATGAATTCAGATCAGGGGTTGGGAGCCCATCGGGCCGGGCGTCACGTGGTGTCTTTGGTTCTCACGCTGGCTTTGTGCACCTTGGCGGCATGCGGCGACGACGCCTCGTCCGGCGAAATCGATTCCGGCGCTGCCGGGACAGCCGCGGGCGACGGCGGATCAGCAGAGCAGTGGTGTGCCGACATGAAAGTGGGCAAGGCGGCGCTTCGGGAGCAGTACCCCGATGCGTTCAATGCAACTCCGGACGGGGCGGCGAGCCCGAGCTCGATCCTTCTTTCGGTCGACGGTTCACCAGAAGCCGTGAAGAGCCTGCGCGACTATGTGGCGGGACTCGCTGATGCCGAACCGAGCGAGATCCAGGGGTCGTCCGCTGCACTGGTGGCCCAACTGGATGAGATCCTCGCAGACCTCGAGGCCAGCCCTGACCAGCCCGGTGCAGCATTCACCGGAGCCCTCGGTGCTGTGGGTGTGTTCTCTGTGGTCGACGGATTCGCGGTCGAGAACTGCGGAGAGACGTTCTAAACCCGGCGGTCGACCCAGCCCTCCAGCCCTGACGGCCGTCCGAGCCCTGCAGGTCGTGCTTGTGGTCTGGACTCTCCGGATCAGTCGTCAGTCGAGTCCTTGTCGGAGTCGCCGCGGATGTCGATGATGAGGTTGTCCTCGTCGTCGACGCTCCAGGTGAACTGCTCGAGTGGCTCGGCCCCTTCGCCCGCCTCGCCCGTGGCGCTGTAGGTGACGTCACGGCAGATCTCGCCGAGGGCACGCGGGTCGGTCGGATCGGGGCGCCGTTCGTCGAAGAGGTTCTCCTCGGCGTTCCAGGCCAGGAAGCATCCTTGGTCGGCACCCGGGGCGATGGCGGAGAACACGAACCACTGCACCGCGGGGTCCTCGCCGAAGTGGTTCACCCAGATCGGCTGGAGCTGGCCTCGACCCGACACGTCGCTGTAGAGCACCGGGCCCTCCTCGGCGATCTGGTCGGAGATCCGGTTGATCTGCCCGGCATCGAAGTCCTCGTCGCCGAGTTGGATCCTCACCGGTCCGTCGCCGCCGCTCGCCAGCTTCAACAGGCCCCACGAGGCGCCCACGGCGAGCACGATCGCGCCGATGGCGATCAGCACGCCGGTCAGCTGTGAGATCCGGGATCGTTGCTCCACGGGCATGCCAAACGATCCCACACCCGGTGTGGCAGTCCCCAGCCCGGTGCACATCGTTGGGCCCGTTCGGTCGCCGCGGCGCAGAATGTGGCCATGGATCCAGCCGCTGTCAGCTCCCGGTCGCTCTATGTCGCCGACGGCGACCACTGGATCCCGACCGAGTTCGGCCGCGGCCCCTGGGACCCGAACGCGCTGCACGGTGGTGCCGTCGCGGCGTTCCTGGTGAGGGCACTGGAAGGGTGCGAGGCGCCGGTGGCGATGCGACTCGCCAGGGTGACCGTGGAACTGCTCCGGCCCGTCACCATGGACCCGATGTCGGTCGAGGTCGAGGTGATCCGCCCCGGAGCCAAGGTGGGCGTGCTCGAAGCAACCCTCACCCGGGTGAGTGACGACACGGTGGTGGCCAGGGCGCGGGCGTTGCGCATCCGCACCGCGGATCTCGACTTCGGGGTGCCCAGCGACGATGAGGTGCCCGCGTTCCCCGACCACGACACAGATCTGGGTGCCGGCCAACCCGACGGGAAGCCGCACATTGCGTTCCACACCACCGCTGTGCAGCACCGCTTCGCCCGCGGCATGTTCGGTGTGGCCGGTCCGGCGTTCGACTGGATCCGCCTCGCGGTGCCGGTGGTGCCCGGCGAGGAACCGACCGGCTGGCAGCGCGCCGCAGCCGCGGCCGACTTCGGCAACGGGGTCAGCTCAGCGGTGCCCTTCGATGGCAAGACGTTGTTCATCAATCCCGACCTCACCATCCACCTGTGGCGCGAACCCGTTGGGGAGTGGGTCGGGATGGACTCGCGCACGTTCGTGTCGACCACCGGGATCGGAGCCAGCGACACCGCCATGTGGGACCTCGAGGGCCGCATCGGTCGCACCAACCAGAGCCTGCTGTTCGACCGCATGTGAGGGTTGGTCACACTCCGAGTGGTCGTAATACTTCGGTGTGTGGCGACATCCGCTTGCCCTGAGAGATTGCATGGTTTCGAGGGGCCTTTGGCGGCTGATTGACGACGTTCGTCGCTTGACAGTTGTGTGACGCTCCTGCATTGTCATTTGTGAAACACGTTCTCGTTTTGTGACGAAAACCAAACTTAGTCAGAGTCGATCACGGTGGGCGGAAACGTCGAGCGGGGAGGAAATCGACGTTAGCCGGATGGAGGATTGTGCCCAGTTCTTCGCGCCCTGATCGGGTTGCTCGAGACAACTACATGTCGGTCGGCGGCCGATCGGAGCGGACCGGTAGAACCACTGCACAGTCCGGCTTCACGTTGGTGGAGGTCCTGGTTTCGATGGTGCTCATCGCTGCCTTGGCCGGCGCACTCACAACGGGACTGATCACGACCATGCGGGCAAGTGCAGGCGCCAATGACATCGCCCGGGCGAACGTGTTGATGACCAGCTTCGAGGAATCGCTCCTCCAACTCGAATACCGGCCGTGTTCCACAGGAGACCTGGTGGCGGTCTACACCGCGGCATTCGCGGACTACGAGCAGGACCTTCCGCCCCACAGGCGTGTTGTGAACGATTCGGGCCTCGTGAGCGCCGAGGTCGTATCCGTCGACACGGGCGGTGGCTGCGCGAACGGCGACCCCGACCTCGGGATCCAGACACTCGAACTGGAACTCACCTATCACGACTCGACGCGGTCAGGAGCGATCGTCAAGCGAAATCCGGCCCCGGCCGATGGACCGCAGGCCGGGTTCGATCCGACCGTCCTGTCCAATCCGGGTGACCCTCTGGGCATCGTCACCCTCGACGCATCCCGGTCCACCCCCAGAGCCACCCTTGTCGAGTATGCGTGGGACTGTGGAGATCACGGACCGACGGGCGATCCGGCCAACACCACGTTCGTCACGAGCACCCACGACGATCCTGCCGCTCGCTGCAACTACAACGCCACCAGCACCGACGAGGTGTACACGATCAGTTTGACGGTCCTCGACCAGGACGGCGTGACGAACACTGCGACAGAGGACGTCACCATCGGAGCGGCCTCGTCCCCGCGCCTACCTCCGGTAGCGGTGATCCAGACGTCGTGTGGAACGACTTCACCGTGCCCCTCAGGAGACGCGGATCTGTCGGTTGACTTCGACGGAAGTTCGTCGAACTCCCTCGACGGCACCGTGGTGTCGTACCGGTGGAACTTCGGTGACCCGCTGAGCGGTTCGGTGAACACTGCTACGACCTCCACCTCGAGCCACGTGTTCACCCGGGACCAGGTCCACACGGTCACGCTCGTCGTCACCGACGAGATCGGTTTGACCGGGTCTGCCACCTACGACATCGACGTGAACGTGCCGGGGCTCCCACCGCCGACCGCATCGTTCACGATGTCGCCGGTTCCCGCGGTCGCCCCACAGAACATGAACTTCGATGGCACCTCCTCCCACGACGACTCGGGAGGGCCGGTCAGCTCGTATTCGTGGGACTTCGGCGACGGGACGACGGGAGTGGGGGCCAAACCCTCGAAGTTGTACAGCCTCGATGGCGTCTACTCAGTGAGCCTCACCGTCACCGACAGCGCAGGGACGACCGCCACGACCACTCAGGTTCTCAACGTCCAGAAACTCGTCAAGCCGCCCAGCTTCCGGCTGACCGACGCCGAGGGCGAGCTGGCTGATCACGGTCGCTTCCGGTTCGCATGGACCAATGGTCCTGCGTCCGCGGGGGACACGGTCGAGATCGAGATCAACATCGCTGTGGTGCAGGGGTGCGTCGCATTCGGCAACAAGACCAGGACTGTCGCCGCTAGCGCTCCTGGTAGCACTCAGACCCACACGTGGGTGCAGACGTGGCCAGCGAGCAATGTCTGTGTCGGCTCCAAGTACCGACACCGGGCCAGAACCAAGCGCACGAGTCCGACCAACGGCGTCAGCTACAGCCCTTGGACCGATTGGGTCGAGTTCTGGGTGACGCACACATGAGGACCGAACGCACGTCAGACCGGCTGCTCCCGACGCCGCGCGGCCAGGCAGGCTCGATGCTCGTCGAGGTGCTCCTGTCGTTGATGCTCGGCGGGTTGTTGCTCGCTGGCTTCCTCAGTTGGGGACTAGTGACCATGAACCAGCAGTCCTCCGTTCGTTCGACCAACACAGACACGTTTGGTCTCGGGCTCGGAAGTGTGCACATACCCCAGGACGTGGCTAGTTCTCTCACCGGAGTTACCCAGGTCGATGAGAACGGAGCCGATCGGTCCGACGGCGACATCCGCGACTGCAGCGGCGGCGCGGCGTCTGGCGGGGAGGTCCTCATCGGGCTGGTCACGCCGGCTCACCGCAGGATCGTCTATGTGCTCGTTCCCTCGAGCGAGACGCCGGGTACCCAGGAACTGTGGCGTCGTGAGTGTCCGAACTATTCAGAACCCTCCGACGCCACGCTGAACGATCCAACGTTGAACGCGCCAGCGGGTGTCAACCCGGGCGCAATCGATCCTTCGACCACTGGAAACGAGGGCTCCTCCAAGCGCATGTCCAAGGAGATCATCTCGGCGTCGACGGACTGCCCGACGGACGGGGGAGGCGGCCAGGACCCCGGTTGCCGGACCGTTTCGTTGACCGCAGATGTCCTCGCCCGGTCTGTCGACGTCGTCGTCAAGGCAACGCGTCGAACCAACAACTACGCGCCGCCGGGTACTGCTCCGATTCCCCGCTTCACATTCGAGCCCAACCCACCTCAACGGAACGACGTGGTCACCTTCGATGCGACGACGTCGAGTGACCCGGTTGGAGGAACGCTCACCTATTCGTGGGACTTCGGTGACGGCACCACCTCGAGCAGCGGTCCCATCGTCACGCACTCATATCCTGACCTCACCACCTACACCGTGAGCCTCAACGTGACCAACAGCGCCGGCACAACCAGCGCCACGCCTGCCATCCGCACCGTCACCGTTGAACCCAAGGACCCCACAGCAGCGTTTCTCGGCGTGCCCTTGACGGCCACGAAGCACGCGAGCAAGAACTTCGCGCTGAGCCTCATGGCCCACGAGGGAACGCTCGCGAACTACTCCATCGACTGGGGTGACGGTTCGACCAGTGGACCGCACACGGGGTGTGCAGGTACAGCCGCGGAAACTGCTTGCACACCGACGGAAGTTCACACCTTCACCGATAGCGGAAGCTTCATCGTGCGCCTGGAGGTGGCCGACTCATTGGGCAATGAACGCACGGTTCTTGCGTCGGTGACCGTCGGTAGCGGTGTTCTCTATGTGAAGGAGAACGGTTCCCCGGATGCTGGATGCGGGTCTTCGGGGTTGCCGTGCGCCGAGATCCAGCAAGGTCTGAACGAGGCGCAGTCGCAGGGCAAGACCACGGTGCTGGTCACTGAAGGTGATTACGAGCGGTTCGACGTTCGCAGTGGGATCGACATCGAGGGTGGCTACAGCGCGGATTTCCAGTCCCAATCGGGGACGACCTCGGTGACCGCCTCGTTCGCGTACGGCCAGTACTCGGCCATGCGGGCTGACAATTCCTCGTCAGCGTCCATCTCGAACCTCACCTTCGTCGGCCCGTCGCTCGCGTACAACTCGTCGAACTCGGCGCAGGCGGTTGTCGTGCGCAACGGAACCCTGGACTCACACTCCGGAGTGGGTATCGACGGCGGTGAGGGTCCAGATGCCACCGGCCTGTTGGTCGAAGGTGGCTCCACGGTCACGTTGCACTCCTGATATCTGGAGTGGCGACACCCTGGGTGCCGGAAACAGCGCTTACGGGGTGCGGGTCCTCGGCCAGTCGACGGTCAGTGTGGACGGCGGAACGATCAGCGCGGCTGACGGTGTGGCGAGTCCCGCCTCCACGGGTGCCAAGCCGGCAACACCGACAGTTGGCACCTGCAACAGCGTCAATGGGCAGAACGGCCGTGGTGGCTACTACGGCGGTGGGTACCGCGGAGTTGCGTGCGGTTCCGGCGTTGCCAAGGGTGGCAATGGGGGAGAGGGTGGATCGTGGAGATACAGCTTCCCCAGCTTCCACTACTGGGGAGGCGGCGGTGGTGTGGCTGGTGGCGGTGGCGCCGCGGGAGGCGGTGGTGGTTGCGGAAGCGCCACCGGGTGTGGAACCAACGCCGGTGGTGGTACCGGAGGCTGGCGCGGTGCGGCGGGCGGCGCCGGCGCCGGCGCATCCAACCTGGCGCCAGCCGGTCCCTACTGGAATCCGCCAACCGGCGGAGCCGGCTCCAGCGGCGGTCCGGGTGGCGGTGGCGGCGGTGGCGGCGGTGGCAAGAGCGCGTCAGCGTCCGGTGGTGGCGGTGGCGCGGGGGGCGAGGGAGGTCCGGCCGGGTTGGGACAAGCCGTTGCAGGGACCTCCGGTGGTGGCTCCTTCGGGGTGTACGCGGTCGACTCGAGCGTCACGCTGACCGGTGTTTCGGTCACTGCAGCATCTGGAGGCAGTGGCGGAGCCGGGTCACCCGGCGGTGACGGCGGATCCGGTGCTCAGGGTGGCAACGGCGGGTACAAGCAGTGCTGCAGCGCCGGCGGCGGTGGTGGCGGCGGTGGCGGCGGTGGCGGCGGTGGTGGCGGCGGCTCCGGCGGCGGGGCCGGCGGTCCGTCCATCTCGGTGTACAAGCGCGGAGCGACCGGAACCCTGACCGTTTCCGGAGGTGTTCGAACACGCGCCACATCGGCCGCCAGTGGAGGTTCAGGAGGCTCCGGAGGTTCCGGTGGACCGTGGGGCTACGGCGGCAGCGGCCGCGACGGTGCCTCGGGCAATTGGTACGACAACGGCGGCTACACCGGGAACGCGGGCAGTACCGGAACAGCGGGAGCGTCGGGCATCGTTGCCACCATCTGGGACAACGGAGCGGTGACATCATGACGCCTTGTCGTTCCGCCTCGATCGAACGGCCGATACCGAAAGGGACATCGGCGATCCGCGGCTGGTCCGAGTCACACCGGGTGCGCGCCCAGGGCGGCTACCTGCTGGTCAGCGTGATCGCCATTCTGGGAATCGTGGCGGTGGTCTCAGCGGCACTGCTGGGGATGACGCTGACCGCGATGCGGATCTCGGACTCGTTCCGCGACAACCTCGACAACACATCGGCTGCCGACAGCGCTCTCGAGGATGTGGTTCACCGCCTTCAACGGACTGCCACTGCTGCTGGTCAGGACTGCGCTGGTTCCACGGATCTCGGTGGGGGACACACGAACGCCTATGCAGAGACGATCGACTTCCCCAACGGGGATTCGATCGAGGTGATCGTCGACTGTGAAACCACGGTTCCGTTCGCGCCCGTTCGCGACATAACCCTGGTGGCGTACGCGGGAGGTTCCACGGCACCGAACGGGAAGGCTCGCATAGAGATCACCGACGAGATCGGCGGTCTGTCACGACCCGGCAACGAGCTTCGGATCTGTGACTGGCAACTGGGGCAGAACATCAGGGCCGAAGTCGCTGCTTGCTGACGAGTCCACTCGTAAGCGAACTCCAGACCGAGCTGTTGATGGGTGTGCCTCAAGGTCTGGTGACCAGAAGTACCTCGTCGGTCGGTGCGCCCGAGATCGAGGTGGTGGTCCCGTCGGGCCAGCGAACCTCCACCTCCACCTCATCGGTGTCAGGGCCGAGACCGAAATGAGCGACTGCTCCAGTCCCGCTCTGGAAGGATCCATCCGCTGTGATCCGGCGTGTCAGGGGCGACCCCGACGACGTGGTCACCTCTACCGTGGCTCCGATACCCGCCGTGTTGGGTGACGTGGGATCCGCCAGGCGCACCGCCAGCCAGTGGCTGTCGTTCTCGGTGGTGTTGCGCCAAAGCGTTGGTACGCCGTTGGTGTTCGCGATCAGCACGTCGAGTCGGCCGTCACCGTCGTAGTCGAGGCTCACGGCGGCCTTGCCCGGCCCGGTGCTCGTCATCCCGGTGTCTCCGGCTGCCTGGGGCCAGGGTGTGGAACCGACGTTGAGCCACAGCCGGTCGGGGTCGGTCACGCCGCGTTCGTAGTACCCGCGATCCGGATCCGTGCCGGTGTCTGGTCGGGCGGTGGCAACGCCTTCGAACCCGTTGGTCATCATCAGATCCACACGACGGTCGAGATTGAAGTCACCTGAGGTCGAGCCCTGCCCCCAGTAGCCGTCGCCGAGCCCGTACTCGTCGGTGGCATCGGCGAAGGTGCCATCGCCGGCTCCCAGCAGCAGATGGTTCCCATCGCAGCTCGCTGTCGGATCCTGCGCCGGGCACTTTCCGGACTTGGTCGGGTAGGCCACTCCGCTGAGGAACCAGTCGAGGATTCCGTCGCCATCGGCGTCGAGCAACGATGCCGAATGTGCGGTGTGGATCGCTTCCATGCCGGAACCCTCGGTCCGGTCGACGAACCCGCCCTCGGTGTCGTTGATCAACACGCTGGTGGTGCAGAGGCGGCCGGCGAGCAGGAGGTCCTCGAACCCGTCGCCGTTCATGTCCGCGAATCGAGGGGCCCGCACGACCGGCTCGGCGGCATCGAGGCCCAGACGGTCCGTTCGGTCCTCGAGGCCTTCGCCTGTGTTGCGGAGCAGCACGCTGTAACCGGCGTTGTCCGAAGGCGTGGGCGCCACAGGCGGGACTGCATCACAGGTGCCTGGCTGCTGGCCATCTGAACCGGCTCGTTCGAGGGTCTGTCGGCGCAGCGATGGGTCGTCGGCTCCCAGGAACAGGTCGATGTGTCCGTCACGGTCGTAGTCGGCCGCAGTGAGGCTGTACATGGTGCCGTCCGCGCTGGGAGGGACTGGGCTCGGGAGTTCCCAGGCGCCTTCGGCAGCCGCGAAGGTGCCCTCGGTCGATCCGATGTAGAGCCGGTTCGGTGAGCGGCCCAGCCCGAGCACGACGAGATCGAGTGGTCCGTCGCCGGTCAGATCCACGAACATCGCGCCGGTGGAGCCGGTGTCGCCGGGAATCGGCGCGAGGCCGGCTGGTTCCGTCACATCGACGAAGCGCCCGCCGTCGTTTCGCATCAACGCGTTGGGTAGTCCCACCCGGGTGAGGAACACATCGGGGTCACCGTCATCGTCGTAGTCGCCCACGGCCACTCCGCCGCTCGAGGCCGCCGGACCTTCGAACAACGACCGGTTGCTGTGCTGCACCTCCAGGCCGACCTGTGCTGTCACATTCTCGAAGGAAAGCCCGTCGATCTCTGCAGGTGTCGCCGGGCTGTCCGTCGGCTCGAGGGCCTTCTCGATCGGTGGCTCGGCTCCGGGTCTCGGTCCGATCGGTTGGCCTTCGGGATCGAAGGCGTCGTCGATGAGGAAGGTGTCACCGACCGCAACGAGTGTGAAGGTCGCATCGAGCGGTGTGGCTGAGTCGCCCGATGAACTCTCGCCGGTCACCCTCACCGCCAGCCGCGGAGGGGCCTGGGGACCCGACGAGGTCCGGATCGCTGTGGCGGTCAGTGAATCGAATGTGTACTGCGTAGCAGTAGCGGTCTCGCCGCCGGATTCGATCTGTTGGGTGGCTTGGTCGAGCCGGGTACCGCTCAGCGCGGCGGTTGCCAGGTCGGGGTCACCTCTCTGCAGGGCGAGTGATTCGAGCAGAAGGTCTTCGACGGTGGCACGCGCCATCCGTTCCGCAGTGGCGTCATCGAGCGTGACCGAAGAGGTCACCGCGTCGGGGTCGATGTCCACCCCGGGAAGGGTTTCGGGATCCACCTCGACCTCGCCGCGGCGTTCGAGTGGGACATCGTTCTGGGTTCCCGAGCCCGAGTTGGCGCCCAGGGTGAAAACGGCACCTCCGAGCACCAGCAATGCGCCTGCTCCGATCACGAGCACCCTCCAGGTGAGATCTGCAGGACGGCCGTCGCCGTCGAAGCGCCGGTCGAGCCACCTCGCGAACACACACATGATCACCAGTCCGGCGAGGATCCCGACCTTGGTGCCGAATTCGCCCGACTGGGTGGAGATGATCAGCGCACCCACAGCCGCAACCGAGGCTCCGAAGACGACCTGGGCCGACCGGTTCCGCGGGGCGGTCTTGGGGTCGGTGATCATGAAGAAGAGGAACACCAGCACCTCGGGTGAGGTGACCAGTAACCACCAGTAGCTCCAGCCCGAAATGGGACCCACGTGCCAACGCGCCGTGATCGAATGACCGCTGGCGGCGATCACCGCCACCGCGGCTGCGAACACCACCCAGAACGATGCCGCGCTGTGGCCCTGGCCGACCCGGCGGGTGATCACGGCGCTGCCGGTGAGGATCACCACGAACGCCAGGACCAGGCCAAAGCTGAGCGGACCCCACCAGAGCACCTGTGGGTCGGCCCTGGTCTCACCCAGTGCCACGAAGGTCACCACCAACGCGAAGTTGGAAGGGTTGAAGATGTGGCTGCCCCCGACCCGGATCAGGTACTTCGACGCCATCGCAAGTGCTGCACAACCGACGAACACCCACCAGCCCTGCAGGCTCCACCAGTCGCCGTAGGCGGTTCCGGGCACCCGCAGGATGAGGGCGATTCCGTTGCCGGTGAGCATGGCCGATGCCGGCCAGGCGATCGTGCGGTCCCGGTGGAAGGTGATCGCCAGCTCGATCACGGCACAGGTGGCGATCGAGATGAGGATCTGCGCTATCGACACCTCGAAGCGGAACACGGTCTGGCCGAGCACCTGAAGCGTCGTGGTGAGGATCGCCAGATGCAGCCGGGGATCGGTTCTCTTCGGGAGCAGGACCGGGTAGCGGCCGAGGTGTGCGGAGGGGCGCACTCCGGGTGGTGTCGCCGGGCCCTGGACCTTGACTTGGTCGACCTCAGCCACCTCTGCACCCCTCAGGGACAGTAGACGGCGAGCGTGGCGACCCAAAGCGCGGGGCGCCCGCGCTCGGTGGGCTCATCCCGTCCCGAGCCCCGGGTGTGAGCGACGACTTCCCGCAGATGCCACGTTCCGGTCATTCCCGGGTGATGGTCAACTGCTGGTTGAGCTGGACTTCGTCGACCGTCTGCGGGGTGTCCATCCCGGGCCAGTACACGTCGATCCGGTCGAGCGGTTGCTGACGGTCGCCGAAGCCGCGGTGCGCCAGCGGTGGCCTCTGCGATTCGTACGATCCGGAGGTGGCGATCCAGTCGACCAGCGGCGCAGCGTCACCTTCGGTGAACATCTCGATCCTCGCGCCATCACCCCAAGGGTTGCCCGGTCGAGTCGGATCCTCCAGTTGTACGGTCAGCCAGGAGTTCGATGTCGGGGTGTCGTTGCGGTAGAGGATCGGCGTGTCGTTGGACTGCGCGATGAGGATGTCGAGATCGCCGTCGGAATCCATGTCGAATGAAACGAGGGCGTGACCCTGTCCGTCGTCATTGATTCCCGAGTCGCTCCCGACTTCCCGGAACGGCGAGTCGGGGTCGGTGCCAACCCGCGCGAAGAGGTCGGTCGGGTCGTGGTAGTAGAGGTTGAGGTTGCCGTCATTGGACTCTGGGTCGTCCGACACCCTGAATCCGTTGGTCACGATCAGGTTCAGGTGACCACTGTTGGTGAAGTCCTCCACGGCGGCGCCCCAACCCCAACCCGTGTCGCGCACTCCGTAGGCATCGGTCGCGTCGGTGAAGTCGGCACTGCCATTGTTGAGGTACAGACGGTTTCCGGAACACCCGATGAAGGTCGAATCGGGACAGGTTCCGCCATCGGGCAACTCTCTGTATACGGAGCTGATGAACCAGTCGGGGGTTCCGTCGCCGTCGATGTCTCGGATGACCGAGCCCATCCCGTTCTCGTCGCTTCCGAGGCCGCTCTGGCCGGTGATGTCCTCGAAGCGTTGTCCCTGGACGTTCCTGTAGAGCCGACTCGTGCATCCGTCACCGGTGACGGCCAGGTCGGGCCATCCGTCAGCGTCCATGTCGTTGAAGACACCGGTGAACGCGACCACCTCGTCGAGGGTGAGGCCGTACTCGTCGGTGACATCGGTGAAATGGCCGTTGCCGTCGTTGAGGTAGAGCGCAGAGCGTGGGGGCGGCGCGTCCTCCTCGGTGGGATACCCGATCTCGGCGAGCCCGGCCGATGTTTCACATGGGAGTGGCATCTCGTCCTCTTCCCAGGCCCCGGTCTGTTGTGCGGCCTCGATGGCGGTGGAGTTGTAGAGCTCGGAGCGCCACTGCAGTACGAGAAGGTCGAGATTTCCGTCGCGGTTCACGTCCCCGATGGTTACTCCGTGCTGTTGGGTTCCTCTGGTCAGCGGATCGATGGGTCGGTCGAGCCCGCGCTCAGGCGCCTCGTCGGTGAAGTGGCCGCTGCCGTCGTTGACGAACAGCTGGTCGTTGCCGGTCTCAGCTCCTGCAGCGAACAGGTCGAGGTCGCCGTCACCTTCGATGTCGAAGAAGGCGGATGCTCGCGATCCGAACCGCTCGCTGGGGCCGGCGACTCCCGCCTCGGGCGCAACATCGGTGAAGTGGCCCGATCCGTCATTCAGGTAGAGGCCGTTCGGCTTACCGACGCGGGGAAGGAACACATCGAGATCTCCGTCCGCGTCCACGTCGGCCACCGCCGCCGCCGCGCCCTGCGACCTGTCTCCGACGAACCCGTGGTCCGACTGAGTGACGGTGAAACCCGATTCTGCGCTCACGTCGGTGAAGGTGGGAGTGATCCCGCCTGCGACGCCGGCTGAGGACTCGTCAGGGTCGCGGGAAACAGCTTGATTCTGGTTCGACGTGCGGTCGGCATCGGAGTCCGGAGAAGCACATGAGAGACCGAGCAGCACCACGGCGGTCACTGTCGCCAGTAGTCCGAGGATCTCCCACGACCCTGACACCCTCCCCGATCCGCGCCCCACCCCCGAAAAGCTAGCTTCTGGTCGGCCGAGCCGACCGTCGCCTCCCCGTGGATCGCGTACTCCGGCCGTTCGCCTACGCCAAGCGGTTCCGCCTTCGACCCAGCCGCCAAATGGGTTCCGGTGAATGCGCGCCGTAGTATCGCCAACCGGGCGCCCCGAGTGGTCGGTGCCCGGAGATTCGTGGCATTGGCGACGGTGCCTCACAACGGAAGGCAACTGAGTGGACCTCTTCGAGTACCAGGGCAAGCAGTTCTTCGGATCGTTCGACATTCCGGTCTCACGTGGACGTGCGGTCACCACGGTCGACGATGCAGTCGCAGCGGCTGAGGAGATCGGCCAGTACCCGGTGGTGGTGAAGGCCCAGGTGCAGGTCGGTGGCCGCGGCAAGGCCGGCGGCATCAAGTTGGCCGACAACGCGGACGAGGTCCGCACCTACGCCAGCGACATCATCGGCATGGACATCAAGGGCCACACCGTGCACGTCGTGTGGATCGAGGTGGCTTCTGACATCGCCGAGGAGTACTACGCCAGCTTTACCCTCGACCGTTCGGCCAAGAAGCACCTCGGGATGCTCTCGGCCCAGGGTGGCGTGGAGATCGAAACGGTGGCCGAGACCGACCCCGACGCGATCGCCAAGATCTGGATCGACCCCGTCGACGGGCTGTCTGAGTCCGTTGCCCGAGAGTGGGTCGAGGCGGCCAAGCTGAACCCCGACGCCACCGATGGCGCGGTCGACATCCTGCTGAAGCTCTACCGGGCCTACACCGAGGGTGACGCCGACCTGGTCGAGATCAACCCACTGATCCTCAAGCCCACCGGTGAGGTCCACGCACTCGATGCGAAGGTGACCCTCGACGGCAACGCGGCGTTCCGCCACGACTGGGCCGACTACGAAGCCACCCAGGAACGCGACGTGCGCGAGCAGGCTGCACACGAGAAGGGCCTGCAGTACGTGGGCCTCGAGGGTTCGGTGGGCATCATCGCCAACGGCGCGGGGCTCGCCATGAGCACCCTCGACGTGGTCAACCAGGTGGGTGGCTCGGCGTCGAACTTCCTCGACATCGGCGGCGGTGCCGATGCAGAGGTGATGACCGGAGCGCTGGAGGTGATCAACAACGATCCCTCGGTGAAGGCGATCTTCATCAACATCTTCGGTGGCATCACCCGCGGTGAAGAGGTGGCCAACGGCATCGTCGAAGCGTTGAACCGGGTCACCATCGACTCGCCCATCGTCATTCGCCTCGACGGTACCAACGCGGACGAGGGTCGCTCGATCCTCGAGCCACACCTCAGCGATTCCCTGCAGATGCAACCCACCATGCTCGACGCGGCCCGCAAGGTCGTAGAGCTGGCCGGCTGAGCCGGTCCGGCACCCAACCACCTTCAACCAGAGCGCACGAGAACGAGACGAGAGTAGGAACCAATGGCAATCTTCGTCGATGAGAACACCAAGGTCGTCTACCAGGGCCTGACAGGCTCACAGGGCCGCTACTACGGCCTGTTGAACCGTGACTACGGCACCAAGGTCGTGGCGGGCACCAACCCCAAGAAGGCCGGCAGTGATGTCGACGGGATCCCGGTGTTCGCATCGGTGGCCGATGCGGTCAAGGAGACCGGTGCTGATGCGAGCTGCATCTTCATCCCCGCGGCCGGTGTGCGCAGCGCTGTGATGGAAGCCGCAGAAGGCGGCGTGAAGTTCATCGTGTGCATCACCGAGGGAGTGCCTGCACAGGACGAGGCCTGGTTCTACAACGAACTCAAGCGCAACCACCCCGATGTCCAGCTGCTCGGGCCCAACTGCCCGGGGATCATCAGCCCGGGGCGCACCAACATCGGCATCACCGCGGGCCATATCGCCAAGGCGCCCGAAGAGGGCAAGCACAACGTGGGCATCGTGAGCCGTTCGGGCACGCTCACCTACCAGGCGCTGTATGAGCTGAAGCTCCAGGGCATCGGCGTGACCACCTGTGTGGGCATCGGCGGCGACCCCGTTCCGGGCACCAGCTTCATCGACTGCCTGGAGCGCTTCGAGGCCGACGACGAGACCTCAGCGGTGATGATGATCGGCGAGATCGGTGGCTCCGCCGAAGAAGAAGCAGCGGAGTTCATCAAGGCCAACATGTCCAAGCCGGTCTCCGCCTACATCGCGGGCCAGACCGCTCCGGCGGGCAAGAAGATGGGCCACGCAGGCGCCATCGTCTCCGGTGGCAAGGGCACTGCGGCAGCGAAGATGGAAGCCCTCGAGGACGCTGGCGTGAAGGTCGGTGCCAACCCGACCGAGGCCGGCGAACTGATGGTGGAGCTCGTCAAGGCCCTCTGAACCGCTGGGTGCTGAACCGCTGGGTGCAAATCCGCGGATCCGATACGCCTGCCCTTGTCAGGACCTACCGCTGGGTTTAGGTTGCGTAGCGAACCATATTTCGGCGTTCTTGGGAGAGGATCCGATTGGCCGCAGAAGGTCCTCACGCGCGCTCGCGCCTGCCCCGGGCGAGGCTCGACCCATCGTGGAGCAGGGTGGTCATCGTCGCCCTGGCAGGCTCGACGGTCGTTGTGTTTGCCGTTGCCCATGCCATCTTCACGCCATGGCGCTGGCTCGTGGTGCCGATCGCCTGTCTGACCGCGATCCTTCTGGCCTTGGCGCCCTACAGCTTCGTCGTCGCCGATCGTCTCAACGACTCCCAGCACCTCGCCGGTCTGTCCGACACGGTCCGGCGCGACGTGAGGATCGCGAACTGCGAGCGAGCCGACGCCATGTGCGAGCTTCGGATCCGACTGGCTCTGGGCATGACGGTGGTGATGCTTGCGGCGGCTCTGTTCGTCAGTGCGGCCGACGCCGCTTCTCGCGGCAATCCTCTTGCGTGGGTGGAACTCGTGTGCTGGATCGGGCTCACGGCTGCGGTCGAGTACGGCGTGGTCAGGTTTCTGTCCGATCCCGCTCGGTGAACTCGCCGTCTCGTTCGGCTCAACCTGTCTGCGAGCGCGTAATGACGAGTCGCTGATCCAGAGCCACGTCGGTCAACACCTGCGGGGTCGGATCTCCCGGCCAGTGGACCTCGATCCGGGCAACTGGTTCACTGCGTTCTCCTAGTCCCAGGTGCAACAGCGGCGGCTTCTGCGATTCGTAGGATCCACCGGTGGTGATCCAGCCGACCACTGCAGCCGAGTCGGCATCGGGTGTCACCTCGATCCTGGCGCCGTCTCCCCAACGGTTCCCGGGGTTGGCGGGATCGTCGAGGCCGATCGTCAGCCACGAGAAATCCTCCGGGGTGTCGTTGCGGTACAGCAGCGGTCGATCGTTGAGGGGCACGATGAGGATGTCGAGGTCACCGTCGGCGTCCATGTCGAACGGCACGAGGGCGTGACCGATGCTGACATCGGAGATCCCGGCAGCCTGGGCCAGATCGCGGTACACGCCGTCATCATCAAGCGCCCACAGGCGCGTCGGGTCCTCGAGGAACTCCTGTTCGTACTCGGCCTGTTGACCCACAGAGCCCTCGCCGCCGTCGTATCCGTTGGTGACGACGATCTCCAGGTTTCCGTCGTTGTTGAAGTCCTCGATCGCGGTGCCCCAACCCCAACCCGAATCCCGCACCCCGTACCGGTCGGTGCCATCGGAGAACCTGCCGGCCCCCTCGTTCAGGTAGAGGCGATTGCCCGAACAACCCGCAAAGGGGTTGCCGGGACACTCACCGGGGGTGAGCTTCGAGATCGAGGTGATGAACCAGTCCGGGAGTCCGTCGCCGTTGACGTCGCGCACGACGCTGCCCATGCCGTTCTCGTCGGTGCCCACCCCAGCCGCCTCGGTCGCGTCCTCGAAGCGCTGCCCGTCGATGTTCCTGAACAGACGGCTGGTGCACCCGTCGCCCGTGATCGCAAGGTCCTGCCATCCGTCCCCGTCGAAGTCCGCGAAGCTCCCCGTGAAGGCGACGATCTCGTCGAGGGGAAGTTCCATCTCGTCGGTTGCGTCGGCGAACGCACCGTTGCCGTCGTTGAGGAAGAGCCGAGACCTCGACGCCGGGGTTCCCGGCGCGCTCGGGAACCCTTCGGCCCGAAGCGCGGCGCTGGCCTCACACGCGCTCGCCGAAGCCGAATCATCGCCCGGAGTCTGCTCCGGTGCCGGGTCGGTCGTGTCGAACAGGTGCGCGTACCACTGCAGCACCAACAGGTCCATGTGGCCGTCCCCGTCGACATCGGCGACGCTCACCCCGTGCGTGTGTGATCCGATCCCGGCCTGGGGCACGGGATCCCACACGAGTCCCCGCTCGCCGGACTCCTCGGAAAACGATCCCGTTCCGTCGTTGACGAACAACTCGTTGCCGCCCTGGCCGAACCCGGTCACGAACAGGTCCGGGTCGCCGTCACCCTCGATGTCGAAGAACACGGCTGCAGAGGAACCGAAGCGTTCGCTGGGCCCGGCGACGCCGGCCTGCTGCGCGACGTCGGCGAAGTTCCCGCTTCCGTCGTTCAGGTACAGCGCGTTGGACTTGCCGACCCGGGGCAGGAAGATGTCCTCATCCCCGTCGCCGTCGACGTCAGCCACCGCTGCCCCCGAGGTCATCGACGAATCCGCCTCGAGACCCAGATCCGAGTGCGCCTCGTCCAGACCGGCCTCTGCAGCCACCTCGGTGAAGCGGAGATCTCCGGGCTGTGCAGGTGGGCGGTCGTCGGTGACGGTTTCCACCGATGGTTCTTGGGTTCCGGCATCTCCGGTTCCCGACGGTTGGTCCTGTCCAGCCCCCGGAGAGGCTTCGTCGTCGGCCGAACAGGCGCCGGTGATGATGAGAACCCCGACCAGGAGTGCTCCGGCCAGCCAGGCCGGAACCGGATTTCGCCGGTAGCCGTTGTTCATCGCGAATCCGCTCCCCGCCGTCGGTTGGCCGCTCCGCACAGAGCGTAGGTGAGAGGCATTCCCGCCAGCAGGTCGCTTGCGCCACTCGAGTATCGGGCATGGGGGGTACGCCGTGAGTTTGGGCGGGCGCCCGCGCCCACGAGGTCCGCAGCCGCCATCTGACCGATCCATCGGCTGCTGGTAGTTTCGCCCCGATGCGACTTGCCGTGCTGGCCTCGGGATCGGGGACACTTCTCGATGCGATGGCCACCGCCGGCCTACCGATAGCTCTGGTGATGGTCGACCGTCGCTGCGCCGTGCAGGACGTGGCTGCCCGGCACGGAATCGACTGTGAGCTGGTGGAGCGGTCGGATTTCACCGACGGTTTCGACCGCGACTCGTTCACCAAGCAGGTGGTGGCCGCCCTCGAGCAGCACGACATCGACCTGGTTGCCATGGCGGGCTGGGGCACGATCCTGTCCTCAGCGGCTTTCGAGGCGTTTCCCGGTCGGATCATCAACACCCATCCGGCGCTGTTGCCGAGCTTCAAGGGCTGGCACGGGGTGCGCGACGCACTCGAGGCAGGAGTGAAGGTCACCGGTTGCACCGTGCACGTGGCAACCGAAGCGGTCGACGACGGCCCGATCCTCGCCCAGGAGGCGGTCCCCGTACTCCCCGAGGACGACGAGGCCAGCCTGCACGAGCGAATCAAAGAGGTGGAACGCCGCCTCTACACCCAGACGATCGCAGAGATACTCGAGCGTGGGACCGTGACGTGAGTCGTCTGGTCCCGACCGATCTCTCACCCAACGTTCGCCCGGACCAACCGGCGATCCCTCTCCCGGTCGTTCGACGTCCCGGTTGTTCGACAGACGCCATGAAACGAAAGCGATGAAGCCATGACCGACCCGACCCCCCGACGCCGGGCGTTGCTGTCCGCGTATGACAAGACAGGAATCGTGGAGCTCGCCACGGCTCTGAGCGATCTGGGCTGGGAGCTGGTCAGCTCCGGTGGCACGGCCAAGGTGATCGCCGAAGCCGGCCTCGAGGTCACCCCCACCTCGGAACTCACCGGGTTCGGCGACATGCTCGGGCACCGGGTGGTCACCCTGCATCCGATGGTCCACGGCGGGATCCTCGCGGACCGCGACGACGCCTCCCATCAGGCAGACCTCACCGAACACGGCATCACCCCGATCGACCTGGTGGCGGTGAACCTCTATCCGTTCACCTCTGACCCGTCGGTCGAACTGCTCGACATCGGCGGCCCCACCATGGTGCGCGCCGCGGCCAAGAACCACGAGTTCGTGACCGTGCTGGTCGATCCCGCCGACTACGAGCCGGTGCTGGCCGAGCTGCGCAACGACGGCGACGTCTCGGCCACTACTCGCCGTCGTCTCGCCAGGGACGCCTTCGCCCACACAGCGGCCTACGACTCGGCGATCGTGGAGTGGTTCGACCGGGGTGCTGACGGTGGCCCGGGTGAGCTACCCGACCGCGGCGTGCTTCCGCCCACCATCCACCTCTCCGCCGCCCGCGCAGCCGAGCTGCGCTACGGCGAGAACCCCCACCAACACGGCGCGCGCTACAGCTTCTCGGGTGACAGTTGCTGGGACTCTGCCACCCAGCACGGTGGCAAGGAGATGAGCTTCCTCAACGTCTACGACGCGGATGCGGCGTGGCGTCTGGTCTGGTCCCTCGGTGAGAAGGATCCCGCGGCTGTGGTCATCAAGCACGCCAACCCCTGCGGTGTGGCCGTGGCCGACGACATCACCACCGCCTACCAGCGGGCACACGCGTGTGATCCGGTGAGCGCGTTCGGAGGAATCGTGGCGGTCAACCGCAACGTCACCCACGAGATGGCCACCGAACTCGCACCGGTGTTCACCGAGGTGCTGATCGCTCCCGGGTTCGACGACGACGCCCTGCTGGTGCTGCTCGAGAAGCGCAACCTGCGGGTGATCGAAGCGGTGGCTCCCGAGGTGCCGTCGCTGGATGTCCGCAGCATCGACGGCGGTCTGTTGGTGCAGAACGCAGATTCGGTGACGATCGACCGCGACGCATGGCAGGTGGCCACCGACCGTTCACCCACCGAGGCCGAGTGGGTCGACCTGGAGTTGGCGTGGAAGGTTGCCGCCAGGGTCACCTCCAACACGATCGTGCTGGTCAAGGACGGCCAGGCTGTCGGAATCGGAGCCGGCCAGCAGAACCGCCGCGACGCCGGTCGCATCGCAGCCGACAAGGCCGATGGCCGCGCCAAGGGTGGGGCCTGTGCCAGCGACGCCTTCTTCCCGTTCCGCGACGGTCTCGACGCGGCCGCGGAGGCAGGAGCCACAGCGGTGATCCAACCGGGCGGGTCGATCCGCGACGAAGAGGTGATCGCAGCGGCCAACGAGGCCGGCATGGCGATGGTGTTCACCGGCGAGCGCCACTTCAAGCACTGAGGTGTCGCCCCGCTGTGGCCTCCGTGGGATGAACCCCATACGTGTGGCGATGTCGGGTGGCGCCTTGGCGCTCACCGTGTTGCTGGTCGGTTGTGCCGGTGGTGATTCAGCGTCCACGGACACTTCTCCAACACGGCCACTGTCGACCCCGGTGGGTGACGAGTGCGATGACCGTAGTGTGCCCGCGTCGGCGGCCTTCGTGACCTCGTTGGTCTGGGTGACTACTTGTTGGGAGGAGTCCCAGGCAGCATCGATCTCACTCCATGACCTCAACGGTGACGGCCGGACCGATGTGTTCGTCGAGGGCCCGAGGGTCGAAAACGGGTCAAGGCCCATGCTGCTGGACGGGGTGGACGGTACGACGATCTGGCAGAGCGAGGTGGATATCTCGATGATCACGGTCGCTCAGTTCGCAGATCTGAACGGCGACGGTCTTTCCGACGTGATCGTGGGAGGTCGTGGGGTCCCCGAGGACGACCGCCCTCTGGCCGCCATCGACGGTTCCGACGGGTCGACCATCTGGCGGGTCGATCCGATCGAACCCGCTTGGGGAAACGTGTACACGCCCCAGGGCATCGGAGACGTGACGGACGACGGCGTGCAGGATTGGGTCGTTGCGACCGGAGGTGACCACATTCGAGAGGTCATGGAACCGCCGACGGTCGCGGGCCGCGTGATGGTCATCGATGGCGCAATGGGCGAACTGGTCGGCGCGGCCGAACTCCCGGAGCCACAGGAGATCTACAACTCACCAGTGATCGTCGACGACGGCGAGGGTGCGCTATTCGTGTTGGTCGGATCAGGCGGCGAGGTGTTCTCCGGTTCCTTCTGGCGAATCGCACTGGACGATGTGGTGAATGGCACCGACAGCGGTTTCGAAGAGATCCTCGCTGGTGATGACAGTTCCTACATGGCGCCGGCGAGCGTGGGCGACCTCGATGGTGACGGCGGATCAGAGGTGGTGGTGGTCAGAACCGATGGCCTCGTCACCGCCGTCGATCCGTTCTCGGGCGAGGTTCTCTGGGAGGTTGAACCGGCTGCCGAGCACCTGGATGCCATGTCGGTAAACGTGGTTGCCCTCAGCGTTGCGGTGCCGGCGCTCGGTCAGCTCGATGCCGATGCCAGCGTTGAGGTCGTGACTCAGCACCTTCTACTGGCGGAGGAGGATCTCGTCGACGGATTGGTCGGCAGGTCGGACTCAGTGGTTGCGGTTGTCGATGGTGCCACGGGCAGAATCGAACACGAACTGTTCGTCGAACGATCTGACTCGGCGCAGAGTCCGTTGATCGCCTCGACCGAAGCCGGAACAGGGGTTGTGTGTGCGTGTATCCCCTCTGAGTCGGTCGCAGACCCGGACTACGAGCTGAGCCGTCGCGAAACCCGACTGGGGTGGTGGGAACCGGATGGCGAATCGGTTGTCGATCTTGGCCTCCCGACGTCGTTGAGCAAGACCCCGGCGTTCCACCGCGCAGATGGCGATACCACGGGCTTCGTGTTGTACTCAGCGGGCACCTATCCCGCAGAGCGGGTGCGCCCCAGTTCGATCACGGCGTCGATTCCTGCCCCCAACGGTGCTCCGATCACCGAGGTGGCATGGGGTGGCTACATGGGTCCGGTCTCTAGCGGTCACTCCAAGGACTGATAGGCGAAATGGGACCGAGCACTACTATCGCCACTTCATGACTGCGATCAATATGGATGGCAACGCTCTGGCCGCGAAGGTCAAGGCAGACCTTGCGACGCGTATCGCCGCGCTCGAGGCCAAGGGCATCACTCCCGGTCTGGGCACCGTCCTGGTGGGCGATGACGGACCGTCCGAGAAGTACGTGTCGATGAAGCACGCCGACTGTGCGGAGTTGGGCATGGCCTCGATCGACCGACGTCTCGGAGCCGACGCCACCCAGGCCGACATCGAAGCCGTGGTGGACGAACTCAATGCCAGCAACGAGGTCCACGCGTTCATCCTGCAGTACCCGTTCCCCGGCCAACTCGACTACGGCTCGGCCATCCTGCGCGTCGACCCTGCCAAGGACGCGGACGGCCTCCACCCCACCAACCTGGGACATCTGGTCATGGGCGAGGACGCGCCACTCGCGTGCACTCCGGCGGGGATCGTGGAGATGCTGCACCACTACGAGGTGCCGGTGAAGGGCCGCCATGTGGTGATCGTCGGCCGTGGACTCACGATCGGGCGTCCGCTTGCCAACCTCTTGTCGCTCAAGCGCCCCGAAGCCAATGCCGCGGTGACCGTGGTGCACACCGGCGTGGAGGACATCAATTCCTACACCCGCAGCGCCGACATCGTCATTGCTGCAGCTGGGAGCCCGGCCATGATCACCGCTGACATGGTCAAGCCGGGTGCTGCGGTGGTGGCTGCCGGAGTGAGCTTCCACGACGGCAAGCTGCGCTCGGATGTCGCCGATGAGGTCGCTGAAGTGGCCGGGTGGGTCTCACCGAGGGTCGGGGGAGTCGGGCCGATGACGCGGGCGATGTTGCTCGCCAACACAGTTGCGGCCGCCGAACGCGCGGCGCTGGGGGACGACCGATGACCAGGATCGCGGATCTCCTCGCCGAGGGACCGACGCTGAGCGTCGAGTTCTTCCCACCCAAGACCGACGAGGGCATCGAAAAGCTGTCCGACACCATCGACGAACTGGAGAAGCTGAGTTGCCCGGCGGTGCCGGC
>JAMLGK010000026.1 GCA_023957995.1 Microthrixaceae bacterium | reverse complement strand
GCAGCTCTCCACGGAGGGCACTGAGTCGCAGACCGAGGCCGACGCGGTCTCGGTGCTCGAGGCGGTGCTGGGTTGGGCCGCGCCATCGCTGGCCTCGCAGCTCTAGCCATCGCGTTCGAGCACGGACGCCGGTCCGATTGCGCCGGCTGCATTGACGATCGCGCCGTTGACGTCCGCGGCGTCGCTCAGGAGTTGGGGGTGAACCGAACGACGGCAGCGTTCTCGGCGACCACCTCGCGCTGTGGGTCGGTCAGGCCCGTCCTTCGGTTGTACTTCACGCCACCGAACTGGCTGCCCATCCAGGGCAACCGATCCAGCGTGCCCTCGACCTGGTCGAAGAACGCCGGGTCCTCAGGTGGAACCAGTACCCCGGTCACCGACAACCGCTGACGGCGTACGGTCACTTCGGCGGGCCACGGCTCGCGGAAGTTCCTCCACCAGCGCTTCTGCCCGGGTTTGGATATCAGAACGACGAACGCGTCGCCGTCGCGTTGGTAGCCGACGGGAGTGGAGAACCCTCGCCCACTCGAACGCCCGACGTACTCCAGCACCAGAAGGGCGCCACCAGCCAACTTGCCGACGGGAGAACGCAGAAGCCTGACCACGACACGGTTGGCCGGCCTGAATACATCGTCCAGCATCACCATGGGTTCACCTCGCCGGATCCTCCGTACCGAGGCAAGGCTCCCGGAACGCATCGACAAGTGTGGCCTCGGGGGCGCGACCGGCCACTTGAAGGTCCTTTCGCTGCTCTAGGCATACAGATCGCTGGCGAGGTACTTGAGCCCGGAGTCGGGCTGCAGGGTCACGATCCGGTGACCGGGCCCGAGCTCGCGCGCCAGGCGCACTGCGGCGACCATGTTGGCTCCACCACTCGGCCCGGTCCACACACCTTCGGTGCGTGCGGCTTCACGCGCCGCGGCGAACGCGTCCTCGGTGCTGACGGCGTCGACGCGGTCATACACGTCGGAGGTGATCATCTTCGGGACGAAACCGATGCCGCCGCCCTCGATGCGATGGGTGCCCGGTGGGCCGCCCGCGATCACGGCGGACTCGGCAGGTTCGACGATCGTGCGGATCACCCCGGGCCAGGCATCCCTGATCGGCGAGACGGTCCCCACGAACGCTCCGCCGACACCCACGTAGACGCAGGCGCCGTGGATCTCTCCGTCGAGCTGCGAGACGATCTCCTCGCCGATCTCGCGGTAGCCATCCAGGGTGTCGGCGTTGTTGAGCTGGTCTGTGGCGAACCCATCCACCTCCGCCACGACCTCAGCTGCGCGTTGGACCATCTGGGGGATCAGTTCGGGGTGGATGCCGTGGTCGCTGTGCACCAGTTCGAGTTCGGCGCCGAACGCCCGCATCGTGGTCAGCTTCTCCTGGGCGAATGCGTTCGAACTCACGATACGGATCGGGTATCCCTTGATCGCGCACACGAAGGCCAACGAACTACCGGTCGAGCCGCCGGTGTACTCCACCACGGTCTGGCCGGGGCGGAGCTCGCCCCGTTCCTCGGCCGCCTCGATCATGGCGAGAGCCATCCGGTCCTTGTAGGAACCGGTGGGATTGGCCGCTTCCAACTTGACCCAGACCTCCCCGGCATCGGGGCCCGGCAGGCTGGCCAATTGAACGATGGGGGTATTGCCGATACCCGAGAGCGCACCGGGTCGTTCGGGCATGGGCCGTCCCCTCGAGATCGAGCTTGCTGCGACGCACAGTAGCCACGTTGCGCCGCGCAGCGCCTCGGGTCGTGATCGAGGTGGAATCCTCGGCGGGATGCCCCGGTTGTGCCCGCCGCGTCGAGCGGACACGGAGATCGCTCCACACCCGTGCTGGTAGCTTGCTCGCATCATCTACCCGGAGTTGCTGTGCTCATTCTCGTGATCCTCGCATTCGGCATGGCCATCGGCTGGCTCGCCCAACTGGTGCTCGGCATGGGGACCCGACCCAACGCCCAGTCCCTGATCGCCGGTCTCGTCGGGTCGTTCGTAGGCGGTCTCCTCGTGAGCCTGGTAGCGGGTGACGGGCTGAGTCTTCGACCGAGTGGGGTGATCGGCTCCTTCGTGGGGGCGATCATCGTTCTGGTCATCTGGAACTGGATCTCCGCACGCCAATCCTGAGCCGACCGTTGCACTCGGGTGCGGTGAACGCAGAGGTCCGGAGCCGCCTACCGTGATGTCGATGCCTGAGACCCCGGCCCGGATCCGCCGCCTCGCCGAAGAGTTGGAAGAGGTCGGTCTCGACCTGAGCGGAGTCGACCGGGATGCCCTCATCGAGGAGGTCGACCATGCCCTCCGGCCGCCGGTTCACGAGCGACGGATCCCGAGCTCGGGATCGATCGTGCATCCCACCACGGAGCCCGCATCATGGGCTGCTGCGACCGGCCTGGCCATCATGCGGGCATCGGCGGAGGACCAGCCGCTCGACGCCGCGCGCAGATTTGCCGATGGGCTCTCCAGTTGGCTCGTGCGGAGCCCGCAGGGGCCGATCGAATGGGTGGTGTTCGACCGACCCGCCGGATCCGAGCGCGACCTGGGCGTCATCGCCCGCGCCACCGGGGCCACGATCGTGCAGCGTCATCCCGCGGGCATCGTCCGCGTCGTCGGTGAGATCGGTGTCCTGCGGTGGGACGGCTACGGCTGGCATCACGAACCGCCCATCGATGCCTGGATCGATGTCGTGCACTCCTGCGGTGACCCGCACGACATCGCCATCACGAGGGCACTGCTCGACTTCGCAGTCCACGACCTCGGCGCCAACGGCATAGGCGCGCTGCTGGTTTACCGCGACACCGAGACCACCGGACCCGACGTCGACCAGAAGTTGCCGGTGCCACCCCCGATACGGATCGACCGTCCGACGGATCTCGCACCGCTTCGCCACGCCCTGGCGCAGATCGACGGTGCGGCCGTGTTCGGTCCGGATGGCGTGCTCCGACAGCTCGGGGTCCATCTGATGCCGAGCGACGAGGCTGCGCGGACCGTCGACGGCTTCAGGGGGACCCGTCACACCTCGGGCCTTCGCTACTCCTACGACGACCCAGCCGCCACGGTGATCACCGTGAGCGAGGACGGTCCGGTCGCGGTCTTCAGACGCGGATCGGTGCTCGGTCGATCCGACCCCGCCACGGGCCGCGGGTAGGGCGGTTGTGGCTACAGCGGAGCGCCGAGAGCCCTGACCGTCATGTCCAGCATCGTGTCTAGGGCACGGTCGCCCACCTCGCTGTCGTCGACGATCCGCATGGATATGAGAGGCCCCTGGATCATGTGCATCGCCATGTCGACGTCGGTGCTCGGGTCGATCTCACCCCTGGCCATCGCCCTCTGGAGCGCGATCACCGTCGGGCCCCGCGGCTGGACCCGGGCGCTGCGGAACAGCTCGCGGTTCACCGGATCCTCGATGGCGCGGGCCACCATCCACACGAAGAGTTCGCGGCTCTGTCGCAGAGCTGCCACCTGCAGATAGGCGCGGTGGATCTCGGCGAGGTCCCCGCGCAGGGTGCCGGTGTCGGGCGGGTCCACGGCGGCCACGTTCTGTTGGACCACGGCGAACACCAGAGCTTCTGTCGTGCCGAAGTGTCGGTAGAGGGTCGTCTTGGCCACGCCCGAGCGTCGCGCCACCTCCTCGGCGGTCACTGCTCCCACGCCCTCGTCCACGAGCATCTCCGCCGCTGCCGACAGCAGCTTGTTGCGAGCTGCCTTGCTGGGAGTCCGAGCCATAACGAGCCGCACTGTAGCTGAAAATGAGATCGGAAATTGTTCTGTGGGGGAACAGGGCGAGTCGAAAACGCTACGCAGCGTTGCATAAAGACTGGGGGCGTTGTACGTTGCGCCGACCGGTGCCCGTGCTGTCGGGCGCCCCGACGATGAGGAATACCCCAGCGATGACCGACCGAGACGCCCGTTCCGACCATCCGATCGACACACGCCTGAAGGTCGCAGCGTTGTGGACCGCCACGATGTTGATCTTCGCCTATGTCGACCTGTTCTCCCTGTACCGACCCGACGTGCGGGCGGACATGGAGGCCGGGAGGATCTTCGCGTTCGACATCGGTCAGCCGTTCCTCTTCTTCGCGACGCTCTACGTCATCATCCCTGCGCTGATGATCTACCTGACCCTGGTGTTGCGGACCCGGGTGAACCGGATCGCCAACATCGTGTTGGCATCGCTCTACGCCATCACGATCCTCGGTGGCGCGGTCGGCGAGTGGAACTACTACGTGTTCGGCAGCCTCGTCGAGACCGCACTGCTGGCCCTGGTGATCCGACACGCGTGGACCTGGGGCGATCCGGACCGCATTTCCGCGACGTAGAAGCAGGTGGACCAGAAACCAGATCTGGGAGAAGCAGGTGTAGGAGGAGCCAGCGGGTCGATTTGGCCCCGTCAGCGGCGGTCAGATCCCCGGCCGACCACGCAACTACAGTCGCTGCGGCGTGGCCGACGTTGACACCCCATCCCAACTGCGAGTTCCAGGTGCGAGCCTTCCGGGTAGGAACCTGCTCCTGATCACCACCGACCAGGAACGGTGGTTCCGTCAGGACCCCGTGCCGCTGCCAGCACACGATTGGCTGCGTCGTCACGGCACCACGTTCGACCGCTTCTACGCAGCGGGGATGGCCTGCAGCCCGGCGCGATCGGTCATGTACACCGGTCGTCACTCGACCGACACCGGTGTGATCGACAACCTGGGGGTCCCGGGGCAGGCCGACATGAGTGTGCAGGTGCCGACCCTGGGAACCCTGCTCGCTACGCGCGGTTACCGCTGTGCCTACAAGGGCAAGTGGCATCTGAGCGGTGGAGCTCTGGACACCGGCGCCGGCGGCTCCATGTCGGATTCGCTTCTCGAGTTCGGTTTCTCGGACTACAACGAGGGCGGCGATGACCTGGGCGGTGCCTACGAGGGCCACCGTCGCGACCGGGTCATCGCAGCGGAGGCCGTCGACTGGTTGCGCACCGAGGGAGTTGCCGCCAACGCAGCGGACACACCGTGGTGCCTGGCGGTCAATTTCATCAACCCGCACGACATCATGTGGGCCACCACCGACGCTTCCCTGCTCGAACAACGGCGCTCGCTCCGCAGCGGCGGGTTCAGCGGCCCTCCAGAGGTCGACACCTACAGCGCCCGCTGGGACCTTCCCGACGACCCGACGTGGCACCAGGCGGTGGACGTGCCGACACGCCCCTCGGCGCACCTCGACTACGCGGTCGCCCAGGAGTTGTGGACGGGCCCACCCGCTGTTGGTGGGGACGAACTCACGATGTTCCGCGACTACTACCTCAACTGCCTGCGCGAGGTCGACGAGTCCATCCAGTCCCTGATCGCAGGGCTCCGAGAAGCAGACCTGCTCGACGAGACGGTGATCGTGTTCACCAGCGACCACGGGGAGCTCGCTGGATCCCACGGGCTGTTCGGGAAGGGCCCTTGCGCCTACGACGGGAACATCCGCGTTCCTCTCATCGTCGTGGACCCGGAGCACCGAGGAGGCCGACGGACAGACGCGATCGGATCCCAGGTCGATCTGGTGCCGACAGCGCTGGGTCTGCTGGGGGTCGCACCGGAGCCGGGCCTCGTGGGCCTGGACCTCAGCGAAGTGCTCGGTTCGCCGGCCGGGCCGGGCCCGCGCCACGCCGCGCTGTTCGTCTACGAGAGCCTGAGCTTCGTGGACGGGGACTGGGCCCGCCGGACCTTCGTGGGATTCGGGGCCGACGATCTGGTCACCGGTCGGGACCTCCACAAGCGCGGGTTCATGCGGACGATCATCACGGAGCACCACAAGTTCTCGCGCTACTTCGCCCCCGATGACCACCACCGTCCCGCTTCGATGGAGGAACTCTCTGCACGCAACGACCTCGAGTTGTTCGACCTCGAACCGGATCCCGACGAGATGGCCAACGTCGCCCTCGACGACCGGGGAAGGCCCGGCGAGCTCTGCGGCGAGCTCAACCGGTTGCTCTCCTCGCTGATCGAGACCGAGATCGGTGAGGACGACGGTGCATGGATGCCCGAGCTGGCCGGTGCGCCCTGGAGGTCCTGAAGGCGCGCACCATCGGTATGGCCCTACCAGCCAACTCTCAGCTCGCTCCCTGCCGATCCCGAGACCCGTGTCGCATGGTGGGGTCGTAGCCAGAGATCGGAGGCGATCATGACCGGTGGAATCCAGATCGGGACCGAGAGCCCGAAACGCCCGCAGCGAAGTCGCAGGCGACGCCATCCAGCACGGCGCACCAGGAGAGCCGCAGCCGTGGCCAGCGGGGTGGCCCTGGTCGGACTGACCGCGACGATCGGAGTGACCAGCGCCGGTGATCCATCGGCCGAGAAATACACCGCGGACTCATCGGAATCGGCGACGGTCGGCGATGAGCAGTCGAGCTACGCCGACGACAGCTACCCGACCGACGAGGGCACGGACCTGGACTCGATGACGGAGGACGCCGAATCGGCCACCGCAACCACCGCCGTACCGACGACGACAACCGTGGACGCATCCAGTCATGGGAGCTGAGGTGAGAACGGCTACCCGGCAAAGCCGAGCGATGGGAACCGACCTCCTGGTGACGGTGGTGGGCGACCCACGATCCCCTCGACTATCGACAGTCCGAGGCCCGGAACCGGGCTCTGGAACGATGTTGGGCGGAGCGGTAGAAACGGTGGAACACGAGCCCGGCCTCCTCGGGGCGATGCCGGGACCGGCGTCGTCGACGAACACTCCCGCAGGACCCACCTCCAGCGCGACGGAGAACTCGAAGGGCTGTACTTGTCGGCGTTGCTGAGCAGGTTCGTGACCGCTCGATCGAGGAGTCGGCGTCGCCGTTGACCACCACCGGCGATGCGTTCACCGAAAGTACTCGGTCGGTGCGGCGTGTGAAGCGAGCCGCCGCATCGCGCACGACAGCGGTCAGGTCGGTCTCGACCATCACGGGTGTCTCCCGTGAGTGCGTGGCGACCTGGATGATCTCGGACATGAGGTCGTTGAGCTCGCGCAACTCGCGGCCGATGCCCGACAGCGTCTCCCTGCGCGTCTCGGCGTCGAGGTCGGGTGCGCTCGCGAGCCAATCGATGTTGGCGGTGACGCTCGTCAGGGGCGTACGCAGCTCGTGTGCTGCATCCTGCACCAGCCTGTGCTGCTGCTCCTGGGAGAGCCGGAGTGCGCCGAGCATCCTGTTGAAGCCCTTCGCCAGCCGTCCGACCTCATCCCCGCCTGCCTCGGGGATCGGAACCCTCGAGGTCCTGGGTCTCGCCACCCTCGTCGACCACATCGGTCAGTGCCTCCAGCGGGCGGGTCGTGCGTCGGGCCACGAGCCAGCCGACCACCCTGGCGACGAAGGCGATCACTGCGGTGATCGCGAGATCCTCGTGCGCAGGTCGTTGAGCAGTCCGGCGGACTCTTGCAGGGATCGGGCCACCTGAACCGCGCCACCTCCTTCGAGGTGTTCGGTGATCATCCTGTAGTCCTGTCCGTCCACCGAGACCGTACGGATCACCGGGTTCGTGTCTTTTTCCGCAAGAATCCGGTCGGTGTCATCGACCGGCAACAGGACTCCGGTGTTGGCATCGACGTCGCCGTTGTCGTTGAGCGTCTGAACCTCTGCATCGGGGCTCACCGAGATGACCGGCTGCTCGGCGCCCCGATCACGCCGGTCACGAGGTTGTTCGTGTCCTGGGAGATCTCCCTACCGCTGCAGCAGGAAGTCGTCCACCTCGGCCGAAACCTGACGGTCGGTGGTCACATAGGAGGCCGTGCCGACGATGAGAGCCGTTGCCGCGGCCACGCCGGCCAGCAGCAGTGCGAGGCGCGCGCCCAGGCCCATCTCAGCGCTCCACCCGCAGGACGAATCCCACACCGCGGACGGTCTCTATCCGGGGTGCCATCGGCCTCGGAGCTTGCGGCGCAGGTATCCGATGTGGACGTCGAGCGAGCGCGACGAGTCCCCGAAGTCGTAGCCTCCAGATCCGGTCGTACATCACGGATCTCTCGAGCACCATGCCCACGTTGCGCAGGAGCAGTTCGGAAGATCGCGAACTCCGTTCGTGTCAGGTCGATCTCCCCGTCAAAGCCCTGACGATTCGGGCCGCGGATGTCCATGGTGAG
Source organism: Microthrixaceae bacterium (assembly GCA_023957995.1). Lineage (GTDB taxonomy): Bacteria > Actinomycetota > Acidimicrobiia > Acidimicrobiales > Microtrichaceae > JAMLGJ01. The sequence goes on along the minus strand of JAMLGK010000026.1, from coordinate 19,742 downwards.
CGGTCCCGCGGTCAGCACCTCGCCCACTTCCTCGTCGTTGCGCGTCGTAGCAGGGCCCGGACCCTTGCCAGGAGCCTGGCCAGCCGAACGGCTTGGTCACGTAGTCGTCTGCGCCGGTATCGAGCCCGCGATGCGGTCATCGAGTTCGTCGCGGGCGGTCAACATCAGGATCGGGGTGCGGTCGCCGCCTTCGCGGAGCCGACGGCAGACCCCGAGGCCATCCACGAAGGGCATCATCACGTCGAGGAGGATTGCTTCCGGCTCGTGTTCGCGGACGACCCTCCAGGGCGGCCGCTCCGTCATTGACGGTCACCACCTCATAGCCCTCGTAGGTGAGGATCTGGTCGAGGGCCTGACGGATCTCCGGGTCATCCTCCGCTACGAGCAGCCGGTGTGGTGGTTGCTGCGGTCACGTCTTCCCCCGTCGGAATCTGTTGCGGCCGGGTCGTGGCCGTTGGGTTCAGTCTTGCGGACAGGCGTTGCCCCCGACCCATGGAGGGCGGGGGGCAATTAGTCCTGCTCCGAGCGATGGAGGGAATCGCCCGGCAGCTGGGTGGGATATCGGTTCAGCTCTCCCCGCTCTCCTGCTCGGCTGCACCCTCGTCACCGTCGTCGGGCGCACCATCGCGAGGTTCGCGGTGGTCATCGATCCCGTTGACCCGGTCGGTGGTGCGGGCCTCGAGTTCGGCCAGCTTCTCGTCGGCCTCCTCCTGGGTCAGGTCGCCGTCGGCCACCTTCTCCTGGATGCGCTCGGTCTGGGCCGCGACCATCGAGTCGATCACGTCATCGACCGCGACGCCGTTGGCCTCGGCGACCTCGGCGATGGTCTGGCCACCGTCGAGGGCCTCGCGCAGCTCGGACTCGTCGATGCCGATCGCTGCTGCGGCCTCCTCGAGATTGCAGCCGCCACGGTGACCGCGGCGGCCCCGCTCAGGTGCGTCGGGGTCCTCGACCTCGTCGTCCTGCACCTGAACGAGGTCGTTCTGGGTATCGAACGCCGGGGCCTCGCTGGTCTGGTCTGCGGTGTCGTCGCCGCCGTAGCCCTGCGCCGAGGCGATCGAGGTGGCCGAGAGGCCACCGATGGTCAGTGCCGCAAACGTGCCGGCGGCGATCAATCTCCTGTGCTTCATCTGCTTCTCCTTGTTGGGAGGTGGCCCCCGTTGTTGGGAGCCATCTCGTTGTCAGAACCCACTCTGGGGGTCGTCTTGCAACCCGCTGGCAGGCGTCCGGCAAGATCGTGACAAGTTCCGGGCGTTGCCCGATGGCGTGCCTCCACGCAGGGACCGGATCCGGTTCTCGCGGCGGGTGGCGCTGATCGACGAGCTGGCGCGCACACAGGCGAGGACGGTGAGAACGCCCTCTGTCACGTACATGATCGCGGGATCCTCGATCACCAGCGCCGGCTGGATCGTCGAGATGAACGGAACGCTGATCAGCGCCAGGACTGCCGCGGCGACCGCGGCGAGCCCCAGCTTGCGCTTCATGGCGAACGTCGGACGGCGTTCGGCCAACCACAACACGAGGGCACCCTGTGCGAGCAGGTAGAACGCGGACGGGTTGACCGCGCCTGCCGCCATGAAGTGCAGGTTCAGGAAGATCCCGACTGCCAGCGAGAGCCCCAGGCGTCGTCCGCTGAGAAGACCCGCCGCCGCAACGAGCTGGGCAACGACGACCACGACTGCGACGAGCAGCGCGCCCGGCAGTACGACGCCCGATGCGAACGGCGTGTACCAGCCGAGCGATGCATCGAGGTGCGAGTCAACGAAGCCATCGATGACATCGCCATTCCACCACCCGGGATCGATCATCTTCTCGACGGCCGCCCGTAGCCAGCCGAACCCGATGAACAGCTCGGTGACCAGCACCCAGGCCGGCTGTGCCGAGAAGCGTTCCGCAAGCAGCGTTCTGATCCCGGATCCGGAACCCGCTCGCTGCGCCGGATCGGTTCGCGCAGGGTCTGGGATCGACACCGCGTCAGTCCCGGAGGCCGTGTCTGTTGTCGAGGTCGTTTGTGTTGTCGATGTCGTGTCTGTCATGTCAGGACCGCTCCGTTGGGCGCGGGGGCCCGTCAGAGCGGTTCCGTGCGCCGCGCCGATCGTCCCCGGGCGGGGATTCCCGCCGACGGTCAGCGTCCTCGCTGGCGTCGCTGTCGTCATCGACATCGGTGTCCCCGTCGACATCGGTGTCCCCGTCGGTCTCCTCGGTGGGATCGGGGTCATCGGAGGTGTCCGACTCGTCGTCTGTGTCCGACTCGACACCGGTATCCGGGTCGACACCGGTGTCGGGCTCGTCGTCGCCCTGGGCGTCACCCGAGTCGTCCTGGCTGTCGGCATCCTCGAGGACGAACACGTTGGAGGGCAGGCTCGCATCGTCGAGATCGGTGTTGGCCGAGATCACAGAGGAGAGGCTGCGCCGGTAGTCGAGGCCGAACTCCTCCGCGATCGAGTCGAGCACCGGGTCGTTGTCGTAGAAGAAGCGGTCTCCGTCGCGCAGTGCGGTGAACTGCGAGGTCCACATCGCCAGCTGGAGCTCACCGAACTCGGTGCCGGCGACGTGCTGCTCGCTGACCATCCCGGTGAAGGCATCGATGTCGTCGACGGAGCCGAAGATCGCGGCCAGGCGGGCTGCGACGGTGCTGCGGCGCTCCGCAGCGATCGCCTCGGTGTCCGCCGCTTCCGAGCCGATCTCGAGTTCGTTGCCGTCGATGTCGGTGAGACTGATGACGTCGAGGATGTCGGGGTCGTTGATCGGATCGTCAGGATCGATCTCGGGGTCGTCGGGGAACTCGGCCGTGGACTCCCCGGTGAGGTCGGTGAACGACTCGACCGGGTCGAGCCCGAACGCAACCCGCATGTCGTTGTAGGTGGGCATTCCGTGGTCATATGCCCTGGCCACGTCGAGCGAGCCGAGGTCGTTCACACCGCTGAAGCATTCCTCGATGCCTTCCCCGTCGAGGCAGTCCAGCGGGTTCCCGGTTTCGGGACCCGGGATCTGGAACAGCACGCTGCGGAGCTGATTGTCGATCTGTTCGTCGTTGGCGTACGCGGATTCCGATGCGAGACCCGCCAGCATGTTGCCGAGTCCGATCTGTTCCAGCAACGCTGGGTTGCCGAACGCGACGTTGAGGGGCACGGCCACTTCGGCGACGTCACCCTCGACGGTCACCTCTACGCCGTTGGCCTGCAACGCCGCGAGTGTGTCGTCGCTGAGCTCGCCGGTCGGGATCTCGGCTTCGAACTCTCCGTGAACCTGGGAATGGGCCCGGTAGCCGACGGTTGCGAACTCGTTGGTGATCGACGGGTCGACCGTCTCGTCGTAGCCGGAGTACGGATCGAGCTCCACGCCCATGGCAGGAAGGAACTCGTTGTAGGTGATGTACTGCTGCAGGGCCGACACCACCCGGCGTGCGATCTGGAACTTCGTCTCCTCGTCGAGGTCGGCGGGCAGCTCTGCGACGATCCGGTTGTGCTCCCGCAGCATGAGCGTCTGCACCGCGGTGAGTCCGAGGTTCTCGTTGGCTCGTTCGTCGCCGGCGATCACCGCAGCCGACGGATCGCCCATGAGCTGGCCCACCAGGTCCATGGCGGGTGCTTCGGCATCCGGTCGGACTTCAGCGGTGGGAAGGTAGCCGTCGTCATCGATGAGGGTCGCTTCGTTGTTGGTCGGGTCGCCGTCGAGTGATCCGTCGCGGAGCCAGTCGAGGCGTTCGTCGGATCCGCCGTAGACGGCCCAGGCGTCGATGTAGGAGCTGATGAGGTTCACCTGTTCCCGCGCGGAGTCCTCACCCGTGCCGTCGGCTGCCGCCGAGCGGGTGGAGGAGATCCCGCCCAGGTCGTTGGTGAAGCTCTCGAGGGGATCGTCGGGGTCGAACGCGAGGGTCATGTCCTCCTCGGAGGTCTCACGCACCCCGAAGGTGTGGTCGAGGAACTGGCCCCACACGAATCCCCAGTGGGTCACCTGGTTCTCCGAGAACAGGTTCTGGTTGGTGTCGTTGAAGATCCGGTTGCTCAGGTAACGCTCGTCGGGACCCTCGACAGGATCGCTCGTGCCGTCCTGGTAGCGCACCTCGGCCACGCGCGGGTAGATCGAGTCGGCCGAGCCGAGGGCTGGATCGTTCGAGTTGTTGCCCGACCCGTCGAGGCTCCGGACCTCGCCCAGGTCGAAGTGATCGGAGCCGCCCTCTGCGCCCGGGTCCCCCGGCGGCTGTTCGCTGGCGCACGCCGCGGCGCTTCCGATCAACAGTGGCACCGACAGGGCTGCGGCGGCCCTGCGCCCGCGCTGTCGACGCTGCCGCTTCGACTGGTCAGGCGGAACCTGAGCTTGATCTCTGGCCACGGCTTCTGCTCCTTCGTAGGTGGAGCCCCATGACACGCCTCCAACGGCAAGGTGGCGCGAGTCAACTGTCAGGAGATCGGCAATTCGCGGGTGGTGAATCGGAGGAGAGCCGGCGACGATTCCTGGCGGCTCCCGGCGCTCCCGGTCGAAACCGACATCGTCCCCGTCGGCAACCCCTCCCATGCAGCGCCGGTGGGGTTGGTGCCCGTGATGGTGCTCGGCAGACCGCCCTGAACCCGCCAGCGTCGGTTCACAGCTTGTTCACAGCTGTTCCGCAGGGTCTCCACGGGAAAGTATGCCGATAGTGTCGGGATGAACGATCCGCAACGCACGACAGATCCGAGCCACGTGGCCGATTCGATCACGGGCACGACCCTGCGGTCGGCTGGCGTGATTGCGGTGGCCTTTCTGTCGTTGCTGGCGGGAGGCTGTGGCACCTCCGAAACCGGATCGGGCAACACAGTTGGACCCGCGGCCGATTCGACGACCACCGAACCCGTCGATGCTTCGCCCCAGGAGTCAGCTGAGTCGGGTTCCCCGACGACCTTCGAGGTAGAGGTCTGGGCCGACAACTGGGCGGCGGTCTACGTGGACGGTGAACTGGTCGGAGAGGACTCCGTTCCGATCACCACCGAACGCTCCTTCAACGCCGAGACCTACACCTTCGAAGCGACGTACCCTTTCACCATCGCGATCGAGGCCAGGGACTTCAAGGAGACCGACTCAGGCATCGAGTACATCGGTGAGCCCAACCAGCAGATGGGCGACGGTGGTCTGATCGCACAGGTCACCGACACCTCCACCGGCGAGGTGGTGGCCACGACCGGCTCGGACTGGTCGGTGCTGGTCATCCAACAGGCACCGCTCAACACCGAGTGCGCCGACGATCCCGATCCCGACGCCACCTGCGAGTTCGAGAGCATCGATGCGCCCGCTGGCTGGGCCGACGCGGACCTCGACACCAGTGACTGGAGCGCAGCCACCGAGTGGTCCGCCAGTGACGTGAGTCCCAAGGACGGCTACGACGAGATCGACTGGGCTGACGATGCCGCACTGGTGTGGGGCCCGGACCTCGAGGTCGACAACACGATCCTCATGCGCCTGACGGTGCAGGGCCCATGACGTCGATCCAGGTGTCCCTCGCAAGAACACGACCGCAGTCACCACCAGACGCCACCGAGCGTTGAGCTGACAAGGCCCGGAGGCCCCCCATGTTCCCAACTCCACACACCACCACCGCTCCACGGAGACGATGGATGCTCGTGTCTGGCGCAGCGCTGCTGGTGCTCGCGTCATGTGGCACATCTGGCTCGGAGTCGACTGACTCGACCGCGGATGGGTCGACCAGTGGATCCACGGAGGAGTCGACCACCGACCCGTCGGTCTCGTCGGACGGACTCGATCCCGACCTGTTCCTCGATGGCGCACTGGCTGAGGAGATCACCACCGAGGACTGCACCCTGAGTGGTGGCGAGGAGACGACCTGCTACAGCATCACCGTCGCCGGGTTCCCCGCTGACCACGACACCGGACCGTTCTGTCCCGAGACGATCACCTCGAGTGCCGACGACGGTGGCCTCTGGTTCGACGGCGAGGGCCTCTACGACCTCGACGGGGAGTTCATCGAGAACCTTGCTGAGCTCTACGACGACGACGCGTGGCACATGTACGACGACGAGGGCAACGTGCTCGTCACCGAGACGGCCGAGGAGTTCGAGGCCGCGGCCCGACCCGACGTCGACCCAGCGCTCGAGAACCACTGCGTCGAAGGTCAGCTCGACTGGCTCGAGAACGGCGAGCCGATCACCACCACGGCGCTGATCCCGGTGACCCCCGTTGCAGCTGACAGCGCCTCGGAGTCCCAGGGAAACCAGGGGGTCACCCTCGATGGCGTGGTGATCGCGGAGTCCGCCCCGGTGGACGCGATCCTCGGCGCCTATACGATCGCGGCGTTCGACGACTGCGGCGGCCACTACAACCCCTTCGAGGGCTACCACATGCACGGCGCAGTGGGCTGCTCAGAGGTGGGTGAGTCCTCCGAGGGCGAGACCCCGATCTTCGGCTACGCGATGGACGGCTACGCGGTGCACAGCCCGTATGCGGTGGACGAGGTGCCCGACGACCTCGACGAGTGCAACGGGCACACGACCGAGGAACTCGGGTACCACTATCACGCCAACTACGCGGCTGAGAACCAGGTCGTGCAGTGCCTGGTCGGGCAGACCGTCGCCGGAACCGACGACGCTGCTGGTGCCGGTGGCCCTCCGGGTGGACCCCCGCCCGGTTGAGCACCCGACGTCTTCGCGACCCCCATCCAATCTCGACCGATCCCATGAAACACCGGCCCATGAAACACCGGCCCACGAAACCGCCAGGAGCACCAGTGCCATCAACCACCCACCGCACATCGAGAGCCATCGCGACGCTTCTGGCGTTCATCTCGCTCGCACTGGTCGCCGCGTCGTGCGGGTCCTCCAGCGACAGCACCGCGGTGGAGGACACTCCCACGACCGGATCGAGCGATGACGAGAGCTCTGACCCATCCAGCGCCGACGAGGACACCGACATGTCGGCGTTGTTCGCGGAGGGCGCGCTCACCTCCGATCCGGAGATCGTGGACTGCACACTGGAGAACGGGACCGAGACGAGCTGCTACCAGCTGGAGTTCGCCAGCCTGGCCTCGACGGTGGACACCGACGGCCCCTACTGCCCGGCGACCACGAGCGAGACCGGTGGCATCTGGGTATGGGACGGAGAGGACCCCGGTCTGTACGCGCTCGACGGGGATTTCTGGGCGATGATGACCGAGCAGGGCTACGAGTTCGTCGACGCCGAGGGCAACATCACCATCACCGACCCGGCGGCCGGGCCTGCTTCGTCCTCGACGACCGAGAACTCGTGCCTGGAGGCGACCGCGGACGGGTCGTTCCACCTCCAGGCGTTGCTGCCGGTCGAACCCGAGGACCTTGGCACGACGACCGACCTGACCACCGTCGCGCAGGTCGGCGTGTCGCTCGACGGAGTCACGATCTTCGCTGATGCACCCTCGGTCGCCGATCGGGGAGGACTGCCGGCGTTGGACGCCTGCGGTGGTCACATCGACCCCTCTGGCTACTACCACTGGCACTTCGGCGCCGAGTCGATACAGACCAACCTCGATGACGCCGATGCCGATGTGACCTGCGGGGTCGAACAGGACCTCGAGGGCCTCCTCGGTTTCGCCTTCGACGGCTACGCGATCTACGGACCCGAGGAGGACGGTGCGCTTGCTTCCGATCTCGATGAGTGCTCGGGCCATGTCAGCGACACCGAGGAGTTCGGCGAGCAGTACCACTACCACCTGAGCTACGACTCGCCGAACCTCCCTACCTGTCGGGTGGGCGCCACAGCGACCTCCAAGCTGACCAGCCCGGACAACAGCGCTGCTGCGCTTCCGGACGGGGATGCCGCCGGTGGCGGGGGACCACCCCCCGGTGGCTGAGATGGCAGCTGGACCCGTGACGGTCACGGGGCGGCGTGCGCTGCTGGTCATGCTGGCGTTGCTGGCCGCATCGATGATGAGTGCGCTGCCCGCTGCAGCACATGACTCGACCACCGAGAGCGTCGTGGTCGAACTGGACGGCGAACGGGTGACCGTCAACGCAGCGGTGCCCTTCGCCGAGCTCGGCTACCAGGACACCTCCGGCGATGGCCTGATCGACCTCACCGAGCTCCGATCCCAGGAGGGCGAGGTGGCACCGACGCTCGTCGAGACGGTGCGCGAAAGGGTCTCCCTCGCAGTCGACGGCGAGGAACTCGAGATCGCCGGTGCGGGAGTGCCGGGACTGAGCGAGGTGGGAAGCGAGGATGCCGGCTCGGCCAACGTTGCACTCGCCTTCCTCACCAGCCCGCATGACGGGGATGTCGCAGAGGTGGCTCTCGACTGGGCCTTCGACGCTCCCACGCCCGAGGTCGTCCTGTCGCACCCCGATGGGGTCGTGGTCGGTGAACTCGGTGAGGACGACACGGTGACGTTCACCCTCGGCACCTGGGCGAGCATGGGGTCGTTCTTCGCCCTGGGAATCGATCACATCCGCTTCGGGCCCGACCACCTGCTGTTCCTGTTGGTCCTGACCCTCGCCGTCGCGGGCACCACGATCGACAGGGCGACGGCCTGGAGCACGGTCAAACTCGTCACCGCCTTCACCGTGGGCCATGCGATCAGCCTCTGTCTGGCGTACTTCGACGTGATCTCGATACCCGCCAGCGTTGTGGAACCTGCCATCGCCCTGTCGATAGTCGCCGCGGCGGTGCTGGTGATCGGCGGCCGCGCAGACGGAGCCCGGCCCTGGATCGCCGGGTTGATCGGCATGGTCCATGGTCTGGGGTTCGCCTCGAGTCTCTCCAGCCTGGGCCTCGCCACCTCACAGCGCGCACCGGCACTGGCCGCGTTCAACATCGGCATCGACGTCGCCCAGACAGCGGTCGTGCTGCTGATCCTCGGGGGACTGTGGCTCGTGTCCAAGGTCCTGGTGGAACGTATGGCCTGGGTTCGGATACCGCTGGCCGCCGTCGCAGCGCTCATCGGGCTGGCATGGACCGTCGAGCGCGTCTCCGGCGCGGTGGCCTGAGCACGGAGAACGCGGCCAGCGGAGTCCTCAGGGTCACACCCGCCGGGTGTTCCGCTCTACTGCAGATCCAGATCGGCGCTTCGCTCCGGCTGGTTCCTCAGCGCTGGGTCGGATCCGCGGGCACCCCGAGTGCTCCGGCGGCCGAGCTGCGTTCACCGGGCTCGATGATGTGCCGGCCGAACGGCCACAGGGCGAGCACGCTGAGCTTGAACGCCTGGATCCCGAAGGGGATGCCGATGATCGTGATGCACAACAGGATCCCGGCGACGATGTGCGCCAGGAACATCCCCCATCCGAACAGGACCAGCCACAGGATGTTGAATCCCACCTCGAGGCATCCGCCCTCGGGTGAGCGCGCGACGCTGCGTCCGAACGGCCAGAGCGAGAACTGGGCGAGCTTGAACGCCTGGATCCCGAAGGGGATGCCGATGATCGTGATGCAGATCAGCAGACCCGACAGCGCATAGCCGATCGCCAGCCAGAAGCCGGCGAGTATCAGCCAGAGGATGTTGCCGATCGTGCGCATCAGTGACTCCGGATCGATGTGGAACTCGGGGCCCCAGCATCGCACAGAGCACAGGCCGACCGAGCCGTTCGAGGGGGTGCCCGAGTGGCTCCACCCCATCTCCGGTGAGGGCCCCTCCAGGGTGGGGTCAGGTCGTGGCTTCGACGACCTCTATGAGCCGATCGACCTCGGTCTCGGTGTTGTAGCAGTGGACCGACGCGCGTACGAGCGCCGGCACACCCCTGTGGGGCAGGTCCCACTGCGCGAACTCCACCGGCGACAGCGACACATTGATGTCGTGTGCCCGCAACGCAGCGATGATCTCGGGAGAGTCCACGTTGCTGTGGGTGAACGTGACGATGCCGGTGGTGAGCTCTCCCTTGTCGCGCACCGCGACTCCGTCGAGGTCGCCGAGCGCACCTCGCATCCTCTCGGCGAGAAGGCCGATTCGTTGCTGTATCGGCTCCACGCCCACCGCCAGGCAGTAGTCGACTGCCGCGCCGAGCCCGAGCCGCGACGCGTGGTTCGCCTCCCAGGTCTCGAAGCGCCGTGCGCCCGCTCTGATCGAGAACGAGTCCGGTGAGGTCCACTCCGCTGAGTGCAGGTCGAGGAAAGGCGGTTCCAGGGTCTCGATCGCGTGGTCGCTCACGTAGAGGAATCCCGTGCCCCGAGGTCCGCGCAGGTACTTGCGGCCCGTGGCGGACAACACGTCACACCCGATCCGGTTCACGTCGATCGGCACCTGGCCCATCGACTGGCAGGCATCGAGCACGTAGAACGCGCCGTGTTCGCGGCACAGCTCACCGACCGCTGCGGCAGGGTTGAGAAGCCCACTGTTGGTGGGGGTGTGGGTCAGCGCCACCATGGCTGCCCCGCGTTCGAGTTCGGTCGCCAGGTGATCCAACGAGATCTGCCCGTGGGGGTCGTCGTCGATGAGGACGACCTCGATTCCGTGACGTTCGCGCAACTGGAACAGTGCGATCGCGTTGCTTGCGTACTCCGACCGTGCGGTCAGGACCCGATCACCCCTGCGGAAGGGGAATCCGTAGACGGCCATGTCCCAAGCACGCGTGGCGTTCTCGATCAGTGCTATCTGGTCGGTGCGCGCTCCGAGGAGCTGGGCCAGTGACCCGTAGACCGATCCCAGTTCCTGCTCTGTCGCGGCGGCCGCTTCGTAGCCGCCGATCTCGGCCTCGAGGCGCAGGTGCCGGATCGTGGTTTCGACCACGACGTCGGGCGGGAGCGCACTCCCCGCATTGTTGAAGTGCGTGACCCGTTCAACTCCGGGGGTGTCGGCTCGAAGCTGGTCGAGCGGTATGCCCATCGCTGCCGATCCCTGCACAGCGGACGGGTCTACGTGGTCGTGAGAGGCGCCGGTGCTCATCGCACGAGACGATAGAAGCCTCGGGCGGCCGGCGCCCTTGACAATTGGCTACTACGTTATCGCAGTAGCTCTATATACTGCGATAACGTAGTAGTGGGTTCGTCGGCGATGTGCACGACGGTCCAGTGAGCACGAGGAGCACGGACATGAGGAGCACGGACATGAGGAGCACAGGCATGGCGACAGCGATCGACAGCCAACCAGTTGGAACCGACGGGGAGGACCCAGTGCCGGGCCGCTCGAGTCGGGTGGTGGCCGCCATGACGCGCCTGGCCAGCTGGCGCGTCTGGGTGGTGAGCGCGGCGGTGTTCTTGTTGTTCGCGGCAGCGTTGTTCTCGTCGTCGGCACCGTTCTCGATCCCTGCGGTCGAGGATGCGTGTGGGCAGGCTCCTCCCGACGTCCGGGTGTTCTCCTCCGGTGGGGATGTGGCTGAGTTCCTCGCGGACTGTGGAATCAGCGGCCGAACCGTCTACCGAAACCTGCAGCTGGCGGACCTGGCCTACCCGCTGGTGTTCGGGTTGTTCATGGCCTCGTCGCTGGCGTTGGTGTTCCGTCACCTGTTCCCACGCCGGGTGTCGATGGTGGGGGTCGCTGCTCTGGCGCTGGCGGGGACCGCATTCGACTACCTGGAGAACCTCTGTGCCTGGCTGGCACTCGCGTTCTTCCCGGAAACGGTGGTGACCACCGAACTGATGGGCTTCGCTTCACTCGCCAAGCACCTCTCGTTCTGGGCTGCTGGCGGGGTGCTGATCCTCGGGCTCCCGGTGCTGGTCGCCCGTTCGCTGCTCAGGAGAGTTCGCGGCGGTGGGGCCTCGTCGACCGTCACTGGTGCGATGTCGCAGTAGGATGCCGACCGTGTCGCGACCACAGCATCCGGATTCCGCCGGATCCACCGATCCTCACGCGGGGCTCGGAAACGTACTTTTCGACATCTGGCTGGTCTCCCGGGCCGCGACCGCCCAGATCGACGCAGCGGTGCAGCCGTCCGGTCTGGACGCCGACGAGTTCGCCATCTACTCGGTTCTCGCAGGTGCGGACGGCATGACTCCCACCGAACTGGCCAACTGGATGGCGGCGCCCCCGACAACCGTGTCCAGCTACGTCAAGCGCTTCGAGCGGCGCGGTCACGTTCGGCGGGTGGCCAATCCCGATGACGGGCGCTCCTACCTCCTGGAGCTGACCGCTTCGGGGCGCGCTGCTCACCGCACGGCCGGCGAACTCTTCGCCCCGGTTCTCGGGCGGGTCACCTCGGCGCTCGGTCCAGCAGCGGCCGACACCCACCGGCTCCTGCAGGACCTGCACGCGGCCGTGGGTTCGTCGGAAGATGCGGTCGGGGACCGGAGCTGATCGGTCACCCCGCTCGGTGTGAAGCAGCTGTGTGAAGCAGCTGGAGTGAAGCAGCTGGTGTGAAGGAGAACGTGACCCGGTGCGGACTACCGGAGCAGCTCCGAGTGCTCGTCGGTCAGGTCCTCGGGGTACCAACGTCTCCGTAGCCACAGCGACGCGTAGACGAGGGCGACGAGCACGGGGACCTCCACCAACGGACCGATGGTGCCCGCCAGTGCCTGGCCCGAAGTGACACCGAACACTGCGATCGACACCGCTATCGCGAGCTCGAAGTTGTTGCCGGCGGCGGTGAAGGCGATGGAGGTGTTGCGGTCGTAGGGGAATCCGAGGCGGTGTCCCACGAAGAAGGAGCCTCCCCACATCAGGGCGAAGTAGACGAGGAGGGGTAGCGCCACGCGGACCACGTCGAGCGGGTTGGAGGTGATGCGTTCGCCCTGGAGAGCGAAGAGCACCACGATCGTGAACAGCAATCCGTAGAGGGCTATCGGGCCGATGCGCGGAAGGAACCGCTGCTCGTACCATTCGGTGCCCTTGCGCGCTTCTCCGATGGTCCGGGTCAGGAACCCGGCGAGGAGCGGGATGCCCAGGAATATGAGGACCGACTTGGCGATGGCCCACATCGACACATCCAGGCTCTGGGTGTCGAGTCCGAGCCAATCGGGCAGCACCGTCAGGTAGAACCAGCCGAGAACGGAGTACATGACGATCTGGAACAGCGAGTTCACCGCCACCAGCACCGCGGCGAGCTCGCGACTTCCACAGGCCAGGTCGTTCCAGATGAGGACCATCGCGATGCAGCGGGCCAACCCGACGATGATGAGACCGGTTCGCAGCTCCGGCAGGTCGGCCAGGAAGATCCAGGCGAGGGTGAACATGAGCAACGGGCCGACCACCCAGTTGAGGATCAGCGAGAGGCCAAGCGAACGGCGGTCGGCCAGCTCGTCACCGATCCGGCGGTAGCGGACCTTCGCCAGCACCGGGTACATCATGGCTAGAAGGCCGATCGCTATCGGCAACGAAACGGTGTCGATCTTGATCCGGTCCAGTGACTCGTCGAGATCCGGAACCATTCGGCCCAGGAGGAGCCCGAAGGCCATTGCGGCGCCGATCCACAGCGGGAGGTAGCGGTCGAGGGTGGACAGCTTCGCTGCCACGTGGTCGTCGACAGTGGTCGACATTGGAACCTCCGGGGGAGAGGGGCTAGATCGATGTTGGTCGATGTGTCCGAACCCTACCTGAACATCGATGTGTGTCAATGTATTGTTCGATCGAACGCCAAATTGGGTCGGAGGCGACCAGATGACGACGAAGGTGACACCGTTCGAAGGATGCTGCGGCTCGCTGGCCGCGGACGCGCTGGGCGAAGCCGACGCGGTGGAGCTCGCCGACGCGTTGAAGGTGCTGGCCGATCCGGCCCGGCTCCGGCTGCTCTCCATGGTGGCGAGTTCGGCAACGGGCGAGGCGTGTGCCTGCGATCTGGTCGAGCCCCTGGGTCGTAGCCAACCGACGGTCTCGCACCATCTGTCGATCCTCGTCGACGCCGGGTTCCTGTCCCGCGAGAAGCGGGGCAAGTGGGCTTGGTACCGGGCGGTGCCCGAGCGTCTGGAGATGCTGCGCAGCGCCCTGCGGGCGTGACAGCTGCGGGGCCCGCACCGGCTACGCCGGCTCCACCGCGAGAGAGCCGATCAACTCCTCGACGCGACGGCGGATCTCGTCTCGGATGGGTCGCACCGCGGCGAGGTCGCGGCCGGCCGGATCCTCCAACTCCCAGTCGAGATAGCGCTTCCCGGGATAGAAGGGACACTCGTCGCCGCATCCCATCGTGATCACGACGTCGGAGGACCGCACAGCTGCATCCTCGAGACGCTTCGGTCTGGCGCCGGTCGCTTCGAGGTCGATCCCGATCTCGGCCATGGCCTCGATCACCGCCGGGTTGATCTGTTCCGCGGGAGCTGTGCCAGCGGAGCGGACCGCGACGCGGTCACCGGCCAGCTGACCGAGCAGCGCGGCAGCCATCTGGGAGCGTCCGGCGTTGTGGACACATACGAACAGCACTTCGGGGCGGGTGTCAGTCATCAGGGGACTCCGGTCGGGGATGGAAGAGGCGGATCAGCGCGGACAGGATCGAAGAACCCATCAGGAGGCACGGCGTTCGGTGTCAACCAGCGATTCGATTCGTCCCCGGAGCTCGCACACCACCGCATCGAACGCTGCGCTGGTGCCGACGGGCACCGGGTCGGGGATCGACCAGTGCAACCACGATCCCCTGGGGGCCATTTCCTCATGGGCCCGGTCGCACACGGTCACCACCAGCTGGGGGAGGCTCTCGTCGTCGGTCATCTTCCGGGGTTGCTCACCGGTGAGGTCGAGCCCGGCGCGGTGCGCGGCGGCGACCGCCTCGGGGTGTACCCGCTCGGACGGGTGCATCCCGGCCGAGTCTGCCGGTGCGTCGGTCAGCGCCCCCCACAGCGCCGCAGCGAGTTTGCTGCGCGCCGAGTTCGCCGAACAGATGAACAGAGCGGGTCCGATGGCCACGGGACGGCCCGGCACGGAGCCGACGAAAGACTCGCGTCGGAGGTGCACGTAGCGCCGGCGGCCGTCGCCGCTCGAGCGCGATCGTTCGATCAGCCCGGCTTCCTCGAGGATGTCGAGGTGGTGGGCCAGCAGGTTGGACTCGATGCCGACCAAACGGCGTAGTTCGATCGGTGAGCGGTCCGAGACCGCGAGTTCGTCGACCAGCGCCAGGCGGACCCGATCACCGAGCGCCGCGTGCACGGCCGCCCTTCGTTCGAGCGAATCCTGCTGTTGCACGCCGCCAGCATTTCACTCGACAAATGATGAGTCAAGAATTATTGAGTGATAATTCGGTACGGGCTGCGCCGCTCGACGGCGCCCGCCTGGCGTCAGCTCGCGCTGGAGTGGCGTCGCCGTCTCGCGATCACCGTGCCCGCTCCGACGGCCGCGATCAGGACCACACCGGTGACCACCAGCCATGTGGTGGACGACGAACCGTCCGCCTCCGGGGAGGTCGGGATCTGATCCGCTGACACGACGTTCACATCGGAGCCGAGTGTGTCGGCGAGGTTCGTCCCCGCACCGCTGGCCGGGTTTACCAGGTCCAGGTAGGCCTCGAAGGTCATCGTCGGTTCGCTCGAAACCGGTACCGACTCGTCGAGCGCGATCTCGAAGGTGACCGTCACCTCGTCTCCGGAATCGAGCTCCACGTCATCGATCACGCCCTGGATCGATCCGTCGCCCAACGTGGATCCGGACAGCTCGACAGGATCGAACTCGCCATCGTCTCCGTCGAAGGATGCGCTGAGGCTCACCTGGTCCGCCGTCACGTCGTCGGTCGCACCCTCGGCGGGGAACACGTCGAAGGAGATCTCTGCAGATGTGAAGTCCTCGATGCCGGGATTGGTGAACGTCACATCGAAGGTGCTCGGATCGCTGCCCGCTCCCAGTTCGGTGGGGAAGGTGGCCTCAGCGGTGGGTGCCTCATCGGCGTAGGAACCCTGGTAGACGACGGCGGTCGCTGCCTGGCCCGCCTTTGCATCGATGGCCACGACGCCGCAGATGGCATCGTCCTGCGACGCGGTGTAGGTGATGGTGGCGAAGCCGTCCTCATCGGTCGATCCGTTGGTGTCGCTGAGCTCCCCGCAGGTCCCGAGCCCGTCGATGCTCTTGATCGAGTAGGCGAGAGCGTCTCCCGCCAGTGCGCCGCCATCAGGTGTGGTGATGGTCAGCTCGATGTCCGCGGTCGAGGTCCCATCGGAGTCAACCGCGTTCGGGCTTGCGGTAGCGAGCATCACCCCGATCGGAGAAGCGACTGCTGCGGCGGCGGTGTCGGCGCTCTGCTGGCAGCCCGCGCCGTCGCCGAAGGCCTCGAACGCCGCATTGCTGAACTCGGTCTGGGTGTAGTAGCGGTTGCCGTTGATCTCCTGGTTGAACCCGGTCGTGTCGGGGTTGTCCGGGTCGGCAACACCGAGGGGCACGCCATAGAACTCAGCACATATGTCGCCGATCTCGTGACCGGACTTGTCGTTCCAGGTGACGGTGTCCTCCGGGTCGGTGAGCGCTTCCATGACCTCGTGACTGAGCACGTTGATCGCTCCGTCGGCCGGCAGGTTCCCGTTCGGTGACTGGCCCATGCCGCAGCCGTCGGGCAGGAACGGCTCGTTGCCGTATGCCACGACTCCGGCATCGGTTTCGAAGGCCCGGTGGTAGCCGCAGTAGGCGTCGACAGAATTGGAGCCATCACGGTCCTCTGTCATCACCGGCTCGGGAAAGAACACTGGGTAGAAGTTGGCCAGGTCGGCGATCAGCCCTTCGGACTGCACCAGGCTGTCGAGTTCGTCGCGGAGTTGGTCGTCGGTCAGGCAATCGGTGAAATCGTCCTCGATGTCGCAGCCGCTCTCGGGATAGGGGTTCGTGTCGGTGATCGAATCGCCGGAGCTGATCTGGTATCTCAGGTCCTGCTGGTTCTCGCCGTCGGGGATCGAGTACTCCGAGACCAGCGAGTAGACGTTGGTGGTGGTGCCGCTGTCCGCGGCGACGTCGGCGATGTACTGCTCGACGAGTTCGACATAGCCGTCGGGGAACTCGTAGCCATCCGGGGCCCAGAAGATGGGCGTGATCGTCACACCCTGCGCTCCGGTGGTGTCCATGACCCGGCCTCCCTGGTACCCGAGTGGAGGTTCGCAGCCGTCGCAGGTGTGTTCGGAGATCGCTCCGGCACCGGGATCCTGAACGATCGCGACCGGCTCGGCGGGGGTGTCACTTGCGGCGCCGACAGGTATGGCCGAGGCCAGACCTGCGGTGAATATCACGATGGCGAGCGCCATGGCGCCCAACGGGCGTCCGAGACCGACGATCTTCACTTTTCCTCCAAGGGTCAGGCGCTCAGATCAGCTGCTGGGGCGAGCATTGTTTCACAGGACTTCCCGGGCCGGGACCCCGCTGCTCCAACGGGATGACCCCGAACGTGGCCACTCCCGACACGGCGGCGGCGACGGCCAGTCGCCCCGCGGAGGCGCCCCGCGGACGAGCATCCAGCGGGAGTCGCCCGGCCCGAAGCCACCACAGCAGCACGGCGCCGGCACCGACAAGGCCCAACAGGGCGAGGGTGGCCACGACCTCCAGTCCGATCAACGCTGATCACGCGCGTCGTTGGGCCGGCGGAGGTGTGTCAGAGCGAGTCGACTGCCATCTTGAGTGCGGCCAGCCGGGTCGGGTTGATGCAATAGCGGGTTCGGGGTCCGTCGATCTCGCCCTGGACGAGTCCGGCCTCCCGCAGGATCCGGAGGTGTTCGGAAACGGTCGACTGGGCGAGCGGCAGTTCGTCGACCACCTCGCTGGTCACGCAGGTCTCCCGGTCTGCGAGGAATCTGAGGATCTGGATTCGGGCCGGGTGGCCCAGTGCCTTCGCCATCGCTGCGAGGTCGTCGTCGCTTTCCACCATGGTCCCCAGTATGCCCATCGGTGATCGACGATATACGGTCCGCATTTGTTGTGTCCGCAGTCATCGGTTATCGTCGAAGAACGATGAATGACGCAGGGTGGGGTTCGAGATGAGTGCCTCGGTGGAGTCGCCACAGGCATCCCCGGGATCATCCGCAGCGCGGCGATGGCTGTCGGTTGCCGGTGCCGCAGCCCTGTGGTGGGTGCTCTACAGCCTGAACCGTCCGTTCTGGGACTGGCTGCTGTTCGAGGTCCTCGGTCTCGACCCGGCCAGCCGCTTGGGGGAGTCGGTCCACTTCTTCTTCTATGACGTCACCAAGATCACCCTCTTGTTGACCGGAATCATCTTCGTGGTGACGGTGCTGCGGAGTTTCATGTCGGTCGAGCGAACCCGGGCCCTGCTCGGCGGGCGCCGCGAGGGGGTCGGCAACGCCGCTGCGGCGGGTCTCGGAGTGGTTACCCCGTTCTGTTCGTGCTCTGCAGTGCCGGCGTTCATCGGATTCGTCGCGGCCGGGGTCCCACTCGGGGTCACGATGAGTTTCCTGATCGCGTCGCCGATGGTCAACGAGGTTGCCATCGTGATGCTCTACGGCTTGTTCGGATGGCAGGTCACGGCGCTGTACATCGCGACCGGACTCATGATCGCGACCGTCGCCGGGTGGACCATCGGTCGCATGGGTCTCGAACGGTGGGTGGAGCCGTTCGTGTTCGAAACGAAACTGCGCGGCAAGGTGGTCGACCCCTCGGTGGGGCTGACCTGGGACGACCGCCTGGCCATGGGTCGCGAGGAAGTCGCCACGATCCTGGCCAAGATCTGGCCCTACCTGCTGGTCGGAATAGGGGTGGGCGCCGTCATCCACGGCTGGGTCCCCGAAACCTGGTTCGCCGAACATGCCGTTGGGCCGGCCGGCGTGCCGATTGCGGTCGGTATCGGCGTGCCGCTGTACTCCAACGCGGCTGGGGTCATGCCACTGGTCGAGGCCCTGCACGACAAGGGCATGCCGATGGGCACCGTGCTGGCGTTCATGATGAGCGTCGTCGCCCTCTCGCTGCCCGAGACGATCCTGCTGCGCCGGGTGCTTCAGCCCAAACTGATCGCCACGTTCGTCGCCGTGGTGGCCACCGGCATCGTCGCCACCGGCTACCTCTTCAACGCCGTCTTGTGAACCGCCAAGTCCGACACCAAGGAGCACAACATGAACATCAAGATCCTGGGCACCGGATGCTCGAAATGCGAACAGCTCGAGGTCGCGGCACGGGCGGCTGTGGCCGATGCCGGTGTCGAAGCGGAGTTCGACAAGATCACCGACCCCGCCGAGATCGCCGCCTGGGGGGTGATGGCCACCCCTGCGCTCGTGATCGACGACGAGGTGGCGACCTCCGGGCGGGTGCCCTCCGAAGGCGACATCCGGCAGCTGCTCGCCGATCGCTGACGATCGGGCGTGACCCCAATCCCGCTCAACGATGAGCGCCGGGGGCCGGGACGTTCGACTCTGAACTCGGCCGGTCGATTGCCCCATGCTGACCGGTGAGGAGGTGCGTCATGTCTCACCGGGACGCAATCGTCGAGTGGCTGTTGGAGGGTGATCCATCGCTGCGATGGCAGGTGATGGGCGACCTGCTCGGTCTGCCGGAGGATCGAGTGGCAGCCGAGCGGGCACGGGTGTCCACGAACGGATGGGGTGCGCGCCTCCTCGCCTCACAGGACCCGGATGGGCGCTGGGCCGGTGCCTTGTACAGCCCGAAGTGGACCTCCACCACCTACACCCTGTTGCTGCTGGAACGCCTCGGTCTCGAGCGGGGCGACACTCGCGCGCTGGCAGGCGTCCGATCGTTGTGGGAGGGCGCTCGCTGGTACGGCGACGGGCTCAACCTTGCCAAGTCGATCCGGGAACCCGAGACGTGCATCACCGCCATGTTGGTGCTGTTGGCCGCAGCATTCGGCTACGACCACCAACGCCTCGACTCGACGGTGGAATGGTTGGTGGGCCAACAACTCGACGACGGAGGGTGGAACTGCGAATCGATCCGGAGTGGCTCCAGGCACGGATCGTTCCACACCTCGATCTCGGCGTTGGAGGCGCTCTCCACCTACGAGCGG
>JAMLGK010000025.1 GCA_023957995.1 Microthrixaceae bacterium | reverse complement strand
GTGGCGGACGTCATCGACTTCCCCACTCCTGACAAGTAGTCCTTCGACTGGCGAGTAGTCCTTCGACTCCCTGAGCTGGTGGACCAGCGCGACAGGGGCCGCTGAATTCGCATGTGTCCTGCGGCGGTTGCCCGAGAGGCAACCGCCCGGGGCAGCGGACACGATCGTCCCAGCACCGGACACGGCATCACCGTGTCGTCCGGCGGTTACCCCGTCACCCGGTACAACTCAACCCCTTCATCGCTGCCCTCGAGGTCGAGTTCGAAGCGTTCACGCAGTTCGTCGAGGTCGAGCAGATAGCCATAGGGCTCGTTCACGGTGGTCCAGACAATCCACAGTTCTGCCCCGGCGTCGAGCGCGTCGTCGACCCGGGCGAGGTCCTCGACCTCGCGGGCGCCGTGGCGGGGGGTGATCAGCGGCCGGATATCGGATCGGTACCAGAGCCATGGTTCGTTCGCCAGGACGCCGCAGCTGTCGGTACCGAGGTCACCGGCGAGATCCCTCACCGAGAGAACCTGGCATTCCGGGGGGATGTCAGCGAGTTCGGGCAACGCCCGGGCGCGTACGAACGCATCTGAGGTGTAGCCGACACCCTCGAGTGCAGTGGTAGTGGACCTGCCGAGGGCGAGCACCCCGATGACGCACCAGAGCACGCCTGCGCCCAGCGCGGCAGGTCTCACCCATCGGGTGTCCGAGGCTCTGAGGTCACCCACGAGTGATCCCGCGAGGATGAGCACCAGCACCGCTGTCGGAGCGAGTAGCCGTCCGTCCAGATCGTTGATCTCGGCACGGGCCCGGGCGCCAACGGCGACCGCGAAGGGCCATTCGGCGCCCGCGGAACGATGGGTCGGACATGGTTCGCATTGGTTCCCCCGGATCTTTCAACGATTGATCGCCAAATAGACCATAACAGGAGGATTAGATCATGTATCGATGAACCAAATATCATCTGGGCCGCGCGGGGGAGCCGCCGTCGGCACTCCTGGGTGGGTCCGACGGCCATCGAACGGCGCTCACCCGAGGTCGACTCTCGCCAGCAGCTTCGTGGATTTCGAAGGATCTGGAGCGATCGCGAACGTGCCCCCGGCAGTGTGTGAGTTCAGGACATGTGCAAGGGGTGTGTCGAGACATGTGCAAGGTGGTCTGGGCTGATGTGGGGCGATGTCGAAGCGTCGCTCGATCATCTTGTCGGTCACGGTCCAGGGCATCTCTCAAGCAGAAGCTGCCCGGCTCTATGAGGTTTCAGAGGCCACGGTGTCGCGTCTCATGGCGCGTTGGCGAACCCACGGCGACGAAGCGTTCGAGCCGCGGTCTCGGCGTCCGCGCCGGTCACCGTCGAGGGTTACCGATGTCCTGAACGAAACGATCGTGAACCTGCGCGTGGAACTGCTCGAAGCAGGTCTTGATGCCGGGGCTGAGACGATCCGCTGGCACCTTCAACAACACCACAACGCGAATGTGTCGACCTCGACGATCCGGCGTCGCCTGATCGCTGCGGGGTTGATCGAACCCGCACCGCGCAAACGACCGAAGTCGTCCTATGTGCGTTTCCAAGCGGATCTGCCGAATGAGTGTTGGCAGTCAGATTTCACGCACTGCCGGCTCGCGGATGGCACCGACTGTGAAGTGATCGTGTGGATCGATGACCACTCCCGCTACGCCCTCTCGGTCACCGCGTACCGCCGGATCACCGGCGACCTCGTCGTTGACACATTCACCCAGATCGCTGAAACGAACGGGTTCCCGGCGTCGGTGCTCACAGACAACGGCCTGGTCTACACAACCCGGCTCGCAGGTGGCCGAGGAGGCCGCAACCGTCTCGAAACCCTGCTCGAGTCACTCGGGATCGAACAGAAACACTCCCGGCCGAACCACCCCACCACCTGCGGCAAGGTCGAGCGTTTCCACCAGACCATGAAGAAATGGCTCGACGCCCACCCCAGACCAGGAACCATCGCCACACTCCAGGAACTCATCGACGACTTCGTCGACGAATACAACCACCGGCGGCCTCACCGATCCCTTGATCGGCGAACCCCGACAGTGGTCTACGCGCTGTTGCCCAAATCCACACCAGCGGGATCCGACGCGGGAACCCATCACCGGATCCGCCGCGACACCATCGACAAACGCGGCGCGGTCTCACTACGACGAGCAGGCCGAATGCACCACATCGGAATCGGTCGAGCCCACACCGGAACCGCTGTCGTGCTGCTCATCGATGACCTCAACATCCGCGTCATCAACACCACCACCGGCGAACTGCTCCGCCAGCTCACCCTCGACCCAACCCGCGGCTACCAACCCCAAAAAATGACCAAGGACCGAACCCGCACCGCAGGTTCGGCCCTTGCAGATGTCTTGACACATCACAACGTGCCCACGGCAGGATTCGAACCTGCGACGCACGGTTTAGGAAACCGACGCTCTATCCCCTGAGCTACGCGGGCGGGGCGGCCCCGAACTCGGCTGGAGACCCGCCGAATCGGTGTGCCGGATTGTGGATCGATGGTACTCGTTGCTCCGATGACTACGCGAGGGCTGGTTGAGCCCTGTCCGAAGCGAGGCTGGGCAGGACCGGCCGGGGTTCGGTCGGGTGAATCGAGGTCGCCCGCCGGAGTTCACTCGCCTCTTGTCAACCCTCGTTGTCGCGCAATTCCAGTTGTACGGGTTGGTGGACCTCCAGGCGGAAGCGGCCGCGGCCGGTCTTGACGACACGCAGCGGTGCTTCTCGGTCCTCGAGGCGTCGCTTGAGCAGGATCAGGCGGCGCTCGAAGTTGTCTCGGAAGTCCGGCAGGTCGAGGGTCGGATCCAGCCGCAACTCGCGATTGGTGAACTCGGTGCGCCCCTCGGCGTCGTACTGGCGCAGAAGACTCCAGAGCAGCCGGCCGACCACTCCCTTGATCAGGTACTCGCCGTCGAGGAACGTGCTCCCGTCCACCGTGAAGTGCCGCACTCGTAGGGCGGGCGCGCCGACCGGAGAGGCCGCATCGTTCACACCTGTCGACGAGACGGCACCCGCGGTTCGGACCCCGTTGCGGGCTGTCTGGACCGAACTGGCCAGCAGCGATGCGAGGGTGCCCAGCAGCGCTGCGTCCTGTTGGCTGAACCGTCCGCCGCGTTCGTCCTCCACGAACAAACTGCGTCCCTAGTCCCAGGCACACAACGTGCGGGTGGGCCGGTCGATCCGGTCCACCCGCATCACCGCAAGCACGACTCGAGGAACCTGCGCACCGGTGGGGTGACCACGTCTTCGCCGCCGTCACCCACCGCCGTGTTGACCTCCTCGTGGGAGTAGCCACCCGCATGGATCAGCTCGGCTGAGGACCCCGCGGCCTCCAGCGCTTCGGCGAAAGCTTCCGCCTCGGCGGTCCTCGTCTCCGTGCCTCGGGTGACGATGATGAACTCGGGCATGTCCCCTGCGTGCTCGACGGCCTGGACGGTCGGCGAGGCATCCGCGAGCACTACCGGGTCGGTGCCGAACGCGGACTCGAACAGGCCCTTGGAGCGGACGTCGTCCTCGCTCACCTCGTATGCGGCGCTGTCGAGGGAGACCACGCAGCGCAGGTCGTCCCTCGACATCGCGAACTCGTCGAGCAGATCCGGGTTGGTGCCGAGGCTCGCGACGAGGTGGGCGCCGGCGGAGTGGCCCATCAGCGCGATCCGCTCGGGGTCGACGCCCAACTCGTCGGCATTGTCGGCCACCCAGGCGACTGCTGCGGCGGCGTCCTGACCCATCGTCGGCCAACGGATCTGCGAGCCGGGCGTGACCAGCCGGTGGTTCACCGACACGAGGACGGCTCCGAGCTCCCCTGCGAAGTCGACCTTGGTGTCGATCGCCTTGCCGGGCTTGTCGCCGACGGTCCAACCACCACCGTGGATCCAGATGAGCACCGGGCAGTCGGTTGCTGGCGGCCGCCGGAACACATCGAGGCTGACCAGGTCAGCGTCGACGCCGGGGGTGTCACCCGGGGCGCGGTAGCGGTGGGTTTCGGGACCTTCGAGGGTCCCGGTGCAGTCGCGGGGTTGGGTGACCACGGTGGCTGGCCCGGTCGATGACGCCACGGTCGGTGTGCTGGGATCGCCAGCAAATCGGGCATCTGCACCGTTGCAGGCGGCCGAGGCCGCGACGGTTGCGAGTGCCAGGACAACCAGTGTCCGGCGCCCCGCGCGGTGCTGGTTGGGACTCGACCGGCCGATGAGGCGCACCCTACCCAGCGGCACTCCGGGAGGGGTGGTGGCCGGAGGGGCCGGTGGCTTCAGCGGTGCGACCAGCGCGCGACGTTGTCGAGGGTCGGCCCCGGATCCGCGAGGGAGCCGACGAGGATCTCGTGGTAGCGGCACTCCTCACTCGAACGGAAGTGAGTCTCGGGGTGGCGCTCGCTGTACTCGACGACGTCGATGTGGCTCGCCGCCTCGGTCGCCATCTCCTCGAGCAGATCGGCCGTGCCGGTGCCCTGGTCGAACTGGGACTTGTCACGCCACACCACCTCCTGGGGCAACAGGTCCTCCACCGCTGCACGCAACAGGCCCTTCTCGGGAGCGAGGACACCGGGGCGTCGGAGGCCGACTGGGATCGCCAACGCGGCTTCGATCAGGTCCACGTCGAGGAACGGCACCCGCGCCTCGAGTGAGTGGGCCATCGTGAGTCGGTCGACCCGTTGGAGGTTGATGTGGTGCAGCTCCGCGATCGAACGCCGCAGGTCCGAGTCGAGCGCACGGTCGTCGGTCAGGTGCTTGTGGTACGTGTAGCCGGCGAAGAGCTCGTCCGCGCCCTCACCGGTCAGCACCACCGTGACGTGCTCGGCCGCGAGGCTGGCGGTGAAGTACGTGGGAACGGCGCTGCGGACCAGGTCGAGGTCGAACGACTCGAGCGAGTGCACGATCTCCGGGAGGTGTTCGAGGATCTCGACCGGGTCGAGCACGTACTCGTGGTGCACGGTGCCGAGGTGCTCCGCCACGAGCCGGGCCGCCAGCAGGTCGGGGCTTCCCGGCAGGCCGACCGAGAACGTGTGAAGCACGTCCACCTGCTCGCGCATGAGCGCCGCGATGGCGCTGCTGTCGAGGCCGCCGGACAGGAAGGCCCCCACGGGAACGTCCGCGATGAGGCGGCGCCTCACAGCGAGGTCGAGCGTTTCACGCACGGTGGCCACGTGGTGTGAGATCGGGCGGTCGCACTCCGGGTGGTCGACCTGCTCGGGCACCGACCAAAACCGATGCGTCCCCGAACGCGACGACCACACGGTGCCCGGCGCCAGCGGTTCGGTCTTCTCCACACCCGGTGGCAGTGCCTTCAACTCGCTCGAGATCACCAGCGAATCTCCCAGGTGGCCGACGTAGAGGGGCTTGATGCCGACCGGGTCCCGACCGAGCAGCAGCTCGTCGTCATCGGTGAGTGCGAAAGCGAACATGCCGCGCAGTTCCGACGCCGCTTCCGGGCCGCCGTCGGAGAGGAGGTGCAGGATCGCCTCGTTGTCGCTGTAGGTCGTGAACCGCTCCTCGCCGAGCTCACCCCGCAGTGCGTGTGCGTTGTAGATCTCGCCGTTGGCGACGAGAGTCGAGCCCCCGGCGCCGTGGAGCGGCTGGTCACCCCCCTCGAGGTCGATGATGCTGAGGCGCGTGTGGCCCAGGGTGGCCCCGGGGTGGGTCTCGTTGCCGATTCCCCGTGCGTCGGGGCCCCGATGATGCAACGCGTCGAGCATCGAGGACACGAGCATCGGCTCGACACTGCCCCAGACCCCGGCGACCCCGCACATCAGGCTGGTTGGGGGTGTCGCTCGAGACTGGCGACGCCCGGGTCCAGCCGGGCTGCGACGAGACGTTCGAACGACGCAGGATGCCACTTCGAGCGGTTCCGGCGGATCGTGCCCAACGCCGCACGCGGACACGACCCCGCGGAGCGGATCACCTTCTTGTTTGACCTGACCGTCGAGGTGGTGCGCCACGGGTCGAGCTCGGGATGGAACTGGTAGCCGTGCAGGTTTCCGAGGGAGAAGCCCTGGACCTCGGTGTGGTCGTTCTCGTAGGTCACCTCCGCGCCGATGCTACGCATCGAGTCGGGATGGATCTCGTGGTAGTGGAATTCCGAGACCACGTGGTCCTCGCGCGCTGTGGTGCTGCGGACCCGGTGCAGGCCCACCTCCATGCCGCGCGGTGTGGTGCGCACCGCCTGGGCTCCGGCCAGGGAGACCGCCAGCAGCTGCGCTCCGAAGCAGATGCCGACCACCGATGCGGCGCCATCGTGTGCACGATGGGTCACCTCCGCGAGTGCGTTGCGGGCGGCGGCGACCCAACCGGTCGCAGTGGTGGCCGACGTGTTGCCGCCGCTGATCACGTGCATCGGCGCGTCGAGCTCGTTGTCGGTCGGTCGACGTTCCTGCAAGGGCACCGTGCGCACCGAGAAGCCGCTCCCCCTGAGCCGTCTCGCCAGTTCCGAGCCGTACCCGGCACCGCGCCAAGGGCAGCCGTCGGCCTCCCAGAGCGTGACGGGACCTCGGTCACCCGAATACCTGCAAGCGGCTGCGTTCACCCATCACCTCGCTCGGTCGGTCGACACCGGCTTCCGGCACCGTTCGGCCAAGAGTGCCGGGGGCGTGTTTCGCTCGGTCGCCGCTTGTGTGAACACCGCGTGTCGCATCGACGCAGGTCGTGGGTCGCCTCCGGTCGCTTGTGCATCTCGGGTTGTCGCTCCAGCATTGGGGTGGTGCCGAGCGACTCGAGCAGACCGCAGGACAATGGACGGGTTCGCTGGCTGGGTGCCGGGCAGGAGCTCCTGCGTCGCGGTGGCTTCCGGGAGGTCAAGATCGGCGCCCTCTGTGAGGTGAGCGGCCCAACGACAGGCAGCTTCTACCACCACTTCTCGGGGATGTCGGAGTTCCTCGACGAGCTAGCGCGCTACTACGGGACCGAACAGGTCGACGAACACCTGCGGGGTCTCGCCGCCAAGGCTCCGCGGCAACGGCTCGAGGGTCTGGCCGCGATCGCGCAGGACGCGCGCATGCAACCGCTGGATTCTGCGATGCGTGCGTGGGCGGACAGCAACGAACTGGCCGCGCAGGCCGTGGCGGCTTCCGACGCGGCACTGTTCGAGTTCGTGGCTGGTGCGCTGTGTGAGCTGGGCCACGGTCGGGACGAGGCGCACATCAGGGCCTCGGTGCTGTTGTCGGTGGGAACCGCCCGCATGCGGCCACCGTGGGACCTGCCACCGGGTACCTCAGGGCGCATCCTCGACATCGTGGTCGACGCCCCGTGACCGACGCGCGGTGACCGACACCCGCGACACGAAGCCCAGTGGCCGTGACCCCGTGAGATGAGCGCCAGCGTGCCCTACCGGTTCTCCTTCAGGTTCGCCTCAAGGTTCGCCGCTAGCTCCCTGCCCCGTTGCGCTGCGTGCTCGAGCGCGTCGGCCGCCATCTGGTCGCGTTCCTCCTGGGTCCAGGCGGTCGTGGGTTCGACGATGACTGGTTCGGCCACATCGAAGCCCAGCATCGACAGCACATAGCGCAGGTACGGCTCCTGGTGGTCCTCGAGCTCCGGGGCCCGACCGTCGTAGGCCGATGACCGGGTGAGGACCAGCTGCGCGCGTTTCCCCACGCCGACAACCCCGACGTGGCGACCCTCCGCGTCGACGGTGAACGAATCCAACGGCTGGACCACGACGTCGATCCACGCCTTCAGCGCGTGGGGGATGCCCCAGTTCCACATCGGGGAGCTGATCAACAGCACGTCGTGTGCGGCGACCTGTTCGATGCGGCTGGTCACCTGTTCCCAGATGCGGGCTTGTTCGGGTGTGTGGGGTTCCCCGAAGAGTGGACCGAACTTCGCGAGTGCCGCTTCGCGGCCGAACACGACGACCTCGTCGGCCCAGACGTCGAGGTGCGTGATCGAGACCCCGTCGCCGAGCTGGTCCAGGAGCGCCCGGGCGCACGCGCTCGACAGCGACCGTTCGGCCTTGGGGCTTCCCTCCACCCAGAGCACCTTCGTGACAGCTCGACTGCTCATCTCGAACGGCATGTGACCTCGACGGGATTGCGGCTGGCCATCGACCATAACATTTCTTACAGTGGCCTCCATGGAGACGCCAGAAGCCGTCCGAAGGGCCGAGTCGCTGACCGACCTGATCGCAGCGCAGGCCGCCGGAGCCGAGATCGACCGCCGTGTGTCGCAGGAGGTGGTGGACGCGGTTTGCGAAGCGGAGCTCTTCGAGCTCGCCGTTCCGACATCGTTGGGTGGTCACGGCCTCGGCCTCGACGCGTTGGCTGAGACGACCCGCACCATGGCGCGTGCGTGTCCGGCGACGGCGTGGACGGTGTCGTTCCTGATGCTGCACGCATGGTTGCTGTCCAAGCTGTCCTCCGAGGGGGTCGAGGAGGTCTTCGACGGCACGGCTGCGCCGCTCGCCGCGGCGCCGCTCGCGCCCACCGGATCCGCCGCGCCTGCCGACGGCGGATTCGTCGTGAACGGGCGATGGGAGTGGGCCACCGGCTCGGCGCACTCGGACTGGCTGGTCGCACACGCCATCGAGGAGGGCCCCGAGCTGGCAACCCGCTTCGTGGTGATGCCCATGGAGGATGTGACCGTCGAGGACGTCTGGTTCACCGCCGGAATGCGCGCCACCGGCAGCAACACCGTGGTGGTGCAGGACTGCTTCGTGCCGGCACACCGCACCATCGGGTCTGCGGACCTGCTCGATTCGACCGCCTCGGTCGAGGGCGACGGGCTCACGGGGATCCCGGTGATCTCGGCGCTGGCGCTCGTCGCCGCGGCGCCTGCGCTCGGCGGTGCCGAACGGGCCGCGCAGGAGTACCGGAACCGCCTCGCCGAGCGGGTCCTCGCCTACACACTCGGTGACAAGGCGGTCGAGCAACCCGCTGCGCAGATGCGCCTCGCCGCTGTCGAGGACATCGTGGCCACCGCCGGTGCCCGCTGGCGCCATGCGACCCGCGCGCTCACCGACGGGGTGCCAACCATGGACGACCGCGTCGATGCCCGACGCAACAAGCAGTTCGCCCTCGTGCAGGCACCGTCATCGAAACGGGTGCAGCTCGGGTTGAACCTGGCCGACACCCCCGATGACCCGCGCATCTCCGAGGCCAAGGGGATGTGCAGCCACCGCGTCGACCTCACAGCTCTCGACGAGGTCGACGACGCCGTCAGGTCGTGGATCAGCGCGGCCTATGAGGGAGCTGGCTGAACCGACCCGACACCTGAGGTGCGCCCGGCGTGGCAGGCGATCCGAGGCGTACTGTCGAGGCCATGGTCAATCGATTCGATACCCACGAGGTGACCAACCAGGCGGGCGAACTGGGTGATCACGATTCGTTCACCAGCAACCGTGCACTCCACGAGGCACTGCAACGCCACGGCGGGTCCGAAGCCACAGCCGAGTTGGCATCGCTGGGTGAGCGCGCCGGTTCGCTGCAGGCGCGTGAATGGGCCCGTCTGGCCAACGAGAACCGGCCGGAACTGCGCACCCATGACCGGTTCGGTCACCGGCTCGATGTCATCGAGTACCACCGGCCTACCACCAGCTCATGGAGCTCTCGATCGGTGCGGGATCCGCGGCATCGGCCTGGTTCGACCGCCGCGACGCAGCGCATGTGATCCGCGCCGCCAAGTTCCTCATCACCTACGGACTCGAGTCGGTCACAGCTGCCCGGTGTCGATGACCAACGCGGTGGTGCCCGCCCTGCGCCACCAACCCGATGTGGCCGCCGAGCTCGCACCGCTGCTCGCCAGTGGCGCCTATGACCCCTCCAACCGGGTGCTCACCGACAAGGCCGGGATCACTGCCGGCATGGCGATGACCGAGAAGCAGGGCGGCTCCGATGTGCGGGCCAACACGACCGCAGCCACGCCGATCGGCGGAGCGGGTGGACCCGGTGGCGAGTACGAGTTGGTGGGCCACAAGTGGTTCTGCTCCGCGCCGATGTCGGACGGGTTCCTGACGCTCGCACAGGCTCCCGGAGGATTGAGCTGTTTCTGGATGCCGCGCTGGCTGCCCGATGGCACCCGCAACCCGATCCGGATCCAGCGCCTCAAGGACAAGCTCGGAGATCGCTCCAACGCGTCGAGTGAGATCGAGCTCGCGGGCGCGTGGGCCCGGATGGTCGGCGAGGAAGGTCGGGGTGTTCGGACCATCATCGAGATGGTCAACTCGACCCGTCTCGACTGCTCGCTCGGGTCGGCCTCGGTGATGCGCCGTGGTGTGGAACAGGCCACCTGGCACACCCACAACCGCTCGGCCTTCGGGGCGGTGCTCGACGAGCAACCGCTGATGGCCAACGTGCTCGCCGACCCGTGTGGAGTCCGAGGCCGCCACCGTCGTGGCCATGCGTCTCGCCGCGACCTTCGATGCAGCAGACACCGATCCGCGCGAGGAGCTGCTGCAACGCCTGTTGACCCCGGTGGCGAAGTACTGGACCTGCAAGCGCGCCCCGGTGCATGCGGCCGAGTCCCTCGAGTGCCTGGGCGGCATGGGTTATGTGGAGGAGTCCGACATGCCCCGGGTGTTCCGCCAGAGTCCTCTCAACGGTGTGTGGGAGGGATCGGGCAACGTGATCTGCCTCGACGTGCTCCGTGCAATGCAACGCTCGCCCGAGTCGGTCATGGTCTTCCTCGATGAAGTCGAACGTGCGGCCGGCACCGATGCCCGCCTCGACGCCGCGACCGCAAGGCTTCGCAAGGAACTCGATGACGGTGACTCGATCGAATCGCGCGCGAGGGGCGTGGTGGAACAGATGGCGCTGGTCATGCAGGGCACACTGCTGGTGCAGCATGCGCCACACGAGGTGGCCGACGCGTTCTGCGCCACCCGTCTTCGCGAGGGAGGCCCGGGCGTGTTCGGAACGCTGCCTCCCGACCCCTCCGGGTTCAGGGCGATCGTCGACCGCCACCGCCCCGTGCCGTCTGCTTAGCTGGCTGTCTAGCCGGATTGGCTGGCCCTCTACCCGGACCCGGAGCTCTGATGCTGGAACGACCCGAAGACCTCGACGCGCTGCAGCGCACTCTGGATGAGAGCTACCGGAATGCCGGGGAGCATCTGAAGCAGATCCACGAACCGCAGCGGCGGCCCGACGCCGCGGGCCTCGCGCAACTACTGCAGGGCATGTGCCTGCTCACCCTTGCCACGGTCACCCGCGACGGCCGACCCATCACCGGAGCGGTCGACGGGGTGTTCTACCGAGGTGCTTTCCACTTCGGTTCCTCTCCGGAGTCGGTGCGCTTCGGCCACATCCGACAGCGGCCCGAGGTGAGCGCCACCCACCTGCCGGGCGAACACCTTGCAGTCACGGTCCATGGGACCGCACAGCCGCTCGACCTTGCTGCCGAGGAGCACGCTGAGTTCCGCCAGTTGCTGTTGGACATCTACCTCCCTCGCTTCGGCGATGACTGGTTGGAGGTCCTCGACGGTGGTGTGTATGCCCGCATCGATGCCCGACGGGTGTTCGCATTCTGGATGCCCGAGGAATCCGGGTAGTCGGATCAAACGTTCTGAGCCGATCCTCCACCCAGAGGCCTGAGGGCGTCTGTCGTCGGTTGGCTGTGTAGGAACCGCTCGGCGGGAGCAATGATGTTCCGATGAGTGCCGTCACCCACCCCACGAAGTTCGACAGCGTGCTCGATCTCGCACGGCTGCCCTGGTTCACCGTCGAGGCGGGAATCGGGTGGTGCTGGCCGAGGGTGCCACCGAAGAGATCGGCCCGGTCATCGATTCGCACACCCACCTGGCGATGGGGTTCCTGAGACGCCTGAGGATCGACCTGCACAGGGAGACCCCGACCGTTGCGTACTACCTGCCGGTGACCCGCCGGTGGACCTGGAGCTCTACAGCAACCAGAACCTCGATGCCTCGGCCATGTTCGCCATGAAGGCCGACGTGTCGGTGCTCGGTCTAACGGCGCAGGGCATGCGCACGACACACACCGCCCCGAACCTGGTGCGCGACATGGACGCCCTCGGGATCGTCCGATCGGTGGTGCTGCCCTTCGACCTTCCGGTCGGGGCCCGGAACGCGGATGCTCTCCTGGAAGCCGCCCGTCGCTATCCCGAACTGGTTCCGTTCGGGTCGGTGCATCCACTCGATCGCGACCTCGAACGGCGCCTGGCCGACCAACGTTCGGCGGGGGCACACGGCATCAAGCTCCACCCGAATGGCCAGTTCATAGCCCGGACCATCCACGCACGGTGCACCTGTGCGGGCGGTGTGGATCGCACGGCCTGCCGGTGCTGTTCCACTGCGGACCGGTGGGCATCGAACCGAAGGCGGCCCGTCGCCGCAGCCAGGTCGCACGTTACGAGCAGGCGATCGCCGAGAACCCCGGGACGACCTTCGTGCTCGGACACTCGGGCGCGCTGCAGCACGAAACCGCCATCAGGTTCGCGGAGCGCTACCCGAACACCTACTTCGAGTTGTCGTGTCTAGGCCTCGGCGCACTGCGCGAGGTGCTCGACACGGTTCCACCGAACAGGATCCTGTACGGAACCGACTGGCCCTTCTACCACCAGGCGCTGACCCTGGCGCGGGTGCTGATCGCCACCGAGGGCGACACCGCGCTGCGTCGAGCGGTTCTGCACGACAACGCCGTTCGGCTCTTCGGTCTCGAGGTCTGAGCCTGCCGCGGGCGGCAATGCGCCCGTCGGGGTCAGGTGCTGTAGGTGACGCTGACGACGATCACCACGAGCACGCTGATCACGATCGAGATCCAGCCCAGGATGATTCCCCACTTGGCGCGGTTCTCGCCACCCTGGCGGCCTCCGGAGGCAGCGATCTCGTTCTGAGCCTGCTTGCCGACGATGATCGCCGCGATGCCGACGATGAATCCGCACACGGTGAGGCTGAGGATGCCACCGACCAGCGACCACGTCGCCTTGGCGTTGGTCTCCTTGGCCGGAACGGATGCCGGTTGTGCTGCGGGGTTCGGGTTGCTCATCGGTGACTCCTTCGTGGTCAGGCCGGAGGACAGCTCAACGAGACCGTGAGGTTGGTGGTACCGCACGAGGGTACCGACGCCCGGCGCGTCTTCCACCGGGCGGTACCTGGTCCAAGGCACCCCAGGTGTTGGGTGTCTGCACACAGGAATCGTCCCTCGGTTGCGCGACCGGAGCAACCGATCGAACCGAGGACCGGCAGGATCCCGTCGCTGCTCGTGAACTCCCACCCGGCTCTCAGCTGGCTCCCAGACACGGTCTGTACATCTGGAGGTCACCCAAACCTCTAGAGGAGTTACGCGATGGGCCGATCCGAAATGTTCGTCCTCGACCTGGTGGCAATCGCCATCGTGGTCTTTGGTCTCTATTTCCCCCGCCACCGGCGCAAGGACATGGTGGTCGCATATCTCGGTGTGAACATCGGTGTCCTGGCGGTCGCCGATGCGCTCTCTTCCACCGGCGCGGGTGCAGGGCTCGGACTCGGGTTGTTCGGCGTGCTGTCGATCATCCGCCTTCGTTCCTCCGAACTCGACCAACCCGAGATCGCCCACTACTTCGTGGCCCTGGCGCTCGGACTCCTCGGTGGTCTGGCGGTGTCGCCGGACTGGCTGACCCCGGCGCTCATGGCGGCACTGCTAGTGGGGCTCTACCTCGGTGACCACCCACGGCTATTCGCCGGCTACCGCACCCAGACCATGAACCTCGACACGGCATTCACCGATGAGGCCCATCTCGTGAGCTACCTCGAGGAACTGCTCGGAGCGCACGTGCACCGGGTGAAGGTCCGAAAGGTGGACCTGATCAACGCCAGCACCCTCGTCGAGGTCCGCTACCAACTCCGCCCGGAGAAGTCGGCGACTGCCCCGACCCGGGTGGCAGACACCACAGGAGCACTGCGATGAACGGCCCACTCGAGTATCGGCTCCATCGGCTCGAACCGGTCGCCCTGGCCTCGGTGGACGAGTGCGCGAGCATGCGCACCCGCAAGGACCGCAAGTACATCGTCGACGCGGAGTTGTTGGCCCGGGCGATCGACCGGATCGGTGAGGAGATGCAGGTCCTCGAGATCGAGGGCATCCGCTGGTTCACCTATCGCTCGGTCTACTTCGACACCCCCGACTACGACGCCTACCGCCTCGCGGCCCATCGCCGACCGAACCGGTACAAGGTCCGCTCGCGCACCTACCTCGACGAGGGCACCACGGTGCTCGAGGTGAAGACCAAGGACCGTGCCGGACAGACCGTCAAGCACCGCCTCACCCACGACGGGGGCGCGGGCGATCTCGATTCGGCCGCCAGGGCGTTCGCCTCCTCGGTACAGGAGTCGAGTGTCCACGCCGAGAACCTCGTGCCGGTCCTCACCACCTCGTACCTGCGCGCCACGCTGTTGTTCCCCGAATCGGAGGTGCGGGCCACGATCGATTCGGACTACTCGGTGTGTGACCGCGACGGCAGGGAGGTCGGGTTCTCCGCCGAGTTGATCGTGGAGACCAAGACCAACGGCAGGCCCTGCGCGCTCGACCGTGCGCTGTGGGCCCTCGGTGCCAGACCCCAGACGATCTCCAAGTACTGCACCGGCCTCGCTGCCATCCACCCCGAGTTGCCCTCCAACAGGTGGAACCGGGTCCTGCAGCGCTACTTCCCCCACGGGCCGGCGCTCGGCGAAACCCGACCGGATCCCGACGGCGACCAGCGCGAACACAAGCACAACGGCATCGGCGACGACAACGCTGGCAACGGCGACGATCGCGGCCGCAACCGCGACCGCAGCCGGTCCCAACGCAGAAACCGCCCCCGGCGCACCCGCACCGGTCGGGCTTCGGTGCTCACCGCCGCGGTCGCCGCAACGGTGGCGCTGGTGGCTGCCGGCTGCGGCACGGTGGGCAGCGCCTCTGAGTCGTCCGGGTCCGTCGCAGAATCCGCGGTCTCCGCCGACCCGGTGGCCTCAGATGCGGTGTTCGACTCATCGACGGTCCACTCGATCTCGGTGGACCTCGACGAAGCGGACTACGAGGCGATGATCGACACCTACCTGTCCACCGAGGACAAGGAGTGGCTCGAGGCCACCGTCACGATCGACGGCGAGACCTACGAACAGGCCGGGATCCGCTTGAAGGGCAACTCGTCGCTGCGCGGACTCTCCGGAGCTGGGGGTGGCACCGGAGGCGAGGTCTCCAGCGACGACCCCAGCAGCCTTCCGTGGCTCATCAAGCTCGACAAGTACGTCGATGACCAGAACCACGAAGGGGTCAACGACTTCGTGGTGCGCTCCAACACCTCGGAGTCGTCGTTGAACGAGGCACTGGCGCTCGAACTGCTCGACGAGGCCGGACTCGCCACACAGGACGCGATCGCGGTCAGCTTCAGTGTCAACGACAGCGATGAGCAGCTGCGCCTCGTCATCGAACACCCCGACGACGTGTGGATGGCCGAGAACTTCGATGCCGGTGACGCGCTCTACAAGGCCGAGAGCACCGGTGACTACAGCTACCGCGGTGATGATCCCGAGTCCTATGTCGACGTATTCGACCAGGAGGCCGGCAAGGACAACACAGACCTCACGCCGTTGATCGAGTTCCTCGACTTCATCAACAACAGCGACGACGCCACCTTCGAGGCCGAACTCGGTGAACACCTCGATGTCGACTCGTTCGCGACCTACCTGGCGATGCAGGACATCGTGGACAACTTCGATGACATCGACGGTCCGGGGAACAACTCCTACCTGCACTACGACAGCGACACCGGGCAGTTCACCGTGGTGCCGTGGGACTACAACCTGGCCTTCGGAGCCACCAACGGCGGTGGGGGAGGCGGTGCCGGACGCGGTGGTCCTCCCGGGCTGAACATCGATGACGCCACCGGTGCGCCTGTTGCACCTCCCGGTTTCGGCACCGACGATGCCGGCGGAGCGCTTCCTCCGGGACCGCCGGGACTGGCACAGGGGGCCGAGGATCCATCCGGCGACATCGAGGTTCCGGGCAACGCAGCTGAACCGGGCAACACAGCTGGACCGGGCAACGCAGGCGGACCCGGTGGCGCCGGAGGGCCGGGCGGGTCCAACGTGCTCGTCGAGCGGTTCCTCGAAGTGGATGAGTTCAACGACCTCTACGAGCAGCGCCTCGCCGAACTGTCAGAGACACTCGTGGAGTCCGGGCTGGCCGAGAGCATCCTCGACGAATGGGCCGAGGTGCTCGCGGACCAGGCAGGTGACCTCATCTCGGAAGAGACGCTCGCCGCTGAGGTGGACCGGCTCAGCGAGGCTCTCTGAACACGCTCAGGTAGCCCAGAACTTGTCGACGGCCGGTTGGTCCCAGTTGTGGAACCAGATCTCGTCGATGAGGCCGTCGGCGTCGGTGTGCAACATGTGCACGGTCCGGTTGTCGAGTTGCGCACCGTCGGCCCGCTCGGCGGTGACGCGGCACAGCGCTGCCACGTGATCGGAGCCCCCGAGCAGGTCGAGCACCTCGGTCCGTTCGCCGTTCGACGCCACCTCGCGGCAGCCGAGCACGAACCCGAGCAGGCCATCGGTTCCGCGGTGGTCACCCGCGAGTGGATGGGAGCCCGGCACGTGCAGCACCACTTCCGGGCTCAGCGCGGCGAGTGCGGCGTCGACATCGTCGTTCGCGATGGCGCGATAGAAGCCCGCTACCGCGTCGGTGGACTGTGGGGGCTCCGTGGTCGCCATGATGCTGGTCCTTTGACGTAAAGTAGTTCGAGGTCAAGAATCATCATGTGAAGTAACTGGTTCGATGTCAAGAATCTTGACGTCGTAGGAGTTGGAAGTGTCCGACAGCAACGATCCGGTCGAGAGGGCCATCGAGCAGTGGTCGAGGGAACGGCCCGACCTCGAGGGTCTCGATGCCATGGCGATCTTCGCCCGCCTGTCGCGCCTCGCCGCGCTGGCGCGACCGGCGGTGGAGGCCGGCATCGCCCGCTACGGACTCAAGCCCGGTGAGTTCGACGTGCTCGCCTGCCTGCGCCGTTCGGGTGAGCCGTTCGAGCTGACCCCCAAGGCGCTGGTCGAACACCTCCTGTTGTCCTCCGGGGCGATGACGAACCGGCTCGACCGGCTCGAGGCGGCGGGCCACATCCGACGTCGCCCCGACCCCGGCGACCGCCGCGGAGTGCTCGTGGGTCTGACCTCCGGCGGGCGTGAGCTGATCGACGCAGCGGTCGAGGGCCACGTCGCCAACGAGGTGGCGTTGCTCTCCGTGCTCGACCGCGACGAGCGCGCGGCGCTCGACCGGGTCCTGGGCCGGCTCATCGAGGCCTTCGACAACGACTGAGCGACAACGACTGAGCGACGACGACTGAGCGACAACGGCTGAGCGTGTCGCCGCCGGGGCCGCGGGTTCCGAGCACCCGCTATCACCCGCCATGATCGGCGACCCGGCCACGATCGACGACCGCTAGCGTCGCCGCGATGACAGTCGGATCGTTGCGATGACCCAACCACAGCGCAGCGTGCCGGTCATCGACGGATTCCAGGTGCTCGAACGCACCTACAGCAACGACGAAACGTTGCCGACCGTGGGACTCGCCAACATCCACGCGGTGGTGCCGGGGATCGAGGCCAACAAGCAGAAGATCCTCGACGCCGTCGGGGTGTTCGCGGAGCTCGGGGTGAACGTGGCGATCTTTCCCGAGTTCGCGTTGTCCGGGTACTTCTGGGAGGACGAACCGGCGTGCAGGGCCTACATGGACCAGGCCCTCACAGAGGAGCACCTGGACTGGATCGACGACGATCTGCGACCCCTGTGCGGTGACGAACTGCAGGCCATCGTGTTGAACAACCTCACCAGCGGACCGGATGGCAAGTACCGCAACCGCACGATGGTGATCTCGGAGTTGGTGGAGGATCCGCTCGAGGCCGACAGCTCCTACGACAAGGTCTACCTGCCGGGGATCGAGAAGCTCTACACCTCCAGTGGGACCGATGACCGCCTCGTGTTGCGGGGCACCCGCATCCCGGCGACGTTCGGATTCACCACCTGCTACGACTACCTGTTCGTCGAGGAGCTCCGTGAGTACGCGTTCGGCGACGGCGTCGACGCGATCATCCAGGTAGCGAGCTGGCGTGCCGGTGCGAACCGGGAGTACCCGCTGATGAACGTGCGCAGCGACCGCTACTACGGGGAGCTCTGGGACATGACGATGTCGGCGTCGTCGGCACAGAACCAGGTGTGGACCTTCGCGGCCAACGCGGTGGGCCGCCACGGCGTCACCGGCGAGACGTTCTGGGGTGGTTCGGGGGTCTGGGCGCCGTCGGGGATCTGCCTCGTGCAGGCATCGCACCACAACGACGAGTTGCTGGTGGTGCACAACGTCGATGTGGTCGGTGCCCGCCGGTTCGAACTGGACGACTTCAACTACGAGTTCGACTTCCGCCAGGTCCACCGCCAGATGAGCGACGGCATCGCCGAGGAAGAGCCTCTCGACTGAAGGCAGCCGCGGCTGGGAGTCGCTCGACCGAGGATCCTGTTTCGCGTCAGAGGGCGGGTTGTGCGTTCGAGAAGCAGCCCTCGTGGCCCTCGGCTTCGAAGGTGCTGCGCGCACAGAACGTCGCGAGTGGCGTGTGGTCACCCATGTGGGTGGTGGTGGCAGTGCCGCTCACCGGCACTGCTTGGGCAGCCTCGTCGAAGGACGGGTCGGGCACCAGGTTTCGCAGCGCGAAGGCCGCGATCGGTTCCCTGCCCCACGGGAGCCAGGCAACGCCATCGGCGGCGGTCGCGTTGGTGGGCCTGTCCGCTGGATCCGAGATGACCACGGTGTACCAGCCCTCGGCATCGAGGGGGACGTCCTGGTCGGCCACACAGGCCACGGTCTTGGTCGACGGGAGGCCGAACTGACACCAGGACCAGTAGCGCAGGTCGGCACCCGAACCGATGGGGGACACGTCCGCCTCGGGGAACGACGGGGCCTTGGCCCGGATCACGACCACCTCGCCGGCACGTCTTGTCGCCGGCGCGGCGAGATAGGCGGCATCAGCGTTGGGGAACGGGGTGAACGTGGGTTGTGGGCGCTTGAAAGCGAGCTCGGGCGTCTCGAGCCACTCGGGAGCCGAGCCCTCGGTGGAGGCGGGAGTTGCCGGTGGGGTTGAGGATGGATGCGTGCACGGCTCGACGACGCGGGTTCCCCACTCGTCGGCGATCTCCACAGTCGGCAGGCCGAGCGATCCGGCGGGCATGGAGGGGTCATCGGGCAGGTAGGTGCGGAACATCAACCAGGTGGTTCCCGAGGGTGTTCCGTCCTCGAGTGCACGCAACGGGTTGGTACCCGCGTCGCCTGTGGGTGTGACCGTGATCGACCACGACCCGTCGGCCGCGGTGGTCACCTGGTCGTCGCGGAGGCTGTCGATGGTGGAACTGAACAGGTCCTGGGCCGTGTAGGTCTGAAGGCTCCAGTAGCGGGCGTCGATCTCTGCACCGGAGACGGTCACCGTGGTCGATTCGGCCAGGGGGACCGCAGCCAACCAGTAGTTCGAGTTGGTGTCCGGGAACAAGATGTTCGTCGGCGTGTCCGGACCGCTCTGGGAACCGATCACCGCAACTTCCCAGGCGCACTCGGGCACGGTCTGGGTCACCGCCGGGGGCACCGTGCAACCTGCGGCGACGAGTGCGGCCAACGCGAGGCCGACCGTGGCTCCGAGGAGTCCCGTGCGTGCCGACGCGGTGCGGCCGAACGTTGTGCGGCCGAAGGCGGCGCGGCCACGCCCCCGTGCGCGTTTGTCCCGTCGTATCGAGCGCTGGGCCCGGGTCGGCTCGGCTGCGTTCTCGGTCGGGGTCATGGCCCGCCTCCTGAAACTAGAGTGATCGTTCTAGAAGAACTGTTCTAGTCGCTATGATGGGTGGGTGGCAACCCGTGGCGAGTCGACCCGTGCCCTGATCCTCGATGCTGCGGGCCGGGCCTTCGCCCGGCTCGGCTACGACGGAGCGAGCCTCACTGGCGACATACTCGAACCCGCCGGGGTGTCTACGGGCAGCTTCTACCATCAGTTCTCGGGCAAGCGGTCCCTGCTCACCGCCGTGCTGGACGACGCCACCGATAACCTCCGGGGGCTGCTCGACAGCGGCCACCGATCGGGTCCCCAACCCGATGCCGATGGCCTGCTCGCACGGGCGACCGCGGGCTGGCACCTGCTGCTGCTGGCAGTCGACGCAGCCCCCGACGTCGCGCTCGTG
Organism: Microthrixaceae bacterium; assembly: GCA_023957995.1. GTDB lineage: Bacteria > Actinomycetota > Acidimicrobiia > Acidimicrobiales > Microtrichaceae > JAMLGJ01. The sequence goes on along the minus strand of JAMLGK010000025.1, from coordinate 8,595 downwards.
GTGCGGCGCGAGGCACACAACCGTGATCCGGAGATACGCGCCGCGGTCGCCAGGTTCAACGCGGTGCAGCGCGACGCCTTCCGTGTCCGTCTCGACGAGCTTGCGGTCCCGGGTCTCGACCTCGACGCAGCGGCCCGCATGGTGGGTGCGCTCGCGGTGGGTCTGGTCGAGGACTACCTGGCGATCGAACCCGACGAGCGCGAAGCGCAGCGGGACCGGTTGAGCGAGCAGGCCGCGCGCTTCACCCTGGCCGGCATGGCCGGAATGGGAGCACAGGCGGACGGGTAGGGCCGGCACACACCTGTTCCACGACGGCTCCGGCCGCGGGCACCTGCTGATATCGTTGCGTCCGCACGTTTCTTCGTGTCACGAGGAGGGGGAGGGCCCGCCATGACACCCGTTCGGACCGCATTGGGGTCGATCGCCACGGCGCTCGCTCTTTTCGCACTCAGCGCATGTGTCCCACCGCCGGTGCCGGACCCACTCGTCTCCTGTGATGCGTTGGCGGTCTCGTTGTCATACCTGCCACCGGCCACCGATGGGGCCGACGACGTCGCCGCGTCGATCGACTCGGGCAGCGGGTTGTCGGGCTGCACCGACTTCACGGGTCGTGGTGTCACCGCGGCTTCGCTCGTGGGAACGGTTCAGATCGAGGGTGCCTGCACCTACCACCCACCCGGCGAGGCATGGGGTTGGGGTACCGGGCAGATCACCTGGAGCGACGGGGCCACCTCTGATTGGACCGGCGAACTCGTCGCCGAGAGTCCTCTACGGGTCGACATCCGCCTGACCGGCGGACTCTGGGCAGGAGCGACCGCTTCGCTGCCGATGACGCTCACCGGTCTCACCGGCGATTGCGCTGCGGGTGGTATCACCGCAGTGGTGATCGGAGGAGGCCCCTTCGTCCTGCATCCCGCTGGTGCCACCGTCCGCCAGGCTCTGACGGGTGTGCAACAGCTCGCGGCCGGTGGCTACCACAGCTGTGCGGTGCTCCGCGGTTCCACCGTGAAGTGCTGGGGAGACAACGGCTATGGCCAACTGGGCAACGGTGTCTCTGGACCTGACCCCAGCGGTGACGAGCTCGTCGCCACCGAGGTTCCGGGTCTGTCCACGGTCTCGCAGGTCACCAACGGCGAGTACCACACCTGTGCTCTCGTCGCCGGGGGCGCGGCCCGCTGTTGGGGAGCCAACGGCTCGGGTCAACTCGGTGACGGCACGACCACCCAGCGCGATCTCCCCGTCGAGGTCGACGGTCTCAGCGGGGCGACGGACATCTCAGCCGGCAACCTCCAGACCTGTGCCGTCGTGAGCGGCGGCGCGGTCTCGTGTTGGGGCGGCGGCTCGCCGACTCCCACCCCAGTACCGGGGATCTCCGGTGCGACGGCCGTGAGTGTCGGGGGCTCGCACCAGGGAGGAGTGAGCCCACATGCGTGCGCGTTGGTCGCCGGTGGGTCCATCGTCTGCTGGGGCGACAACTCCCGGGGCCAGCTGGGTGACGGGACCAACACATCGAGTGCCACACCGGTTTCGGTCCTCGGTGTCACCGGCGCAACAGCGCTGGTAGCGGGCCCCTACTCGAGCACCTGCGCGGTGGTCGGTGGGGAGGTGTTCTGCTGGGGCAACAACGACTACGGCCAGCTGGGTGACGGAACGACCGACGACAGCAACGTTCCCGTGGCGGTGGCCGGCCTGTCCGGCGCGACCGACGTGGGGCTGGGCGCCGTGCACGCGTGTGCGCGACTCTCCGACGGCTCCGCCATGTGCTGGGGGAACAATGCCTACGGCCAACTCGGTGCGGGGGCGATAGCTGGTTCGACCACGCCGGTCGCGGTGAGCGGTCTGGGCGGCGCGGCGGAGATTGCGGTCGGCGACTACCACAGCTGCGCGAGACTCCTCGGCGGATCGGTCAGCTGTTGGGGTGCCAATGGTGAAGGGCAGCTCGGCACCGGCAACCGGGTAGGGGCGACCACCCCTACAGCGGTAATAGCCGGATACTGACGACCGCGAACCAATCACGACCCAGTCAGGAGCAGCAGCAGATGATCGAGACGATGGACCGCAGCACGCAGACAGTCCTTGGATTCAAGGTTTCGGGCACCGTCACCAAGGACGACTACGAGGTGCTCACTCCTGCGGTCGAGGCTGCGATCGATGCCAACGGGTCGGTGTCGCTGCTGCTCGACCTGACCGGTTTCCACTGGGAGAAGGTCAGCGCCTGGGCCTCCGACCTGCGCTTCGCCAAGCAGTACCACGACAAGATCTCGAAGATGGCGATCGTCGGCGACAAGAAGTGGGAGCGGCACCTGGCGAGCCTGTGTTCCCCCTACTACGCGAAGGAAGCCAAGTTCTTCGAGTCCGACAGCGACGCCTGGGACTGGCTGGAGGGCTGACCCACACCCGGGAGCCGTTCGCTATCGTCCCGGGATGAAGATCGACGCAGGAATCGGGTTCAACCTCGCACGTGCCGCCGCCGAGGCGGAAGAGGCCGAATCGTTCGGATACGACGGCGTGTGGGTGCCCGAGACCTCGCGCGATCCGTTCCTGCCCCTGGCCCTGGCAGCGGAACACACCGAGCGGATCGACATCGGCACCTCGATCGCGGTGGCATTCGCGCGTTCTCCGATGACCCTCGCCAACACCGCATATGACCTGAACCAGTTCTCCAAGGGCCGGTTCATCCTCGGTCTCGGCAGCCAGATCAAGCCCCACATCGAGAAGCGCTTCTCGATGGAGTGGTCCAAGCCCGCAGCCCGGATGCGCGAGTTCATCCTGGCGATGCGTGCGATCTGGGACTGCTGGATGAACGACACCGAGCTCGACTTCCGGGGCGACTTCTACACCCACACGCTGATGACCCCGTTCTTCAATCCGGGTCCACACCGTCACGGGGTGCCGCGGGTGTTCCTCGCCGCGGTAGGCCCGCTCATGACGCGGGTGGCCGGGGAGACCTGCGACGGGTTCTTCTGCCACGGCTTCACCACCGAGCGTTACCTGCGTGAGGTGACCCTGCCGGCCCTCGAGGAGGGTCGGGCCGAGGCAGGGCTCACCATGGAGGGCTTCGAGGTCTGTGGACCGAGCTTCGTGGTCACGGGCAACAACGCGGAGGAGCTCGAAGCGGCGAAGGTCGGCACCCGCCAACAGATCGCCTTCTACGGGTCCACGCCCGCCTATCGACCCGTGCTCGACCTGCATGGTTGGGGTGATCTGCAACCCGAGCTGAACGCCTTGTCCAAGCAGGGTGAATGGCAAAAAATGGGCGAGCTCATCACCGACGAGATCCTCGAGACGTTCGCGGTGGTCGGTGAGCCCGAACAGATCGGCCCGGAGATCGAGTCGCGCTACGGCGACGTGATCTCCAGGCTCAGCTTCTACGCACCGTATGAGTCCGACCCGCAGCGTTGGCAGAAGGTGATCGCGGACCTCCGGGCCTGAAGCGACGGTCGCCGGGACGGGTTCGGTCGAGGAGAACCTCGGCATCGCCGTGGCGGCACCGAAGGTGTGGATGACACCGCAGGTGTGGATGGCGAAGATCCACCGCACGAGTGACCCCGCCAGGGGTATGGTCGCGACGTGACCGCTCGGGGGGGTGCGTCACGTGAACAATTTGTGATCGGAGACGAGTCATGCGTCGTACGTCCACGTTCATGTTCGCCGGGTTCTTGATAGCCGGGTTCCTGTTGTTCACCGGGGCCTGTTCGGACAGCGGAACCGACGACACCGCGGACGACGACTCGGGCAACGACTCGACGTCGTCCAGCGTCGCTGTCGAGTCGACCGAGCCCGATGACTCCCAGTCCGACGATTCCGATGCCGCTGAACCCACGATGCTCGAGCCATCGCCTGTCTCGGCAACGATCGACCAGCTCTACCCCGGCACCGACATCATCACTGCGGGTCAGGTGACCGCCGACTGGTACCAGGAGGGTGGGAACTACGTCGTGGTCTACTCCGGGCTCGACCTCGCCTCGATCGGTCCAGCGTGTCCCGGCAACTCGATCGAACTGGCATCGGGCGGGTTCTCGTCGGTCTCCAACGCCCCGACCGCCGAAGGCGGCTGTGAGGGAGCGACCACACCCGAGCCGCCCCAAGCGCCTCAGATCTGCGGTGACCTGATCGTGTACAGCACCGCGATCTCCACCTCGGAGGAGGGAACGCTCTACGGCAGCTTCGAACAGCCCTCGGGCAGCGGCGGTTTCGTGGGCGGCACCAGCACGGTCGCTGCCGATGCAGCGTCCGCACCCGAGATCCAGACCGGAGCCGCCGCCTACTCCCTCGGTGGCACCGACTACACCTGCTGATCCAACGCTTCGGTGGCGCGGCGGGCGGGCTCCGATGCGTAATGCAACACAGCGCTCAGCCCGGATGAGAAGGCGCGTTCGTCCTCTGTCATGCGGTCCACCTGTTCGACGGTGTCCGCCGCCCACAGCGTCGCAAGGTCCGCCAGCTCCCGGTCGGTCAGTTCGATCGTCTGGCCGGTGTGTCGGTTCGGTACCGAGGGAGCTGCCACGTCGATGTGGTCCCGTTCGATGGTGCACCAGAGCCAGGCGATCCGTTCGGCTTCCGTTCCGATGACGTCACGGACCTCGTCGCGCGTCGCCGGGGAGTCGAACTCGAAGTACTCGGTTCCGTATGCCGAGTGCAGAAGACCCGCGTCGCACAGTGCCTGGCGTTCACCCCAACCCGCGAGGGTCCGCCGGGTGCCCACGAGGTGCGAGATGAACGGCACGTGCGAGTCGTGCTGCATGCGATCGAAACCGAGCCGCTTCAGCAGCGCTCTGCGCTGTGAGTCGAGGGGTTCGACCTCGGATTCGTCCACAGCCCGAGCGTAGGTTGCTCGGTGAAACCGTGCTCAGCGGGTAGCTGCGACAACGCCCCCCAGGGCGACGACGATCGGCTGTGGCCCTCGGGGAGCATCGGGGAGGGTGAGAACGATGCCGTTGTCGTGGCCCTCGGAAGCTACGACATAGCCGTCCAGTAGCGCCGCCGAGGTGGCCGGGGTCTTTCGCAGGTCGGGCAGGGTCACCCGCGAAGCGGCTCCGCTGATGAACGCGAACACGCGGTCGTCGCAGGTCGTGTAGCGAAGCTCGGCGCCCTCGGGTGTGGTCGACCCCGCGGTCACCCAGGGCCGGGTTCCGTGGATCGCAGCTCCGGCGTGACCGACGAAGGATCCCAGCCAGTCGAGCCGGTCGAGTTGTTCGTCGGGGATCTGGGCGTCGACGCCGCGCGGTCCCGCGTTCAACAGCAGGTTCCCACCCTTCGAGACCACGTCGGTGAGGAGCCACAGCAGCTCTTCGTGGCCCAGGAAGTCCTGCGGTCGGGACTCGGCGTTGTAGGCGAAGCTCCGGTCCATGCCCCGCACCAGTTCCCAGGGCCGGTGTTCGATCTCGGGGAATGCGACGTACTCGGGGGTCCGGTGGTCGTAGTGCGGCGGTTCCGGGGGGATCAGCCCTCCGTCGCGGCGGGCCTGGCGGCGGGAAACCGCGTCGACCACACGGCGTGCGGGTCCCGTCCGGGCCACCGAGAGCGCCGCGCTCCACGGGAGCCAACGATCGTTGATCACCCCATCGGGAACGGTGCGGTAGTAGTGCGCCAGGAGTTGTCGCAGCTGTGGTGCCTTCGCCGGCCAGGCGACGTCGTTCCAGAGCACGCTCGGTCGGTAGCGGGCGATGAGCTCACGAACCTGCGCCTCGGCATAGGCGGGGTAGTCGCCGCGTGGGATCGCGCCGAGGACTCCCGACATCGACCCGATCGGTGTTCGGTCGAAGGTCCAGTCGAAGCCGCCGCAGTAGTAGATGCCGAACCGCATTCCGGCACCCCTCACCGCGTCGGCCATCTCGCCGACCACGTCGCGCTCGCAGTTCCACCCTGCTCGGTTGGGGTTGGCCACACCGGTGGGCCACAGGCAGTAGCCGTCCGCGTGCTTGGCTACGAACACCACGTAGCGGGCTCCGGTGGCGGCGAAGCGAGCAGCCCAGGACTCGGGATCCCAGCTCTCGAGGCCGGCTTCCCAGTCCTGCGCGAACTTCGCATAGGGGCGGTCGCCGTAGACCTTGCGGTGGTGGGCCGACACGGGACTGTCGGGGAACCGCAGCGAGTTCTCGTACCACTCGGTGTAGGGCGTTTGCGCGAGGGCCTCTGGATCATCGGACTGCAGCAACGTTCCGATGCCCGGCTCCACCGGTGCGAACGCCGGCACCGATGCCGGTGTCCAGTGCACGAAGATCCCGAGCTTCGCGTCGGTCCACCACGCGGGTGTTCGACGGTGCCTGAGCGATGACTTCACCCCGTCTCCGCCGCCGTCGCTCATGGCCGCCAGTCTGCCCGTTGGTCGGCGGACCCGCGGCTCCCCGGCGGCGCCGCCAGCTACCGTTCGGGGCGGTGCGGAGGACATCGCACCGCGGTCGGCGCCACCGAAGGACGGGCCGGCGAGAACCAACGGGGGACACAGCGATGGTCGACAACGAACTCCGGTCGCGACGTCTGGAGGTGCTCGAGGAGCACTTCCGCTCCGAGATCGACCACGACTGGGACGCCTGCCTCGCCACCTTCAACGGCCATCCCCGCTACGAGATCATGGCCACCGGTCAGGTCTACGACGGCGACGACGAGGTGCTCGAGTACCACCGCAACCAGCGCATCGCCTTCCCCGACCAACGACACGAGAACGTGCGCCACCACTTCGCCGACGACGTCGTGGTCGCCGAGTTCGACCTGCTCGGGACCAACCTCGGTGAGTTCTACGGCATGGAACCGACAGGGAAGTCGTTCCGGGTGCCGGTCGTGGCGTTGTTCTTCTTCGAGGGGGACAGGATCACCAACGAGCGCATCTACCTCGACACGACCTCGCTGCTCGCCCAGATCGGACGTTCAGAGATCCTGGCGCTGGCAGGCATGGGAGAGGACTGAGACTCTCCGGCGCCACGGCGTGGGTGGCCCGGGTTGTTCACTTGGGTTCGAGGGAGAACACCCGGAACTTCCGCTCGGTGATGCCGGTGTACTCGCTCCAGTTCGGATACCAGGCAACGAGTTCGTCCCAGAGCGCATCGACCTCTTCGTCATCCATCAGGCGGGCTCGCACCGGGGTCTCGCGACCGCGGAAGTTCACCGTCGCCTCGGGGTGCGCCAACAGGTTGGCGGTCCACGCGGGGTGCTTGTCGCTGGCGAAGTTGCTGCCAACCACGATGAACGAACCGTCATCCAGTGGCACTGCGGCCAGGGGCGTCTGGCGGGGCTCGCCGCTCTTGGCGCCTGTGGCGGTGAGCATCAGCATCGGGTTGGCGCCAGTGGACAGCAGCGTGCGGCCACCGCTCAGCTTCAGTACTGCACGGTGGAACGCTGGCACCACCTTGGGGGCGGCCTTGCGGAACGATTCCGACGCCAACACCCGTGCCGGCACCCTTATCCCCTTCGGTGGTGTGCCCACGCCCCCGCTGGCCGAGCCCTCGGATCTGGCAGTGCTGGAGGCGAGAGTGCCCATCTGGCGGTCGTTGAGCATTCCGGCGCGGTGCCACGAGAGCATCGAGTCGCGCAGGGTGTCCTGAGCGGGGCGCAGCTCGATTCCGAGTTCGTCGAGATCCTCGCTGGTGGCACCGGCCCAGAACGTCAGCAGGTCCATCGCCTCGCGGGAGAACGGGGTGTTGAGCGGCAGGACCGCGCGCAGCGTGTCCAGCCCGCTGCCGATCCCGCGCAACACCGGCGGAGACACCGGCGCGATCCGGATCCGGCGACCGGTGAGCGACTGCAGCATCTCGGCCAACCGCTCCATCGTGACCAGGTGACCCCCGCACATGACACGCCGAGGGCCCCGACCCGACTCGACAAGTGCCGCGTTCGCGGCGGCCAGGTCTCGCACGTCGATCCAGGACAGGGCGCCTCGTCGAAGCGGCATCACTCCTGCGGCGACCGCCACGGACACGCCCTCGGCCGTCTCGCCGAACGCCTCACCAGCGGGTGGGCCGAGGATCCCGCTGGGATAGGTGATCGTGACCGGGGCACCCCGTTCCTGGTAGTCGCGGGCGAGGACTTCACAGGCCGCTTTGGAGGCGCCGTAGGCGTCGGTCGAGTTCGATACGGGGTGATCAGAGGTGAGCACCCCTGCTTCCGGGGTGAACAGTGCACTCGTGCTCGAGGTGTGGATGATCGGGTCCAGGGCTCGTTCGGTCGCTGCCTCGAGCACGTTGGTGAGCCCGGCGAGGTTGCCCTCCATGGTCTCGGTTGCACGGCGGTGATCGAGCGAGACGATCGCAGCGCAGTGCACCACGGCTTCTACCCCGTCGAGTGCGCGCTCGACATCGGCGCGGTTGGTCATGTCGCCGACGACATGGTCGGGCACCGGGGTGCCGAGGGACTCCATCGCCCGTTCGAGGCGCGCCGGGTCACGTACGAACGCGACGACCTCGTGGCCGGCCTCCCGCAGTGCAGCAGTGGTGTGGGCGCCGACCAGTCCGGTGGCGCCGGTGACGAGAACCTTCATGGTGCGCCATGTTCCCATCTCACCGCCGGGAGCGGCACACTTCTGCATGGGAACCTGCCGGCGGACGCCGACGGTGGTCTCAGTCCCGCACCCAGGGTCGGTCGGGGTCGAACAGGTGCATG
>JAMLGK010000024.1 GCA_023957995.1 Microthrixaceae bacterium | reverse complement strand
CGCACTGAGCCCGAGACGCGACAGCATCGACAGCTCCCACGCCTCGAGTCCTGCTGCGAGCGGATCTCCGACCACTTCGACGGTCCAGTTGTCACCCTTGGGTGCGATCTGGATCACACCCCTCTCGCCCAGGTCGAACAAGGTGGCCTGCAGTTCGTCCTCGGACTTCTTCTCGTCGAGCACGCGCACGCCAACCGCCGGCTGGATACCGACGGGGGGTTCGTAGAGCACCGGGAATCCCGGGCGCCTCTCATGGGTGGCCCGGATACCGAGCAGACCGACCGCGGCTCCCACCAGCCCGGCCAACAGGGCCAGGAACAGGTTGTCACCGGCTACCTCGTTGGGGGGCACTTCCGCAGAGGGCATTCCGACCCGGACGGTCACCGCCTCGAAGGGGCTGAGAGAGCCGGTGTTGAGCCGCACCACATCACCCTCGACGGTCGGATCACATGGCGTGCTCTCGCCGATAACGCACTCGACCGATGTGGCCGGTGCTGGAAGCCTGACGGTCGCATCCACCGCGCCGATGGGCATCTGCCAGCCCGAACCGATGATGTCCCACCACCACAGCGTCGTCGCGGGATCCTCCACGCCGTCGATCACGCTGGGCTCGAGCACATCGGTGGTGTTCCACTCGAGCACGTAGGTGTAGGTGCCCGGAGGCAGCGGTACGTTCTCGCGGCCGATACGAGCGGTCGCGGTTCCCACTGCGGAATCGATCCATTCGTAGTTCTCGGGCGCGCCGTCCCTGGTGACGCGCAGGTCTTCGACCGGGTGGTCGATGTCGCGTCGCGGATCCGCTTCGTCGAAGATCCGGAAGATCCCGCGGCGGCTCACCGGATACTGGACCACGATGGTCTCGGTCGCCTTCAGACGCCCGTCCCTGCTGAGGGTCATGTCCACCGTGTAGGACTGGATGCTGGCAACGTCGCTGGAGCGGTCCCCACCACCCTGGATGGGACTGACGAAGATCGCCACCGCCGAGATCGCTATCGCCAGCAGCGAGAACGCCACGGCCGCGTAGCGGCGACTCCGGGTGCGTGATTTCATGTCGGCGTCCATCTACGGACGCCGCGCCGAAGGGTTGCCGTTGTTCGAGCAGCTCCACATCCCGTCCACCCTACGGGCCGGTGTGCCGCGTTCGGTGCGCCCCCGACGGCCGGACCCGACCGTTGCTGGGGATTCCATGCGAAGCCCCGGCGGTTCTGCGAACGTTGCAGCCGGCCGGGATCACCCGATCACGGCGTGATCCCACCGGTCCTCGAGACCGCCGCCCGAACCACAACCACGGCACCGCCACAGGAGAACAACCCATGCCCCGTTTGAGAATGGTCCCACGCGACGAGCTGCACCCCTTCGGGGAGGTGATGTTCGGAGCCCTCTTCGGCGACCGTGATCCGATAGAGGAACCCGGTACACCCTCGGGGACCCCGGGCGACTGGTGGCCCGTGTTCGCCAACTCACCCGACTGTTTCGATCACTGCTGCGGCGGGTTCCAGTACTACCGCGACCCCAAGCGGAAGCTCGACCCCAAACTCAGGGAGCTCGGCCAGACCCGTACTGGTTGGGCACGTGGGTCGAGATTCGTGTTCTCCCAGCACTCCAAGGCCTCGAGGGACGTCGGACTGACCGACGAACAGGTCTCTGCCATCCCCCACTGGCAGGTGGCCGACTGCTTCGACGCCCAACAGCGGGCCGTCCTGGCATACACCGATGCCCTGGTGGTGATGGGCGGTCGGGTCGCGGATGGGATCTTCGACGCGCTGAGGTCCCATCTCGATGACGAGGAGATCCTCGAACTCACCTACATAGTCATGACCTACGAGATGCACGCCACCATGTCGAAGGCTCTCAGGACGGAATACGACGACGTGGACGACCCGGTGCAGGAAGTGGCCGACCCGCAGGGCCGCTTCGCGGGGCTCGACATCTTCGAGGGCATGGAGGGATCACAGGGACCACCGCCGGAAGCCTGACAGTTGACCGGCCGGACCCGAGGTCCTAGTTTCGGAACCGCGTTCCGCTGGCCGGAACGGCCACTCGCCTGAGTGAGACCGATCCGATCGTGACTGGAGAACAGGTGGGCATGGGACTGACCGTCGAGGCGCTGCTGGATGACCTGACGCCAGCAGAACGCGAGCGTGCCGAACGGATCGAGTCGGTCCTGCCGGCCCTCGCCGACGCGGCCGTCGAGGCTGACCGCGACGGCGAGTTCCCACGCCAGCACGTGGCGACGCTCGGCGAAGCAGGACTGCTCGGACTCGTGGTGCCCGAGGAGTTCGGCGGCCTGGGTGGCGGACTGCGGGACCTCGTCGGAGCGTGCTTCGCGATGGGCACCGTGTGCCCATCGACCGCGCTGGCGTTCTTCTTCCACAACAGTTCGGCATCGCGCGGGTTGCTCCCGCTCGAAGCGGCCGACGCGGGCCTGTTCGATTCACACGAGGAACCAGAGGTGCGAGCGTTCGCGCAGAAGCTCCTCACCCGCATGGGTGAGGGCCGCTGGATGGCCAACTTCGCGTCGGAGTCGGCGAAGTCGTCCACCGCTGCGATCGCCATCAGTACCGAGGCGCGTCGGGGCTCGGGTCCCGCTGGCGAGCCTGGTTGGTTGATCGACGGCGTCAAGTCGTTCGGTTGTGCCACCGGCGTGGCCGATGACTACCTCGTGACCGCGAAACTCCCCGGAGGCGACACCGCAGAACACCTGGCGGTGTTCATGGTCGACCGACGCAGCGAGGGGGTCGGGGAGCGCGCACGATGGGATGCGATCGGCATGCGGGCCACCGCCACCCACGGCATCACGCTCGAGAACGTGTTCGTGCCCGACGACGACTCGCTCGCGATCCCGGGCGCCTTCGTGAAGATGATGCAGATGAGCCGGGGAAGCTTCGTGGGCTCACAGGTGGCCGGCACCGCCTGCTACCTCGGTGCGGCACAGGCTGCGCACGACTTCACGATGAACCACCTGCGCACCAGCACCTTCGCGGATTCGGGCAAGCCGATCGGCACCGCACCGTTCCAGCAACAGCTGATCGGTGAACTGGCAATGCACCTGCGCACCGCCCGGCAGTGGTTGTTGGGCCAGCTCGACCTCGAGACCTCTGATCCCCCCAAGCTCCCCAAACCCGAGGTGGTCGCCAACTGGCGCATAGCCAAGGGGATGGTCGCGGAGGAGGGCTTCGCCGTGGCCAAGTGTGCGCTCAAGGCCTGCGGCACCTCGAACACGACCTTCTCGGGCACCGTGAGCCGAATGTACCGCGACCTCACGATGGGACTCGTCCAGGCGTTCCCCGCCGAACGCGGTCGACTGGACGCGGCAGCCGCCATGGTGACCGGCACCGAGTCCACCCAGTTCGGCGCCGCACCCACCCCCAATGGGTGATCAGCTGGGTCGCGACCTCGCCTCGATGACCGGGGTGTGGCACGACCACCTCGAGGCCTTCGACCCCGAGGGCACGCCGATCGCCCACGACGAACACGGCGGGGTCCCGGGCCCGTTCCCCTACGACAACCTCGTCTACTTCGACTTCGACGGGTCGACGGTCACCCAGACCAACGTGACCTTCGCGGGAAGGGAGCCGAAGGTCCGCACCTTCGAGTCCGATCTCGTCGACGGCGTGCTGCGGTTCCGGCGCCTCGGCCCCGAGGCCCCACAGCACGTGGGGGTGTCCGGTGGCCCGGGGGTGATCTGGTTCGTACCCGAGTCGTGGAACGAACCCGGTCTCAACCGCTACAGCGAACCCGATCACATCCGCATCGAAGGTGAAAGCCGCTGGCGCACCACCGTGCTCTACCGCAACGGTCCTCTCGTACGAACGATGATGGTGACCGGCACACGGTTGAGCGGCGACACCTCGGAGCGCCACCACCTCGATCCGAGGGGTCCCGGATCACCGGTGCACGAGGACCGAGACGTCACGACACACTTCGTGGCCGACGGCGCGGGGTACGACAGCTCGACCACAGCCGGTTCCACGACAGACAGTTCCGCGACAGACAGTTCCGCGACAGACAGTTCCGCGACAGACAGTTCCGCGACAGACAGTTCCGCGACAGACAGTTCCAAGACCGACAAGGGGCAACAGTGACCGACCGATCCCTTCCTGATCAGCTCGACCTGATCGCCGGGCAATGGCGTGAACCGACACTCGAGCGAGCCGATTCGATCGAGGATCCCAACACCGGTGAGGTCCTGCAGCGCCAGCGCGCGACCGACCCCGACGGCGTGGAGCGTGCGATCACGGCCTCCGAGGAGGCCTACCCGCAATGGTCCTCGACCTCGGCCGAGGAAAGGGCCGCTGCCCTCGAGGCCTACGCAGACGCCTTGGCGCCGCTGGCTCCGGAGTGCGCCCGACTGGAATCGCTCGGCAGCGGCGCCACGATCGGCACGACCTCGATGCTGTCGTTCATCTTCCACGCGGCATTCCGGCTGGCGGCTGAACAGTTGAGGAGCGGGATCACCGAGACCCGTCTCGAGGGACCGACCGGACGCGATGTGGAGGTGCACCGGATCGGCTGGGGCCCCGCAGCTCTTCTCGTCCCCTGGAATGCTCCGGCCCCGATGGCGGCCCACAAGGCAGCATCCGCACTGGCTGCGGGGTGCACGGTGCTGATCAAACCCCCCGAGCGTGTGCCACACGGGACCGCCCTGCTGGGTCGTGGAGCCGAACAGGCCGGCCTTCCCCCGGGTGTGGTCCAGGTGGTTCACGGTGGCCCGGAGGTGGGTGGTCGGCTCGTGACCGACGACCGTGTGCGAGCGGTGAGTTTCACCGGTGGGATCGTCGCAGGACGCGCCATCGCCCATGCGTGTGCAGAGGGCCTCAAACCGGCTCAGCTGGAACTCGGCGGACACGGACCGCTGGTGGCGATGCCCGACGCGGACACCGCAGCGGTGGCCGACGGCGCCGTGGCGTTGCTCACGACCCTCAACGGTCAGTGGTGTCGTGCCCTGGGCCGCCTGCTGGTTCCCGAGGACCGTCGGGAGGAGATCACCGAAGCGATCGTCGCCCGCCTGGAAGCGATCCGTCTGGGCGACTCGCTCGAGCCGACATCGGCCATGGGTCCGATCGTCCACTCGTCACATCTGGCGATGCTGGCCGACCGGGTTGGCGAACTCCGCTCGCTCGGCGGGACGGTCCTGGCCCCCACGCCGCTGCCGGGTGGAGCGCTCGCGGGCGGGAACTGGATGTCGCCCACGCTGATCAGCGGTGTGGATCCCGCACACACCCGCGAGGAGGTGTTCGGTCCGGCGGCGACCGTTCACGGCTACTCCGACACCGACGAGGCGCTCGAGATCGCGAACGACAATGCCTACGGCCTGGAGGCCTACGTGATCGGCACGGACGAGGACGCGGCGATGGACCTCGGCCGACGCCTCCATGCCGGCGGGGTGAAGGTGAACGGCACCTCTCCGATGAGCCTGCACCTGATGGCCCCTCGGCCCGCCTGGGGCATCTCGGGCCTGATGGACGAGGGCACCACCGAGACCATCGAGTTCTTCTGCGGGACCCGCGTGGTGGGGGTGGAGACCTCCGGCGAGACCCGGGCAGCCGACGCGGCCGGGGAGGCCTCGTGAACCGGTCCGGGCCCACCGGGCAGGTCCCCGTGCCCCGCAGGCCGGACCGGCTCGGCTGGCGTGCCAAGTTCGGGGTGATCGTCCCCTCCACCAACACCGTGGTGGAGCCCGAGTTCCACGCGATGTCGGTGCCCGGGGTCACCCCACACATGTCGCGCATCCACATCCGGGACATGCACTTCGCCGACGACGACGGAATGTTGCGACTGCTGGAGCAGATCCGCGGCGAGATCGGCTCCGCGGTGGATCGCGTGATGACCGCACAGCCGGACTACATGGTGATGGGCATGTCTGCCGAGACCTTCTGGGACGGTCTCGAGGGCAACCGCCAGTTCATCGCCCAGATCCGTGAACGCTCCGGCGGACTGGACGTGGCCACCGGCGCAGAGGGCTGTGAGCGCGCCCTGAACCTGTTCGGTGCGCGTCGGATCGGGGTGATCACGCCCTACCAACCCATCGGCGACGAGAACGTGGTCAGGTTCTTCAGCGACCTGGGATTCGAGGTGGCGGCCATCAAGGGGCTGCGCTGTCCGCATGCCATCGCCATCGCCGAGGTGACCGAGCGACAGCTGATGGATGCGATCAACGAGGTGAACCAGCCGGACGTGGATGCGATAGTCCAGTGCGGCACCAACCTGTGCATGTCGCAGATCGCCGATGAGGCCGAACGCTGGCTCGACAAGCCGGTGATAGCGATCAATGCGGCGACCTGGTGGATGGCGCTGCGCGACAACGGCATCGAGGACAAGGTCCAGGGCTTCGGCTCCCTGCTGCGCGAGCACTGATCCCGGCGAGCACTGATCCCGGCGAGCACTGGGTCCGGGAGCACTGGGTCCACCAGAGCTGCGGTTCCTGCACCCGCATGGTCTCGGGTGGAACCTGCTGGGAGCGTCCGTAGGCTCGAAACGTGGGTGAGCCATCGGTCAACGTGGCGCACGAGGTCCGTAGCGGCCGACGGCGTACGGATGCACCAACGAGCCGAACGCCGCGATCCCCGGCACCGGGCACTCCGCCAGCGGCAGCGCGCCGGGTTCGAGCGGCCACCGCATGGCTGCTGGTTCCGATCGCCGTGTCACTCGTCGTGGGGGCCGCGGCTGCGGGGCGGTTGGACACGGAGTTCAGTCCTGCCTTCGAAGGCTTCAACGCAGCGGTGTGGGCCACCGGAGCACGGTCGGTGCGCGAGGACGGCTGGATCGAGGCCAGGTTCGGCGGTCGACGGGGCGAGCACACCTACGCTCATCATCCTCCCCTGGTCCAGCTGCAGGCGTCGGCCGTGGCCACCACGGTCGGTGACCATCGTTGGGCCTACCGGGGCATTGCCCTGCTCTCCACACTGGCAGCGGTCTGGTGCTGCTGGGGTTGGTTGGGGGCGAGCGGATTCTCGCCCGGCCCGCGGTCGCTGGGACTGCTCGTGGCCGCCGGCACCACACTGGTCGTGCACTACTCGGTGATGCTCAACATGGAGATGGTGTGGATGCCACTGGCGTTCGCACTTCTCTGGGCGTGGACCGCGGCCCGCGGCCGGGATGCACCTTCGGGTCCCCTCTTGTGGGCGTGCGGCGTGCTCTCGGCCCTGGGGTGCCTGGCTGCACACCAGGGGATCCTGCTGGCATTCGGCCTGGGTCTCGCAGGCGCGGCCACTGCGCGGCACACGAACCGGCGAACGGACCCCGCAGATCGCTCGGTCCTTCTGGGCGCCATCGTCGGAACGGTCGGCTTCCTCGGTTGGGTCGTGTGGGTCAGCGGTGGTCTCACCGACCTGTTCGACGCAGCCGCCACCAGATCGGGCCAGGGTGTGGGCTGGATCACGTTCGCGAACGCGCAGTTGGGCCACACCGTGTCGCTGTTCGGTCTCCTGGGGACAGCCGTGTTGGTCGTGGGGACCTCGATGGCGATCCTGTCGGACCCCCGCCGGCGCACCGTGGCGATCGTGCTGGTCGGTGTGGCGCTGAGCTACGCGGTGCTGTTCAGGCAGGGAGCGACGATCCACAGGTACTGGAACGCCGCCCTGCTGCCCCTGGTCGCCCTCGGAGCAGCGGTGGTCGGTGAGCGAATCGTGCTGCATCTCTCCCGCGCCATCTGGGTGGCGCTCTCGCTGGCTGCTGCACAGCTGCTGCTGTTCAGCGTCGGCAGCCCGGCCAGGACGCTGCAGAGCGACGTGGGCCTGATCACGCACCGTGCTGCGACGTCATCGGGGGCCGACCTCTACAGCACCGATCTGCTGGGTGACTGGGCAACCTACGAAGCCGGACGGGAAGTGCTGCCCGCCTACGACTGCGCAGCGATCGAGGCCTCGGCCCGTGACGACGCGGCCCGTGACGACGCGGACACCCTTGTGATCGCATCCGCCCGCTTCGTCAGCAGGGCGGGGATGGAATCGCGCTGGGATGACCTCACCTCTGCTGCCGAGTTCAGCGCACCGGGAGCCGTGGCCGTGGCGCCACGCGCCCTGAGCGCCACCCTCTGTTGACCAGCGAGTGCGCCTGCTGACCAGCGAGTGCGCCTGTTGGTCAGCGATTGATGGCAAGGGCGCTGGTGCCCATGTAGGACTCGATCACCGCGGGGTCGCGCTGGACCTGCTCGGGTGTGCCCGAGGCAACCACCCGGCCGAGCTCCAGGGCGACCATCCGATCGCACACCGAGGAGAGCATCGCCAGGTCGTGCTCGATGATCACCATCGTCATCGAATAGCGCGAGCGCAGTCCCGCCAGTACCTCGGCCAGCTCGCGCGACTCCGAGGCGGCAATCCCCGCCGAGGGCTCATCGAGCAACACCAACTCGGGTTCGAGCGCAACGGTGCACACCAGCTCCGCCAGCCGACGGGTGCCGGTGGGCAGCGCCCCGACGGGGGTCTCGGCGAACTCACCCAGCCCGAACGTGTCGATGAGCTCCATGGCCGCCTCGCCACGGCTCGCGTCGCGCCGGTGCGACCCCGTGACCGACTCGAGGATGGACGAGGGCTCCTTGCGTTCCCGGGCCACCATCACGGTGTCGAGGAGACTCAGCGTCGGGAAGAGCATCGCCGACTGGAAGGAACGGGCCATTCCGGCGCGACTGCGGGCGTCGGGGGTCAGCGCCGTGATGTCGACACCGTCGAGGAGCACCGTCCCACCGTCGGGCCGCACGAAGCCGGACAGGAGCTCGAACAAGGTGGTCTTGCCGGCACCGTTGGGGCCGATGAGGCCGACAACCTCGCCCCTTGCGACCGACAGGTCCACCCCGTCGACCGCAGCCACCGACCCGTACCGCTTCACCAGTCCGCTGGCCGCCAGCAACGGAGCGTCTCCGACGGACACCGGACCCGGCGCCACACCTGGATCCGTGGGAGCAGGCGTGGCGGTGAGGATCGGGGCGTTGTCGGGCACCTCGTCGAGCGGGTCGGGCGTCGGCACCACCCCGTGGGAATCCGCCTTGAGACCCACCGCC
Source organism: Microthrixaceae bacterium (assembly GCA_023957995.1). GTDB lineage: Bacteria > Actinomycetota > Acidimicrobiia > Acidimicrobiales > Microtrichaceae > JAMLGJ01. Next base: position 24,379 of record JAMLGK010000024.1, on the reverse strand, counting down.
CTCGCGAGCAGGTCCTGCACACGGGTCCGTAGGGCGACACCGAAATGGGCGATCCCTCCGGGCACGAGGAGGATTCCGACCAGCCATCCGAGGTTCAACAGCGCGAGCCCCCACAGGGGCAGGTCGACCAGCCCGGGAATACCGATGAGGTAGATCGACCCCAGGAGCGACCCGAGGAGCGACCCGAGTCCGCCGATGACCGCCACGGCCACCGCATCGATCGATGCAGCGACCGAGAAGTCCGAAGCCCTGACGGTCGACAGGCCGTGGGCCAACAGCGCGCCGCCCAACCCGGCCACGGCTCCGGCGATCACGTTCGCCTGCACCGTCACGCGCATCGCGGATACCGACATCGCCCTGGCCGCCTGCTCGTTGTCACGCACCGCGACCAGTTTGCGGCCGAACGCGCCCACCCGCAGGTTCCTCAGGGCCAGCAGGACGATCGCCAGGCACACGAGCGACACCTGCACGAACTCCCCGATCTCCGGTGAGTGCAACGGCCGTCCCGGCACCATTCCGTCCGGGCCGAGCAACCACGGCTGATCGAGCAGCCAGTTGGATGCCACCAACGCGAACGCGAGGGTCACCACCCCGAGTTGGAGGCCGCGGACCCGCAGAGCCGGTATGCCGAGGAGCGCGGCGACGATCCCACCCGCGACCATGGCGGCCACGGGACTCCAGTTCCACTCCCCCAGGTGGTCGACCACGACGACCGACACCGCTGCGCCCACCCCCGCGATTCCGAACTGACCGAGGGTGAGCTGGCCTCCGAGACCGGTGATGAGCGCGACCGATGCACCCACCATGGCGAACGCGACCACGCGGTTGACCACGCCCGCATCCGAGGGGGCCAGGAGGGTCGAGCACACCAGCGCCACCAGCAGCAGAACGAGTGCCAGCACGGGAGGTGACCACCGGAACACGGGGTGTGACCGGTAGGCGAGGGGCGGCCGCGAGTCGGTTGCCACCTGCTCCCAGTGCTGGCGGGTCCCTTCCCGGGTGCTGGTTCGCTCTGTGGCCAGGCCCGCGAGTATCGCCACCAGCATCACCAGTTCGATCAAACCCGAATTGGCCGATCCGGTGGCCAGCACCGCCTCGACCACACCGATGCCGAGCCCGCAACCGACGGCGATGGGGATGCTGCGGAACCTGGCGATGGAGGCCGCCGCCAGTCCTCGCACCAGCAGCGACGGTCCGAGGGTCTCGGGGGTGAGCACATTGCCCTCTCCGAGGAAGAAGATCGCGGAGAAGGCCGCTACCGCTCCGGCCAGGCCCCAGGCGATCCGCGCCATGTGCTCGGGACTCACCCCGGCGAGGGTGGCGGCGTCGGGGTTCACCGCCGCAGCCCGGATGCCGATCCCGGCCGAGCTGTAGCGAAGGAACCCTCCGATGGCCAGGAGTATCACCGGCGAGAGGATCGCCAGTGCGCTGAGGGCCGGAACCACGCGCAGGGCCCCGATCTCGATCGTGGGGAACCACGGCGGCGAGGGAAAGGCATTCGACAGACCGGTCTCGCTGGCGATCAGGGTCGCCAGCAACAACAAGACCTGCGAGAGGCCGAGGGTGGCGATCATCGCCAGCACCCGGGGGGACCCCGAGAGTCTCCGCACGACCACGAACTCGGTGGTGATCCCTATCGCGGCGGCCACCATCAACCCGATGGGGAACCCCACCCAGTAGGGAACGCCGAGGCTCTGCACCAGCCAACCCATCACGATCGCGGCGAAGACCCCGATCGCGGAGTGGGCGAAGTTGATGAACCGGCTCGAGCGGTAGGCGAGCACCAGACCCACTGCCAACAAGGCGTACCCGAGCCCGCTCAGCACACCCCTGGTCAGGATTGCGGGAGACACCTCATAGGCGAGGGCGACTGCCGGGATCACGGACCGACCTCCCCGGCACCGGGAGCCACTCCCTGCAGGTAGACCGAGGCCAGCAGTTCGGGATCGGACGCGAGCGATCGCGCATCGCCCCGGTAGATGATCGACCCCTTCTCCATGCAGTACGCACGGTCCGCGATGCCGAGCGCCACGTTCGCCGACTGCTCGACGAGCAACACCGCCGAGCCCCGTTCGTTTATCCGGCGGATCACCGGCAGCAGATCGCCCACCACCTTCGGCGCCAGACCCAACGAGAACTCGTCGATCACGAGCAGGTCCGGGTGCACGATGAGCGCCTTGGACAGTGCGAGCATCTGCTTCTCCCCGCCGGAGAGCGTGGCCGCATCCTGGTGGCGTCGTTCGGCGAGGCGGGGAAAGACCTCGTGGACCTCGGCGAGACGGGTTTCGAGCACCTTCTGACCGCCCTCGACCGTGCTGGCCCACAGGCGGAGGTGCTCGTTGACCGTCAGTCCCGCCGCCACCGAGGACCCGCCGACGATCTGGCAGATTCCGGCTTCCACCCGCCGGTGCGGTGCGACCGCGTCCAGGGGCAGGTCGTTCAGGAGGAGCTCACCCGACCAGAGGGGCTCCAGCCCCGAGATCACACGCAGCAGGGTTGTCTTGCCCGCTCCGTTGGCTCCCATGAGGGCGACGACTTCGGCGCGTTCTATGCGGAGGTCCACCCCGAACAGCACCTGCACGTCGCCGTAGCCCGAGGTGACCGAACGGCACGACAGCACAGGTGGGAACACCGACGCGTGGCTCATCCGAACTCCGCCGGGTCACCGACCAGTGTCGTACCCGCTCCGCTGGTGTCCATGGTGAACACCTGGTAGCCCGCGCCTCCTGATGCCACCTTCGACAGGGCGGTGGCGTAGTTCTCCGCCGCTGCCCATTCATCGCCGAGCCCGACGACCGCGCCGTGCAGAGCGACGGCGTTGAGGGGATCGCCCGCTCCGATGCCCGCCGACTCCGCGGCGTCGCGCAGGAGCCGCAGGGCATCGCAGTTGTACATCGCTGTGCGTGCCTCCTGGCGACCGCCCACGTCGATCCCCCCGGCCGCCAGCACATCCCTGCACTCGGCTTCCTCGTCGTTCATCGGGGAGGGGATCAACTCCTCGGTGAAGTCCCACGACGGAGCGATCGACAGCCCCACGGCCTCGCCCATCGCCTCGGGATACGAAACGACGTTGAAATCGATGTTGTCGTAGGAGCTCAACGCCAGCTGTGGCAGGAAGTGCTGCTTGGTGGCGTAGTCGAGGAAGAACGACAGGAGCCTCGAACCACCCAGGGTGACGAGTCGATCGACTCCCGCCGCCTTGTAGGCGATCACGGCCTGCTCGTATCCAGCACGGGTGTTGGCCGAGTCGGTGAGGTCGATCCAGCGGACCTCTACCGCCTCGGAGCCGGCAGCCTCCAGGACCGGGGCGAGTTGGTCCTCGTAGATCCTGCGGTTGGCCGCGGTGTCCACACCCAGGACCCCGACGGTTCCTCCATCGAGGTAGCCGGTCTCGGCGAACACCCCGTCGAGCCCCGCGATCACCTGGTCGTAGGTGGGGAAGTTCGGTGCGAGGTAGAAGGGCGCCAACTCACCCATCGTCGCTTCCGGAAGGGGATAGAGCGTGCCCTCGACCATCATGGTGTCCCGCTGGGCGAAACACGGTCGCAGGTTCTCCTGGAACATCCCCCAGAGCACGACGGCGAACACCTCGTCATCCTGGGTGAACTCGTTGCACAGGGTCTCCTCCGCCTCTGCGGAATCGAGCAGGGCATCGAAGTCGCGTGTCACCGCCTCCACCTGTCGGCCGGCGATCCCCCCGTTCTCGTTGACCCAGTCGACCATCACATCGATCTGGGCCTGCTGGTCGCCCTGATCGGGCAGATCGAGTTTGAGGGCGCTGGCGAGCCGCGTGGAATCGAGCAGCACGAACCCGATCTTCACGGTGTCCCCGGTGACCCCGGGACCGTCACTGTGGTCGTCGGGACCGGTGCCGGTGCCACCGGCGGTGGTCGAACCACTGCAGGCGGCCAGAAGGGAAAGCGTCAACAACCAGACGGCCGGGACGAGCCATGACCGGACGAGCCATGACGGGACGAACCGTGACGGGATTCGGGTCACCCCCGCTCGTGGTCCCATGCATCCCCCTGATCGCGAAGAGTCGGTGCTCCAGCCCCGCGGAACCTGCTGTTCCGCTGACCGAAACGCTGTTACGGAACACTAGAAGCTGGTCCGGCGGGCGGGCAACGCAGCCGCCGTCGGGGATCGATCCCGGGTTCAGCCCCGACTGTCCACCGACGCGACCGCCGGGAGCCCGGCGGCGACGGCCACGGGGTCGGCGCTGGGGTCGGCGCCCAGGTGGCGCGCGAGGAACGCGGCGAGGACCTCCACGAAGGCCGACCGGCTGAGCTGCGGATCCACCATCGGCGTGCTCTCGAGGAATCCACGTGCGGTGGTCGGATCCTCCGGATTGCAGATCGCCAGATGGTTGGCGCCGGCGAGGACCACCTCGTAGGCAGCGGTTGGGGCATGCACGCCGTCGGTGAAGGTGCGGTGCACCGGTGAGTGTCCCACCGATCCGGGTTCGACGCCGTAGCGGTCCGCCGAGGCGCTGATGATCCCGTCGAGTTCGCCCGAGACCAACAGTGCGGGCACGGGTCCGACCGCCAACACTGTGTCGGGGGGATGCCCCAGAGCATCCACGGGCACGGTGTGGCCGGCATAGGAGAACACGGCGCGCACGCCCGGGAACCACTCAGGTCGTGCATTGAGCAGGGCCACGGTCGCCCCCGCCGAGTGACCTCCCAGGGCCACCCGGTCGCAGTCCACCAGGCCCGCGAGCAGTCCGTCCGCTGCGATCTCCTGCAGCGCTTCCAGCACGGGACCCACGACGGTGGCCGACGGTCGGGTGCCGAAGGCGTCCGGCACCAGTGCCCCCAGGTCGAGTCCGGGAGAGAGCCCCGAGGTTCCGGGCGTCAGCGCGCCGACGTGGTCGAAGGTCACCGCGAGCACGCCGCGGGTGGCCAACTCCACGGCCAGCCACCGGTAGGTGTCGCTGCCGATGTTCACACCGCCGAGGAAGACCACCACCGGCATCGGTGCGTCGGACCTCATGGGAGGGATCGTGCCGGTCAGGCGTTCCGAGTCCGAGCCGGTCGGAGCAGCCGGATAGAACACGCGCATGAATGCCCTGTCGTCGGGCGCCTCACCGAGCGGCACACACACGGCCCTGTGCAGCGATCTCACCACGGGTCGGGTGTCCCCGGATGGCTCGGATCCTTCGGTGTCGTTCACTTCGGTCACTTCGCTAGCGTGCTGCGCGATGCAGCCCGACGCCAGTCCTGACCCACCACCACCGCTCGTGCTCCTGGCCACGGGCACCGACTGCTGGGAGGTCGACGAGGACGCGCCGCTGCTCCTGCCCGCTCTGCGGGCGCTGGGGGTGAACCCGGTCCCGGCCATCTGGCACGATCGGACCGTCGACTGGGCAGCCGCCGATCTGGTCGTCGTGCGATCCACGTGGGACTACACACTGCGCCGCGACGAGTTCATCCAATGGGCGGAGTCGGTCGCGCTCCTCAGCGAACTCGCCAACCCTCCGGCCGTGCTGCGCTGGAACACCGACAAGCGCTACCTCGAGGACCTCGAGCGCGACGGCATCGCCGTGGTCAGGACGGCTTTCCTCTCCGGGGCCGAGACCGGTGCCGAGGAGATCCGGGACGCCCTGACGAGCAACCTGGGTCCGTCGGGGGAGGTGGTGGTCAAGCCATCGATCTCGGCGGGATCCAAGGACACGGGGCGCTTCGGTTCAGTTCAGCTGGACGCGGCGGTGGTGCTCGCCCAGCAGATTCTCCGAGGCGACCGAACCGCCATGATCCAGCCGTACCTGCCGTCGGTGGACCAACGCGGTGAGACCGGACTCGTCTACTTCGCGGGGCGCTACAGCCACGCCTTCAACAAGGGACCCCTGCTCGCACCCGGAGGCGAGACCGAGCACGGCCTGTTCGCCCTCGAGTCGATCTCGGAGCACCGGGCCACCGAAGCCGAACTGGCTGCGGGGGCCGAGATCCTGGACCTGGTCACCGCCAGGTTCGGAGCGGCACCGCTGTACTCCCGGGTCGACCTGGTCGAGGATCCCCACGGCGAGCCGGTACTGCTCGAACTGGAACTCACCGAACCGTCCTGGTTCCTGACCACCGATGCCTCGGCACCTGCGCGCGCTGCGGCAGCCCTGGTGGATCATCTGCGAAAATCCAGCTCCCGACGCGCCTGAGGCTGCCGGTACGGTTTGGATGTGAACCACTCGGGAGAGAGCACACGCGCAGCATCCGGTCCCAGGCGCGTCGACCGGCACCACGTCGTGGTGGTGGGCGCGGGTTTCGGAGGCCTGGCCGCAGCGAAGAGCCTGGCGGGCCTCCCGGTCGACGTGACCGTCATCGACTCACGCAACCACCACACCTTCCAACCACTGCTCTACCAGGTGGCGACTGCCGGACTCGACGGTGATGACATCTGCTTCCCGGTTCGGGGCGTGTTCGCGGGCCAGGACAACGTCCGCGTGCGACTCGGCACCGTCACCGACGTCGACATCGAGCGCGCTGCGCTGCGACTGGGCGATGGTTCCACCCTGCACTACGACGACCTCGTGCTCGCTGCCGGAGCCGTGACCAACCCCTTCGGAATACCGGGGGTGGAGGAACACGCCTACGGACTCAAGTCACTGCGAGACGCCCTGGCGCTCAGATCCCACGTCCTGATGCGGTTCGAGACCGCCGACACCGATCCGGTCCATCTCACCGACGGCACCCTGACCGTCGTGGTCGCCGGGGGTGGTCCGACCGGCGTGGAGCTGGCGGGTGGGCTGATCGAACTCAGCACCATGGTGTTGCGTCACGACTACCCGGGGCTCGACCTGCGCAGCGCGCGGGTGGTGCTGGTGGAGGCCGGGGATCGTCTCCTGCCCGGCTTCCACCCCAATCTGTCGGCCAAGGCGCGCGACACCCTCGAGAACCGGGGGGTCGAGGTGATGCTGAACACCGCGGTCTCCTCGGTCGATGCCACCACGGTCCGCCTGGGCGATGGTTCGGAGATCGCTGCGCACACGATGGTCTGGACCGCAGGTGTGCGGGCCCATCCCCTCGCCGAGACGCTGGGGGTGGAGCTGACCAAGGGTGCTCGGATCGTCGTGGGTCCGGACCTCTCGGTCCCCGGGTATCCGCGGGTCCATGTCGTGGGCGACATGGCCGGCGCCACCGACTCCAGCGGCGCACTTCTCCCCCAGGTCGCACCCGTGGCCATGCAGTCCGCGGAGTACGTGGCCGACAAGATCCGACACAGGATCCACGGTGAGTCGGTGCAGCCCTTCGAGTACACCGACAAGGGGTCGATGGCCACGATCGGGCGCCACGACGCCGTGGCGCAACTGCCGGGAGGTATCCGGATGTCGGGGGTGGTGGGCTGGTTCGCCTGGCTCCTGCTCCACCTGGTGATGCTCATCGGATTCAGGAACCGCGCCAATGTGCTGGTGAACTGGGCGTGGAACTACGTCACCTACGACCGTGCCAGCCGGATCATTCCCGACGTCCATCACCCCGAGGAGAGCAGCTAGATGACCGACGACCCCACCCCCGAGGAACTCATCACCTACGACAACGACGGTGGTGTGGCCACGGTGACGATCAATGCCGCACGTAGTGGCAATTCGCTGACCGGCCCGATGCGCGACCGGATCACCGAGCTGATGGAGTGGGCATCCGCCGACCTGTCGGTGCGATGTGTCGTGCTCGCCGCCGAGGGCGACCGCCACTTCTGCACCGGCGCCAACCTCGGCGGACCCCAACCCCCCGGGCCTCCGCGACCCGACGGGGCGCCACAACGGGCCATGGGAGACGCGGCCCGCTTGATACGTCGAGGGTGGCAACGTCTGATCGCGTCGATACTCGACTGCGAGAAGCCCGTGGTGGCGGCTGTGAACGGCACCGCTGCCGGAGGCGGCGCCCAACTGGTGCTCGCCTGTGATCTCGTCGTGATGGCCGAGAGCGCCAAACTCGTCGAGGTGTTCGTCCGACGAGGGATCATCCCCGATGCCGGGGGTGCATACCTCCTGCCGAGGATCGTCGGAACACACGTGGCCAAGGAGCTGATGTTCCTCGCTGACGACGTGTCGGCCCCTCGTTGTGCCGAGCTCGGGATCGCCAACAGGGTCGTGCCCGCCGACGCCCTGGCCGCCGAGGTCGACGCCCTGGCCGCTCGTCTGGCCACTGCCCCCACGCGCGCCCTGGCGCTGACCAAGGGACTGATCAACCGCAGTCTGGAGTCGGGCCGACACGCGGCGTTCGAGGACGAGGCCGCGGCGCAGGACTGGCTCACCGCCAGCAGCGACTTCGACGAGGGGATCTCGGCGTTCCGGGAACGCCGGGATCCGGAGTTCAGGGGCTGGTAGCGGCACGCCTCACTCCTCGAGGAAGGGGTTGCGCGGGACTTCTCGGCCAACCAGACTGACTCTCGCATCATCTCGTTCAGGGAGAGGACCGGAGATGCAGACCAGTCGTCAACTTCGCAGTCGTCAACTTCTGGGCATCGCGGCCGTTGCGCTGTGGACGGTCACCGCCTGTGCGGGAGACCGTTCGGGAACGGCCCCGGCACTTCGACCCCTGGGATCCGAGGCCGGCTCCGGGGACCGCGACACCGACACATCCGATCCGATCGACAGTTCGGTCGGCAGTTCGATCGACTCTGCGCCCGCAGCTGCTGATCCACCGGCGCCCGTCGACCCGGGACCCGGTCCCGGACGAGCGGAGTCGCTCCGGGAGGAGCTGGACGCATTGTTGGCACGTTTCGACGATGCCGTCACCGGCCTCTACGCGGATCCGCTCTCGGCCGGTGATGACCACCAGCGTGCGTCGCTGCGCTGGCTGGACGTGGTGGTGGGAGGGTCCCAACTCGACCGGGAGGTGAGAGGACGGATCCTCGCAGCGGCGCGGGACGACAACATGATGGTCGTCCCTGCCCCCGAGGAAGACACCAGTTTCGTCAACACGGCATCGGCGGTGACCTCCCATGCCGACGGCTCGATCAGCTGGACCAACTGCGGGTTCTCCTCGGGTGTCGGCGTGGATCTGCTGGACCGACATGTCCTCGACGACGACCGTGCGGTGACCACGGGCCGCGGCAGGGCCATCCGCTCCGGGTCGGGTCGACTGATGGTCTCGGAACTGTGGGACGACCGCACGATCGTGGTGGAACCCGATGCGCCCAACCCCTGCCTCGAACCATCCGGCGACGGTGGAGCAACGGACACGACCTCGACGGAGGACAGACCTTGAGACAGGACAGACCTTGAGACAGGACAGACCTTGAGACAGGACAGACCTTGAGACAGGACAGACCTTGAGACAGGACAGACCTTGAGACAGGACAGACCTTGAGACAGGACAGACTGCTACGACTGGCGGTGACGGTGCTGGCAGCCACTGCCTGTTCGGGTTTCTGGGCATCGCCGGCGCTCGCCATCGGCGGTGGGGCCGGGGCCACCGGTAGCGGCGACGAGATCATCACCTCGATCCTGGCTGCGAGCGACCGGTCCGAGGGGTCCGGAGGCGGGCACGCCGACGGGGCGGCCCCGCGCTGTCGCACCCACGTGCTGGGCGATCGCCAGATCGTTTTCCTGCTGCACGTCGCCGCGAACATGCCCGAACTCCTGGCCCCGTCGTTCCTCGACGCGCTGGCGGAGTTCTCCAACACCACCGTCGTCGCCGCGGTGCCGCCCAGCGCGGGCACCTCCACCGTGCCGGCTGACCCGGATCCACCCCCGACGGCCACCTCCCCGACCACAACCAGCCCGACCACAACCAGCACAGTGCCGGTGGCCACCGAGCCGATGGTGACCTACTGGGAACTCACCGTGAGGATCTGCGGAGGTGTGGCCGACACGATGAGTGTGCGTCCGCGTTCGGTGTCCGGTTCGGTGCTGGGAGCATCGGCGGTGGCCGGCGGACTGCTGCGGCGGACCACACGGTTGGCACCACCGGTGTTGCGGATCTCGCCGCCGCCCCGATCGACCTCCGCCGGAGTGGCGGCCGAGACCATCGTCGGCGAGCCGGTGTTCTTCTCCGCGGAGCCTCCCACCGCGGTCAGCGACACCGTTTCCTTCGCCGGGCGAACGGTCCAGGTGGAGGCCGAACCGCACCACCTGGAGCTGTTCAGCGGTCAGCCCGGCTCGGCGGACCAGGTGGAGCGGTGCGCCGGGCTGGGAAGGCCCTTCGACGCGACCGACGACCGGTCGGTCTCCCTCCAGGCAGCCGACCCGGTGTCCTGTGTGCTGTTCTTCGAGCATTCCACCGGCGCTCCGAGGCGCCCCACATGGACCGGCTACGCGGCCCTGAACTGGAGTGGCCGCTACCGGGTGGACGGCGGAGCCTGGCTACCTCTCGACGGGCTCTTCAGCACAGCGGTGTTCGACATCGCCGTCGGCGAGGTGGAGACGCTCATCCAGAACGGTTGAGACCCGAGGTGGCGAGCTCCTCGGACCGGGGAGGGAGGATCCGTCCGGTCCTCAGGATCGCACCCATCGCCCGCGGATCGAGCGCCGGGGCGAACAGGTGGCCCTGGGCGAAGTTGCAGCCCAACTCCCGCAGGTGGGACAGCTGTGCGTCGGTCTCTACACCCTCGGCCACCGAGTCGAGGCCGAGCGCCTCGCTCAGGTTGACCACGGCCTCCACGATCGCCCGCTTCTGGCGGTCAGCACAGATGCCCTGCACGAAGGACTGGTCCAGCTTCACCATGTCGACCGGGAACCGGTGGAGGTAGGTGAGCGACGAGTAGCCCGTACCGAAGTCGTCGATCGAGAGCTGCAGGTCCAGGGAACGGAGCTCGTCGAGAACAGCCACCGCTCGGTCCTCGTCGTCGAGCAGAGTCGTCTCGGTGATCTCGAGGGCAAGGGTCCCCGGCGCCACCCCCGATGCCTCGATCGCCCCCGCGACGAAGGGTACGAACCCACCCCTCTGGAGCTGGCGGGCCGAGACGTTCACCGATATCCCCAGGTCACCACAATCCGCCAGGCCCTGCCAGAGGGCCGCCTGTCGGCAGGCTTCGGCGAGTACCCATTCACCGATCCGCACGATGAGGCCGGTCTCCTCGGCTACGGACATGAACTCCGACGGACCGACCAGCTCATCTCCGCGACGCCACCGGAGCAGCGCCTCCAGGTAGTTGATCCGGCCGTTCGAGAGATCCACGATCGGTTGGTAGTGCAGCTCCAGCGATCCGTCGTTGCACGCCGCCCGTAGCTCCGACTCGATCTGTTGGCGCTCCACGGCATGTCGCCTGAGCGCCTCGTCGAACACGACCCATTGCCCGCGGCCACCGGACTTGGCCCGGTACATCGCGGTATCGGCATCACGCAGCACGGCCTCGGCATCGTGGGTCTCATCGGCCAGCGCGATTCCGATCGAGACTCCGACGTGGATGTCGTGGCCGTCCACCCTGAAGGGCGCTTCGAGGGTCATCTCGATGCGGCCGGCCACCGCCGTGGCCGCCTCGTCGTCCTCCAGGTCCTCGCACAGCACCACGAACTCGTCGCCGCCGAAGCGGCCGACCAGGTCGGAGGGTCGCACCACCGTGCGCACGCGCCGGGCGATGGCACACAGCAACTGGTCACCGACCGAATGGCCCAGGCTGTCGTTGATGATCTTGAAGTGATCGAGGTCGATGAACAGCAGGGCCAGGTGCCGGTTCGTTCCGACTCCGAGCCCCTGGGATGCCCTGTGTATGCGATCGAACAGCATCGCCCTGTTCGGCAGGCCCGTGAGTGGATCGTGTGTGGCCTGGAGCTCGAGCTGCTGCTGCAGCGCGATTCGTTCGCTGATGTCCCGCCCGGTCGTCGAGAGGTACGACAACGATCCGTCCTCGTTGAAGTGGCCGAGGACCTCGAGGGACATCGGACGGACCTCACCCGAGCGGCCGCTCAGGGTCACCTCTCCGCTCCAGCGTCCGGCACCCCCGGGGGCCAGGGCCGCGGTCACGCCGTCGACCACCCCGGCGAAGTCAGGGTGGTCCTGCAACGGCGGTATCTCGGCACCGAAGAAGTCGGTCACGGCCTGGTTGGCATACAGCACATCGCCCTCGACCGACGTGAGCAGCACCAGGTCGTCGGTCGTGTCGAAGACCGACACCAGCCGCGCCATGCCTGCCTCGGCCTCGACCATGGCTGTGACATCCTCGATACCGCCGACCCGCCGCACCACGCCGTCGGCATCGGCCGGCAGCACCGTCGAGCGCATGTCCACCCACCGGTACTCACCATCGGGTCGCCGGAGTCGGCGACGCACCGGCTCCTCGAGCCCTGGTGGCAGCCCACCCAGATCCTGCACCTCGCCCAGGTCTGCCGGATCGAACAACTGGTGCCAACCCGTGCCCTGCGCGGCTTCCTCCGAGACACCCGTGATCTCGACCCAGTTGGCGTTGGCCGCGACGAGTCCGTTGACCGAGTCCTGTTCGAACAGACCGGTCGTGCTCGAGAACGCAAGGGATTCCAACAGGTCATTGCGTCGCCGGAGTCGTTCCTCGCTCTCGGCACGGGCGATGCGGTCGAGCACCGCGTCGGTCACGTCGCTCAGCATCAACACCACGCCCTCGACGCCGTCGACGTCACGCAGGTCGGTGGCCAGCACCCGCATCCAGCGCCATCCCCCACCGGGCTCGCGCATGCGGCACTCGAGCACGATGGGTCCCTCGCCGGAATCGAAGCGCCCACGGATCCCGACGATGCTGTCGAGGTCATCGGGGTGGACCACATCGGCCGCGCTGAGACCGACGATGCTGTTGCGGCCCGAGGCCGTCGAAGCCGAAGGGCTGGCCCACGCCACGACGCCATCGTCGTCGACCAGCAGCAGGGCGTCGGGAGTCGAGTGGATCACCGACCGCAACAACGCCTCCACCCGGTCGGGGTGGTCCTCGAGAGCACCGACCTGTTGGATCACGACCACGAAGACATGTGGATCGCGGTCGAGCATCCGCGTCACCTCTACCTCGACCCCGGTCCAGCGTCCTGCGGAGTTGAGGTAACGGATCCGGAACGAACGTCGCGTCCCGTCCGGGGCGGCCTCCAGCTCCTCGGTCGCCACCCGCGCCAGTTCCAGGTCATCGGGATGGGAGAACTCCGTCCAGTGCATCCCCACGTAGCGCTCTGGCGACAGACCCGAGATCTCGGTGATCCCCCCCGTCATCGAGGTGACATAGCCGTCGGTGTCGACCGCGGCGATGGCGACGGTCGTGTGTTCGAGCAGTTCGGAGAGCCCTACCGCACCCTCGGCGCCGGGAGCTCCGGTGCGCGCATCCTCCCGGGGCGAGGCAGAGGTCGGTTCTCGAGGGCCATGAACCACAGAGGTACTCCCGGAGTCCGGCCCAAGTGTACGGGGCGGGTTCGCAAGTGCGTCGTGGGCCGTAGGACCCAATCCTCAGCGGCCCCTGGCCACCCGTAGTGCCGTGGAGATCATCGGGAACTGCAGCGGAAGTCGTAACCACAGCGCCATCAGCGCCAACCTCCCGGTCGGTCCGGATGCCCCCTCCCGGGCGCCCCCACGCCCGCCACAGGAAGCATCCAGCGCCATCTGGATGTTCGCCGGATACACCGCCACCAACGTGCCGGTGGCCAACGCACCACCCAGGCGTTGCGTGCGTGGGTGGGCCATCAACGACCCCGAGAGGATCTCTGCTGCCCCCGACACCGCCACTGCCCCGTCGGGCCACGGAAACCACCCCGGCACGATCCTGCGGAAGGGGCCCGGTGCCAGGAAGTGCATGAGTCCCGTTCCCACGAGCATCAGACCCAGCCGGACGCGACGACGGTCGAGCACCGGATCGGCCAGCGGATCGCGGAGATGGTCGAGCGGGCTGGGCGAATCCGATTTCATCTGCCAAGTACTAGCCGATCGGACCCGCCCGCATGCCGTGTTGCCACCGGTGACCCCAACGCCGATAGGTTCGCGTCGGTGAGGGTTCCCTACAGCGGTTCACGGGTGCTGCTCGTCGCCGTACTGGCTGCAACGGGATGCGCCGGCACATCTCGGACCCAGGTCGCCACCGACGCCACCACCACGACCGCCTCGACCGCTCCGACCACCACGACACCGCCGGACTGCGCGGCCACCCTGCCGACCGGCGCGCAGGCCTCACAGCTGCTGATGGTGATGGTGGAGGACCCGAATTCCGCTGCGGAACCGATACGACAGGGCATCATCGGCGGGTTCGGGCTCAAGGGAAACCAACGAAGTGACATCGCGGAGATACTCGCCGAGGTCACCGCTGAGGTCCCCCTACCGGCAACCGTTGCCGTGGACGAGGAGGGCGGGACGGTCCAACGACTGCGCTACTCCGCAGGTCGACTCGCTTCAGCGCGTGACCTGGCAGAAGGATCTCCCTCCGAAGCAGCCGCGGTGGTGGGAGAACACGCCGAGAGAATGGCGGAGCTGGGCGTGACGATGAACTTCGCGCCGGTGGCCGACGTCGGCGACAACCAGGTGCTCGGCAGTCGCACCTTCGGCGACGATCCCGCCCTGGTGGGCCAGTTCGCGGCAGCGGTCGCCCGCGCCAACTCCGATGCCGGAGTGACTCCGGTGGTCAAGCACTGGCCGGGGATCGGCGGAACCGAGGTGGATCCCCACGAGACGCTCCCGGTCCTGGCTCCGGTGGATGAACTGCGCGCATCGGACATGGCCGCGTTCGAACCCGCGATCTCCGGTGGTGTGCCCGCTGTGATGGTGGCCCATGCCGAGGTGCCCGGGCTCACGGCGCAAGGCGAGCCAGCTTCGCTGTCACGCCCGGCCATCACAGAGGAACTGCGCGGCCGCCAGGGCTTCGAAGGGGTCGTCATCACCGATTCGTTGGGCATGGGCGCAGTGGTCAACAAGATGACCCAGGCGGACGCGGCGGAGACCGCCATCTCCGCCGGGGCCGACATCGCGCTGCTGTCCGGTACCGACGTGGTCTCCGACGCGCATGACCAGCTGACCGCCGCCATCGATGAAGGCCGCATCCCCGAGGAGCAGGTCGAGGCCTCGGTCCGCCGAGTCCTCGCCATGAAGGGCATCGAAGGGGAATGCCTCGACGCGGTCAGTGCCTTCGGGGCCCTCGGCCGGCTCGAGTCGGAGAACTCCGCCAACAGCTCCGAGGACGACGGCAGCTCCGAGGACGACGGCAGCTCCGGGGACAACAGCGGTTCCGAAGATGATGGCTCCACCGCCACGACCGGCGAGGTCGTGGACAACGGGATCAACGAACCCTGATCGTTCTGCGCCGGGCCGGGCGGAGTCGTGATCAGAGGCGCCGACATCTGCGCCGTCGGGGTGCGTATCCTTGGCCGGAGGGAACAGCCGGTACACGGGGGTGCACCATGCGGGTAGCCACGATTCTCGAACAGAAGGGTTCCAACGTCGCCACCATCGATGGCCACGCGACCCTCGCCGAGGCGGCCGGAGAGCTCCGCCTGCGCGGGGTCGGAGCGCTGGTGGTGTCCGTCGACGGAGCCTCCATAGACGGCATCGTCTCCGAGCGCGACATCGTGCGCAGGCTCGCCGAACGCGGAGCACAGGCACTCGACGAGACCGTCTCGGAGATCATGACGACCGAGGTGCGCACCTGTGCACCCACCGACACCTGTGACGACCTGATGCGGGTGATGACCGAGTACCGGATGCGTCATCTGCCCGTGCTCGCGGACGGATCGCTGGCAGGCATCATCTCGATCGGCGACGTGGTCAAGCACCGTGTCGGCGAACTCGAGGCCGAGTCCGAAGCGCTGCACGACTACATCGCCACAGGGCGCTGAGTCCTCAGCACCCGCGCGCCCGGGGTTCAGCGGTGGCGGTTGACCGCGGAGACCACGGCGCGCAACGACGCCAGCAGAATCGATTCATGGAGCGCGGCACCCCAACGGATGGTGCCGTCGGGTGCCTTCACCTCGACGAACGCCGCAGCGGTGGCATCGGACCCGGCGGAGACCGCGTGCTCGGAGTAGTCCACCACCTCGAGATCGAGTCCGAGAGTCTCGGACAGCCCGGACATGAACGCCGAGATCGGGCCGCCACCTGAGCCGTGGACGGTGGTGGGCTCACCGTCGACGATCAACTGCACGGTCACCTCGGCACCCTCGCCGCTGGTGGTTGCCTCGGCGGAGCGGAACACGATCCCTCGACCACCCTCACCGGGAGCCTCATCCACATGCGTCAGGTACTCGGCGGCGAACGCCTCCCACATGGCTGCCGGGCTGATCTCGGTCCCGGTGTCCTCGGTGATGTGCTGGATGGTCTTGGAGAACTCGATCTGCAGGCGCCGCGGGAGGTCCAGTCCGTGCTCCGAGCGCATCACGTAGGCGACGCCACCCTTGCCGGACTGGCTGTTGACGCGGATCACCGCCTCGTAGGTGCGACCGAGGTGGGCGGGATCGACCGGGAGGTAGGGAACCTCCCACGACTCGTAGGGGTCCCCATCGGATCGGCCGGTGGTGTCGTCGACCCCGAGTGCCGACAGGCCCTTCTTGATCGCATCCTGGTGCGAGCCGGAGAAGGCCGTGTACACGAGGTCGCCCACATAAGGGTGCCGCTCGTGCACCCCTATCCGGTTGCAGTACTCCACGGTGCGGCGGATCGCATCGATGTCGGAGCAGTCGAGGGTGGGATCGACACCCTGGGTGAACATGTTGAGGGCCATCGTGACAACATCGACGTTGCCGGTGCGCTCACCGTTGCCGAACAATGTTCCCTCGACCCGCTCGGCCCCTGCGAGCAGCGCCAGTTCGGCCGCAGCGACGGCGGTGCCACGGTCGTTGTGTGGGTGCACAGAGAGAATGGCGCGTGACCTGTCGGGCATGTTCCGGTGCACGTACTCGACCACATCGGCATAGATGTGGGGCATGTACATCTCGACCGTGGCAGGCACGTTGATCACCACCCGCTCCGGGTTTCCGTCCCGGTCCTCGCCGAGGGACAGCGCGTCCATCACCGCGGCCGAGATCTCGATCGCGAAATCCGGCTCGGTACCGGTGAACGACTCGGGCGAGTACTCGTAGCGGATCCTCGTGTCGCCCGCGTGGCCCTCGAGCTCGCGGCAGAGCTTCGCTGCGTCGGTCGCCAGGCGCGTGATGCCCTCGCGTCCCTCGTCGAACACGACGCGGCGCTGCAGTTCCGAGGTCGAGTTGTAGAAGTGCACGATCGCTGCAGGTGCCCCCCGCAACGCCTCATAGGTACGTTCGATGAGCTCGCGCCGGCACTGGACCAACACCTGGATGGTCACATCGTCAGGGATGAGGTCGTCCTCGATCAGCTCGCGGAGGAAGTCGAAGTCTGTCTGCGATGCAGACGGGAACCCGATCTCGATCTCCTTGAAGCCCATCTTCACCAGCGTCTCGAACATGGCCCGCTTGCGCACCGGGTCCATCGGGTCGATGAGCGCCTGGTTGCCGTCGCGCAGATCGACCGAGCACCAGATGGGCGCTTCGGTGAGCACCTTGTTGGGCCAGCTGCGGGTGGTGAGCCCTCCGTTGGGTCCGCCCTCGGCATCACCGGCCAGCGGCAGGAAGGGCCGGTACTTCTCGAACGGCATCTGCTTCGTGGCGGTGGTCGGTGGCATGGAACTGTCTTTCTGTAGTCGAACTGTGACCGGTGGATCCACTGGTCGGGTGTCGCGCACAACACCCCGAAAACTGAAGAACCTCCTGCGAGGGCAGGAGGTTCGGCGGGCACGCAGGGGCGGGCTCGCCTAGGTCAGCAGCAGGAGGGCGAGGGCTCGGGATGTCATCGCATCCAATGGTACGCACTCGGAGGGGCCCACGCAACGCACCTGCCCGGGAGCAGCCGCCCGGATCCGGGTTCCGGCACCGGTATCTCCGTTACGGTGCCAACATGCCAAGCACCGAAACCGCCGAAGAAATCGCACGATCGATACGCGCCGGGGAACGCAGCGCGGTCGAGGTCATGCAGGCGCACCTGGCCGACATCGACCACTTCGACACCGCGCTCAACGCGGTGTGCTTCCGCGATGACGAGCGTGCCCTCGCTGAGGCCGCCGCGATCGATGGATCGCTGCGCGCCGGGAACGACCCCGGGCCGTTCGCAGGGGTACCGATGCTGATCAAGGACCTGAACGATGTGGCGGGCTGGCCGACCAGCCACGGTTCGAGGGCCACATCCACAGAGCCCGCTCACAATGACGAGCTGGCCGTCGCGCGCCTGCGTGGTGCCGGGTTCGTGATCAGCGGCAAGACCACGACACCGGAGTTCGGAACCATCCCGATGACCGAATCGGAGCGCTTCGGGGTGACCCGGAACCCGTGGAACACAGATCACACCCCGGGCGGATCCTCCGGCGGTGCGGGCGCCGCGGTGGCTGCGGGCATCCTCCCGGCCGCGCACTCCTCCGATGGGGGCGGATCGATCCGGATCCCGGCCAGCTGCAACGGCCTCGTCGGACTGAAGGCCTCCCGACACCGGATAACGGCGAGGCTGACCAAGATGACCGGCGCCTCCACCCAGGGTGTGCTCACCCGTACCGTCGCGGACCAGGCAGCCATCGTCGACGTGATGGCAGCACCGGACCCGGGAGCCTGGGCGGTGGCACCGCCCCTGCAGCGACCCCTGGCCGCCGAGGTCGGGACGGATCCCGGTCGACTCCGAATCCGGGTGTCCACCGCAAACGCCGTCGGCATCGAGCCCGACCAGGCATGCGTCGAAGCCGTCGAGAGCACCGCGGAGCTGCTCGAGGGAATGGGCCACGAGATCGACACGACTCCTGTCGAGTGGCCGGATCCGTACGCGTTCCTGACGGGCTTCCTGACCGTCTGGGCAACCATCTCGGCCGGCATCGACCTGGTCGACCTGGAGCTGCTGGAGCCGCACAACCAGGCCAACCGGCAGAGTGCCCTCGCCAACGACTCGATCGTGTTCTCGGAGTCGGTCATGCAGCTCCAGGAGGCCTCCCGGAAGTTCACCGCGCCGTTCGGTACCGATTTCGACCTGCTGTTGAGCCCCTCCATGGCGGTCGAGCCACCGCTGGTGGGAACGATCTGGGAGGGCGCCGATGCCGACCCGTCCGCACCTCTGTCCAACTCGACGCCGATGGCCGCATACACCGCTCTGTTCAACGTCACCGGGCAACCGGCCATGAGCCTTCCGGTGAGCATGTCGGATGCCGGACTTCCGGTGGGTGTACAGGTCGCCGCCCCACCGTTCGACGAGGCCGTGCTCATCCGGTTGGCGTCGCAACTCGAGTCCGAGGTCCGCTGGCACGAACGGGCCCTTCCGGATCCGCTCGCAAAAGGCTGACGCCGGCAGCTCTGCCCAGCCTCCGGACGGGACTGTTCAGCCTCCGGACGGGACCGCGATCGGGGCGCTCACCCCTGGGATGTCCTCGGGATCCTCGAGCCATCGATCCGGTAGGGCGACCCGCCTGAGGGGATTCGAGTGGCTGCGGTTGAAGCCTGCGGCACCCTCGGGCGCAGGAGCGTCGGGGTCCAACCGATCCAACAGCCGCTCCACGTCGGCCACGGAGTCGATCTGGCTGGCCATGCGTCTCACCTCGGGACCCACCGGATACCCCTTCAGGTACCAGGAGAGGTGCTTGCGGAACGCGGTCAGGCGGTGCTCCCCGCCGTGCCACTCCACCAGGAGCCCGACGTGGCGGCGCACGACATCTGCCACCACACCCAACCGCGGCGACCCGGGCACCGGATCTCCGCGCAGCGCTGCCTCCAGCTCCCCGAAGATCCAGGGGCGCCCCAGACAGCCCCGTCCGATCACGACACCGTCGCATCCGGTGTCGGCCACCATTGCGGTGGCGTCACGAGCGGTCATCACATCACCGTTGCCGAGCACCGGGATCGTTCTCACCGCGTCCTTCAGCTCTGCGATCGCGCCCCAGCGTGCCGGGGGTCCGTAGTGGTCGAGCGCCGTCCTCGCGTGGAGTGCCACCGCGGCTGCTCCCTCGGACTCGGCGATGCGCCCGGCGTCCATGTAGGTGAGGTGCTCGTCGTCGATGCCCATGCGGAACTTCACGGTCACCGGTACCGACCCGCCCGACTCCGAAGCAGCGGCATCCACCGCCGCACCGATGACGCGGGCGAGCAGGCGGCGCTTGTACGGGAGCGCCGCCCCACCGCCGTTGCGGGTGACCTTCGGAGCGGGGCAACCGAAGTTGAGATCGAGGTGGTCGACCATGTCTTGGCCCACCAGCCTCCGGACGGCCTCGGACACATAGTGGGCGTCGGTGCCGTAGAGCTGCAGTGAGCGTGTCCGTTCCGCAGGATGGAAGCGCGCGAGGTCCCAACTGGACTCGTGACCCTCGACCAGTGCCCGAGCTGTCACCATCTGGTTGACGAACAGGCCACCGCCGAAGGAGGCGCACAACACCCTGAAGGGTGCATCGGTCACTCCGGCCATGGGGGCGAGGACCACCGGTGGGTCCACGACCACTGATCCGATGTCGAGCGTGTTCACCTCAAGAGGTTGTCAGCAACCCGGCCACCTCACCCAACAGGGCCCCTCAGGCGGACACCTCGGTGACGGTCGTGTCGGGGGCCTCCGCGAGGTCCTCCGCGGTGAAGGCGACGGTCTTCCACTGCTTCGCGGCGAAGTCCTTCACCCCGGCGGTGAACCCGGGCAGCTCCGGGTCACCGACCTGGCCGTAGGTGAGGATCGTGCGCGCCCGCGGGCCGTCGTCGGTGTACTCGACCGCCATCAGGAAGCTCGTCCCGTAGCTGATGGGATAGCCGTCGGTGGTGAGCGTGGAGTCCTCCGCGACCTCCTCGGGCCACTCGGGTTGTGTCTGGGTGGTGTCCGACGAATCCCGACCGTCGCTGACCACGTTGGTCACACCCTCGCCACCGAGCCCGCCCGGCACCGGCAGCCGTTGGTCCGGTACACGACCGTCGTACTGGAGTTCGCCCAGGGGTGCATCCAGCGCGATCCCGGCCTTCGTGAGAAGGGCCACCGCGTCCGCCAGGCCTCCCAGCACCGGGTCCTCGCCGCCGTCGGGCGCTGGGCCGAGACCGGAAGGAGTGGAACCCGCAGAGCCCTCGTCGAAGGCGACGGCCCAGAGTTCGTCGTAGTCCACCCGCTCGGTGAACTCACGCCACAGGACCGCACCCACGCTGTCGACGTCGTAGCGGCCGTCCCAGCTGCCCAGAACCTCGCAGGCCGGAGCCAGATCCACCGAGCCAGCCGGCACGTAGACACCGCCGTCGGGATCCAGGATCTCTGCGTTGGCCACCGGTCCCACCGCGGCACCACAGCGCTCGACCACCCCGTCGAGCCACTGTCGCGAGGTGTATGCACCGTCGGCCAATGCCGCCGCCATGAGCTCCTCGAGGTCGAACCTGGCGTCCTCCCCCGCCGGTCCCGAAGGATCCGTGTCGGCCAGCACCGCGAGGTTCTCGAGTGTCCTGACGCTTCGCTGCGTTCCGGCATCGCCCTGCAACGGCGAGTAGTCGCCGTAGACGGTCAGCTCGGCGTTGGGCAGCCAGTAGCTGTCATTGGCGTTCATCACGTAGTCGTTGCGTTCCACCGACGGCAGGTCCACCCAGGGCAGCACACCGGGCCAGGGAGCGGCGGGGTCCTCCACCCAGCGGTCCCTCGACGTGTTGCCCTCGAGGAGCACTGCACCCGCCTCCCTGGCCAACGCGGTGAGCCCACCCGCTTCGAGGCGCTGTTCGTAGGCGTCGATCGCCTCGGGGGAGAGGTTCGGGGTGGCGGAGGTATCCGCGTACCAGGCGGTGCCGTCGGCATCCACGGCGATGGTGTTGAACAGTGGGATCCCCTGGAACTCCTTCTGCGCCGCCTGGAGCTCGGCCAACGACTCGGATTCGTCCATGGCCAGGAACTGCAACACCAACCGGTCGTTGTGGAGGTTCGCGTCCCGATAGGAAACGGTCGCCTCGTCGCTCCATCCGACCCCGGGGAAGTCGAGCACGGGGCCGAACTCGGTCGACCAGTAGGTCCGGGTCTGATCGGTCAGCTCGCCGTCCTCCCCCAGGACCTCGACGGTGATCTCGCGGGAGTCCATGGGCACCACCTCGCCGTCGATCACGTAGCTGGTGGGGTCACCGGGTGCGAGTTCCATCTCGTAGCCGGTGAAGCGGTTCCCGTCGGACACGGTGTGGGTCCATGCCACGCCCTCGGTGAAACCGATCCCGACGCCCGGGAGGCCCAACAACATCGCGCCGTAGACGTCCAGCCCGTCATCGGTGGTCAACTGGACCTCGGAGAAGCGGAGCTGGCCGATCCAGGGAAAGTGTGGATTCCCCAGCAGCATCCCGCCACCGCCGGCGGAGCGTTCCGAACCGATGGCCCACCCGTTCGACGCCAACGGGGCATCAACCGCGGAACCGGTGCCGAGGGCACCCTCCTCGGTCGACCCCCCGGCGTTGTCCTCCGATGGTGGTTGCGCGGTGGCGATGAAGTCGATCAGGCGTGCACCCGAGGCGAGCAGGGACACCGAACGCGAATAGGTGTAGAGCTCCTCGGCGGTGACGGTCCGCATCCAGTCGGCACCGGTGCACCAGTCCTCGATCCCGTCGACCCCCTGTGCCTCGAACGACGCGTTCCACCCGGCGGTGAATCCTTCCATCAGGTCCTTCTCGTCGTCGGTCACCTCCGCCCAGCTCTGAGCAGCCACGTCGGCCACACCGAGCGCCGCCCAACCGAAGTCACTCTCGACGTTCTCGTCGTCCTCGCCGGGACCGAGCGCTGCAGCCCGCTCGGAGTTCACCCGGAGGACCTGGTCCACGAGATCACACGGATGATCCTCCGCCGAGGCCCAACCCTGCCCGAAGGCCACGCTGGCCAGATCTGCGGCCCTGATGTGGGGGACGCCGTCAGCTGTGCGGGTGATCACCGCTCCGTAGCCGTCGGGACCCACCTCGATCTCGGAGGCCTCCGAGGAGTCTCCAGCTCCACCGCTGTCGGCGGAGTCCCCGGAATCGGTGCAGGCACCTGCAACCAGAGCGAGTACCGCAGCGATGGACAACCAGATCGGGACCCTCGGACGACGCACCATCGGTGGATCTTCGCACAATCCCGGATCGACCTCGACGGGGATTGTTCCCTCAGCTCGGGTACGCGCTCGCGGCGGTCGACTCGGTGGGTGCCCGCTCACCCAGTCGCATCGCAGCGGGAACGTGGATCGCGTGGCTCTGGCAGTACTCGGCCACGCCCTCATCACCGAATTCACGCCCGTAGCCGGACTGCTTCGTTCCCCCGAAGGGTGCCCGCAACGACATGCCCGCCCGGTTGTGGCAGTTCACGAAGGTGAACCCGGCCTCGATCCGTTCGGCGAAGGCGAAGGCGCGGTCCTCGTCGATGCTCCAGACCGATGAGGCGAGGCCGTGCTGGTCGGCGTTGACCCGCGCCAGGAGGTCCTGCTCATCCGAGTAGGTCAGAACCGGAACCGTCGGGCCGAACTGCTCCTCGATCGCCACCGACGCCGAGTCGTCGACTCCGGTCATCGATGGCCCGGTGACCAGGGTCGGCCGACAGAACCACCCCCGCTCCTCGACCAGGCCGGCGGCGACCGTGCCCAGCTCGTGGACGTCCGCGCCGCGCCGGCGCGCATCGTCGAGCAGTCGGAGGACGTGGTCCCGTTGACCGGCAGAGGCCATCGGCCCGATGGTCACCTCGGGATCCAGCGGGTCTCCCATGACCAACAGGCGATCGGCGGCGGCCCGGTACCCCTCGATGAACTCACCGGCCCGTGACTCCGGCACGTAGAGCCTCTTCGCGGCCATGCACACCTGTCCGCTGGTGAGAAAGGTCCCCCAGACGAGTCGCTCGTAGAGCTCCTCGCCGAACGGTGCATCGTCGAGCAGGACCGCGGCATCGTTGCCACCCAGTTCCAGCACCACCGGCGTGACGTTCCGGGCTGCGGTGGCCGCGACCGAACGAGCCACCGCTCCACCTCCGGTGAAAGCCACCTTCCGCACCAGCTGATGACCCACGAGCGCCTCGCCGACCTCCGCATCTCCGTGCAACACCGACAACACCCCCGGCGGAAGCAGTGCCGCTATCGCAGCCAGGGACTGCGTGACCGCCAGAGGCGCCAGGGGCGAGGGTTTGACGACGATCGTGTTGCCGCTCACCAGTGCGGGAGCGACCTTGAGGATCGACAGGATGAGTGGGGCGTTCCAGGGGACGATCGCCACGCAGACCCCGAATGGGACCTGCAGGACCCGCAGGCGCCCGAGTTCGTCGTCGACGTCCCGGCTGGCCCCGACCCGCTGCCAGGCCTCCACGGCATGGCGCAGGTACGCAGCCGCGAATCCCATCTCTCCCTCGCAATCGGCCACTGTCTTGCCGAGCTCGCGCGCCAGCAGAGGAGCGTTGTGCCCAGCCGATGCTGCCACCGCATCTGCGGCTGCGAGCAGCGCCTCGGCCCTTTCGGCCGGCGGGGTCACGGACCATGAGCCGAAGGCGTCCTGCGCACAGTGGACCGTGGCGTCCACGCCGTCGGTGTCGACCGT
>JAMLGK010000023.1 GCA_023957995.1 Microthrixaceae bacterium | reverse complement strand
CCCAGCTGTCCGAGGGCAAACCCACCCGGGTCCATCGCTCGTACTTGCGCCTGTTCAAGCGTTGTGGGCGGAACCGTTCTCGGGCAGTGCGGCGAAGTCCTTCTTCGCGTTTCGGTACCACTTCATGCCCGAGATCGGGCGCTTCCAACGACCCTTCATGTCGGCGAGGGCGGGCCCGTGTGTCTCGTCGCCTCCTGCGACCATCTCATTGAGGTGTCGGTCCTGGGCATTGATGACGTCGTCGGCAGTGTCGCCCCGGTGTTCATGGTCACAGGGTCCGCCGAGCTGTCGGCAGGTCATGGTCTTCATCTTCGGTCTCCTTCGCTGGGCGTGGTTCAGGACTGGGCGAGGCGCACCAGATTCCCCGAGGGGTCGCGGAACGCACAGTCACGCACACCCCATGGCAGTGGATCCGTCTCCTGGAGCACCTCGGCGCCGGATGCCCGGACCTTGTCGAAGGTCCCGTCGAGATCGTCAGTAGATGGCCGCCTGTATGGATCCCTTGGTCACCAGGGTGAGGAGTGCATCGCCGTCTTCTGGGGAACGGCCCCCGTGGGGTGGGGACTGGACGATGTCGACGGCCTGGTCCGGGGCACCAACGGTGATCCAGCGGAATGTACGGTGATCCAGCGGAATGTGTGGCGGAGGGAGGGGGATTCGAACCCCCGGAGACCGTGAAGCCTCAACGGTTTTCAAGACCGTCGCAATCGTCCGCTCTGCCATCCCTCCGAGTGTCGAGAACCTAGCACCCCCTTGGGTAGTTGGTGGGACCCATTCTCGACAAGCCTGTGGATAACCCCGATGTGGTCACGGATTGGTCACGGATTCGCGGTATGGTCACGCCCATGCGCGGTTCGGTCACCAAACGGGGATCATCATGGTCCTTCGTAGTCGACCGCGGGATAGAACCCACTACAGGTCGCCGTCGCCAGCAGCGCCGCTCCGGGTTCCGCACCCGAAAAGAAGCCGAGGAGGCGCTGCGCCGAACGATCTCATCACTCACCGACGGTACTTTCGTAGAGCGAACCGATGAGACCATCGATGAGTACTTCACGAGGTGGCTCGAGGGACTGACCGCCAGCCGACGCGTGAAGCCCAAGACAGTCAAGACCTACACCGAGTGCCTCGCCCGACTGCGACCGGAGCTCGGTCCGGTCCGGCTCCAGGCGCTGCGGCCGGTCGACATCGAGCGAACATATGTCGACCTTCTCTCCTCGGGCGGACGTGAGGGCCGTGGACTGCATCCCCGCACCGTTCTGCACACCCACAGGGTGCTGCACACGGCACTCGCCGACGCCGAACGGCTCGGGCTCGTCGCGCGCAACGTCGCGCACAGAGTCGCGGTGCCCACGGTGCCCGTGCTCACGAGCGTCGACAACGTGTGGACCGCCGAGGAGCTGCGCACGTTTCTCGAGTCGACAGCCGAGGAGCTCTTCTATCCCGCCTTCGTGCTAGCGGCCACGACCGGTATGCGCCGCGGAGAAGTAGCCGCGCTGCGGTGGATCGACCTCGATCTCGACACAGGTGTACTGCGTGTCGCCGAATCGGTGATCCCGGTTGGGCGTGAGCTGGTCTTCACACCGCCGAAAACGAAGAAGGGTGTGCGAGTCGTCACCCTCGACTCCGGCACGCTCGCAGTGATGAAGGCACACCGGAAGCGCCAGGCCGAACGGCAACTCGCTGCCGGTTCTGCGTGGGAGGACACCGGTCGCGTGTTCACCCGGGAGGATGGCAGCCTCATTCACCCCGATCTGCTCAGCAAACGATTCGACCGTTGGGTCGCGCGCTCCGGACTGCCACGCATCACCTTCCACGGGCTGCGCCACACCTGGGCGACCCTGGCCATGGAGAAGGGGATTCACACCAAGGTCGTGTCCGACCGTCTTGGTCACGCCAACATCTCGGTCACGCTCGACATCTACAGCAAGGTTCGCCCCGCCATGGATGCTCACGCCGCCGAGGTCGTCGCCGCGGACATCTTCGGCAGCGATCCCGCGGTGGGTGATCACTAGTGCCGTGTCAGGCAACGTTTGGGGTGACCCGTATAACAACACATGGAGGGCAGGCTTTGGGTCTGCTGCAATGCTCAGTCCTGAGGCCCTCTCGCGCGAGTCGTTAGCATCCGGCCGTGGTGGTTCCAGTCGGAGGAGCGATAGAACCCAACTTCGTCGCTATTGCAGCAAGGGTCGTTGGTGGCTGGTAGACGAGGTTTCCTCAACAGTGGGTCCGGCTCTCCTTCGAACGGCGACTCTCAGCCCTTAGAGCTTGGAGGGCGGTGGTCACTTCCGGTGCCGTTGCTGGTCCTGGGCATCATGTTGGCTCCGTTCGTTGTCGCAGCAATCGGATGGGTTGGGAGCGGATACGACCCGATCCAGGACCAAGCGGTGGCGGCTCTGCGTGTGTCGGATATCTGGAGCTGGGATCCGCCTCTCGTGGGCGCATTCTCGCGCTATGGCTGGTCACATCCCGGGCCGGTCTGGTTCGGTGTCTTGGCGGTGTTCGCTGGGATTGGCGGCGACTCAGGCATGGTCATTGGTTCGATTCTGATGTCCGGAGCGATCCTGGCTGGCACCGTGGTGCTGGTCTGGAGACGGCTCGGAACGTGGGCGGCATCGGTCGCGGTCGGTGCCGCTGGGTTGACCGTTGCCGGTGTGGGAGCGTTCGGTGTGGTGGTTCCGTGGAACCCGCATCTGGCCTGGGCGTTGTTCGGGTTGTTTCTTGTCGTACTTCTGCTTGCGTGTAGGACTCGCAGAGCATCGGACCTCTGTGCGGGGCTATTCCTCTGCGGGATACTGCTCCAACTGCACGTCGGCTATGTCTTACTTGCGGGACTGCCACTGCTCGCGGCTACGGCATTGTTCGTCGGCAGTCGGATTCGCCGGCCGAGCGAACTACTGCGGGAGTTCAGACCTTTTCGTGCATGGGGGTGGATAGCGGCGGCGATCGTGGTGTGGATCCCGCCTCTGAGTGAGCAGTTGATCCACGGGCGGAGCGGAAATCTCGCGTTGATTGCCGAGTGGTTCATGGGTGGAGGGTCAACCGATGTCGGAGAGAGCGTCGGGCTGGGCGGCGGGGCTGCACTGGTTGGAGGAGCGCTGTCATCCGGCGGGTTGGGTTACGCCCCTGAGTCTTTGGAACCCTTTTCTGGTTGGGCGATCCCGGGATCTGCTTTCCGGGTTCTTCCGGTGGTATTGCTGGTTGGCTTCGCAGCGGTCCTTGCCTACCGTCGCCGCGACGACGTCGCGATTCGGTCTGTCGTCTTCATCGGAGTCGTCGCTGTTGCGGGAGTGCTCTCGGCTTCGCTGGTTGTCGGTGATCGGTGGCCGTACCTGTTCGTTTGGCGCTATCCACTCGTGTTCTTCGTCGCCGCGACCGCTCTGGCAGTCGCGGTCGATCTCCTTGCACGGGGTCGCGCTCGGCAAGACGGACGGTGGTCATCGACGCGGCTGCCCGTAGTCATCGCTGCTGTTGGGTTTTCGCTTGTGACGGCGGTCGTGCTGAGCAGTTGGGATGCAGGTGTCATCCGAGACTTGGAACCTCAAGTCGACGACCTGATCGACGGTATTGCAACACCGTCACCGGACTCGACTCCGATAGTTCGGGAGTTCGGGCCGATCCTGGACGGTGTCGGAGACGCAGTCCTGCTTCATGGCGAACGAGCTGGCTGGGATCTTCGAGTCGACTCGAAGATGGGGTTCAAGTACGGCAACCAGAGAGTCGCCACGTCAAGCCCGTCAGAGGTATGGCTCGTGACCCAAGGATCCGCCGCAACAAGCATCGCGGTTTCGCTACCGGACGCAACAGTGTTGTCGCAGACCACGCCGCTCACCGTCGCCGAGGAGGCGACGCTTACCTCAGCGCACGTAGATGCTCTCCATGAACTGGCAATGGAAGACAGGATGGATCTCGTTGACTCTCTCCGGTCACCGCTTGTCGGGCTCGCCCTCGCCGATGCCAATGTGTCCATCGACCCAGAGACGCTCCGGATTCTCGAAGAACTCAACGCAAAGGTCACTGAAACCGGCATCGAGCGACTCGCCGTCGTTGCCATAACTGACTCAGAGATAGAGAACTACGCCAACGCCGAAACGGCACTCAGGAGGCGGTCACGCTCGCCTGAAGGTGGGTAGTCGTCTACAACCGAAACCCGGAAGCCAACTTTCGCAATTCACACCAACGCCCCACCACAAGCAACATCCCCTCCTCCGCTACCGGCCACGGAGACCGACATTGGGATGCCCCCTATCTCCGGCTCGGCGCCGTTGGCGATCGAGACAGAGCGCCACTTGGGGGGCGGTGCGTGGGGGTTCGCGACGGTGGAGCCAACCGACCCAACTCCGAGTGGAGATTGGCAGGCTAAGCAACCGGTCGGGCCGGTCGTCCGTCGACCGCTTACTGGGGCGAGGGCAAGCCGAGGGGTCCCCGGCCGGGCGCAGCACGGACGGGGAGGTGCCGACTTCGGGGAGCGGGCGACCGGCCCTGCTGTCATATCCGGGCGTTATGAGATGGTTCCAGCGCGGGGAACGAAGGACTGCCTGGCCATCCTCGCAATGGAGCGTGAGGATTCGTGATGAGGCGGATCGGGATGGCGTGACGGGGCGCTGGACTACATACGAGATATCCGGCATTCTCCTTGATGTGTGGAACCAGGCGCACTGCCGCCAACGTCGAAGTGGTGTGAAGGTTCTCATGCCCATGCTTCTCCCTGCCGCCGTTGCGCTCGCTGCCTGCGGCTCAAACGATTCGAAACCCGATCAGTCATCGGGGCAGGATCCTTCGAGCGAGATGGGCGATGGCGTCGCAACGCACCCCAAGCAATACATAGGCGATGCCGCCCTCTGGCACGTCGGCGACGCCGAGCTCTCGGCCGATTCGGATTCGTTCACGGCAAACGTCCAGCGAGTCGGCTGCGCCGGTGGCGAGACCGGAGAAGTCCTTCGCCCGGAGATCTCGACGACGCCGCAGGAAGTTCTTGTCACCTTCACGGTCGAACGTCTCGACGGTGTGCATAGGTGCCCGGGGAATGACCGCGTTCCCTACGAGGTCGTCCTTCCTGGGCCGGTAGGCGATCGCGCTCTCATCGATGGGACCTGTCGATCCGTAGACCTCAAGCCGGGGGGCTGCATCTTGGACGGCCTTCGCTGGACACCTGAGCGTGGTGTGATCTCCGAGGAGGCGGACGAGTAGAGGCACATGCCAGATGCACTAGAAGTGCCGTACGGTCGCGCCCCATACGAGCTCAAGGAGCTCCTCGAGCGAGTTGCCTCTCGTGGGGTCGAGGACGTCGGGGGTCGACTCCAGCGCAGGTGGCGCCGATCGTCCGGTTGTCGGCCCGGGAGGGCTCTTGGGGTAGCAGGGCGGTCACGCCCGGCTAGCGCCACGCTCAGGTGCGTTCCCTGTAA
Source organism: Microthrixaceae bacterium (assembly GCA_023957995.1). Taxonomy (GTDB): domain Bacteria; phylum Actinomycetota; class Acidimicrobiia; order Acidimicrobiales; family Microtrichaceae; genus JAMLGJ01. The sequence goes on along the minus strand of JAMLGK010000023.1, from coordinate 41,296 downwards.
CACAGCACCCGCAGACTGCATAGGGTTCGCCGTACTCGCCTGAGCACGCTGGGCCGCTGCTGCAGCGGGCAGTCATGCCCCCGAACGCCGGGAGTGCGGCGTACTTCGGCATGGAGGCAACGGCGAGATCCCGACCACGCTGACCCTCAAGCAGGGGGTGCTCCCGGTCAGCGGCCATCCACTCCGAGGGATCCGTTCTGCTGGTAGAACTGACGGGTGGCAGAGTCGGGCTCTACATCGAAACACCCTGATCAGGACAAGCCCCTTTCGTCGTTCTTCCAGACCTTGGAGAAGGAGCGCGACGACGAGTCGGACTTCACACTTGCCGAGGTGACCGAGTTGATCCGCAAGGATCGCGACGCGTCGAGCTGAGGCTGGATTGAGTCGGCATGCTTGTTGTCGCTGACGCCTCGATCCTTGTGACAGCGCTCACCACCGGAGCCCGCGAACGCATCCAGGTACAGCGCTGGCTGGTCGAACTGACCGGTGACCAGCCGGTCCACGTCGTTCGCAACCTCACGAACCTCGAGTACCTGAGCGCGATCAGGAATCTGTCGTTGCAGCAGAAGCTGTCCGAGCGGCACGCGTCGATCGCCATCCGCGCGTTCATCGATCTGCCATCGCGTCGGATGGACGTGACACAGGCAATGGCGTCGCGAATCTGGGAAATGCGGCACAACCTCACCGCGTATGACGCCGCCTACGTTGCTCTCGCCGAACGCATGCAGAGCGAATACAAGGATGACGTTGTCGTAGCAACCGATGATGCACGCCTCGCCCGTGCGCCTGGCGTTCTGGTTGCCGTGCGTTCATTCCCCAGGTAGCCGAGCGAGCTGAACCAACCTCGGCGTTGTCGGGGTTTGTCGCGTCGGTGACGTGCGGCAGCCCGCTGAGCGGCGGGGGCTGAGCAAGATCGCGCTTGTCGTGTGGTCAGCCTCACACACGCACTGTGGTGACCCTGATGCAAGAACCGGTCGAGGGTGCTGCTCTCGGAGAATCCAAGTTTCTTGAGATTCCTGCCCCGGAGTTGGGGCGTCGGCGCGCTTAGGGCTCATGAGGACGGTGCGGTTCGCGCTCCGTCGGCTCGAGTTCGAGGAGGCGCATATGGCAGAGCCCGAGGTGCTGACGATGACAGTGGTCGAGGCGGCGACCGCACTCGGTGTGTCGCGCTCGACGGCGTACGAGTGCGTGCGCACAGGCCAATTGCGCGCGGTGCGCCTGGGTCGTCGCCTGGTCGTGCCGCGCTCAGCGATCGACGAGCTACTCGCCGGTTCAATTTCGGTCCGAGCGAACCCAATCGGCCATCCCGATGAACCGCGCGCCTCGTCGTCGGTCGAGCGATGAGCGTGTCGCCCTGCCTCGACGCTGACCCCCCGGCCTGCACCGAGTCTCCCGTCGATCGCAGAAGTTCGGTTCACACATTGGCACCAGGAGGTGCGCGGCCGTTGTTGCGCCGCTCTACAGAGCAGGCCGCGCCGTGCTGAGTCGAGCCAAGATCACGGTCGGTCGGGCCGGCTACTACACCGAGGTCGTTGCCAGGGGACTGGATGACTACCTGTCCGGAGCGGGCGAGGCGCCGGGTCGCTGGTGCGGTGCCGGTGCTTCGGTCGAAGGTGTGCGCGGTGAGGTCACCGCGGAGCAGATGGCGGCGTTGTTCGAGTCGGCTGACGCGTGCCATCCGGTCACAGGAGCGCCCCTCGGGGCTGGCTACCGAGTAGGCGACGGTCGAGACAAGGTGACGGGCTGGGATCTGACCGTGTCAGCGCCCAAGTCCTTCTCCACGTTGTGGGCAGTAGCCGATCTGCGGATCCGCAACCTGCTCGATGATTGCCACTCAGCCGCAGTGGACGCCACGATCGGATACCTGGAGGAACACGGTGCGTTCTCGAGGGTGGGGCGTGGCGGCCGGTTCCAGGTGGATACAGCGGGGCTTCTGATCGCCCGATTCGACCACCGCACGTCGCGTGCTGGGGATCCACAACGCCACTCACATCTGCTGTTGTCGAACCGGGTGCAGTGTGTCGACGGCCACTGGAGGGCGTTGGACTCGAGGGCCTTGCACGGTCAACTGAAAGCGGCTGGTGTCGTATACCAGGCAGCGCTACGAGCAGAGACGACATCGCGGGTTGGGGTGCTCTGGGATCTGACGGACACCAACGGACAGGCCGACATCGTTGACGTCCCCGCCGAGCTACGGGATCGGTGGTCGACACGACGTCGCGATGTGCTGCACCGCGGGCTTGAGCGCATAGCTGCGAGCGAACGGGTGGTGGGGCGCGAGTTCACCTTGGGTGAGAGGCGTCGCGAGTTCGAGACCGCGACGTTGGAGACCCGCCCGGCCAAGACAGCGATGTCCGGAGATGCTCATGAACGGTGGCGGACCGAAGCGGCTGCGGCTGGACACAACCAGAACGACTGGATGACGAAGGCAATCAACAACCCTGTTCCTGCGCGCGTCGACCTTGCTGGGTTGGCTGGATTCGCGCTCGAGGATCTGGCTGACAATCGCTCGACGTGGCGGCGAGCCGACCTGGTTGTCGCCACTGCCGCTCTACTACCGCCGCAGTCGGCGCCAACCGCGGAGGCGACCCGCGAACTGATCGACCACCTGGTTGACGAGGCCCTCGCCGATCCGGAAGTCATCGACCTCACCGGTGCAGCGGGAGAACCGGGGTGGGCGATGCGTGTGCGACGCGACGGGATGCCGGTGGATCGGGTGCATGACCGGGCCCGCTACAGCACCGCGACGACCGTCGCGAAGGAGACCGAAGTTCTGGACTTCGCCACCCAGTGGGGACAAGAGCGGGCGGTGGTGGATCCGGATCGCGTCGAACACACACCGGCGGACACGACACTGTCAGAAGATCAGAACGCGACGGTTCGACACATCTGTACCGACGGTGCCGCATTGTCATGTGTGGTCGGCCCGGCCGGCACCGGCAAGACCACCACCATGACCGCTGCTACGAGAGCGTGGACCGACTCCGGATATCGAGTCCGCGGGCTTGCCGTGTCCGCGGTCGCGGCGGAAGTGCTCCGCAATGAGGTCGGCATTCAGGCCGACACGGTGGCCAAGCTGCTTCACGAGAACCGCCGACCCAACGTCGCGCAGCGATGGCAACTCCGTACGAACGATGTGGTGATCGTGGACGAGGCGTCGATGCTCGCATCAGAGCAGTTTGTGCAACTCACCCGCCTGGCCGACGCTGCCGGAGCAAAGCTGGTCGCGGTCGGTGACTACCGCCAGCTCGGTGCCGTACAAGCAGGCGGTCTGTTCAAACTGCTCGCGCGGGAGACCAGAACCGCTGAGCTGTCAGGGGTGTGGCGCTTTCGCAACAGCTGGGAACGAGCAGCGTCGTTGCAACTGCGCGACCGACATCACGAGGTTGCCCGCGTGTACGAACAGGCGGACCGGTTGCATCAAGGCGTGGGAGACAGCACTTGGGACGCGATGGTGCAGCGCTGGAGGAATTTGGGCGACGACGGATCGGTGGTGATGCTGGCCAACCGCCGCGACGATGCCGCCAACCTCGCAGCCATTGCACGCGCCCACCGCGTCGCTCAAGGCATCGTGGAATCGACCGGCATTGACGTCGATGGTCAGACCGTCGGGGTAGGTGACGAGGTGGTGACGTTGCGCAATGACCGTCGACTCGTCACCAACACCGGGGCATGGGTGCGCAACGGTGGCCGGTGGACGGTCACCGCACGCACGCCCGGCGGCGCTCTCGATGTCGCCCACCCAGAACGAGGCAGCGTGCGGCTGCCGGCCGCATACGTAGCTGAGCATGTCGCGCTCGGCTACGCATTGACCGTGCACAAGGCCCAAGGCCTCACCGTCGACCACAGCCTCCTGTACGTCGACGACGCAACCAGCGCCCAGACTCTCTACGTCGGAATGACCCGCGGACGTGACACCAACGAAGCCTTCGTGCGAACCGAACACCAGTCGGAGAATCACGTGGCCGTGTTCGCCGGAGCGGTGCATCGCGACACAGCCGAAGTGTCCGCCCTCGAGCTGCTGCGCGATGGCCTGGGCGACCGTGGAAACCGCACCGCTGGAATCGGAAGCACCAGTTCTGACCTCGACCGAGTGTCGATGACTTTGCCGCCCTCAAGGGCCGATGTGGAGCTGGATGTGGACGACGAGGTCGACCTCGGGTTGTAAAGCGCTGCTCGACCGCCAGTAGCGCCGGTCGTGTGGGCCCGATCGCTTGCTCGAGATACGTGGCACGGTCAGTAGCAAAACTGACAACGGTTGCGTCGAGTCGGCTCGATCGAGCACCTGAGCATGCATGAGTGCACGCTTTAGGTGCGGTTTCGGTGGTCACGGATTGGTCACGAACGCGACAGAACTGGACAAATCTCGGCGATACTGGCCGGACCGGTGATCCGCCAGAACTCTTGGGAATACTGGACTCTGGGGCACTAGATAGTATTGGACGGCACTCGGATCTCCGTTTTCAAGACCGTCGCAATCGTCCGCTCTGCCATCCCTCCGCCTACGAAACTACACGCGGCCAATGTGTTCGAGGTACGGCGTCCCCTGATGGAACGCGCACGGTGGACACGATTGTTCCGCGCTGATGGCGATCCCCACCGCGGTGAGGGTTGGTCGCTACCGCCACGCGCGACCCGGTTGGGACTAGCCGCGGTCGAAGTTCCGGTCAGGGTTCGCCGGCGGAGCGGAGAACCCGGGTCCCGGCCGCCAACCGCTCGCGCCGAGGTCGTCCAGTACGTGGGTCATGTTGAGCAGGTCCTCCTCGTAGGAGAACAGTCCGTCGCCCGCGTAGACGAGGGTCGACACCCCCGACTGCTGGTAGCGGGATCCGTCGGGTCGCGTTCCGGGCAGCACCTGGCGCCACTTGATCACCACGTTGTCGCCGTCGATGGCGGTGAAGTCGATCGGGAACTCCCAGTCCTCGAGTCCACGCATCGAGTCCACCAGGAACTCGACGAGATCCGAGCGGCCCTCGACGCGGCCCCAGGCAGGATCGATGTAGACGACGTCGTCGGTGAACAGCTCGGCCAGGTCGACCCAGGTGGCCTCGCCGGCGGTTATCCGCTCGCGGAGCTCCACGTATGAACGCAGCGCGGCCTCCACCTCTCGTGTTCGTTGGGTATTGGTGGGATCCGTTTCGCTCATGGGGCCAATCATGTCCGCTCGAGGCGCTGCGCGCTCCGGATAGGTGGGGTCGTGGCTTCGCACACGGCGGCGGTGTGACGGCCCCGATGGCGAATGAGACAATTGGGCGATGGACAGACTTCGCGGCAATGACCGGTGCTGGTGCGGATCCGGCCGCAAGCACAAGAAGTGCCACGGCGATGTCAGGGTTCTCCAGCGACCCCCCGTCCAGCTGGGTGCGGTCAGCGCGCCCCGTGAGGTTCCCGCGGAGATCCAACGCCCCGACTACGTCTCGGTCGGATCGATCACCACCGACACCGGATATCAGGTCCACACACCCGAGGAACTCGAACGCATGCGTGTCGCGTGCAGGGTCGCGGCCGAGGTGCTGTCCACCACCGGCGCCGCCGTTGCGCCGGGTGTGACCACCGAAGAGCTCGATGCGATCGCACACGAGGCCTACATAGAGCGGGGTGCGTATCCGAGCACCCTGCACTACGGGGGAAGCCGCGACTATCCGAAATCGATCTGCACCTCGGTGAACGGTGTCGTGTGCCACGGGATCCCCGATGACCGTCCACTGGCCGAGGGTGACATCGTGAACGTCGACGTCACCGCGTTCATCGAGGGAATGCACGGTGACACCTCCGCCACGTTCTGCGTCGGCGCGCTCGACGTCGCTACGCAGGGACTCGTGGAGACCACCAGGGAAGCCACCCTGCGGGGCATCGCAGCGGTGGCACCCGGAGAGCCGCTGGTGCGGATAGCCGAGGCGATCGAACCCTTCGCCGCTTCACGTGGCTACTCGGTCGTGCGCGAGTACGGAGGCCACGGAATCGGTCGCACCTTCCACGCAGCGCCGCACATCAACCACTGCATCACGCCCGGTGACAGCCAACGTTTCGAGACCGGCATGACCTTCACGGTCGAGCCGATGTTGACCACCGGCGTCGACTCCTACCGCCAGGCCGGGGACGGATGGACCGAGTGCCTGGTCGACTCGATGCCCTCCGCGCAGTTCGAACACACGGTGCTCGTGACCGACGTCGGTGTCGAGATACTCACCGTCGACTCATCGGGTCGCAGTCCGGCCGGGACGCTTGCCGACCTCGAGGCCGAGGCCACCCCGGCCTGAGCGTTCCATCGTGCCCAGCGCAGGTGGCTGGCCGGTGACCGAACCGCAGCAGAGCCGCTCAGTCGCGCTCGACGAAACCGCGGATCGAGCGCACCCACTCGCGGGCCTCGTTCGCCTTGGCCCCGAACTCGGCACGGCGTGACGGTCCATCACTGCCGGCTGCCGGATACGAGCCCAGGAACTTCACGTCGGCCTGTGTCGCCTTGAGCGTGCCGAGGCAGTCGGCGACGACCTCGTCGTCGACGTGGCCCTCGAGGTCGACCAGAAAGCAGTAGTCGCCGAGGTTCTTCTTGGTCGGACGCGACAGCAGGAGCGTGAGGTTGATACCCCTGGCCGCGAACTCCTGGAGGATTCCCAGCAGTGATCCGGGCCGGTCAGCGCGCTGGTAGACGAGGATCGAGGTCTTGTCGTGGCCCGTCGGAGCGGGAACCGCGTCCCTGCCGACAACGACGAACCTGGTGTGGTTCTCCGGGTGATCCTCGATGTCGGGCCCCAACACCTCCAGCCCGTACACCTCTGCTGCCCGCCGGTTGCCGATCGCGGCGGCAGTCGGATCCTCCGCATTCGCCACGGTCGCGGCCGCCTCGGCGGTCGAGTTGGCCGCGATGTGCTCGACCGTTCCGAGGTTGGAGCGCAGCCACGACCGGCACTGCGCGGTGGCCACCGGAATCGAATGGACCGACTTGATGTCCCCGAGCTTCGCTCCGCGGGGTGCGAGCAAGTTGAGCGCCACCGGTTCGACCAGCTCGCGCTGGATCCGCAGGTCGACGTCGAAGGCCAGCGTGTCGATCGTGGCGTTGACGGTGCCCTCGATCGCGTTCTCGATCGGCACCACGCCCAGATCGGCGGAGCCCTCGTTCACTGCGAACAGCGCCTCGACCATCGAGTCGCACTCGATCAACTCGGCCGCGCTCAGGTCGGCCTCCCGGTGCAGTGCCTGTTCGGTGAAGGTGCCGGCCGGTCCGAGGAATGCGACCCGGCGCGGGTTGCCGGTGGTCGGTCGATCTGTGTCCTCGGTTTCCATCCGGCCACGCTACCGGTGAACCGACCTCCCCAGAATCCGATAATCAGCCGGCACCCGGGTCGGTGGGAGACCCGCGTGGCCCCGGGTCCTAAGGTCTCCGACCATGCAGAGCGATCCCCTCGATGCCACCCGTTGGGCGCTCGAGTACCTGACCCTCGATGGTGTCAGTCACATGGTGAGCGGTCGTCGGGTCCCGGAGATCGCGTTTCTCGACGGGCGGGTGTCAGCCGATGACGGTGTGAACTTCGCCGAGGGCACCTACGAGCTTGAGAAGGACTCGTTCAGCGCCAGCGTGAGCTCGACCACCTCGCTGAGCTACCCCCAGGAGGCCCTGCCCGAGCACGACCTCTTCGAGCACCTCTCCTCGGCGCACGCAGCGGTGTTGCACGGGGACTTCCTGCACCTGCGATTCGGTGAGGGGGACAACGAGCTCGTGTACCACTACGAAGAAGAGGGTGCCCCCGCCTGAGTGGATCCGCTGTGGGCGTGACGCCACAGCGTTCGATAGTTGGGCCAGGCGAGTCCTGGCTGGATGTACCCCTCCGATTCGAGCGCAGCCTGGAGCGCCGGGAGCTTGGAGAACGGCACACCGATGTCGACGTGGTGCGCCAGGTGGTAGCCGGTGTTGAACGGAACGAAGACGAACTTGGCCAACTGGCTCTGGCGCACGTGGTGTGTGGTCACGCGACGGTCCGGCGAGGCGCCGAGTCCACCGTGTTCGGCGACCGCGCGCAGGCGGTTCAGCACGCGCCAGACAGTCATCCACGGAAGAAGCCAGAACACCGGCCACACCCACCATTGGCCCCCTACCGCCCACAGAAGGGCGAACATGACCACCTGCGTGGCGAGAATCCGCAGCACCACCGGGCGCGCCGTGGAACTACGGGTGGCCATGATCAGCGCCTTGAGGTTCTTCCATCCGGACACACCGAGAGCGTCGCGGCGCATCTTGCGCCACCACGACCTCGGGCTGATCGGGTACCCCCGGTAGAACGCGATGTCGGGTTCGCGCGGACCGAACTCCTCGCGATGGTGTGCCATGTGACCCCGCCGGTAGGCCTCGATGGGAGTGAAGACGGGATACGCGATGAGCCATTTGCCGACGAGGTCGTTCGCCCGCCTGTTGCTGAACAACAGCCTGTGCGAAGCCTCGTGCATGAGGATCGCGAAGCGGACCATCGCACGGCCGCACATGAGGAATGCGATCACCCAGCCCACTGGGTTGCCCCACCAGCGTGCGAGTGCGATCACTCCAACCGATTGCAGCCAGATCCCGAGTACGTGTGCCGCGTTGGCCAGGTTGGGGATCCGGTACAGCTGGTCACGCAATGCTCCGACGGGTCGGCCGTCGGGACGGAACCGTTCGCTCGGCACGAACTCCCCCAGGACAGAATCCGGCGGGAACATCGTGCCGTCGACCGCGCGGGAGCCGGGAGGCTCGTACGTGGGGTCGTTCGTGGCGTCGGCCGCTGGCCGGGTCGACGGTGTTGCGTCCATGGTTTGATGTTACAACTCGGACAACAGCTGTGTCGAAAGTTGTATGAACGGGTGCCGGTGGTCGGACTAGTCTGACGGCGCCATGACTCCCGACAGCAGTACTCCAGCGACGGCAGAGTCTCGGGACGGTGCGGCAGTCGGCGGGCCGAACGGTCCGACCGGGGAATCCCGTGACCGTTTCGGCCCGCCGTTGACAGCTCGCTCGGTCGTTGCCTCGGTGTTGTTGGGCACCGTGCCGCCGGTGATGTCGGTGCGGGCGCTGGTACGGGCGGGGGAGCTGTTCGGGCTGGCCGAGGGCACGGTACGAACGGCGTTGTCGCGCATGACCGCTGCCGGGGAACTGGTGAGGGAGGACGGCGGTCGTTACGCCCTCGCCGGTCACCTGATCCAACGTCAGGCCCATCAACAACTCAGCCGACAGCCCGACCTAGGAGTCTGGAACGGCTCTTGGCAGATGTGGGTCGTCGAACTCGGCTCCAGAGCCCCATCGGACCGTGCGGCCCTGCGATCGGCTGCCCGGTCGCTGCGGCTGGCCGAGATGCGCGATGGAGTCTGGTTGCGCCCGGACAACCTCCGTTCGAGCATCGAGAGCGTCTCACAACACACGATGACCCTGGCCTCGCAGGCCCGTCGGTTCGTCACCCATCCCGACCGGGACGACGAGCTTGCAGCCGAGCTCTGGGATCTGGAGCGCTGGGACTCCGAGTCCCTCGAGCTGCGACGGGCCATGCACGGTCTCCGCGAACCCCTGGCGCGCTGCGAGCCGGCCGCTCTGCGCGAGGGGTTCGTGCTCGCCGCGGCCGTACTGCGCCAGTTCAACGCTGACCCACTGCTACCCCCGGAACTGCTACGTGGGGCGCACCAGGGTGATGCACTGCGCCGAGACTTCGATGACTACGACTCGAGGTTCCGCAGCTCGTTGCGTCGCTGGCTCACCCCGTAGCCGGGTCTTCCCGGTCGGTCGTGAGATGCTGAGTTGCGTCTCGCCGGGAGCACCAACCGCTGGCTGGTGGTCGCGAATTGCCGGTACCGTTCCAACGTGACCGATGATCGCCTGTACTTCCGCCAACTGTTGGCCGGCGCCGACTTCGCCGAGTCGAGCAACCTCGCCCAACAGATGGTCAACTTCTCCTATCTGATCGGTGACCGAACCACCGGGGAGTGCCTCGTGGTCGATCCTGCCTACGGCGTGGGCGAACTGAAGGCCATCGCCGAAGCCGATGGAATGACCCTCAGCGGGGTGCTGGTCACCCACTACCACCCCGACCACTGCGGTGGCGACATGATGGGCATGAAGATCGAGGGGGTGAGCGAGCTGCTCGCCGAGACCCAGGTGCCGGTCCACGTGCAGGCCGCGGAGACCGAGTGGATCCTCAAGGTCACGGACCTCGAAGCCGGCGACCTGGTGGAGCACTCCTCCGGCGACGTCGTCACCGTCGGCGAGATCGATGTGGAGCTGCTGCACACCCCCGGTCACACGCCGGGAAGCCAGTGCTTCTTGGTGGATGGTCGGCTGGTTGCCGGCGACACCCTGTTTCTGCAGGGGTGCGGCCGCACCGACCTACCCGGCGGCGACCCCGAGGCGTTGTACCAGAGCCTCACGGGGACCCTGTCGAAGGTGCCCGACTCAGCGGTGCTGTATCCCGGCCACCTCTACTCCCCCAAGCCCTCCCAGAACATGGGTGAAGTGCGTAGCTCCAACATGGTGTTCAAACCGCGCAGCGCCGAGGAGTGGATGCGGGTGTTCGCCAGCTGACCGGTGTGCGCCTGTCCGGTGGTTTTCGGATCAGAGCTCGTCGACGGTGATCTCGTGCTGTGGGGCAGAGGCGGTGCTGAGACGGTCCAGGGCCAGCACCCCCACCGACCGCAGAAGGGCACCCAACCGGTCGTCCCAGTCGGTGTGGGACGTCTCCCAGTAGAGATGGAGGGCACCCATCGGCCGGTTGCCAGCGGTCAGGGGCAGGTGCAGCGCGCTGATGAAACCGAGGTCACCCAGGCGCGGTGAATCACTGTTCCCACACGCCGATTCGAGGGTGCGCGCGTCGTCGATCAACATGAACCGCGAGGTGCGCAGGGCGCCGATTCCCCAGGGGAACAACTCGGTGAACTGCTCGACGGCCAGGGGGGACTCGAGATGCGGAGGGTTCATGGCCACGCAGGTCATCACCGAGGCAACGCGTGAGTACAGAACCGCCTGATCAGCGCCGGCCAACTCGCAGGCGAGCGTGGCGCACTCCTGGGCGAGCCGCACCGGTGTCCAGTCATCCACGCAGCGCACGAGCGCGTCCACGCCGCCACTCGGTTGCTCAGGTGGCATACCGGAGCGCGCATCCTCTATTGCTGCAACGAACAGGTCCGAAGTCATCACCATCGGTTCGGCGCGAATCGCACCCAACTGGAGATGTTTCGCTGAGAACAGCGGCACCCTGAGGATTGGATCGACGAGCGGACCCGTCGTCGCGGATCAGGACTCCGTGGTCGCCTCGGGCTTGTAGAAGATCGCGAGCGTTCCGAGTCCGGCGACGAGCCCGAGTCCGGCGGCGATCACGAAACCGGTCCAGCCGGCGAGATCGGCACCGATGCCGAACACGTCATCGAGTGACCACGATCCGGCACCGAGCGTTCCGACAGCGACGGCCACGGCGCCGATCACGAAGTTGTACTCCCAGCCGTCCTTGAACACGAAGAACACCCCCCGGTGGGTGAACCATGCGACGACCATCACACCCACCATGCCGGCAGCAGCGAAGGGGGTGAACAGTCCGAGGGTCATCAACACGCCGGTGCCGGTCTCGGTCAGAGCGGCCATCCAGGCGTTCAGCTTTCCGGGCCTCATCCCCATCGACTCGAACCAACCGGCGGTGCCCTCGATACGGCCACCCATGAACAACTTCTGGTAGCCGTGCGCGAACAGCATCGGCCCGAGCGCCAGGCGCAGTATCAGCAGCCCGGTGTCGACACTGGACTGGGTGGTCTCGGCGAGCAGGGACCCGATGTGTTGCATTCGAGCGATCCTACGCGGCCTCCGCCACCTCGCCGGATTCGGCTGTCGCCCGTGGGAACGTGCGAGGCTGTGCATTGTGTTGTTATCGGGTGGTGCCGCGCGGTGCCTTCGCGGAGCACTGGCAGCCGGAGGTCAGATGTGAGCGACAAAGTGATCCGATCAGCTCTCCACGGCGACGACCAAGTCGATCTGGAGGTGGGTGGGGTGCCTCCGCCGAAGCTCGCTGGGTCGATCCGCCGCGCGGCAGCGGAGCAACGCTTGGCGGTGGCGAGCGGGCGCAACACCATGCTCCACCTCGGACTTCTCACCGTCTTGTTGCTGGGGATGGGAACCGCCGCAGTACTGGCGGACTTCTGGTTGATCTGGATCTGTTACTGGGCGGTTGCCGGGTTCGTTCTCACCTCGTGTTTCGCTGGAGTTCACGAGGCGCTTCACGGTTCACTCTTCGACTCGCCAGCGCTGAACCATTTCACCGGCATGGTCACCGGTGCCCTCACGCTGGTGCCGTATTCGACGTACCGCGCGTACCACTTCGAACACCATCTTCGGACACATGAAGAAGGTGACACGGAGCCGATTGTCGTGGTGCGTTCCCGGATCGTCTACCTACTCACGGTGTGCTTTGCGATAGTCGGGTTGGCGGCATCGCTGTGGGGTCAGTTCCTCGCTGTTCAGGTGGGCAAGGGGTCGCCGTGGGCAACTCGGAGAAGGCGAACAGGACTGGATCTGGGCACGGGAGCGGCAGAAATGTCCGCGGTGGTGGCAGCAGTGGTGGTCGGATTCACCTTCGGTTGGAGGTGGCCGATCATGTTGTGGCTCGTTCCGCTGGCGGTCTACTTCCCGCTAGCTGGCATCTTTGCCATACCAGAGCACTACGAATGTGACTACGGGCCCGGGTCCGTATTTCGCACCACTCGGACGGTCATCTCGAATCGACTCGTTGGCTTCTGCCAATGGAACGCGAACTATCACACGGCACATCATCTTCTCCCGGCCGTCCCCGGTCACAACGTGCCACGACTCCACGTTTTGATCGCCTCAGAGTGCGAGGTGGTCGAGCGCTCCTATCTCAGGTATCACATCGGAGTGTTGGGTCGTATCGGGAGACGACAGATTCCACCGGCTCCGCCCTGGTCGCTGGAGCCGGACGAAGATCGCTCGGCTGACCGGCTGGTCAATCCTCGGAGGTCACCCTCGCGTCGGTGACCGTCCTGCGGAGGTCGGATTCGGTCAGGTCTCGCAGGTCGAGTTCGGAGGAGAACCAGGCGAAGAACGTCGGTTGGCGTTTGAATCGTTCCAGAAGCGGGGCGAGTGCCGTGCCGATGGGAAGGCACTCGCCCCCCATGTACCAGCGACTCGGGCCCAATTGAACGAATCCGAAGTTGTACACGTCATTGAGCAGGTCGAGCAGCCAGGTTTCGGCTATTGCGACGAGCCCGCCCGCGTTGTGCCGCACCGCTTGCGACCACACGGCCCGGTAGAGAGCTTCAGAGACACCAGTTCCGCGATGATCTGGGTCGAGCGCCAATGACGCGTACTCGAGAACCGGATCGGCGGGATATTCGAGCTCACGCTCGAAGGACCCGACTGGTAGGTGCTCGTAGTCGCCGATCATCGTCCGAACAGTGCCGCAGACCTCTCCGTTGGGGTCAACAGCCACCTGGAAACTCGAGTAGTCCCGCCACTTCTCGAAGTCGGGGACCCTCCGCTTCGGTGATCGTTCACAGAATCCTGCGTCGGTGAACACCCTGTACTCGAGCTCCTCGGCCGCGGCTACTTCGGCCCCTTCGGCCTGCTTCACCGTCCAACCGCTCTGAAGGTCAGGGGGGACCGGAACAGAGTCGAACGGCCGGTCGTCTGTCAGATCTGGGGAGAATTGCAAGGTGTGCTTCCTTCGGCTGAGCCCTGTTGACCCAGTCTCCATCGAGGGTCTTCGTGGGTCGCGGATACCGGTCTGGATTCGACCGGGATCAGAGCGAATCCCACCCTGCGGAAGCAAATGGGGCGATCACGAGAGCGCACACGGGCTGAACCTCGCAACGAGTTCCCACCACAACGGTGTGTTCCCCGACATCTGGGAGTTGATGGGCTTTGCGGAGGTTCTGGATCGAGGCGTACAACTCCTCACGCACCTGTAGTTCACTTGCGCCCTCGTGTTCGACGAACACTCCATGGCCACGTTCGGGATCCTGGACCCAGGAGACCCCGGCCCAAGCCTCCTGACCCAAGAGTTCTGCTTTCTGCACCGCCCAAACGGCATACAGGCGGTCTCCCCACTCCCCGCTTCGCCGTTGTCTCGATGACTGCGAGACCACAGCGCCCGGGGGGATCATGCTGGAGAGGCGCACCAGATTGAAGTTCGAAACCCCTGCACTCATCAGTGCGTCATCGAAAGCAGCCAAGGCGGTCGGGCCGAACCCGGTTGCGCCTGTCACATCAATTTGCAGCCCCACTCAGTTCACCAATTCCATTCCGTGTCTCGGGCAAACCCAACGGAAGGCCCCAGTAGCCATGCGCGAATGCTATTTCGACCATCTGCTGTGAGCGGTGATGGTCAGGGACATCTGGCCCCGGGCCAATTGGAAGTAGCGTGCCGCAGGGTGATCGACCGGACGAATCCGACGAAGCGTCGGCTGATCGCGTTGTGGTGGTGGGCTGCGACAATCGCCATCCTCGTCGTCCTGGATGACCTGACCTTCGGCCCTGCCTTCTGGCTGATCTCCCGCGTGGCAGGCCCCATCTGGGCGGTTGCAGCTGTGTATGCCGTCTACGTACCGGCACAACTGTTTCTCGTGGCGCGGGGAACCGTCGATGACCCTGGAAGAGTGGCGTCGTGGTTCCTCAGTCGCCTGGATCTCGAGCGCCGCTATCAGAAGGTCCGAGACAACGAGCGGCTCATGCACTCGAAGGTAGCCGGGGCGACTTCCGCTGTCGTTCTGTCACTGCTCATCGCGGGTGTTCTTCCGCCTCTGATTCTGTGGCGGCAGGGATATAGCCGAGAGTTCGTGCTGCGTGTTGCGGTGTTGACCAGCGTTGTCTATGCGTCCGAGTTCGCGCTGATCCATGGGTACTTGCCCTCCTTGGCCTGATGACGCTGCGAGCCGTGTTGAGATTCACGGCCTCATGGGTACGACTCATCTGATCCGTGCAGGACCGATTCGTGCAGGACCCATGTGAAACGTGCGCAACCACGCGGAGTTTTTCGTGAGCGGTTCCAGGCGGTGAGCTGCCGCGGAAATCTCAATCCCGTTGCTTGGATGCCGATGCAGTCAAGGACGCAACGGAACGAGCGCGCATGGAAGATCTCACAGAGCATCCACTGACGGGGGTGAATGCCCAGGGTGTTGAGTCGCGCAAGTTCCGACGATTCCTGGCTGTGTGCTTGGTATTGCTCGCGGTGTTGGTCACCAGCCCCCCCGAAATAGGCGACATCGCATATCTGGTTCTCGCGGTTTGGGTGCTCGGAAACGCTGTCTTGCGGGCCTACCGTCTTCCTGCGAACGTGCGCCTCCCAGTCTTCCTGATTGCTCTGGCTGGCATCAGCTCTCTGGTGAGCGGTCTCATCCGTGCGGTGGACAGTGAGATCAGTGGGCAGGCCTATCCCTTCCCATCATTTGCTGATGTCTTCGTGATGAGCGCGTACGCGCTGTTCATCGCCGCGATCGTGGTGGTGGTCAGGCGGCGTGTGCAGAAGATCACGATCGATCCTCTCTTGGATGGGATCGTCGGCGGTGTTGCGGCCGCGATGCTCAACTGGGAACTCGTCATCTGGTACTTGCAGAACTACGCAGCGACTGCGCAGCAACAGTTCGTGACTCTGATCTACAGCGGTGTGTCGTTCCTTGCATTCATGGCAGCCATTTTTGCTCTTGTGGCTGGTTCGAAGCCGACAACGAGCAACCGCCTCCTCGCCGCAGCCCTGATCGTCACTTTCTCCATGGATGTGGCAGGCAACCTGACCACCTCAGGTGTGCTTGAGCCGAAGGTCTTGACCTATCTGGGTGCGCTCGTGCTGGCACTGGCGGGCGCCGGCTTGATGCACCCATCGGTACGGCAACTGACCGAGAGACCTTCGGACCAGGGAGCCCTTCGGCGCTTGAGCAATCGTCGGATAGCCGTTCTTGCCTTTGCGTTGGTCGCCCCTCCAATCGTGCTCCTCTGGCAGGTTGCGTCCGACGGCAGCACTATTGAACTGCTGTTGCCAGCCGGCGGCGCCGTGTTGCTCACCCCGATGGTGCTGGTGAGACTGGGACGACTGGTACGTCAGAACGAACGACTCGCATCTCAAGAGGGAACCCTGAGAGTTGTAGGGGAGCATCTCGTTGAATCCGAGAGCGATCCAGAGGTCACCCAGGTGCTCGATAGCGGTATCCAGCACCTGCTCGGAGCAGACCTGATCGATGCCGGGTTGGTACTGGCGCCGTTCACAGCCGGTTCGATCGGTTGGACAGCCGATCTCGCACCCGTCCTCCTTGCAGTGGAGGCGGAGACTGACTGTTCAGTGACTCCCGCCACGGGTGATCTCCGTCTGTTGGAGTCGGTCGGCCTCGACGGGTACTGGTATGCAGGACCCGTCGTGCTCAAGGGCGAGCTGCGTGGGGTCTTTCTCGTCGGATCCACCAGGGAGCTCGGGGAGGACAAGACCAACGCCGTAGTGGCGCTCTGCCGTCAGGGCGCGATCGCGTTGAGGGCAGTGGAGCGCACCGAAGAAGAGGTGCGTGAGCGTTCCGAGCAGCGATTCGCCACTTTGATCGAGAACTCCTCGGACATCGTCGCGATCATCGATCTCGAAGAACGCCTGACGTATGTATCACCGGTTGCGGAACGGCTACTCGGTCGGCTGCCGAAGGGCAGCGGACAGATCTCGACCGAGCAGGTCGTACATCCAGATGACCTCGAGATGGCCTCCACGATGTTCGAGTCGGTGCAGCGCGACGGTTCGGTGTCGGCGGAGATTCGACTGCGTCACACCAACGGGACCTACCTCTGGTTCGAACTCAGCGCCACCGATCTGCTGGACGATCCCAACGTGAACGGAGTGCTGCTGAACGCCAGAGCGATCGACGATCGCAAGGCGGCCGAGGAGCTTTTGTTGCGCTCCGAGGCTCGCTTCAGGGCACTGGTGCAGAACAACAGCGACCTGGTTCTCGTCATAGATGCGCATGAACGAGTGAACTACGCGAGTCCGTCTGCACTGCACCTGGTCGGAGAGGAAGCCGATGAACTGTTCGGTCGGCAGCTGTCAGGGGTGTTCCGTGGGGCTGATGTCGATTGGGAGTCCAGCCTGCGCGACGTAGCCGAGCGCGGCACGACGTTCGAGTTCGGCTTCACACACGAGTCGGGTGACTGGCGGACGCTCGAAGCAATGGTCACCGACCTACGTGGCGACCCTGCAGTTTCGGGTTTCGTACTCAACGCCCGCGACATCACAGAGCGCAAGAGCATGATCCGGCACCTGCGCCATCAGGCGACCCATGACAGTCTCACCGGACTCGCCAACCGGGTGTTGGTGGTGGATGAACTCGACCGGATGCTCTCGCACAACTCCGGGAACAGTTCGGTTGCGGCAATCTGCATCGACCTCGACGACTTCCGCGACATCAACGACAGCCTGGGCCAGGCGGTCGGCGACGAGGTGCTCATCGGCGTGGCTGAACGACTGCGTTCCATCCTGGAGTTCGGCGATCAGGCGGCACGTATCGGGGCCGACGAGTTCGCGGTGATCATCGAACGCGCGCATGGCGAAGAACTCGTCCTCGAGGTGACCGAGGCGATTCTGGAGACCATCGCCTCACCGTTCCACCTCGATGGGCGTGAGCTGACCCTCAACGCATCGGCGGGAATAGCGGTGGATCATGCGAGAGACGTCGTGGGTGAGGGTCTGCTCCGCAACTCGATCGCAGCGATGCACGAGGCGAAGCGGTCTGCACGCTCGCGAGTGGTGCGCTTCGAGGACTCCATGCGGACCAAGTCCTCGGACCGTCTGGAGCTGCGGGGTGATCTGTTGCGGGCACTGGGCACCGACCAGTTCGTCGTGAACTACCAGCCGATAGTCAACCTGGGTGACGGCCGCATCCTCGGTGCCGAAGCACTCGTTCGGTGGGACCACCCGGAGCGGGGTCGTCTGAGCCCGGCCTACTTCATTCCCATCGCAGAGGACGCCGGGCTCATCGAGCGCCTCGACGCGCAGGTGCGTCGACAGGCCTGCGCGGACCTGGCGGAATGGCGGTCCGACATCGACTCAGCAGCCGATCTGACGGTCTCGGTCAACCTCTCGGTCAGCGAACTGCACTCGGAGGATCTCCTGCCGGCGGTCCTGAAGGACCTTCGTGAGAACAACCTGCCCGCGGACGGACTGGTACTCGAAGTGACCGAGTCGCACCTGCTCGATGACAGCGACATGGTCAAGCAGCAGATGCAGGCGCTGCGCGCCCAGGGGGTTCGACTCAGCATCGATGACTTCGGCACGGGGTATTCGTCGCTCGGATACATCCACAAGTTCGACTTCGACGTTCTGAAGATCGATCGTTCGTTCGTGAACGGCCTGACCAACCCGACCAACCAGCGCATCGTGTCGGCGGTTCTCGACCTGGCGGCCCAGCTCGAGGCCAAGGTGATAGCCGAAGGCATCGAGACCCCGACCCAGCAGGAGCACCTCATGGAACTCGGCTGCTCGGTGGGTCAGGGCTACCTCTACTCCCGACCCGTCCCGGCTGCTCAGTTCCGACGCCTCCTCACGGGCCTCACGACCCCGGTGGCCGGCTGAAGCCCACCGGATCGTCCCGGGATGGTTCCCCGACGGAACGCACCCTTGGGAGGCACCGGCGACCTCCGGTAGATTCGCCGCACGAGGTCCACAGCAGGACTTCTGGCCCGGGGATTCACCAGCCACCCCATCTGTGGGAGGCAGCGGGTCCACAGCACGATTGCGCCGCGGCGCAGCGGAGGTTTCGGTGACCGAACCGGTCGATGTCGATCTTGGCGGGGGCTTCGACCCGGCGACCGAGGACGAGTGGCGCGCCCTGGTCGACAAGGTGCTCAAGGGTCGGCCGTTCGAGTCATTGGTCTCGACCACGTCCGACGGAATCGAGGTGCAGCCGCTCTACCGCGACGGGCCCGACGAATCAGACACCGGCACGCCCGGTTCGGCCCCGTTCACGCGGTCGTTCTCCGCAGCCCAGCGTCCGGCGGGGCGTTGGGACATCCGCGTGGAGATTGCCGACGCGGATCCCGCCAGAGCCAACAGGAAGGCCCTGTCGGAACTCGAGCGCGGAGCCACCTCCCTGGTGCTCGGTGGTGGCTGTCTGGCGTCGCCGGAGTCGCTCGAGCGCACTCTCGAGGGAGTGCACCTGGATCTGGCGTCGATATCCCTGGCGCCGGGGGCGGCGTTCCGAACGACCTCCGAGTGGTTGGTGGACCTCTGGGCCTCCCGGGGTCTCGCCGACAAGGACATCTCGGGTGGCTTCGGGGTGGATCCCATCGCCACTCTGGCGCGCACCGGCACGCTCTCACAGGGGATCGACCGCGCCCTGGCCGACGGTGTCGGGCTCGCCGTGATGGCGGCCAATCGGTTCGACAACCTTCGGACGTGGTCGATCGACACCACCCCCTACGCCGAGGCCGGCGCCAGCGAGGCGCAGGAACTGGCCGCCATGTTGAGCACCACTGTGGCCTATCTCCGCGCCATGCAGAACGGCTCGATGGATGCCGAGGCCGCGGTGGGGCAACTCGAGCTGACCCTCGGAGCAAGCAGCGACTTCTTCACCACGATCGCAAAGCTGCGCGCCGCCCGTCGGGTGTTCGCAGCCGTGACCGAGGCCTGCGGGGCCGACAATGCCGCGGTCCCGACGCCTCTGGTGGCCCGGACCCTCGACCGTGACCTGAGCCGGCGTGATCCGTGGGTGAACCTGCTGCGGGTCACGACGGGAGCTTTCGCAGCGGCGCTCGGTGGGGCCGATGCGGTGATCACCCGGTCCTTCGACTCCCAGCTGGAGAGTCGCGGCGCTCTGGGCGCCAGGATGGCCCGCAACACCCAACTGCTGCTCAGCGAGGAGTCGGGTGTCGGTCGGGTCGTGGACCCCGCAGGCGGGTCGTGGTACGTCGAGACCCTGACCCAGCGGATCGCCGAAGAGGCCTGGGACACCTTCAGGGTGTTCGAGGGAGCCGGCGGCCTGCCGGCGGTCCTGTTGGACGGCACCCTGGCCACGCGAATCGCTGCGGTCGCCGCCGATCGCCTTACCTCGGTGGCCGATCGGCGTGCGCCCCTGACCGGCGTATCGGAGTTCCCCAACCTCGACGAGACCGCACCGGATGGTGAACCCCACCGTGAAGGCGCCGCGGTCGAGGCACCGACGACCGACTCGGCCACACACTGTGAACCGCTGAGATCCCTGCGCTGGGCAGAGCCCTACGAAGC
Organism: Microthrixaceae bacterium; assembly: GCA_023957995.1. Lineage (GTDB taxonomy): Bacteria > Actinomycetota > Acidimicrobiia > Acidimicrobiales > Microtrichaceae > JAMLGJ01. The sequence goes on along the minus strand of JAMLGK010000023.1, from coordinate 21,095 downwards.
GCTTCGCGACGCAGCTGACCGACACGGCGACGTCAATGGCCAGCGGCCGGCGGTCTTCCTCACCAATCTGGGCCCGGTTGCCTCCCACACCGCCAGAGCCAGTTGGGCAGCCAACCTCTTCGCCGCCGGTGGCCTGGCAGCCTCCAGCTCACAGCGCGGGACCGACCACGGGTTCACATCCCCTGACGAGCTCGCCGAGGACTTCTCGGCGTCGTCGGCCTCGATCGCGTGCATCTGTGGATCCGACGAGACCTACGCCGAACTGGGCGCTGCAGCGGCCGAGGTGTTGACCGCAGCCGGAGCCGAACGCGTCTACCTGGCAGGAAAGCCGGGTGACCGACGCGATGCACTCGAGGCAGCTGGTGTCGATGAGTTCATACACGTGGGCGTGGACGTCGTCGACGTGCTCGATCGTGCTCATCGGGTCCTCGGCATCGCGCCGATTGCAGACGAGTCGACAGAGGTGAAGCCATGAGTTCGCTGAACGTGCCGGACTTCTCGCGGATGACCCTGCCGGCTCCCGGCGCCGGTCGACCCACGCCGGTCGACGGTGTCCCGCGGGAGTTGCCAGAGGGCATCGTCGAACAGCCTGCCTACGGCACAGCCGATCGAGACGGCCTGGATTTCACGGCCAGCTACCCGGGAACCGCCCCCTATCTCCGTGGGCCCTATCCCACCATGTACGTCAACCAGCCTTGGACGATCCGCCAGTACGCGGGGTTCTCCACCGCCGAGGACTCGAACGCGTTCTACCGCCGCAACCTGGCGGCGGGTCAGAAGGGGCTCTCGGTCGCCTTCGACCTGCCGACCCATCGCGGTTACGACTCCGACAACCCACGCGTTGCCGGTGACGTGGGCATGGCCGGTGTGGCCATCGACTCGATCTACGACATGCGGGTGCTCTTCGACGGGATTCCGCTCGATCGCATGTCGGTGTCGATGACGATGAACGGCGCAGTGTTGCCGGTGATGGCGCTCTACGTCGTCGCCGCCGAGGAACAGGGAGTGAAGCCCGAACAACTCGCGGGGACCATCCAGAACGACATCCTCAAGGAGTTCATGGTCCGCAACACCTACATCTACCCGCCGACGCCTTCGATGAAGATCATCGCCGACATCTTCGAGTTCACCTCCCAGAAGATGCCGCGGTTCAACTCCATCTCGATCTCCGGCTACCACATGCAGGAAGCGGGAGCGACGGCCGACATCGAGCTCGCCTACACCCTCGCCGATGGTCTGGAGTACGTGCAGGCCGGCCTGGATGCGGGCCTCGACGTGGATGCCTTCGCTCCGCGCCTGTCGTTCTTCTGGGCGATCGGGATGAACTTCTTCACCGAGATCGCCAAGATGCGGGCCGCTCGGTTGCTGTGGGCGAAGTTGGTCAGGGAACGATTCGACCCGAAGAACCCGAAGTCGCTCAGCCTGCGCACCCACAGCCAGACCTCGGGCTGGTCGCTCACCGCGCAGGACGTGTTCAACAACGTGATGCGCACCTGCATCGAGGCGATGGCCGCCACCCAGGGCCACACCCAGAGCCTCCACACAAATGCCCTCGACGAAGCACTGGCGTTGCCCACCGACTTCTCCGCGCGGATTGCCCGCAACACCCAGTTGTTCCTGCAGCAGGAGTCCGGCACCACCCGCGTCATCGACCCCTGGGGCGGTAGCTACTACGTGGAGCGTCTCACCGCCGAGATCGCCAAGAAGGCGCTCGGTCTGATCGACGAGGTCGACGAACTCGGGGGCATGGCCAAGGCGATCGAGGCGGGTACACCGAAGCTCCGCATCGAAGAAGCCGCAGCGCGCACCCAGGCGCGCATCGACTCGGGCCGCCAACCCGTGATCGGTGTGAACACGTTCCGTCTCGACGAGAACGAGGACATCGACGTGCTCAAGGTGGACAACACCACCGTCAGGGCAGGCCAGGTGGCCAAACTCGAGCGTCTCCGCGCCGAACGCGATTCCTCCGCGGTGGACCAAGCGCTCGAGGCCCTGACCAACTGTGCGGACGGCCGGGGTGGAAACCTGCTCGAGCTCGCCATCGGCGCCGCACGCGCCAAGGCGACCGTGGGCGAGATCTCCGATGCCCTGGAGAAGGTCTATGGACGGCACCGCGCGGATATCAGATCGATCTCCGGGGTGTACCGCCAGGAGCTCGGGGAGGATTCAACCGTGGTCGACGAAGCACGCACGATGGTCGAGGAGTTCGCCGCATCGGAGGGTCGACGTCCGAGGATCCTGCTGGCCAAGATGGGCCAGGACGGCCACGATCGCGGTCAGAAGGTCGTCGCCACCGGAATGGCCGACCTCGGTTGGGACGTCGACATCGGCCCGCTGTTCCAGACACCGCAGGAAGCGGCGCGCCAAGCGGTGGAAGCCGACGTCCACGTGGTTGCTGCATCATCGCTCGCGGCGGGCCACCTGACGCTGGTGCCCGAGCTCAAGGCCGCCCTGGACGAACTCGGCCGTCCCGACATCATGATCGTGGTCGGCGGCGTGATCCCACCGCAGGACTACGACGAGTTGTACGAGGCCGGCGCCTCGGCGATCTTCCCGCCGGGCAGCGTCATCTCCGAATCCGCCAAGGACCTGTTGGAGAAGCTGATCGCGCGCCGCTCGGATTCCTGAGACGCCGTCTGCAGCCGGTCGGCTGGTCCGCCGAGGCCCCGACCTGCACCCTGCGCCGGGTCAACCGTGGGTGGTGGACACGCCTCCGTCGACGGGTATCACAGCGCCGTTGAGGTAGGCCCCGGCCCTGCTGGCCAGGTAGAGCACCGCCGCGGTGATGTCCTGGGTTCCACCGATCCGGCCGGCCGGGATTGCAGCATTGATCCGCTCGAGCATTCCGGGAGCGGCCAACATGGCCTCGGTCATGGCGGAGGGGAACATCCCCGGGGCGATGGCATTCACGTTGATGTGGTCGGTCGCGAGCGCGTGGGCCAGCTGGCGGGTGAGCGAATGCAGCGCCGCCTTCGAGGCCCCGTAGGTGAACAATGGGGCCTTCGGCACCCGGATCCCGTCGACCGAACCGATCATCACGACCCGCGACGGATCTGCAGCATCGGCGGCTCGTCGCAGGGCCGGCAGCAGCGCATCGGTGAGCAACAGGGGAGCCGTGAGGTTCAGCTCCAGCATCGCTGCGGCAGCATCGGGATCGATCGATCCGAGTGATTCCGGCACCGCCATGCCGGCGTTGTTGACGAGCAGATCGAGCGATCCTCTCTCCGAGACGGCCTGCACGATCGCGGCGCGTCCGTCCGCGGTGGTCACATCGGACTCGACTGCCTCGCAGCTTCCCAACGAGCCGAGCTCCGACACGGTGCGCTCGAGGTCCTGCGAGGCGCGGGCAGCTATCAACACCCGGGCTCCGTTGACCACGAGACCCTCGGCGATCATCCGGCCGATGCCCCGGGATGCGCCGGTCACCAACGCGGACCGGTCGGTCACACCGAAGAGGGCTTCGACCCCGAGAGAGCTGAGTGGTTCCTGTGGGGTCGCGGACTCGTCGCCGTTCATGGCGCGAGTCTGTCATCGTCGCCGGTCCTGACGCGCGCCGGTGCCGACGGCCCCGATCGTTGCGGCGTCAGTGAAGGGCGTGGGTGGAACCCTCGGCCGGCGCCGGGTCGCGTTGCACAGCAGCGCGGCGGTGCACCGGTCGCTGACTGTCCTTCTTGTACCAACGGAACCAGATCACGCCCATCGCGGTCCAGACCACCGGGATGGAGCCGAGTTTCATGATCACTCCGGCCAGCTGTTGGTCGTGAAGTGGGCTCAGTCCGACCCGCGGTGCCAGCTCGTAGGTCGAGTAGAGGGCGCTGGGAGAAAAGGTGATGAATCCGCCCGGGATCATCGGGACAAGGGCAGCAGCGAGGAACAGGTAGACGATCCGCCCCGGAGCCGAGGTCATGCCCGCTTCGCGGATCGGGTTGATGATCGGAGACCAGAGTACGAAGCCCGAGAACAGCCAGATCATGTCCATCGCGAAGGAACCGAACTGGCTGGAACGCAGGGAGTCGACCCCGATCGGGGAATGGGTTGCGATCAGGAACGCATTGGACAACAGAACTGCGACCAATGGACGTGAGAGCGCGAACCAGACGCCGCGAAGGTGCAGCCGGTCGAGTACCGAACGTGCCATCCATTCGGGGGTTCCGAGCATCAACAGGGGTGCGGCGGCGAACGTGTAGAGCATGAACTGCATCATGTGCACCGATGCCAGATACCCACCGCCGAGGGTGCCGATGGGCCAGTCCGACGCCACCCACAGGAAGAACACACCGCCGGCGAAGCGGCGCATGTAGTGCTTGTCGTCGTCGAGGGTCTCGAACTCCACACGGTGCTTCTGCCACATGCGCGCATACAGTGCGACGATGCCGGCGATCAGAAGCCACACACCGATGTAGGGCCTCGGAGTCCAGTCCCAGTCCTGCTTGACCGCGGAGCACCACCAACGCATCAGAGACCTCTTCCGGAGTGCTGCATCAGTTCTCGATCCTCTCGGCCAGGTCCTCGAGTGGGACCACCGGCACCGTCACCGAGAGGTCCTCGCTGCGCTCGAAGTGCAAGGTGATGTCGATGGTGGAGCCTGCTGTGAGCGGTGACTGCAGATCCTGCACCATCAGGTGTGAACCGCCCGGATCGAGCTCCAGCGTGCTCCCCGTGGGCACATCCAGGCGATCCGCTCCGGTCATGATCGAGATACCGTCGAGATCCTCGGTCACGTGAAGCGAGATCTCTGCGTCGCAGTCGCAGGTGGCTCCGATGAGGGCGTCGTCGCCCCCGGAGTTCTCCAGCTCCACATAGACCGCTGCGGAATCTCCGGGAACAGCGCCCACCACCGGATTGGATGCCGTGATGTGGGGTTCGACATCCGCTCCGCAACCGGCGCAGCACAGCGCCGACACGGTCAGAGCGACCGCGGAACGAAGGGCGTTCATGCCGAAGGGTGCTCACCGGCCAAGAGCCTAGGTAGATCGATCTTCCAGTCCTCCGCGCGGGTGCCGAACGGATAGACGATGCGGGCCACTCCGTCGTTCTGGTAGGCGATGATCTGGGTGGCGTGGCCGACCGCGTACTCGCCGTCGGCGTCGGCGTCCTCCAGCTGGGCCCGGGGGACGTTCGCAAGGTCCTGGGCCTGTTCGGTCTGTTCTGCGGTGCCGCGCAGCCCGATGAAGTCGGTGCTGTAGCCGTCGAGGTATGTCCGCAGCCGTTCGGGTGTGTCTCGATCGGGGTCCGCCGTCACGAAGACCATGTCGACTCGGTTCGCCACGTCCGCGCCCAGGTCGTCCAGAGCGGCCTTCAGCGTTCCCAGGCTGATCGGACAGATGTCGGGGCAGTTGGTGTAGCCGAACATGAGCAGGGTCAGGTCGCCAGTGGTGTCCTCGATGAGGTTGAACGGGTCCCCAGAGGTGTCGGTGAGGGTGAAGTCAGGCTCGGTCTCGGCCTCGGGGAGCACGCGGCCACGCCAACCGGGGGCCGAGGTGTCGTTCCCGGATGCCACGAAGGCCAGTCCACCGAGCACCACCGCCACCACGGCCAGGCCTATGGCGACGTTGCGCACCAGGTTGCCTTCGGTGTCGGCCATGACAACAAGAGTGACCCCGGGGGGTCCGTGCGCGCAAAGCGCGCTGAGCGTTCAGCCAGCTGAACTCTGGGCCCTGACCAGCTCGATCAGGTCTCCCTGGGCGAAGTTCACATCCGACAGGTGCGAACCCCATTGTGGAGTGATCCTGCCTCCCAGGTCCGTCGGGAGTTCTGGTGACACGCCGGGCGCGATGGCGATCTCGAGCCAGTCGAAGGAATCATCGGCTTGGCAGTCCCCGGTGAGGAGACCGTCGTAGTGGATATAGGGCGTGTCGACATCGGGAGCGTCTTCGCTGTGGCCGGCCTGGAAGTACGACTGAAGGGGTAGGGCCCCGGGGTCGGCCGGGTCGGCCGGGTTGGTGCAGATGGCACGACCTTCAGCGGCCCCGCGCAGGTGCCCGAACAGGCTGTCCTCGGGCGGAGGCTCGCCCGCGTAGAAGCTGGCGTAGGAGATGACACATCCGGTATCGGTGGGAGCTGCGCAGGCCGGGACGTTCTCATAGGCATCCTGGCCGGAGACCGCGACCGCTCCGCCGATGAGCATGGCCGACAGCATCTGTGAACGAATGGCGTCGTTGGGATCGATCTCCTCGGCGATCAACCGTCCCAGCTGTCCGGCCCCCTGGCTGTGGCCGATGAGAACGAAGGGCCTCCCGTCGTTGTCCTCTGCCAGGTAGTGCATGAACGCATCGCGCACGTCCCCGTATGCGATGTCGGAAGGCGATTCCTCCGATCCACTGTTGGTCTCCTCGTCGGTTTCGTCATCGGCGGTGCCATCGGACTCCGAGGACAGACGGCTGAACAGTGCGCCCAGTGGGATCTGGCGGTAGATGGGCGCATAGACGTTGCACACCTCCGCGAACCTGGCGGCCTGGTTGGCCGCGATCGCGATCTCGGGAGCGTCGGCCATTCGATCGGAGTTGGCGCCGGAATCGGTGGAGATCGTGGGGTAGACGTAGAAGCAGTCCACAGGTGGGTCGACGGCTGCTTCGAACGGTTCAGGTTCTGTGCTCCCGTCGGGGTGGACCAGGGTCGCGTCCAGGTCGAGGTCGCAGGCATCTCCGGTAACCCCGGGGCGGCAGAGCCAATTGGCCGGGTCGGCATAGATCTCGCTGGGCGTGCCCTGCGCTCCGTCGCCGGTTGCATCGTCGGTGGCCTCGTCCACGGCCGTCTGATCGAGGGTCGTGTCAGGTGAGCTCTCGGTCGAGCCATCGTCGGAATCATCCGAGGAGCAGGCAGCTCCGAGGAGCACCAAGCCCGCGAGAAGCGCCAGCAGCCTCATTGCGGGTCGGAGTGTGCAGGACGTCGGTGGTGCCACGGGTTCGAGTATTGCCGACTTTCGGCCGGTTCCCGGAGCTGTGTGTCCAGGCGGGGCAATACCCGACCACGCGGCGTGTGTCGGTACCCTCGGAGTTCATGGGTGAGCTCCGCACAGAGGACTACGTGACAGGAGTCCTCGAGGGGGACCGCACGGTCCTGGCGCAGGCGATCACGCTGGTGGAGTCCTCCAACGAAGGGCACCGCCGCACCGCACGTGAGGTGCTGGAGGGTGTGTTGCCGGCCTCGGGCGGATCGCACCGTGTGGGCATCACCGGTGTGCCGGGGGTCGGCAAGTCCACCTTCATCGACCAGCTCGGCGTGAACCTCACCGAGCTGGGCCACCGCGTGGCGGTACTGGCGGTGGATCCGAGCAGTTCCCGCAGCGGCGGCTCGATCCTGGGGGACAAGACCCGCATGGAACGCCTCTCGGTCGACCCGAACGCGTTCGTCCGTCCCTCCCCGGCAGGGGGCACCCTCGGTGGTGTCGCGGGAGCCACGCGAGAGACCATCGTGTTGGTCGAGGCAGCGGGTTTCGACGTGGTGCTCGTCGAGACCGTGGGAGTGGGTCAGTCCGAGACCATGGTCGCGGACATGGTGGACATCTTCTGCGTGCTCATGCTCCCCGGTGCTGGTGACGATCTGCAGGGGATCAAGAAGGGCGTGCTCGAACTGGCGGAGCTGATCGCGGTCAACAAGGCCGATGGTGACAATGTGGCGCGCGCCGAGCGGGCCGCCGCTGACTACCGGTTGGCGCTCCACATGCTGACCCCGGCCACCCCCAACTGGAATCCCCCGGTGATCACGGTCTCTGCACTGGAGAACTCGGGACTGGAGGACTTCTGGTCCAAGGTCGAACTACACCGCAGGAAGCTCGGGGAATCCGGGGAGCTGGCACAACGGCGGGCCGACCAACAGGTGAAGTGGATGTGGACGCTTCTCGACGAGCGGTTGCGACGCGACCTGCGGTCGACCTCCTCTGTGGGTGAGGCGGTGGAGGAACTCATCGACGCGGTCCGCACCGGCACCCGGACCCCGGCGGCTGCTGCAGAGGACCTCTGGGCCCGATACCGCGCTGCTGGGTAGGTTTGCCCTCCCCCGATCGCTTGATCACAGGAGCGCAGACATGATCCCGTGTGTTGGTGGGGCACACGGGGCGACAGTTGGCACTGGCCTGGTTGGCAGGAGCGGTGCTGGGAGTCAGCGCTTTCGTGATCCAGCAGAGCTCCGACCGGGAGCCGGTGTACCGCGAGGCGCCCACGGCGACCGTGCTGGCGGCATCGACCGAGAGGATCGACCGGACCGCGGTTCGTGACCAGCTGGAGTCCTCGGTGTTGCTCACCGACGTGACTGCGTGCGGGATGCTCCGACAGGGCACGACCACCATGTTGCGAGTCGGTGGGGAGGTGTTCGGCATGACCAACGCCCACGTCGTTCGTGGTGCCGACTCGGCGCGACTGAGTGGAGCCGGTCTGGGCGTCGGCGAGGCCCCGGTCGATCACTACCTCGACGGTCGCGATGCGGCGAGGGTCGATGTGGGCCCGCTCGCCCCCGACGCGACCTCGGGGCTCGAGGTGGCCGAGGCGCCGCCCGTCGGATCCGAGGTCTACACCGCGGGGTTCCCCGGTGGATCCTGGAAGATCCAGCAGGGCCATGTGACAGCGGTCGAACAGCGCCATGGCTGGGGTGGTGACGGACCGGTGCTCGTGGTCGACGTTCCCGCGATCGAGGGCACCTCGGGTGGGGTGGTGGTGGACTCCTCTGGCAGGGCGGTGGGCCTCATCGCAGCAAGGGATCCACGGACCGGCTACACGGTCGCGTATCCGGCGCGAGATCTGTTCACGCGTGCCGAGACCGCTCCACCCGCGTGCTGAGCCGCGGTCCGCATCGATCATCCGGCCATCGGCCAGCGCGGGTCGGTCAACCCGAATCGGGGCTCAACAGGTCGCGTCGACGCCCGGCGAGGTGACCGAGTCGACCAGTTGGCCCTCGACGTAGAGGTCGAAGCGGTACTCCACCGGAGCACACGACCGCGGGGTGTTGATGGTGACCCCCTCACCGCCGCTGGGCACCTCGCCCGCGTAGAACAGTTCGGCTGGCTGCACCCAGGTCGCTCCCGGCGCGGGGCGCTCGTAGCCCACGATCGCAACCGCGGCATCGTTCGGAATGCCGTCGTATGAGAACCGCAGCGTCGTCGTGTCGTCGGCGAAGGTGGCTTCGACCACGTCGAGGGTCACCGGTGCCTGCCCGCTGGGATCCAGAGCTCGACCGACCGACGCCTCGGTGGCCGCCGCAACGGCCTGTTCGGTGAACTCGGTAGCGAGTTGCGCCTGGTCGGGGGTGGTTGCGGAGACCACCTCGAGGACCGTGAAGTACTGGGCCACGAGTTCGCGGCGCCGGTCTCCGTCGAGGTCGGAGAACCTGTTCTGGGCCTCGTCCAGCCAGTGCTGGGCCTCGTCGCTGTCGCCCAACGCCACGCTGACCGCCGCGCGCCACAGGTAGAGCTCGACGCCGTTCTCGTTCAGGTCGATGGCGGAGTCGATGGTGTCCCGCGCAGCGTCCCAATCACCGGCCAGGGTGCGCGCGAGCGCAGCGACCGCCAGCGTCTGTGGGTCCTGATCGCCGCCGTTGTCCATGGCGGTCTGCATGTCCCGCGCAGCTGGCTCGATGGCGGACTGCGAGGTGTCGGTCACCGCCATCGTGTCGAGGACGTCGGGGTTGACCGCCAGCAACGTGGCCAGTGCACGCCCCCAGAGAGCTGGCAGGTAGTCGGGCTCGGATTCCAGCGCGACGGTGAAATCACTGCGGGCGTCCTCGGCGCGGCGTTGGCTGAGCGCCACCTTCCCGGCCGCGGTGGCGTCGATGGCGTCCTGGTCCACCTCGGGTATCGGGTGGGAGTAGATGACACCTGCCCAACCGATGCAGAAGATCGCCAGGAACACCCCCGGAACAGCGACAGGGGGTCGCAGCCTTCGTCCGATGACGAGTGTGAAGCCCACGAGGAACACCGCTATGGCCAGGGTCGTGAGCACGGTTTCGTACTGCGACGCCTTGGCGTTCCAGGTGATCCGAGCGTCCACCGTTGCCTTCTGCTCCAGAGAGAGTGCAGCTGCGGTCTCGGCGAGTTCGGTCACTGCTGCTCCGTCGGTGGAGAAAGCGGACTCGACCTGTTCCTCGGCCGCGGCGCGTCGCTGTGCCGCCCGAGCGGGGTCGATCTCGATACCGAGGGTCGCCTCGAGGGCGTCGGGGTCGGAGAACACCTCGCGGGAGTCGAAGGCGTCCACCTCGGCCTCGATCTCGCTCCTTGCCGCTTCAACGCCCTTGGCCAGCACGTCAGCGCTCTGGGCCTGAACGGCCAGACGCGTGGCCTCGCGGGTGGTGGTCGACTCCGCGGTGGCCGCATCGGTTGCCAACACCGCGATCCAGGCACCGGTGATCGCCAGGAGAGCGAGGATGATGCCGACCCGACGGCGGTAGCGGTCCTCGACGGCCTCGTCGGCGAGTTCGACGGGGCCTTCCCGGGAGGTATCTGTGGTGGAACCCACGTTCACCACGCTCCCGGAACCACGAGCAGCAGTGTGCCCGCATAGACGATTCCGCCGACGGTGAACGCAACCATCCTCGTCGTTCTGCGACGAGCCAGTTCGGCCACCGTGTAGGCGGCGACCGCGATCAACATCGCGAGGGTCGCCCACCTCAGCAGGCGGACCCGTGACCGCGTGTCCTCGGCCTGATCGGCCCAGGCCTGGGGATCCAGTACGCCCGCGGAGGTGATCCCCGTAGCAGCGGCGGCCTTGTTCGAATCGAATCGTTCAGCGACGTCGAAGGGTCCGGCAACCTCACCCGTGACCTCTTGTTGCAGGAGGGACTGTTCTCCGAAGGTTCCCGATGCCGCGGCCAGCTCCTCTGCGTTCTCGCGGGTCTGCTGTGCTCGGCGCAGCAGGTCGGCCGCCACGTCGGTGCGACCCTGGTCGGCGGCTTCGGAGGCAAGATCCTCGAGCGCGATGGCGTCAGCCGACGCGGCGCTGTAGGCCACGTACCCCGACGCCTGGTGCGCTGTTTCCAGACCTGCCTCGGTTCGTTGTGTTTCCTGGGTGATCGTCTGTCCGACCGACTGGCGGTCCTCGTACGCCGAGGCCGATCCGAGCTGGCCGGCCCGCCAGGTGAGAAGTCCCGCGGTGATGGTGACGAGTCCTATGAGGCCGGGTACCAGCCATTTGGGGAGTCGTCTGGCCTCCTCGGTGGGAGCGGGGGGCGCGCCGCCGCCGGCTTCTACGGAACCATCGGAATCGCCCGGAGTCTCACTCTCGCCGGGCGGCGGGCCATTGTCAGTCACGACGCGTCACCGATCTCGTTTTTGGACGGGAGCCGATTCTTGTCGCGGAACCTGCGCGCCACAATCATCTGGGTGCGCTCATGCGGCTTCCCTGGAGCGCGCGCTGGCCACGGGTGTACCTGCGGTTGCCGATGGCCACCATCGCGGCAGCCGGTCCGATCGCGCCAGGAGTGGTCCGATGACAGCGAGGATCAACACATAGGCCGCGGAGACGGCCGGCAGGTCGGCCTCGACGCCCGCCGCGGCTCCGAGACCGGCGATCACGATCGAGAACTCGCCCCTCGCGACCATGGTGGTTCCCGTTCGCCAGCGACCGTGTATCCCGATCCCGGCGCGTTTGGCGACCAACCAACCGGTGAGGACCTTGGTGGCGGTGCCCACCAGGGCGAGGGCGATCGCCGCGGGGAGAACCGGGGGGAGCGCGGACAGGTCGATTCCCAGCGCGAAGGCGAAGAAGAAGATCGCCGCGAAGAGATCGCGAAGTGGACCGATCACAGAGGCGGCACGGTGCTGTGCAGGACCCGAGATGGCCACCCCGACGAGAAACGCTCCGACAGCAGCAGAGACATCGACACGCTGCACGAGTCCGCCCACCAGAAGCACCGACCCGAAAACCGACAACAGCACCACCTCGTCGGCGACGGCATCGGAGCGCCGGTGCAACATGTTGCTCATCGGCTGTGCCCAACGGCTGAGCAACACGAGAATCGTGAGCACCACCGCGAGCGCAATGCCCACGTCGCGGAGCCCCTGGGCCATCGATGACCCGATCAAGAGCACCGAGACCACGGGCAGGTAGATCGCCATCACCAGGTCCTCGAACACGAGCAGCGTCAACACGTGGGGTGTCTCGCGGTTGCCGATCCGGCCGAGGTCGCCCACGAGCTTCGCGATCACCCCTGATGACGAGATGTAGGTGACGCCTCCGAGCAGCACCGCCGCGATCGGATCCCACCCGAGCAGCAGTCCGGCCGCGAGCCCCGGCAGGAAGTTGAGGAAGAGGTCGATCACACCTCCTCCCGCGCCTTTTCGAAGCGCGGTGGTGAGTTCCTTTGGCGTGTACTCGAGCCCGAGTGTGAACAACAGCAGCAGCACACCGATCTCTGCCGCCAGCGATGCGAAGTCGGCGGTGGCGTTCAGTCGCAGCGGGCCGCCCACGCTCGCCAGCAGACCTGCCAGGAGGTAGAGGGGAATGGGACTGATCCGTAGCCGACCGGCGAGCCAGGCGAGCGCTGCGAGGACGAGGAGGTCGACCCCCAGCTCGAGGAATGCCGTGGTGGTCTCCGCCCCAGCGGCGGCCAGGGTCATGAGACCGGGTTCGACAGAAGTGCCTCCATGCGAAGCACGGTCTCGGTGCTCCCGACAGCCACCACGACCGCACCGCCAGGCAGCACCTCCTCCGGTCCGGGCCCCGGCACCGAGTGGTCACCGTCGATGATGGCTGCCACCGTCGCTCCCGTACGGGTCCGCAGTCGGGCGTCACCGATCGACATGCCCGCCACTTCCGATTCGGGGTCGATGCTGACCCAGTCGATGGCCAGTCCCTCCAGGTTCACCAGCGTCGAAGCGGCGTCGTTCTTGACCACGTCCGCTCCGAGCAGATCCGCCAGAACGTCGCTGTCGGACTCGTCGAGGGGCACCACGGAGCGGCAGACGTCGGGGTCGTCGCGGTCGTACAGCAGCAGGTCTCGGCTGCCTGTGCGGGTGGCGATCACGCCGAGGCGCATCCCACCGCGCGTGGTGAACTCGCGGCGCACTCCGATGCCGGGCAGTTCGGTCTCGTCGATCTCAGCCATTGGGTACCTCCGCGTCCACGCTAGGTGCTGCGGGGCCGATGCGCGGGTTGCGAGGATCCCTGTCGGGATCAGCCCCCGATGCCGGCGATGATCGCGTTGAAGGTTCCGCTCGGGCGCATGACCTCGGTGACCCGTTCGGGGTCGGCGAAGTAGTACCCGCCGAGATCCACAGGTTCGCCCTGGACGCCGTTGAGTTCAGCGACGATGTCGGCTTCGGCGGCTTCGAGTGCCTCGGCGATCGGAGTGAACCGCTGTGCGATCCGCGGATCCGTGCTCTGGTCGGCAAGTGCCCTCGCCCAGTAGGTGGCCAGGTAGAAGTGGCTCCCACGGTTGTCGAGCTCGTTCACCTTCCGCGATGGCGAGCGGCCTTCTTCGAGGAACCTGCCGGTGGCTTCGTCGAGAGCCTTGCCGAGCACATCGGCCCCGGGGTTCTCGAATGCCGTCGCCAGGTGCTCGAGGGATGCGGCGAGAGCGAGGAACTCCCCCAGGGAATCCCAACGCAGGTGGTTCTCCGCCACGAGCTGCTGAACGTGCTTGGGAGCCGACCCTCCGGCCCCGGTCTCGAACAGGCCACCGCCGGCCATCAGCGGCACGACCGAGAGCATCTTGGCCGAGGTGCCGAGTTCGAGGATCGGGAAGAGATCGGTCAGGTAGTCGCGGAGCACGTTTCCGGTGACCGAGATGGTGTCCTCACCGCGTCGGATCCGCTCGAGTGAGAACCGGGTGGCGGCCACCGGGTCCATGATCTCGATCTGCAGCCCATCGGTGTCGAGCTCGGCCAGGTAGGTGCGAACCTTGGCGATGACCTGGGCATCGTGAGCCCGGTGGGCATCCAGCCAGAAGACCGCAGGGGTGCCGGTTGCGCGGGCCCGCCGCACCGCCAGGGCGACCCAGTCGCGGATGGGGGCGTCCTTGGCCTGGCACGCCCGCCAGATGTCGCCGGCAGCGACGGTGTGTTCCATCAACACGGCACCGGTCTGGTCGACAACTCGCACCTCTCCGGGTGAGGCGATCTCGAAGGTCTTGTCGTGGCTGCCGTACTCCTCGGCCTTCTGGGCCATGAGTCCGACATTGGGCACCGAACCGATCGTGGTCGGATCGAGCGCGCCGTTGGTGCGGCAGTCGTCGATCACCGCTTGGTAGACCCCGGCGTAGCTGGAGTCGGGGATCACGGCCAGCGTGTCCTGTTGCTCTCCGGCAGCGTTCCACATCTGACCCGACGTGCGGATCATCGCCGGCATGGAGGCATCGATGATCACGTCGCTGGACACGTGGAGGTTGGTGATTCCGCGGTCCGAGTTCACCATGGCCAGCGCCGGTCCCTCCTCGAGAGCCGCTGCGATGTCGGCCTCGATCGGTTGGCGCTCGGCCTCGGGGAGATCGGCGATGGCTGACTCGAGGGCGGCCATCCCGTCGATCGGCGCGACTCCCAGGCGATCGAGGGTGGCCGCGTGTCGCTCGAAGACACTGCCGAAGTAGGCCTCGACCGCATGACCGAAGATGATCGGGTCGGACACCTTCATCATGGTCGCCTTCAGGTGCACCGAGAGCAGCAGGTCGTCCTGCTTCGCCTCTTCTATCTGGTCGGCGAAGAAGCGCTTGAGCGAGGCGACATGCATGACCGTGGCGTCGATGATCTCGCCGTCGAGAACCGGGATCGGTTCGCGTAGCTCGGTGACCGAGCCGTCCTGGCCCACGTGTTCGATGCGCAGCTCGCCGTCGCCGGCGATGGTGACCGACTGCTCGTTGGCGTAGAAGTCGTCGCTGCCCATCGTGGCCACGGCGGTTCGGGATTCGGGTGACCACGCTCCCATGGAGTGCGGGTGGGTCCTGGCGTACTTCTTGACCGAGGCAGGTGCGCGGCGATCCGAGTTGCCCTCGCGCAGCACGGGGTTGACCGCGCTTCCGAGCACGCGGCCGTAGCGGGTCCTGATCTCCTGCTCCTCCGGGGTGGAGGGGTCCTCGGGGAACACCGGAACCTCGTAGCCCTTCGAACGGAGTTCTTCGATCGTGGCCTTCAGCTGTGGGACCGAGGCAGAGATGTTCGGCAGTTTGATGACGTTCGCCTCGGGCTGCTTGACCAACTTGCCCAGTTCGGCGAGGTCGTCGGTGACCCGTTGGTCCTCGGAGAGCGAGTCCGGGAACTCAGCCAGCACACGAGCGGCCAGCGATATGTCCCGTGTCTCCACGGAGACCCCTGCGACACCGGCGAATGCCTCGACGACGGGCAGAAACGACCGGGTGGCCAGCGCGGGGGCCTCGTCGGTGATGGTGTAGATGATCGTGCCGGGGGATTCGGCCATCGGTGCTCCTGGTATGTGGCGTGAGAGCCTCGACTCTATGACGCTGGGATCTGATCCCTGGAAAACACCTCGGTGTCCGCTGTCGAGCGGCCCGTGGGACCGTGACGCAAGTCGGGAGTTGGGATCCTCCGTCGTTGGCGGCGGCCCGCACCGACCGCGACACTTCAGGGGTGGTGGATGCCGGTGGTGACTCTCCCCGTGTGCAATCTCGATCGGAGGTGATCCGTGGCGTCTCAACCCCTGTGGTGCTGGCGTCCGGCTCGCCCAGGCGTCTGGACCTGCTTCGCAGCGCCGGCTTGGATCCCGTCGTCTGTTCCGGTGAGGTGGACGAAACACCTCGCGCCGGTGAGGAGCCACGGGCGTATGTGGCGCGGCTGGCCGAACTGAAGGCCCTGGCGAGCACCTCCTCGCACTCCGCCCCGGTGGTGGCGGCGGATACGACGGTCGACTGCGACGGCAGGATCCTGGGCAAGCCCCGCGACGCGACCGCAGCGGCGGAGCTGTTGCGCGAACTGTCGGGCCGGAGCCACCTGGTGCACACCGGCGTGGCGGTGCGCAGCGCCACCGCTGCGCAGCCGGGTGATGTACGGGTGAGGGTGGTGACCACGACCGTGACGTTCGCGGACCTGGATGAGCCGACGATCGATTGGTACATCTCCACCGGGGAGCCGTTCGACAAGGCGGGTGGCTACGGGATCCAGGGTGCAGGTGCGTGTCTGGTCGAGCGCGTCGAGGGGAGCGTCACCAATGTGATCGGGCTGCCCCTCGTCGAGACCCTCGAGCTGCTCAGAGGCTGACCACGGGCCGAACGGTCGTCCTGTTCAACCCGTGGGGAGTGCGACCCAGGTGGTCACGCGGGGGCGTGCAGGACGACGGAGATCCCGTTGTAGCTGCCCGAGAGCGTGGACCCGTCCGGTGACAGCGTGCCCGTGAGTGGCGTGGTGTTGAAGGTCATGTTCACGACCTCGCAGGTGGCGGTGCCGGAGAGAACCTGCACCCCGTAGCCGAATGCCGAGAGATCCATGTAGCCGGCGAAGGTCGAACCGTTGACCGTCACGTCGGCCGTGATGCCCTGGGGTCCGGTCCAGATCCCGCCGCGCAGGGCGGGACATTCGTAGATCTTCACCGTTCGCTGCACCCGGGGATCGGCCGGGATGGTGCCATCACCGGGCTGATCGGCGTTGATGACGCAGCTCCCCACGGCATCGAAGTGCACCACCCCGTCGACGAACGAACAGCCGGTGCTCGATTCGTCCAGGGACAGGGTCACCGGAAGGTTCGACGTCGAGCTCGCGGTGGGAGTGAACTGTTTGCCCACGTACCCGATCGGCGGAGCGTTGAAGATGATTCCCTTCGGCGGTGCCGGCGGCGGAGCGCACGAGGCTGCCACCAGCCCGATGAGGCCGACCAGAAGAGCGGTCGCGAAGACGCGTGGACGTACGTGTGGAACTGACATTTTGGACCCCCCAAGGTTCGCTCCCCGGACCGTACCAGAGTCCCGGCGCCCCGAGCGGGTGTCGATCCGGCTGTTTTTGGGTCGGTTTCCCGGGCCCAGCCGGGCCAGTGGGCAGGGCCTCGGTCCGCTCGGCACCGATGGAAGTTGTGCACGCAACGAGGGACCAGTAGAATATTCAGCAAAGCACTAGAACAATTAGCAGCCTGTGGTGCACAGCCGGTGCCCGCAACAGGAACGAGCGAGGTGTGTGATGGTTCGAACCTCCCGAGCTCGCGGAGTCGTCTTCGCCTCGCTGGTCGGAATCGGTTTGGTACTGAGCGCCTGCAGTGGGGGGACCGGCGACGTGGAGCAATCCTCGGCCAGCACCTCGCTCCCGGAGCCGACCGAGTTCTCGGGCTATGTCCGTTCCCCGGCGACCAACGTGGCGTCGGTGACACTTCCGGCTGTTGACGGCACGCCGGTGACCATGGTGGCGGACCCCGGTGGGTTGAGGCTCGTCTACTTCGGCTACACGACGTGTCCGGATGTCTGTCCCACCACCATGAGCCATGTGAAGAAGGCACTCGCAGCACAATCCCAGGCCGACCGGGACCGTGTGCAGGTCGACATGATCTCGATCGACCCGAGCAGGGACACCCCGGACAAGTTGGAGGAGTACATCACCCGGTTCGTTCCTTCCGGCAACGCGATCCGCACCGAGGACTTCGTGTTGCTGCGCTCCGCGGCCGATGCATTCGGCGCTGATTTCACCTCGAGGAACAACGAGGAGGGCCAGCGCGAGGTCTCCCACACCGGCGACCTCTACGTGGTCGACGACACGGGAACCATTCTCCTCGCTTGGCCGTTCGGCACCGAGCAGCCCGACATCGAACGAGACCTGACCCGATTGCTCGCCGGGGAACGCCCGGCGGTGGAACCACCCATGGAGGATCGATGAGCCATACCTCCGTACCAACGCAGGCCGTACCAACGCAGGCCGCACCAACGCAGGCCGCACGAACGCGGTCCGGCCTGCGACGCCTCGGCGTCGGCGCGGGGTTCCTGGTCGCACTGATGGCAGGGTCGTGGTCGGCGGCGTCGTGCTCTGCTCAGCAGGCAGCACCCACGACCGCGGCGCCGGAACCGGTCGAGACCACGGCGCCCCGTGAGAGCGTCACGCACGACTTCGTGGTTCCCGAAGGGACCGCTGAGCGGCTGGCGTGGGGTTACGAGGTCGAAATCGTGCCGCAACCCCTCGAGGTGCGGGTCGGCGACAGGATCCGGGTCCGCAACGACGACAGCGAGTTCGCTCGACTGGGGATCTTCGACGTGCGGCCGGGCGAGACCGTGACGATGGCTTTCAACACGCCCGGCGAGCTGGAGGGCATCGTCTTCAGTGACTCGAGCGGGGGTTGTGGGGTTCCCCCGTCGGACGTGCAGACATTCACCATCGACGTCCGCGCCTGACCACGACGGAGACCAACTCCCACGGATGGTCCGTCGCTCGGGAGAGCCGGGTCGAAGCCCGGTACACGAGCCTTTCGTTGCACCCGCCCCAAGAAGCAGCAGGGGTGGAGCCGTAGCTCCACCCCTGCTCGGGATACTCGGGGACGCCTGGTCAGCAGTCGGTGGAGGGCTCCACGATGACCGCGTCGATCACATGGATGATCCCGTTGGAGGCCTCGAGATCCGTGGTGCTGATCGGTGCGCCACCGATGGTGAGCCCACCGTCGACCTCTTCGACCTTCACCTCGCCACCGAGGGTCTCGACGCAGGTGCCGACAGCAGCAGCCGCAGCAGCCGAGTCGACCTCACCAGCGATCACATGAAGTTGAAGGATCTCGGTGAGAGCACCGGAGGGGTCCTCCAGCAGCGAGTCAAGGGTGCCCTCGGGCAGAGCGTCGAACGCTGCATTGGTCGGTGCGAACACCGTGTAGGGGCCCTCGCCGGAGAGGGTCTCGACGAGGCCGGCCTCGGTCACCGCTGTCACGAGCGTGCTGAAATCCTCGTTGCCGGCGGCGATGTCGACGATCGTGCCGGGATCTTCCGAACCGGCATCGTCAGAACTTGCGGCCTCGGTCGTGGTGGTTTCCTCGGCCTCTGTGGTCGTCGAACTCTCGCTGTCAGCGTCGTCGTCTGAACAGGCGGCGCCGATCAGCGCAACGCCAGCGAGTACTGCTACTAGGGAATAACGGAACTGCTTCATCGATGTGTCTCCTGGTGGATAACCCCCTTGATCCGGGGTGCACCGCTGTGGTGTCAATCCACTGTTCGTCGCGGACCCGGGAACCGGATTGGATCGATTCCCGGAATCCCAACCGGCCGGGCGGATGGGGCTCTGCCGCGTCGCGGGTGAGCTTTCCGAGAAGACCGACAGGCGAGGGAGCGCCGTGATCCGTCCCAGAACGTGTCCCGACCCACCGGTGGGAGAGCTCGAGACCTGATGGTGCGCGAGGAGGGACTTGAACCCTCACGTCCTTGCGGACACAGGAACCTGAATCCTGCGCGTCTGCCAATTCCGCCACTCGCGCGAGCGAGCGCCGAGGCTAGTCCAAACTCTGCTGGAGTCCCCAGCCGCACCGGGTGACCGGTGCCGGGCGACCGAGCGCTCCATCTGGCGACCTGCGGACCACTAGTAACCTTGCGACGTGGGTATCCGTGGATTCGAGAACCGCTTGGAGAAGGCGGTCGAGGGCACTGTCTCGCGCCTGTTCCGCGGCACGGTCAAGCCCGTGGAGTTCGCGCGCAAGCTCCAGCGTGAGATGGACGGTCACCGCTCGGTGGGGGTGAACGGTCGCACGATCGTGCCGAACCACTATTCGTTCGGGATCTCCGACACCGATCATGAACAGCTCGTCGACATCATCCAGACCCTCACCCGCGAGCTGGCGGACACGGCGCGCCGCCATGCCCGCGACGAGGGCTACGGCTTCGTCGGGCCGGTCGAGGTGTCGATCGAGTCCGACCCGGGGGTCCGCGCCGGAGTGGTAGCGGTCGAGGGCCGGTTCGTCGAGAGCGACGACGCCAGGTCGCCGGGCTCGCTGTTGTTGCCCACCGGTGATCGGGTGCCGCTCGGTGAGTACACCGTGAGCATCGGTCGCCAGCACGACTGCACGATCGTGCTGGCTGATCCCAACGTGAGCAGGGTGCACGGCGAAGTGGTTCCCGCCGGTTCGGGGTTCGCCGTGACCGACCTCGGTTCCACCAACGGCACCTCGGTCAACGGCACCAAGATCAGCGGGTCGCGCCAACTGGCCGATGGTGACGAGATCCGTTTCGGCAACACGGTCATGACCTTCGAGGCGTCGTAGGAACCGAGATGCCCGAACAGCTGCTGACCATCCTCAAGATCTGCCTTCTGATCCTGCTCTACCTGTTCTTCCTCCGCGTGCTGCGTGCGGTCTGGGCCGAGGTCAACGGACCGAAGCTGGCCAGTGATGCCCAGCCCGTGGCGGCGCAGGTCCCCGCGAAGGGTCGCGCACGGTCGCCGCGCTCCTCCCGGCGGTCGGCGATGCCCACGAAGTTGTCGGTGGTCGAACCCCCGGAGCGGGCCAACTCCGAGTTCCCCATCGGTCCCGAGGTCACGATCGGTCGGTCGGCCGGGTGCAGCATCGTGTTCGACGAGCAGTATGTGTCCTCGGTGCACACGAGGGTCTTCGCGCGCGAGGACCAGGCGTTCGTGGAGGACCTCGGTTCCACCAATGGCACCTGGGTCAACGGGGTGCGGGCCGTGGGTCAGATGCCTGTCCGAGCGGGTGACCGCGTGCAGATCGGCAACGTGATCCTGGAGCTCCGTTGATCCGCCTGGAGATCGGTTCGGCAACGCTGGTCGGTCAGGTCAGATCGGCCAACGAGGATTCACTCCTCGTTGCAGACGGCCTCGCCGCGGTTGCCGATGGAATGGGTGGCCACCGCGCCGGTGAGGTGGCATCCGCGGACGCGATCGATGCACTGAGCGAACTTGAGGGCAACCGCTCACTCGATGGTCTCGTGCGGACGGTGCACTGGGCGAACCGTCGGATCTCCGAGCGCGCAGCGGCCGACCCCGAGATGCGTGGCATGGGCACAACGATCTGCGCGGTGGCACTGGTGCGCCGGGACGGCTCCGAGCACCTGGCCATCGTCAACGTCGGCGACTCACGGGTCTACCTGCTCACCGACGGTGCCCTCCATCAGCTGAGCGAGGACCATTCGCTGGTCGAGGCCCTCGTGCGCGACGGCCAGATCACCGAGGAGGAGGCGCTCGTTCACCCGCAGCGCAACGTGCTCACCCGGGCGTTGGGCGTGGAGCCGGTGGTTGCCGTCGACGCCTGGTTGCTGGATCC
>JAMLGK010000022.1 GCA_023957995.1 Microthrixaceae bacterium | reverse complement strand
GGCTCCCTCGACCGCTTCGGCGAGGTTGCCCGGTTCCTGGAGGACAGCTGACCGTTCAGCTCCAGCGACGCAGCAGTTGCTCACGCTTGGACGGCGCGAGGTTCGCGAGGCTCAGGTCACCCTCGTAGTGCTCCACGACCCGGTGGTCCATCATCCGGCGCCAGATGGGTGGGAAGTAGGCGAGGCCGATCATCAGTCCGTATCCGTTGGGCAACTGTGGTGACTCACCGAAGTGGCGCAGCGACTGGTAGCGACGGGTGGGGTGTGCGTGGTGGTCGCTGTGACGTTCGAGGTTGTACAGCGCCACGTTGGATGCGACGTGGTTGCTGTTCCAGGAGTGAACCGGACGACACCGCTCATAGCGGCCCGATTCGAGCCGCTGGCGCAGCAGGCCGTAGTGCTCCACATAGTTGACGACCTCCAACAGGCAGAACCCGAAGACCGCCTGGATGACCAGGAACGGAACCACGGCGACACCCAGCCACACGGTCACCGCTGCGAAGAGCACGACGGTGATGGCCCACGAGTTGAGCACGTCGTTGCGCCACGAGAAGACCCGTTGGCCGTGGGCCCGGAGGCGCTTGGCCTCGAGCTCCCAGGCCGAGCGCAGGCTGCCGAACACCGTGCGGGGAAGGAAGGCCCAGAAGGACTCGCCCATGCGTGAACTGGCCGGATCCTCCGGGGTTGCCACACGGTTGTGGTGGCCGCGGTTGTGTTCCACGTAGAAGTGCCCATAGGCGGTCTGCGCCAGCACGAACTTGGACAGCCGACGCTCCACCTTCTCCTTCTTGTGACCGAGCTCGTGGGCATTGGCTATCCCGATCCCCCCGACACCGCCGACGCTGACCGCGATCGCCAGCTTGGTGACCCAGGACCCGGCACCGTCGACGAAGAGCCAGGCGCCGACCAGGAACGAGATGTACTGCAGGGGCAGGTACAGATACGTGAGCCAGCGGTAGTAGTGGTCCGCCTCGAGAGCGGCCACGAGCTCTTCTGGCGGATTCGCCGTGTCGGTTCCGAGGACCGCGTCCAGGACGGGGATCAACAGGTAGATGAACCCCGGGGTGAGCCACCACCAGAGGTCCGATCCCGTCACAGCAGCAAGCCCCGCCGAGGCGAGGGGCAGTGCCGGCACCAACAGTCCGATCGCCCACAGGTAGCGCCGCGTGTCGACATATGGCGCCACGCCCGTGGTCCCGCTCCCGCTGGCTTCCGGTCCGGCCGGGTCCGCTCCGGTGTTGCCCGACCCCGTCGGGTTCGGTTCGGTCGGGCCCAGTTCGGTCGTGCTCACTTGGCTGCTCCTCTTGATGGGTTGGGTGTGGATGGGTTGGGTGTGGATGGGTTGAGTGTTGACGGGTTGGGTTCGTGTTCAGATGCATCTGATTCGTGCACTTCGGCCGACGCGACACCGCTGAGAGCGCCGTCGACGAGGATTCGGGCCATCACCGACGCCACGACCTCGGGTGGGTCGTCCGGCGCGCTGATCGCATAGGACACGAGCAGGCGGGCGACCATGTCGGCCAGTCGCCGCACGGTCACCTCGTCGAGCTGGGCCCCGAGACGTTCGCGGATGATCGACTCTGTGGCGGTCCTGACGAACAGCAACACAGCGGCCCCACCGCGTCCGCCGTCGCCATCGACGCGATCGGTGGTGAGGTAGGGAAGCAGTGATTCCGGCTCGGTGCGGATGATGCGGTCGAGCAGTGGGTGTTCCCGGGTCAGCTCGAGTGCCGCCACCAGCGAGGCCCGGATCGATTCTGTCACGTCCTCGTGACCGGCGGCTGCGGCGAGGACCTGGCCCACCAGCACCTCTGCCTCACGGCCCACCGCTGCTCCGACGAGGTCGTCCTTGGATGCGAAGTACTTGTAGAGCGTCGGCCGGCTCACCTGTGCCCTGGAGGCGACATCGCTCATCGAGCTTCGCGAGGCCATAGAGGGACACCGCCTCGACCGACGCGTCGAGGATCCTGTCACGGGTGCTGTGCTGCTCCGCCTGCATGACATCAAGTTAACAGTTTTGTTGTGTTGTAAACCCCTTGCATGTGGCGTACGCCACAGCAGCGCGGACGACGCACCCCGCCGGC
This sequence comes from Microthrixaceae bacterium, assembly GCA_023957995.1. Lineage (GTDB taxonomy): Bacteria > Actinomycetota > Acidimicrobiia > Acidimicrobiales > Microtrichaceae > JAMLGJ01. Next base: position 45,601 of record JAMLGK010000022.1, on the reverse strand, counting down.
CCTGGTGAGCAAGCGGGGTGTGTCGGTCGCGTTTCGTCAGATCTGGCCCCGGTTGACGAGGCCGTTTCGGGCAGGGCCCGGGATTACGAGGTCTACCTCGGGAGCCGTTGTGGTCGACGCCGTGGTGGTCGGTGCCGCGGTCGTGGTGGGAGCCGCCGTGGTGGGCGCCTCGGTGGTGGTGCTGGTCGTCGGACTCCGCCTGGGCGATCAGTTCCTCCAGGCCCTTGCGACGATTGGCGTAGGCCTCCGTCGCGGTCCATCACACCGGTCTCGGGCACTCCCAGTTCCTTCTGGAGAGCCTTGACCGCGCTCCGGTGGCCTCGTCGTACTGCCCGTTGATCGGACCGTCGTAGAGGCCGAGACCCTTGAGGAGTCCCTGCAGTGCCGACACGTTCAGTGCTGCATCAGCGGCGAGCTTCTCGGACATGGCCTTCTGGGTGGGCGGGTCGGGCAGCCCGGTCTCGGGCAGGCCCACGTCCTTCTGGAAGGCCTGCATGGCGTCGACCGTCTCCGGTCCGTAGATGCCGTCGATCTTGCCCGAGAAGAACCCGAGTGTCGTCAGGTCGCTCTGGAGGCCAGCGGTGAACTGCTTGATCTGGTCGAGGGCCTTCTGGTCCTCGTCGAGGCAACCCGCCTCGGTCAACAGCGTCGACCAGGACACCTGCAGGGCGTACGCCGCCGACTGGAACTCGACCTCGGCCTCGCTGAGCGGCGTGTCGTCGCTGATGCCCTCGATCGTGCTGTCGAAGTCGGACTGTGCCTGCTCGACCCGCTCGATGGTGCCGTCGTCGACATCCACCTCGACGATGGTCGTGGAGGTGGTGCCGGTGTCCTTCTCCTGCTGCTTGGCATTCTCCTCCTGGACCTTGTTGTAGTCCTCGATGGCCTTCTGCAGGTTCTCGGAGTCGGCCTTGACGTCGTCACCGGCCTTCTTCAGGTTCTCGGAGCCCTCCTTGAGCTGGCCCACGGTGATCGTTGCGGGCTCGTCACCGAACAGGCCGGTGTACTCGTTCAGGTCATCCACATAGGTGGTGGCGGTCTCGCAGAACTTGGAGAACGCCGCCTCCACGTCCGGTTCGGTGGTCGTGGTGGTGTCATCCGACGAATCGCCGGAGTCATCAGATGAGCAGGCTGCGCCGAACAGGGCCAGCACCGCTACCAGGGCGAAAATGCGTTTCATCGGTTCTCCAGTGTGGATGTGTTGGGTCGTGGCGGGATCGGTCGGTCCCGACACTGTGATGGACCAATCGGCGCCAACAGGAGATCCATGAGAATTCGCGATTCGATGAAATCGATGCCCACGACGACCGGATCGGTCTCTCCGGAAGCATCCGTGGCAGCACCGCTGAACGGTGACCGCCACAGGCGGCGTCAGTCGCAGGCGGCGTCAGTCGCAGCGGGTGAAGCGCACGTCAGTGCCCGTGAGGGCGACCGAAGTGCCCGCGTGCCGTGTTCCCCAGTCGAGGAGCGCATCGACGATGCCTGCGGCATCGACCGCGGTGTCCCAGGTCGTATCGACGCGGATGCATGCCCCGCTGGTCGACTCCCACGACGTGTAGCTGCCACCGTTCCAACCGTCCGTGAGGGCATCGAGCTCGTTCAGCACGATCCCCTCGCGCAACACGAGGCTCAACAGGAGCGGCCCGAACTCACCCGAGCGCACCACCGGCGCTCCCGAATCGGTGGGCGGTGCCGCCACCACGGTCGCCGGTTCGTCCGAGAGGTACTTGTCGGTGTCGAACGCCTGCTCGGTGTTGGCCGGATAGCGGGTCAGGCTCTGGTCGGGACCAGCGGGGTTGCCGAGAGCGGCAACCAGGTCACCCTGGAAGTCCGCTCCCCGCAGGTAGGGCGCCGAGGTCAGGGTCAACAGGGTGATCGGGATGGTGAGGAGTTCCGGGTCACCTCCCGCGTCGAGCTGCTCCAGGAGGCTCTGCAGTGCTTCGAAGGAGCTGAGATTCGCTGCGTACTGGGCCCTCACACGCTCGGCACTGCCCTCGATGGCGACGAGCTCGGACAGATACCCGGCATCCAACAGCCCCTCGGAGTCGAGATCCGACAGATCGTGGACCTGATCGTCGAGGGCATGGGTCAGCTCGTGGGCGATCACCTCACGCCGGTAGGGGGTCAGCTCGGTGCCCCGCACCTTGAGGGTGCCGTCGGCGGGGTCGTAGTAGCCGACCACTCCCCCTCCGTAGGTCCTGCGGTACTCGGTGATCAGATCCTGGGAGGCATCGATCCAGTCGAGAGCGGTGAAAGCCGTGGCGTCGGGGGCGATCGCCGGTTCCTCCGCCGCGAGGTTGGCGAGAACATCGGCCTCGAAGGTGGCCGGATCGAGGAACTGCACCACCGGTTCGGTCACGAACTCGTAGCCCCTCGTGCGTTCGACGAACGCCACGATCTCCTCGACCTGCTGCGCAGGTGTGGTCGGCGCCGGCGTACATGCGGCCACGAGCGCGGCGAGCACCACCACGCACGCCACGCCCCACAGGCGTCCGCGACTCCTGCTGCCCCGTGCACCGATCATGTGTTGTCCCCCTTGGATCGCCGCGTTGACCGTAGTCGGAACGCCCGGACCGGGGCGCGGTACACTACTTGCATGCGCAACGTTCATGACCTCCGGCCCATCCGACGGACCCTCGGGGTCGCACTTGCGCTGCCCCTGCTCGCAGGCGCTCTGTTGATCGGATGCAGCTCCGACGACGAGGCCGCCACCACCACCGAGGCCACCACCACCGAAGCGACGACCTCGGCACCATCCACGACCGGTGACGCCACCTTCCCGAGTGAGGAGTTCTGCGAGGCCCAGGCAGATCTGGCCGCGGCACAGGACGGCGCACAGCGCAACACCGCCATCGCCGACATGCAGGCCGAGCTCGGCGACGCCGCCCCGGCCGCTGTGAGCGACGCCCTCGACACCCTGCTCACCGGCGACCTCGCCCCGACCGCGTACTCCGCGGCCGAAGAAGCCCTCGCGGGCGTCTGCAGCTGAACCCGACTACCGATGACAGCGATCGGGCAGGACTCGATCGCGAACCACCTGACGCACAGCTCCGGTGCGCAACTCCGGGACGCGTCAGGAACTCAGGCCGCGGATCGTTCGAGTATGTGCACTCCGCAGGCGGAGCCGAGCCCGATCACGTGGGCCAATCCGACCTTGGCGTCGGGAATCTGACGCGGGCCTGCCTCACCGCGGAGGTGGTGGCAAACCTCCCAGATGTTCGCGATGCCTGTGGCCGCTATCGGATGCCCCTTGGACTGCAGTCCGCCGGAGACGTTCACCGGCTTCGAACCGTCGCGGAAGGGCGCTCCCGACTCGAAGAAGTCGACCGCACCGCCCTCCTCACACAGCATCAGGTTGTCGTAGTGGACCAGCTCGGCGGTGGCGAAGCAGTCGTGGAGTTCGACCAGGTCGAGATCCTCGGGGCCCACACCGGCCTGCTCGTAGGCCTGCTTGGCGGCGTTGCGGGTGAGGGTGTTCACGTTCGGCAGAACCTGACAGCCCTCCTCCCAGGGGTCGGTGGTCAGCACCGAGGCCGACACCTTGACCGCCCGACGCTGTTGTTCGAGTGACATCGTCTTGAGCTTGGCGTCGCTGACCACGATCGCGGCCGCCGCACCGTCGCAGTTGGCCGAGCACATGGGCCGGGTGTTCGGGTAGGCGATCATGATGTCGCCCATGATCTGCTCGAGGCTCATGGCCTTGGTGTAGGCGGCCTTCGGATTGAGCGTCGAGTGGCCGTGGTTCTTCTCCGAAATGCGAGCGAACAACTCGAAGCTGGTGCCTCCGTAGCGATGGCCGTACTCCATGCCGATCTGGGCGAACACTCCGGGCATGATCTCGGTGCCCACCCGGCCATCCAGCGGCGCCACAGCACCCTGGCGACCGTGGGGCTCCCAGGTGTCGGAGTCACCCTTCTTGGAACCACCCGCGAGCAACCCGGCGCCGGCGAGCTTCTCGACGCCGACCGCCATGCCCATGTCGCACTCACCGGCCTTGACCGCCATCATCGCCGTGCGCAGGGCCGTGGCACCGGTGGCGCACGCGTTGGCGACGTTGTACACCGGGATACCGGTCTGGCCCACCTGCTTCTGGAGCATCTGGCCGACACCTGCCGCGGCGTTCATCAGGTTGCCGACAGCGAGCACACCCATGTCGGCCATGGTCACCCCGGCGTCGTCGAGCGCCGCGAGGGTGGCCTCCTCGGCCAGGTCGATCATGTCGGACTCCGGCCGCTTGCCGAAGCTGGTCATCGAGATCCCGAGAATCCAGATGTCATCGCTCATGCCGACACCTCCTGGTGGTCGTCGCTCGCTTTTCGCAGTGCCGGGTCGACGGGCTCGAAACCGAACGCGATCGCCTCGGTTCCTTCCTCGTCGGCGCCGATCGAATAGGTACCCAGCTGCACCTTCATACCCGTCGAGACGTGTTCGGGGTCCGGTTCCACGTTGATGATGTTGGCCCGCACGCTCGTTCCCCCGCAGTCGACCACCGCGGCCACGAACGGAACGGGAACACCCGGCGCCGCGAACGACACGATGGTGAAGGCGGTCAGCTCCCCCTCGGTCGGCAGCTCCACGGTGCGGAACTGATCCTCGCCATGGCCTCCACAACTTGCGCAACTGCGGCGCCGTTCGAAGTAGCGGGCGCCACAGTCGGTGCACTCGCGTGCAACCAGATGCGGCTCCCCGTCCAGAACCAGATAGTCGACCAGTGGAATCTGCGCCATTGGGCCCCCGTGGGATCTACTTGCTCGGAGCCGTGCGGCATCCGGAGCCGGTACCGACGGCACAATAGGGCAACTCAAGGTTGCGCCCACCGCAACACCCTGCTCCCGGCTGTTCCCCGGTCACTCTGCCCCCGGTGTCCCCGAACCCCCTGTGGTCCCACCACCTCGTGTTCTGCCGTCGGCTGACGTCCCCCGACGCTTCGCCTGCGGTTCACCTCCGGTGACCCGTAGGATTCGCGGCGATGGCCTTGCAGAAGAACCAAGACGACTCAATCGATGCACCGGAGATCACCAGGACCACGCGCGATCACAGCGAGCTACGTGAGGTGCTGCAGTCCTGGATGACGGGGCTGGTCGAGGATCCCTCGATCAGCGAACTGCGCGTGCCGGGCAACGGGATGTCCTCGGAGACCGTGCTGTTCGACGCCACCTGGACCGAAGATGGTGCAGAGGTCGAGGGGGAGCTGGTCGCTCGACTGGCAGCGGCGCAGGATGCGGTCCCGGTGTTCACCCACTACGACCTGGCCTCACAGTTCCGCGTGATCCAGAGGGTGGGCGAGTACACCGACGCGCCGGTGCCGAGGTTGCGCTGGCTCGAGGAGGACCCGTCACTGCTCGGTTCGGCGTTCTTCGTGATGGACAGGGTCGATGGTGAGGTTCCCCCCGACGTCATGCCGTATCCGATCGAGAGCTTCCTGCTCGATGCCACCCCGGAGCAGCAGAAGACCCTGCAGGACTCCACCGTCGATGTGCTCGCGGAGATCCACAGCACACCGATCGGGGAGGAAACGGCCTACCTGGAGCTCGACGAGCCCGGCGACACCGCCCTGCGCAAGCACGTCAACCACTGGCTCGACTACGCCACCTGGGTGCGCCAGGGACGCTCCATCGACCTGCTCGACCGCACCGAGAGATGGCTCGAGGCCAACTGGCCCCACGCAGCTGACCGCCGCGACCCGGCGCTGTCATGGGGAGATGCACGAATCGGCAACGTGATCTACAGGGACTTCCGTCCCGCCGCGGTGCTCGACTGGGAGATGGCCGGGATCGCACCGGTGGAACTGGACCTCGGATGGATGACGTTCCTGCACACGTTCTTCCAGGACATCACCGAGGTGCTCGAGCTGCCCGGAATGCCGGACTTCATGGATCCGCACGACGTTGCTGCGCGCTACGAACTGACCTCGGGAACCCAGGTGGAGGACCTCCACTGGTTCCGCACCTGGGCCGCGTACCGCCACGCAGCGATCATGGTGAGGGTGATCGACCGTCAGGTGCACTTCGGTGACGCCGAACCCAAGCCTGCCGACGAGGCGATCATGCACTCGAAGCGCCTGGAGGAGATGATCAGCGTCTGAACGGGTGGAATCGGGCCCCGAGGTCGTTACCCTGCGCGCGGTGACAACCAGACCCGAGATCCCCCGCGACGTAACCCGGCCCCGTTGCCCCCACTGCCAGGTGGAGCTCGAACTCGGTGCCACCGGCGAGGTCGACCACTGGTCCTGCCCGCGGCTGCACGGCCTGGCGATGACGCTCTCGGAGGCCCACGGTCGACTGCAGAACGACGAGGTGGCAGAGCTGTGGGAACTCGCACTGGAAGCACCGCGGGGTCCGTTGCCGAGCCCGTTCGGCGGACCGAACATGGTGCGCTTCGTGCTGCCGTGGGATCTCGACGAAGCGCGGGAGGGCGAGCCGGGCGACACCGAGAACCTGGGAGCGGTGGAACTGGATGTGGATCTGGACAACCGGTTCATCTGGTTCGACACCGGGGAGCTGGAGGAGTTGCCCCACGATCTCCCTGACGCGCCTCCAAGCGCCGAGGAGGAACTGGCCCTGGCCAGGATCACCCAGGAGTTCTCGGAGTCCCTGGGCGAAGCTCTCGGTGCCCGCGACGACAGTGAGGTCGCGGAACGCATCTACAACCAGCTGGCACGCCGACCGGGCACCCTCTCCGCACTGGACCGGGTGGGCCGGGCGATGACGAGCTACTGAACCAGCTGGCCCTCAGGTCCGCCGTTCGGCGTTGAGCGACTCGCTGAGTGCTCGCAGGTGCTCGTGGGGAGTGGCCGACACGAACGGTTCGAACAGCGAGTGCGCCGCGAATCCCGGCGCCTCCCCGGGATACAGCTCGCACGCCGGGTCATAGGGTCCGACAGCTCCGATCATCCAGTCGCGCTCGGCTGCGAAGTGCGGCGCCCTCACCCTGAAGGCGAACAGGTGCAGCACCCCGCTGCCCCACTCGACCGGAGAGGGCGCCAGGCCCCTGTGCTCGATCTCATCGGGCGGACATCTCAGCTGGTTGGCCGAGGCCAACCACTCGACCATGACGCCCTCGGCCATCGGTGCCTGGGCGCTGCACAGCTCCGGTAGCAGGAACTGGCGATCTGCACGAGTGAAACCCTCAGCGAGGATTCCGCGGGTCCGCGGATCGCGGGCCAGCAGCCGCAAGCGCTCCTCCGCAACGACCTCTCCGCGGCCGACCAGCGCCACGGCTGCCCGAGCGGAGATGATCGGATCAACCGCTGCGAGAAGGCGTCGAAGCGTCGCTACCGCCGAGTCGGCGGGGAGCACGGCCAGCACGTCGATGATCGCGTGCAGTCTCCGCCGGTCGACGCGCAACGGATCGGCCCGCTGGGTCGCGTCGCGACGGACCGACCCCCGTGCCGCGGGTGGAGCACGCCGGTCCGCCTCTTCGACCAGGGTGAGCGCCCTGATCCTGATCCGTTGGCTCACCGCCTCGCAGGTCGCCCGCTCCAGCAGGCCGCGGTCGATGATCTCCACCAGCAGGTGTCCGCTGTGAACCGACCATGCATGCGTGTCGATCGTCGCCAGCAGACCCGGAACGATCCTCGCGATCCCCGGTACGTCCAGCAGCGGATCCAGCAGCCCCTCGGTGGCGGCGGGCAGCAGAGCGTTGTGGGGACTCTCCTCGAGCAGGTGCGCCACCGCGTCGAGGCCCGCGGAGTCGCAGCGCAACGCGAGGGCGCGCAGAACCCCCCGTCGTCCACCAGCTGTGGTGATCGTGTAGGTGCGCTCCAACTCAGCGACCGACACCACCGTCGGATCGGCCCAGAGGAGCCTCATCAACAGTTCCGCAGGGTCCTCAGGCACTCCGGGAACCCACGGATAGGTGGTACCCGCTGCACGCAACACCCCCAGGGCCGATTCCCGCCCCAGCCGCTGCCCTTCGATCGCCGCGATCGCCCCGAGGGCATCGAGGCGCTGGCGCGCCCGCGCCACCCGCAACGTCGCTCTCAGCCGGTCCACCTCATGCGCGGTGATCCCGGCGTTGTTCCCCCATGCCGCCACGACACAAGGGTCGCAGGCGCGTCGACCACCACGCCACGTGAGATCGGCCATTCCGCTGGGTGAATCCCCCACCCCAGCCCTGACTCGGCCCGGGCTTCGGGCCGGGCTGGGGGCAGTTGCGCGGCCCTCAACACCGCCGGAGGTGGCCGCAACCTATGGTTTCGACTCGAAGGACTCCCATGGCCACCGACACACACCTGATAGCTGCGAGGGCCGCCGTGCGCGGCATGGTGCTGATCCAGATCGCTGCCAACGGGCTGGGGGTGCTGGTGGTCACCCTGTACTTCCAGTTGCTCGTCCCCCGGTCCCAGACAGCTTTCGAGGACACCCGCCTCAACCTGTTCGTGTTCGGTAGCTACCTGGCGGTGATGTTCCTCATCGCGCTTCCGGTCAATGCAGCGCTGCTCGGCCGCGCCGTGCGCTGGGTCCGCGAGGACCGGGCACCGGGCAGCAAGGAGCGCGCCCTGTTGTTCACCCTTCCCACCTTCGAGACCGCGAGCGCGCTGCTGTCGTGGTTCGTCGCAGCGGTGCTGTTCGGCATCATCAACGAGGACTTCCGCCAGGTGGCCGCGGGGATCGCCCTGGCGGGAGTCGTGAGCTGCACCATGCTCTACCTGCTGTTGGAAGGGCACTTCCGTCCCCTGTTCGCGCTGGCGCTCAAGCACGCCGATCTTCCCGAGGACCGTCGCGATGTGGGGCCGCGGTTGATGCTGGCATGGTTGTTGGGCAGCGGGGTGCCCCTGGCGGCGATCGCGTTCGGCAACCTCTTCAACCCGATGCCCCTGGATCCCGTGCGCCTGGCGTGGGTCGGCATCGTGAGTCTCATCGCCGGGGGCATCGTGATGTCGCTGGCCGCCCGCTCGGTGACCCGACCCGTGGAACGGATCAGGTTGGGTCTGCGGCGGATCGAGGAGGGCGACCTCGAGGTGGACCTGCCCGTGGACGACCTGGGCGAGCTCGGTCGCCTCACCCAGGGCGTCAACCATCTCGCGTCGGGGATCCGTGAGCGCGAGGAGCTACGCGACCTCTTCGGCAGACAGGTGGGACAGGCAGGCCTCGCAGAGATGGCTGTGCCCGGTTCGGGTGGCGAGGCGCAGGGAGAACTGCGCGACGTCACCGTGTTGTTCGTGGACCTGCGCGGCTACACCAGCTACGCGGAGAACCACTCCCCTGCCGAAGTGGTCGAGATGCTCAACCGGTTCTTCGCATCGGTGGTCGCAGTGGTCAACCGCGAGGGCGGCTGGATCAACAAGTTCGAGGGTGACGCTGCGATGTGCATCTTCGGCGCACCCCAGGACCAGCCCGATCACCGGGATCGGGCCCTGCGGGCGGCGAGCGCTCTGCCGCGCCAGCTGGCGGCCGACGGTGGGCCGCTGTCAGCCGGGATCGGGGTGGCCTCCGGCGAGGTGCTCGCCGGTTTCGTGGGCACGCCCGAACGCTTCGAGTACACGGTCATAGGTGACGTCGTGAACGTGGCGGCCCGCCTCTGTGAGGCGGCCAAGTCGGAATCGACCGGGGTGTTGGCAGCCGAGTCGACCGTGCACGGCACCCAGGACTCCTCTCCGGGGTCCGGACCTTCACCCGCCCGCCGCCCGGGCGTGCCCGACGGCTGGCGACCGGCGGGACGGCGCGAGGTGAGGGGACGCCGCGAGCGCACCTCGGTGTTCACACTCGACGACGGCGACCAGGGGTCCCGACGATTCCCGTCGATACCCTTCCGCCGACCCCGCAACGCCTGAGTCGGACCCCGTCAGCTCTTGACGGGCTGGGCGGCGTCGTCGGTGACGTCCTCGCCGAAGGAGGTCGCCTGGGACTTCGAGTAGAGGACGCTGGCGAGCAGGATCACGAGGGCTACGCCTGCGACCACGAAGCGCATGTTGTTGTCCTCGAGGCGGATGATCGCCGGGAGCACCAGGAGCGACACCAGGTTCATCACCTTGATCAGGGGGCTGATCGCCGGACCGGCGGTGTCCTTGAACGGGTCGCCCACGGTGTCACCGATGACCACGGCGGTGTGCACGTCGGAACCCTTGCCACCGAGGTTGCCCTCCTCGATGTACTTCTTTCCGTTGTCCCAGGCTCCGCCCGCGTTGGACAGGAAGTTGGCCATGAGCGCACCGACCACGATGATCGCCGCCAGGTAGCCGCCGAGTGCGAACTTGCCCATGCCGAACCCGATCACGATCGGCATCAGCACCGCCAGCAGGGCCGGGGTGGTGAGCTCACGGAGTGCAGCACCGGTGCAGATGTCGATGACCGGGCCGTAGTCGGGCTTCTCGGTGTAGTCCATGATGCCGGGCTTCTCCCGGAACTGGCGACGGACCTCCTGCACCACGATGCCTGCGGTGCGGCTCACGGCGAGGATCGCCAGAGCGGCGAACAGGAACACGACCGTGCCGCCGATCAGGCCCGCGGCGAACACCTGCGGGTCGGCCATGTTGATGGGAATCGCCTCGAAGACATCCCCGGTCTCCTCCGCGATCGTCTCGCGGAAGCTGGCGAACAGCGCGACGGCCGCGATCACCGCTGAACCGATGGCGAATCCCTTGGTGACGGCCTTGGTGGTGTTGCCCACGGTGTCGAGGCCATCGAGGATCTGCTCGGTCTCACCTTCGAGGATGTCGGACATCTCCGCGATCCCCTGGGCGTTGTCGGCGATCGGACCGAAGGTGTCCTCTGCCACCACGATTCCGGTGGTCGACAGCATGCCGATGCCCGTGAGTGCCACGAGGTACACCGCGAACAGCGGGTCGCCTCCGCCGAGGCCGAGACCGATGAGGATCGCAACCGCGATGGCCACGACCGCCCACACCGCGGACTCCATGCCCGAGGAGATGCCCGAGAGGATCACCGTGGCGGGGCCGGTACGGCCCGACTCGGCGATGTCCTTCACGGGCTTGAACTGACTGGAGGTGAAGTACTGGGTGATCCGGCTGGCCACCTGCCCGAGGACCACACCGACGACGATCGCCGCGAACATCCTCGTGCCGACCCCGGAGAGATCCCCTTCGGGGTTGCCGACGTAGCCGAACGCTATGACCGCGGCGCCGACGAGCATGATCAGCGAGGCGAAGTTGAGCCCGCGGTTGATCGGCTTGAGTGCATCGGTCTCACCCGGACGTGCCCTCACGAGGTAGATCGCGATCATGGAGGCGAGCAGACCCACGCCCATCATGGCGAGCGGGAAGATCAACCCCTTCACCGCGTTGTCACCCCTGATGCCGATGGCGTTGAACGCCGTGACACCCAGGATGATGTTGGCGACGAGGACGACGCCGAAGGACTCGAAGAGGTCAGATGCCATGCCGGCGCAGTCACCCACGTTGTCGCCCACGTTGTCAGCGATCGTGGCGGGGTTGCGGGGGTCGTCCTCGGGGATACCGGCTTCGACCTTGCCCACGAGGTCGGCTCCCACGTCAGCTGCCTTGGTGAAGATGCCTCCACCGACCCGCAGGAACAGAGCCAGCAACGATCCACCGAAGCCGAATCCGACCAGGATCGCCGAGGCGGTGTTCTGGAAGAGCATCACGATCAGGGTCGCACCGAGCAGGCCTAGCCCTGCGGTGAAGAGGCCGATGGTTCCACCCGAGCGGAAGGCCACCTGCATGGCGGCGTCCATCGACCCGGTCTGTGCAGCAGCTGCGGTGCGTACGTTGGCCCGCGTCGCCAACCACATACCGAGATAGCCGATGAACCCCGAGAAGCCCGCACCTAGCAGGAACGCAAGGGTGCGCCACAGCCCCGACTCGACCCGGCTGAGACCCTCACCGGTGGGGCTGAGCACCTCGGCGGAGGTCACGAACACCACCACGGCCAGCGGCACCACGATCATCAGGATCGTCCGGAACTGGCGCTTGATGTAGGCCATCGCGCCTTCCTGAACCGCACCTGCGATCTCGTTCATCTTCTCGCTGCCGGAGTCCTTGGCGAGGACACCGCGCATCATCACCCAACCGACGAGCAGCGCTATCACCGACACCGCGGCGCAGAACGCGAGCCAGAACCATTCCTGGCTGTCTAGTCCGAACTCCTGGTAGCCGCCTTCGGCGAGCATGTTGAGCATTGGGGTTCCCTCGGGTTAGGTGACCCCGTGCCCGGGCGCGGCCGGAGGGGTCAGATGTAGAACGCGACCGGCAAGTTCAGTCGCTGACCGGTGAGCGCGTCAAACCCCGCCAGACGGCAACGGGTTACTCGGGAATGGACCCCGGTTCGGATTCACTTCCGCCGGGGATCGCGCCCTGCGGTCGGGTTCGGACGTGGATCCGGGCTCAGAACTCCGGAACCACGGTGGTCGTGGACGCCGTGGTGGTCGTGGTGGATCCGTCGGCGCCCTCGGAGTCGTCTCCGGTGGATCCTGCATCTCCCCCGTCGGACTCGGCAGCCGCCGGGTCGAGGTTTCCGAGCGCCTCGTCGACGCGGTCGCGCGCCTGGGAGACGAGTTCCTGATAACGGCCCAGGTCGCCGGCGCGCAGTGCCTCCTCGGCCTGGTCGAACAGACGGTCGGCCTCGCCGAGCAACTCCTCGGTGGTGCCGCCGGTCGCATCACTCGGCTCATCGTCGCCGGGGTCGACCGGTTCCTGGTCCACCGAGCCTCCACCGCTCCCGTTGGTGGGCTGGCTCACCGCCCTGGAGTCATCGCCGTCGAGCAGATCGGCCATCGCGTCCGCGACGGTTGCGCCGAAGCCGACGGTGCCACCCGAGGTGACCGCCACGCGCTGCAGCGTGTTGAGCCCACTGGTGGACTGCCGGGCGTACACGGGTCGCAGGTAGAGCAACGAATCACCGAATGGCAGGATCAAAAGGTTCCCGAACTCCACCGAGGATCCGTTGTCGCCCACGAGTGTCTGGTACTCCGACACCGGTTGGTAGGTGGCGATGCGTTCGCTCGCCTGAAGGGTCCCGTCCACCCGGTTGGTGGTTGCCTCCGCCCCGGGTTCGTCCGCGGCCTGGATCACCACCTCCTCCAGGCGCCCATAGGTGTCCGGGTGGTTCGATGCCACCATCATGGCCGCCAGGTTCCGGCCGCTGTCGTTGCTCGAGGCCAACACGAACGGTCGGGTCAGGAGGAACTCGGGTTCGCGGTCCTCCGACAGCTGGAGCATCTGGAAGTAGGGCTCGATCAGACCGAAATCGGTGGTCGAACCATCCGAGTTGGTGGCCACCTGGCTGGCGCGGGCATCGCGGGGGGGATCCTGCGCGATGTTCCACTGGTCGCTGTTGTTGAAGAAGGTCGACGGGTTGGACTGGTGGTAGCGGCCCCAGGCGACGGTCTGGATGTTGAACAGCAGCTCCGGGTAGCGCAGGTGCGCTTCGAGGTTGGCCGGGATGTCTTCCTCGTACAGGTCGGGGAACGCCTTCGCGTAGGCCCGGATGATCGGGTCCTCTTCGCCGTAGAGGGTGTCGGCGAAGTAGAGCTTCACGGTGCCGTCGTACGCGTCGACGACGGCCTTCACGGAGTTCCGCACGTAGTTGAACGTCTCGCCGGAGGCCTCGGGGTCGAGGTCGCTCGAGAGGTAGGCCTGCGCGTAGGGGTAGTTCGAGGACGTGGTGTAGCCGTCGACGACGTAGGAGATGCCACCGTCGATCAGCACCGGGTACGGGTCGGGATCCAACAAGAGGTAGGGAGCGATCTCCTGCACGCGCTGCACCGCGTCGCGGTTGTAGATGACCTGTGACTCATCGGTGAGCAGGTCGGAGATGAGCGGATCGATCTCGCCGAAACGCAGGGAGAAGGCCGCCTTGCGCAGGAACGTGTTGATGCCCACTCCGGTGCTTCCCTCGTAGCTCGCCTCGAGGTCGTCCTGGGTCAGCTCGGTCTGGTCGGTGTCGACGATCGCGTAGCCCTCCATGTCCTCGCCGACGTAGATCTCCGGGCGGTCCACCGGTGGGATCCCGTTGGTGATCGCGGGTATGTCCCCCAGGAGGAAGCGGGGCTCACCACGGCTGTTGGCCTCGTCGGCCGGAGCCAGCGCTCCGCCGTAGCCGTGGGTGAACACCAAGTGCTCCTTCTCCCACGTGCGTGGCTCGGCGATCCCCGAGAGGTTGAGCTCGCGGGTGGCGATCACCACCGGAGTGGGGGTCTTGGCAGCAGCTTCGGACTGCGCGCCCTCGGCGTCCTCGGTGCCCACGCCACCCTCGCCCTCCAGGGCGCTAGGTGTGATCGTGTAGCGGTCGACGTCGATGTCGCGGAACTCGTAGTACGGACGTCCGAACTGCAGGGCCTGGATCGTTCCGGGTTTGTCGCCCGCCTGACGTCCGAGGGCGGCCGGATCCATCAACCTCGCGAGGTCGAGGTTCGCCTTCTGGCCCTCCACCTCCTCCGCGGTCAACTCGGGGTCGTACGCGAAGTCGCTCGACTCCACATCCGCTATCCCGAGGGCCTCCCGGGTCGCTTCGATGTTGAGCTCGATGTAGGGCTGCTCCTTGTTGAGCTCGGCCGGAGAGACCTGGAAGCGCTGCACGAACGCCGGGTACAGACCTGCGAGGACCACCGATGTGATCACCCAGAGGGCGATCGCGATCACCGGTAGCACCCAACCGCGTCGACGGATGTTGACCACGAACAGCCCTGCCGCGAAGAGCGACACCAGGATCAACAGCTGCAACGCGGGGAGCGTGGCGTTGACCGCCGTGTAGCCGGCGCCGTCGAAGGCATCCCGCTGCTGGAGCGCCAGTTCGAAGCGCTGCAACCAGTAGTCGACCGCCTTGACGAGGGCCATCAGAGCCAGCAGGACCGAGATGTGGGCCTTGGCGCTACCGGCCATGCGTTCCCCACGTGCCTGGACCCGAATCGAACCGTTCAGGTAATAGAGAGCCGCCACCAGCAACACCGTCACCAGCAGGAATCCGAAGAGCCAGTCGACGACCAGCGACAGGAACGGCAACTTGAACACGAAGAAGCCGATGTCGGTGCCGAACTGTGGATCATCGACTCCGAAGGATCCCCCGAAGCGGAACAGCAGCCAGGTGCGCCACTCCGAGGCAGCACCCATCCCCGGCACCAGGGCAACCCCCAGGGCCACGATGAAGAGGACCAGGCGCTGGCGGCCCGCGACCATCGACTGGTAGCGCTCCAGCACCTCGTCCTCGATGCTCAGCGCACCGATCGTCGGCGAGAGCCGGTCGGCCACGGTCAGGTTCACCCACGCGATCAGGAAGAAGATGATCGTCGCAATGACCGCCAGGCTGACCTTGGCCGACAGCAACGACGTCCAGATCGAGCTCAGATCGAGGTCGTCGAACCACAGGTAGTCGGTCCAGAAGGTGGCGATGGCCCGCAGGGAGAACGCCAGACCCACCAGGATGACGATCGCCACGATCGCGGCCACCCGACCTCTTCGAGCGCCACCTTCGCTCTTGGTCCGCCTGGGCATGTCGGAGGGAATACGCACGTCGGCAGGTTAGATCTTCGATCACCGGCAGGCGACGCGCCTACGGGAAGGCTCCGCTAGGACTCCGGATCGGGTGCCGGGACCACGATGCACCTGCATCCGGGGTGCGCCGGGGGAACCGTGTCGCCGGTGGGGAACGCTGACCCGCACACGACCGAACCCTCCAGGGCGTTGTCCTCGGCGTCAGCACAAGGGCGTCCACCGTTGTCGACGACCCAGCGCCACGTCGCCTCGGTACCGGCAGCGAGGGCGGAGCCCGCCGAGTAGCCGCCCGCGGCAAGATCTCCGGCCAACTCCGCCGCATCGGAACCCCGGTAGTCCCGGTAGACCGAACGGATCCGGTCGACCAGTTCAGAGGTGTCGGCCCCCGCATCCACGTGTGCGACGAGCAGGTCGCGCACGCGGGCCCGGCGGAGCTCGAGGATCTCGCCCACCTGTGCCTTCAGCCGGTCCACGACGTCAGCGGCCGTCGGAGCTGCATGCTCGGTATCGGCCAGCTCGCACCACTGGACACATCCCGCGCTCGCCGCCAGGACGTAGGGCTCGGTGAGGACCTCCACGAAGTGTTCCAGCGCGGCGGAGTCATCCTCACCGAGAAGGTCGGAGACCTCGGCCCGGTTGCGACGAAGCCGCCGAACCCGGTCGAGCACATCGTTCTGTTCGTCACCGAAGAGGCGCTTCACCGCTCGCGTGGTGAGCTTCTGCGCCGGGGTCAGGAGTTCACTTCGCCTCGCCAGGAGCGCGGAGTCGCCCATGGCCTCCTCAGCTGGTTCCGACGAGTGCTCCGGTGCTTCCTCGACCGCGGCCGAAACCCCGGAGGCATCCTCCTCGCTCGTCGGATCCGACGGCGCAACGGCTTCGAGCACTGCGACGTTGGACCCTTCCGAGGTTGCCGGGCCCGCACCCTCACCGGTCGGGCCACCCGAGGTGACATCCAGCGGGCCGGTGTCCGCAGGGGGGTCCTCGGCCCGGATGCGTTCGAACAGGTCGTGCACAGAGGCGATCGACTCGTCATCCTGCGGATCTGTCACATCCAGATCCGCGCCATCCAGATCTGTCTCCTCCAGGGCTGCCCCATCCAGGGCCGTGTCATCCAGGGCCGTGTCATCCAGGTCTGACTCGTCCGGGTCTGAGTCGTCCAACTCCGCCACACGCAGCTCGCCGGAGCCATCCTCGGCATCACCGGAGTCTCCGTGCAGCACCGATGGGGAGGACTGGTTCGCATCGGCCAACGACAGAACCGTTGCGCTGTCCCGGGAGCCGTCCGCGTTCTCATCCGGACCGTCGCCACCAGCGGCGACCTCATCCGCGGGCCCCTCCTCGGCTTCGTCATCAGGCTCGTCATCGGTCTCGTGACCCGACGCCGCATCTCCCGAGTCCGACTCGTTGTCGCTGGCGGCACCCGACGATGGATCGGCACCCGAGTTGCTGTCCAGCTGCTTCTCGAGGTCGATCGTCATCGACCTCACGTCGTCGGAGACCCCCAGGGCCGCTGCATCGGCAGCACGGCGCATCTCAGAATCGCTCTCCTCCAACTCGGCGAGGGTCTCGCCGAGGTGGCCTCCGGCGGTGCGGATGGCGTTCACCACCGCGTCACGTGCGGCTTTCGCCGCCTCCACCTTCTGTCGGCCGACCCTGGCCTTCTCGGCGGCGTCCTGCAGCATCTGTCGCCGTAGGTCGCGGGCTTCGTCGACCATCTCGCGACCCTCTGTCCGCGCGGCCTCCCGCAAGTCCTCTGCGGCTGATTCGGCCGACTCGGTGATCCGTTCCACCTCTGCCCTGGCATCGGCCAACTCACGCGCTGCGGTCTCGGTCGCCGCTTCGAGCTCCGACTCTGCGCTGCTGCGGATCTCGAGTGCAGCGGCCTCGGCCTCCGCCGTGCGCTCCTCGAGCACCCGTCCAGCCGACTCCAGGAGCTCGTCGTGGCGGCTCTGCGCATCCGAGCGCAGGGTCTCGGACTCCTCGCGCGCCGCTGCGAGAAGTGCCTCGGCCTCCGCACGGGCGTCTGCCACCATCGACTCGGCGGCCTCGGTGGCCTCCGCCACCATCCTCTCGGCCGACTCGGTGGCGCTCGCCAACGCCGCCGCAGCCTCTTGTTCTGCCTCCGAACGGGCCCTCTTCGCAGCTGCACGATCGGTCGTCGCGGCGTTCAGCAGGGCGTCGGCCGCGGCTTCGGACTCTGCTTTGGTGCGCTCGGTCAGCTCCGCCGCATCTGCCTCCGCCTGTGCCCTGATCTCCGCCGCGGCATCCCTCGCTGCGGCCACGATCCGCGCGGTCTCGTTGCCCAGCACCGAGGTGACCCGCGCCTCATCGAACTCCTCGGCCTCGTCGAGGCGCACCGAGAGTTCCGCTATGCGCTCGGCCATCTTGGCGTCGCGCTCTGCCCACACCCGCAGCGCATCGGCAGCGCGACCCAACATCGAGCGGACCTCGGTCGGCTCGAAACCCCGTCGAGAGCGGCCGAAACTGCTGCCTGCGAGCGTAGGAGGATCGAGATCCGGCGGGTCGGGAAGCGGTCCGGTCATGCCACGATGCTACGTAGCCCGATGGCCGCGTGTGCGCATGGCCCGAAGCTGGCGCAAGGGGCGGTCCGAGGCCTCAACCCGCCGCGTTGATTCAGCCGTTCGTGAGGTATTCGACGGCCTCGGCGAGCGTCGCCACGGGTACCAGTTCGAGATCATCACCGGCGATCCGGCGCATCTCCTGCTGCTCCTCCTCCGGGGTGTCCGCGGGATAGAGGAACGTGTCCACACCGTTGCGGATGACCGTCGCCGTCTTCTGCGCGGTACCACCGATCACACCCACCGAGCCGTCCCCGAGGATCTCACCGGTGACGGCTACGTCGCGACCTTCGGTCAGCGATTCCTCGGTGAGCACGTCGATGATCGCCAACGACCATGCCAACCCGGCCGAGGGTCCCGTGACCGACCCTGAATCGATCTCCACGTCGACGTCCGAGTCGATCCGCGGGTTGAACGGCTCAACGGTCACCCCGAGCACGGCACGCCCGTCCGCCTCGGTCAGTTCGACCTCCAAGGCCATGGATTCGCGCTGCTCGTCAGCGGCGCTGGCCGACTCCCCGGGGGCCAGCACGACGCGCTCGACGGTGAGCGACACGACTTCTCCCGGTTGCCCCTCTGCCAGAGCATCTCGAAGCTCCGCGGGGGTGGTGACGGCGGTGTCACCCACCGCCACGATGACGTCGTCGGGTTCGAGCACGGAGGCCGACGGACTGTCGTCGGCCACGTCGAGCACCCGAACCCCGTCGGCAGCGAACGTGGCCTCCTCACCGAGGAACTCGAGGGCCTGCTGGGTCGCGACCAGTTTCGACAGATCCATCTCGCGGCGGTTGATCCGCCTCGTCTCGTCGCGCCCCCGGTCTCCGTAGACCTCATCGGAGGAGCGGACCTCGATCGCGTCGTCGAGCGATCCGCGCAGCAGTCCGAAGAGAGTGGCGTCATCGACGTACACCGTGGTGAACAACACGTCACCGTCGGTCTCGTATGCCTCGGTGTCGCCGCCCACCGACACCCGGTCCTCGGCCGGGCGCACTGCGCCCGGTTGGATGAGAACGTACGGCGTCGGGATGAACAGGGCGCCGAGCACGGCGGCGACGAGCATCGTCAGCCCGAGTCCCCAGAACCAGCGGCGACGATTTCGACGCCTGCGCGCCGCAGTATCGATCGCCGCTGGATCCGACACCTCGGGGTCGGACCCGGAGACGTCCCCGGGAGCTTCGTCGGGGGCGGAGGCGCCACCCGGCGGTAGGCTCGACCCCGTCATGTCAGCACTGCTCATCGGATTCCTGGTCGTCGTGGGATCAGCCGCGTTGTTCGGTGCGGCCCTGTTCGGCCGTCGGCCGATTCCACAGAGTGCCATCGCGACCGGTGCTGCGGGCAGCAGCACGGTGACCGGGCCTGAGACGGCACCCAGTCAGCGATCACGGTCGCTCCGGGTCGAGACCACACAAGGGCCCAAGGGTCTCACCGCGGCAGATGTCCAGGTGCCCACCGCAAGACGGATCCGGTCCGCGCTGCTGTTGTTCATCAGCATGTTCGGCGTCGCGCTGCTCGTGGGCACGGTCCTGAGTATCGCAGTGGTCGGCCTGGTGCTCCTGGTGGCCTGAAACGGCCGACCGGTGCTCGCCGGACGGCCTTCACCGTTCAGCGTTCTGACCGAGCGGCTTCAGCGCCTGGTGGACCGATCTCCGACGCTCAGCGCCCGAAGAGTCCCCGCCTGGGGGGCTGACCAGCACCGCCCTGGTCCGCGCCGGGCTGTTCCTGGGGCTGAGCCTGCTCCTGGGGAGCTGACGGTGCAGCCTGCGGGGCAGGCGGGGCCGACGGTACCGACGGAGGTGCGGAGAGCGGGGGTGCCGGCGCAGGCTCGGGGGCCGGCGGGCTCGGCGCGGCGGAAGCGGCCGGGGTCTCGGACTCGGCGGGACCCGGGGCAGCGGGAGCCGACGCAGACGGGGAAGCGCTCGGTGCCGGTGCTCCGCTGTTCAGTGCCTGCAGCTCGACCTTGAAGTAGGGCCGCATCTCGAACTTCACCTCTTCGAGGGCGAATATGCGCGCGTTGGTCACATCACGGTCGTTGCGGAGCTGTTCCACGAAATCGACCGCCGACTCGAGTGAGTCGAACTGGTTGTAGCCCGGGTTTCCACCCGGAGCCTGGAAAATAACCATGTGTGACACGAATAGTCCTCCCGAGGAGCCTGCGTACCGCTCAGTGTAGGCCGTGATGCTGCAATGTACGCTCGCGACCTCCGGCGCAGCAGTGTGCGCCGGTAGCGACGAATGGACCGGACCAGGTGGACCGAAGACGTGAGGTGGTTCTCGCCGGCCACAGCGGTGACGACGCGACCGCCAGGTCGGCGCTGGCCGACCCCGATCCCCAGGTGCGCTGCGCAGCGCTCGGCGCCCTGGTCAGGCTCGGTCGGTTGACCCCTGCGGAGTTCGGAGCGGCGCTCGCCGATGACGATCCCGTGGTCCGCCGGCGCGCCGCAGCGCTCGCACCGAGAGCCTTCGAGCCGGCACAGATGCCTGTCACGGAGTTGCTGGAGGCGCTGGAGGACCCGGAGTGGGGAGTCGTGGAGACGGCTGCGTCATCGCTGGGTGAGATCGACGAACGCTCACCGCACTGCGCAGAGGCCGTGACCGCGCTCACGGGTGTGGCCACACTGCACCAGGACCCGATGTGTCGGGAGTCCGCGGTGGCCGCCCTGGGCTCGATCGGGTCCGAATCCGGACTCGACGCGGTGCTGCAGGGCTGTGGCGACCGCGCCAACGTGCGACGACGAGCCGTGCTGGCGCTGGCCGCGTTCGACGATCCGAGAGCCTCGGAGATGCTCCGGTCGCTCACCGAGGACCGCGATCTGCAGGTGTCCCAGGCGGCCGAGGACCTCCTGGCCATCGAGACCGGCGAGCAGATCTAGCAGCTCAGCCGGAGTTCTCTCCGACTCGGTGCTTCTGTTGTCGCTTCCTACAGTCGAATCGATGATCCGCGGCGCGGTCGCCGAATCCGCCGCCGGGTGTCGGAACCAGTGAGGGGGCGGCTCTGGCCGCCCCCTCACTCTGAACAGGTCCGGCTTCGCCGGTCCGAACAGCAAGCCTGCTGGGCAACCTCCGGTTGCCCAGCGATGAACTAGCCCGCGAGCTCGTTCGACTCGCCGTTGCGGTTCTTGACGGGGCCGAGTTCGTCCCAACCGCCGTCAGCGTTGCGCTGGGCGATCCGGAAGCCCTCGATGGCCCATGGATCCGCCGCACCATCGGTCTTGATCTCGATGTCGGGCCGCACGAGTCCGAACGCCGGCTGATCGAGGGAGAAGGCCGTGTTCATGATGTCAGCACGCTCCACCTTGTCGGTGTTCTCGACGAGCATTCCGAAGAAGCTTCCGAAGCCCCAACCGACCGAGGTGATACCCCCGTCGAGCTGACCCTCGTCAAGGCCTGCAGCTGCACCCTTGGTCTTGAACTCCTTGACCGCTTCCTGGTCGGCGTCTGCCGGGTCCGCGGGGTCGAGGGTCGCCTGGGCCTGGATCACTCCGACGTCCTTGCCGCCGGCGAGTGACATCGCCGTGTTACCGGCACAGGTGACCGAGATGTAGGTCTCGGGCGCCCAGCTCTCCGGGATGAAGGTGAGGGTCTGCGGGCACGGCGTGCCGCCGATCCCGACGATGAACACATCAGCGCCGGTCTGGCTCAACGAGGTGACAGCGGCTTCGGTGGTCGTACCCGAGAGCGGGTTGTAGCCCTGCTCGCCGACGATCTCGAGTGTGGTGCCGTTGTCGTTGTTGGACCGTTCGACGGCCTTCGTGAGTGCCTTCTGGTAGGCGGTACCGAAGTCGTCGTCCTGGTACAGCAGGGCGATCTTGGCCTCGGGCTTGGTGTCCGCGATGTAGTCGGCCCAGTAGTTGGCCTCGAGCGCATAGGAGGGCAGCCCCGAGATGTACCAGGGGTACTGATCCGCGTCACCCCAGTTGGTGGACCCCGTCGCCAATGCGATGTTGGGCACGCAGGCGTCGTTCAGGTAGTCGCGGATGGCGAGGTTGTTCTCGGTTCCGATCGTGCCGACGATGGCGAAGACGCCGTCCTGCTCCACCAGTTTCTGGGCGAGAGCCGGGGTCTTGCCCGGATCGTAGGAGTCGTTCTCCTTGATGAGCTCGACCTTGTAGGTGTTGCCGTCACCGGCCTTGATGCCACCCTCGCTGTTGACCGAGGTGACCCAGGCATCGAGCCCCGTGGTCACCTGGTCGTAGATGGCGTAGGGGCCATCGGCGGGGCGGATGGTGCCGATCTTGATCGTGTCACCATCGATCCCTGCTGTGCCTTCGTAGTCGGCACAGTCGATCGACGGGTCGATGAACGCACCCGACGCCTCGTCTCCTCCGGAGTCGGTGGTGTCGCTGCTTCCCGAGTCGTCCGAGCTCGAACTCGAGTCGTCGCGGCCACACGCGGCCGCTACGAGTGTCATGACTGCCAGCAATGCTGCCAATCGCTTCCATTTGAGGTTCATGTCTTGGATTCCTCCTGGGTTCGGAAATCTGTGGTCGGCCCAACGGGTCGAGCGATGATCAGGGTGTGTCCCGCTCGACCGGCGTCGCACCATTGTGCACCTCTGGCGCACCACCGGATCGTCTGGATGCCATTTTGGCCTGAATCTCCTTGAACTGCCCGACAATCCCGTTCGGGGCCACCAGCATCTGAATGATCAGGAGCACCCCGAGGATCACCGGTGTGGCGTTCTCGAAGCGGCCCGGCAGTTCGGGTCCTATGACGTCGGTGAAGACTCCGTAGACGAGTGCGCCGATGGCTGGACCGATGACGGTGGATGCTCCACCCACCACGACCGCCACCAGCAGGTAGATCGACACCAACAGGGTGAACGACGTGGGGTTCACCCTCGGGTTGCCGTTGAGGAGTGCGAGCATCCCGCCTCCGACACCGGCGATCGCGGCCGAGACGCCGAAGGTGATGATCTTGGTGCGCGAGACGTTGATGCCCGAGGACTCCGCTGCGATGTCGTTGTCGCGGATGGCGACGAGACTGCGGCCGACCCGCGATTTCACGAGGTTCGCCACCAGCACGAAGGCCACCACCGTGATGGCCAGGGCCAGGAAGTAGCGCCACTGGTCGTTCTCCAGCCCACCGAAGGGAGACTCCCAACGCACGGGACATTCGGGGCGGCCCCGAGGACAGCCCTCCTGGGGCACCACCAACGCCAGCCCCCGCCCACCACCGGTGAGCGAGGAGAACTGTTCCACCAGCGCAGGGAAGAGCACGGCCACGGCGAGGGTCACGAGTGCCAGGTACAGGCCCTTGATGCGCAGCGCGGGAAGACCGATCGCCACACCGGCAACGAAGCAGATCACCGCTGCGATCACGATCGTCAGCAGCATCGGCACCGTGGTACGGGTGACGAGGATCGCCGCCGCGTAGGCGCCGAGCCCGTAGAGCGCCCCGTGGCCCACCGAGATCTGACCGTTGTAACCGGTGAGCAGGTTGAGCCCCGCGGCGGCGACCGCGATGCACATCCAGGTGATGAACTGGTTGACCCTGAACGCCTCGAACTGGAACGGCAGCGCGATCAGCACGACCGCGATCAGCGCACCGCCGCCCCAACGCAACCAGTTCGGCGTTGTCGACCTCATACGCGCTGCACCTGCTTCGAGCCGAAGAGCCCCTGGGGTCGGAACAACAGCACTGCGAGGATCAGGATGAACGCCGGGGCGAGCGGCATCCGCTCGAATGCCGATACGTACTGGGGCACGATCGACGACAGCACTCCGACGACCATCCCTCCCACGACCGCTCCGAGGATGCTGTCGAATCCACCCAGCGTGATCGCGGCGAAGCCGAAGATGAGCGTGAGCTGCATCAGGTTCGTTCCGAGGCCGAGCTGGGGTGCGGTGAAGACCCCCGCGACGGTTCCGGTCGCCGCGGCGAGACCCCAACCGAGCATGAGGATGCGTGGGACCGGCACCCCGCACAGGCCCGCGGACTCGGAGTTGGATGCGACCGCTCGCATGGCGAGCCCCACCTTGGTGCGCTGGAACAGCACCAGGAACAACCCGACCATGGCGGCGAGAACCAGCAGCGAGCCGATCTTCTGCCACTGGATGGAAACGCCACCGATGGTCACCTGACCGGTGCCGAACAGCGGCGGCAGTCGCTTGTCGACCGTTCCCCAGATGAGCTGCGCCGCACCGTTGAGCGCCAGGAACAGCCCGATGGTCACGATCACGACCGCCAGTGGCTTCTCGTGCGGATCGCCGAGGGGCGACACCGCCACCTGGTGCAGCAGGATCCCGATCAGGAAGCCCCCGAACATCCCGCCGATGATCGCCAGCCACATCGGCACCCCGGCGTTCCAGATCGTCCACACGATGAAGGTGGAGAACATCGCCAGCTCACCCTGTGCGAAGTTGAGCAGCCCGGTGGAGCGGTAGATGACCACGAGGCCGAGACCCAACATGGCGTAGATCGCCCCGTTGCCGAGACCGACCACCAGTACTTCGAGAAAATCGTTCATGGATGCCGCTCCGTGCGGTCAGGTCGAACAGTCACCATCACAGCCCCAGGTACGCCTTCTGGATCGCTTCGTCGTGCTGGAGTTCCTCGGCCGGCCCGCTGGCGACGATGCTCCCCGCCTCGAGGACGTACGCCCGCGCTGCGAAGTCGAGTGCGAGGTTCGCGTTCTGCTCGACCAGCAACACGGCGGTACCGGTGCGCTGGGTCACGTCGCGCAGCCGGTCGAAGACCTCCCGGGTGACCAGGGGGGCGAGGCCCAGCGATGGTTCGTCGAGCAGCAACAGCTTCGGCCGGCTCATGAATGCACGGGCGATGGCCAGCATCTGCTGCTCGCCTCCCGACATGGATCCGGCCTGCTGGTTGCGGCGCTGACCCAATCGCGGGAACGCCTCGAGCCACATCTCGAGGTCGGCGGAGACCTCGGAGTCCTTGCGTTGGTAGGCGCCCACCAACAGGTTGTCCTCGACGCTCAGCGCCGTGATCGTGCCTCGACCCTGAGGGACGTGGGCAACGCCTGATGCGAGCAGCTGGTCGGGGCGACGACCGAGCACTTCCCTGCCGTTGAGCCGCACCGAACCCTCCGCCGAGATCATCCCCGACACCGCCCGGAGGGTGGTGGTCTTTCCGGCACCGTTGGCACCCAGCACCACGACCAGTTCGCCCTCGTCGACCGACAGCGAGAGCCCGAAGAGCACCTCCACGATGCCGTAGCCGCAGCGCAGCGATTCAACCTCGAGCAGACTCACGTGGAGGCTCCGAGATAGGCGCTGATCACAGCAGGATTGTCGCGGATCTCCGCGGGTGAGCCCTCGGCGATCTTGGAGCCGAGGTCCATCACCACGATCTTCTCCGACAGGGCCATCACCATCGACATGTGGTGCTCCACCAGGAGCACCGTGAGGTCGAACTCGGTGCGGATCTGGCGGATCAGGTCCCCCAGCTCGTCGACCTCGCCGTGGGTGAGACCGCTGGCCGGCTCGTCGAGCATCAACAGCCGTGGCTCACCCGCCAGTGCACGGGCGAACTCGATGCGCTTCAGCGTTCCGAAGGGCAGCCCTGCGCAGGGTCGTTGGGCGAGATCGGCGAGTCCCAGCCGCTCGAGAACCTCCATCGCCCTGGCCACCAGGCGCCGTTCCTCCGCCAGCTGTGGGAATCGAAGCGCCGCGGTCCAGAACCCGCCCGTGCTGCGGCTGTGCGCGCCCACGATGACGTTCTCGAGCACGCTCAGCCCGGGCACCAGTGCGAGGTTCTGGAAGGTGCGTCCCACCCCCAACTCGGCGATCCGGTACGCCGGCAGCGCCAGCAGGTCCTCACCGTCGAAGGTGACCGAGCCCTCGTCGGCGTCGTAGATGCGCGACACGACGTTGAACAGGGTGGTCTTGCCGGCTCCGTTCGGTCCGATCAGCGCCGCCAGTTGGCCTTCGTCGATGCTGAACGACAGCCCGTCGAGCGCGCTGACGCCACCGAAGTGGACCCCCACGGACTGAATGTCGAGAAGTGGCACTAGCTCTCGGTCCCCCGTCGAACGATGGTGCAGCACCCTAGGTCACCGAGACCGCACCGGTGCGACAAATCGGTGCGACCGAGCGGTGCACCTCCGACCGACATCCCCGGACCCTGCCCGAACGCCCTCTGCTCAGCGACCGCTCGGCATGAACATGTCGGCGAGCTCTTCGTAGTTCTCCACGATCCGGCCCGCACCGAGCACCACTGCCTCCAGCGGTTGACGCACCAGCCTCACCGGCACCTCGGTCTCCCGCGACAGCCTCAGATCGAGGCCCTTGAGCAACGAGCCGCCGCCCACGAGCTGGATGCCCTGCTCGATCAGGTCCTGCGCCAGTTCGGGCGGGGCCTCGGCCAGGCACGACAACACGGAGTCCACGATGGTGTTGACCGGCTCCGCGATCGCCTTGCGAACCTCGTCCGCCGAGAGGATCACGTTCTTGGGTAGCCCGCTCATGAGTTCGCGACCGCGCACCTCGGCACGAACCTCGTCGGGCGTCGGATCGGCCGAGCCGACGAGGATCTTGATCTCCTCCGCGGTCTGCTCACCGATGGCGATGCCGTATTCGCGCCGTATGTAGTGGATGATCGCCGCGTCGATGTCGAACGAACCGACGCGAACGGCCTCGAGCGCGACCACGCCACCGAGGGAGATCAGAGCGGTCTCAGAGGTGCCACCTCCGATGTCGACCACCATGTTGGCCAGCGGTTCGTTGATCGGCAGGCCTGCACCGATGGCCGCCGCCATGGGCTGTTCGATCAGCTGGGCCTCGACCGCGCCGGCCCGGCGCGCCGCCTCGGTGACCGCGCGCTTCTCGACCGCGGTGATCGCCGAGGGAACGCAGATCACCGCCCTGGGACGGTTGCGACGGTTCACCCCGACCTCCTTGAGGATGATCCGGATCATCTCCTGGGTCACCTCGAAGTCGGTGATGGCCCCGCCCCGCAGCGGTCGCACCGCCACGATGTAGCTGGGGGTTCGCCCGATCATCTTCCAGGCGTCACGGCCGAACTCGAGCACCACTCCCGAGCGGTGGTTGAGCGCGATGACAGAAGGCTCGTTGAGCACGATGCCTTCCCCCCTGGCGTAGACCAACGTGTTGGCCGTACCCAGGTCGATCGCCAGGTCCCGGGCCAGCTCAGCCTCCCCGTCGCGAGAGATCCGAGGGTTCGGTCCGGGTGAGATCGCGCTGTTTGAGATCGCGCTGTGGCACACCGCTCTGGGTGACACCCGACGGGCTCTGGCCGGGCTGGTCCTCCGACAACGCCCGCATCTTGGAGCGGAACTCCTCGATCGATGAGTCAGGGGTGTCGGCGGGTACCCGGTGGCGCAGCCAGAGGATCAGGATGCCTACAAGGCTCACACCCGCGGCGAGGGCGAGGAAGACCAAGGGGCTCACGACGCCACCCCGGCTCCGGCTTCCCGGTTCCGGGTCCGGTCGGAATCGGACCAACCCGGACTCACCTCGCGGGCGTCGAGGAGTTCCGCGCCATCGACCCCCCAGTCAGCGCCAGCGCTGTGGTGCTCCTGTTTCCAGATCGGAACCGTGGCCTTGACCGCGTCGATTCCGTAGCGGGCGGCCTCGAACGCCACGTCCCGGTGGGCCGACGACACCCCGACCACCACCGCGGCCTCGCCGAGTGCGACCTCACCGGTGCGGTGCAGGATCGCAACGCGGGCGGCCTCGGGCCACCGCCCCCTGAGCTCGTTCACCACAGCATCCAGACGGCGATCGACCTCGGACTCGTAGGCCTCGTAGGTGAGGCTGCTCACCCCGGTGCGTCCCTCGGAGCGGTCGCGGGTGGTGCCGGTGAACACCACGCTCGCGCCGCAGTCATCGCGAACCAGCCAGTCCGATACCTCCGCCGTCGGCAGTTGCGACGCGCAGAGTCCGGTCCAGTCCTCACCGCGGGGCGTCGCCTTCTCGCTGCTCACGAGCGCCATCGTAGATTGGCGAAGGGCTCGACCACAGACCGTCGAGCGGATCCGAAGTTGTCCGGGCGCTCAGGAGCCCGCGACCACAGCGTCGGCGATGATCGGTATGGTCACACAAATGGACCAGATCGGGGACGCGGGAGACCAGGATCCCGACGACGAACCCCTCGAGCCGTGGTCCGCTCCCGATGGTGGTCCGCCCCGGCAATGGACACACCCGAGCGAAGCCGGGTTGCAGGTCCGGGTGCAGACGGATCGGCGGCGTGGCCGACGCCTGGCGCTGAGCCTCCTCGCCATAGGCACCGGAGTGCTGCTCGGGACCGCCCTGGTGGCAACCCTGCTGCGCAGCGACGAGACCGCTGCGAGCACCGAGACCGACCGGGCACCGCTTCACGACTGCCTCGCCATGGTGGATGTGGTCAGCGAAGGCGAGGAGCTCCAGGTGACAGGGCTGCTGGTCGACGACGGCCGCCACGTGCTGGTGGTCGGCGAGGATCTCCGCGGCGCCGAGCGGATCGCGGTGCGCATCGGGGGCTCCCGGACCGGTGCGGAACTGGTTGCGATGGATCCCTATGCCGACCTCTCCCTGCTCGAGCTCCATGCCAGCGCCGGATCCACTCCCGAGATCGGTGACGAACCCGAGGTGGGAGAACCCCTGCGGATCGTGCACTTCGATGATGCGGGCACGCGTCACTCGAGTCAGGCAGTCGTGAGCGAGGTCGCTGCCAGATGGACCCGCCCGGACCACACCGTGGCGGAGAACGTGCTGACACTCGAGGGAGACACAACCGATTCGGGTGTGCTCGTCGACCCCGCCGGGTCGGTCACCGGGATGGTGATCGGCAGCGCTGACGGGCGCTCGGTCGCCTACGGCCGCGAGGAGCTGGCCCGTGTGGTGCAGCGCCTCGCCGACGGTGGAATCGTCGAGCGGCCCTGGATCGGCGTTCGCGCGGCCGACCACCCCCAGAGCACACCGGACGCTTCTGCGGCGCAGACCTCTGCCGCTCCGGAACCCGGCAGCAACGCCCAGGGTGGTGCCGAGGTGATCGAGGTGATCCCGGGTTCCCCGGCGGAGCTGGCCGGCCTGGCCCCGGGCGACGTCATCGTGTCGGTGGGCACCGAACGCATCGTCGACCTGGACGACCTGGTGCGTGCCACGGCCACACTCACGCCGGGAGAGACGGTCGAGGTGGAGATCCACCGCATGGGCGTTCCGCACCACCTCGTGGTGGTCGTGGCCGAGTACTCCGACTGAGCACACCCGGCTTGCGGGTCCGCGGTTCGCGTCGGGCGCGATGGCCGTAGCATGTCGACGTGAGCGCAGACGATGAGACCCCCTTCGGAGATCCACTAGGTCCCCTGGGCGCGATCTTCGGGCAGATGAGCTCGATGATGGGTTCGGGAAACCAGTGGGACGCGGCCGCCCAGATGGCCGCAGGCATCGCGAACGAGGGGCGGAGCGAGGCCAACCTGGATCCCGCCGATCGGATCGCCCTCGAGGGCCTGGCGCGGGTGGGCGAACTCCAGGTGGCAGGCCACACCAACCTCGACTTCCGCGAACCCATCCGGGTAGAGGCGATGAACCGGACCCAGTGGTCCAAGCGGTTCCTCAACGACCAGCGACCTCTGATCGAGGGGATCGCCGGGTCGCTCGGCGAGGGTCTGGCGGCGCAGCTGAATCAGCTCGGCGACCTCGACAGCAGTGAGATGCCGGAGATCCCGGGTATCGGTCCCATGCCTCCCGAGATGATCCGACAGGTCATGTCGATGATGGGTCCGATGATGCTGTCGATGATGGCCGGCTCCACCGCCGGGCACCTGGCTGCAAGGGCGTTCGGTCACTACGAGCTGCCGCTGCCCCGTCCCGTGGGCGAACCGCTCACCGTGGTGCTGTCCAACGTGGACGAGTTCGCCAAGGACTGGTCGCTGCCCGAGGAGGACATCCGTCTGTGGGTCTGCCTCTCCGACGCCGCACACCACCTCGTCCTGTCGATCCCTCACGTCCGCGATGCCCTCACCGACGCGATCGGCGAGTACACCCGCGCATTCTCGGTGGATCCCGAGGAGATCGAGCGCCAGGGCCGCGAGCTCGGTCTGGACGAGGCCTTCGAGGGCATGGGGGGCGACATGGCGGCGCTCCAGCAGTTGGCCGGCGACCCGGACCGCTTGCTCGGGGTGATGCAGTCGAACCGCCAGCGCGAGATCATGCCTCGCATCCAGAGCCTCGTCGCCGTGGTGGAGGGATGGGTCGACCACGTGCTCGACGAGGTCGGCACCTCGCTGCTGTCGGACTACTCGAGGGTCACCGAGGCACTCAGACGCAGGCGCGTCGAGGCCGGTCCCCAGACCCGCTTCGTGGAACGACTCTTCGGCCTGGAGCTGTCCCAGGCCACCTTCGACCGCGGGTCCTCGTTCATCGACGGCGTACTGGAGCGCGCGGATTCCGACGCCCTGGAGCAGCTGTGGACCGCACCGGAGAATCTCCCCACCCACAACGAACTGGAAGCGCCGGGACTCTGGATGGCCCGGGTGGGCCTCGAAGGTCGCGACCTACCGATGGAGGACCCGGAGATCCCCGACGCGCCTGATTTCTAGGTCGCGTACGGATCGGTGCCGGTTTGATCAGTGCCGGCCGGATCGTTGCCAGGCGGATCGCTGCCAGGCGGATCGCTGCCAGTCGGATCGGTAGTGGACGAGCGGTCGCGCAGCTGGCGGGCCACCCTTCCTCCGATGTCCTTGGCGGTCGGTAGACGCGGTGGGCGGCGGCCCTTGGCGACGGCCTGCATGGAGATCCCGTAGAAGATTGCACCAGCGGCGGCGAGGGTGCCCACGATCAGTCCACCCAGCTGCGTCGGCATGGGCACCACCACCGGCACCACTCCTCCGAGCACCCATGCGATCTGGAACCGCGACTCGAAGGCAGCGAAGGTGCGGCCACGGTTGGCATCGGGAGCGTCGCGCTGGACGACCGCGTCGAACGCCTGCTTTCCGGCGGCTGCGGCGAGGGCCACGCCCGAGGCCAGCAACGCCTGACCGAACAATCCACCGAAGAGGAGCCCTGCGCCTCCGGCGAGCGCCGCCACCGCCGCACTGCCGAGCAACAGGAACTCCTCGCGGAACACCTTGCGGAACACCGGCGCGATGGCCGCACCCGCCAGTCCTCCTGCCACGCTCACCGCGACGATCACGCCGAAGTGCCAGGCGGGGGGTGCGCCGGGCGGTGCCAGATCGCCGATCGTCACCGGCGAGTGGTCGATCGCGGCCGCGGAGATCCGACCCAGCACCTCACCATGCAGTGTGATCCGGTCGTCGCCGCGCAGGGCGAACGCCATCAGGAACGTCACGAACCCCACGACCGCACGCAGTGAACCCATCACCGAGCCCGCGGAGACGACCGCGCCACTGCGCAGCTCGGCGGTCTCCTCGGCACCTGCGGGTTCCTCCGCAACCGTGGTCGCAGGCACCCGCAGCGCTGCGAGACCCGCCCCCACGAACACGATCGCAGCGAACACCATCACCGCGGGAGCACCGATCAACAACAGCAACAGTCCGGGTAGGCCGACCGCGAACCCACCGAGGCCCGACAGCAGCTGCAGTTTGGAGTTCGCCTCCACCAGGGCGGAGTCGGAGTCGACCACCGTCGGCACGATCGCGGCCTTGGCCACCTGGTAGCTCTTGGCGAGGATCAACATCAGGAAGGCCTCGGGAAACACCAGCAGGCTCTCGTCGGCCACCGCCGACACCATCAGGATCGCCATCACCACCCGCCCGAAGGTGGACACGAACAGCATGATCCGGCGGCCGCCGCGTGCCCGGTCCATCATCGGACCGATCAGCGGGCCGACCACGGCGAACGGCGCCATCGTGAACACGAGGTACAGGAAGATCCGCCAGCGAGCCCCCGACGGATCGACCGAGAAGAACAACGACCCGGCGAGCGCCATCGCCACGAGCGCATCACCACCCACCGACAGCAGGTGGACCAGCGCCAACCGCCCGAACGGCTCGCTCAGGTCGATCGGGCCGGAGCGAGCACGGATCCGGCGCTGGTTCCCCGGGCGGGGACGACGCACACGGGGAGGCTGATCCTCATCCGGGTCGGAATCCCACTCGCTCACCGGCCCATCGTACGACCAAGTCGTGACGTCTCTTCCCCACCCGGAGAACCCGGTTTCGGTCCGGTGGCGTCTCGTGCGGTCCGCACCGGAACTCCGTCAGACGCCACAGCGGCTCGATGGCTTCAGGCGGCGTTGAACTTGTAGCCCAGACCGCGGATCGTGGTGATCCGGCTGGGGGAGGACGGGTCGTCCTCCACCTTGGCCCGCAGCCGCTTGATGTGGACATCGAGGGTCTTGGTGTCGCCGACGTAGTCGTGACCCCACACCCGGTCGATGAGCGTCGAACGCTGGAGCACCCGCCCGGCGTTCTCCATCAGCAGTGCCAGCACCTCGAACTCCTTGAGTGGGAGATCGACCTGCTGTCCGTGCACCCTCACCTCGTGGCGCGCTATGTCGAGCTCCACCGCACCCTCGATCAACAGGTTCCCGGCCAGCTGCTCCTCCACCACTTCGTTGCGCCCGGCCTGCCTGCGCAACACCGCCCGCATGCGAGCGACCAGCTCGCGCATGCGGTAGGGCTTGGCGACGTAGTCGTCAGCGCCCACCTCGAGGCCCACGACCGTGTCGATCTCGGCCGCCTTGGCGGTGACCATGATGATCGGCACCTGGCTGTGCTGGCGGAGTTCGCGACAGACGTCGATCCCCGACACGGTCGGCAGCATCACGTCGAGCAGAACGAGGTCGGGGCGGAGCTCGTCGAAGCGCCGGAGTGCCTCACCGCCGTCCCTGGCGATCTCCACCTCGAAACCCTCGCGGCTGAGACCCACCGTGAGCGCATCCACGAAGGCCTCTTCGTCCTCGACGACCAGCACCCGGGTCGCCGGCAGGCGCTCCTCGGCACCACCCTTGGTGGTTGTGACTGCAGCATTCATGTGCTCGTTGCCTCCGGTGCGGACCGCTTGACCTGCGAACCCGAGGGCACCGGCAGTTCCATGGTGAGCACGCTGCCGCGACCCTCGGTGGACTCCACCAGGACCTGTCCGCCGTGATTGCTCACCACATGGCGCACGATCGCCAGTCCCAGACCTGTGCCACCGGTGTTGCGCGAACGTGCCCGGTCGACCCTGTAGAAGCGTTCGAAAACCCGCTCGATGGAGCGACGCGGGATTCCGATGCCGTGGTCGAGCACCGAGATCTCGAGTGATCCGTCCGGGGAGTCCGGTCCGTGCACGATCACCCGGACATCGCTGCCGGGGGTCGAGTACTTGATGGCGTTGTCGAGGAGGTTGAACAGTGCAGAGACCAGCTGGCGCTTGTCACCATGGACGCGGAGCCCGTCGGGCACCTCGGTCACGACCTCGATGCCCGACTGTTCCGCTGCGTTGGCTATGCGTGCCACCGCTTCCGAGACGATCTGGGTCACCTCCAGATCGTCGAGCTGGGCGTCGTCCGCGAACTCGATCCGCGACAGTTCGAGGAGGTCATCGATCGTGTTCGAGGCGCGCTCGGACTCCGAGACCATCCGCGCCGCCAGCCGGCGCATCACCTCGGGGTCGTCCTCGGCCTCGATCGTCTCCGCGAGCAGCCCGAGAGCACCTATGGGGGTCTTGAGCTCGTGGCTTATGTTGGCCACGAAGTCACGTCGGACGGTCTCGGTGCGGCGGATGTCGCTGCGGTCCTCGACCACCGCCAGCGCACCGGTGCCGCTGTCCTCCACGAACGGATGGGCCGAGACCAGGAACAGCTCCGCGGGCGGACCGAACAGCTCGACCGCTTCGCTGCAGCTCCCCTGCTCGCGGGCACCGGTGAGCATCCGCTTCACACAGTCCTCGACCAGCGAGTGGCCGTGACGTGCAGTCGCCAGGCGGGCCGCCGCCCGGTTTCGATAGACGATCTCGCCGCGGCCGTCCGCGATCACGATCCCGTGTTCGATGCCCTCGACTGCTTCACCCAGCGGCCCCAGGGTGCCATCGTCGCGAATCGCGTGTCTCAGCACCGGGGTTCGGGGAGCTGATGGCGATCCTTCCGCGTCATCAGCACGGTCCGCGCTCTGCGGCGCAACCGCACCGTCTCCGGAACCGCCCGGGTGGATCCTCCGCTGTTGCACAGCGCTGGTCGCCAGATAGCCGACCAGGGCGCCCAGCAATGCGGACAGCGCCGCCAGCAGCACGATCCCAGCGGTGCTCACGGCATCGATCCCGACGGGCGCATCGCATCGAGGAGCAGACCCGGTTCGGGCACGTCGCGCGCACGCACTCCGACGATCGAGGTGACCACCACGTGGCCCTCGGCCGCCAGTCTCGAGTCGCTGTCGACCGGGAGGTCGCGCGTGGTCTCGACGAACCCGAGCTGCAGCCACTCCTGTTCACGCGCCTGCACCTCGGTGTGAACCGCTCCCATCGGAGCGAGGGATCCGATCCGGGGATCACCCAGATCACCCTCCGGCAGATCGGGCACGGAGATGTTGAGCACCTTGGCTGCTCCGCTGTCGATCATCCAGCTGGCGGCCCGCAGCGCCACGGCACCGGCCACGTCCCAGTTCTGCACCTCGGACTCGTGGCCCGCGATGCTGACCGCCACCGCAGGCATCCCGAAGTTCGCCGCGGTCAGCGCTGCACCCACGGTTCCGGAGTGCAGCGTCGACCTGCCGGTGTTGAGTCCGGGGTTGATGCCCGAGAGCACCATCTCCGGCGGCTCCCCGTAGGCGCCCAGGGCAGCGGTGATCACACACAACGCCGGTGGTCCGGCGAGCTCGATCGACTGAACCGACTCGAGGCCGACCAGCGGCATGTCGCGACAGCGGATACGGGATTCGGCACCGAGATCGCCGATGGCTGCGCCGCTTCCGGAGTAGTTGCCCTCCGGGGCGACGGCCAGGACCTCATGGCCGGCATCGACCGCCGCCGACGCCAGATGCAGCAGACCCGGGGCATGCAGGCCGTCGTCGTTGGTGATGAGCACCCTCAAGTCGGTTCTCCACCGTCGTCGCGCTCAGCGCCCGGTTCAGGAGGATCGATTACCTGTTGATCCATTCCGCTGGGTGCATCGAAGTCGATCACCACGCCCTTGGCCCCCTCACCGGATGCCTTGCGGAGTGCGTTGCGGGCCGCCGCGTTCGACTCGGGGAGCCAGCCCGTGACCATGTAGATCACACGCTCTCCGATGTTCACCGCATGATCGCCGATCCGTTCGTAGTAGCGACCGATCAGAGCGAGTTGCACCGCTGCACGCAACGGGAGGTTCTCGGTCTGGTGGGATTCGAAGATCGCCTCCACATAGGTCACCTGCAGATCGTCGAGCCGATCGTCGATGTCGTCCAGGGCGGCCGCCAGCGACGTGTCGGAGTCCACGAAGGCATCGATGGCGGCACGGATCAGGAACGCCGCCTCGACCCCCATCGAGTCGAGCAGCCCGCGCAGCTTGGGCGTGAAATCGATGTCGTAGACCCGACGCGACGCCTTGCACACGTTGACCATCAGGTCAGCCGAACGCTCCAGTTCGCTCACGACGCGCAACGTGGTCAGCAACAACCGCAGGTCCCCCGCCATCGGGGCCTGGAGTGCGAGCACCCTGAAGCACTCCTCCTCGATCTCGAGGCTGAGCTCGTCAATGACGTCGTCGCCGTCGATGAGCCGCTGTGCACCCGCCAGGTCTCGGTCGAGAAGGACCGCCGTGCCCATGCCGACGGTCTCGGCGGTCATCGCACCGAGACGCACGAGGCGTTCCTTGAGTTCCTGGAGTTGTTGGTGGTATTCGACACGGAGCTCGTCGCCGGGCATCGTCGTCCTCGTCTTCGCTGTGGTCGGTCCGGCGGGATGTGGACCCAGCCATGGATGGCTCAGCCGAACCGGCCGGTGATGTAGTTCTCGGTTCTCTGATCGGCAGGGTTGGAGAAGATCTTCTCCGTGGAGTCGCATTCGACCAGGAGTCCGGTGCGGCTGTCGGAGTCCGGGTTGACCTCGGTGGTGAAGAAGGCGGTCCTGTCG
Source organism: Microthrixaceae bacterium (assembly GCA_023957995.1). Taxonomy (GTDB): domain Bacteria; phylum Actinomycetota; class Acidimicrobiia; order Acidimicrobiales; family Microtrichaceae; genus JAMLGJ01. The sequence goes on along the minus strand of JAMLGK010000022.1, from coordinate 9,665 downwards.
CTGACGCGGGCTGCCTGTTGCATGTTGTGGGTCACGATCACGATCGTGTACTGGGTCTTGATCTCCTGCATCAGGTCCTCGATCGCGGAGGTCGCGATCGGGTCGAGCGCCGAACAGGGCTCGTCCATCAACAGCACCTCCGGGTCGGTGGCGATGGCACGTGCGATGCAGAGCCGCTGTTGCTGGCCACCGGAGAGGCCCAGACCCGAAGCCTTGAGCCGGTCCTTCACCTCGTCCCACAACGCCGCGCCGCGCAGGGCCCGTTCGACGATGTCGTCCATGTCGGACTTGGACTCGCCCACGATGCGCGGACCGTAGGCCACGTTGTCGTAGATCGACTTGGGGAACGGATTGGGCTTCTGGAACACCATCCCGATCCGACGCCTCACCTCCACGGGGTTCACAGCGGGGTCATAGAGGTCGACTCCGTGGTAGTCGATGGATCCCTCGACCCGCGCTATCTCGATCAGGTCGTTCATCCGGTTGAAGCACCGCAGAACCGTCGTCTTGCCGCAGCCCGACGGGCCGATGAACGCGGTGATCTCGTGTTCGTAGATCTCCACGTTGACATCGCGCACCGCACGGAACTCGCCGTAGTAGACCGCAAGGTCCCTGACGGAGAACACGCTGGTGAGTTGCTCGGGGTGATCATGTGGAACCACCTCGGTGTGCAGCTCCAGGCCTTGCGGGCTTCCTGTCGGTGAATCCATGGTGATGATCTCCGGAACGGATACTGCCTCAGTCTGGTCCGACATGACGCTCAGCCCCTCTTCTTGTCGAATCGATTTCGTAGGAGGATCGCCGCGGCGTTGGCGACCAACACCACCACGAGCAGCACGATGATCGCTGCCGCGGTGACCGAGACCCAGCCCTCACCCGGACGACCGGCCCAGGTGGTGATGATGATGGGCAGGGCGGTGAAACGATCGGTCAGGGCGCCCAGGTCGAGGAACTCGGTGCCACCGCTGAGATAGCCGGTGGTGGCACCCACAAGTATCAGGGGTGCTGCTTCACCGAGGGAACGGGCCAGAGCGAGGACGGTGCCGGTGAGGATTCCGGGAGCGGCATAGGGCAGCACGTGGTGGCGTGTGACCTCCCAGCGCGTGGCGCCCACGCCGAAGCCCGCCTCGCGGATGCCTCGGGGCACCGCACGAAGTGCCTCGGCGCTGGTGATGATCACTATCGGGAGCACCAGGATCGCCAGGGTGAGACCGGCCGCGATGACGCTGCGACCGTTGGAGTTCGGACCCACGATGCCGCCCATGGCCTTCACGAAGAGGGTGAGCCCGAGTATTCCGTAGACCACCGAGGGCACACCCGCCAGGTTGCGGATGTTGACGTCGATGAAGCGGGCCACGCGGCTCTTGTGGTGCGCGTACTCCTCGAGGTAGATGGCCGACGCGATCCCCAGCGGGAACGCGATGACCACGGTGAACACGCCGATCCAGAACGTTCCCCGCAGGCCCTGGAGGATCCCGCTGGCCTCGGGCTGCGACGACATGGATCCGGTCACGAAGTCACCGAGTCTCTCGGTGAGCACGGTTCTGCCCTGGGTGACCATGTCGATCACCAAGACCGCGAGGATCACCACCGACATCAACAGGGCCATCAGCATCAACAACATGAAGATGGTGCCCTTGACGTCGGCCTTTCCTCCGGTGATCGAACGGCGGACCCTCTCGGTCGCCGCGGTGCTGCCCACCGTTGCGGGGTTGGACATCACGCTCATCGCGGGCACCTCCGGGGACTCGTCGTGCTGCTCAGCACAGGTGCGGTACAGGGGCGGGGTGTGCGCATCAGTAGGCCTGCCGGACGCGGCGCACGAATCGGTCTGCAGCGAGGTTGAGCACCAGCGTGAACAGGAACAGGAGCATCCCCACGAAGAAGAGGCTCTGGAAGGTGAGGGCCTCGCCGCGCACCTGGTCGGTGCCGGCCGCCTGTGACGCCATCGCCGCGGTCATGGTCTGGCCCGGGCCCAGCACGTCGGTGGAGAACAACGAGCCACCGGTTGCTCCAGCGGCGATGAACACGACCATGGTCTCGCCGATCGCACGGGAGATGGCAACGATGAATGCCGCAACCAGGCCCGATACCGCCGCAGGGATCACGACCTTCACCGTCGTGGTGATCTTTCGTGCGCCGACCCCGGTGGATGCCTCACGGAGGGCATCGGGGACCGAGCGCATGGCGTCCTCGGAGATGGTCGCCATGAGCGGTATCACGAGGATGCCCACGCCGATCCCGGCGGCGGCCATCGAAAAGGCCGTTGCCTCGCTGAAGATGCGCTGCACGACCTGGGGTGAGATGAAGGCCAGGGCGAAGAAGCCGAGGACCACCGACGGGATGCCCGCGAGGATCTCCAGGGTCGGCTTGAGCCACTTGCGGGCCCGCTGCGAGGCGTACTCGGAGAGGTACACCGCCGCACCCAGGCCGAGCGGCACGGCGACGACCATCGCGACCGCGCTCACGAGGATGCTCCCGGTGACGATCGTCTTGATGTCGTACTGGCCGCGCCGCGGGAACCAACCATCACTCCAGAGCGAGGACAGCTCGACCTGGGACACGAAGGTCCAGGTCTGCCCGAGCAGCGACAGGATGATCGCAGCACTGATCGCGACCGAGGTCAGGGCTGCCGCGAAGAGCAGGATCCTGACCAGCTTCTCGGTGCGGGTCCGGCGGCGGTCGCCCCGCAGGTCCGCCAGCGATATCCGTGGTTGTGCAACGGGAAGCATCACGCAGCTCCTTGTGTGCGCGACTGCCAGCGCTCGCGCGTCTCGGCAAGCGCCGTGTCCGACAACGCCACGTACCCCACGTCGGCCACCGAATCGACCGCCTCGCCCAGGTAGTGGTCCACGAAGCGGACCAGTGAATCGTTCTCTGCGGCAACGGACTTGTTCACGTATATGAACAGGGGTCGGCTGAGCGGATAGGTGCCATCCGCGATGGTGGTCTCGGTCGGGGCGACGCAACCGTCGCCATCGTCGACCTCGATCATCGTCACGTCCTCGGCCTCCCTGGCGAAGGCGAAGCCGACCCAGCCGAGGCTCGTGGCCGAACCCTGGACGCCCTGCACGATGATGTTGTCATCGGCCGACGCCTGGTAGTCCGGACGGGTCTGCAGCTCCTGGCCACGCTCCTCTGCGATGTCCTCGATCGCCAGTTCCACGAAGCTCACGTAGGTACCGGACTCCTCACCGGGTCCGATGAGGTCGAGTGGAGCGTCCGGCAGATCGCCCTGTCCACCGACCTCGGTGGCGAGCTCGTCGGCCTCGGCCCAGGTCTCGAAGCCCTGGGACTCGGGTCCGGCCAGTGCATAGATGTCACCGGTGCTCAGGCACTTCACAGCGGTGTTGGATTCGCTGGTCATCATGACGATCCCGTCGTTTCCGATCGGTAGTTCGATGAACTCGACGCCGTTGGACTCACAGGCCTCGATCTGTTCGGGCTTGATCTTGGAAGAAGCGTCGTTGATGTCGGTGAGCCCGTCGCAGAAGAGTTCGAAGCCGTCGCCCGTCCCCGGTCCGTCCACCGAGACGCTGACCTTCTCGTTGCCCTCGGCTTCGTTTCCCGCGGTGAAGAACTCGGCGACGGCGATGCTGATCGGCTCCACGGTCGACGAACCCGACACCACCACGCTCGAGGTGGAGCCTCCACCACACGACGTCAGGGCCAGACAGGCCGTGACGGCGGCGACAGCCGGCACCGAAGGGGACCAACGCACGTCCCCGAAACTAGGGCCGACGGTTGTACCTGCAATGTCACTCAGGTGAACCGCAGGTGAACAGGAACCCAACCCCGGGTATCGGAGGTGGCCCACTGCGAACCCCTTGTGGGGGCCCCGGAATCCGGGACCCCCACCATTGGGGGGGGATTTGATCAGGCTGCGCCCGTGGTGCGCGCTTCCCAGCGTGAGCGGGTCTCGGCGAGGGTCTCCTCGCTGAGGTCCACGTAGCCGACATCCGACACGGAGCTGATGGCGTCACCGAGGTACAGGTCCACGAAGTCGGTCAGCGCCTGGTTCTCGGCCGCCTTGTCCTTGTTCACGTAGATGAACAGGGGCCGGCTCAGCGGGTAGGAGTTGTCGGCAATGGTCTCGTCGGTCGGGAGCACGCAGCCCTCGCCCTCGTCGACCTCGAGCACCTTCACGCCATCCGCGTTGCGGGCGAATGCGAAGCCGACCCAGCCGAAGCTCGTGTCGGAACCCTGGATGCCCTGGATGATGATGTTGTCATCGGCTGAAGCCTGGTAGTCAGGACGGGTCTGTGCTTCCTGGCCGCGCTCCTCGGCGTAGTCCTCGATCGCCAGTTCGACGAAGCTCGAGTACGTGCCGGACTCCTCACCGGGGCCGGTGATGTCGAGTGGCGCGTCCGGGAGGTCACCCTCGCCGCCGACCTCGGTGGCGAGCTCGTTGGCCGCCGCCCAGGTCTCGAAGCCCTGGGATTCGGGACCGACCAGGGCGTAGATGTCGCCGCCGTGGATGCAGCTGATCGCCTCGTTGGCATCGTTGGTCATCACCGCGATGCCGTCGTTGCCGATGCGCAGCTCGATGAACTCGACGCCGTTGGACTCGCACGCCTCGATCTGCTCGTCCTTGATCTTGGAGGACGCATCGTTGATGTCGGTCTCGCCGTTGCAGAACAACTCGAAGCCGTCTCCGGTACCGGGACCGTCAACGGTGACGTTGACATCGGGGTTGGACCCGGCGAACTTCTCGGACACGTCGATCGAGATGGGCTCGACCGTCGAGGAGCCCGAGATGACCACCGATCCGGAACCTGATTCCGAGCCGTTGTCGCTACCGGAGCCGTCTCCGCTGTCATCGCTGCTGCAGGCTCCCAGCAGGAGCGCACCTGCGATCGGCACCGCCGCGATCTTCAGTGCGGAGTATCTGGCCTCACGGCCAGTGGGGAAAAGCTTCAAGGGAACCCTCCTCGGTCCAACGCTTGCTCGCGCAGCGGAGATTCCGCCGCACGCCACGCAAGCTACGGACGCCCCATGGCGCGGCACTGGCCGAGCGATGAACCGGGGGTGAACAGCTCCGGAACCCTCGGGGGAGCCGATTCAGGCGCCGAGGACCACCTCGGCGAACGCGGAGAGCACCTCGCGCTCGGTGCCGTAGGTGAGCGTGTGCCAGGCCTCGGCGAACGGGAACCACCGGACCTCGGAGACCTCCAGGGGGTCGTCGGCACCCAGGCCGGCACTCGGATCCTCGGGCTGCATCGCCCACCACTTGACCCGCTTGGGCCCCAACGGCGTGTCGTAGGAGATGCGGGCGAGCTTCTCGCCGAGGCGGCAGTTGAGGCCCGTCTCCTCGCGCACCTCCCGCAGGGCAGCGGCCTTGTGCTTCTCCCCCGGCTCGAGCTTCCCCTTGGGCAGGCTCCAGTCCGAATAGCGGGGTCGGTGCACCAGGAGCACCTCCACGCCATCCGCGAGATCGCCGGTGTGCGCCCGCCACACCACCCCGCCCGCAGCCCGGATCAGATCTCGGTCGTCGTTCACCGCAGATGCGTTCACCGCATCTCCACCTCTGCGCGCTTGGCGGCGAGCTCCTCGAGCATCACGTGGGCTTCGAGGGCACCTTCGTCGACCGGCAGCTTCGACCAGGTGGCGTCGGTCTGCTCCCAGGCCAGGGCGCTGTCGGCGATCAGCACGTCGAGCACCCCGTCGATCCGGCCCTGCAGGGCCGGGTCCTCGATGGGCACCACCGCCTCGACACGACGGTCGAGGTTTCTCGGCATCAGGTCGGCCGAGCCGATGTAGTGGCTGGGCACACCAGGACCGCCACCGTTGGCGAATCGATAGACCCTCGAGTGCTCCAGGTAGCGCCCCACGATGCTGCGCACCCGGATGTTCTCCGAGAGGCCCTCCACCTGCGGTCGGATACAGGAGATTCCCCGCACGATCAGGTCCACCTGCACACCGTCCGCGGAAGCCGCGTAGAGCTCATCGATCATGTCGGGGTCGACCAGGCTGTTCATCTTCATCACCACGTGGCCACCGGCACCGTGGGCCCGTTCGTTGCGGATGAGTTCGACCAGCCTGGGGCGCAACGTGTGGGGAGCGACCAGCAGCTTCTCGTACTCCACGTCGCGGGCGTAGCCGGTGAGGTAGTTGAACAACTGGGTGAGATCCGAGCCCATCGCCGGATCGCGTGTGAGCAGGCCGAAGTCCTCGTACAGGCGCGCGGTCTTGGAGTTGTAGTTGCCGGTGCCCACGTGGCAGTAACGGGCGACGCCCTGACCCTCCTCGCGGACCACGAGGCAGGTCTTGGTGTGGGTCTTGAGCCCGACCAGTCCGTAGACGACGTGCACCCCGGCACGCTCGAGCCGGCGGGCCCATTCGATGTTGTTCTGTTCGTCGAAGCGCGCCTTGAGCTCCACCAGGGCGACCACCTGCTTGCCACCCTCGGCCGCCTTGATCAGCGATGCCACGATCGGGCTGTCGCCAGAGGTGCGGTAGAGGGTCAACTTGATGGTCAGCACCGCGGGGTCAACCGCCGCCTGGCGGATGAACTCCTCCACCGAGGAGGCGAAGCTGTCATAGGGGTGGTGCAACAGCACGTCGCCGTCGGAGATCACGTTGAAGATGCTCTGTTGGGCATCGTCCTCGTCGGGCTGCAGACGTCGCTGGGTGACCGGTTGGAAGTCCTCGTACTTCAACTCGTCGCGGTTCATCGCGTACACCGACCAGAGCCCGTCCAGGGCGATCGGAGCCGCGTGGGCGAACACAGCGGACTGATCGAGGTCGAGTTCCTCACGGATCAGCTCGAGTGACTCGGTGGAGATGCTGTCCTCGACCTCGAGGCGGACCGCCTTGCCGAAGCGCCGGCGGCGCAACTCGAGTTCGATTGCCTCGAGCAGATCGTCGGCCTCCTCCTCCTCGACGGTCAGATCGGCGTTGCGGGTGACCCGGAACGCAACGTGGTCGGTCACCTCCATGCCGGGGAAGAGCTTCTCGAGGTGCTGGGCGATGACCTGTTCCACGGGCACGAAACGCTCACCGTCGGGCATGACGATGAATCGGGGCAGCAACGGGGGCACCTTCACGCGCGCGAACCGCTTCTCCTCGGTGACCGGATCGCGCACGATCACACCCAGGTTCAACGACAGCGACGAGATGTAGGGGAACGGATGACCGGGATCCACCGCGAGGGGGGTGAGGACCGGGAAGATCCGCTCCGCGAACTCGCCGCCCAGCCACTCGCGGTCGTCGTCGTCGAGCTGTGCCCAGGTGGAGAAGCGGATCCCGGCACCGGCCAGCTCCGCGCAAACCGGTCCCAGGAAGATCTCATCCGCTCGCTGCATGAGCGCACCGGCGCGTTCGGTGATCAGCTCGAGCTGTTCGTCCGCAGTGGCTCCGTCGGGAGTGCGGCTCCGCACACCCGCGGCCACCTGGTCCTTCAGGCCGGCGACCCTGACCTGGAAGAACTCGTCGAGGTTCTGGCTGAAGATGGCCAGGAACTTCGTGCGCTCCAGTAGCGGCGTACCGGGAGTCTCCGAGAGGGCGAGCACTCTGGCGTTGAAGTCCAGCCAGGACATCTCCCGGTTCAGATAGCGCGACCCGGGTTGCTGATCATCGACCTCAGAGGCATCCACAGCCCCATCCTAGGTTCGCCACAACGTGGTGGTTCCCCGGGGCACCCGAGGATCCCGCAACCCGGATGTATCCGGTTCCGGACCCTACTGACCGACCCGGAACCGGCTCACCGGAAGGTGACCCGTAGGTGGTTCCGGAGCTTCAGCCCGCCCGCGGCGGAGGCGTCGAGTCCTCCATGCCGGTGTCCCAGATCACCTCGATGCGCTCACCTTCGGCGTCGCGGTTCACCCTGTCGCGGTTGCGACGGAACTGCGGGTCGTGAGGTGGCAACAGCATCAGGCGAGCCATCACCCGGGTGCGGAACGCGTCGATCAGCTCCGGATCACCGTCGGGTGAGGAGATGTCCCAGTGAGGGGCCACCGGCCCGGTGTAGGTGATGTTGACGGTGGCCACCGGCGGGAGTGGCTCCTCGCCTTCGGTTTCGAGCGTGGTGTCCTGGGACATCTGTCAGACGATAGTTGCTGTTGACCGCAAGCTGTCAGTTGCTTCCCAGGGTTGCGGTGATCGACTGCTGTTCGCCCTCGCGCTCGATGACCACCGAGAGCTGGTCCCCCGGGTTCTTGGCGCGCACGGCCTGGCCCACGTCTTCCGAACCGCGGATCTTGCGACCGTCGACCTCGACGATGACGTCGCCGGGCAGGAATCCCGCAACCTCCGCACCGGAGCCGTCGTTCACCGACTGTACGAACGCACCCGAGGTGGCTGTGATCGAGAACCGTTCCGCAACATCGGGATCGATGCGTGCGACGTCGAGGGTGCTCACTCCCAGCACCGCCCGTTCCTTCTCCGCGTCACGTCCGGCCTGCAGGTCGTCGATGAGACTGCGGATCGAGTCGATCTCCAGCGCGAACCCGATGTTCTGGGCATCGGCGAGGATCGCGGTGTTGACGCCCACGACCTGGCCCTGGGCGTTCACGAGGGGGCCACCGGAGTTGCCGGGGTTGATCGCTGCGTCGGTCTGGATCAGGTCGTCGAGCACGGTGCCGTCGGGAGCGCTGATCGAACGACCGGTCTGCGAGACGATCCCCGTGGTCACACTGGGTTCCGCACCGAGGTTGAGCGCGTTGCCGATCGCCACCACGTCGTCGCCGACCAGGAGGTCACTGGAGGATCCCAGTTCGGCGGGGACGGCCTCGCCCTCGAGGCCCTCGGCCTTCACCAGGGCCACATCGGATTCCGGTGCGGCTCCGATCAATCGGGCCTCCACGGTCTGGCCATCCGCGAAGTCGACCTCGATGAGCGTGGCACCTTCGACGACGTGGGCGTTGGTCAGGACCAGGCCGTCAGCACTCAGGACCACTCCGGAGCCGGCGGCCTCACCCTCCCGGGTGCCGGTGTGGATGGACACGACCGACGGCTGGACCTTCTCGAGCAGTGCACGGATGTCGAGCGCCTCGCCCGACACAGCGTTGGAGTTGCGCGACGGGGTCGATGCAGGCGCTGCGGTGACCGCTGCGGGTGAGTCGTCACGCACGGTCATGGCCGCCGCGGTCACCCCACCAGCGACGATGGCTCCGACCAGGCCGCCGATCAGCGCGGCCCGTACGGCCCCGCCGCCCTGGCGTCCCGACGGCTCCCGGGATCCCCGACCATTGCCCTCACCCGGCGCTGGAGGTCCGGGGGGCAGTGTTCCCGAGCCCGATCCTCCTGGACCGGGGTAGCCCGACCCGGGTCCCTGTGCACCGGGAGGGGTGCCCCAGCTACCCGAGCCGGCGTTGCTCGACACCGGAGTGGCCAAGGTGGCTGCGGGCGGGTTGCCCCAGGGGTTCTGTTGCGAGGGGTTCTGTTGCGAGGGGTTCTGTTGCGAGGGGTTCTGATGTGCCGGGGTCTGCCCCGACGGGTTCTGGGTCTGTGGGACCTGGGCGGTCGGTGGCTGCCACCCACCCTGATCGGGGGTCGGTGAGCCCGACGGCGCGCCAGCTGCAGGCGGATTCCCGGACTGGAGCGGACCTGTGGGCGGCCGCATCGGCTGCTGGGTCGGCGGTGTGTCTGGCAGTTTCATCGAATCGTCTCCGTGCATGTCGCCGAGTATTCACAGTCGAGCTGGTGGATCAACGTCACCCCCCGAG
>JAMLGK010000021.1 GCA_023957995.1 Microthrixaceae bacterium | reverse complement strand
GTCGAGGCCCTCGTGCGCGACGGCCAGATCACCGAGGAGGAGGCGCTCGTTCACCCGCAGCGCAACGTGCTCACCCGGGCGTTGGGCGTGGAGCCGGTGGTTGCCGTCGACGCCTGGTTGCTGGATCCGGTGGTTGGCGACCGGCTCCTGCTGTGCAGTGACGGCCTCACCAACGAACTCGACGACGAACGGATCTCGGAGGTGCTGGCCGAAGGAGACCCGGCCGAGCTGACCGCCCGACGCCTGGCCGCGGAGGCCGACGCCGCCGGTGGTCGTGACAACACCACCGCGGTGGTCGTCGACGTGATGGAGGCCGACCGGAGCGAGGGGTCGCTGACCGAGCGGTTCCGAAAGATCACCACACCATCGGTGGACCTGTCCCAGGAGGGTGAGGGCCCCCACACCGAGCGGGTGATGGCGGTCATCTCCACCTCCGAGGCCGACTCCGAGCCCAGTGGACCTGCGCCGGATCAGCCCGAGCCGATGACCGGCGACGAAGACATAGCCGCCCTCGCCGGCACTCCCGCAGCGGAGGACCTCGCTGAGGCCAGGGCCGCCGCCTTCGCGGCAGACGCGCGCGCTGCGCGTTGGCGCACCGCCGCGTTCATCATCGCGATCCTCGGGGTGATCGGACTGGCGGTGGGGGCGATCTTCTTCACCGCTGGTCGGGGTTGGTACGTGGCGGAGGGCCCCGGAGGGTTCGTGGCGTTGTACCGCGGCACGCCGGTGTTGTGGATCGAACCCGATCTCGTCACCGAGTCCGACGTCGAGGTCTCCGAACTGCCACAGGCCGGTCAGTCAGCGGTGCGTCGGGGACGCACCTTCACCAGCGAGTCCGACGCCCGGGAGTACATCGAGCGAACCGTCAGTGCGGCCACCACCACCACCACGACGACCACGACCACGACGACCACCACCACGTCCGCGCCACCGACCACCGTCGTCCCCACCACCGCTGCCACCACGGCGGCAGGCACCCCCGCTCCCGGTCCGTGACAGCACCCACCGCCACCGCACCGACGGACCTGGTCGACTCCCTCGCCACGCGGCGCAGGACCACCGAGCTCGGCCTTCTCGTGCTGGCATTCATCGTGGTCTGCGGTCTCTACGCACTCGCCAGCCTCGGCCGCAACGCGTCGCTTCCGGCAAACGTGGGGCCGTTCCTCGCGGGCGTGTTGACCCTGCTGGTGATCGCACACCTGGTCATCCGGAGATTCGCCCGTGCAGCGGACGGCCTGCTGTTGCCGCTGGCGGCTCTGCTCAACGGCATCGGCTACGTGTTCATCGCGAGGTTGGACGACGAACTGGCGGCACTCCAGGCCACGTGGACAGCGGTGGGGATAGCCGCATTCGTCGTGACGTTGGTGGTCGTGCGCGACATCAAGGTGCTCCAGCGCTATCGCTACACCTTCGGCCTGATCGGGCTGGCGCTGCTGATGTTGCCGTTGCTTCCCGGGATCGGACGCAACATCAACGGTGCGCGGATCTGGGTCGAGATCGGGCCCGTGAGTTTCCAGCCGGGGGAGTTCGCGAAGATCGCGTTGGCTGTGTTCTTCGCGGGCTACCTGATGGAGAACAAGGAGCTGCTCGGAGTCGCCACGTTCAAGTTGGGGCCGTTCAACATCCCCGACCCCCGCCACTTCATTCCCGTTCTCGGAGCATGGGGAGTGGCTCTCGTGGTGATGATCTTCGAGCGCGATCTGGGATCGGCGCTGCTGTTCTTCGTCCTGTTCGTCGTGATGCTCTGGGTCGCCACCGGGCGGGCCGCCTACCTGGTCGCCGGCAGCGGGCTCTTCGCACTCGGTGCATGGTTCAGCTGGTCACGCTTCGATCACGTCCAGACCCGCGTGCAGATCTGGCTCGACCCCTGGGTGGATCCCACGGGTTCCGGCTACCAGATCGTGCAGGCGGCCTACGCGTTGGCCTGGGGAGGGACGGGCGGCACCGGTCCCGGGCTCGGAATCAGCGGCCGGATCCCCTTCGAGGAGACGGACTTCATCTTCGCCATCATCGGTGAGGAACTCGGACTGTTGGGGGCGACGGCCGTGCTCTGTGCCTACCTGTTGATGGCCGGGAGCGGCCTGCGGATCGCGCAGCGGTGCACCGACGGGTTCATGTCCCTGCTCTCGGTGGGCCTCACGACCCTGCTGGCCGTTCAGGCCTTCATCATCATCGCCGGAGTGATCCGGGTGCTACCGCTCACCGGCATCACCTTGCCGTTCGTGTCCTACGGCGGGTCCTCGCTGCTGGCCAACTACGTCCTGTTGGCACTCCTGATGCGCATAGCGGACCAGGCGGCGCGCCGTGTTGCACAACCGGCGGTTGCGCCATGACCCGCCAGATCCGTCGCCTCGGAATCGCCTTCCTGGTCCTCTACGCGATCCTGTTCCTGAAGCTAAACCAGGTGCAGGTGTTCCAGGCCGAGGCCCTGACCGACCGCCCGGAGAACACCCGCGTGCTCCAGCGCGACTTCAACGAACCACGCGGCGACATCGTGTCGGCCGATGGTGCGGTCCTCGCCACGTCCGAGGAACGTCGCGCCGCGCTGCGCTACCAGCGTGTGTACCCCGACGGCGAGCTGTTCGCGCACATCACCGGGTTCTATTCGTTCTCCCTGGGCGCCGATGGTGTGGAACGGCAGTACAACGACGATCTGGCGGGTCGCACACCGGCACTGGAGCTCAACCAGTTGGGCGCCTTTCTCACCGCGGAGTCCTCCGAGGGTGACGTACTGCTCACGGTCCGCAAGGACGTGCAGACCGTCGCCAGGGACGCGCTCGCAGGTCAGGAGGGTTCGGTGGTGGCACTGGATCCACGAGACGGCTCGATCCTCGCGATGTACTCCAACCCCACGTTCGATCCCAACGTGGTGAGTGACAACAACACCGAACGGGCGAGCGATGCCAAGGTCCTCTTCGACGCCGCCGAGGGAGCACCGTTGCTCGCCCACGCCTACCGGGAGCGCTACTTCCCCGGCTCCACCTTCAAGGTGGTCACGGCCACAGCAGGGCTCTCCGACGGGTCGGTCACTCCCCAGACGCCGGACTACCCGGTCGTCACCGAGTACACGCCGCCACTCACGACCAAGTCGATCTCGAACTTCGGAGGGTCCAGCTGTGGCGGCACGCTGTTCGCGATCCTCGCCCAGTCGTGCAACTCCTCGTTCTCCCAGATGGGCGTCGAACAGGTGGGCGCCGACGACATGGTCGAGTCGGCCGAGGCATTCGGCTTCAACGCCAAGCCTCCGATCGACCTTCCGAATCCCGCCGAGTCGGCCTTCCCGACCGACTTCGGTGCGGTGGTCAGCAGGCCCGAGGGCGTTGCACCGGTGAACGAGGACGCACCCCGACTCGCGCAGAGCTCGATCGGCCAGAACGACGTGGCGGCCACGCCCCTGCAGATGGCGCTGGTTGCGGCGGGTGTGGCCAACGGCGGCGAGATCATGACGCCACACGTGCTCAAGAGCGTGCGGGCGCGCGACGGAGAAGTGGTGCGAACCTACGAACCATCGGCTTGGCGCAGAGCCGCCGAGCCCTCGGTGGCGGCCACGATGCGCGAGGCGATGGTCGGCGTGGTCACCGACGGCACTGCCACGGGCATGCAGATCACCGGCCAGGAAGTGGGAGCAAAGACCGGCACCGCACAGCTCGGCACCGAGCCGGCGACCTCCCATGCGTGGATGATCGCTTTCGCCGGACCGCCGGGTGAACCGCCGCGGGTGGCGGTGGCAGTGGTGGTCACCAACGTCAGTGGCGCCAGCAACCAGACCGGTGGCCGGGTGGCCGGACCCGTGGCCCGAGCGGTCGCCGAAGCAGCCCTGGGGGTATCGGAGTGATCAGAGCACCGGGAACGGCCCGACAGGGGACAGCCACCGGCGTGGAGCCGACCGGGTGGGCGCCGGGCGGCGTGTCTGCTCCAGTGGCGGAGCCGCCATCTACTGTGGGGATCCGATGAGCGAACAGGAATTGCGAGTCCTGGGGGACCGCTACGAGATCCACCAGCGCCTCGCCCGCGGTGGGATGGCGCAGGTGTATCTGGCGCGCGACCGGAGCCTGGATCGTCCGGTGGCCATCAAGGAACTGGTTCCGGAGTTCGCCACCGACCCGTCGTTCGTGGAGCGATTCCGCCGAGAGGCGCAGGCGGCAGCGAACCTGGCCCACCCCAACATCGTGGGGGTGTACGACTGGGGCACCCAGGACGGCACCTACTTCATCGTGATGGAGTACATCGACGGACCGTCACTGTCCCAGGTGATCCGCAGGGACGGGCCGCTACATCCACGGCGGGCCATGGAGTTGGCGAGCGAGGTGGCCGGCGCCCTGGGCTTCGCCCATTCGCGGGGCGTGGTGCACCGCGACGTCAAGCCCGGCAATGTGCTGTTGACCGGCAGCGGGCAGTCCAAGGTGACCGACTTCGGCATCGCGCGGGCGCTCTCGTCTCCCGATGAGGATCTCACCCAGGCCGGTTCGGTCATGGGTACCGCCACCTACTTCTCTCCCGAGCAGGCCCAGGGACAGCCGGTCGATCCACGGTCCGACCTCTACTCACTCGGCGTCGTGCTCTACGAGATGGTGACCGGACGGGCTCCCTTCACCGGCGACAGTCCACTGGCCATCGCCTACAAGCACGTGCAGGATCAGCCCGCACCTCCGAGCAGCATCATTCCCGATCTGCCGGTCGGAGTCGACGCGATCGTGATGAAGCTGCTCTCCAAGCGTCCCGATGACCGCTACGCGTCTGCGGAGGACCTGCGCGCCGATATCCGGCGATTCCTCGCGGGTGAACCCACCAACGCGGAACGGGCGATGCTCGGTGCGGCGGCGATGGCCGGAGCCGGCACCGGAGTGATGGCCGCCACGGCCCTCCAACCGGCTGCCACCCAGGCCGTGGCTGCGGTGGAGCCCGACCAGGAGGAGCACAAGTCGCGCACCGGCTGGTTCCTCGCCGCCATGGTGGTGCTCCTGGCGCTGGTTGCCGGGGGTCTGTTCTGGTGGGCCAACGGACTCAACGGCAACATCGAGGTGCCGCCGTTGGTCGGAGAGACACGCGAGGAAGCCGAGAGGCAACTCTCCGAAAGGGGCCTGGTTGCTGAGATAACGGAGGAGCCCAACGACGAGGTGGACGTGGGCAGGGTGGCCGCACAGGACCCCGAGGCGGGCGCGATGCTCTCGGAGGGCGATGCGGTCAAGCTCACGGTCAGCACCGGCGCTGAATCCAAGGAGGTGCCCGATGTCGTCGGCAGCACCGAGGATGAGGCGAGGTTCATCCTGGTGGCCAATGACTTCGAGGTGACGGTGGAGTCCGTCCAGGACTCCGACGCCGAGTCGGGGACGGTGGTTTCGCAGAGTCCCGCTGCAGGCACCGAGCAACCGATCGGTTCCACGGTGCGCATCCAGGTGTCCCTCGGTCCCGGCGAGGAGGTCGTTCCGGACGTGACTGGTCAGAGCCTCGCATCGGCCCAGGAAGAACTGCAGGCTGCCGGCTTCAGGATCGGGGGGCCGCAGGAGGAGTCCAGTGATTCGGTCCCCGCGGGACAGGTCACGCGCACCGATCCCGTCGCGGGCACCACGGTGGAACGCAACGCCACGGTCACCGTGTATGTGTCCTCGGGAGTCGAGCGGGTCGAGGTCCCGGACGTGCTCAACCAGTCGGAACAGAACGCCAGCGCCACCCTGCGCGGACGCGGATTCGACGTGAAGGTCGTGACCGCCACGGTGAGCCCGGGCGACCCCACGGGCCGTGTCATCGATCAGGATCCATCCGGGGGGCAGACCGCCAACAAGGGTTCCACGGTCGAGATCACTGTCGGGGTCGCCGGAACCACCACCTCCACGTCCACGTCCACATCCACCACATCCACTCCCTGAGGTGGAAGGCGCGCGTCGAGGGTTCGGTCCTGACGGTGCCAAGTCGGGGTGGGCCAGGGGCACGGTCGTGGTGGTCGTCTCGCTGGCGGCGGCTCTCTTCGTCACCTGGCTGTTGGGATGGTCGGCGAATCTCGATCCGGTGGGTGCCATCCTCGGCCGACCCGCCCAGGTGGAAGTGCCAGAGCTGTCGGGTCTCGCACAACCCCGCGCCGAGGCCGACCTGGAATCGGCCGACCTCAGCTCCCGGATCGAGTACTCCGCGAGCCTCACCACACCTCGCGGCGCCGTGGTTTCGCAGGACCCGGTCGCAGGCGAGGAGGTGGATGTCGGCAGCACCGTCGTGGTGGTGATCAGCCAGGGCGTGTCGCGGATCGAGATGCCTCCGGCGGTGGGACTGCCGTTGGAGGATGTGATCGGCCCGCTCGAGGAGGCCGGTGTCGACTTCGAGGTGCAGGAGGTCGCGAGTGAGACCGTCGCTGCCGGAGTGGTGATCGAGCAGTTCCCCGATGCCGGCCAACGGGTCACTCCGGCCGATGAGGTGCGGTTCGTGGTGTCCACGGGTCCCGAGCCCCGGGCAGTGCTCGACGTGACGGGTCTGTCCGCGCAGGGTGCCGCCTATGCACTGGGGTCTGCGGGATTCGTCGTGGAGCCGGAGCTGCGTGACAGCGATTCGGTGCCCCAGGGAGCCGTGATCGGAACCGAACCCGGCGCCTCGACCGTTCGACCCCGGGACTCCGTGGTCACCGTCGTGGTCTCCGCCGGCCCGCCGCCGCTGGTCCTGCCCGACCTCAGCGGCCGCTCCGCGGACTCGGCGGTGACCGAACTCACTCGCCTCGGGCTGGTGGCGAACGTCACCGGTGGTGGTGTCAGCGGTGGTTCTGTCACCTCCCAGGCGCCCGCTGCAGGTGAATCGATACGGCCCGGTGAGATGGTTTCGGTGCAGGTGTCCGGTGGCTGACCAACAGGAGCACTCCGGCAGCGGTCCACCTGAGCGGATCACCGAGATCGGGCGCTGGGAGAGCATCGACACGGGCCGCCACACCTTGGCCGCGGCCCTTTCACTCGCTGGCCTGATCGCCGTGTTCGTAGTGGGTCTGGTGGCACTCGGGGTGGCGGTCAGCGACGGCGACAGGCGCGTCGACGTACCCGACGTCGTGGTCCCCTCGATCGAGGGTGCTTCGGAGGATTCTGCAAGGGCAACCCTCGAGTCGGTCGGTCTGTTGATGGAGGTGTCGGAGTCGCCGAACGAACTGGTTCCCGACGGTGTTGTCTTCGAACAGGTGCCGATCGACGGCGCGCGTCTCGAGATCGGGTCCTCGGTCACCGCCAGGGTGTCCACCGGGCCTGCGGGGACCGTCGTGCCCGAACTGGTCGGCCAACAGGTCACCGAGGCCCAGGCGCTCCTCGTCGCAACCGGGCTCACCGGAGTGCAGGTGCCGGAGTTCGACGAGGAGGTCAGGATCGGCGAGGTCCTCGGCAGCGAGCCCGCCGCCGGGCGCCGCGCTCCGCCCGACGGGGTGGTGTCGCTCGTGGTCTCCGACGGTCCGGCCCCACGCGTGGTGCCCGAGGTCGACGGTCGCGACGACCTCGATGTTCTGGCCGAACTCGGCCGGCTACGGCTCCGGCCCGGCGACATCGAATACGTGAACGACAGCGACCTGCCCGATGGAACCGTTCTGTCCATCTCGCCGGCACCCGGAGCATCGGTTCCACGCGATTCGGAGGTGGATCTGGTGATCGCCGGGCGTGCCCCTCTCGTCGCGGTGCCATCGGTGCTCGGGCTGTTGCGGTCCACCGCTGAGGAGGCCCTGTCGGGTTCGGGGATCCGGGCGACCTATCGGACCGTCGCACTACCGGTCGGCGACTCGCGCAACGGTCGTGTGGTGCGACAGGGAGTCCAACCGGCCGAGGAGGTTCCGTCGGGAACCGTGGTGGAGATCCTCATCGGCAGCGCTCCGCCTCCACCCACGACCACCACCACGACCACGGTCCCGGCCTCATCGACGACCACCACCTCGCCCTGACCCGGAGCGGGGCCGACCGCGAGGCATCGATGCCCGGGTTGTGGTCAACCTGAAACGGCCTGTTCAGCCGCACATCGCGAGGAAGTTCTCCACCATCTGGTGGCCGCCGACCGACAGGACCGATTCGGGGTGGAACTGAACTCCCTCGATCGGCAGCTCGCGGTGCCGTAGCCCCATCACGAGGCCGTCATCGGTGTGCGCGGTGATCTCGAGCGCGGCCGGCACGCTCTCCCGGTCGACGATGAGCGAGTGGTAGCGGGTGGCCTCGAGCGGTTCCGGCAGGTCGGCGAACACCCCCTTGCCGTCATGGCGGATCAGCGAGGTCTTGCCGTGCACGATCTGGGGTGCGCGCACCACCTCACCGCCGAACACCTGGGCGATGCACTGCAGCCCGAGGCAGACGCCGAAGGTGGGGATTGCCGGGCCGTACTGTTCGATCACCTGGTTGGACAGGCCGGCGTCGTCGGGTGTTCCCGGTCCCGGGCTGATGAGAATGCCATCGGGTGCGATCCGGTCGATGTCGGCCAGTTCGAGTTGGTCGTGGCGACGCACGATCGGTTGCGCACCGGTTTCGCCCACGTACTGCACGAGGTTGTAGACGAACGAGTCGTAGTTGTCGATCACGAGGATGGTCGGTGCCACGACGCAACAGGCTACGGCGCGCAACGCTGCGCGGTGGAGCCGGTATCGTGACATGCCATGGCGGCCCCGGAATCCGAAGCGACCGAATCCGACTCACCTGGTGGCAACAAGCCGTCCAAGGACAAGCCGCTGCCTCCGTCGGCGAAGAAGAAGGCCGTACGCGACCGGCCCGAACGGACCGCGGCGGCGAGTGGTCGTTACACCGCCCCTGTCCCAGCCGCGAAGAAGGGTCCGAGCCCCCGCTGGGTTCCGGTTCTGATGTTCGCACTGTGGGGAATCGGTCTGGCCATGATCCTTCTCAACTACATGGGGCTCCTGCCCGGCTCCGCCGACAACGGCAATGGCTGGTATCTGGTGGGTGGCCTGGGTCTGATCCTGTCGGGAATCGTCACCGCGACCCAGTACCGCTGAGCTCTACCGGAGTCGCTCACTGCGCGTGGTCGATCGGATTCGTTTGATCCTGCCGGGAGGTTCGCCTCGGCCGAGAGTTGTCCACAGTCTGTGGACAACTGCCGGTATCGAGCAGTTCGTGAGTGGACTCTCAGCTGTGCCGGGGGGCACTACCCGTCACCGTACGTGACCCCGATATGACCCATGGTGGTGGGATCGGTTGCGGATGTGCTTCGGTACGGTCCAGAAGGTGACATCCAGGTAACAACCGTCAGGTTTGTCCACAGGCTGTGGAAATGTACTCAGAGTGACCGGGCGACGTGTGACCGGCCCAAGTTGTCCACAGGGGGCCCGCTACAGGCAGCCCACCGGTGAGCCCGGCACCGGTAGGAGCGGCGTTCCCGCACCCGGTGCAGAGGTGTGTCGACCCCGCACGCCGGGGCACCGAAGACGGGCCCGGGGGCCGCGTTCGGTAGCCTCGCTGCCAGATGAGCGCAGAGCCCCGACCGAGACGATCACGGTTCCTCTGGTGGCTACTGGCCTCCGCGGTCTTCATCGCGGTGGCGCTCCTCGTCACCGATGCCCCGACCTTCACCGTGATCGCGGCTGTGCTGGTGGGGATCGTGATCCTTCGCATCGGCTGGTTCTTCCTCGAGCAGTTCGCCACACCTCCGCCCCCGCCACCGGATCCGGGAACGTTGCGGCGAGTGCGACTGACCTACCGCTGCGAGGTCTGCGGAGCCGAGGTGCGGATGACCTCCGCCGCTACCGAGGACCCGGAACCCCCTCGCCACTGCATGGACGAGATGGAGCTCATCGCTTCAGAGGACTGATCGCCTCCGAGGACCGGTCGCCTCCGAGGACCGAACCGTGTCGGTACGCAGCCATCGGTGAACGACACGACCCCGGACGACTCAGTTCGATCCGAGTCGTCCGGGGTCGTCGCTACGGGCCTGTCCTGGTGGGACGATCCCGTTTGCTCAACCGCATTCGGTCAACAGCCCGAGGCTGCGACCGAACGCCTCAGCCGAGGCGTTCGATGATGGTGGCGTTGGCCATGCCGCCACCCTCACACATGGTCTGGAGGCCGTAGCGGCCGCCGGTGCGCTCGAGCTCGTTGAGCATGGTGGCCATGAGCTTGGCGCCCGAACACCCGAGAGGGTGACCCAGTGCGATGGCGCCGCCGTTGGGGTTCACCTTGTCCATGTCGGGATTGTGTGCCTTGGCCCAGGCGAGCACGACCGAAGCGAACGCCTCGTTGACCTCGAAGTGGTCGATGTCGCCCACGCTGAGGCCGCTGCGCTCGAGAGCCTTGGCGGTTGCGGGGATCGGCCCGGTGAGCATGCGCACGGGGTCGACCCCGGCGAGTGCGAAGGTGTGGAACCGGGCTCGGGGTGTGAGGCCCAGCTCGGCGGCCTTCTCGGCCGACATGATCAGCGCCGCTGATGCGCCGTCGGTGATCTGCGAGCTGTTGCCCGCGGTCACCTTGCCATCGGGCACGAAGGCCGGCTTCAGCTTGGCGAGCGTCTCCATGGTGGTTCCCGGGCGGATGCCCTCGTCGCGGGTGACCATCTCGCCGTCGAGCACCTTGATCTCGCCGGTCTCCTTGTCCTTGATCTTGGAGACGACCGGGATGATCTCGTTGTCGAAGCGACCCTCGGCGGTTGCCCTCTCGGCGAGCTCCTGGGAGCGAACACCGAAGGCGTCCAGGTCTTCGCGGCTGAGGTCGTTCTCGTTGGCGATGATCTCAGCGGAGACACCCTGGCCCACGAGGCCTGTCTGGCCGGGGTAGAGCTCGACGTCGGCATAGCGTTCGAAGGCCGAGCCGAAGGGGAACCCGACGCCACTGCCGATCGAGGCGCCCATCGGCACCAGGCTCATCAGCTCGATGCCTGCAGCAACGACGATGTCGTACGCGCCGGCCATGACGCCCTGGGCGCCGAAGTGGGCGGCCTGCTGGGAGGAACCGCACTGACGGTCCACCGTGGTGGAAGGCACCGACTCGGGCCAACCCGCTGCGAGGACTGCGTTGCGCCCCACGTTGAGTGCCTGGCCACCGGCCTGCATGACGCAACCCATGATCACGTCATCGACGAGCTCCGGGTCGAGGTTGTTGCGTTCGGCCAGAGCCTTGAGTGACTCGGCTGCGAGGTCGACGGGGTGCCACCCCGAGAGGGCACCGTTGCGCCTTCCGCCTGCTGTCCGGACGATGTCGACGATCACTGCTTCGGGCATGCCCTACTCCTTGGTGATGGTTTCCTGCGGGTCGCAACCAAACGTTGGTTCCGGCTGTTCCCCCCGGTCGGCCAAAAACTGGACCGACCGGTCAAGAGTCTGCGCTCCCGGGTGTGTCCGGGTCAATGTGACACTCGACCCCACTGTTCGCGCAGCGGGCGCGCAGCCGGGCTGACGCCGGTAGAGTTGCCGGTCACACACGACCCGATGCGGGGGTGCCGATACGGGGAACGGGGGACTGTTCGACCCGCGGCCCACCCATCGTACGATCCAAACAGGGGGCCGAAATGCCGGGACTCACCAAGGAACAGCTCGACGCGAAGGTTGCGGGGCGCACCGTTGCGAAGGATTTCCTCGAGTGCGCCAAGTCGCACGGATCGCTGGTGGCTCTGCGCGAGATGGTCGGTGAGGACGACTGGCGGGAGTACACCTTCGACGACGTGGCGGCCAAGGTGGCCACGACCGCCGGTGGGCTCCGTTCCCTCGGGGTCGGTCCGGGAGACCGGGTGGTGCTCATGATGCGCAACATCCCGGCGTTCCACTGGGTGGACCTCGCGGTGTTGTTCCTCGGCGCAACTCCGGTGTCGATCTACAACTCCTCGTCGTCGGACCAGGTGGAGTACCTCGTGTCGCACTGCGGGGCGAAGGTCGCAGTGTTGGAGAACTCCGACTTCGTGGACCGGTTCTCTCCGGTGCGCGCCAAGCTCGACCGGCTCGAGTCGATCGTGGTGTTGGATCCCGCCGCGGCCGGCGGTGACGTGCTCGGTCCCGACGTACTCGAGGGTGAGGCGCTCGACCTGGAGGCGGAGGCGCAGACCGGGTCGCCCGACGACCTGGCAACGATCATCTACACCTCCGGGACCACCGGCAGCCCCAAGGGTGTGATGATCTCCAACTACAACATCTGCTGGGTGTTGGAGTCGGGCCTCGAGTCCTACGGCTGGACCCGCGAGGACATCGCAGGCAAGAGGGTCGTCTCCTACCTGCCCATGGCTCACATCGCCGAGCGCGTGGTGTCGCACTACACGGCCATGGTTTGCGCGGAAGAGGTGACCTGTTGCCCCGAGACCGGGCTGCTGGCGCAGTACCTGGGAGCCGTCAAGCCGCACATCGTGTTCGGGGTGCCCCGCGTCTGGGAGAAGGTCTACGGCCGACTCAACGGGATGCTCTCGGCCGACCCGGACAATGCAGCGAAGTTCAATGCTGCGATCGAGGAAGCGATCCCGCTTCGCGAGAAGATGACCTTCGAGACCGCCACCGACGAAGAAGTGGCACGCTACGAGGAGATCGACGCCGAGAACTTCGCGCTGGTGAGAGCCCTGTTGGGTCTCGACGAGTGCGAGATGGCGATCACCGGAGCGGCACCGATCCCCGCTCAGATGCTCACCTGGTTCCGTGCCATCGGTATCCCGCTGGCCGAGGTCTACGGCATGAGTGAGAACACCGGCCCGATGACCTTCGAGCGCCTGCGTGTGAAGCCCGGGACGGTGGGTCGTGCCATGCCGGGTTCCGAGGTGACCATCTTCCCCGACGGCGAGGTCTGCTGTCGGGGTGGGCACGTCTTCGTCGGCTACCTGAATGACCCCGAGAAGACCGCCGAGACGATCGACGAGGACGGATGGCTGCACAGCGGAGACATCGGTGAGATCGACGAGGATGGCTATCTGCGGATCGTGGACCGCAAGAAGGAGCTCATCATCACCGCCGGCGGCAAGAACCTGTCGCCCGCCAACCTCGAGGCGGCGCTCAAGAGCGTGACGCTGATCGGCCAGGCGGCGGTGATCGGGGACAACCGGCCGTTCGTGTCGGCCCTGGTGGTCATCGACTCGGAGGTGGCTCCGGGCTGGGCCGCGCAGAAGGGGATCGAGTTCACCACCCTCGAGGAGTTCGCGGAACTGCCCGAGGTCATCGAGGCGATCAACGCCGAGGTGGAGGAGTCGATGTCGGGCTTCAACAATGCTGAACGCGTGAAGAAGGTGAAGATCCTCACCGAGGAGTGGATGCCGGATTCGGACCTGTTGACCCCGACCTCGAAGTTGAAGCGGCGGGGTGTGAACGCCCGGTTCGCGGCCGAGATCGAATCGATCTACTCGTAGTTCCCCACTCGTGGGTCGGCCTTGGTCGGCCCGAGCGTCGTGCCGGCGCCGGAGCGGCGTAGCCGCGCGGGGAGGTCAGCCCAGTTCGTCGGGGATCGATATCCCGAGCGACTCCAACAGATCTCGGAAGCCCGGCGCGTCCGCGTTCAGCAGTGCCACCGCTGCGATCGCGGTGATCGCGGTGTAGATGGCGTTGGGGTCGCCGAAGGCGTTGGGTGCCAGTAGCTCGGGCAGTCCTGGAATGAACGTGAACAGAGCGCCGAACGCGGTCGCGACCACTGCCGGATTGGAGAACGCATCCGCGATGACATCCGCGACCTCCGGTCGTTCCAGCAGCGCCAGCGTTCCACCGAGCGCCTGCAGCGTGTAGGGACCGAGGACCTTCGTGATGCGATTGATCCGGTCGACCAGCGCGGGGGTGAACGATGTGACCAGTCCCGTGAAGAACCCCACCACGTCGCGGAACCTCGGGTCTATCTCGCCGACGGCAGACAACTCGCCCAGCGCGATCGGGTCGGATCCGAGGGCAGCGCCGATCAGCACCGCCAGGGCTGAGAGCGCCGAGGCGTTCCCGTCCAGCTGGCCGAGGCCGTTGGGATCGACGATGGCGAGGATCGTTCCGAGCTGGTCGATCACGCCGGGTGGCACGGTGGCGGCCGCGCCGGCGATCGCTGCAAGGGTCGCGGGGTCGATGTTCGCCGAGGCGAGCAGGCCCGATGCCTCACTGGTGAGCTGACCCGTGCCCGTCAGCAGACTTCCGCCGCCGGCCAGGAGTGCCTGCACGAGTGCAGGGTCGGTGTCGTCGCCACCGAGGCCGATGCTGTCCACCACGCGTGCGAGTGCGCCGACGGATGCCGGAGAGATCCCCAGCTCGCCGAGCTCGTCGAGGCTCAGTCCGGTCAGCTCGGAGAGCTCCTCGGGCGTGAGGTCACCCAGTTGCGCCAGAACATCGGGATCGACCGACAATCCATCGATCGTGGAATCCGAGGCAGATCGACTGGCTGTGCGCCCCTGACCGGTGGCCGACCCGGCGATCGTCGTGCTCGTCTGGAGACGAGCACCGAACTCCGGCGCGTCGCCCGAGACCTGACCGGTGTTCGATGTGGTTGCGCAGCCCGAGCCGATGATGGCGAGGCACAGCAACGATGCAATAGCGGCAACAGAAACCCGCCTGCGTTGCATTGGTCCCTCCAGGTCCGCGCAGCCTGCCGGACCCTCAAAGGCTAGGTAGTCCCCTCTGGTGTGGCAAGGCGCGCGGACAATTGCCCAACGGTCACCGCAGCAGGTGGGTCTGGCGCGTCAGGGCCCCTTCGGGCGGTCCCGGTAGGGATCGTGTCTGACGAACCTCGGATCTATCTCGCCGGGCCGCAGGGGCCGCATCAGCATGTCGATGGCGGTCCACAGCATCCTGGAGGGAGGAAACAGGAGCAGCGGGCCCAGCAGGGCGATTCCGAGCAGCGTGAACAACAACCAGTGTCCGGGTGCTTCGGGGAAGGTCACCATGACGCTGCCGAACAGCACGACGAACATCAGACCGAACACCCCAACGGTGTTGGTTCCGAGCGCCCCGATCCAGTGGCCCTCCACCCGTTCGAACAAAAGCGTGCAGGTGGGGCAACGCTCGGCGGTGAGGAACCACTTGCGGAACACGTGGCGGCCACCGCAACCGGGGCACCTGGCGAAGCATCCCCGCAACAGGATGCGGGTCGGTCGCACACCCAACTGACGAGCGGTGGGGATCTCGCGTCGGACCTGTCTCCGGGCAGCCGCATCGGCCCGCGCGGTGATCACCCGCGGATCGTGACCGCTGGGGGTGGGGGGTTCTTGCACCGGTTCAGGTTCCCACGAATCCACTGATCGTGTCGATCCTGGAGAGGTCCCGCTGAGCGGCGTCGGGCATCAGGGTGGCCGGGAAGTGCTGCGGACCGCAGCCCAACAGGACGATGTGGTCGCCGCTCGCGGACTCGATTTCGAACACGCGCCAGGGCCCGGAACGGGTTCGGACCTTCACCACCGAACCCTGGTCCACCCTTCGCACGGTGACGAAGGCCACCTGGTCTCGCACAGTGCCATCCGCGGTGATGACGCGACAGCCGCGCGCAGCGATGAGCGCAAGTGCTCCGGCCGCGCCGAACCCGATCCCCAGACCCAGCGCCGACCCGGTGGTCGACTGGTCGAACGTCCAGGCGAGGTTCAGTGAGCCGATGGCCACGAGCACCAGCCCGACGAGGATGAAGGGTGCGGACACCAGGCCTCCGCCGCGCAGTATCTGCTTGGGCGGCGTCTGTTCGGCCGGATCGGCATCGTCTGGGGGGTGTTGCTGGTCCATCTGGTCTGTCCTGGATCCTGACCGTCCCGCGGGCTGGCGCGAGATGAAACATGTTGGACCCTAGGTTGGGGGTGTGCGCGAACCATCGCCTGTCGATCCAGCTGCTTCGGGTACCGAGATGGTCGTCGCCGATGACGACCGGGCGATCCGCGAGTCCCTGGAGCGGCTGTTCACCGCCGAGGGCTATTCGGTGCGGGTCGCCTCCAACGGTGCCGAGGCGCTCGAGGCCCATCGGATGCACCCGGCCGACCTGATGGTGATCGACCTGATGATGCCGGGGGTCGACGGGCTGTCGGTCTGTCGTGTGCTGAGGGCCGAACAGGACCGGGTCCCGATACTGATGCTCACAGCGCGCACCGAGACGAGCGACCGCGTTGCGGGGCTCGATGCCGGGGCCGACGACTACCTGGCCAAGCCCTTCGACCCCGAGGAACTGCTGGCCCGGGTCCGCGCCCTGATGCGCCGGGTCGGACCGGTCGAGGGGTCCGCTCCGGCGCAGGTGATATCGGTCGAGGACCTGAGGATCGAGCCGTCGGCACGTCGGGCATGGCGCGGTGACGAGGAACTCGACCTCACGCGCACGGAGTTCGACCTGCTCGCTCACCTGGCGGTCAATGCCGGGATCGTCCTCGAGCGCACCGACATCTACGACACCATCTGGGGCTACGACTTCGGACCCGATTCCAAGAACCTGGCGGTCTACATCGGCTACCTGCGACGCAAGGTGGACCGCGACCGCGACCCGACGCTCATCCAGACGGTTCGCGGGGTG
Source organism: Microthrixaceae bacterium (assembly GCA_023957995.1). Lineage (GTDB taxonomy): Bacteria > Actinomycetota > Acidimicrobiia > Acidimicrobiales > Microtrichaceae > JAMLGJ01. The sequence continues at coordinate 34,495 of JAMLGK010000021.1, read as the reverse complement.
GGCTACGTGCTGAGGCCCGAGTCGCCGTGATGCGAATGGGTGTGCGGGACGCCAGCCCGGCGGTGACCCCGTGAAGCTGCGTTCCAAACTGGTGCTGGCCCTGGTCAGTTGCACCTGGGTGGTGGCGGCCGTGGTGGGTGTGCTCAGCTACCGGGCGACCGCGCAGGGTCTGCACGACGAGGTCGACAGCTCCCTCGAGGCGGCGATGAGTGGTGTCGCACCCGCCCTGGGGGCACCGGTGCGCGTCGCCCCCATCGACCGGTTGAGCTCGGTGCGCGATATCGATCTGCAGTACCTGGGCCCCGAAGGCGCCACCCGGTCGGGGCCCGATGGGCCGTCGCTGCCGGTCTCCGATACGGATCTGGAGGTGGCCCTGAGCGCCCAGGCCGGAATCGTCGAGTTCCGTGACGACGCGGTGCAGGGTGTCTCCTCCCGCATCCTGACCAGGTCACTGGGTGACTCGCGAGGGGCCTTGATGGCCGCACGAAGCCTCGAGGAGGTCGAACGGGTGCTGGCATCACTGCGCCTGAGGATCCTGGTCGTATCCGCGGCGGTCGCAGCGGTGTCCGGCCTGGTGGGGGCCCTGCTGGCCCGATCGATCACCGAGCGGCTCACCCGGCTCACCTCCGCTGCGGAGAGCGTTGCGTCATCGGGTGACCTCCACGCGGATGTCCCCCGCGATGGCGACGACGAGACCGGACGACTGGGCCGTGCGTTCGACGAGATGCTCTCGTCGTTGGCTCTGTCCTCGGAACGCCAACGTCGTCTCGTGCAGGACGCCGGCCACGAGTTGCGCACGCCCATGACGTCATTGCGCACGAACCTGTTCTCGTTGCGCGGCGTGCAGGAGATGGATCCTGCCACCGTCGGCAAGGTCGTGGCCGATCTCGAGGCGGAGGCCGAGGAGCTGTCCAGGCTGGTCGAGGACGTGCTCGAGGTGGCGGGTGGGGTCGAGTCCGACCACGAACCCGAAGAGGTCGACATCGTCGCGCTGACCCGCGCCGAGTCCGAACGGGTCGCGAGGCGCTGGGGTCGCTCGGTGAGCATCGGGTTGGCTGGTTCGGACACTCCTACGGGCGTCGTGTGCCGGCGAGACCTGATGGCGCGTGCAGTCCGGAACCTGGTGGACAACGCCTGCAAGTTCTCCCCGGTCGGGACCCCTGTCGAGGTGACCGTCAGCACCACCGCGGCCACGGAGGCCGTCGCCGCCGGACTGTCGATCGAGGTCAAGGATCGAGGTCCGGGAATCGAACAGGCCGAACTCGAGTTGATCTTCGATCGGTTCCACCGCTCCGACAGCGCCCGGTCGCTACCGGGCAGCGGACTCGGACTGTCGATCGTCGCCGAGGTCGCTGCTGCACACGGTGGCAGGGTGCTGGCACGCAACCGACGCGCAGGTGGAGCTGCGGTGGGGATCTGGGTGCCGCTCACACCCGATTCTTACCGTGGCCCAGATCTGGTCTAACCGGCGCTTGCGAGGGTGGAACCAACGACGGAGAGACCGTCAGGACGCTCCGGGTGAACCGGAGTGCCCGAACCGCCCCCGATGGGGCGGACCAAGGAGGATGCGATGTTGGCAAAGCGGAAGATGGCCGCACTGGGACTGACTGCCGGACTTCTCGGCGGTGGCGCCGCCGGGATGGTGCTGGGCACCTCGCCGTTGAGCGGGGCGTCTGACGCGGCGGTGGTTCAGGACGAACCAGCAGCGGATCAGCCCGACGCCGATCGGCCCGAAGCCGGTGATCGACTCTCGGAGACCCTGGCCCCACTGGTCGAGGACGGAACCCTCACCCAGGCCCAGGCCGATGCCGTTGTGGAGACCCTCGTGGAATCCGCTCCAGCCCGACCCCGCACGCCCCGACTCAACGGGTTGAAGGCCGCGGCGGAGGCAATCGGTGTCGAGACGCGTGATCTGGCAGAAGCTCTGCGCGACGGCTCGACGATCGCGGACGTAGCGGCTGAGGCCGGCGTCGACGCACAAAGCGTGATCGATGCCATGGTGGCCGACGCCAGCGAGCACCTCAGCGAGAAGGTCGCTGACGGCACGCTCACCCAGGAAGAAGCCGATGCGAAGTTGGCCGAGCTCACCGACCGTGTGACCGACCTCGTGAACAACGGTCGGCCCGAGCGTCTCGAGGGTGAGGGGCACGGACCGATGGGCGGCGCGCCCGGTCCACAGGGTGGCGACGTTCCGACGGCCCCCGAGGGCGAGAACTGATCGACCGTCGGAGTCGCTCGCAGCGGCTTTCGACCAGTCGTTCGACGGAATGCATCGAGGACCGGTTCTCCCCGACCGGTCCTCGATCCGCGCGTCCGGGGAGCTGCTCTGCCCCTCGACGCTGTGACGATCGACATAGTTAGTTATGCGAACTAACTGCTATGATGGCACGCATGCACACCGCCGCCACCGAGATCGGGTCCCCGCCTTCGGGTGACGAGGCCTACCGACTGCAGCTGGCAGTCACCCGGTTGGCGCGGCTGTTGCGGCAGGAGGTCGAGGTGGAACTGACCCCCAGCCAGATATCGGCACTGTCGACCATTCGTAGGCGCGGACCGGTGACACTCGGCGAGTTGGCCGACCTGGAGAGGGTCGCGCCCCCGAGCATCACCCGGATGGTGGCCCGACTGGAGCAGGACGGCTATGTCGAGAGGATCCCGGACGCGTCCGATGGGCGTGTCTGTCGAGTGGTGGTCACCGAGTCGGCCGAGGAGTTGGTGTCCGAGGCACGTAGGCGCAAGGCGTCCTGGTTGTCGGCGCGGATCGCCGAGCTCGGAGCGGAGGACCGTGACAACCTCCGCGCGGCGGTGAGCGCGCTCGAAGCGATAGCTGGATTGAGATGACGCGGCTGAGAGCCTTCGGACGCAGCACGTTCTCGTCGCTGTCCCAGCGGAACTTCAGACTGTTCTTCCTCGGCCAGGGAGTGTCGCAGATCGGCAACTGGATGACCCTGGTCACCCAGACGCTGCTGGTGCTCTCGCTGACCGACTCCGGAGTGGCTCTGGGCCTGCTTGCCGCGGCTCAGTTCGGGCCGGTCCTGTTGCTGGGCCCCTGGGCAGGGCTGATCGCAGATCGCTCCGACAAGCGACGTCTGCTCCTGTTGGTGCAATCGGTTTCCATGGTCCAGTCGCTCGCACTGGCTGCGCTGGCGTTCAGTGGTGAACCACCCGTGTGGGCCGTGTACGCGCTGGCGTCGGTCGGAGGGGTGACCGTTGCTTTCGACAACCCCGCCCGTCGCTCCATGGTCGTGGAGATGGTCGACGAGGATCAGGTACCCAACGCCGTCGCGCTCAACACCACGATGATGACCTCATCACGGATCGTGGGTCCGGCGCTCGGTGGGCTCCTCGTGGCGACCGCGGGTTTCGGGGCGGCCTTCCTGGTCGACGGGATCTCATATGTAGCCGTGCTGGCGTCGCTGGTGATGATCCGCAGCGCGGATCTGCGCAGGGCCAATCCGGCGAAGCGCGGTCGGGGCCAGGTGCGCGAGGGCCTCAGGTACATACGGAGCGAACCCAACCTGTTCGTGCCCATGGTGATGATGGGTGTCGTGGGCATGCTGGCGTTCAACTTCTCGACGGTGCTGCCGTTGTTCGCGGTTCGTGATCTGGGTGGCACGGAGGCCACCTACACCTACCTCTTCTCGATCCTCAGCGTGGGTGCACTGGCGGGTTCGCTCATGGCGGCTCGGCGCAAGGTCGTCACGGTCACCACCGTCGGGCGTACCGCGGTCGCGTTCGGGATCTCGATGTTCGCCCTGGCACTCACGCCCGGGCTGGCCACCGCCACCATCGTGTCGGTGTTCCTCGGGGCCAGCAGTGTGGGGTTCCTGACCGCATCGACCGCGATCGTGCAGCTCCGCTCCGTGCCCGAGATGCGCGGCCGGGTGCTCGCCATCCAGGCGATGTTGTTCCTCGGCTCCACTCCGATCGGCGGCCCGCTGATCGGTTGGCTGAGCGAGGAGCTGGGCGCAAGGGCCGGGATGCTCGTCGGGGCCGCGGGCACCCTGCTCGCCGGCGCGTGGGGGCTGGCGATGGTCGGTCGCCCGAAGCGGAACCACCCCGGTCAGGGAGCTCCAACGCCTGTGGCGCCTTGATCGCCGCACCACTCGTGCTCCACTCCCACTCCGGCAACCGCAAACCAGTCCGCTCCGCGAGCTCCACCCGATGTGCTGGAGTCCATCGCGCCCATGCGATTTCGACGCTGCTCGGCCCGACCACTCGCCCGATTCTGAGACTCTTCTTCTAGCACCAACAGATCTGCTGTTGGTGATTGCTGCATCAAAGTTGAGTCTGATACCATCAACTCTGTCGAAAGATCCGACTCCGGGAATTGGGGTCACGGACCACGAGTCACAGGAGGTGGCTGAAATGTTGATGAGGACCGATCCGTTCCGGAATCTGGACCGGCTGTTCGAAACCGCAGCGGTCCCGGGAGTGCAGAGCGCCCCGATGGACGCCTACCGAGTGGGTGACGTCGTCACCGTCGAGTTCGACCTGCCGGGAGTCGATGCAGATTCGATCGATCTCGAGGTCGAGCGTGGTGAACTACGCCTGGCCGCTTCGAGGCAGCGCTCCACCCCCGAGGGTGCTTCGTACATGGTCCAGGAACGTCGCGACACCAAGGTGAGCCGCCGCTTGATGCTGGGCGACACCCTCGACGTGGACCACGTCGACGCCGAGTACAGCGATGGTGTGCTCACGCTGCGCATTCCGCTACGCGAGAGCGCAAAGCCTCGCCAGGTGGAAGTACGGCGCGGCGCCGAGCAGGCCGCCATCGCCGTCGAGAGCAACTGAGACCTCCGAGGGGTCCGACAGGCACCCCCGAAGACCCCCTGACCGGATCCGCCCCGTGGGAGCATCACGCTCTCCCGGGGCGGATCCGCGTTCACGGTGGGGACGGGGCGTGCAACGCCAGTCGCACCGCGATCCACCAACGAAGGTCCTCGCGGCAGTCGGAGCACGCATCCAGGTGCGACTGGAGTTCCGCCAGGCGCTCGTTCGGCAGTTCCCCATCGATGAGCCGATGGACGTCTCGGCGGAACCGCCTGTGTCGGAGACTCAACATCCCAGCGGTAACCGCCTGGGCGCTGGGGAGCATTCCGTGGAATACCGGAGCCCACCCAACGGGTTCAGCTTCGTGAATGGATATCGATGTTCCCACCTCAGAGAGCGCCTCTGCGCGCTTCGAACGCTGGGTCCTGCCGGAGGTGGACGTCCTGTTGCGAGTGGCGCAGTCCATCACGCGAAACACCCACGACGCAGAGGATCTGGTGCAGGACACGATGCTGCGTGCCTACCGCTCGATCGACAGCTTCGATGGCCGCTACCCACGGGCCTGGTTGCTCACGATCCTGCGGAACACGGAGATCAACCGACACCGCCGTCGGCGACCATCCTTGCTGACCGCCGCCCAACAGACGTTGCCGGATCCGATCGCGGACGGTGGGGCGACGGCGGAGTCCGTGGTCGTCGACCTCACGTTCGAATCCGCGGTGGAGGACGCCTTCGAGCATCTCTCCGATGATTTCCGCGAAGTGGTCGAGCTGGTCGACATCGGTGGGCTGAGCTACGCCGAGGCGGCCGAGGCGGCCGACATTCCGGAGGGCACCGTCATGAGCCGCCTGCACAGGGCGCGCAAGCAGGTCCGTACCCGACTGGAGAAACAGGGTTACGTCGCCGGGAGGCCACGATGAGCATCTTGGGAATCATCCGGCGTCATAGAGATGCCCGAAAGATGAGTTGTGCCGAGGTCGGTGAGGTCCTCCAGCAGTACCTCGACGGTGAGTACGACAGTGATCGGGCACCGCTGGTGCGGGCACACCTGGAGGTGTGCAAGCGCTGCGGGTTGGAGGCATCGGTCTACACCGACATCAAGGAGGCCCTCGCCCATCAGGTGGAGCCGCCGGTGGAGTCCCGTGACCGCTTGCGTGAGTTCGGCGAGCGGATAGCACACGGCGACATATCCGCTGATGGCGCCTGACGCACGGTCTCGTCCGGCGGGGAGCAGCTAGCCGATCCGCGTGAACAGGTAGGCGAACGGTGACCTGGTGTAACCGATTGCCCGGCCGGTCTCATGGAGTGCAGCGACGGTCACGGCCTGCGGCTTCTTCGGCACCAGGTAGCCCTCCAGGTCGGTGGTGTCGACCCGGTACCGGCCGGAGTCCGCGATCACCACGCCGGAGAGTTCGTATCGTGGGTCGATCGATGCCATGGCCGCGTCTCCATGGCTCGGGTTGACGAGCAGGCTCCCCCCGACCCGGAGGTGTTCGGTGCAGTGCTCTGAGACGAACCCGGCGTAGAGCGATACCAGCAACCCGAAGTGTTCCTCGGGAAGGTCCAGCACGCCGGTGTAGTCGGCGTGGATGAATGCGACATCTGGCTCGGCCGGACCGTCGTGATCCGAGATGATCTGGTTCACGCCGGCGGTGTCACCGAAGAAGACCGGCGTGCGCCTGTCGATGTCCACGAAGGTGACCGACCGGAACACGAACGAGGGTGCGATGTCGACGTAGCAGCCCGGATACAGCGCGGTGTCGGCATCGACGGCGTCAGCGACCGCGCTGAACAGGCGCCAGCGGTCGCCCTGGTGTTGATCCTGCTTGGCCCACAGCTCCGCTGTCTTCGGTTTCACGGCCGTTGCGCATCGTCGGCGGTCACCCGGTGGAGGCTATGGGAATCATGGCGGCCGCGGTGGCCGTGTCGAGGCCGTGGCGTGTGCAGACCATGTCGGAATCGACGGACTTGTTGAGCGAGTTCCGGACCCGGATCCTGGCAGTGGTGGCAGTGGTCGCAGTGGTGGCTGCCGGCATCTGCCACTGCGGGACCGGTGCTGCGAGTCAGCCGGATGAAGGGCGAGTCCGCTGGGGGATTTCTCAACCGGGCCGTCGGGCTGACCGAAGCAGCAGGTGAACGGGCTGTCGTCGCCGTCACCCCGACGAGGTCGGGCGTCGGACGGCCGCGCGGCGCCGGTGACCGAGCATCTCGAAGGAGGACGACGCTCGATGACCATCTCGAAACGATCGCTCCTGGCGGTCGCAACCACCACCACCGCTCTGATCCTCACGGCCTGCGTGGCACCTCCCGCGGCCAAGCCGACCCCCGGGCCGACAACCACAGCTGTGCCCGCTCCGGTGGTTCCCAGGCTGTGCAGTGAGATCGGTGAGGACCCGGCGGGAGTCCTCGGCTCTCCTCTGCTGCAGCAGGTCGCCCCGGCTGCCCGATCGGCGAGTCCGCCCGCCGGTTCGGACACCGAACCACTCGACCCGGACGAACTCCCCGAACCGCTCGACCCAGATGGCGTCCGCGCCACGGCGGAGTGGATCGCGAACGACTCCCGCGACCTGCCTGATGGCGACAGACCGCTGGTGGCCATGACCGTGGGTGCGGTGCTCGAGGGGCGGCCGGTGCTGCACACGATCCTGCAGCAGGATCCTGACGCGGCGGTGCAGGAGGCGAGCGGAACGGCCGCTCTCGTGGCGGCAGCGGGAGGCGAGGTCGTGGCCGTCGAACGGGATCCGGTGGTGGAGACCGCCGAGATGGGTGGCTACCCGGTCGATGACGCCTTCCGCGACGAGCAATGGGCACTGGACATGTTCGACTTCGAAGACACCTGGTGCGCCTCGACCGGTGAGGGGATCACCGTTGCAGTGGTCGACACCGGCGTCGACGCGCAACATCCTGATCTCGTCGGCAAGGTCGTGTCGCAGGTCGATCTGAGCCTCGACTCCCTGCTCCAGAACAGCGACGCCGGACGGCCGGGTCGGCACGGCACCCACGTCGCCGGCACGATCGCAGCGATCCCCAACAACTCGATCGGAACCGCCGGCGTCGCTCCCGGCGTCGACATCATCGACGTGAAGGCCCTGACCGCCGCGGATTCCATCGGAACACAGGGCCTGGTCGCCAAGGCGATCGTGCATGCGGTCGATGCCGGCGCGGAGGTGATCAACCTCTCGGTCGGCTTCCCGTGCGACCAGACCGAGGACGGCGGCTTCGCCGCGGCGGATCCGAAGATCGAGTCGTGCGCCCTGGGCAACGGGACCGCAGCGCTCGACCTCGCCGCCGGGTATGCGAAGGCGAACGACGTGGTGATGGCCGTGGCCGCGGGCAACGACGGATCGGCGACGGTCCCCGGCGATGGCGGCGAGGTGCCCAACCCGACCCACAACATCTGGAACGTGCCTGCCGCGCTGGACTGGTCCCTCGCGGTCGGTTCGATGGGACAGGAGCGCAGGATGTCGGTCTTCTCCACCCAGGCGAGCTACGTGGACATCGCAGGTCCCGGTTCGGACGTGCTTTCCACGGCGTTCGACGACGAAGGCGCCACCTGGGAGCCGATGTCCGGTACGTCCATGGCGACCCCACACGTGGCGGGACTGGTGGCGGTGCTCCGCGGAGCATTCCCGTCGGAGTCAGCTGCCCAGATCGTGTCGCGGGTGACCGGTTCGGCGGCACCGTTCGGCAACGGCGACACGACCGATGCCGGTGATGGATGTCCGGTGGGTACCGCGAAGGCCTGGTGTTTCGGGGTGGGTGTGATCGATCCCGGTGCTTCTGTGCGTTGGGGGAGGACCTGACCCGCCGGTGGGTCAGGTGACGGGGTTTCGTCTCGGTCCCGGTCAGCCCCGTCGGTCCCGGTCACACGGTCGTCCCGGCAGACTCCGGCGTCAACGCGCAGCGGAGCTGGCTCCGATCGTCGATCCCCAACTTGCGGTAGACGCTCGAGAGCTGTGATTCCACCGTCTTGCGGCTGACCGACCTACGGCGAGCGATCTCCACGTTTCCCAACCCACTCGCCGCCATCTCAGCGGTCCGGCGCTCCGTCGGGGTCAGGACGTGACCCTGGCCGGGTCCGGCGGATCGCGACCTGCTTGCACCCGCTGCGATCAGTTCGTCGTCGATCAGGCGAGCCAGACGCCGTGCGCCGAGGCGCGAGGCGATCGCCAGACTGGCTGCCAGCTGGTCACGGGCCGAGCGTCGCAGGCCAGCGCGGCGCAGCCGTGCGCCGCGTTCGAAGCCGAGTCGACAGCGGGTCAACTCTGCGGAGCCCGAAGGGAGCACTGCGATGGCGGCGCCCAAGCGGTCGGCAGCAGCCAGATGGTCGGCGTCGGCGGCAGCGGCGGTGCCCTCTGCGATCGCACGGATACGCGCGTCGCCGAACGCTGTGGCGACCGCCACGTGCTCTGCGGCCAGCTGTTGCGCTGCGGGGCGGTCGCCGATGGCCACGAGGGAACGGGCCAGGCCGTCGCGCCATTCGCAGATCACCCCTCCGCCACCGACGAGGGTGAACGAACGTGCCGCGTCCCGCCATGCACCCATGGCGTCCTCGTGTCGGTGTTGTGACGACCGCACCCGGGCGAGGCCGTCGAGGAACCAGCCGTGCATCGGGGTGCTGCCCCAACGCTGTCGGTGATCTGGCACGTCGCAGACCGTCGCGGCCTCTTCCAACTCGTCGAGCTCGACCAGGGCGGTGCTCAGCGCGTAGCGGGCGGGTGCCTCGGCGAGCCGGGTCGCGCCCGGATGCGCTTCGATGAGCTCGATCGCGTCGAGGGCGTCGTTCCGGGCGCGCTCGAGACGGTCGGCGAGCAGATGGGCGTGTGCGCGCAGCGGAAGCAGGCTGACATGGGAGATGAGGTCGTTGCGCGAACGTGCGATCTCCAGGCGTGCGTCGAGCAGCTCGACCGCTGCATCGGGGCGACCTGTCAACGACAGGGCGGCGCTCAGTGGCTCGAACACGGGCCGGAGCACGTCAGGGGGGAGGGGCTCGTCGCCCAGTGCACCATCGATCAGGCGGTGGACCAGCTCCGCCGGCAGATCCACACCGAGTGCCACCTCACCGGCAGCGCTCGCCATCAGGGCGCGTGTGGGGAGGTCGGGGTAGCGGGGGGTGCTCCGCACGATCGAACGCAGTCTCGATTCGGCGCCCCGATGTCTGTGTCCCGTCAGCAGGGATGCCGTCGACAGGCCGGCGATCATGCGCGCTGCGGTCTCGTCGTCCACCAACGGCGGATCGCAGTGTTCGTCGCACAGTTGGTAGGCCTGCTCGAAGTGTGCGCGTGCATCCGTCAGGAGGCCGGCTGAGTAGGTGGCCTCGCCGAGATCGACCAACGCGCTGACGCGATCGGAGGGATCCAGTTCCCGGAGCTGGTCGGCCGCGGTCTCCCAACGGCCCCTGGCCCCGTCGTGGCCCGATGCGGCCTCGATGCGGCCGAGCTCGATCACGGTTCGGACACGCTCGCGGTCGATCGTCGGCGGCATCGCCCTGAGCGCGCGCCGCAACAGCGCCGATGCCCGGTCGAACTCACCGGCGCAGGAGGACTCCTCAGCTGCGCGCCACAACACGCTCACGGCCCAATCGGCCGGTCCGGGTTCGTCCAGCAGGCGCGCTGCGACGGTCGAAGCAGGTTCGCCCCACTCGTGGAGCTCCCTGGCGGTGGGAATGGCCCTGCGCGTCGGCACGGGCCGGAAATCTATCGAAGGTGGGCGAGTCGTCGGATGTCGCGACCTCCACGGCTCGGTGCGTCGCCCCGGCCGGGGGTGCGGGTCAGACCCCCAGGCACGACTCGGCAGCCTCGACAGCTTCGTCGTAGTCGGATCCCGCCTCGATGCTGACGAGCGCGTTGCCGACCACGGTCTGGGCCTTCGCCACGTTGGCGAGCGACTCAGCGCGGTCGTTGGCCTGTTCGGGGCTCTCGTAGAAGGAGACCCCACCGGCGAAGGAATTCTGTTCGGCCTCGAAGGTGAGGCTCTCGGTCTGGCCGAAGGCGGTCAGTTGGTCGGCGACCTGCTGGTCGGACAGCACCTCGGAGCTGGTCACGGTCTGGAATCCGGCGTCCTCGAGGCACGACTTGACCGTGGCCGGGTCGAAGACCTCGTCGCCTCCGGGGTTCGCGGAGGAGTCGTCGGCCTCGGTCTCCTCCGCGGTCTGTTCGTTTCCGGACGCATCCTCGGAGGACGATGTGTCGTTCGCGTCGTCGCCACCGCCGCAGGCGGCCAGCAGCCCGAGCGGCCCCAACACGAGCGCCAACACCAAGGCGGGTAGGCGGGAGGCCCGATCGGACGGGTTGCTTCTGGAGACGGCGTCTGAACTGCGATGGGAGAGTTGGGACATCTCCTGAGCTTGCCGGGCGTTTCGCAGGGGCGCATCGGGGAGCCTCCCTGGTTCCGGGCCGGGGTGGTCGGTTCAGGGCGTCGGGGTCCGCAGAGCGCAGTGACGCCCGCGATCCTCAATCGCAGCAGCTGTCTCCGTTCCAGGCCTCGAGGCCTTCACGCAGGGCGAGTCCCGCGATCACGAGCCCCGCCAAGGGGTCGGCCCACCACCATCCCCACAGCGAGTTGAGAAGAAGACCGGCCAGCAGGACCGCCGACAGATAGGTGCACAGCCAGGTCTGGCGGCTGTCGGCACTCACCGTCGATGACCCCAACCTGCGACCGATCCGGGCCTTGCCGGCGGCCAACACCGGCATCACCACCAACGAGGCCGATGCCAGTGCGATACCGATCGGTGAGGACTCCGGCTCGGTGGCCGTGAGCAGATCGAGCGCAGCACGACCACCCACGTATGCAGCGAGCAGGAAGAAGCTCACCCCGATGAGCCGCAGGGCCAGGCGTTCTCGCTTTTCGTCCAGCCCGCTGAACTGCCAGATGATGACCGCTGCCGAAGCGACCTCGATGGTGGAGTCGAGCCCGAAGCTGACCAACGCCACCGAACCGGCGGCCTGTCCGGCGGCAACCGCCACGACGGCTTCGACGATGTTCCACGCAACGGTTGCCCAGGCCAGCGCCAACGCTGCGCGACGCAGCCGGTCGCGTGATCCAGCCAGCTGCCGGTCGAGATTCGGGTGAGCGGTCACCGGGGCCCCTCGGACACGACCCTCATTGCCGATGGGTCTCGTGCTCGCAGCCCGCTGCCGGGGCGAGCACCAGATCGCACAGCTCGGACAGCGCGTGCGCGAGTTTCGGATCGCTCAGGCGGTACCGCTGCCGGCGACCCTCGGGCTCGGTCACCACCAGGCCGCAGCCGCGCAGACATGACAGGTGGTTCGACACGTTCGGTCGCGTCAGCTCCAGTACGTCGGCGAGGTCCGACGGATAGGACGGTCCGTCGAGGAGGGCCACGAGAATCCGGCGGCGTGTGTCATCGGAAAGAGCCGTACCGACCCGGGCCAGGGTCGATATGTCGACTCCCGCTGTGATGGAGGACATTCCCCCATCATTCACCAGTTGCTGAATTCAGGCAAGACTGAATTCAGGCAGCTCGATTCAAACTGAGTTCATGCGGGTCTGTAGGTGGCCGGAACGGGATCACTCACCGGTACCTCTGAGAGAGCTCAGCTGAGGGACTTCCGTTGCGCGGAAACGGGCTACGACGAGCCGGACCCTCCAGGGGCGGATCGTGTCGACAGCCGGAGGCACACAGCCGCAACGAGTGCGACCACGGCGGCCAGGCCGAGTCGGGCGGCGGTCGTACCCGCGGTGTAGCCAGTTGTCAGAAGTGTCGAAACGGTCAGGTAGGCGGTCGCGAAGATCGCCACGATAGCTACGGCCTGTAACGCGATGCGGCCGACGGATTTGTCCGTCGTTTCGGAACCCGAAGCTGCTGCTTGCTCGAGACTGTCCGTGGTCATTCGACTTGTCCTCCTCGTGCTGGGTCTTGCACCTGTTGGGTCGTTCTCACCGTACCGATGGGTTCTGGCGAAACCACCCGAGGCCCCTGGGCCGGAGCGTCGCGGGGAGCCCCACGGTGGATCCGACGGCTCCTGAGGCCAACGCGGAACTCTCGACCGTGCGGTCCAGCGGACTTCAGATGCTCTCCAAACGGTCTCCAAGGATCTCGGGGGGCGATCACAGAGAGTGGACCTCGAGACCCGGCACCACGACGGTGCCCCGAACAGAGGAGACATTTCCATGAGCATCACCGAGACCAACGACACGGCCGACACCGAGCAATCACAGCCCTCGGAGACCAACGGCGTGCCCACCGCCAAGCTGTTCGGCACGATCGAAAAGCTGCGTGAGAACGGCGAGCTGGCGGCCTTCCGCTTCTCCGCCCGCAACCGCTGGGTGGAGGGCACCGCCAGCGCGACCACCATTCACGAGTGGTACGGCGCCGGAGCGGACCAGCTCCACGTCGAGGAGTTCGAGTACACCGCCGATCACCCCACGCTGGGTCACGGGCACGGTCCCACCCCCCAGGAATTCCTGCTGCACGCACTCGCTGCCTGCATCACCGCGGGTGTAGCGACGGGTGCTGCTGCTCGCGGAATCGAGCTCCGCTCGGTCTCGTCGACCGTTGGTGGTGACATCGACGTCAGAGGAGTGCTCGGCATCGACCAGGAGGTTCGCAAGGGCTTCAGCTCGATCAGTGTCGCTTTCGACATCGACGCCGACGCATCCTCCGATGCGATCGACGCGCTGGTTGCGTCTGCGACCAAGTACTCCGCGGTGTTCGACACCCTGGTGAACCCGACCTCTGTGGAGGTGACCCGGGATCAGGGTTCCGGAGCGCGTTAGGTGGTCCGTGCAGAGCTCCCCGACCCCGTCGGGGTCGACGAGCACGACCGATCCGGGAAGCTCGGCCCTCGTCCGCTGAGGGGAACCGCCAGAACCCTTGCGAACAAGGGGTTCTCGGAGTGGAGCTGATGGGAATCGAACCCACGACCCCCTGCTTGCAAAGCAGGTGCTCTAGCCAGCTGAGCTACAGCCCCGAGGGTCGAAACCATACCCGAGCGTTCCGGGAGAACTGAAGACGGTTGACGTGTCCCGGGTAGTGGTCCGGTGACATGCGGACCAGGCGGATCTAGGATCGGCCGGCCGGAGAGGTCAGACCAGGCAGGGGAGACGACCGTGATGAACCAGACCAGGCTGAAGCGGTTAGCGGCACTCGGGGTCGTCGTACTGCTGGGTGGCTTCATGGCGGCGTGCGAGCAGGCTCCCCCGGAGCGGGTGATCACCTACCGGATCGCCACCAGGGGTCACATCACCGCTGACCTCGGACAGTTCGCACAACACGTTGCGGTGACCCTCTCGGATCCGCGTGGCTGGTCCGCCGGTGGTGCGATCCAGTTCAAGCAGGTACCCGGTGCGGCCAACTTCACGATCGTGCTGGCACAGGCCTCGACGCTGCCGTCGTTCGGTCCGCCGTGTTCGTCGCAGTGGTCCTGCCGGTCTGGTTCGAACGTCGTGATCAACCAGGACCGCTGGCAGGGCGCCACATCCACCTGGCCCTACGGACTCGATTCGTATCGCCACTACGTGGTCAACCACGAGGTGGGTCACTGGATGGGACTCGGCCACGCCAACTGCGGTGGGGGCGCCGGGGCGCGCGCCCCGGTGATGGCTCAGCAGTCCAAGGGCGGAGCCGCAAAAGGGGCTTGCCGCTTCAACGTCTGGCCGAACCCCGATGAGATCTCTGCGGCATCGCGCAACCGCGGGGCCACTCCGCGCTACAGCGGGGTCCCGAATCCCGATGACCCTTTCGGGTCACTGGATTCGGTGACTGTCGAACGCGACGCACAGGGCAGGCCGGTGAAGGTTCGCCTGGTGGGTTGGACCGCCGATGGTGACACCCGGAACCCCCTCGGGGTTGCGATCCTCGTGGACGGTCAGCTCGCCGATTTCGCATTGGCCGACAAGGAGCGGCCTGATCTGGCGAAGTTCCTGCCGTACCTGGGTACCGCTCACGGCTACGACCACGAGATCATGGTGGACCCGAGTGCCGAGGTGGTATGCGTCAGCGCCGGCGGAGTCAGCGCCGGGTATCCCTTCGTCCGACTCGGCTGTGATGTCGTGAAGTGACCTCGCCGGGCTCAGCGATCGTCCGGGCCCGCCAGCGTCGCGACCATCAGCGCCTTGATCGTGTGCAGTCGGTTCTCGGCCTGGTCGAACACGATGCTGCGCTCCGAGCGGAACACCCCGTCGGTCACCTCGAGTCCACCGGTCAGGCCCGTGTGGCCGGCGATGTCAGCACCGATCTGCGTCTCGAGGTCGTGGTAGGCGGGTAGGCAGTGCATGAACCGCGCACGCTTCCCAGCGGCCGACATGAGCTTCTCGTCGACCCGGTACGGCATCAGTTCCTTGATGCGCGACGCCCAGACCTCGCGCGGCTCACCCATCGACACCCACACGTCGGTGTGCACGAAGTCCACCCCTGTGACCGCTTCGGCGGCGTCGTCGGTCACGGTGATCGAAGCGCCTGTCAGCGCGGCGATCTCCCTGGCCGCCTCGAGCACCTCTCCGGGGATGCTCAGCGACTCGGGTCCCGCCAGGCGTATGTCGGAACCGAGCAGGGCGGCGGTGACCACGTGGGAGCGGGCCATGTTGAAGCGCAGGTCCCCACAGAACGCGTAGGAGAGGTCATTGGCCTCCTTGCCGGAGGCTTCGCGCATCGTCTGGAAATCGGCGAGCATCTGGGTGGGATGCCAGTCGTCGGTGAGACCGTTGTAGACCGGTACCTCCGCGTGGTTGGCCAGGCGTTCGATGTCACCCTGGCTGGTGCCGCGGAACTGGATGGCGTCGAACATCCTGCCCAGGACCTCGGCGGTGTCGGCCACGGACTCCTTGTGGCCGATCTGTGAACCAGAGGGATCGAAGTTGGTGACGTGTGCGCCCTGGTCGTGCGCTGCCACCTCGAATGCCGCCCGGGTGCGCGTGGAGGTCTTCTCGAAGATCAGCGCGATGACCCGGCCGGTCAACAGCTGTTCCTCGCGCGCTTCGCGCCTGGCCGCCTTCAGTTCGTCCGCCAGGTCGAGCAGATAGGTCAGTTCCTCCGGGAGGAAGTCGAGTTCCTTGAGGAAGCTCCGCCCGGTCAGGTCCACGTCCATCGTTGCACCCTATTTGCCAACCCAATGGTGTCCTGCACCGATTCGGCCGCGAGTGGTGGTCGGTTCTGCGCGGCACGCGGATTGGATCGCGCCGATCGGTGCGCGTCCCCGGTGGTCAGGTTTCTGCGCGCAGGGCGCCCTCGGCGACCAGGCGGTCGAGGGTCAGCTCGGGCTTCTCGGCCTCCAGGCGTTCGAGCCAGTACACCGATTCGAACAGTGCCAGCAGGACTCCGTCGGAGCGCTCCAGCACGTCGACTCCCTGCATGGAGCGCAGCGTCGCACGCGATTCCTCATCGGTGCGTCGTGCCACGCGGTAGCCGGTCATGGTCAACTCCACCGGAGCGTTGAACTCGGTCTCCAGCCGATGGGTGGCGACCTCGAACTGAAGGGCGCCCACCGCTGCCAGCACCGGGGCCTGATCGCCGAAGTCCGGGTCGCGCAGCACCTGCACGACACCTTCTTCGTCGAGTTGCTGGATCCCGCTGCGGAACTGCTTCGACTTGGACACGTCCTTCACCCGCACCTTGGCGAAGTGCTCGGGCGCGAACGACGGGATGGTCGGGAACTCCACCGGTTGGTCGACGTAGAGCGAGTCACCGACGCGCACGTCGTTCGCGTTGACCAGTCCCACGACATCGCCGGGGAACGCCTCTTCGAGGGTGTCGCGCTCGGAGCCGAACACCGAGTGGGCGTACTTGGTGGCGAAGGGCTTCTTGGTGCGGCCGTGGATCACGACCATTCCGCGTTCGAAGCGACCCGAGTTCACCCGGACATACGCGATCCGGTCGCGGTGGGCCTTGTCCATGTTGGCCTGGACCTTGAACGCGAAGCCCGAGAACGGGGAGTCGAGCGCACGGCGTTCCCCGTTGGTGGTTGGTCTGGCCGCAGGCGCAGGGACCTCATCGATGACCGCGTCCAGAAGGAGCCGCACACCGAAGTTGGTGATGGCGGAGCCGAAGAACATCGGGCTCGACTCGCCGGCGGTGAACATCTCGTGGTCGTGTTCGGCGCCCTCGAGGAGTTCGAGTTCCTCGCTGCAGTCGACCCAGGACTGACCCTCTTCCTCGGCCGCGCGTTCGGGGTCGACCACCTCCTCGGGAGCCTCGGTAGCCCCGCGGGCGGTCCTGGTGAAGCGCACGAAGTCGCCGCTCGAGCGGTCCACCACACCGCGGAAGTCGCCCGCGATCCCCACCGGCCAGGTCATCGGTGTGCAGATCAACGACAACTGCGACTCGATGTCGTCGATGAGTTCCAACGGCGAGAGTCCGGGGCGGTCCCACTTGTTGACGAAGGTGATGATCGGAAGCCCGCGGTCCCGACAGACCTCGAACAACTTGAGGGTCTGCGCCTCGATGCCCTTGGCGGCATCGAGCACCATCACCGCAGCGTCACACGCGGTGAGCACCCGGTAGGTGTCCTCGGAGAAGTCACGGTGTCCGGGGGTGTCGAGCAGGTTGACGACGCAATCGCGGTAGGGGAACTGCAACACCGTCGAGGTGATCGAGATCCCGCGCTGCTGTTCGAGGTCCATCCAGTCCGACGTGGCGGACCGCCGGTCGTTCTTGGCCTTCACCGACCCGGCCTCCCGACCGAGCGCACCGCCGTAGAGGAGCAGTTTCTCGGTGAGGGTGGTCTTGCCCGCATCGGGGTGGGAGATGATGCCGAAGGTCCGCCTCCGCGCGGCCTCGACGGCGGGATCAGCGCTCACTGGATCCGCCCACCGCTCAGGTCACCAGCCGGTCGAGGCAGGCGAGCAGAGCCGACGAACGGGGGTCGCCGGCCACACCGAGATGCATCCTGTTCATCACGTAGCCGCCGGCGATGCGTCGGTCCGGGTCGGCGAAACCGACCGAGCCACCCGCCCCGTAGTGCCCGAACGAACGTCCGCCGAGGAACGGCGACATGTCGGAGTGGGCCATGAATCCCAGTGCGAAGGGGATCGGGAACATCAGAACGGCGTCGGGTCCCTGGACCTGTGGCTCTATCGCAGCGGCCACGGTCGAGTCATCCAGGATCTGCTGGCCGTCGACCTTGCTCACGGTCGCCGCGTAGATGCGTGCCAGTGAACGGGCGTTGGTCACGCCGTTGGCGGCAGGGATCTGCGCTGCGCGCACCCGTGGTTCGTTCCAGATCTGCTCGGATGCCATGGCGCCGCCGGGAGCCGAGAGAGCCTTGCCGGCGAGGTTGCCGGGGCCCAGCAGCATCTCGAGCATCTCGATCAGACCGGCGGGGGTCTCACTGTCGGAGGAGCCCTCCTCGGCGGCCATCATCGGGATCTCGATCCCCGCGACCTCACCCATGGGGATCAGTGGGGCGACCCTCGACTGCTCGGATTCGGGGAGCCCGATCCAGAACTCGGCCCCGAGGGGTCCGGAGAACTCGCGCTGCACGAACTCGCCGATGGAGAGTCCACTCACGCGGCGGACGATCTCGCCGACCAGCCAACCGAAGGTGATCGCGTGGTAGCCGTGCATGGTCCCTGGTTCCCAGACGGGCTTGCTGGCGGCCAGAGCTGCGGTGACCGTGTCCCAGTCGAGTGCCTCCTCGACGGTCATCGGGCGGTCCACATCGATGAGGCCACTGCGATGACACAGCAGCCAGCGCACCGGTATCTCACCCTTGTCGTGGTCAGCGAACTCCGGCCAGTACTTCACCACCGGAGCGTCCAGGTCGAGCTCACCACGCTGCACGAGCAGGTGGGCGCACATGGCGGTGAGGCCCTTGGTGGTCGAGAACACCATCTGCAGGGTGTCCTCGTCGTAGGCGCGACCCTCGGAGTTGGCGACACCACCGGTGAGATCGACGACCTTGTCACCCTCGAGGTAGACCGAGAATCCGGCCCCGACCTCGTCGTGGAGCTCGAAGTTCTTCTCGAAGACCTCCGCGAGTTCCTCGAACTGCGCTTCGGTGGTTCCCCTGATGTCGGCCATCGTCGTGATCCTCGGTCGGTGAGGTCCCGAGGGTACGCGAGCGCCGGTCAACCCCCAAGCGTGCCCGGGTTGTCTTCCTTGACCGTGTTGGTACCCAGGACATTGACCGGCACCGTCGTCTCGCTCGTGATCGATGACGAGTCGGGGTCCGACGAAGGCGTGCTCGGAGCGGTCGTGGAGGTGCTGGTGGTCGTGGTCTCAGGAGGCTGGTCGTCGATGCTCAGAGCCATCGGCGCCGCTACCCCGACGGCGACCAGAGCAGAGATGGCAACCGCCACCAGGGCGCGACGGAACTCGCTGCTACCGGACGCGCGCGTCCCCCGGGGCTGGTTGCCCTGCTCCATCAAGCCAGTCTCCCCCGGATCCCAGCGGTGGGCACATGGGCAATATCACTCCCACGGAGCTGCCCGGCGAGCTCAGAGGGTGTCACCGTCGTCCCCGTCGCCGAGGTTGATGATCCCGAGCCTGACCGCGGAGAGCACCGCGTGGGTGAGGCTCTGGGTGTCGAGTCGCCTGTAGGTCGCGTTCAGGTGGTTGTGCACGGTCTTCTGGGTGATCCCGAGCTCCCGCGCCGCCTGTTTGGTGGACAGGCCGTCGGCGATCATCTGGAGGATGTCCCGCTGACGGTCCGAAAGGAGGTCCTTGGCGGAGTCCTCCTCGTCCGCGGTGCGCAGCATCGTGGCGGCCAGTTTCGGGCTGAGCACCTCCTCGCCGGCGTGAGCCCGCTCGAGTGTGTCGTAGACGTCCTCGAAGGAGGTTCCCTTGGTCAGGTAGCCGATGGCGCCGGCCACCAGTGCCGCGCGGGTGCGATCGGGGTCGTCGTGCATCGTGAGCACCACGACCTTGGTGCCGGGCACCTCGGCGGTGATCCGCTCGGTCGCGGCAACGCCGTCCAACACCGGCATCGAGAGATCCATCAACACGATGTCGGGCGTGGTCTCCTTGGCCAGAGCGACCGCCTCCTCGCCGTTGTCGGCCTCACCCACCACGGTCGCGCCCGCGGACTCGAGACCCTTGCGGACCCCGTCGCGCAGAATCTGGTGGTCATCTGCAAGTAGCACTCTCATTGGGGCTCCTGGTCTTTCGGCTGGGTCAGTTCGGTTGGCCGGCTCTGGCGACTGTGGGGCTCTGCAACTGGCCAGCCCTTACGTACAGTCGGGTGCCGACGCCCGGTTGTGAGTCGATCTCGAAGGTGGCGCCGATCACTTCGGCGCGTTCGCGCATCCCGACGAGACCGTAGGACTGTTCCCGCACGGCGTGGGATGGATCGAACCCGCGGCCGTCGTCGATCACGGCCAGCTGGTAGTTGCCGCCGTCGACCACCCAGTCGACCTCGACGTGTTCGGCCTTCGCGTGGCGGTCGATGTTGTTCAGAGCCTCCTGGAGGATCCTCAACAGCTCGTTCTCGACCGGCACCGGCAGTTGCTGATCGGGATTCCGCACCAGGAACCGTGCCGCCACGTCGCTGCGGTCGGCGAAGCGTTCCACCAGTTCCCTCCCCAGAACCGACAGCGGCCGTTCATCGGTGACCCCGGACCGGAGCTGGCGCAGCGTCTCGCGCAGCTCGTCGAGAGCGAACGCGGCGTCGTCGTGGACGCGTTGGAGCTCCTCGGTGGTGACCTCGTCGGCGGAGCACATCCGTTCCAGCTCCATCTTCAGGTAGGTCATCCACTGCCCCAGTCGGTCGTGCACGTCGCGGGCAACCCTGACCCGCTCCTCCTGGGCCCCGAGGCTGCGCAGACGGGCGAACCAACGGGCGTTGTCCACGCTCAGGGCGATCACATCGCCGAGTCCCTCCCGCAACACGGGGTCGACGTCGTCGAAGTGCCCCGGGTCGGGATGCTCCAGTGCGAGCACTCCGATCGCGTGTCCCCGAGCGTGCAGCACCATGTAGATGCCGCTGTGCGAGTCGGGGCCGATGAAGCCGTTTCCGTCGCTGGATGCGTTGCGCACCACCGTTCGTGCGACATCGAGGGCGAGCCTCAACGGTTCGGGTAGTTCGTCGCGCTTGTAGGCGGCGCGCATGGCGGCCCGGTCGGTGATCTTCGGAGTCCATTCGTCGGTGTTCTCGTCGAGGGTGACGAGCACGACGGTGCGTGGATCCATGTAGGTGCCGAGCAGATCCCGGGACCGGCTCAGCGCCTCGCGCAGGGTGAATGCGCCCGGCAGCGTGAGCGCCACGTCGGTGAGTTCCCGCAGCAGCTCGTTCGCGGATCGAAGTCGAGCGAGTTCACCGCCGGTGCGTTGTACCAGTCGCGCTGCCTCGATGGCCCTGGAGCGCAGGAACAGACCGCCCGCAGCGGCCAGTGCCAGGCTCACCACCGCCAGCAGGTCGCCGGCGTCGTCCAGGCGGTCCGACAGCGATCCTCCGCTGAGCTCGACCAACAGGGTCACCGAAGCCACTGCCAGCACACCCGCCCAGAGCGCGAACCGGTTGCCCCATCCGTAGGCGGCGAGCCCGACCGCGGTGAGCAGACAGAGCAGCCAGGGTGATTCGGTCGCACCGCTGAGCCCCACCGCAACGGCGAACACGGCCACATCGACGAGGGGTAGTGCCCGATCGAGGCGATCGTTGCTGCCCAGGTTCAGCGGCATGATCGTGCGCAACGTGGTCAGGAACACGCACAGCGCCAGCAGGACCACGTCGTCCCAACCCGATCCCACGCGGTCGGGTGCGATCGCCACCAGTCCGTAGCCGACCGAGGCCCAGCGGAGCACGGTGGTCGCCGGCCCCACGGTCGCGGCGAAAACGGCCGTACCCCCCGTGGTGGTTGGCTCGACCGCTGCTCTGGCCTTCGGGCGGGCCCCGGCTTCACTCAGTGCGTTCGTGTGGACAACGCTACCGGGCACTCCGGTGGTTCCGGATGACACCGAGCCCGCAACGGCCAGGACCCGTTCGGTTGCTCGGCCAAGAGGTCGAACCGGTAGGTCACACGGTCGGCCCGCCCTAGGATCCGTGGCCATGGCCGAGCTCCCCACCGCACCAGATCCCAGTGCCGGACCTGCGGCCGGGACCACCTTCGCGGAGGCCAGGGCGTTTCCGGGTGCCGAGCGACCGGCCCGCACCTACCGACTGGATGCCGACGGCATCGGCCTGGCCGTGTCGGAGTGGGGAGACCCCGACGCGCCACCGATGCTGCTGGCACACGGAGGATTCGATTTCGCCGGTACCTTCGACGTGTTCGCCCCGATGCTGGCCGCGGGTGGTTGGCGCGTCGTCTCGTGGGATCAGCGTGGCCACGGTGACTCCGACCGGGCATGTCTGTACAGCTGGGAGGCCGACCTGCGTGACGGTGCAGCGGTGGTTGGATCACTCGGAACCGAGCCGATGCCGTTCGTGGGGCACTCCAAGGGCGGGAACCTCGTCACCCACCTGGCCAACGCACTCCCGCACCGCATCAGCGCTCTGGTCAACCTCGACGGTCTTCCCTCGCACCGCGCGATGTCCGACATGGCGGGCCACGAGCGGGCCCGCCGCCTCCGCGACGAGATGGATGCCTGGTTGCAGCACCGTCGCGGACTCGTCGGCAGGCAACGCAGGCCGGGTTCGATCGACGAGCTGGCCGAGCGGCGCGGCAGGATGAATCCGAGGATGTCCCAGGAGTGGCTCCGCTACCTCGTGACCGTCGGCGCCGAGCAATCCGACGACGGGTGGCGCTGGAAGATCGACCCCTCGATGCGCATGGGCGGTTTCGGCCCCTGGCAACCACAGTGGTCCCTGTTGCAGCTCCCGGGCATCGGGGTGCCTGTGCTCGGGGTGCTCGGGCTCGACATCGAGGTGATGGGCTGGGGAACCGTGCCCGACGAGGTGCTCCCGTACCTGCCCCCGGGAGCGCGCTTCGAGAGCCTGGAGGGTGTGGGGCACTTCGTCCACATCGAACAACCGCGCCTCGTCGCGGACATGATTCTGGAGTTCGTACGATGAGCAGGTCGACCGTGGTCACCCACAATCGGGTTTCGCTCGCGGTGCACGAGGTGGACCCGGGCGATCCGGACGCGGCCCGGCCGCTGCTGTTGTTGCACGGTCTGGGCGAGCGGACCCCGCGCACGACCCCGGGATCGGTGGAGTGGCCCGGCCCGGTGATCGGCCTCGACTTCACCGGCCACGGCGACTCCACCGTGCCGGTGGGCGGTGGCTACACCAGTGAGATCCTGGTCGGCGATGTGGACGCGGTGCTCGAACATCTGGCAGAGCCGGTCACGATCCTGGGGCGGGGCCTTGGGGCCTACATCGCGTTGCTGAGTGCTGCAGCCCGCCCCGACGTGGTCCGCGGAGCGGTCCTCGCGGACGGGCCCGGCGTCGCTGGAGGCGGGGTGCATCCCGGTAGCAGGGCGCTGGTGGTTCCGAACGCCCCCTCCGGTGCCCCCGACCCCTACGCACTCATGGAACTCGCACGCGATGTGCGGCCGGCCGACTACGCGCGGACCTTCGCCGGATTCGCGGTCGAGGCGAGTGATCTGGACGTACCGATCTGGGTGTCAGCGGTGGTGCGGCCGGCGTGGCTCGAAGCGATCATCGACGTGCCCGGCGTCGGACTGGGCCCGGTGTCGCGCGGGTTGGAGACCTACGTGGGTGTCGGGTCCGACTGACCGGGCCCACCCGACCTGCTCAGGTCGGGCCCGGCTCAGGCCGGGACCGGCGGAAGTGACAACCCGGCGAGCATCGTGTGGATCGCATCGTTGATCAGCTCGGTGGAGTTCTCGGGTAGCACCAGCTCGCCGTCGTGTTGTCCCAACAGGAGCACCGATGCGATGCCGTGGGTGCAGGTCCAGAGGGTCATCGCAGTGAGCAGCGGATCCCGGTCGGGGTGAATCCTCCCCGCCTCGATCGCTTCGGAAATCGCCTCACCGGGGTTCTCCCAGGCGGTCGTCGCGGCCGGTAGCTCGTTGTCGATGTTGGGCATCGGCACGGCTCCGGGGCGGAACACGAACATCACCCGGAACAGCTCCGGCTCCGAGGTGGCCATGTCGACGTAGCAGCGTGAGTACTCGAACAACCTGTCCATCGGATCGCTGGCGTCGACCGCATCGAACGCGCTCACCAGTTCATCGAAACCCTGTGCGGCCACCGATGCGATCAGGTCGTTCTTGTCCTGCACATGCGCGTAGAGGGCGGGTGCGGTGACGCCGAGCTCGTTGGCGAGCTTGCGCAACGACAGCTGTCCGAGACCCGATGTGCGGATCATCTCCCGAGCAGCATCGACCAACTCGGGGCGGCGCAGCGGAGTCTGGCGCCTCGGGGCGGTGCGGGGCATGTCCTGAAGCTACTGCCTGTCGGCACCCCGACCGGTCTGCAGCCGGCGCACTGCTCTAGCGGTCGCTCGCGTCGGGCTCAGGTTCGGGTGCATCGGCCAACTCGAGGCGTGGGAGCACCTCTTCGAGGCGTGTGCGGGTGTCGCCCAACCTGGTGCGGCACCACTCCACCAGGTCGGCTGCACGTGCGACCGTCTCGGACAGTTCGTCCACATCGACCGAGTCGGTCTCCAGGCCTCGCACGATCCGGTCGAGTTCCTCCAGGCATCCGGAGAACCCGAGCTCGCCCGGTGCGTTGCCGGATCGATCCCGGTGATGCTCGTCGGTGGGTGTGTCGCTGTCGGTGTTCATCTGGAGCCTCTCCCGTTCCGGGCATCGATGGATGTCGCATCGTCCGCCTCGATCGCGGTGACCTCCGAAACCACGGTGCCACCTGCGACGGTCGTGCGGATACTGTCACCGAGCGCCACGTCGCCCGCACGGCGGATGAGCTCACCCGAAGCACCGTGGGCGACGGACCAGCCGAGCTCCATCATGCGCGCGGGGTCGCGGGCGGCGACCAGCTCTGCTTGGCGGTCCACGACCTGCTGGGCTCGTTCCACGCGCAGCCGGGATGCCGAGGCCGCTCTGCTGGCGAGGTCGTCGGTCAGGGCACGGGCGGCATCGAGGGCACGCGGAGCCGCGGTGGCGACGCGTTCGAGACGCACACCGAGGAGCTGTTCCTCGTGGGCCACGTGTCGCCGAGCCGCGACCGTCGCCGCCCTGGCCCTCGACTGCAGCGAGGCCGCGGCGCGCAACGCTGCGCCCTCCGCGGCACTGCTGATCGAAGCGGTGAGCGATGCGAGGCGGTGCTCCACGGCTTCGGCCGAGCGCACGATCGCAGCTGCTGCGGCGGTCGGTGTCTTGTGCGAACTGTGGGCCACGACGTCGGCGACGCTGTGGTCGGTCTCGTGGCCGATGCCGGTGAACACGGGTACCGACAATCGGGCGATAGCCCTACCGAGGGTCTCGCTGTCGAACACCGACAGGTCGGAACTCGAACCTCCGCCGCGTACGAGAAGGACCACGTCGACGCGCAGTTCCTCCGCGGTGCGCAATGCCGCAACCAGGGACAGTTCCGCGTCGCGACCCTGGGTCCTGGCGTCGATGCAGAGCACCTCGAAGCCCACGGTCGAGGATTGGATCTCGTCGAGGACGTCGGCCGCTGCAGCGCTCGAACGCGATGTGACGAGGCCGACCCGGATCGCCGGTTCGGCCAGCGAGAGCGATCCGTTGAGCTCCGTGAGGCCGGCCGCGGTCAGTGCTGCGAGGGCCAGCTCGCGTCGCTGGCTGATGACCCCGAGCGTGTAGGCGGGATCGATGTCGGTCATGTTGAGCTGGATACGGCTCTGGGGCGCGTAGGTGCGGAGTTGGCCACAGATCCGCAGCTCGGTTCCCTCGGCTATCTGCACCTTGTTGCCGGCACGGATGACCTTGGCGTTGACCCGCTGTCGTTGGCTGTCGAAGAGGGTGACCGCGAGTCGTGCCGAGCCGTGGTCGCCGTCGGTGCCCGGCTCGACCAGCTCGAAGTATCGGTGACCCGCAGGGCTCCGGCTCAACGAGCGCAGTTCGCCGGTGACCCATGTGCGCCCGCCGAAGCGGTGTTCGACGAGCCCGGCGACCGCATCGAGCAGCTCGCCGATCTCCCAGGTCTTCTCGGTACCGGAGCCCATCGGCAGACGCTGCTCCGTTGGCTGTTCGGGCAGCAGCTCAGTCCTTGTCGTTGTTGTCGTCGTTGTCGTCGTCGTGGCGAACCACGAGAACCGGACGCTGGGTGTGGCGCACCACGTACTCGCTGACGGAGCCGATGAGCACCCGGCTCAGGAACCCGTGCCCGTGTGACCCGACGACGATCACGTCCGCGTCCACCTCGTCGGCGACGTGGATGATCATCTGGCCCGACGCACCCTCGACCACCCGGCGATCGACGATGGCGGGGTCGAGGCCCACCGCACCGGCGGTGTCGGTGAGCTCATTGGTGCCCTCCTCCAGGATCACCTGGCGGGCCCGCTCGGACTCGGCGGGCGACAGCAGGTTGCCCTCGAATCCACCGGCTCCGGAGTCCTCCGCTATCGAGGTGTCGGCCACGGTCAACAGAGTGACCTTCGTGGGGTTGAGCAGAGCCACACCCTTTTTGGCGGCATCGATCGATACCTCGGATCCGTCGGTTGCAATCAACGCATGCACGGCTTACTCCTCATCGTTGGTCCGGCGGGCAATCGGCATGGCATCCATGCGCCCGATCGAGCCGTTTGGTCTGTGGGGCACAGCCTAGAGCCGGATCCGACAACGGCGATCCTGAGGTGGGCAACAACAGGCCGGTGTGCGATCTAGGCCTCGGTACCCGAGTAGGGCCGGTTGCCATAGCGGTCGAAGTGCACGACCTCGCCGATCGGGGGGCGAGTCGTGGGCCCGTACCGGCCCTTGGCCCAACCGATGGGAATGATGCACACCGGATTCACCGACCGCGGAAGACCGAGGATCCGTCGCGCCGCGGGTATCTGCCAGATGGGCAGGGTCTGCAGCGAGGCCCCGAGACCCACCGCACGGCAGCCCAGCAGGAGGTTCTGCACCGCTGGGAAGACCGATCCGTAGTAGGAGGCCACCGAGATCTGCGGTCGGCCGACCGGCCGGTGTTTGATGTTCCTCCGATAGCAGGGGATCACGAACACGGGTAGGTCCTCGAAGTTCTCCGCCTGCCACTGGCCGGGGCGCATCTGTCGCAACTGCTTGTCGTCGCCCCTGGCCAGCCGCTCGGTGATCGGATTGAACACCCGGTAGAGCTTGCGATAGAGGCGGGCGAGGCGGGCCTTCTGCTCGCGATCCTCCACCACGAGATAGGTCCAGTCCTGGGTGTTGGAGCTGGTCGGTGCCTTGAGCGACAACTCCAGGAGCGGCATCAGGATCTCGTGGTCGACGGGGTCGGTGTGCAGGCGGCGGACCGCGCGCTGGGTGCGCATGGCCGCGGCCATCGGTGTGTCGAGCCGGGCCAGGGCCTCCTCGGGGCTGGGCGGGTTGAAAGGAACTACTTCGTCTGCCGGGCCGTGCTCTGGTCGCTGTCGGGAATCCTCGGGGGTGCTCACCAGGCGGATGCTACGGGTGCTCGCCCGTGCCGGGTCCGCGTCGAGCGCAACCTCCCGTGCGGGCAGGCGTGCACGTCGTGCTGAGACCGCTCACCGCCCCTCGTCTACTCCTCGGCGTGTTCGGCGTTGACGAGCGTGCGGTAGAGCTCTGAGTAGAGGCCGCCCGCTGCCAGTAGCTCCGTGTGGGTGCCCTGCTGAACCACATGGCCCGAATCGAGCACGACGATCGAGTCGGCTCCGGTGATGGTCGACAGGCGGTGCGCTATCACCACAGCGGTGCGTCCCTCGAGCGCTTCGGCCAGTGCCTGTTGGATCGCTTGTTCGTTCTCCGCGTCCAGGCTCGACGTTGCCTCGTCGAGCACCACCACCGCGGGGTCCTTGAGCAGCATGCGCGCGATGGCCAGGCGTTGCTTCTCACCACCGGAGAGTCTGTAGCCGCGCTCACCGACCATCGTGTCGAGTCCATCGGGCAGAGCGTTGACGACGTCGAGGATCCTGGCAGCGGCACAGGCCTCGTCGATCTGGCGGTCCGTCGCATCCGGCCGTGCGTAGCGGAGGTTGTCGGCCACCGTGGCGTGGAACAGATGGGGGTCCTGGGCCACCACACCGACCGACCCGCGCAGGCTCTCGAGCGTGAGATCACGCACGTCGTGGCCGTCGAGGGTGACCCGACCGGCGCTCACGTCATAGAGGCGCGGAATGAGCGAGGCCACCGTCGACTTGCCCGCACCCGATGGCCCGACCAGCGCAACGGTGGCACCTGCGGGTATGTCGATCGAGACGTCGTGGAGCACCGTTGGCGGGCCTCCGGGTAGAGCACGCTCAACCGGGCCGGTCTCGAGGCTCGCCACCGAACCCTCTGCGCCGCTCGGGTAGGAGAAGGTGACCCCCTCGAGCCGCACGTGACCCTCTGGATGCTCGAGGGTCAGGGCCGAGTCGCGGTCTGTTATCGGATTGGGAGCGTCCAACACCTCGAAGACGCGCTCGAAGCTCACGAACGCGCTCATCACGTCGACCCTGGCATTGGTGAGGCTGGTCAACGGCTCGTAGATGCGCGTGACCAGAGTGGCGAGTGCGACCAGTGAGCCGGCTGTGATGGCACCGGAGATGACCGACCGTCCACCGAGGTAGTAGACCGCGGCCACCCCGACCGAGCCGACCAGCGCCAACGACGCCATGAACACCCTGGTGTAGACCGCCGAGCGGATACCCACATCGCGCACCCCGGCGGCGCGGCCGGCGAAGGTGTCGGTCTCCTCGTCGTGGCGTCCGAACAGCTTCACGAGCATCGCACCGGCCACCCCGAAGCGTTCTGTCATCTGGGCGTTCATGTCCGCGTTCAGCTGCATTCCCCGTCGGGTGTAGGACTGCAGCTTGCGGCCCACGCGCTTCGCGGGGACCAGGAACACCGGCAGCAACAACACCGAGACGATCGTCACCCGCCAGTCGAGCGCGACCATCGCGATCACGGTGGTGATGAGGGTCACCACGTTGGATGCCACCGTGCCGAGCGTGCCGGTGACCGCCCGTTGGGCGCCGATCACGTCGTTGTTCAGGCGGCTCACCAGCGCACCCGTCTGAGAGCGGGTGAAGAACTGCAGCGGCATCCGCTGGACGTGGTCGAACAGCGCCACCCGCAGGTCGTAGATGAGTCCCTCCCCGATGCGTGAGGACCACATGCGTTCCAGCAGCGACATCGCCATCGCGACCGTCGCCGCGGCGACCACGAGCCCGGCCTGCGCAGCCAGCAGCGAGGAGTTGCCGTCGGGGAGGGTGTTGTCGATGATCGAACGGAACACCAGGGGCGGCACCAAGGCGAGCAGCGATCCGGCGACGATCGCCACCAGGAATCCGAACAGTTGCGCCTTGTAGGGAGCGGTCCAGGATCCGACCCGTCGCACGAGAGCCCAGTCGAGTGAGGCTCCCTCGGTCTGTGACGGATCCTGGTGGATCATCCGCATCATGGTCATGGACACGTCTGGTCACGCTACTGGCCGGGTGATCCACGGCCATGCCGGCATTCGTCGCCGATTCGTCCGGACTCGCCGGGTACTGGGTCGGACGACCGCCCGGAGGCCAAGATGTTGCGTGCCCAGCATCTCGAACGTCGACCGGAACGTGCGCCTGCGCTCCGAGCGAACCACCCTGGCGCTGTTGGCCACCGCGGTCCTGGCGGTCATGTGGCAGCTTCCGGGCCCGGTGGGTGCAGCAACCCGCGCCGGGGTGGGGTCGGTACAGGACACCGCCGCGTCTGCGATGACCTGGTGGAAGGCCGCGATCCTGGGAACGGTCGAAGGGCTCACCGAGTACGTGCCGGTGTCGTCCACCGGGCACCTCCTGGTGGTGTCGCGACTGCTGGGCCTGGGTGATTCAGAGGCCGACCAGGCCGCGGCCAACACCTACGCGATAGCGATCCAGTTCGGTGCGATAGTGGCGGTGGCGGGGCTTTTCTGGCGTCGTTTCGCGGACATGATCGCGGGGTTGTTCGGGCGCTCGGAGACCGGGCGGCACCTTCTCCTCATCACGGTCATCGCGTTCGTGCCGGCAGCTGCGGTCGGATTCCTGTTCAACGACGCGATCGAGGAACGACTGTTCGGTCCCTGGCCGATCGTGGCCGCCTGGCTCGTGGGCGGGGTGTTGATCCTCGGTCTCGAGCGGGCAGGTCTGATTCCCCACGGCGGCTCGGACACCGACACCGACGCCGACGCGGGCAGCGGCGGCGGTACGCGCCGGGACCCACTGCTGGCCATCACCTACAGGCAGGCGCTGTTGATCGGGATCGCGCAGATCGCGGCACTGTGGCCGGGCACCAGCCGGTCCCTGGCCACGATCCTCGGTGCGTTGCTGGTCGGCGTGACCATGCGTGCTGCGGTCGAGTTCAGCTTCGTGTTGGGGTTCGTGACCCTCAGTGCAGCGACCGCCTACTCACTCGTCTCCGACGGGGGTGGCCTGGTCGACCAGTTCGGTGTGATCGATCCGCTGGTGGGACTGTTGTTCGCGTTCGTGTCGGCGGTGGTGGCGATCCGCTGGCTGATTTCCTACCTGGAGCACAACAGCCTTGCGGTGTTCGGTTGGTACCGGATCGTCGTGGCGGCTCTGGCCGCCGGACTAGCGGTGGCGGGCAGTATCTGAGCCAACCGGAGCGCGCGGCGGTGGGGCACTAGGATTTCGCCCATGAGCGAGTCCCGGCAACCACAACGCCGCAGTGCACCTTCGGGAGCCGATCCGGCCGCACGAGGGTTGATCCTCGTCGTGGTAGCGGTCGCCCTGGGTGCGATCCTGTTGGCCGCCGGCGGCAAGGTGGGATTCGACAAGGACGACAAGGCCGTCGACATCGGCGACAACGGTGGCAGTGACGTGACCGAGACCACAGAGGCCCCCACCGAGACCACCGAGGCTCCACCGGTGACCGTGGCTCCTGCAGAGGTGGCCGTGGTGGCCGCCAACGGGGCGGGCATCTCGGGTCTGGCGGGCAAGACCACGGAGTTCCTGGCCACGCAGGGCTACACGAATTCGACCGCCACCGACGCCACTGCGAGCGCAGCATCCACAGCGGTCTACTTCGCCGAGGGCTTCCAACCCAACGCGGCGGCCATCGCGACCCTCCTCGGACTTCCCGCCGAGCAGGTCCAGGCCCTGCCGGCCGAGCCCGTGGCCACCGACCAACCCGCTGGATCCGCAGTGGTGGTGGTCGTCGGTCCCGATGCCGAAGCAGTGGTCTCCGCAGGAGCCACGACCACCAGCAGCACCGCTGCTCCCGGCTGAGCTCAGCCAGCCTCGAGCTGGTCCGCCAGCCAGTCGGCCGGTGTCCGCGCGGTGGCCAGCGCCTCGAGGTTCCGCGCGGTGAAGGCGCGCTGCTGGGGATCGCGGTCGATCGCTGCTTCGAGGGCGTCAGCGGTGGCCTCGATGTCGAAGGGGAACAACCCGTCGCACGCCTCGTTCAGTTCGGAATAGGCACCCGCCTCGGTGGAGAGGACCAGGGAGCCGTCGTGCTCGTTGAGAGCCGGACCTTCCTTGGCGACGAGGTTCAACCCGTCGCGTATGGGGTTCACCAGCAGAACGTCGTAGCGCCGCATCAGCGCAACCGACCGGGGGAAGTCGTCATCGGTGAACAGATGGATCGGTTGCCAGTCGGCGTCGCCCCACCTCTCGTTCACCAGGGCGACGGAGTCGATCACCTCGTCGTGGTAGCGGCGGTAGTCCTCCACCCCGAGACGTGACGGGTAGCAGGTGGCGGCGAACACGACCCGTCCGCGCAGATCGGGTCGGCGTTCCAGCAGCCGGTCGTATCCCGCGAATCCGCGCACGATGTTCTTGGACAGTTCCATCCGGTCGACGCGTGCGATCAGGGTGCGGTCCCCAACCACCTCCTCCAGCGCATCGAGTGCGGTCCGGCACGCTTCGCCCGCGGCCACGGTCCGCAGGTCGTCCAGGTCGCTGTTCAGCGTGCCGATGAAGGTGCGTCCGGCAGCGACGCCGAAACGCGAACTGGTGAGTCGGTAGTTCGTCTCCCAGTTGGAGGTGTGGAACCCACATGCATCGTGGCTGGACAGACCCTCCAGAAGCTCCTTGCGAACCGAAGGGGGCAGTGCGGAGAAATCCTCGGGCCCCGCGAACGGAGTGTGGTGGAAGTGCACGAACGAGAGGTCGTCGCGCTCGAGTCGTGCCCGTCGGGCCACCAGGGACAGGTGGTAGTCCTGCACGAGCACGCGTGCTCCGCCGGGGGCGTGCTCGGCGATCGACTCGGCGAAGCGGTTGTTGACCTCGCGGTACGCCTCCCACGCGTCCCACCAGCCCTGGTCGTAGGCCGGGGCGCGCACACGGTCGTAGAGGCCGTGGTGAACGAACCAGAGCGTCGAGTTCGAGATGTCGTCGTAGTAGCGACGCATCGTGTGGGTGTCGATGTCGATCAGGCGGACCTCGAGGCCTGCTCCGCGTGCGAGCCCGTCGTCATCGATCGCGCTGCGGTCGGCATCGCTGAGCGCCGCTGCGGTCCAGCTCGCACGTCCTGAATCGAGCAACGGAGCCAGACCGGAGACCAGCCCTCCGCTGCCCCGCTTGGCCACCGGCGAACCGTCCACGGTCGTGAAGGACAGCGGCCCCCGGTTGGAGACGATCACCACGGGTCTGTCGTCGGCTCTGCTCATGTGCTGCACACTAGGAACATCGGCCGCCAACCGATGGCACGCTGGTCTGCGGGCACGTCGGCCGCGCCCGCCGGCCCGGCGTCGGGAACCGTTCGGAGAGCTTGTAGGTTGACGCGGTGCGTCTGCTGGTGGCCCCCGACAAGTTCCGCGGGACCCTCACTGCCGCACAGGCGGCAGCCGCCCTGGCGGCGGGTCTGAAGCGGTCCGGTCACGAGGTGATCGAGATGCCGCTGGCCGACGGCGGCGAGGGATCGCTGGAGGTGTTGGGAGGAGCCAACCGCACCACGGTCGTGAGCGGTCCCCTCGGCGACCCGGTCGAGGCTCCGTGGCGCCTCTCCGGATCGAGTGCAGTCATCGAATCCGCGCGTGCATCGGGTCTGGAGTTGCTGGGAGGAGCGGAGCACAACGATCCGGTTGCGGCCTCGAGCTCGGGTACCGGTGAGCTCATCTCGGCCGCGGTGGATTCCGGCGCGAAGGAAGTGGTCGTCACACTCGGGGGTTCGGCCACGACCGACGGCGGCCTCGGAGCACTTCGGGCGTTGTACCCGTTGGTGCGGATGAAGGGCATCCGACTGACCGTCGCCTGCGATGTGGAGACCCTGTTCCTCGATGCGGCAAGGGTGTTCGGACCGCAGAAGGGCGCGACCGAGATCCAGGTGGAGCTGCTCAGCCGCCGCTTGGCTGCCTTGGCAGCCAACTATCTGTCGGACTACGGCGTGGACGTGACCGAACTACCGGGTGGGGGAGCCGCCGGCGGGCTCGCAGGGGGCCTGGCCTGCGTCGGTGCGGAGCTCGTGTCGGGCTTCGACCTCGTGGCGGAGCGCCTGGGACTCGACGAGGTCATCGAGGACGTCGATGGTGTGGTCACCGGCGAGGGGTTCCTCGACGAGGAGTCCTTCGACGGCAAGGTCGTGGGTGGGGTTCTGGATGCGGCACGGCATGCGGGCAAGCCGGTGGTGGCGGTGGTGGGGGAGGCATTCGACGGTGCGGCACAGCGGGTGCCGACCGTGTCGCTGGTGGCCGAGCACGGTCGTGATCTGGCCCTGTCGGACCCCGCAGGGCTGTTGTTCGAGAGCGCCCGCTCGGTCGAGGAGTTGTTCGGCCTCTGAGGTGACCCCGGAGTGCCGACACGGGGTGCGGCCGGGGCGGGGTCGGTGAAGGACTGTCGGTCGGTCAACCCTGGGTCGCTGCGTGGTGCCGGGCGAGATACTCGGCCACCTCGAGCATCGGTGGTCTCTCTGCAGCCTCCAGCGAGACCGTCGAGCCGTTGCGGTGCAGCGCGGCGGTGGCCGGTACCAGGTCGCGATCCACCCGGCGGAGCACCGTCTGTGTGATCGCAGCCGCCTGCGGGCCCAGCTCGGCCAGGGTGCGGTTGCGGTGGTGGCGGATCTCGAGGTCGACCTGCGCGATCGAGTCGGTGCCGAAACGGCGGGAGAGATCGATCAACATCCCCATCTCCACGCCGTAGCCCTCGACGAAGGGGAGTTGCTCGAGTAGCTCGCGGCGCCCGCCGTACTCACCGGACAGCGGCTGGATGATCCCCGCCAGCTCCGGGAACAGCAATGAGATGAGGGGTCTCGCCACGAGCTCGGTGACGCGTCCGCCACCCCCACCATCGGATTCGGGACGCTCGTAGAAACCCTTCACGAAGTCCACGCTCGGATCACACAGCAGCGGACCCAGAAGACCAGACACGAGTCGGTGGTCGAACTCACTCAGGTCGGCATCGCACCACAGGAGGATGTCGCCCTCGGTCTCGAGCAGGGACTTCCACAGCACCTCGCCCTTGCCATGGCCCTCCCCGTAGCGCGGAAGCACATCGGCGGAACGGACCACCCTGGCGCCGGCGGCGGCGGCCTCGGAAGCCGTTGAGTCCTCCGAGTGGTCGTCGATCACCACGAGTTCGTCGATGATGCCCGGTTCCAGGAGTTCGTCGGCCAGGACGTCGACGATGTGACCCACCGTCGCCTCTTCGTTGCGGGCCGGGAGGCAGACCGACACGGTGGTGGATCCCTTGGCCGATGCGAGGAGCTCCAGGGGGAATTCACTGTGGTGGTGCGTGCGTATCCCGGCCGGGCCAAGAGCATCGACCGGCCGGCCGGAGCCTGCGGGAATCAGGTTGTCGTGTCCGGTGCGGATCGCACCCGAGCTCATGTGGTCCGTGTTCACGGCAACCATGAGTTGCTCCTTGGCGGATCCGCTGACGCGAGTCCTTAGGTGGG
>JAMLGK010000020.1 GCA_023957995.1 Microthrixaceae bacterium | reverse complement strand
GCCGGTTCGGTTCCCGCCCGAGACCCTCGAGGAAGTTCGCCGACTCGCAGAAGCCGACGATCGCTCGGTGTCGAGCTGGATCCGCCGCGCCGTCGAGCACGAGCTCGAACACCAGGCCGGCTGAGCGCCGGCTTCTAACGGATCTTCTAACGGACGGGCCGTCATGAGCCGGTTCTGGCGCGAACCAGCGGGGCATGCAGGCATGCGTAGCCGCAGGTCAGCGGCACTTTCTGGCACTCGACGACATGAGGCGAAACGGCCCACAAGCGCCTCATAACCCGAAGGTCGCAGGTTCAAATCCTGCCCCCGCCACCATGAGGGGTTCACGAAAGTGGGCCTGCAGTGTTCACGAAACCCCGCCCAGTGCGGGGTTTCGTGGCGTTTCGGGGTCAGGGTGACCACCTACGGCGCCAGTGACACGCAGGCGGAGCCTGTCTCGGGGCATGAAGAAGCCCCGGTGACCGAGTTCGGTCGTTCCGGGGCGCGTCGGTGACCCCGGCTCTGCCGGGGTGGTCGGTCAGTTCGGGGTGGCGGCTGCGGGCGGGTCGGTTCCGGTGGTGGTGTTCGGGTCGAGCTCTTCGAAGGCCCAGTCGTCGTCGGTGATCGGTGCGAGCGCGGGGTCGTCGCTGTCCACACCGGTGCGTGTCGCCCAGTGGGCGAGAGCTGCGATGTTGGTCGCGGCGACGAGTGCGGCGAGCCAGAGGGTGACCTTGATGCGCCCGATGATGCAGAACAGTCCGCGGGAGAGTCCGCCGAGGGCGGGGTTGCGGAGGACACCGAAGCCGCCCTCGACGAACGTGCGTCGGCCGTACGCCTTGATCCAGGTGTCGGTGCCCCAGCGGTGTTCCTGGCGGAGCTTGCCTTGGGCGTCCTCGCCGAGCTCGACGGTGCGTTGGCTGCAACACGTCGGTGCGGTCGCGGGGTCGGGTGGGTTGAGCACGGCGGGAACGTCGTCGGGGTACGCCATGGAGTGGGCCTTGAGCGGGCAGCGCATCTGGCCGGCTTCGGCGGGGCACTCGTAGCGCTCGACGCGTTCACCGCTGCGCTTCTTGGTGGTCCAGCCGCTGGTGCGGCGGAACGCGTAGCGGTCACGGGCGGTGATGCCGGCGCGGAACTCGTCGATCGCGACCGCTGCTGCGCTGCTTCGGTCCTGGTCGTTGCGGGGGACGGAGAGCTTCTTGGGGCGCGTGATCTCGACGAGCGTCTCGCTGATGGCGGGGCAATGGGGCCAGCCGTCGATCATGGCGATGCCGTGATGGTCGATCCGGCCTCGCTCCGCTGGGTGCATGTCGAGGACCTGTTCTATGTCCCTGTCTCGGAGCTGATTGGCCCAGGTGTTGGCGGTCTTGTACGAGAACCCCCGGTCGATGATGACCTTGTTGACCTCGAGACCGGATTCGGTGAGTGCGTCCAGTGCTGGGATGGTGGTGGTGGCTTCGGATGAGCTTGCGGGGCGTAGCTCGATCCGTCGGATGAGTGCAGGGTGCTCTTCGCCGCTGATGCCGATCGGGGGCACGGACACGAACCCGTAGAGGTCGTATCCGAAGAACTTCTTGGAGTTGCCCTTGTTCATCGTGGCGGTGCGGTAGCCCCACGCTGCGTCGGGATCGGAGGTCTCGGCCAGGCCTGTCGCTGGTGGGCTGTCGGTAGGG
Organism: Microthrixaceae bacterium; assembly: GCA_023957995.1. GTDB lineage: Bacteria > Actinomycetota > Acidimicrobiia > Acidimicrobiales > Microtrichaceae > JAMLGJ01. Next base: position 58,024 of record JAMLGK010000020.1, on the reverse strand, counting down.
GCGTCTGGCTCGTTGTTGAGTGATGCATCGGATGTCGCCTCTGCTGGTTTGGCTTCTCTTCCTCTTGACCAGGCGTCGATTCCGGTTGTGTCGATCGCCCAGTCTCCCGTCGCAGCGAGCCCGTCCTTGGTGGATGCTTCGATCAGTCGATTTGCGAGCCTGTCGAGCAGTTCGTGTTCGTCTTCGGCGGTCTTGGCGGCAAGGGCGCACAAGAGACGTGACAGGTGGTCATAGGTGATCGTTCGCCGTGGCGGGCCGGGCGGGTCACCGGGGCGGGAGAACTGCACACGGAGGCGTTGTTGTGCGGTCTTCGACAGGTCTTCGGTGAGGACCTGCCAGATGTTGGTGAGTCGGAGCCCGCCCCTCTGCACCGAGTACAACATTCCGATGAGGAAGGTGCGCACCGACAAGTCCCGTGGACGGCCGCTGCCTCCCGGCCGGAGCAGTTCCTCAAGCTCGTCAGCGACTCCGGAAGCGTCAACGACTGCTTCGATTTGGCTCAGTCTGCTGCGTCGAACCGACAGGGTGCGGCTCATCGGATGCCTCGGAGCAGACGCTCACGGTCGATGTCGGCCGGGGGTTGGCAGAACTCGAGGAGGTCATCTATGAACCTCGTTGATGACACTCCGAGTGCGGCTGCGATCACGGGAATCGGTGTGCCTGCATTGAGGTGATCGACGATCCACGTCGAACGGCACCGTGACACCGACAGCGCCGGAACCCCACCGGGAAGCTTGAGACGATGCGCAGCCCTGCTCACCTCACGCTTGGCGGTGGATGCCGAACCGACCGCAAAGTCGTCGCCACTCCGCTTGGTGAGTGCCATGCCGACCTTGACGACATCGGCGATGGTGTCGAGTATCCAGAGCGTCCGATCAGCGACGTCGATGCGGAAGGTGTCCCCGTGCGGTGTGATGTGACCGATGCGCAGTCCTGACAGGTCAGACGAGGACAACCCAGCACCTCGGGAAAGCCCGTAGAGCAGGCATGCGCCGCTGCGGTAGCCGGTGCTTCTCTGTCCGGTGACTGCCCGCCGTAGCGCCCGGTCCTCGTCTGGGCTGTAGGGGGCAGCCAATCTGCGGCGCTTGACAGTCACCGCAGGCCGCCGGGCACCGAGGATGCTGCGCATCCGTGACCGGTAGGTCGCAACGGTGCCATCGGTGACTCCGTTGGCGAGCAAGCGGGCAGTCCATTCGTCGATGACCGCATGTGTGAAGATCGAATCGAGGTCAGTCGCAATCCCTTGGTCCACAGCCCAAGCGGCGGCGAGGGCTGCTGGACGCAACAGCTTCCGGGCGAACTCGAGGCTTGGCGGCTCGGCACGCAGCACGGCCTCGATCACGACCGGCCGGACCTGTTGCCACTTCGCTGCTGGGATCCCAGCGGGGGAGTAGCTCTCAATCGACGACTGAACCGCCGGCGCTACGGACGGTTTCGAGACGCGTCGAGCAGCTGCGACCTTTGCTGCTGCGTTGCTTCTCGAAACCTTGGCGTTTGCCACGGGAACCGCCTTTCTTTGCGAAACCCGCGAGTACGGTGCCCGCCCCACCATGCGCGCCAAGTAGGCGCGTCGGTGGCAGGGCCAAGACCCGCGATAACCGGTGTCAGATGCGACTCTCAGCCACATCTCCGATGCACCTGGTGGCGGGATGCGACGATTGTGAAGTGCGTGACGAACTGAGCTGGCCCGAGTTGCCTCCACCGCTGCCATGGCGCCTCTACGACGGCGATGCGGCCCTTCAGGCGGACACTGGCGTTCGGGAGGGGCGAGCGGAGGTGTGGTTCACAGTTCTGCACAAGCCCGCAATCCGGTACGACTTCACGTCGAACTCGCGCGATCGACCGTTTGGATCGATCGGTTCAGATGTAGTGCCGACGTTGACGGTCGATGGCGGAGTCGACACAGAGCTGGTCACTTGCGATGAAGGCGAGAGAGCCAGCGGGTGGAACTCGGATGGCATCCGCACCCATGGCGACACGCAGGATCTCAGAGGTGGGGATGGCTCACAGTTGAATCTGCTCAGATTCCATCTGGTCAACTTCGGGGAGAACGCGGAGCGTGCCCCTCGACGGATCGAACTCGACGAGTGGATCATGCGCATCAACCCAACCGGTGTGACGCCAGCGCCGAACGGCTTCGAGGTCACTCACGTGCTCGATCTGGTCCGCCCCGACCACTCCACGTTCAGTGTTGAAGACACTCTGGCTACTCAAGACTGGCTATTCGATGCGCTGACGTTTGCGTCCGGCGGACTTGTCGGGTTCGCTCTCGCTCAGGGGTACCTCAAGGGCGATCCTGTGTTCCTGGAAGCGAACTGCACCAAGGTCGATCCTTGGAAGACACGCAGGTCTTGGTGGGACCAACGCTCGCTCGACGACTCCGGTCTGGCCGAGCTGTGCACTCGCTGGAAAGTGGCCGTAAGCGACGCCCGGACAGGAATGGTGCTGCGGCGTGCAGCCGGTTCGTACGCCGCCGCGCTGACACCTGCGCCGTTGGACATAGCTGTAGCGGTAGCGGGCATTGGGGTTGAGCTCATGGTCTGGGAACTGATTCACCAGCGCAACCAACTCCTGTCGACCACGGAGTTCGACCGGCTCTCGTTCGCAAGTCGACTCCGGCTTGCGCTAAGCACCACAGGCATCCCCGCTGATCTTCCTGGCGAGTACACCGCGCTTCGTGAATACGTCCCTGATGCGGAACTCGCTGACGGCCCCCACGCATTCGGTAGCGTGAGGAACCGCCTGGTTCACCCTCCTGAGAAGAGGCGAAGCTGGCCTCCCGGCAACGTCATGATCGAAGCGTGGCAGTTGGGTGTTGAGTACCTCGCTCTGCTGGTGCTTGCGGCACTCGGCTATGAGAGGGACTTTCGCTCGCAGCTCAGTTGGCGCACCCACTCTGGTGCTGAGGTGCCAGTGCCCTGGAGCGGGACCAGATCCCGTGCCCCGGACATGACGCCGCACGCCTAAGTCCACGCTCGCACAGCAGGGGTGGCGTCCAACATCGGCAGATGTTCCGCAGCCCGCTGCTGCAACGCAACCAGGTTCGATTTCCGATGTCTCAGCGGGTTCGTACTGTCACGTCATGGCTAAGCCGAGACCGTTGAGCTTCTTTGGGGCTTGGTTGTTCCGTCAGCAGCATCGGTGGGACTGGACCTTCGACCCCGCCGCATCCGCTGGTGATTCGTCGGTGCGCATCCGCCGTGAGGTCGGTCCAGCGGTGACTGCTGGGATAAGGCGTCTGCAGAAGATGGGCACCGGTGGCTGGAATGGTCGCCGCATGTTGGACCATACGAGCCGAATGACTCTGGCCAACGTGTCGGGTATCGCCGTCGGTTACGCCTATCTGGTCGAGGACCTTGAACAGCGGGACGGATGGTCCCTGCTTGATGATGTAGTGGTCGATGCCAGCATGCGGAACAGGGGCATCGGACACTCTCTGATCGCAGAGATGGCAGCGTGGCTACACGCGGACGGCTATACGACGGTCCACGGTCATGCGGCTGGAAGTGGTGGTATTGACATCGAAGGTGGGCTCACCGGTTGGTATCAGCGCATGGGGTTCGAAATGTCTGGCACCAGCGGTGGCCTTCGTGCCGACGTGGCCACGCTCGCTCAACGCACAGCCCACTTTCGCATTGCGAAGCACGCCCAGGGTTGAATACCCGAGCAGCGCATAGCCCCTGCTGTTCACCCTGGGGCCGGATCGAACCGCTATCAGAGAAGATGGCACCAGACTTGTCCTGGGGGGGGGACTGGGTGTCACAGGCGTATGCGACCCTGGGCTCGTGGGTTCTTCCGGGGATGTGGTCTGGCGGCTGGGTGATTCGTGGCGTGATTTGAGGTCAGACTTGGCTGCGGTGGGTGATGCGGTCACCGTGGTGTCTGAGCATGGCACTGCCCGCGTGTTGGCACCGGAGGGTTGGCAGCTGCGGGTCCCGCTCGAGGGTGGGCACCGGATACTCGACGACAGTCGGCGGCATCCGTTGGGGAGCATCGTGTCTGCTTCGCCATGTGGAGTGCACACGACCGATGGGGTCGGTGGGTGGCATCACACGACACCTCTGATACTCGTGGTGGCTGGAGTTCAGCGGAGGTGGTTGGAACTTCCGAGTGGTCGGGCCGCGTTTGAAACCGTGATGCGAAGGGGCTGGTCGGTGACCGGTCACCCACCACACTCGTGCGGCGCTGCGTACTGCATCGCGGCTGAATGAGGTTGGGTCCACTGCACGACTCGGTGGCAGTCGGAGTGTGGATTCAGGCTGCCGGACTGGTGTGGTTGTTCCTGTTCGTTTCGAGTCGATCGGTGCAGACAAGACGAGGGGTTCTTGGCCACATCGCCGCCGGCACAGGTGGTCGGTGTTCTCGATCCCTCTAACGCTGGCCCTGCTCGCTCGTGTGGAGTGAGTGCATCAGGTGCCGCTGAAGCCAGTGATAGAAGTCCGATTTGTCATCATGTCGCTCGAAGAGCAGGTACTCGACCTTTTCGCTGTCAATGTGATCGAACCCGCGCTTGGCGAGGCGGTTGGCAGTTTCGGTGAGAGTCGAGCAGAAGCTCCGGTACCGGTCGCCTCTTCGACGGTCGTCCCGCCAGTCGCCGTCGCCACGAATCATCCAGGTTGTGGAGGCGAGGCGAGCGTCGAGGATCAGCGGCTGTACCTGAGGCGTGTAGTTGTCTGCCAGCGACAGGGTCCATAGGAACTTGGTCCAGTACGCCTCGTTGAAGCCTCGTATTTGTGTGTGCAGCTTATGGGCGCGAGCGAACGCGTCCGGTCCTTCCAGGATCAGCCGCGCGGCGTGTTTCAGTGTGTTCAACGTTCCGGTCGTCAACGATTTCGCGGTCGCTGCGGGGCGTCGGGTGTCGCTCGTTCCGGCACCCCATGCGTTGGTCGCAATCCAGAGTTTCTGGAGGCTCGTGACCCCATCCTCGTTCTCCCTGAAGCCTTGCGTGCTTGGGGTCACCTCGCAGGCGAGTGTGTGTAGGAGGCTGCGGTCAACCTGGCGGTGGGTGCTTGAGTCGTCTTTGGTCGGCCAGGACTCTACGACCGTTGCCGCCACCTCGGCCCACTCCTCCGAAGGACCTTGGGCCGAGCCGTCTTTGGCGGTCCAGCCCTGGAGCCAGTGCCAATGAGCCTCGCTGACTGACTCGCTGCGTCGGAGCGGCCCGTCGTTGAGCGTTTCGGACTGCTTTCCCTCGTCGGTGCGCAGGTACAGCGTCAGGGCCTGCGTCAGATTTTCGACTGTCGTCGTTGTGCCGTTCATTCAGTTCCTATCGGGACTCGTTCACCCAGTGTGAGGTGCGCGCCAACAGATCGACTGCGGTTGAGGTGCGGCCGAACTCTGGATAATGGGCTCTTCGTGTCGGCTGGGTTCGATTTCGGCTGAGCAGAGTTTGTCTCAGGCCCGCCAGGCGAGTCGGTTGTCTTCATCTGATGGCGTGGCGAAGCGCCGCAGCGAGGAGCACACTGCGTAGGTGACAGAATCCGAGCGCACCGAGTCTCTCGTGCAGATCATCCGGTCGAAGCGACTGTCGAGCTCGAAGACGACGAGTTGGCGCAGCGCAACGCCCTGCTGGACTGGATCCTGGCCGAAGCAGGTCTGCCGACCACCCCGATGGCGGGCCCGGACTGTACCGAGTAGGCACCTGGGAACTGAACGAACCGCACAATCGTGGAGTTCTGCTGCGCACTCACGGGACCCGCGCTGCGTGTCTCATCATCTGAGACACAAATGGAAGCGACTGTGACCAGCTCTGTTGCCGGAGTGGTCACCGGCAGCTGGCAGCCGTGGACGCCGTCGTTGTTCGTACCCGCTGCGAGCCCTTGAGCTACCGGGGAGAACCACCAACGATCATCACAATCGAACGCAGCCCGCAATACAGCGCGTTGCATGCAACCGGTGGGTGATCCGAGAACCGCCCAACGGCACCCTGCGGCCCCGGTGACGGTCCGAAGTCTCCAACCCAGTCCCGGTGATGGCCTTCGAGCAGCAAATGCACTCCGGTCGTACACCGGTACCGGTCCTGTCCAAGGCGAATCACGAGCCCGCATGGGGTTGCGGCCACAAGGCTGTCGATTCGGAACCGCTCACCGTCCATCCGCAGATGGCTCGACCCGGCGTTTGGAATGCGGGTGACCGTGCCGTCCTCCAGATCCAGCAAGTGGGTGGTGCCGCTGCGGGTCACGACAGTCACTCGCTGCGCCTCGACGACCTGCGGTGCCAAGTCCCGCCACCCTTCGCCGTCCTGCCAGAGGACCTCGAACTGTTGAGTGCTACCCGTTCCCATGGCGCCGACAGTGTGCTGCCCGGCTACGGGGCCCAATCGGCGGTTCGGTGCCCAGCACCGAGCTCCGGCGCTGGGCCTGCTCTTCCCAGGACAGCTCTGGCACCACCGTGCGCCTCTCAACAGCTGGGACACGAACTGTGTGCAAAGTAGAACCGTGTGCAGACCAAGAAACCGGCGTCCCAGATCGCCACTGGGTCAGGCCGGCATGGGTTTCGTGATCAGATGGGTGTCTCAGGGCCCGGTGCCGCTGGCGAGGACGGCAACCCGATCCCGGTTGGGCGCCACCACCCGGAGGACCCACACCGAGTCCGCCCCCCAGGTTCGGCGGATCGGTCCCTCAAAGACGGCGGCTGTCGGCCACCGCTCAAGGCCAGGCGATCGTCCGAGCTGGGCCCAGAGATGCCTGGATGAGTGTGTCGAGATCTGGTGAGTCGGACAGGAACTCATCTGCAAGTGCATCCGTGATGAATGGGAGCGCCAGGGTGCCTTCTTGGCCAACGGTGGCGACCAAGGTGCCTTCCCCAGCAACACCGCTGACGGTCTCGTCGTAGTCGAACACGGCGTTGTCGCTGGAAGCGAAGAACACGGCAGGACCCATCCTGTGGAGCCCGTCCATGAACAGAGCGGCGTCGATGCTCGGGGCGATGGCGAAGCCCACGGTGACGAACTCCGACTCCTGCGGGGCCTCGCTGAGATCCTGGCTCACTTTGACCGTGGCGTGGATGGTCTTCCAATCCGCCTCGACCGAGTCGAACGGAACCTCACTCTGGCCATCGTTCGGAGCGCGGTCGGGCGGGTCACCTTCGGGCAGCTTGTACGCTGCCCCCGCCTCGGCATCGACGACCTCGCCGACGACCACGGTGTCGAGCACCGCAACTGCGGGCGCCCCCTCGACGGACACGTTCGGGAGGTAGTCGACAAGACGCTTCGAAATCCAAACCATGTCGACCCGCTCACCCCGGGTCTTCTGGGTTTCGATCACGTAGGCCACTGCGTCTGGGGCCGAGGGCCCGTCGTCGGTCGAACTGTCCGTCGAACCGCAACCGATCAGCCAGAGGGCAGCAGCAATGAGAGCTGCCGTGCTGCAGCGAACCAAGGATTTCGTCACAACCCTCTGACGCATGATTCCCTGTTCTGGTTCCACGGTCACCGCCGCATTGAGGTTGAACCTGCCTTACCGTCCAAGACAGGCTTGGCGCCACCGTGCGAATCTGAACGGCTGGGACGCGAACTGTGTGCAAGAAACAATAGAACTGTGTGCAGACCAGGAAACCGGCTTCCCAGATCACTACTGGTTCAGGCCGGCATGGGTTTCGTGAACCACCCACTCGGGGGTGTTCCCCCGATTTCAGCGGACTTGTTCCCCTGAGGTCCGCCCAACATGTCCCATAACGGCACATCAGCAGCAGTGCTGCTGATGTGCCCGTGGAGCATCAGACCGCCTTGGGGGTCAAGCGAAGTTCATGTCGCGCATCGTGAGCGCCGCGATGACGAGGTGTCGTAGGGGATCCCCAAGGGGTTGATGGATCTGAAGTGTTCGCTGTCTCGCCCAGGTCTTGTCGAAGCGGTGTTGGTGGACGGCGGCGATCTCGTGACCTGCGCTGTCGAGGATCTTGAAGTCGCCGCGTTCTACCCAGTGTTGGCTGTGGATCGCTCCGTGGATCACGCCGTTGGCGATGAGCTCATACCGGGACTTGCGGAGCACGACTCGCTGCGAGATCTCGCCGACGGTTCTCCCTTGGCTGTCCTGGACGATCGACCGGTCTCGGTAGATCCTGAAGCGGCGGGTGCTCCGTAGGATGACCTCACCGTGGGCGTCGACCAACTCGAACCGGCGCTTCACATAGTGATCTACACCGAATGCCCGGCTCGCTGCCTTGTTGACGTCGTCCCTGAACGTGCCGATTCGTGACTGGCGCCGGTCCAGCACGGCCCACTCCATGTCTCGCCCGACAACAACCGGGCGAACGGTGAGCGTGGGCTCGGAGAGCAAGTCGGCGTCGTAGCGCCACTCGACGGTGCCGGGTGGCTGAGTGCGGTCCGTGCTCGTCGAACCGTCGTCGGCGGGGTAGGACCCGGAGGGACCGAGGTCTGGTGGGAACCCTCGATGATCGTCGCTCGGCCGCACGTGATCGGTCCACGCCTCGCCGTCCCACCAACGTCGATGATGCACCCCGGTCGGATCCGCGTACCATCCCGCGTCGGCTCGCGGCCAGCTTGGCGCGCCGCCTTGGTGGGGTTCCGCTTCGGTCACTGGCTTGTCCCGTCGTTGTCGGATGGATCTCGTGTCTGGTCCATTGAGTATGGATCAGCGAGGTTCTGTGACGCCGACCGGCACCTCGGGGGCTTCCGCTGGGCCACGCTACGCGCAGGGACCTGGCGGCTGACCGTCGTCCGGGGCGAACTCGACAACCTCGCCGCCCTCGTCCGTGTAGATCATTTCGTCACCTTGGACCACTGCTGTCCCGCTGCCTACCCAGCCCGGCGGCGTGTTCGTGGAATCAAGCGGAAGGTCAGGGAACCCGTCGACGCTTTCAGTGGCGAGGGGTTCCCAAAGTCGGCCGTCCGCAGTGACCGGCTCGACGCCGCAATGCCAGAGGGTCACCGACAAGGGGATGTTGTCATTGCGGTCGTCCGTGGTGAGCGACTCTCCGGTGCTGGAGATGCCCTGCGGTTCGCCCGTGGTCAACGGATCCTCGCGGTTGGCACCGCAACCGACCGCCAGCAACAGAACCATCAGAAACCACAGCGAACGCATGATCATCGGACGAAGCAACGACACTGTTGGTTCCCAACCACGCCAAAAAGATCGAGGGGTCCGCTTCGGCTCCTCCAACAAGTGCGTGTCCTGACTCCCCAACCTGCCCCAGAACGCCGGCTGCGTGACGTTCGCGAGCGTGGCAGGGTTCTTCGGAGGCAGCCGCTGAAGTCATGCGACAGTCGCTACGAACCCTGTTCGCATGCAGGCTCGCCTCGGAGCGTGCGACGATGTCCGTGCATGGGCACTACCGGCAGTCCAGATCTGGAAGCGCTGCAGACCGTGACGATGAACCTCGCCTCGTCGGTCGCCTCGATCGAGCCGGACCAGTGGAACTCGGCGACACCCTGTAGCGAGTGGGACCTGACGGCTCTGGTTGATCACATCACCGGCGGGAACTGGTTCACCATTGCGATCCTGACTGGGCAGCTGGCCGACGACGCGCTGGCGGCCACGATGGAACGCTTCAGTGGCGCATCTGCTACGAGCGACGCGGCGATCCAGTCGCTCAATGTCCAGGCGGCCGCGTTTCACCAGCCTGAGGCGCTCGACCGGACTTGGAGCCACGTTGCTGGCGACCTCACCGGCGGTCAGATCCTTCGGCTGCGGGTGCACGACTTGATCGTGCACAGCTGGGACGTCGAGCAGGCGCTTCGGTCTGGTGCGGGCCTGCCAGATCACCTCGTGAGATGGGGTCGCGACGAACTGGTGAACGACGACTCGTTGACCGCCCTGCACTTCAGTCTCGACGCGTCATCAGGTGGATCGCTCGACAACGGTGAGACCGCCTACCTCGCCGCTTTCGGCCGTTGACACTGCGGACGACCCAGCGACGGTCGTCCATGCAGACGACCGCGGCAGGACGGACCCGAGACCCGACCCCGAACGCCGGGTCCGCGACGTTCGCGATCAATGCCGACCAGTCCCCATGGGACGTCAAGAACGGGACGCGCCGTGTTCGGCTCGCCTACGAGAGCGGCCCGTGCACCCCACTCCAGCAATGGAGGCAGTCAATCCGTCCGCCCTCGGCGTCGATCCTCACATCGTGGTCGTCACCCACCAACGCGGCACGCACGATGTCAAGGTCGATGGGCTGCTCCATCTCGCAGTCCCAACCGCCCTGATTCGGTGTGAATCCACCGTTCACGGCAGGATTCCCTGCAGCGGCGAGCGCGGCAACCACGACAAGTAGGTGAGCGTGTTCGCCATCTTGAGCCACGTACGAAGACTTGCCGATCCAGGCCTCTCCTGCATACCAAGGCATCCCACAACGCCGGCTACGTGACGCCGAGGACCTAAGGCACCACCATTAGAAGTGCGCTACTTCACTAGTCCTGATAGACGGTTGCGATGTTCCGACGGAAAGCCAAGTCGAAATCGCAGCCGCCCGGTGAGGTCTACGACACTCTCCGAACGAGAGCACTCGAAGTTGAAGAGGCGACGCTCGGACGGGCGCCGGTCGAACACCCCCAAGTGCTCGGGACCGTGATCGACATCCCCAGTGAGGGTGGTATCGCCTCCGTCGTGGCCCTGGCGGATGGCACGACCAGCATGTACACGAGCACAGGCGGGGGCACCATCGGCGCCGGAACGCATGAGGCCGTCGCGACCAGAACCCGGGCACTTCTCACCACCCTCCAACGGCTGATCGAGATGTTTCCGGCGGACGATCGAGTGGACCTGCCCCCAGCCGACTTTGTCCAGATCACCGTGATCACGCCGAGCGGCCGCTGCCGAGCCAGCATCCCGACGGCGGCCTTCTGGGGTCAGGAGCCGAGCACAGTCGTCGATCTCATAGCGGCAATCCAAGACGTGATTTCAGCCATCCGCAGTGCCGGACCTTCAACGTGACCGCGGACTGTCCCTGAACGCCGGATCGGTCCCGCGCTCCGGTGCTTGCGTCCAGAGCAGCTGCCACCTGGGGTTGAGACCCTGTGGTCCTCTGAGCACACATGCGCGATGTGTAGGACAATGCGAACGCTTCGCAGAGGGGGTGCAGGCGTGGCAGGCGGGCGTAACGTTCAGGCATGGACGATCACGTTGAGCCGGCCCAGCGGGCCGGGATGGCCCCGGAGCTGAAGGCTGCGATAGCTCTGTTCGTGGTGGCCGCGGCAGTGCCGGCCTACTTCATCGTGAAATTGCTGTGGATCTTCAGTCACTTCTGAGGGATCGACCGGGATGTGCGGCGTCAGCACCTCGACAGCAGGGCAGGCTGGCAGGGGTTCCTAGAGCCTCAGCTGATGCAAGCGTCTCAGGTCGAGAGTGCAGGAGGGCGATCAGCGGGATCCTTGTTGATCGGGCTGGTCCAAGCCTCACCCGGCAAGTTGGTACCGATCACCAACCGAGTCTGGGTGCCCGCGAGGCTGCGATGCAGCCATCCCGCGGGCGTTCGTAGCCGACATCCCGGCTGCACCTGGGTCACGTTTCCATGCTCGTCCGCGAACGATCCCGTGCCGGAGATCACCCAGGTGACTCCCTCGAACTCGTGCCAATGCAGGGCTTCGTCCTCGTCATGGACGTCATCGAACGCCAGGCCGTCCAGCCCCAACGCCGCGACCTGCTCGAGCGCCTCACGTTCGGTGATCGGCGCGTCGGTCGTGAACTCGTACATCATCAGACGGTCCCTTCGTCGAATCCGACGATGGCTCGGGCAGTCTGCCAGCGACCCCTACGGATACCGGCAGTCAATCACAGTTGCAACCCGGGGTGCCCCAGATCGCCGGGTCTGGGTGCTGGGCCGTCGTCAGTGTCGGGGCGCGTGGAATTGCTCGAGACGTTCGGCGATCTCTTCGATGCTTGACGTCGCAGATGCGACTCCCAGGACGAGGTCGTAGACATCGTCGACGGCTGCGGTGGCAACACTGGCCTCGTTGATCTCCAGGAAGACCGCTGTGGCGAGCCAACCGAGGCGCTTGTTGCCGTCGATGAGCGCGTGGTTGGCGACGATCGACTGCAACAGCGCGGCGGCCTTCATCCAGACGGTCGGGTAAGCGTCATCTGTGCCGACGGTCGTCTGCGGACGAGCAACCGCCGACCCGAGCAAGCCCGCGTCACGGATCGGAGGTGGATCACCGAGCAGCCGCCTAGCGAGTGTGACGACGTCATCGAGGTCGAGGAACTCGACCGGTCTACTCACTTCCCGAGGCGCTCGATGGCTTCAGCGTGGACGTCCAAAATCAACTCGGTCGCCTTCGAGACACGTGATCGGTGCTCGCTCTTCGCGACGTAGTCGCGGACCGCCCTGCGGGCTGCCTCCTGCATGGAGATGCCCTCTGCTGCGGCCCGCTCCTTGAGCGCTTCCTGGTCCTGCTCGTCGAGCCTCAGTGTCATGGCCATCCATGCATGGTATCACTTTGATACCGTCGAGGCGGAGCCGAACTCCGCAGGGTGCCCCCGATCGCCGAGTCAGCGACAGGCTTCTATCGAGGAGAACGGAAAGACAATCCCCACGTGGTGCGTCCCCATGGTCCACCAGCGATCCAGAACCACAACGCGATGTCGATCGGCACCGCTAGAAGGTGCAGCCACTCGCCCGCAGCCACCTCGACTACGGAGCCAGCCAGTGCGAGGCCGAGCAACGCCTCGCAACGACCGCCAGCAAGCTGCGGGTTGCTTGTGAGGGCGTCCGGGCACCGCCGTTCTGCACGCTGGGCACGAGACGAGCGTGGCATGGGTTTTCGTAGGACACAACGCCGACCTGCCCCAGATCGCCGGTTAGCACCCGGTCGCTGCTTGGAGTGTTCGGCAGGCCTCTGCCATGCGCTCCGGCGCCAGCATCGCCACCCTCCGGCGGAACGTCTCCCGGGGAATCGTGTGGAGATTGTCGAAGTTGACCACGCTCTTGGTTGGAACGCCGTCAGCCTCCGTGAGCGCCAGTTCTGAAACGAGCCCGCGGCGCGTTCGGGTCAGAGCGGCGACCATTACTGAGCCGATGCGATCTGCGACAGGGTCGCGAGTGAGCACCAGAACCGGCCGGTCGCCGCCGGGCGCCGAAGCGAACCAGATCTCACCGCGCTGCATCGACAGCCCAGTCAGACCAATCCTCTGCTGGCCCCCAGTCGGCGATCTCGCTCAGCGCTTGCTCTCCTTGGTCAAGCGGTGTTTCCGTCCACCGATCTGCGTCGCCCTCGGACTCCAACCGGTTGAGGTGGCGACGGAGTGCTTCACGCAATAGTTCGGAGCGGTCGATTCCGAGCGCCTCCGCCCATCGTTGGACTTCGTTGGCCTCACGGTCGTCGACCCGAAAGCTAAGCATTGTCATACAAAAACGATACCCTGTATGACGCCGGGTTTCTCTACCTGCCCCCACAACGCCGGGACTGATTCGTCTCCCGGGATCACCGACAAGGGTCTCTGTGTTCGCGACGCTGTGGCGATGAGGGAACTCGTGCCACCCGATCCGCCTCTCGCCGGACTCCACGTCGCTCTGCGTCCGTTTCGGATCGGAGATGCGGCGGCGATAGCCAAGTCCTGCCGAGATCCCGACATACCCCGGTTCACGACAATGCCTGACGCTTTGACCGAAGCCAGAGCCAGGCAGTGGATCGAAACCGGTCTCGAGTGGTGGCCCCGCGGTCTGGCTCGCTTTGCAGTGACAGTCCCGCCTTCAGACGAGTGCGCCGGTCAGATGGGGATTCAGCTCGACCTCGCCGCTCGTCGGGCCGAGGCGTTCTATTGGCTTGATCGTCGGGTTCGAGGCCGTGGCATCGCAGTCGAGGCCCTCGATCTCGTCGCTCAGTGGGCCTTTCGTGACCATGGAACGGTGCGTGCTCAGGTCGTCACTCATCTCGACAACGAGCGTTCGCAAAGGGTCGCCGAGCGATGCGGGTTCAGCCGCGAGGGTGTCTTGAGGGCATGGGAACCCGTAAAGGATGACCAGCCCGACGTCGTCATGTGGAGCCGCCTCGCCACCGACCCAGCACCGATCTGGGCCACACGTAGCGGCGCGTAGCGAACGCCCGTTCTCGGCCAGCCGGTGGCATACATCGCGTATCGCTGATCGGCCATCACCTCATCTCCGGTCGGTGTCGGCTTGTCTGGGCGCCAAACGGCAGCTCGCCCGGCATCGTCGCGAGGAAAGGAACGTCGTCGATCACAGCAGGGCGATAGCGAACGTCTTCCACGCCGCCCCAGCCCGTCCAGCTCCGAGCGACAGCCACCAAAGGACTCAGACGCCTGCCCCTGATCGCCGGCTCGATGCAGTCCGCGAAATGCGACCGATCGGCACACGAGGTGGTGGGGCGGTCAGCGTGGGAGCAGAGCACGGCAGAGTAGGCGAGTGATGGTCTCGACGTAGCGTTCGTCGCTCCAGCCGAACTGGATCATCAGCTCGCGCCAGGTGTCGAAATGCGCGACTGCATAGAGCGCCGCGGCTGCATCGTCGATAGTCCACTCGTCGGCGAGTTCACCCCGTTCGGCGAGATTCTCGATCATCGCGCGGAACGTCGCCTGCCGGAATCGCATCCGATCTCGCCAGGCGGCACCGAGGGCCTCCTCGTCATGTTGGGATGCTTCGAGCACCTGAGCTACCGGGAGAACCTGGGTCCAGAAGGTGGTGTTGAGTCTCATCGCCCGTTCGAGCAGGGCCGCGCCATCGGGAGCTGAATACACCTCGACGAGGGACTCGCCGAGGTCGAGTGACTCGTCCATGTGGTTGACGAGCGCCACGAGCAGGCCTGCCCGGTCGCCGAAATGCAGATAGAGGGCTTGGCGAGAAACTGACGCACGCGCGGCAACGTCGGCGAGTTTGATCTGGGCCCCGTGCTCGGCAAGAAGCGACCAGGCCGCTTCGAGAATGCGGTTGCGGGTCTCGGGATCACCGTACCCAACAGTGGTTGACACAACGTAAACCTTGCTCCTAGGGTTGTTTACACAGTGTAAACAGCACCTGGTCCCAGGGGGCGCCGATGCACGATCCGAGCTTCTCCGAGGCCCAGGCGAAGGTCTTCGATCGCTATGGGATCGTCGTCGAGGAGCGTTGGGTGGAAACGCCGTGCGTGGATGGCCGGGCCCACGTTCTCGTCACCGGCGAGGGAGCGCCGATAGTGCTTCTCAACGGCATCGGAGTACCGGCTGCGATGATGGCCCCTCTGATGTCGGGCATCGAGGGATTCACCCAATACGCAGTCGATCTGCCCGCCTACGGGCTGTCCGACACCGCCGCCCGGTTCGCCGATGACCTTCGGGTCAACGCCGTGACCTTTCTCACCGAGGTTCTGGACGGACTGGAAGTCGATCGACCGATCGTGGTCGCAAATTCGCTGGGTTCGCTCTGGGCGAGTTGGCTTGCGATCGACGAGCCCGACCGTGTCAGTGCGCTCGCCCACATCGGCTGTCCCGCCATCATCTTGGACACCTCGGCGCCACTGCCCATGCGACTCCTGTCGAAGCGGCCCCTCGGCCGGTTGGTGATGCGGTTGCAGCCGCCCTCGGAACGACAGGTCGAGGGGCTGGCCAAGATGGTCCATGAGCACCCCCTTCCGCCAGAGATCGCCCAACTCATCCTCGCCACGGAGCGTCTCGACCACTTCGAGGACACGTTCCTGGCAACCCTCAACCACCTCATCCGACTACGCGGAAGCCGGCCCGAGCGCGCTCTCACAGTGGCACAGCTGGCCTCGGTGGAGGCGCCCACGTTGCTCGTCTTCGCCGCCGCCGACCCCATGGGAGCCGTGTCAGTGGGCGAACGCGTCGTGGATGCGATGCCGAACGCCGAACTCCACGTCGTCGATGGCGGCCACGCGCCCTGGCTTCACCACGCCGACCAGATCGCACCAATTCTCGAGAACTTCCTTCACCAAGTGGGTCCGCCCACCGGGTAGCGGCGCCCACCGACGGATCATCGCGTCCCATGCCGGCTGTCGCCGCCGAATCTCGCTGATGGATCAGTGTCGGCCATTGCAGTTGGTCTCGGTCAGGGAAGATCCAGGATCAGGGCGATCGTCTCGCGGACGCGGGTCAGCACGGTCGCTCCCACATTTCCTCTGCTCTCGGCGATTCGGCCCGGCGAGACTGCTCGCACGTGCTGGCGCCGGATACCGGACCATGCGGTCGGGCGCGGCTGGGCGTCGCTTCGCGGTCCATCAGCTGGAAGCATCGGGGTCCACGTCCCCTCCAAGCAAACGGAGCGTCTTGTGGACGCCGCCGGCCGCCTGGCGTGAAACCCGACCGATGGCCTGCAGCCAACCCTCGGTGTTCGGATAGTCGAATCCGACGCAGACGAGCCGGCGATCGCGAACTGATCTCCAGTACTGATCCACCACCGGCGTGCCGGTTCGGGAGTACCGCAACGCCGAGTCATCGAGCCAGTCGAGCGCAGGCCGGAAGCCCGTGGCGAGCACCACGTCGTCGATCCGGGCGGAGGAGCCGTCGTCGTAGCGGACCTCGTCGCCGTCGAAGGCCCGGACTCCACCGACGATCTCGACCTTGCCGGTGCGCACCGCATCGGGCAGCTCATCGCCGACGACCGGGTAGTTCTCAGCGCTGTGTCGCGCGGGCGGCGGCAGTCCGATGTCGGTGTGGTCATGGCGGACCCGGTCGACGAGCCAGCTGGCGACACGACGAGGAGCGAGGCGGAGCACCGATGCGCCCACCCTCGAGCGGACCGCCGAGTCCGGCCGGGGAACGAACAGCACGTTGCTGCGCACCGACAGACTCACAGAGCCGGCGACCCCGCCGAGTCCGGCCGAGATCTCACAGCCGGAGTTCCCCGCGCCGATGACGAGCACCCGCCGACCCGCGAACGGTGCGGGGTTGCGGTAGTCCGCGGAGTGCACCACCTGGCCCGGGAAACGGGACAATCCCGGGATGTCGGGTCGGACGGGCCGGCTCCAGATCCCTGTCGCTGCTACGAGCACCGGGGTTCGGAGGTCGCCGGCATCCGTGCGCAGGAGCCAGGTCCGGTCGTCCCGCTGTGCCGAGTGGACCCGGACCCCTTCGCGGACCTCGATGTCGAAGTGCCGGCGGTACTCCACCAGGTAGTCGCGCACCTGTGGACCGGAGGGGAAGTCAGGCAACCGGTCGGGCATCCCGAGACACGGCAGCGCAGACACCGCCTTGAGGGTGTGGAGCCGCAGGCCGTCGTAGTGCTCGGCCCAGACGTGACCGGTGCTCGCCTGTTCGAGCACGACCGAATCGAGAGAGCGTCGCTGGAGTTGGCGCGCCACAGCGAGTCCCGCCGCTCCCGCGCCGACGATGACGATCAGCGTGGGCCCCAGTAGATGGTCACGGGTGCAACAACCCGTCGAGACCCGTGGACCTTCCCCGGTTCTGCGGTCTGCGTCACCGGCGTGCGTCTCTGAAGGGTGTCCTTGGCCGGGTCCTCGGTCAGCGGGTCTCTCGCGATCAGCAGGGCCTCTCCTGTCAGCAGAGCACCTGACGCAGCCCCGACGGCCCGGATCCCGGCGATAGTCTCCCCACGATGGACCCGACCCACCCATTGACGGCGCGGGCAGGAGCCGCCTGCCACGACCTCGTCGGCTGGTTGATGTGGGACCCCGACGCGGTGGCTGCCTACGAATCGCTCGGGGTGCCCGGAGGCACCGGATGGGTCGTGGCGTGGCGGCTCGCCCCACTGGGTGACGTCCCTGCGGCGGTGGCCGCCGCCGCGACGTACTCGATAAGGCCCGAGGTGATCACAGCGGTCATGGATCTCTACCGGGGTGTGACCGACTGCGGGTCGATCCTCGCCGTGAGGGACGCGGCTGTGCTTCCCGGACTGGAGGACATCGCCCCCGGCCTCACCGCCGAACTCGGCCGGTACGCAGACGATCTGTGGCGCGGCGTGGAGTCGGCCCACCACGGAGCCCGCCCGATGTTCGCCGCGCACCGGTCCCGGCCCCGGAATCCCGAGATGGACCCCGCACTGTCTGCCTGGTTGGCGGCCAACTGCCTGCGGGAACTCCGTGGTGACAATCACTGGCTGCTCTGCGCCGCCGAGGATCTGGATGACGTCGAGGTGGGCCTGCTGCACTCGGTCATGGTCGACATGGCGGAGTACGGCAGCGAGGAATGGATCGCCCGGAGCCGCGGCAACGGTGATGAACAGATCGAGTCCGGCTGGGCGCGGCTCGAGGCCAAGGGACTGGCAACCGGTGGCTCCGTCAATGAGCGCGGAAGGCTCTTCCGGCGCGACCTGGAAGCCCGAACGAATGCACTCACCGCACCCGCGTGGGAGGCGGTCGGCCGAGAGGCGACCGAAGGGTTCTGTGTGTTGCTCGAGCGCTACCACGAAGCGTTCGTGGCGCGCATCGATGCCACCGCCGGGCCCCGATGGATGCCAGCGGTGCGCGCCCGGCGCGACTAGCTGTGTTGTCCTGCTTGGTTGTTGACGCGGGTGATGGGTGGGCCGCCGATGGCGGTGTGGTGTCGGTGATGGTTGTAGCGGTGGAGGAAGCGGTCAAGGCCTCGGGCGCGGCTGCGTTCTGATTTCCAGAGGCGGGCGTAGGCCCACTCGTCGGCGAGGGTCCGGTTGAACCGCTCGACCTTCCCGTTGGTGGCCGGGTGGTAGGGCTTGGTTCGGGAGTGTTTGATGCCGAGTTCGGCGCAGCGGTCGCGCCATCTGGTGGAGCGGTAGCCGTTGCCGTTGTCGGTGAGGATCCGCTCGACGGTGATGCCTTGGGTGGCGAACCAGGCGAGGGCACGATCCAAGAAGGCGACGCAGTTGTCGGTGTTCTCGGTGCCAGCGAACTCGCTGTAGGCGAGCCTCGAGTAGGCGTCGATGGCGGTGTGAATGTGGGTGTAGCCGCCGCGCGATTTGTGAGACCGCTGTTTGGTCTCGGTGGTTCGGCCGAGCTTGCGATGCCCGCCGCCGTCGGGAACCCTGGCTAGCTTCTTCACGTCGATGTGGACCAGCTGGCCGCAATGGTCGGTCTCGATTCGGCGGACCACCTGACCGGTGGGGCGGTCCATCCACCGCAGCCGGTTCACGCCGTGGCGCACCAGCACCCGATGCACCGTCGACGCCGGGACCCCGACGATGCCAGCGAGGCGGGCTGGGCCCAGCTTGCGCGACTGACGCAGGGCGACGATTCGCCGCTCGACACGGGACGGGGTCTGGTGCGGACACGAGTAAGGCCGGCTCGACCGATCCACCAGACCAGCCTCGCCCTCCTCGCAGTAGCGACCCCACCACTTGTGGGCGGTTTGGCGGGAGATGTTCATTGACTCCGCCGCAGCAGCGATCGACCAGCCGTCCTCGATGCGGCGACAGAGCCGGAGCCGACCCTCCGGCGTGAGAGGAGCGTTACGGTGCATTCGAGCCCTCCTGGACTTGTGTGTTGCCTCGACAGCTCCACACTCGCCCAGGGGGCTCACTCACATACGGATGTCAACAACGTCCCAGGGCACAACAACTAGCCGAGCACGGCCCGAACACAGCACCGTGTTCGTTCTCCGTGTTCGCCCTCCGTGTTCGGCTCCGTCAGGTGCGAGGAAGTACGTAGGTGCCCTTGGCGACCGAGCACGGGGCGTCCTCGCGATCGTCACACCACACCTTCACCGACCCGACGATGTTGCGGCTTCCCGCACTCAGGAGTTCTGCCCTCGCCGAGAGGGTCTCGCCCGCCGCCGGTCGCAGGAAACTGATGTCCAGGTGTGAGGTCACGGCCATCAGCTCGACCCGTCCGATGACGCCGAAGGTCAGGAACCAGAGTGCTGCGTCCGCGATGGAGAACTGTGACGGCCCCGACACGGCCCTTCCCGGACGTGCCATCGACGGGACCACGTCGAGCTGTACCACGGCGAAGTCCCTGCCCACCGCGGTGCAGAGTGCTCCGGGGGCACCGGCGAACGCCTCGCGTACTGCGGAGTTGATCTCCTCTGGGCCGATCTCGCCGGTGGGTTTCGCCATCACCCGATGCTACGCACCGAGGTCTTCGGGTCACTACCGCTGAGATGACCGCCCGGCTTCGGCCACGGCGCACGGCCGGGCAGCTGTGTGGCAGCGCAGCTCAGACCCCGCAGAGGTCGAAGTTGTTCTCGAGCGGGCCGATGCCGGCAGCGGTGGCCCGTTCGCGGTACTCGGCCATCGTTGACTCTGCAGCGAACCAGTCCAACCTCACCTGCTGCTCCTGGTTCTCCGGTGCCAGTCGGAACACGTAGGCGCTGAACGCCTCAGCGAAGTCCTCCTCGGGTGTGGTGGCCGCGTAGGAGCCGAAGAAGCCCGGGTCATCGGCGCAACGCCCAGCCCCGTCCTCCACTCCCGGCTCATCCATTGGATCGATGGATGCGAGCTCGCTCGGATCCCAGAAATCAGCCACCCAGCGGGCCATCAGCGAGTCGGGCAGGTAGCACCCTTCGCCGTTGAAGTAGGTCCCGCAGTCCTCGGGATCCACAACCGTTCGGTCGAGTTGTCCGGGAGCCTGGGTGAACACATGGCTGAACTCGTGGGCCATGGTGAGAGTGGCTTCGTCGGGATCGGCGTCGAACGCACCGAGATTCACCGACATCTGGAAGAACTCACCGTCATCTGTCAGCACGTTCACGAACGCCAGGGTCTCGTCCTGTCCGTCCTCGGCCGAGGCGAATCCACCGAACAGTGCGAGTTGATCGAGCTGTTCGGGCGGCGTGATCGTGCTCAGGTCCTCCCACGCCGAGGTGAGAGCAGGGTCGTCCCCACCGAAGCAGACCTCGCCGAGCGCACCGTCGACCACGTAACGGGCCGTTGTGAACTCGATGTCGCCGTCGGTACCGAGTGACTCCTCGTCGCACGCCGGGCGGTCGAATCCGACCGAACCATCACCGGTGCCGACACCTGGAGCGCTCGCTTCGGGCGCACTTCCGGTGGTGTCACCATCGGAACATGCGGACAGGCACAGGAGCGCCGCAACCAGGGCCGCGACTGCCCTCGTGCTGCGGGTCATGGCCAGAAGAGTATCGAGCACCGGCCCCGCTGCCACCCCTCCGGCGCGACTGTCCCCGGCCTCGGGCCAGGTGTCACACCCTTGTTCCGACGGTGGCCGGGAGGGCACCGGCTACCGTGCCCCGATGCACCCTGATGCAGAATTTCTCGGTCTCGAGGCCACCGATGCGGGCGACTTCGCCTTCGAGGTCCGCAATCACCTTGCCCGCCTGGACGGCCAGCTCTACGGCGGCACTGCCATAGCGGTGTCGATGGCCGTCGCCGAGATGCTGACCGGTCGGCCTGCGGTGTGGATGACCACGCAGTTCGTGGCGACGGCGCCGGGAGGGGCCCGGATCTCGGTGTACCCGGAGGTACTCGCTGCAGGTCATCGGACCTCACAGGTGCGTGTGACCGGATCCGATTCGAACGGCAACACCATGTTCGCCTCGCTCGGCGCCACTGCCACACCCAAGCCCGACGGACTCACCGGAACGTTCGAGTCGATGCCCGAGGTGGCATCACCGGCCGGCTCCTCGGCGGTGCGGAGTCCCTTCGTGGCGATGGCCAACAACGCGGGGATCACCGATCTACCACCGATGCCCGAGGGTGTTGGGTTCAGTGAGGTGCTCCAGTTCGCGGTCCCCGACATCCTGCAGCACCCCGACCCCGGCCCCGGCCGCTTCTGTTGCTGGGTGCGCCGCAAGGACGGAATTCCGATAACCGCTGCGATGGCGGCGTTCGTGGGCGACATGGTCCCGCTGTCGGTGGCCCACGGCCTGGGGGTGGTCGCCGGTGGGATCAGCCTCGACAACTCGATACGGGTGGGTTCCTTCGAGCCGACGGAGTGGGTGTTGATCGACCTTCGCCCCCACATGGCCACCGGTGGCTACGGACACGGCACGGCGCACATCTGGAGCGAGGCGGGTGAGTTGGCGGCCACGGTGAGCCAGTCGGCCTCGATGATGCAGTTCGATCTCGCATCCGCGCCCTGGGTGGACGACTGACCGAGGTTGCCCCGGGCTCAGGCCTGGTCGCCGGCGGCTGCGACGCCCTCGACGTGGGCCTCGGCTCGTTGGCGGTCCAGCTCCTCGGCCATGGCTTCGTCCTCGGCCATGAGTTCCTCCACGTCGGTGTCCTGGTAGCCCATGACTCCCATGTCGGTGAAAGCGGCGCGTACCTTGTCGCCGAACAACCCGATGTCGCGCAACACCGGAACGATCCGTTGGAAGAGCAGCCCGCGGAACATGATCTGGGTTTCCGAGGTCTTGACGTGTTCGAGGGTCTCCGATGCCGGTAGTCCGAGGCGCTCCCACAGTTCCTCGGCCAGGAATCGGTCGCGCATCCGGTAGCAGGCCTCCACGACGAACTCCTCGCGCTCGTCGCGCTCGGCATCGGTGAGCTCGGGGTAGTAGTCGCGCAGCGCCAGGCGACCGAACATCACGTGACGTGCCTCGTCCTGCATCACATAGGTGTTCACCGCCTTGGCCAACGGGTCGGTCGCCAGCATGCGGATGGTGCCGAACGCTGCCAGGGCGAGACCTTCGATGAGCACCTGCATCGCAAGGTAGGTGAAGTCCCAACGGCTGTCGGACAGCCCCTGGTCCAACAGCACCTTCAGATTGGGGTTCAGGGGGTAGGTCAGCTTG
The DNA here is from genome assembly GCA_023957995.1 of Microthrixaceae bacterium. GTDB lineage: Bacteria > Actinomycetota > Acidimicrobiia > Acidimicrobiales > Microtrichaceae > JAMLGJ01. The sequence continues at coordinate 35,495 of JAMLGK010000020.1, read as the reverse complement.
ACCTTCTCGTGCAGGAACCGGCTGTAGGTCTCCACATGGCGGGCCTCGTCCACCACCTGGGTCGCCGCGTAGAACTTCGAATCGATCTGGGGCACGGTGTTGACGATCTTCGAGCTGCAGACCAGAGCGCCCTGCTCTCCGTGCATGAACTGGCTGAACTGCCAGGCCACCATGTGGTGTCGCACCTCGCCCTTTTGTTCCTCGCTGAGGCGCTGCCAGATGGGTGCATCGGCGATGGGGATCACGTCGTCGGGAACGCCCAGGGGATTCATGGGGTCGATCTCGTGGTCCCAGTCGATGCGGTCGCTCGAGACCCACTGCTTGCGGGTGCCCTTGTCGTAGAGGCGCAGAAGGTGGTCGCGTCCGTTGGTGTAGTCCCAATCGAACACCGTCGTGGTGGGGGTGGGAACGTCCCACCGCAGCGAACTGTCGTGGAGCGCCTCGGTGGTCGGATCCGATCCGGCTCCGTCGACGGTTGCAGCGGTTCGGTCTTCCTGGATGGTCATCTGCGTCCCCCTGACGTGCCGACCCCTCCGGCTCCCCGAAGTCTTCCACAACCGGGTCGGCAGAGGTGGTCGAACTATCGTCGGCGACGATGACCCACGCGATCGAAGTCAACGGCCTCCGCAAGACCTTCGGTTCGACCGTCGCCCTCGACGGCCTGGACCTCGAGGTCGTGAGCGGCGAGGTCCACGGCTTTCTCGGTCCGAACGGATCGGGCAAGTCGGTGACCATCCGTACGCTGCTCGGACTGCTGCGAGCGGATGCCGGAGACGCCCGCGTGCTGGGCCTGGATCCCTGGCACGACGCAGTCGAACTCCACCGTCGGCTCGCCTACGTGCCCGGTGATGTCAACCTGTGGCGGAACCTCTCCGGTGGTGAGGTGATCGACCTGTTGGCACGTCTGCGCGGCGGACTCGATCCGACCCGCCGGGCGGAACTATTGGAGCGGCTGGACCTCGATCCGACCAAGAAGGCCCGGACGTATTCCAAGGGCAACCGTCAGAAGGTTGCACTGGTTGCCGCGCTCGCGTCGGATGCTGAACTGCTGCTCCTGGACGAACCCACCTCGGGACTCGACCCGCTCATGGAGTCGGTCTTCCAGGACCTGATCCTCGAGGCCAAGGGCCTGGGGCGCACGGTGCTGCTCTCGAGCCACATCCTCGCCGAGGTGGAGAAGCTCTGCGACCGGGTCACCATCATCCGCAAGGGTGCAGCTGTCGAGAGCGGCACCCTGACCGAGTTGCGTCACATGACCCGGACCTCGATCGAGGTGACGACGCGCGACCGGGTCAGCGGTCTGGATTCGATGCCCTGGATCCACGATCTCGCGATGGAGGGAGAACGACTCGTCTTCGAGGTCGACACGGCCCAACTCGGCGAGACCCTGGCCCACCTCGCAGGGTTCGGTGTCGAGTCCCTCGTGAGCCAACCGCCGACTCTCGAGGAGCTCTTCCTGCGCCACTACGGTGACGACCTCCCCCCGCAGGACCAGGTGGGCTCCGGCGCCACTGCGGCACCTGCCGCGGAGACGGCGTGACCACCGCATCTCCGGGCGATGCCGGGGTCGTGGCGCTGGGGGACCGAGCCGAATCGACCTACGGGGGCACCGGGGGAGACCGCACCCTGGGCACCTTCACCGGTTGGGTGGATCTGCTGCGGCTCGTGTTGCGGCGCGACCGGATCCAGTTGTTGATCTGGATCGCTGCGGTGGCGGGCCTGGTGCTCGTATCAGCGGTGAGCATCGATGGGCTCTACCCGACCCAGGCAGACCGCGACGGCTACGCCGCGCTGGTGGACGGCAACGCCGCGGTCGTCGTTCAGGCCGGGCCGGGATACGGCCTCGATTCGAATCCGAGCCTGGGTTCGGTCCTGATGAACGAGACCTCGATGTGGACGATCATCCTGGTCGGGATCATGAGCATCTTCCTGGTCACTCGCCACACCCGCGCCGAGGAGGAGACCGACCGCGCCGAGTTGCTGCGTTCCTCCATCGTCGGTCGCCACGCTGCGGGAGCCTCGACGATGGCCGGAGCCCTCGTGGCGAACCTCGCCGCCGCGACGGCGGTGACGGTGGGTCTGCTGGCACTGGGGTTCGAGGTGCAGGGCACCGCAGCGTTCGCGTGTGCCTTGGTCGCCTCGGGAATGGTGTTCGCGTCGGTCACCCTCGTGTGTGCCCAGATCGCCTCCACCGGCAGAACCTCGACCGGTCTGGCGATGGCGGCGCTCGGACTGTCCTTCGGGCTGCGGGCTGTGGGCGATGTGACCGGGAACGGAATGAGCTGGCTCTCGCCCATCGGCTGGGGCCAGGCGATCCGGGCCTTCGCCGACGAGCGCTGGTGGGTGCTGGTGATCCCCGTGACCGCAACGGTTGCACTAACGGCTTCGGCGACGGCTCTCGCCGCACACCGCGACTTCGGCGCCGGGATGCTTCCCCAACGTGCGGGTCGCGAGGCGGCCACCCCCTGGTTGTCATCGGTTCTCGGATTGGCGGTCCGGCTGCAACGAGGAGCGATATTCGGATGGTGCATCGGCGTCGCGCTGTTCGGGGTGTTCTACGGCGCGATAGCCAACGAGGCCGAGAAGATGGTTGCCGACAACCCTGACCTGGAGGCCTTCTTCGCCCAGGCGGGCGGTGCGTCGATCACCGAGGCCTTCCTCGCATCGGCGGCCACGATCGTTGCCCTGTTGGCCACGGGCTTTGCGATCAGCGCCGTTCTGCGCCTGAACGGTGAGGAGGTGCAGGGCCGGGTCGAATCGCTGTTGGCGGCTCCGGTGTCCCGGGTCTCCTGGGCGTCGAGTCACCTCCTGGTCGCCCTGGCGGGCCTGGTCCTCGTCACCGGCCTCGGCGGCATCGGTCTCGGTGTCGGTGCCGCCGCGTCCACCGGCGACGGAGAACTGGTCGGTCAGATGGTCGGAGCCATGTTGGCCTTCGTTCCGGCCATCGCCGTGCTGGCCACCTTCGCCTTCCTGCTCTGGGCCCAGCTGCCGAGGTTCGCGATGCTGGCCTGGGCCGCGCTGGCCTGGACGGTCGTGGTGGGCGTCTTCGGCGAGGTGTTCAAAATCCCGCAGTGGGCGCGTGACACATCGCCGATCGAACACGTTCCGGCCATGCCCGCGGCGGGCTTCGATGCCGCACCCTTGTTGATCCTGGCCGGTATCGCGGTGGTCCTCGCCCTGGCCGGCTTCGTCGCCATCCGACGACGCGACGTCTACGCCGGCTGACAGCCCAGCGAACGCTGGTTCACCTGACGGGCTCGCTCATGTGACGGGCTCGCTCACGTGAACGGCTCGCTCACGTGAACGGCATTGCCGGGCCGTCGTTGTCCCAGTGGGTCGCGTCGTGCGATTCGCCGCGGTGTTCCGCCATGGGCCGCTCTGCGGCCCTGGCCAGCCGGGGGAGCTCCTCGCGCCGGGGGTTCCGGCGGGTCTCGGTGGACCCCTCGGTGAGGACGATCTGTTCGTCCCAGTGGTGCACCACCGCCCGGGTTCCCTCGACGAGGCTGTAGACGACCTGGTCGTGGCCGGTGCGCACCTGTATCACGTGGTCGTGATGGAGGATCCTGAAGGTGAAGCTCTCCCAACCCGAAGGGATCACCGGCTGGAACCTGAGGTCTCCACCGTGGTCGCGGAACCCGCCGAATCCGTTCACCATCGCCTGCCATGTGCCACCGCAGGCAGCGAGGTGGATGCCGTCGCTCACATTGCCCGAGAGATCGAGCAGGTCCACCAGCGCGGACTGCACGAAGTACTCCACACCGTTCTGGGCCAGCCCGAGTTCGGTCGCCATCACCGACTGCACCGAGGCCGACAGGGATGAGTCACCGGTGGTGATCGGGTCGAAGTACTCGAACACGCGACGCTTCTCGTCCTGTGAGAACCAGTCGCCCAGCAGGAACGTGGCCATCACCACGTCCGCCTGCTTGATCACCTGGTGGCGGTAGATCTCTAGTGGGTGGTAGTTCAACAGCAGCGGGTAGTTCTCTTCGGGCGTGTCCGCGAAGTTCCACATCTCACGTTTCAGGAACGCATCGTCCTGCAGGTAGAGGCGCTTCTGATCGTCCCAGGGGACGTGCATCAGCTCACCGGCACGGCGCCACACGCCGGTCTCCTCCTCTCTCAGGCCGGTCTTGTGGGCGATGCGTTGGTAGTCCCCGGGGCGACGTGCCCGCATCCATTCGGCGGCCTCGACCGCGCTGAGCAGGTTCTCGCGCGCCATGAGGTTGGTGTAGAGGTTGTTGTCGACCACCGTGGTGTACTCGTCGGGCCCGGTCACTCCGTTGATCACGAACTCGCCGCCCATGCGTTCGCTGAAGAAGCCGAGGTCGACCCAGAAGCGAGCTGTCTCGATGAGGATCTCGAGACCGGGATCGGCGACCACGTCCAGGTCGCCCGTGGCCCGCACGTACTTGCGCATGGCCCAGACCACGTCGGCGTTTATGTGGTACTGGGCGGTACCGGCCGCGTAGTACGCAGAAGCCTCTTCGCCGTTGATCGTGCGCCACGGGTACAGCGCGCCGTCGTGGCCGACCTCCTTGGCACGGTTGCGCGCGAAGCCGAGCATCCCGGCTCGGAATCCGATGAAGTTCCGCGCCAGCTGGGGCTGTGTGTAGGCGAGGTGGGGCACCACGTAGATGTCTGAATCCCAGAAGTACTGGCCCTCGTAGCCGGTGCCCGTGAGGCCCTTCGCCGGGAAGCCGAACCCGTCTGCGCGCACGGTGTTCTGGTGCAACTGGAACAGGTTGAAGCGGACCATCGACTGTGCGTCGTCAGAACCCTCGATCTGGATGTCGGCGATCTGCCAGTAGCGCTGCATCCTCTCTTCCTGGTGCCTTCCAAGCTCTTCGATCCCGACGTGCAGGGCGCGGTCGAGCGTCTGTTCCACCCTGAAGCCGAGCTCCTCGGCACCGGTACGGGCAGAGGAGTGGTAGGCGACGAACTTGCGCAGGCGCACCGGCTCCTCGGGTTGGGCGTCGACGATGGCCACCGTGCGGGCCATCGTTTCCCCGGCGGTGGTGGATGACTCGAGGCCGGATCCGTCCTGGACCAGATGGTGCATCCCGCAGGCCACGGTCATGGCCGAGCGCCGGGTGGCGAGGGTCAACATCGCGCGGTCGCCCTGCGCCGAGTGCGCCACCGGCACCAGCACACCTTCGTGGCTCCTGGCCCGCCGCGGGTCGACCTCCTCGCCGGAATCCCGGCGGGGGGAGGGAACCGCCAGCTCGGAGCTGATCGTGAGGGTTCCCGAGGCATCCAGCATTTCCACCTCGTAGTCGAACACCACCACGTGTCGGTGTTCGAGCGACACGAACCGTCTGGTGCGCAACGCGAGTGAACGCCCGTCGGGGGTCTCCCACTCGACCTCTCGGCGCACGATTCCCCGCCGCCAGTCCAGGCGTCTCTCGCAGCGTCTCACCACGACCCGGTCCATGCGGAACGGCTCGTCGTCCACATAGAGCTTCATCAACGTGGCGTCGGGCACTCCCACGATGGTCTGGCCGGTCTTCGCGAACCCATATGCCGCCTCGCCGTAGACGATCGGCCACGTCTCGTGGAATCCGTTCAGCAGGGTCGCCCGCTCGTAGCTCGGCTCGTCCTCCTCGAGGGACCCGCGCACTCCGATGAAGCCGTTCGAGACCGCGAACAGCGTCTCGGCCTCGCCCACGTGTCGACCGTGGGGGTCGTGCTGCACGAGGGCGTCCGGTTCCCAGACGAAGTCGGAGAACTCCGCTCGCCGGTCTGCGAACTCGGCGAACACTCGATCCCACAACGGCTGGTCATTCACCAACTCAGTATGTCTCCCGACAGCGCGATTCCCGCTGATCGGGTCCCGGTGCAGGCCCCGTCCCGGGCCAGCAGGCAGGAGTGGTGAGGCGCCCGGGTGGCCATCTGTGGCAATGGGATCGAACCGCCGATCCAGCCGTTTCGGCGCAGGTCACCGATACCGTGGAAACGCGCCGGACCCACCGGCCAGGATCCCCACCAGCAGGTGGCCGCCGACCCGGGCGGGCGGAGGACTCATGAGTCGCAACGGCAACGAAACCGAACTGGTCGCAGAGGCCGAGCGGATGCTCGCGGAACTGGCCGATGTGGTCGACCGCAACGTGCTCGCGGCGGGAGTGTTCTCACTGGCGGAGCTGCTGCTGGCCCAGACAGCGGGCGCATTCGTGGGTGGGGTCGCGTCCGACCTGGCCGGCGGGGGAGGAGGGGACGGGGCGCTCGCCGCTGCGGTGGGTAGTCGAATAGCCGTCGAAGCGGCCGCAGAGGCCAAGGGGGTTTCGGTGCGCCTGGTGGTTGCGGTGACCACCTCCGCTGTGCACGTGCTCAACAGCGAGCGTTCCGACCTGCCGAGCGAGGTGGCCCGCTTCGACCGTGCCTCCACCGAGGTCACCGTCCGCAAGATGGGTCTGTCCCGGATCGTCGAGCTGCTCGACCCCGCGACCGGGGCCAAGGTGTCACTGCACGGATCGGTGTCGCCGATCTCGGCCCAGTCGAAGCCCGACAAGTTGGTCCTCAACCTGCTGTGTTGAACGCCGTCGCCCGCGAGCAGGTGACTGGCCGGTGACGGTGTGGGTTCAGCCCTGTCCTGTCGGGTCCTGGCGGGAACCCCGGATCAACCGGCCGGGGGTCTCGCCGGTTGGTTGATCGTCGATCCGAACGGGTACTCCTGCGCAGATCGTCGCCGCGTAGCCCGATGCCCGTTGGATGAGGCGCCTGCCGCCTGCGGGCAGATCGAACACCATCTCGGGGGGTGCGATCGACAACGACTCCAGGTCGATCACGTTGAGGTCCGCCCGGTAGCCCTCAGCGACCAGTCCGCGATCGAGGAACCCGTAGAGCTCCGCGGTGCGGCGGGTCTGCAGCGCGACCGCTTCTTCGAGTGCGAGGCGGTCGCCCCGGCTCCGGTCCCGGACCCAGTGGCTGAGCATGTACGTGGGGAGGCTCGCATCGCAGAGCACCCCGCAGTGCGCGCCACCGTCGCCGAGGCCGAGCACGGTGCCCGGCCGGCGGAGCATCTCGCCGATGGCGTCGAAGTCGCCGTAGCTGTAGCCGAGGACGGGGAAGTAGAGCAGTTCGGTGCCGTCGCGCTGGAGCATCATGTCGTAGGCGACCTCTTCGGGAGATCGCCCTTCCCTCGCGGCGATCGCCCCGACGCTCGCTTCGGGTGCCGGCTCGTAGTCCGGTGGGTCACCCAGGGGGAACAGCTTGTCGAACCCGGTGAGCACCATGCCGATGAAACCGTCTCGGTCGATCTTCTCCGACAGGATCGCCTCGCGGACCTCCGGCGTGCGCAGTCGCTCGACCCGTTCGGGCAACGGAAGGTCCGCTATCTCGCGGTAGGCCGTGTGGGTGACGAACGGATGGATCGTCGAGCCCCATCCGAACAGCAGACAGGCGGGCCGGCCTGCCACCTGCGGGATGATCGTGGCGCCCCGGGCGTTCGCCTCGTCGGTCCGGGCCAGGTACTCGCGCCACTGCTCCGGCTGGATGTCGTTCTGGAGGCAACCGAAACTGACCGGGCGACCCGACCGGCGCGACACCTCGGTCATCCAGGCGAACTCGCCGTCGAGGTCGAACAGGTCGCTCGCAACCTCGAACACGCCGGTCCCGGCACGGCCGAGGGCCTCGCCTATGCCGATCAGCTCGTCGGCATGGGCGGTGGTGCCGGCTGCCAACTCTCCGTCCTTCGCACGGTGCAGAAGGGTGCGCGTGGTGGAGAAGCCCACCGCGCCGGCCACGAGTGCCTCCTCGGTCAGCTTCGACATCTCCGCGATGTCGTCCGCCGTGGCCTCGGTGTTGGCGGCGCCGCGTTCACCCATCACGTAGGCCCTGAGGGCTCCGTGGGGTATCTGTGCCGCCACGTCCATCACCCTCGGCAGGCGTTCGAGTTCGTCCAGGTACTCCGGGAAGCTCTCCCAGTTCCAGGTCATGCCCTCCTCGAGGGCGGATCCGGGAATGTCCTCCACTCCCTCCATCAGCTGGATCAGCCAGTCGCGTCGCTCCGCAGAGGCCGGAGCGAACCCGACTCCACAGTTGCCCATCACGATGGTGGTCACCCCGTGCCAACCCGACGGGCTCACCTCGGGATCCCAGGTGGCCTGCCCGTCGTAGTGGGTGTGGATGTCGACGAACCCGGGTGTCACCACCAGGCCTTCGGCATCGATCACCCTGGTCGCCTCGGCGCCCGAGAGGTCACCCACGGCGCTGATCGTGTCTCCGTCGACGGCCACGTCAGCTCGCACCGGCGGTGCGCCGGATCCGTCCACGAGCAGTCCGCCTCTGATCAAAAGGTCATGAGCCATGGTCAAGTATTGCCCGCTGTCGGGACCGGGCGCATCGAAACCCGCCCAGGGGCGGATTCAGTTCCCGATGGCACGGACGGGGTCGACGATTCCGTAGCCGAAGGCCTGGTCCGGACCGTTCGGGCCGGCATCATCGGCGGTGCTCGTCAGCCGAGCCCTGATCTGGGCGGGACCGAGCGTCGGATGGGTGCCGAGCATCAGCGCGACCACCCCGCTGACATAGGGGGTTGCCATGGAGGTCCCCGAGAGCGTGGCGTAGGACCCGTTCAGGTACGTCGAGAGGATCGCCGAACCCGGAGCGCTCACGTCCACGTAGTCACCATGGGTGGAGAAGTAGGAGATCTGGAGGTTCTCGTCGACCGAACCCACCGCGATCGAATTCGCGTCGGCCCCCGGGTAGTGCTTGGCCCCGGACGGTCCGTCATTGCCGGCAGCAGCGACGACCACCACACCGCGCGACACCGCATATGCGATCGCGTTCGAGACCGCCGAGCTCCGCCAGGTGCTGCCGAGTGAGAGGTTCACCACCTCGGCGCCGGAGTCCACCGCCCAGGTGATTCCCGCTGCCACGTCGATGTTCCAGCCGGAGCCCGTTTCTCCGAGCACCCGCACGGGGATGATGGTGGCCATCGGAGCCACACCCGCGATGCCGAGGCCGTTGCCGGCGCTGGCTGCGGCGATACCCGCCACGTGGGTCCCGTGACCGTGGGGGTCGATGCCACCAGTTCCCGGGGACACCGTTCCGGAGCCCCCGAGTGCGCCAGCGCCCGTGGTGGTGTGTGCTGCGAGGTCCGGATGCGAGCGATCGACCCCGGTGTCGACCACCGCGATGTCGATCCCTGAACCCTGGGTGCACGCCCATGCCGGAGAGTAGGGAACCGATCGGTCCGACCACTGCTGGTCGTACAGGGGATCATTGGTGACCGTGCCGGCCGTTCCCGGAGCCGGCGATGCCTGATCCCCGGTGGCCGATACCTGCGCGGACGCCTCGATGGCGATGACCGGATCGGCCTCGGCGTCGAGGCTCGACTGCAGGTCCCACACCCCGACGCTCGAGAACTGTGGCCGGCCGTTCTCCTCGGTGGTGATGTCGACACGTCCGGTGCCCGACAGGGCATCGACGGCGGCTCCGAATGCGGTCAGGTCACGCTCGGGGCCCTGGAGTGCCTCCGGAGCGAACTCCGATTCGTCCTGGGTCATCGACGAAGGAGGACATGAGACCGGCGCGGGTGACCGGAGACCTGAGTTCGGGGCCGGAGCACTGTTCTGCAGCGGCGGGGGCGGTGCCACCTCACATCCGAGTGCCGCCACGGCGACCACGGCCAGAGCAGTTGCCCAGAGCGCACTGGTCGGCCGCGGGCGAGCGGATCGCGCGGTCGCGCCGTGACGGGGGTTGGAGCGGATTGCCGGCATCACTTCCGGTGTCGGAGCGCGAGGCTTCGCGCCTTAGCGAATTGGGCCGTTCTGCTCCTGTTGGGCCGTTCGGCCCAGATCCCGATCGGCCCAGGTCCCGATCGGCTCCAACGTCGTTGACCCGAGAGCCCGCTGCGAACGGTGGCCACTCCCGACCGGCGGGCTACTCCGAGCGGCGTGAGCGTGACATGGCCCGTTGGGCCTCGCGTTCGGCTTCTCGTTTGGCGAGGTCGTGACGTTTGTCCACCGTCTTTCGGCCCTTGCCCGTGGCGAGCTCCACCTTCACGCGCCCGTTGCTGAAGTAGAGCCGGAGTGGCACCAGGGTGAGGCGATCCGTCTGCATCTTGAAACCGATGCGGTCGATCTCGTTGCGGTGCATGAGCAGCTTGCGGGGTCGCTCGGGGTCGTGTCCGGAGTGGTCCTGTGCGTGCGAGTAGGGCGCTATGTGCAACCCGTGGAGCCAGGCTTCACCGTCCTGGATCTGAGCGTAGGACTCCGCGATCTGCACCGTTGCCTCGCGCAGCGACTTGACCTCGCTCCCGGTGAGCACGAGTCCTGCCTCGAAGCTGTCGCCGAGTTCGTAGTCGCGGCGGGCGCGACGATTCGTCGCCACCGTCTTGTTGTCGGCGTCGCGGGAATTGCCGGGGTTTCCCGATCCCTTCGAGGATCCGCTCATGTGTGCAACAACTCCGTCGGGGTCACTCGAATGGGTAGCGCTGTCATCGGCGCCAGATCGTACCGGGGGCCGATCGTACCGGGGGTAGGTTGCTCGCATGTCCCCGGATTCCACAGAGTCGTCCAACGGTTCAGTCCTGTCGGTTCTCCAGAAGCACATCGACGAGATGACAGCCCATGCCCTCGTCGGCTTTCCGCTGGAGGCCTGCGGCCTGCTGGTGGGTCACCCCGACGGTGTCGTGGTGGAGTTCCATCCCTGTGAGAACGTCGCCGCGAGCTCCAAGCTCTACACCGTGTCCCCGAGGGACATGCTGCGGGTGGACCGCGCCGCCGAGGACGCGGGGCTCGAGGTGATCGGGGTCATGCACAGCCACACCCACACCGACCCCTACCCGTCGCCCACCGATGTGGCGCAGGCACCCGATCCGGGCTGGCACTACCTCATCGTGTCCCTGCGCGACGACTCACCGATGACCAGGTCGTTCCGGATCATCGACGGCCAGATCCACGAGGAGGGGGTCGCGGTTCGAACTGACCACTGAATCCCTACCATACTGGTCAGGTATCGCGGCGCTCCGCTCCGCCACCCCGAACCCCCCAACCGAACCGAATCGGGCACCCATGACCGTCTACAACAGCGTTCTCGACATGATCGGCAACACACCGGTGGTCGACGTCTCCGGGCTCAGTCCCGACCCGTCGGTGAGGATCCTCGCCAAGATGGAGGGTCAGAACCCCGCGGGTTCGGTCAAGGACCGCATCGCGTTGTCGATGATCACCGAGGCGGAGGCCGACGGCACGCTCCGGCCCGGTGCCACGATCATCGAACCCTCCTCGGGCAACACCGGGATCGCGATGGCGATGATCTGTCGCATCCGGGGTTACGAACTCAAGATCGTGTTGCCGGAGAACGTCTCGATCGAGCGTCGCCAGCTTCTGGACGTGTACGGAGCCGAGATCATTCCCTCTCCAGGTGAGGAGGGCTCCAACGGTGCTGTTCGCAGAGCCCAGAAGCTGGCGGACGAGAACCCCGACTGGGTGTTCCTCTACCAGTACGGCAATGAGGCCAACCCGCGTGCCCACTACAGGACCACCGGTCCGGAGATCTGGCGCGATGTCCCCGACATCACCCACTTCGTGGCCGGCCTTGGCACCTCGGGCACGCTGCTCGGCGTGGGTACGTACCTCAAGGAACAGAATCCCGAGGTGAAGGTGCTGGCCGTGGAACCACCCTCCGGGGAACAGGTCGAGGGCCTGCGCTCGCTCGAGGACGGCTACATCCCGCCGGTGTTCGACAAATGGGGCGGCTATGACCTTCTCGACGGGAAGTCCATAGTGCGTCCCCGCGAATCCCTCGAACACACGCGGATGCTCGCTGATGTGGGCATCTTCTCGGGGATCTCGGCGGGTGCAGCGTTGGCGGGAGCGCGCAAGGTCGCGGAGAAGATCGACCGCGGTGTGATCGTGTTCGTGATCTCCGACTACGGGTGGAAATACCTCTCGACGGGTGCCTGGACGCTCGACCTCGACGAGGCGACCGCCAACGCGGAGAAGGTCATCTACTTCTGAACCGGGGCGGTTGGAGGGCCGGCAGCGGGCCGGGAGACCCCAGGCGGTATCCTCCGGAGGTGGACCAGCGGCCGATCGGAATGTTCGATTCGGGCTTCGGCGGCCTCACGGTTGCACGGGCGATGATCGACCTGCTGCCCGATGAGGATCTCGTGTATCTCGGGGACACGGCCCGCTATCCCTATGGTTCCAGGTCCCTCGACGAGGTTGCAGGATTCGCGCACGGAATCGCAGAGCACCTCGTGGCGCACCACGACATCAAGGCCCTCGTGGTCGCATGCAACACCGCAGCCGCGGCGGCGCTGGACGAACTCGCCGAATCGGTGCCGGTGCCGGTGGTCGGAGTCGTCGAACCGGGTGTGCGGGCGCTGGTGGATGCATCTGTCACCGGTCGGGTGGCCGTGATCGGAACCGTCGGAACGGTGGGGTCCGGTGCCTACCAGTCGGCGCTCGGACGCGTACTCGCCGGCCGTGGGGGTGCCGATGGGAGCGCCGAACGCCCCGAGGTGGAGTTGGAGGCAGTGGCCTGTCCCGGGTTCGTCGAGTTCGTCGAACGCGGGGACTTCGACAGCGCCGAGGTGCACGTTCTGGCAGAACGGCTTCTGGCGCCCGTGCTGGATGCCAAGGTGGACACCTTGTTGCTCGGGTGCACCCACTATCCGTACCTCGCCCGCACCATCTCCGATGTGCTGGGTCCCGACGTGATGCTCGTCTCCTCTGCCGACGAGACGGCATTCGAGGTGCGCCGTCTGGTCACCGACGGGGTGCTGCAGCCCTCGGGGGTGCGGCCGGGTTCCCGGGAGGGCACACACACCTTCCTTACCACCGGCAACGTCAACCGGTTCGAACAGCTCGGACGCGACCTTCTCGGACCGGAGCTCCGCGAGGCCCGACAGGTGACCCTGTCCGACCCAGCGATTCTGCCCGACCCAGTGGCCCAGCCCGACGAGATGGGAATGCCGTGAAACTGACCGTCCTCGGTTGCTCGGGCACCTATGCGGCACCCGGCAACCCGTGCAGCGGCTACCTGGTGCAGTCCGGGGAGACCTCGGTGCTCATGGACGCCGGTCCGGGAACCCTCGGCGAGCTGCAACGTCACATTCGCCTCGAAGACCTGGACGCGGTCCTGATCAGCCACTCCCACCCCGACCACTGGGTCGAGGTGCCGGTACTGCGCAACGCGTTGCGGTACGTGCTCGATCGTTCCGGTGTGCCGCTGTTCACCACGGCCGAGACCGTGAAACTGATCTCCGCCGCCTGTCACGAACAGGTTTCACCCACCTTCGAGATGTCCACGGTGAGCGACGGTTCGGAGTTCACCGTCGGACCGCTGACGGTGCGGTGTTCGCGTACCGATCACCCGCCGGAGACCCTGGCATTCTGTGTCGACGACGGTGAGCGACGGCTGGCCTACAGCGCGGATACCGGCCCGGGCTGGTCCTTCGAGGAGTTCGGCGGTCCGCCCATCGACCTCGGCATCTGCGAGGCGACGTTTCGCGAGGGAAGCCCTCAGGCGCTGGATTCTGCGGCGTCGGGTGGGGGAGTCCACATGACGGCGTGCGAGGCGGGCGCCATGGCGCGCCGGTCCGGCGTCGGTTCGCTGATCGTGACTCACCTGTTGCCCGGTGCTGACCCGCTGGCTGCGGCCGAGGAGGCGAGCGCCGCCTATGGTGCCGAGGCGACGGTCGCCTCGAGCGGCCTCGTGCGGGAGATCTGACTCCCGCAGAAAACCGATCCTGATACCCGAGGAGAACCCCCCGTGCGACCCGACGGACGAGCCACCGACGAGCTCCGACCCCACAGCTTCGAACGCGACTTCACCGCTTATGCCGCTGGTTCGGTGCTGGTGACCTTCGGCGAGACCAAGGTGCTGTGCACCGCCATGATCGACGAGGACACGCCGCGCTGGATGCGCAACTCCGGCAAGGGCTGGGTCACAGCGGAGTACTCGATGCTGCCCGGGTCCTCCCCCGAGCGGATCCGCCGGGAGACCAAGGGTCCCAAGGGGCGCACCCAGGAGATCCAGCGGCTCATCGGCCGAGCACTGCGTTCGGTGACGGACATGGTCGCTCTGGGGGAGCGTCAGGTGCTCATCGACTGTGATGTCCTGCAGGCCGACGGCGGCACCCGTACCGCATCCATCTGTGGCGCCTACCTGGCGCTCTCGGACGCCCTCGTGCGCGCCAGGCAGGCCGGATTGATAGACCGCGATCCGCTCACCGATCTCCTCGCCGCCATCTCGGTCGGTGTCATCGACGGTGAGGCCCGCCTCGACCTTCCCTACTCCGAGGATTCCACCGCCGAGACCGACATGAACGTGGTCATGACCGGCGACGGCAGCTTCGTGGAGGTGCAGGGCACCGCGGAGGGAGCTCCGTTCAGTCGCGCAGAGCTCGACTCACTGCTGGGTCTGGCCGAGAAGGGGATCCGGGAGATCCACGACCTGCAGCGCGAGTACATGGCGATCGAGGTGTCGCCGCGGCCGATCGGGCGCTGATCGGTCGAACATGGCCTACTTGCCATCCCGCAGCAGTGGCTCTGGGGAACCAGCGGTGGAGAACTAGCGGTGGACCTGCCGGAGCGGATCGTTCTCGCCTCGGCCAATCCGGCCAAGGCACGGGAACTGGCTGCGGTGCTGGACTCGGCGCTGCCTTCGAGGGTCATCCTGGAGCCGAGGCCCGAGTGGGTGCCAGAGGTGGACGAGGACGCGGAGGACTTCGAGGGGAACGCACGCCTCAAGGCGGTGGCCCTCTGTGAGGCGACCGGACTCGCGTCGCTCTCGGACGACTCCGGGCTTGAGGTGGACGGCCTCGGCGGCAGGCCGGGTGTGCATTCAGCCCGTTACGCGGGCCCCGACGCAGGAGATGCCGAGAACGTCCGCAAGCTCCTGCGGGAGCTGTCGGGTGTGCCGGCCGACGACGTTCGGCGCGCCGCTCGATTCCGTTGTGTCGTGGTGCTGCGAACCCCCGGGGGCGCCGAGGTGGTGGCGTCCGGTTCGGTGGAGGGTCACATAGCCACCGCCACCCGGGGGCAGGGAGGGTTCGGCTACGACCCCGTGTTCGTACCCACCGATGGCGACGGCCGCACATTCGGTGAGATGGATGCCGGTGAGAAGCACAGCATCAGTCATCGGGGGCGGGCCCTGGCGGAGTTGGCTGCCCTGTTGGGCGCGCCTACCTGATTTTGGCTGCCCTGTTGGGCGCGCCTGCCTGATTGAGGAACGGCCCCGATTGAGGAACGCCCTGGGTGCCGAGCGGCCCTGTGTGGCGAGCGGCCCGAGTCAGTCGCCGCGTCGCTCGGCTGTCACCGGTTCACCATCCGCGCAGGTCGACGGGCCAGGTCTCGATCACGTCGTCCCCGTCGGTGATGTGCAACAGGCTGTGGTAGGCGACCGTCGGGTCCACGTGTGCCGGCGTCACCCGGAGTCGGGTGCCCACCGGTGGTGGCTCGGCGCCCTCGGTGGGTAGCAGCGTGGTGTGCTCGTCGGAGCAGAAGAACACCGACATGCCCTCGACGCTCGGGTTTCCGTGGTCCATCCCGAGGGACTTGAGTCCGCAGTCGACCACACACCAGCCCTTCGGACTCCGCGAGATCACCGTCACCTCCAGCGAGAGCGCCGTGGCGAACGGAAGTCCCATCGAGGCATAGGCCGAGTCCATGAGCAGATAGCTGCCCGCCTGGACCTCGTCGGTCGACTCGTGCATGTCGAAGGTGCCGGTGGCTCCGGCCGAGGTGAGCCCACCGCCGACCGCATCGCGGGCACCGGCCAGCAGGCGCATCGATTCGTCGACCGCCCTGCGGCGCTGGTCGCGGTCGGCCTCGGCCACCGTGTGGCCCTCGTAGCCCATCACGCCACGCACGTTCAGGCCCGCGCGACGCGCACGGTCCGCCAGGCGCCCTGCGTCGGCGGGCAGGCAGCCGCAGCGGGGAAGGCCCACATCCACGTCGATCAGCACGTCGGCCCCGGCCGACGAAGCCACGTCCACGGTCTCGGGGGAGTCCACCGCCACGGTGATCCGGCAGTCGTCGCGTCGCACGAGGGCTCCCAGGCGGTCGGCGTCGAGTGTCTCGTTGGCCAGCAGCAGGTCTTCTCCGAGCCCGGCCGCGGCGAGCCCCTCCATCTCGGCGAGCGTGGCGCAACAGAAGTGTCGGTGACCCCCACGAACGGACACGTGGCGGGCCAGTTGCGTCGACTTGAAGGCCTTCACGTGGGGCCGGAGGCGGCCAGCGGGCCGTTCCAGGGCCATCGCTGCGATGTTGGCGTCCAGGGAGGATCCCTCGACCACCAGCGCTGGCGTGGTCAGATCGTGGGTATTCGTGGGGCCGGGCTGCTTCGCGGTGATGCTCCGCACAGTACCGTCGCCGCCATGAGACTCAGGTTCCCGGTCGCAACAGCTTTTCTGGCGGTGTCGTTGTTGTTCGCCCCGTCCTGTTCGGACAACTCCGGTGACAGCGTGGCGGTGCTGGGGGATTCGATCACGTCTCTCGACCAGGCCGATCTCAATTCCACGCTGGGAGGGGACTACGAGCTGACGATCTCGGGCAACTTCGGCAAGACGGTCTCCGACGTGATGCCCGAAGCGGAGCTGATGGCGACCCGCACCTATGACCAGGTGATCATCAACCTGGGGACCAACGACGTTCTCCAGGAGCGTCCCATCGACAAGGCGATCGAGACCCTCGGCGCCGAGGTGGCTCTGTTCGACTCTGCTCGTTGCATCCATCTGGTCAACATCAACGAGCACATGCTGAACCAGAGTGATGGAGCCTCCCGGGCGGAGGCGGCCAAGGCGTTCAACGCAGAGCTGGAGAAGTACGCCGAACGCACCGAGGGGGTTTCGGTCATCGACTGGAACGGCGTCGCCTCTTCGAAGCTCAACGGCGATGACCCTCCGACCAGCGAGCTCACCTACGACACCATCCACCCCACAGCGGAGGGGTTCGCCGAGCTCAACGACCTCTACTCATCGGCGTTGGGTTCCTGCGGGAATCTGATCTGATCCCACCGACCGGCCCGGGAGCCGATCGGCGGGCCGACCAGGGTGCGGACGGGGGGACTCGAACCCCCAAGCCCTATAGGGCACCGGGACCTAAACCCGGCGCGTCTGCCAGTTCCGCCACGTCCGCGACGGCGCCACGGTACCCGTCGCGGAAGGAGCTGATGGAAGCGATAGCGTTGTCCGCCATGGCATCTGTTGAATCGAACCCCAGTGCGCCCGTTCCGACCGAGGTCTCCCGGGCCATCCAAGAGGCCGTGGCCCAGAGCCACAGTGGCATGGAACCTTCCGCGGACATCTTCAACCGTCTCCTCAAGAACCGCATCGTGTTCCTCGGTTCCGAGGTGAACGACGAGGTGGCCAACTTCGTGACCGCGCAGTTGCTCTACCTCGAGGGTGAGGACTCAGAGCGCGACATCTACCTCTACATCAACTCACCCGGCGGTTCGGTGACCGCGGGCATGGCGATCTACGACACCATGCAGTTCGTCACACCCGACGTGGGGACCATCTGCATGGGGCTGTGCGCCTCGATGGGCCAGTTCCTGCTCTGTGCAGGGGCTCCGGACAAGCGCTATGCCCTCCCGCATGCCCGGATCATGATGCACCAGCCATCGGCCGGAATGCAGGGACAGGCAGCAGACATCGCCATCCAGGCCGAACAGCTCAAGTACATCAAGGACCTTCTCGCTGAGCGGATCGCGGATCACACCGGTCAGACCAAGGAGCAGATCAACCTCGACTCCGACCGGGATCGCTGGTTCACAGCAGCGCAGGCGAAGGAATACGGGATCATCGACCACGTGATCGTGCGACGCGGCGAGATGCGCTGAACCCCGCCGGGGAGATGAGCTGAGCACGCCCAGCGGGTGGGGGGAGGGTCAGCCTCCGAACACCTGCACCACGTAGTAGCGCCCACCTCGGGTGGCCACTCCGACACCGACCTGGTTGTAGCGGGAGCTGACCAGGGTCCGACGGTGTGACGGGCTGTTCACGAACAACTGCTGTGCTTCATCGATGGAGCTGGCCATGGCGAGGTTCTCGCCCAGGGCATGCCAGCCGCCGCCTGCGCCTTCGGCGAGGTTGGAGTGCACGAGACGGCCCTCTGCGGCCAGAACCTCGGCCCAGTTCTGGGCCTTGGCCTGGAGCGTGGCGTTGTTGAGCACCACGTGCACCCCGTGGGCCTCCCTGTACTGGTTGGTCAGCTGAATCGAGCGGGCGAACTCGCCGCCCTCACAGCCGGCGAGCAGAAATGCCAGCACTGGCACCAGGAGCAGGGTCTTGGCTCGGGTCTTCATCAGGGGAGGTCCTCACATGGATGGAGGTCACCGTCAGGTGACGTTCATTACGATCCTATTACAGTCCGAGGTTCGGATCTGTCATTGACAACATCGGTGACAACATCGGTCGGCACGCCTGCGGTGATGTTGAGGATCCTCGTGTTGGCGTCGTGGAGCCGTCCGAAACACCCTCGCAGGGGCCGTGGGTGGTGCTCGGGCGGTGTGGGGGCGACGTCGGCCGGTGTCACGGATTGAGCCTCACGCCGCACTCCGTCTCCGCGAAGCTCGAGATGGACTGCAACTCCGCAGCGAGCCTCCCGAGGCGCTCGTTGAGCTCCTCGCGCCGCAGTTCCAGGTCGTCGGGGTCGGCACTGTCGCTGTCGAGAGTGATGTCGACGGCGCTGCGCAGGGCGTCGGCGACGGCCTCCATGTCGTTGCGGACCTCATCGGGAGCTGATTCGGCGAGTTCCTGGAAGCCGTCGAGCTCCTCGGCCGCGGTGGTGGCATCGCCCGATTCGATCGCCTGGGAGAGCGTGTCGAGACCGCTCCACTCCTCGAGCTGGTCACACCAGGGGTCCTGGTCCTCCCCGCACGCGCTGAGGCCGATCAGTGCCATGCAGGACGCCAGCGCGAGCGCGTGTCGGATCCGCACGACCGAGGAGATCGGGGTCAGGCCCTCGCTGCGAGTGCAGCGTCACGTATGGCTGAGATGGCGTGGTGGAAACCGTCGGGGTCCTTGAACACCGCACTGCCCGCCACGACCACGTTCGCTCCCGCCTCGGCGGGAGCCGCGACGGTCGGCACGGCAAGTCCTCCGTCCACCTCGAGGTCGATGTCACGCCCGGAGGTGGCGATCATCTCGGCCACCTGTCGGATCTTGTGCTCCATGGTCTCGATGTAGGCCTGCCCTCCGAAGCCCGGATTCACCGTCATCACCAGCACCTGGTCGACCAGGTCCATCACGTGCTCGATGGTCGAAGCAGGGGTGGCGGGATTGAGCACCACGCCCGGGCTGACGCCGAGGTCCCGGATGTTCTGCAGGGTGCGGTGCAGGTGAACGCAGGCCTCCTGGTGAACGAGGATGAGGTCGCAGCCGGCCTCCACGTACCGCGGGACCAGCTCGTCGGCATCGATGACCATCAGGTGGGCCTCGAAGGGGATCTCGATCCGTGGCCGGCACGAGTGGATCACGTCGGGGCCGATCGTGAGGTTCGGCACGAAGACGCCGTCCATCACATCCCAGTGGATGCGGTCCGCGCCGGCCTGCTCCAGTTCTTCCACGGTTTCTCCGAGGCGGGAGAAATCCGCCGGGAGCACCGACGGGGCGATCTGCACATCAGGAACGGACACTTGCGACTCCGAAGGTCGTGGTCGGCGGTTGGCGCGATCGTAGCTGCGGGCCCGACGTCCCCGGAAAGGGGCCGTTGGCCGTGCACCGGTGGTGTTGGGCGAGACTGTGCACGAACCCTCCCACTACCGAGGCGATGCTTGAATGGCTGATCAGGACCATCTGTCCGAAGAACCCGATCTCTCCGAGGAACCCGACCCCTCAGACGGCCCCGAGGTAGAGGGACCCGAGGCCGAACCGCGGGTCGAGGTCCGACTCGAGAGGCCCGTGGCAGGGGGAGTGGTTCTCGGGCGCGACTCCGATGGCCGAGTGGTGCTGGCGACCGGTGGCATCGGTGGTGAACGCGTCGTGGTGGAACTCGAGGGCTCCACCAAGAAGGTGCTGCGGGGTCCGGTGGTGGAGGTCATCGAGAGCTCGCCGTCGAGGGTCGATCCCCCATGTGGGTTCGTAGCGGCCGGTTGTGGTGGCTGCGATCTCCAACATGTGGCACTCGAGCGCCAGCCCGAGCTGCGCCGCGAGGTAGTACTCGACGCCCTGTCACACGTGGGCGGGTTCGACCGCGACGAGGTGGCGCAGATCCCGATCGTGTCGTCGACGGATCCGGTACCGGTCGGGGACCGCACCACCGTTCGCATGGGGGTCGACCCCGCGGGGGCGCTCGGCTTCCGCCGCGCCCGTTCCAACGAACTCCTGCGGGTCGGTCCCTGCCTCACCGCCCACCCACTGTTGCAGCAGGTGATCGACCAGGGACGATTCGAGGGCGCCAAGGAGGTGGTTCTTCGGGCCTCGGAACACTCAGGTGAGGTGTTGGCGGTCGTCTCTGACCCTCGTCGTGGGGCTGCCCGGGCGCAGTCCCGGGCGCAGTGGAGTGCTCCTGACGGAGTACGAGTCGTGACCACGGGCGACCTCCGTTCCGGGGAGAGGGTCTGGATCACCGAACAGGTCGCCGGCCGGCAGTTGCGGGTATCTGCGGAGTCGTTCTTCCAGTCGGGCCCCCGTGCTGCCGAGGCGCTCGCCGCGACCGTCGCGCGGGCACTACCGGATCGGGATCTCTCCCGGGACCGGTTGGTGGATCTCTACGGCGGGGTCGGATTGTTCACCGTGATGCTCGGTGCCGCCAACGCCGAACTGGTGGAGCGTTCGAAGTCCTCAGCGGCCGACGCACGTGAGAACACCGCGCACCTCGAGACCCGGGTGACCCGCACCTCGGTGGAGTCGTGGACGCCTTCGCGGGCCGATGTGGTGGTGGCCGATCCGTCGCGCACCGGACTCCGCCGCCAGGGTGTGGATGCGGTCGCGGCGACCGGAGCGGATCGGGTCGTGCTGGTGAGCTGCGATGCCGCCGCCATGGCCCGCGACCTGTCACTGCTCGGCGAGGTCGGATACCGGCTCCGCGGCATCGAACTGGTGGACCTGTTCCCGCACACCCACCACGTCGAAGCGGTCAGCTCCCTCGAACTGGTCGGGTCGGCGGCCAGAATCCTCTGATGGCCCGCGTCGTTTTCCTCGTCG
Organism: Microthrixaceae bacterium; assembly: GCA_023957995.1. Classification (GTDB taxonomy): domain Bacteria; phylum Actinomycetota; class Acidimicrobiia; order Acidimicrobiales; family Microtrichaceae; genus JAMLGJ01. Next base: position 14,398 of record JAMLGK010000020.1, on the reverse strand, counting down.
GATCGGTGATCGTCTCGATCGGTGCGCTCCTGGCAGCTCTGTGGTTGGTGTTCTCGGGTGGCGATGGTGGCCGGTCAGATGCAGCGTGCGAGCCCGAGCAACCCGAGCGGCTGGTCGCAGAGGTCCTCGAGGTGCACCCCCACGACCCGGATGCGTTCACCCAGGGGTTGCTGCTGGACGACTCCGGCCGGCTCTGGGAGAGCACCGGTCTCCGAGGCGAGTCGGAGGTGCGACTCCTGGATGTGGACAGCGGTGATGTGCTGTCATCGGCCGCACTGTCCCCGGACCTGTTCGGAGAGGGCCTGACCATGGCCGATGACGGATCGCTGGTGCAGCTCACCTGGACCTCGGGGCTGGCCCTCAAATGGTCACTCGGTTCTGGTGAGACCCCCGTGCCGGAGCGGACCGGCGAGTTCGACTACGACGGCGAGGGGTGGGGCATCACCACCCTCGACGACGGCTTCTACACGATGAGCGACGGGTCGAACCGGTTGCAGTTCCGCACTCCGGACGATTTCTCGGTTGCCGCGATGATGGAGATCGAGCGCGCCGATGGAGCGGCGGACCAGCTGAACGAGCTGGAGTGGGACGGCAGCACCCTGTGGGCCAACCGCTACCAGAGCGACGAGATACTCGGAATCGATCTCGACTGCGGCGTTGTGGAGTCGGTGGTGGATGCCTCAAGCGTGACCGCCGCGGCAACAGAGGCGATCGAGTCCGCCGGGCTGCAACGAGATGTGCAGACCCGCGACGTGCTCAACGGGATCGCCTGGCTGGGACCGGAGCACCCCGACAGCTACTACGTGACCGGGAAGCGGTGGCCGACACTCTACGAGATCACCTTCGCTCCGGCCTAGGCCCGCTCGGCGCTGGCGCTGGCGGTGCTGTCCCGGCGGTGCTGGCCCTGGCGGTGCTGGCCCTGCTCGGTGCTGGCCCTGCTCCGCCCTGGACGGCGACCCGGTCGGCGAGGTGTCCCGTGGCACCGGTGCCCACCGATCAGCGAACGCTGTTCAGCTTCGGGTAGCGTTCAGGTCGAGGCCCGACAGCGGATCGGGCGCCGATCAGGGGGATCTGGATGGCATCGCCGGTGCGAGGTGCGCTCTATGGCCGCGATTCGTTGAGTTGGCGCTTCAACAGTCAGTCGTTCGTGCTCCTGGGCGGACCTCGGGCAGCGATCCTGCAGGTCTGTGACCCGGGGGTGGCATCGGGTGTCGCCTCCTACAGCACCTACAAGACCGACCCGCTGGGTCGACTGGAGCGAACCCTCGAGGCGATGCTGGTGATCTCCTTCGGTTCACCGCAGCGCCGCGCCGAGGTGCTCAGCCACCTCGAGAGGATCCACGAACAGGTACGGGGCACCACGCCCGACGGCGCGAGCTACTCGGCGATGGACCACGACCGGCAGTTCTGGGTGTTGGCCACGCTCACCGACACCGTGATCGAGGTTGATCGGCGCTATCTCGGCCAGATGCGGAGCCGCGACCGGGAGGCCTACTACGAGGAGTCGAAGCGGCTCGCAGATGCCTTCGGAATACCCGAGGCGCTGGTGCCGGAGGACTACGGCAGTTTCCGGGAGTACTTCGCGCGTCGGGTGGCCGCACTGTCACCTACCGAGGAGAGCCGCGACATCGCTGCCACCCTGATGACCCCCAGGGTGCCGTTCGTCCCGGGGGTCGCCTGGTTGCCCTTCAACATGGTCACGCGGGATCTCATGCCGACCCGGTTGCGCCACGAGTTGGGCATGCGCGATCTCAACCTGGCCGAACTCGCCACCGTGAGAGCCGCCCAGGTGTCGATACGCAACTCTGTGGGCCACATCAGTGGCGCCCTTGCGGCCAACCCGCTCAACGGTCGGGCACTCAGGCCGGCGGCGTGACGCACGCGACATTCGAGCCCTGAGGCGGTCGGGGTGCTGATCAGGTAGGGGGTGCTGATCAGGTAGGAAGCCACCTCGGCGGTGGATGCGAGGTCTCGCCTCCGATGTGACCTCAGGCACTCGGTGAGCTCTGGGGCGTAAGGTTGTCACGTCCCCGAATCGATTGTTCGAGGAGGGTCGTGGAACCGAGCGCAACCGTCGCGGTGCTGTTCTGTGATGTCGTCGGCTCCACCGCGCGCCAGGTGCGGCTCGGTGACGTCCGCGCGGATGACCACCGCAGGCGCCTGTTCGCCCTGTTGGAGGGAGCCGTGAGCACCTCCGACGGATTGGTCGTCAAGACACTCGGTGACGGTCTCATGGCGGTGTTCCAGCGCAGCACGGTGAGCGCTCTTGAATGTGCGGCGACGATGCACTCGATCGCACAGGGTTTCGACCCTGAGGACCCGCTCGAGCTGAGGGTGGGCGTCAGCGTCGGAGAGGTGCTCGAGGAGGACGGCGACTGGTTCGGCACCCCGGTGGTCGAAGCCGCACGGCTGTGCGATGCCGCCGGAGACGGTCGCACCCTGGCCCATGCGCTGGTGGCATCCCTGGTCGGTAGCCGCGCAACCGGTTTCAGCTTCGTCGAACGGGGGGAGCGAACCCTCAAGGGGCTCTCGGAACCCACACCGGTGGTCACCGTGATGGCCAGCGAGGACCACGGGATCGTCCGGTCCGGCCCCGAGAGCGTCTCCTCAGAGCCGCAGCCTGTGACAGGGACACAGCCTGAGACCTCCGGCGCGCCGCCGGGAGCCCGTCCACCGCCTCGCCGGCCTCGTCGCCGTGTGCTGGTCGGCGCGGGTGTCGGTCTCGCTGTTCTGGGAGCAGTGGTCCTGTGGGCAACCTCCACCGATGGCGGCACTGAGGACGGGTCGAAGGACTCCGGAGATGGGGGCGGCAGCGGGCCGACTCTGGAGTACGAACCCGTGGTCTCCTCTGCGGATTGCGCACCCGATCTCGTACAGAACCTGCCGACGGTGACCTGCGGGCACCTCGAGGTTCCGGAGAACCGGGACAATCCCGACGGACCGATCATCCAGCTCCCGTTCGCGATGGTGCCAGCGGAGACCCCGACCGCTGCCGCTCCGGTCATCATCGTGGATTTCGGCGAACACCTGAATCGCTCGGAGCTCAGGGAGGTGGCCGACGTCTACGCCCTGAGCGTGAGGGGATACGACGATGTGGGGTCCGAGCGCCTGAAGTGTCCGGAACTGGCCGAGGAGTGGACCAAGTCGCTTGCCGTGCCACCCGATGACCAGGCTGCGATCGACGGTCTCGCTGCTGCCTCCGGAGCCTGTTCGAAGCGATTGCGCTCAGAGGGAGTGGACCTGGAGGGATACAACTGGCGGGAGGTGGCGGCGGATGTCCGCGACCTCGCACTGGCGGAGGACCTCGGGTCGGTGACGGTCGCAGCCGGCAGCTACCTGACGCTGCCGGCAGTGTCGTTCGCCCGCTCCAATCCCGACATGGCCAACGCGCTGCTGCTGACCAATCCGATACCTCCCGGTCAGTCAGCGGTGGCAGAGACTACGCGTACGACATCGCTCGCAGTCGCGCACCTGAACGACCTCTGCCGCTCCGAACCCCGGTGCTCGTCGCGGTTCGGCGATCTCACACCGCTGGTGCACGAACGCGTGGAGCGGGCCGATCGCGAGCTCCGCACGATGTCGGTGGAGTCACTCGACGGCGACGGGCCCTTCGACGTGCTTCTGGATGGCCTCCGCGTGGGAGGTGCCCTCGAAACCAGCATCCGGGCCACCGAGCAGCTGGGGTTGGTTCCATGGTCGCTCGGAGGTGCATCCGACGAGTTGCTCGCCTCGGTGAGCATCCACGACGTGGCGACCGCCTACATACGCCCGGAGGCCCGCGCAGGTGCCCACCTCTCGTTCTCGTGCAGCTACGAAGCCCAGCCGGTGACGGTCGCGGAGGTCTACTCGGGTGACAACTCCGACTTTGCGGGAGCACAGGACTTCGCACTACCGGACATGTGCCATGCCTGGGGTGTGAAGCCCCGGATACTCGAATTCAGCGACCCCCTCGTCGGCGATGTTCCCGTGTTGGTCGCCGAAGGCGCATTGTCCGAGTCGGGTGTCAACGACTGGGGCGACGAGGTGGTCGAGCTGATCGAGAACCCGCTGGTGGTCCGCTTCGACACCATGAGCAGCGATCTGGCCTACGATCCGCCGCCCTGCCTGCGCGAGCTGCGCAAGGAGTTCGCGGTCGATCCCGCCTCGGTGACCGGAGCGGCCAAGTGTGAGACAGAGACGCCCGAGATCGACTGGGTGCTCGGCTGATACCTCTGGCCTTCCTCTGGCCACAGGTTGCCGATCGGGAGCCGCTGTCACACCTCCGGGGCAACATGTGCACTCCAAGGACAACTATCTCGACCGAAAGGTGTTTGGGCCATGCCGATGACCGTGGAGATGTGCCAGAACTGTGGATGCAGCGAGTTTGCCCACTACCTCGACCGGGAGGAAGGACAGGACTACGAGGAAGGCACCTGGTCCTGCGACTGCGGCAATTGTTCGGAGTTGGTGTTCATCTCCGAGCCGATGGATCCGGTGTGCATCTGCGGGTGCCTGGCCGAAGACCACGAGCGCTACGGGACCGGACCATGTATGGCCCACGAGCACTGTGGTGCCTTCGAGGAGAACGGCACGGTGCTCGATCGCGTCAGGGCTGAGGTCGAGGCGCGTTCGGGGTGCGAACCCGAGATCACCCGTGCCCCACGGGGGCTACGCACCCACCTCCAACTCGATTGGCTCGACCAGCCGGTGGAGGTCACCGCTGCCCTCGTCGAGGACGACGGCCAGATCGTCCGCAGGGACGGTCCGCCCAGACCCGGCGACGAGGTGTTCGTGTACCTGGCGGTCACCAGCGACGGTCTCGAGATCGCAGTCAGCAGCCACGAACTGGTCGGCTGACCGCACCCCTCCCCAGAACCACGCCTGAGAACCAAGAAGGCCGGGATCCCTTGGGAATCCCGGCCTTCTCGCTGTACGCCCCCTGGGACTCGAACCCAGAACCTGCGGATTAAGAGTTGCCTGCTGAGCGTACGTGGAGTGTCGTCCAGTACGCAGAAGTCCCGTTCTGTATGGGGTGTCGTTCATCTGGTGTCGACCCGTGTCGTCCGGTGTCGCCCGCATACGCGCCGAGATACGCGTCGCGATTCCAGGCGGCGTTTGTCGCTCTGCCGTGCTCGCCGAGCTTCGGGCTGTTGAGTCCGGCCGTCACAGGGGCTGAGTATCCTTGGACACAGTCCGATTGCCAGCGGAGGGAGTTTTTCATGGCGATGCGCCACGACGACCTGACCGAGGAGCAGCTCGAGCTGCAGCGCGCGTACCGGCTGTCGTGGGGTGCCGCCCAGGAGGCACTCGCTGATCCGGAGTACCGGGCGTGGCTGGAGGAGAACATCGAACGGGTGAACACGTCGTCCGCCAAGCCGATCACCCGCGAAGAGTTCCTCGCGATGACCGAGCCCGTCGAACCCGAGTAGTGCCCCTCCGAGACGTCGGCGAGTTCCATCGCTGGATCAACCGCCAGTCGCCGAGCAAGTCCGCGCAGAGCGCGGTCCGCTCTTTCCTCGCCGAAGTCGGCGATCGGCCGTGGCAGGCGCCGAGCGTGCCGGTCGAGGAGATGTCGGATCGTCCGACCTATGAGATGCGCACCGTGACCCTGAGCCTCGAGGACGGTCGGGAGATCCAAGCATGGTGGCGTCATCACTACGCGACCGGTGACGTCGATATCGTCGGCGTCGCGTTTCGCTAATCCAGTCGTCGCCGATGTCGGTAAGCGGGAGGTCCGGCGAGAGGTCGGACCTGATACCTCGACGGCACGTCTCCCGTACGGGAGGTCTGGCGGGAGGTCCCGTACGACTTGGCGACCCGAATCGTGGCCTGAGTGCCGAGAACTTTCGCAACACGACGTCCTGCGGGAGGTTCGACGGGAGGTCTGGTATGGCAGGCACGTTTCGCCAAGAGACGTCCGGCCGGAGGTCGCACACGACACCGGCAGGAGGGAGCCGGCACCTGCGCGTCCGGGTGACCATCGCTCAGTCGGTTCGCGTTCACCGGTTGGCTGCACCCACCGCTGGCCCGCTGGCGCAACCGCAGCTTGTGGGCAGGTCCCGGCGAGCCCCGCACGCAGTCCGGCCCAACGAACCGCCATCGCACCCAGGACAGCCCCTGAGGCCCGGGGGGGGCCTCCGGGACAGGTCTCAGCGGTTGTCACCACAGCTCCACTCCAGATCGCCTCTTCGGTCGTCGAGAGCTCCCAGTCTCACGACGCTAGGAACCGCCCCGGCGGCATTCCCGTTTGACCCCGTGAGCAACGTCCCCAGGCGCCGCACGGCGCCTCTGGAACATCCCGTCTGCCGAGCGGCTCACATCGACGCAGAACGGCAGATCCGGCGCGCACACACTTGCAGGTTTCCCTTCGGGCAACCTGCTGGGCCTCCCGTTCGCGGTGAGCACTCCGAGCTTCAAGTGCGTCCTGCCGTTGTTCGCGGTCCGGCCGGCTGGTGGCACCGGAGTGGGTGGTTTCGAACCGTGCGAGGCTCATAGCGGAGTCGCGAACGAGTTCATGCATGCCGTTGCGCCAAATCGGTTGGTGCGGAACGACCGTGGTCGATCGTTCTCGTCCCGTATACGCCAGATTGCTTAGAACCCGGCAGTAAGGCGACTGAACGGGTGGCACAGCAGCGAGGTCGATACGCGCGACCGGTGCCAAACGGGAGGTCAAGCGGGAGGTCAAGCGGGAGGTCGCGGAGAGTCGAGTCGACAGTCGCGTCATTCGTCGAGCCCGGGTGCCCCGCACGTCTGCCCTGCGGTGCGTTCTTGGTGCTCCGGCCACCGTTTCGGGGTCGGCGGATTCCGCAGAGCCGTGCGCGTAAGCGAAGCCGTTGGAGGTCCGCTGTTGACCGGCAGAGATGGACGGCGCGATATCGCAAACGGGTGGTCGAGCAGGTTCCCCGTAGGGGAACCTGCAAAGGGTGTGTCAGGAACTCTGTGTATCTGGCGGTGATGGTGTTCATTGGATGTGTTCATTGATCCGGTCGCCGTAGTGCACGGACAGTGTGTTCAGTATGGCCTTCCACCCGTTGATCTTGCCGGTCATGTTCTGGCGGTCCTTCCGTTTCGCGGTGGCTACGAGGTAGAGGACCTTCATTGCGGCCTGTTCGTTGGGGAAGTGCCCTCGGTGACGGACCGCTCGACGGAACCGTGCGTTGAGCGACTCGATCGCGTTTGTGGTGTACACGACCCGTCGCAGTTCGGCTGGGTATTCGAGGAACGGCACGAACTCGGCCCAGGAGTTCTCCCAGGAGCGGATCATCGCCGGGTAGGTGTCCGCCCAGTTCTCCGAGAAGTCTTTGAAATGCGCCTCAGCAGCGGCGACAGTTGGCGCTTCGTAGATGCGTCGCATCTCCTTGACGATCTGGGACCAGTGCCTCTTCGACGCGTAGCGCAGACTGTTGCGAACCATGTGAACCACACATGTTTGAACGGTCGCGTCGGGCCACGTGTTGCGAATCGAGTCGGGCAACCCTTTGAGACCGTCGCAGCACACGATCAACGCGTCCGTGAGACCACGGTTGCGGAGCTCGGTGAGCATCGTGGCCCATTGTTTGGCTCCTTCACCGCCGGTGGGACCCAACCAGAGCCCTAGCACGTCGCGTTCGCCGTGCAGGTTCACGCCGATCGCCACGTACACGGGACGGTTCGCGACCTGGGCGTCGCGGACTTTGATCACGATCGCGTCGATCAACAACACCGCGTAGACCGGGTCGAGTGGCCGGTTCTGCCACACAGTCATGTCCCCGACAATTTCGTCGGTGATCTTCGAGATCGTCTCCCGCGACACCCCGGTGTCGTAGATCTCTTCGAGATGAGCTTGGATCTCGCCTGTGGTGAGCCCCTTCGCGTAGAGCGAGATCACGTTGCCCGAAAGCCCATCGAGGCGACGTTGATGCTTCGGGACCGTCACCGGATCAAAAGTTCCAGCCCGATCACGGGGCACCGCCAGATCAACCTGGCCGATCTCAGTGGTCACCGTTTTCGGGGTGGTCCCGTTGCGAGTGTTGCCCGACCCGCGACCCTCCGAAGCGTTACGTTCATAGCCAAGATGTTCTGTCATCTCGACCTCGAGCCCGGTCTGCAGCACCTGGCGCACCAGCCCTGTGAGGAGGCCACCGTCACCGGTGAGTTCAACCCCCTCATCACGAGCCCGAGCGACAACCAGCTCAGCCCAGTCCTTCATGGCTGCCTCATCAGGCAACGCGCTCGCCGGCACCGCCGGCAAATTCTGATCAGTCATAGACATGATCCTTCCCGGCCCACAGAACCAAGCTGCGGACCGCTCAGATCACCCCAGATACACAGAATCTCTGACAGACCCTGCAAGGGCGCTCGAGCGATCGAGAAATACGCAGACGATGTTTCGAATGTCGCTGGAGCTGTAGCAGGAGTATGTGCGCTTGGCGCAACACTCTCGGCAGGCACGGGAGTCGGGGGTGCAGCTTTTGGATCGTGCTATCTCGTAGCGGAGTCCGTCAGCTTGGGAGCAAGCGTCTTACACACGTCGGTGTCTTGCGTTGACCTCGATAGGTACTGTCGCAATTCTGCGGGGGCAACCGCGCTGAATTTCGCATCCTTTGGGGTTGCCTCTGCGGTCTTTCCAAGCGGAAGTCTCCTGAGCGGTACCGATGACGAGGTATTTCAGAACCTAGCGAGGTGGGTGGGAGGCCTCAACGTTACCTATTTCGGCTGGCTAGGGGGTATGAGCATCGACACCTCTGAGCGTCCACGATGCTAAGTGCCGACATTGGTTCACCGCTGGCACTTGCGATTGCCGCAGTGGTACTTCTCGGCATTCTGACTACGATGAGTGCACTATCTCGCTGGGCAACGAAGAGATTCAGGGGTAGTACGTACAGGGAAACGGTGGAGCACAACCCTCCAGGCGCTCTGCTGAACCTATATGGCAGAGGTCTGCCTGCTCTGGCCCGTGCATTTGCTGTGGGTTGTGTGCTCCTCGCCGTAGCCCTGCTCGTGGAAGTCCTGACCTCGCGCTAGGTCGGGTGACGGTTCTGGCGGGAGGCCCCGGCGTGAGTTGGCAGCGATTGCAAGTTCGCTTGCCAGGTTCCGACGAGCACGGAGAGTGAACACCCGGCCGAGGGCCAATAGTCGCGAAATAGTCGCGAACCGTGCCGGACTACCTCGGACGGGTTCGGACTCACCGGACTGGAACCTCCAGATTTGCGAACGAACAGCCGTGTTTCTGGACGTGGCCGGACCAGCCGGCACGTAGCGGCGAAGGCTTAAACCCGCGCTCTCGGTGGGGTCGGCCGCACAATCTGGTGGCACCCGATCTGTGATATCGAGGATCGAACGGCACTACACGAGCCAACATCACCGGGACCAGGCGGGACTGCGACCAGGGTAACAATTGCGCGGCAGCGCTTCGTCGCCGACGCTCCCCACCAACGGTGGGTCGCCGGTGCAGTTGTGGTCGCGCGTGTCCACCAAGCCGAGGCAACTCCAGAGGGGTCTGCCGCGCACTCCGGTGACACCTTGACCTGCGCTGAGGCCGGACGGAACGAGTTAAGCCAGCGCTAGTCGGACGGACCGCAACCGGATGGGACTGCGACCGTGGGTTGCAATCAAGCGGCAGCGCTTCAGCGTTGCCGGTACTTCTGCGCTGACGTCGATGGCAGGTGTCGGCGACTTACTGCTGCTGGTGGACGACGCGGCCCAGGTGGGACGCGGCCTTGCGGTCGGCGGAACGCCGACCTTTCGCGTAGTGCATCGCGAGGACTTGTGTGCCGTGTCCTTGGCGCTGGGCAACCATGCTGATGTTGAAGCCCGCGTCGAGGAGCTCGGTCGACGTGAACTTTCGCAGCGCCAGGACGGATCCATCGAAGTCGAGATCTCGCCCGGTGGACCTGGCCGCGGCACGCCGCTGTGCCGAGCGGACGGCGAGCACGGCCCAACGATCGCTTCGGCCGAGGGCCGCACCGATGTCGGCGTAGGAGGCGCTGCCCGCGGGCGCAGGACCGGGCTTGCCGGCTGGCCGAGGCGGGGCAGCAGCTTCGTAGAGCCGGAGTGCTTCGTCTTCGCGTTGGATGGTCTCGGGTCGCTTGTCTGCAATGCCGAGATGCTCTTTCAACACTGCGACCCGTTTCGTCAGCGTGTCTGGCGGCAGCGGGACTGATGCATCGGGTTCTCGGGTGAAGAGGAACGGGTCGTCGACCAATGAGAGCCCTGCCAGGGCGGCCGCCTCGTCTTGGTGCCGGCCAAGTCGGATCAGCATCGCCATCGTCTCCTCGTCGACGAACAGGCTCCGCTCCTTGCGGGTCTTGGTGCTCTTGACGCGCCGTCCCTCGACAGCGGCGTCAACGGTGATGCGCTGCTGTAGCGGGTGGATGCGTGACCGGCGGATACCGACCAGTTCTCCCCGGCGCATCCCCGTCGCGGCACCCAGAACGAGCAGAGGAGCCACGTCGGGCACGACTTCGACTGCTGCGGCGAGCAGGGTGCAGAGCTCGTCGGTTTCTGGTGGAGTGCGCTCGGAGGACACATAGGTGCTGGTGGGCAGCTGGAAGTCGGCCATCGGGTTCCGCACCGCAAGGCCGCGCTTGGTCGCCCACCGGAAGAACGGACGGTAGAGGCTCTTGGCCTGGTTCATCCGTGATCGACTGAGCCCTGCCGCCCGCATCCGCCCAAACGCGGCGTCAAGAATGGGCTCATCGACGTCTCTGACGAGTCGATGCCCGATCTCGGCGGAGAACCACTTGGCATGAAGTTGGCGGTAGTCGTAGATGGTGCGCGGCTCCCGGCCCTTCTCACCCAGGAGGTGCTCGACGAGGAAGACCTCGATGGTCTCGTCGACGGTCGCGTTGTAGACCTCGGGCTCGGGTACCGGGGCAGCCCCACGCAGATCGGCGACGAAGGTCGCAAGTGCCTTCGTGGCCTCACTGCGGCTCGGCGCTCGGACCGTCCTGTAGACACGTCGGGTTCCGCTCGCCGTGGTGGACTTGGTCGTGGCGGACAGCTTCCATACGCCTGGCGTGACCTCGCGCATCGAGCCCGTGCCCTTCGGCGCCCGCCTGCGGGTAACGGACGGACCGCCTTCGTGGTGCAGGTGGTCGACTCGAACGCAGGCCGGCTCTGCGGCGCAGGGGAGCACACGTGCGCCGGGCTGAAGCGAACCATGCTCGAACTCCCAGGCCACTCGATGAGCGGCGATGCTTCGACCGTGCACCTTCATCCGCCCGGTACCCCGCCCCGGTTCGATCGCACCCGTCCAGATGTGGTGCTGGCCGCTGCGGTCGACGTTCGCTTCGAACCTCTCCTCGAGGTCGCGCATGGTGCCCTGCCTTCCATCACTTCGCCGCCTGCGCACGCGGCAGCAGGAAGACGAACCAGATGGACGACCAAGGCGAGGCGCGGAGTCGTCGACCGCACCGAAAGGCTAGCCGAGCGGGTTCCTCCAGAGGTTCCCCGAAAGGTTCCTCGCGCCAGCCCGGCGCGTATCGGGCTTCGAGGAACCTCGCGCTCGCCCGCCAAGACAGCCTCGATCACGATGCGAAACGGCCCGGACCCCCTCGGTGGAAGGGATCCGGGCCGTTCTGTGTGTTGTACGCCCCCCGGGACTCGAACCCGGAACCTGCGGATTAAGAGTCCGATGCTCTGACCAGTTGAGCTAGAGGCGCATGTTGATTGCCCGGGCGGACCCGGGAGCGCAAGTGTAGCGATGTGGTCGAGGCCCGGCCCAAGCGGGTTGCGTGGCCGGTGGGTCGCCGGCGATCTCCCGGCGGGTCGCCCCCGTGGATCGGAACGTGGCCGCCCCGCTACCGAGGTGCCGCCCGAGGGTTTCTGTTGCAACCCCGGACCTGGCCTCGAGCGGAATTCTTCATTCCCGGTCGTTTCTGCCGACACATCTGGAGACGCGGAGCGAGGACCGTGTCTCGAACGGAGGGCGGGCGATGTCGACCCACACCCAGTCAAAGACCACGAACGTGCCGGCCGGTTCGGTCCGCACTTCCACCAGCCTGGTGCTGTTGGCCGCTGCTGCATTGGTGGCCAGCACGGCCTACCTGGCATGGCGTGTCACGCGAACGATGGACGCCAACCTGTGGTTGGCAGTGCCGCTGCTCGCAGCCGAAACGGTCGTGCTGGTCCGCTTCGCGCTGAGCCTTGCAGCCACGGGTCCGGAGCCCGGACCGGGCGTACGGGCAAACACCTCGGGTGATGCCGGCCCCGCAACCACCGACGACGAAGCAGAGGATGGTGAAGGCTCACCGGGTGAGCGCGTCGAGGTGTTCGTCGTCGCGGCAGGCGCAGATGCTGACGCCCTCAACCGCACCCTTGCCCTCGCATCCATAGATCGACCCACCGCGGTACGAGTGCTCGACACCGTCTCCCGTTCCGAGATCGAAGCCGAGGCCTGGCGCCATGGCGCCTCCTACGAGGTTCTCGGGGATCCGGCTGCGGACCGGGTCCGGCCCCAGCAGAGCCAGTCGGCTGGCCTGATCGACTCGGCTCTTCGTTCCTGTGGCACTCCCTTTGCCCTGTGGCTCGACGCCGGCGATGTTCCCGTGCCTGGATTGCTCGACCTGGTCCACGCATTCGATGACCCAGACGTGGCGGTTGTGCAGTCCGCGGCGGATCTGGTCAACCGCGACAGCTTGTTGCACCTTGCACCCGGCTACGACGAGAGAGCACTCGAGAACCGCGTGGCCGGCCCTTCGTTGGACCGTGCCGGAGCCGCCCCTTGGGAGGGTTCTGGCTCGCTCATGCGGGTGGCGGCATTCGAACAGATCGGTGGCATGCCGAGTGGGCGGGGATCGATCACCCATCACGGTGTGCTCCGGCTGGCCCGAGCGGGCATGAAGGTGCGCTTCTGCGCCGAGCCCCTGGTGAGGACCGTGGCACCGGACACGCTCACGGACTACCTCGACATCGAGGAACGCACTTCGCACGGTGACTGGGCGCTCCTGGGCACCGCGCACACCCCGTTGCGCTTCGGCGCTGGATTCCGGGCGACGCTCACCCAGCTCCATCGCAGCACCACTGCACTCGACGGTCTTGCGAGGTTCACGTTCCTGGGAATCCTCACGGCGGTCCTGTTGACAGGACAGCTCCCGTTCTCAGCGGGACCGCTTGCTGTGGCGGCCGCGTTCGCGGTCCAGTTCATCCTGCGCTCGGCCACCGTGCGGGCCCTCGGTCGTGGAACGGTGCGAGCCGGCGACCCGACCCGCCAGTCCCTCCGCCTGATGGGCGCGCGGATCGCCGCGCTGTTCCGACCCGCACCCGAGCGCGGCAGCTCCGCATCCCGGCGGTGGGCCGTGCTGGGGCGCCTGCCCCTCCTCACCGCTGCTCTCGTCGTGGTCGACATTGCGCTCGGCCTGCGAATCCTCACCCTCTTCTGGCCGGACCTGCTCCCACCGCTCGACGGGGCCGGAAGGTTCGTCGCGATGGTCACTGCCGCATGGGCGGTACTCGCAATTCTCGACGTGTTGCACGTGCTGGTCGCGCGTGTGCAGCGCCGCATCCAGCACCGTCAGGGATCCGACCTGGTGGTGGAGCTCGACGGTCAGCCGTGTCGCAGCGTCGACCTCACGCCGGTCGGTGTGGGACTCCTGCTGCCCGAGTCACTGATCACCGGTTCGTCCTCCGGGGCAGGGTTCGCCCGCGGCGACTCGGTCGTGGTGCGCCTCGACGTCCCTCGACTCGATGGTTCGATCACGACGCTGGAGGCCCGGGCCCGCCTGGAACACGTTGCCTCCGAGCCCGACAGCGGTCTGTACCGCGCGGGTGCCGGGTTCACAGAGGTGCCACCGCACGGCCGCGACGCCCTGGTGGAGTTCTGTGCGCTCACGGCCGAACACCGTGAGCGCTCGAAACGACCGGTCGAGGAGACCGCACCCGATGACTTCGACGTGGCCCCTGCCGGCGGCGGTCGTCGTGCGCTCGCGATGCTGAGCACGATCGGGTTGATCGTGGCGGGGCCGTTCGTGGCCCTGGGCCCGAGCGCGGGTGCCGCCCCGGCGGATCCGCGCACCGCGGTGATCAGCGGACAGGTGCGCGACCAGGCCGGAGACCCGGTTGCAGGCGCTTGCGTGGGCGTGTGGAACGACGGAAACGTTCCCTGGGTGAACACCGACTCCGACGGCCGCTACGAGCTGTCCTCGGTTGCCGGTGGTAGCCACACAGTGGTTGTGCAGGACTGCTCCGGGGGTGGCTACATGGCCACGTTCGCGTCGTCCAGCCCGTGGGCGACACGAGCCGATCAGATCGAGGTGGCCGCCGCCGGACTCGCCGAGGGGGTCGACGTGACCGTGGTACCCGGCGTCGATGTGACGGGGCGGGTGCTCGACGAGAAGGGGCAGGCTGCCTCTGACGTGTGCGTCAACTACGGCCCGATCGACGGTGAACCGGGAGCCGACCAGATGTGGCTCGGATACACCAATGATGAGGGCCGCTACTG
>JAMLGK010000002.1 GCA_023957995.1 Microthrixaceae bacterium | reverse complement strand
GCTACCGCACCGCCACGATGAACAAGGGCAACTCCGAGATGTTCTTTGGCTATGACCTCTACGGGTTCGTTTCGGTACCACCGATCGGGGTTTCTGCCAAGGACCACCCCGCACTCATCGGACGGATCGAACTGCGCAGTGCGAGCTCATCGGAAGCGCCCACCACGATCGCAGCGATCGATGCGATCGTCGAGACCGGTACGCCGGTCAACAAGGTGATCGTCGACCGAGGATTCTCCTACAAGACCGAGCAAACATGGGCGAACGAACTCCGAGCCCGAGGCATCGAGCAGGTACTCGACATGCACGCAGCGGAGCGAGGCCGGGTAGATCACCACGGCATCGCCATGATCGACGGCACCCCGCATTGCCCCGCCATCCCTCAACGACTCGAAGTCATCGAAGCGCCACCCATCGATGCAACCCGGCAGGAACGTGAACAGTTCGCCGCCGACATCGAAGAACGTTCCCGCTATGCGATGCGACGCACCAAGGGCTGGAGCACATCACCACGCACCGGCACCGCATGTGAGCGCTACGAATGCCCCGCCGAAGCAGGACAGCTCCGCTGCCCACACAAGGCACACTCGATGGCAGCACCACCAGAAGTCCCGGTCGTGCTGAACCCACCCAGGCTCGCCGACGCACCGACAGCATGTGTGCAGCGCACCATCGCAGTTGACGACACCGCCCAACCGAAACTCCGCCAACGCCACCCGTGGGGCACCACGAAGTGGGCCAAGGACTACGGACGACGCTCCCTCGTCGAGTCCGCCTTCGGCCTCATGAGCTCCCCGTCGATCGGCGGACTCCGACGAGGCACCTTCGCCGTCAGAGGCCGAGCCAAAGTCCTGGTGATGCTCACAGCGATCACAGTGACCGTGAACCTTCACCTCACAGCCAAATGGCGAAACACCACCGCCGATACGAGCAGCTGCAGCGCCGCCGGCGGAACACCACAAGAACCCGCCGAGTCATCACCAGAGAGCTCACAGGCGCACACCGGGACAGACCCACCCGCCGAGCCGAACTGACCCAAAGCTGCCATCCAGAAGCTGACCCAACGCGCCCCGGCAGAGCACACGAGTGCTCACCGGGGCGCTGTCGTGTGTAGCGGCACCACCAAAGCGCCACCCAAGGGCCCCGAAGCGCCCCGATGCACGCAAAACCCCGGCCCACCGCGCTGTGGCCGGGGTTTCGTGAACATGTCGTGGGGTGTTTCGTGAACACCCTCGAGTGGAGCTGGGGGGAATCGAACCCCCGTCCGCCAGGTGGTTGGCACACCCGCTACGACCATTCCCGACTCTGCCACTTACAGCCGTGGCACCGGCGGGTCGGCTGATCGGCCCTACGAGAGGACTTTCTCAACTGCCGGGTCTTTCCCCGATGTCAGCGGTCTTTGCCGGCTGTCAGCGGTCTTTCCCTGCGGTCCACCCTCACTTCTGTTGCCGGGCTGTGAGGATCAGGCCCCGTGCGCCATTTCTGGTCACGATGACTCTTCTACAGACTGATCAGATCAGGCTGCGAGAGCGAACTGCTCATCGGCGGTTCATTTGGTGCCCCCGTTTAACGAGTCTGAGACAACTCGGGTCGCAAGCGTGACTTCCAGATCCCAACGTCGAAACCAGTCAGCCCCGTCACTATGTTTGTCGGCCCACCGTACCGCAGCGGTAGGACAAGTCGCGATCGCTTTGCCCACCTGGCCCCGACGCAGGGCTGCGCCATCGGACTCAGGCCAGAGTCGGACTCCCGGCCAGCCAGGTGCCGACCACAGCGACCGACTCGAGCTCGGCGGCCGGCGTCTCCAGCGGATTGCGTTCCAGGACCGTGAAGTCGGCGCGCTTTCCGACCTCGATGGATCCGACATCCTCATCGATTCCCAACTGCCAGGCCGCGTCGATGGTCACCGCACGGATCGCCTCGCGCACCGATATGGCCTGATCGGCACCCAGCGACTCACCGGTCCGCGTCAGTCGAGCAGCAGCGGTGCCCGCCAGTCGCAGCGGTCCGGGCGGATACATCGGTGAATCGGCGTGCAGGCTCGGACGATGACCGTGGTCGATCGCGCTCCGGATCGGCATCAACCGCTCCGCTCGCTCGGCGCCGATGATCGAGTCCCGGAGCTCCGGGCCGTACCAACGCACGTGGTCGACATGGAAGCTGGGGGACACCCCCAACCCGGCAGCCCGTCGCAGATCGTCGTCGGTGATGAGAGCGCAGTGCTCGAGGCGCCAACGGTGCTGCTCCCCCGCCGGCCTACCGGCCAGCACCCGCGAATACAGATCCAGGGTCTCGCGGCACGCACGGTCACCCTGGGCATGGGTCATCACCTGCCAACCAGCCGAGTTCAACTCCCCCAGGAGTTCCTCCAGGTCGGCGGGGTCGAAGTTGGGGCGTCCGGTGGAACCCGCAGCGATGCCGAGGGTGCAACAGCAGAGGTCGCTCTCGAGGTACGGGTCGTCCAGGAGCATCGTTCCGGTGTACGGCGATCCGTCGTACCAGAGCTTCACTCCCGCCACCCTGAAGAGGTCCCCGTCGGGGTCATCGGGGCTCCAGTGCGTGTCGAGGGCCTCCTCGTGGCGCATGTAGGCCACCAGACGGAGCGGCACCTCCCCGCTCGCGGCCAGCGAGCGGTACTGCGCGAAATCGCCTCCGCCCAGGAACGTACCGGCCATACCCACCGTGGTGATTCCGACCTCGGCATACCGCCGGTACTGCTCGACCAGCAGTGCTTCGAGTTCGCCCGGACCCGGCGCGCCGTGGACCATCAGCGGAAGGATCGCCGGAAGCTCCTCCACCCGTCCGGTCAGACGACCCGCACCGTCGCGCACGTACACGCCACCGCCACCCGGATCGGGCGTTGCGTCATCCAGCCCCGCACCTTCGAGCGCGGCGGAATTGGCGAACACCGTGTGCATCGACTGGATCATGATCACGACCGGGTTGTGCGGGGCCAGGGCGTCCAGCCGGTCGCGATCCCAATTGCCGAGGTTGGACGTCAGCATGAAGTCGAGCCCGAATGCGTAGACCCATTCACCGGCAGCCGCTCTGCTCACGGCCGCGGCAAGCGCCGACTTCACGCCTGAGACGTCGCCGTGGGTGAACCCGGACACGTCCACCCAGGAGTAGAGCTGTCCGCACAGATCGGGGTGGGTATGGGGCTCGATCAGACCCGGAACCAGGGTGTTGCCACCGAGGTCGACCACCTCGGTGGACGCCACCCGGTGACCCATCACGTCCTCGATGGACCCCACTGCGAGGACGTTTCCCCCGCCGACTGCGACCGCTTGGGCGCGGTCGCCGATGATCGGTTCCACTGGACCCCCGGTGAGGATCAGATCAGCTGGGTCCATCAGCGCAAGGCTACCCACCACCATCTGCGGCGGTCCGGGATGCGCTCCGATCGATCCGGTCTGTCAGGAGACCCCGCACACCACGGCCAGGCCACCGAGTTCGGTCGCCGTGGAGCCGGCGCCCAGTGCCTGAACCTGTTCGAACCGCTGGTTTGCCCGGTCCCTGCTGGCCTGGTCCGACATGTCGATGTCGCCCTCGGTGGCAGCCAGGGCGTCGCGGTAGCGGCCATAGTGTTCCGCGGTCAGCGTGAATCCCTTGGCGCTCAACACCGTGGCAGCCTTGTCCATGGGTGCCTGGGATGGAGCGAGCAGTGCCACCAGTTCCTCACCGGAGGCCGCGTCGAGGGCCTTCGATGCCTCCACCGCACCCGCCAGCGCACCGCAGACCTCCGGATCGTCGGCCGCTGCGGCGACCAGGTCACCGTGTCCGGGTGCGACGCTCTCGTCCAGTACCCGTCGGTCCACCTCCGACAGATCGCCCGCAGTGCCCTCGACGGGCGCCCCGACGAAGTCGACGGGCTCGTCACCGCCCGAGGAACAGCCCACCAACCCGATTCCGGCGATCAGGGCCACCCCGAGTGTTGTCATGACGGACCTGGCGGCTGGCGGCTTCATCCACACAGGGTAGGCGGACGGCCATCGGTGCCTAGGCTTCGCCCCGTGGAACCAACCCCATCATCGGCAGCTGTAGGCCTTGTGACGCTCCCGATCCCGACCGCGGGAAACGGGGAGTACCTGTACCGCTGCAACGGCGAACCCACCGCAGTACACGAGACCTTCGAGGTGTCCCACGGGTCCCCCGGTGGCCGACTCGGACACGACGACGGAACACGCCGACCGGCCGTGTACGTGCAGTCCGAACGCACCGCACCGGGTGGGGTCCAGCTGCGGGTCTCCGTCGAACTCGGGGACACACGCAATGCCCGGTGCGAGTTGTCCTACCGGGACGATTCCGGAGCCAACCGCCGGTGCCTCTACACGATCGTCGACGGGTCCCTCGAGGTCACTGCTGAGCCGGCTCCCGGCGTGGCGGCGACATCAGAGCCCGTCCGTTGCGGGCCGCTGCCCAGCGACGCCCCGGGACCGCCATCTCCACCCGCGTCGGTGCTGTCACCGCTCCTCAGGGTGTTCCAGGGACCCGCGATCGCAGCACTCATCGGAGCGGGTGGCCACGGGACCGTGATCGTTCCGGCCCTCGACCCCGACGTCGTCGACACGCTGCTCTCCCCCACGGTGCAGACCCGAAACGCCGCGGAGTTGGAGCCCGGACCCTTGCGGCGATGCAGCTACGAAGGCGGGAACTACGACGACGCCGCCGAGTTCTGGCTCGACGAGTCCGACCGCTTGGTCCGCTACCTGTTCCCGCAGTCGCCGACGCAGCTCTGGGAGGTCACCCTCACGGGGAGCTGACACGCTGGTAGTGGGAACCCATCCCTGCGGAGCCGCGACACCTCCGCCGGATCACCCGAACCAATCGGGTTCGTTGCCGTCGCGCCACTTGATGTTGCAGCCGATCGAGGGGACCTGTGGTTCGGGCACCGGTTCACCGGCCACCACCGCGCGGGCTGCCATCCGGATGTCGGCACCGTCGATCGGCAGGTCGTTGCGGGGTCGGGACGAATCGAACTGCCCCCGGTAGGCAAGTCTCAGGTCGGCGTCGAAGAGGAACAGATCCGGGGTGCAGGCTGCCCTGTAGGCCTTGGCGACCGTCTGCTCCTCGTCCAACAGGTAGGGAAATCTCCAGCCCCAGCGCTCCGCGGTGACGGCCATCTCCTCGGGAGCATCCTCGGGGTAGTGCTCGATGTCGTTGCTGTTGACTCCGACGGTGGCGACTCCCATAGAAGCGAGCTGGTCGGCCACCCGACCGAAGGTCGGGCCGATGTGGCGGACGTACGGGCAGTGGTTGCACACGAACGCGACCAGGACCGGGTTTCCGTCGGCGACAGCCTCCAACGCAACCAACGCACCGGCTGGATCCGGCAGTTCGAACGACGGAGCCTCGGTGCCGAGCTCGAGCATCGTCGAGTTGACTGCGACCATGACTCGATTGTTTCACCTGCGGGCCCGGTGCGCACCCGGGAGTTGGGACGGTCAGCCCACGGTGTCGCGCAGCTGGTCCACAGCGAAGGTGATCGCCAGCGCATGGCAGCGTTGGCCGGCCCCGGTGAGGTGCACTCCGTCACCGATCACGCCACCCTCACAGCGTTGCATCCACCAGTCCAACGGAATCGTCGAGATGCCCCGAGACGATGCAGCAGAGGCCTGCAGGGATTGCGCCACATCGCGCTCGCGGGCCCAACTCGTACCGGGAACACCGTGGTGCGACACGATGTAAACGTGTGCTCCACGGGCCTTGGCCAGGTCCATCAGCTCCGCGATGGCGCTCCGATAGGCGGCAACGCGTTCGGGTCGGTCCGCGTCGGTGAACAACATGGTCTGGATGACCACCATGTCGGGGTTCCAGGTCTCGATCTCGTGACGCATCCGCAACGACCACGAGAGGTGGCCCGGCCAGGTGAAGATCGGGTTCTCGGCGGGAAATCCGGTCACGTGCAACCCGACCCCCCGGTCCGCCAACATGGCCGACAAAGGCTCGTGCACCCGTGGGCTGGTGCTGAACAGGCCATAGGTGACCGAGTCCCCGAGCAGCAGGACCCTACGCACCGGAGTGGCCCGTCCCGACGATGGGGTCGAGGGCAGGCACGCCGAGGCGAACAGGGCCACGAGCACTGCGAGTACACAGATCCGCAGCGTCCGCGGAGACCTCGATCCGATCATGCCCGAACGGTACCGCTGCACCGGTCGGCCCACACGGTCGGCAACTCAGATCCGCAGGAAGCGGCTGACCGCTACTCCGGAACCAGCTGCGCCGGTAATGGCACCGACGATGAACACGATGATCACCGACATGACCACATCGGACGTGTCCCAACGGATCTGGTTCAGCAGTTCGAAGGAGACCTGTTCCACGAAGTTGCGTTTCCACAACGTGTTGAACGCCAGCGCCCCGCCGGCTGCGAGCAGCGCTCCGAACAGGCCGTGGACGAGTCCCTCCGCGATGAACGGCATCCGGATGAACCAGTTGCGCGCACCCACGAGCCTCTGCACCTCGATCTCGCGACGGCGCGCGAACACCGCGGTGCGGATCGTGTTGAAGATCAGCAACACCGATGCGGCTATCAGGATCACCCCTGTGAACTGGACCCAGCGGTTCAATGTGGTCACCGAGCGCTGGATGTCACGCGCGTACTCCGCTGCATAGGCGACCTGTTTCACCCCCTCGAGGGATTCGAGCGAATCACCGAGCGAGGAGACGATCTCGGCGTCGGTGGACTTCGGCTTGACCCTGAAACTGGTGGGCAGGTCCTCGGGCTTGACCGAGTTGATCAGATCCGGTTGGTCACGGAAGAGGGTCTGGAACTCCTCGAAGGTGCGCTCCCGGTCATAGAACTCGACCTTGTCGGCCTGACCGGAGTCGTCCAGCGCCTTGGAGACCGCGTCGGTCTGGTCCTCGGTGGCGGTGGGGTTCATGTAGACGAACAGGCGCTGCTCGGAGCGGAGCCCCAGGAAGCTGTTGTTGATGCCCTGGCCGATGAGGAAGCTGGCGGCCACCATCGTGAGCGAAACCGCCACGGTGATGATCGCGGCAAACGTGAGGGTGAAGTTGCGCGCCAGGTTCGACCCGGTCTCGCGCATCACATAGTCGAGTCTTACTGCCACTTAGATTCCACCTTCACTCGTACACGCCGCGAACCTGGTCGCGCACGATCCGGCCGTTGTCCAACTCGATCACCCGTCGGCGCATCGTGTCGACGATGCCGCGGTCGTGGGTCGCCATGACCACTGTGGTCCCCGTGCGGTTGATCCGATCCAGGAGCTTCATGATGCCCACGGACGTGGCCGGGTCGAGGTTTCCGGTGGGCTCATCCGCCAGCAGGATCAAGGGCCGGTTCACGAACGCCCGGGCGATCGACACCCGTTGCTGCTCGCCACCGGAGAGTTCGTCGGGCATGTTCTTGGCCTTGGAGGACAGGCCGACCAGATCGAGGATCTGGGGTACGGCCTCCCTGATCGCGCTGCGCGGCCGCCCGATCGCCTCCAGGGCGAACGCCACGTTCTCCTGGACGTTCTTCGAGGGGAGCAGCTTGAAGTCCTGGAACACTGCGCCCACGTTGCGGCGCAGGTCGGGAACCTTGTGGCCGGGCAGTGCGCCGATGTCCTTGCCCGCCACGTGGATGACGCCCTTCTCGGGCCGTTCCTCGCGGTTGAGCAATCGGATGAAGGTGGACTTGCCGGAGCCGGAGGGTCCGACGAGAAACACGAACTCACCCTTGTCTATGTCGACCGAGGCATCGCGCAGGGCGACGTGTTCACCCTTGTAGACCTTGGTGACATTCTCGAGCTTGATCAATGGGGGTTCCTGGTGGATCGGTTCTGCTCAGGAGCGGGGCACGATTTCGGCACCGCGGGGAGCGTCATGTTACGGATTCGTGACGGTCGGAGCCATCCGGCCGCTGCCCAGTCTCTCAGGTCGCGTGGCTCTCGGAGCGCACCCATTGGAGGTATGCCTCCATCAGGTCGTCGAGGTCCCCGTCGAGCACCTCCGCGGGGTTCGACAGCTCGAGACCCGAACGGAGGTCCTTGACCTGTTGGTAGGGCTGCAGCACGTAGTTGCGGTCCTGGCTGCCGAAGTCGACCGCCGAACTCTCGCCGGTGATGGCGTCGACCTTCTCCCGTTGCAGTTGGCGTTCCACCTCGAGGAGTTTGGCCTTGAGCATGGTCATGGCCCGGTCCTTGTTCTGGTGCTGGGACCGCTCGTTCTGACAGCTCGTCACCAGACCGGTCGGCAGGTGGGTGATGCGAACCGCCGAGTCCGTCACGTTCACGTGCTGCCCGCCCGCACCCGAGGACCGGTAGACATCGATTCGCAGGTCCTTGTCGTCGATCTCCACCTCGTCGACGTCGTCGAACAGCGGGGTCACCTTGACCGAGGCGAAACTGGTCTGGCGTCTCGCGTTGTTGTCGAACGGGGAGATCCGCACCAGGCGGTGCACCCCGTGCTCACTTCGCAGCCAGCCGTAGGCATTGCGTCCCTTCATGATGAACTCGGCCGAGCTGATGCCCGCCTCGGTGCCCTCGTTGACGCTGTCGAGCTCCACCTCGAAGCTGCGCCGCTCGGCCCAGCGCAGGTACATGCGCAGCAGCATCTCCGCGAAGTCCTGGGCATCTACTCCGCCGGCACCGGAGTTGATCTCCACGATCGCATCCAGAGCGTCGTACTCACCGGTGAACAGGGCACGCATCTCGAGTCCGGCGAAGGCATCCTCCAGGGACTGGAGTTCCGCCGCGATCTCCTCCTCGAGGGACTCCTCGGACTCCTCACGTGCCAGTTCGGCCAGCGTCGCCACGTCATCGAGGCGGGTCTCCATCGAGCCGTACAGCTCGAGGTCATCACCGAGCTCGGCGAACTCGCGCTGCAGCGCCTGCGCCGCATCTGCGTCATCCCAGAGATCGGGGCGGCCCAGTTCGGCCTCCAGCTGGGGACGCCTCGCCTCGAGCTGTTCGACCCGGAGGTAGCCACGCGCCTCGGCCAGACGGGAGCGGAGCGCGTCGATTCGCGGGGAGAAGTCCTGCACGTGGCGGGTTCCGTTTCGGTTTCAGGTCGGGTTCAGTTGGCGCCGTGGCACTGCTTGTACTTCTTGCCGCTGCCACACGGGCACGGCGCATTGCGCGGGGTCTTCTCCCACTCGGTCCTCACAACGGGAGCCTTGCTCGCACCGGTGGGATTGGCCTCGGCGGTGGGTGGGCCTGCAGCCTCGGCGGTTGCGACCCCACCGGAGGCTGCGCTCGCAGCAGCAGCGGCTGCCTGAGCGGGCCGGGGAGCGCCGGTGGACTCCGAGGGGCCCGCCGGTGCGGTGTAGTCGAGACGTTGGGGACTGAGCTTGGGACGTTCGGGCTGCTCGGTCACCTGGACGTGCATGACGTACTGCACGTATTCACGGTCGATCGTGTCTATGAGCTTGCCGAACATGTCATAGGACTCGCGCTGCCACTCCGACAGCGGGTCCTTCTGGCCCAGGGCACGCAGGTTGATGCCGTCGCGGAGGTGGTCGAGCTCCTTGAGGTGCTCACGCCAGCGCGCATCGATGACCCGCAGCATCACCTGGCGCTCGATCTGGCGCATGTTGTCCGCCCCGAACTCCTCCTCGCGGGATTCGTAGTGCGCGACGGCGTCGGCCATGAGGAGGTCGTAGACCTCATCGGAGGTGGTACCTGCGGCGAGCGCTGACGCCTCGAGCGATGTGGGCCAGTAGGTGGCCGCGTCGGCCAGAAGCGCCTCGAGGTCCCATTCCTCGGTGTAGTCGGAGCCACAGTGGGTGCTCAGGAGGTCGTCCACCACCGTGGCCAGCGCCTCGACGGTGTTCTCGCGCAGGTCGCCCCCGGCGAGCACCTGATCGCGTCGCGCGTAGATGACCTTCCGCTGCTCGTTGGGGACCTCGTCGTACTCGAGGACGTTCTTGCGGATCTCTCCGTTGCGCGCCTCGACGGTGTTCTGGGCCTTCTCGATGGCACGGGTGACCATCTTGGCCTGGATCGGCACATCGTCGTCCCAGCCCTTGCCCATCACCCATTCGATGGCTCCGGTGGCGAACCACCGCATCAGGTCGTCCTCGAGGCTCAGGTAGAAGCGGCTCTCGCCGGGATCTCCCTGCCGGCCGGAACGACCCCGCAACTGGTTGTCGATGCGTCGTGACTCATGACGCTCGGTGCCGAGCACGTAGAGCCCGCCGAGCTCGCGCACCCGGTCGCCCTCGACCTTGCACTCGGCCGCGTACTTCTCACTCAGTTGCGCGAACCGCTTCTTGACCTCCTCGTTGCCCACCGCCTCGACATCGATCACTCCGTCGTCAGCGCCGTCGCCGAGCACGATGTCCTCGCCGAACTCCCCCGCTGCGACCGCTGCGCGCAACTCCCGCTCGGCCAGTCCGTCGGGATTGCCGCCCAAGAGGATGTCGACACCACGGCCCGCCATGTTGGTGGCGACCGTGACCGAACCCACACGGCCTGCCTGGGTGACCACCTCGGCCTCACGGGTGTGCTGCTTGGCATTGAGCACGTGGTGGGCAACCCCGCGCTTCTCGAGCACGCGTGAGAGGCGCTCGGACTTCTCCACCGAGGTGGTGCCGACCAGTACCGGCTGCCCGGTGGCGGAACGCTCCTCGATGTCCGCTGCCACAGCTTCGAACTTCGCTTCCTCGGTTCGGTAGATCAGATCGGGCTGATCCACCCGTGCGAGGGGGCGGTGGGTGGGGATCGGCACCACCTGGAGGGTGTAGGTGCTCATCAGCTCTGCCGCTTCGGTCACCGCAGTACCGGTCATGCCGGCCAACTTCTCGTACATGCGGAAGTAGTTCTGCAGGGTGACGGTGGCGAGGGTCTGGTTCTCCTCCTTGATCCTCACCCCCTCCTTGGCCTCGACGGCCTGGTGGAGTCCCTCGGACCAGCGACGGCCGTCGAGCACCCGCCCGGTGAACTCGTCGACGATCTTCACCTCGCCGTCGACCACCAGGTACTCGGTGTCGCGCCGGTAGAGCTCCTTGGCCTTGATGGCCACCTGCAACTGGTGCACCAGGCTGGTCGCCACGTCGTCGTAGAGGTTCTCCACGCCCAGTTCGCGTTCGACCTTCTCGATTCCCGGCGGGAGCGGGAAGACGATCTTCTTCTCGTCGTCCACCTCGTAGTCGACGTCACGGGTGAGGCCGCGGGCCACCTGGGCGAACTTCACGTAGAGCTTGGCGGCGTCGCCGACCTTGCCCGAGATGATCAACGGCGTACGGGCCTCGTCGATGAGGATCGAGTCGACCTCGTCCACGATGGCGTAGCTGTGGCCGCGCTGCACCTTGTCGGCCTCGGTCATCGCCATGTTGTCGCGCAGGTAGTCGAAGCCGAACTCGTTGTTGGTGCCGTAGGTGATGTCGCAGGCGTACTGCTCACGCTTGTAGGCCGGGGGGTCGTTGCGGGGCAGGATCAGGCCCACCGAGAGACCGAGGCGACGGTGGATCTGACCCATCCATTCCGCGTCGCGGGTCGCCAGGTAGTCGTTGACGGTGATCACGTGCACGCCGTTGCCGGTGAGTCCGTTGAGATAGCACGGCAGGGTGGAGACCAGGGTCTTGCCCTCGCCGGTCTTCATCTCGGCCACCCAGCCGAAGTGCAGCGCGGCTCCACCCATCAACTGCACGTCGTAGTGCCGCTGTCCGATCTCGCGCGTGGCGGCCTCGCGCACCACGGCGAAGGCCTCGATCAGCAGGTCGTCGGCGGAAGCGCCGTTGTCGAGACGTTCACGGAACTCGATCGTCTTGCGGGCGAGGTCGTCGTCGGACAGCGCCTGCATCTCGGGTTCCAGGGCGTTGATGTCCGGGCAGAGGTCCTTGAGTGCACGGACCTTCTTGCCCTCGCCGGCTTTAAGCAATCGATCCATTATTCCCATAGCTCGACCACTCTACCGACCTCCGGGTTCCCCCAGGCACCAGCGGCGACGGTTCATAGGTGACCGGGGAGCGCTCGACGGAGACCTGTCACAGCCCGGCCCTAGCTTCGCTGCGGTGCTCGACGTGTTGTTTCCGAAGCGCTGCGTGTTGTGTGGATCCGGCCGATCGGGCTTGTGCGAAGCGTGCATCGGGCAGCTCGTAGGTCCTGCGGACCGCCCGCCACCGCCTGCGGTCGACCGCCTGGTGGCGATCTGCGCCTACGAGGGAGCCGGCCGCGAACTCGTCCTGGCCCTCAAGCGCGGCAACCGCAGAGCCGCTGTGCCGATGCTCGGAGCCGCGCTGGCCGAGGTCGTGGGGCCACGCCGGGCAGCCGCTCCTACCGCAGGGCAACCGCTGGTCACCTGGGCACCCACCACCGCGCAACGTCGCCGGGAACGCGGCTTCGACCAGGCGGAACTGCTGGCCCGCGCCGTCGCTCGAGCACTCGGGCTCACCACCCACCGGCTGCTCGAGCGCACGGGAGCGTCACAGATGGGTCACGATGCGTCAGAGCGCCGCTCCAACCCGGGCTTCGGCCCGAGAAACGCGGGGAGGGCCCCATCGGTGCTCAACCGCGACTGCCTGCTGGTCGACGACGTGGTGACCACGGGTTCCACCATGGCGTGTGCCGCTCGTGTTCTGCGCGCCGCGGGGGCATCGAGCGTCGTCGGGCTCGCGATCGCGCTCACCCCACCGCGGACACCTCGCTGAGCGGCCAGCGGGCCGACAACCGGGGGTGGGCGGTCGGGATCGGTCCGGTCAGTCGATGCCCGGCAGGAAGTTCACCGACGGGGGTTCCTCGGCGATGATCCGCTCGGTGCGCGCCCTCACCATGTCCATCCAATCCGGATGGGTCAGAACCCATGGCCGTGCCTCGCGGACCGCATCACGCACCTGGACGGCCACCGCGGCGGGGTCCAGACCGCCTTCGATGAGCGAAGCGACCACGTCGCGCATGCCGTCCAGCGCAGCCTGTTCCTGCGCGTCCACCACGATCGCCTCGTCCATGGCATCGGATGGGTCCGAGGGCCGGTTCCGATCGGCCTCATGGATACGGGTGCGCACCCAGCCCGGACAGAGCACCGAGATGCCGACCTCGGGATGTGTCATGGACAGCTCGACCGACATCGCTTCGGAGAGCGTCACCACGGCGTGCTTCGACACGTTGTAGGGCGACATACCCGGCGGCGAGGTGAGTCCGGCCATCGACGCCGTGTTGACGATGTGACCACCCCCGGACTCCACGATCCGCGGCGTGAAGCTGCGCAGACCGTGGATCACCCCGAACAGGTTGACACCGAGTACCCAGTTCCAGGTCTCCAGGTCGACCTCCCAGGTGAGGCCACCACCGGAGACTCCGGCGTTGTTGCATGCCAGGTGGAGTGCACCAAGTTCCGAGACCGTTCGTTGCGCGAGATGCTCGACCGCCGCCGGATCGCTCACGTCGGTGGGAACCGACAGGGCGTTCACACCTTCGGCGCGAACGAGTTCGGCGGTTTCCTCCAGCGGCTCCGTCTCTATGTCTGCCAGTGCCAGGTGCATGCCCTCGGCGGCGAATGTGAGGGCCATCGCCCGCCCGATTCCCGATGCCGCACCGGTGATGACGCCTACCTTGCCGTCGAGCTGTTCCATTGACGAAACCTAGCCCGCAGCGGCGAGTGGTCGTCGGGAGCGCCGGGCTGGCTCAGCTGTGCAGCAACTCCGGTGCCAGATCCGACATGACCCCCGCGAGCTGTGTGAGGAGCTCTGCGTGCACGCTGCTGCGACGCCAGAACAGGGCTATGTGCCTCGAGGGTGCCGGCTCCTCGAACGCGATGGTTCGCACCGCGGAGTTCTCCGGCACGGGTGGGCTCACCGACAGCTTCGGCAACAAGGTCACCCCCACCCCTGCGGCCACCATCTGGCGCAGGGTCTCGAGGCTGGTTGCCCTGAACCCACGTCGCTCGGTCGCTCCCACCAGTGCGCAGACCTCGAGTGCCTGGTCGCGCAGGCAGTGGCCATCGGTCAACAACAACACATCAGCGCCCACCAGCACCTCGCTCGACACACGCTCCCGGTCGGCGAGCTCATGACCGGCGGGCACGGCGAGCACGAAGTCCTCGGAGAACAGGTCGTGCTGGTGAAGCTGGGGTTCGGAGACCGGCAGGGCCAGGATGCCGGCGTCCAACCGGCCGTCCAGCAGACCCTCGATGACATCTTCGGTCTTCTCCTCGACCCACAACAGCTCCACCCGGGGGAACTGCTCGTGCAGTTGGGGCACCACGTGTGGCAACAGGTACGGCGCCAGGGTCGGGAACACCCCCACGCGCAGTGTGGCCGTGCCCGGTTGGCTGGCCGACAGTGCGATCGCTTCGATGCGGTCTACCTCGCCGAGGACCGCGCGGGCGTGGGCGATGATGCGCGTTCCCGCGTCGGTGGGTGTCACCCGTCGCGGCGCGCGCTCGAAGAGCTCCACACCCAGTTCCGCCTCCAGCTTGCGGAGCTGGGTGGACAGCGTCGGCTGACTCACGAAGCAGGCCTCCGCGGCACGACCGAAGTGACGCTCGTCGTCCACGGCGACCAGGTACCTCAACTCCTGCAGGTTCACGCCGAGGACGCTAGGCCAACACCGGCGACCGGATGAGGTGATCGAACGCAGACAGAGCCGCTGTCGACCCTGCTCCGAGCGCTATCACGATCTGCTTGTAGGGAACCGTGGTGCAGTCGCCGGCTGCGAACACCCCCGGCACCGAAGTGGCTCCGCGGTCGTCGATCACGACCTCGCCGCGCTCGGAGAGCTCGACCGCGTCTCCGAGCCACTCGGTGTTGGGCAGCAGGCCGATCTGGATGAACACACCTGCGAGCTCGACCTCCCGGGCCTCGCCCGATGCCCGGTCCTCGTAGCGGAGGGCGGTGACGCGTTCTCCGTCACCGACGATCTCGGTGGTGGCGGCGCCGGTGACGATGTCGACGTTGTCGAGGCTCCGCAGCCTCGCCTGCAGCACGTCGTCGGCCAGCAGTTCGTCCATGAACTCGAACAGGGTCACGTGATCCACGATTCCCGCCAGATCGATGGCGGCCTCCGCTCCGGAGTTTCCGCCGCCGATCACGGCCACGGAGCGCCCCTTGAACAGCGGGCCGTCACAGTGCGGGCAGTTGGTGACTCCCCGGTTGCGGTACTCGGCCTCGCCGGGAACTCCCAGTGAACGCCAACGTGCACCGGTTGCCAGTACCACGGTGCGTGCCTCCAGTGTGGCGCCGTTGGCGAGTTCCACCGTCGCCAGACCACCTGGATCGGAGGCGGGCACGAGCTTGTCGGCACGTTGGTTGTGCATCACGTCCACCTCGTACTCAGAGACATGTGCCTCCAGTGCCGAAGCGAGCTTGGGTCCTTCTGTGTGGGGAACCGAGATCAGGTTCTCGATGCTCATGGTGTCGAGGACCTGGCCACCGAACCGCTCCGCGACCACGCCGGTGGAGATCCCCTTGCGGGCTGCGTAGATGGCCGCAGAGGCGCCCGCGGGACCGCCGCCCACGACGAGCACGTCGAGTGGATCGAGCGAGTTGATCCGCTCGGCCTCCCGGTCGGCTGCACCGGTGTCGAGTCGGGCGAGGATCTGCTCGAGGGTCATCCGACCCTGGTCGAAGAGCTCACCGTCGAGCAGCACCGTCGGTACGGCCAGCACGTTGTGGCGCTGCACCTCCTCCTCGAAGAGGGCGCCGTCGACCGCCACGTGGGAGATGTTGGGATTGAGAACGCTCATGGCGTTGAGGGCCTGCACCACGTCGGGGCAGTTCTGGCACGACAACGACATGTAGGTGACGAACTCGAAGTGCCCCTCGAGCTCTTGCACTGCCCGGGCCGTGTCCTCGGCGACCGCCGGCGGGTGTCCACCCACCTGCAGCAGGGCGAGGACCAGAGACGTGAACTCATGACCCATCGGAATCCCCGCGAAGCGCACAGCCACGTCGCTTCCGACCCGCACGATCGAGAACGCGGGTGTCCGGCCGTCCTCGGAGGTCTCGGAGCGGACCGCTGAGACGTTGTCGGACAGTTCGGCGATCTCCTCGAGCAACGACCAGAGCTCGGTCGATCTGGGACCGTCGTCGAGCGAGGCAACCAGTTCGATCGGCCGCGTCACCTTGGTGAGATGGCCACGGAGTTGTTCCTTGAGGCTTGAATCCAGCATTGCGGGCTCCTTCGTCGTGGCGCTCTGGCGCTATGGCGAACCGGGTGGGACGCCCGGGTGGCGAGCGGGATGGGTGAGCGGGGTGAGCGGGGGATGAGGAGACACTCGGGTGAGGGAGACGGCAACAACCGTCCCCCTCACCCTCGGCGTCCCATCGTCGGGACCGCGGCGCGGTGCCGACGGAAGATCAGATCCTGCCGGGACCGCTGCGAGGTTCCGGCGGGAGATCAGATCTTGCCCACGAGGTCCAGTGAGGGAGCCAGGGTTTCGGCGCCCTCTTCCCACTTGGCGGGGCAGACCTCGCCCGGATGCTCACGCACGTAGATCGCGGCGCGCACCTTGCGGACCAGCTCAGCCGCGTTCCGACCGACCCCTTCGGCGGTGACCTCCATCACCTGGATCACCCCATCGGGGTCGATCACGAAGGTTCCACGGTCGGCCAGACCCTCACCCTCGCGCAGCACCTCGAAGTTGCGGGAGATCTCCGCGGTGGGGTCGCCGATCATCGCGTAGTCGATCTTGGCGATCGTGTCGGAGGATCCGTGCCACGCCTTGTGGGTGAAGTGGGTGTCGGTGGAAACCGAATAGACCTCCACGCCGAGACCCTTGAGTTCCTCGTAGTGGTCCGCGAGGTCACCCAGCTCGGTCGGGCACACGAAGGTGAAGTCGGCCGGGTAGAAGAAGACCACCGACCAGTTGCCTGCGAGGTCCTCATCGGTGACGTCGATGAACTCGCCCGCCTTGAATGCGGTGGCGGAGAACGGCTTGATCTTGGTGTTTATGAGGGACATGGGATCGCCCTTTCGTTGTGAGGGTTACTTAACTCGTGATAGTCACTCTAACTGTTGTTGGATGGTTTCGATAGTCACTGTCGATCGATTGTCGCTATTGGGGTGATAGTCCGTTTCAATCGGATCCGGTCGGGCACACCGGAACCCCTCCGGGCACGTATGGTCCCGAAAATGCGATTCTCCGTCTGGCCCTCCCCCGCCCAGCCCACGACAGATCTGATCGAGGTGGCACAACACGCTGACCGATCCGGCTGGGACGGCGTCTACGTGTCGGACCACTTCATGGGTGACGGTGGCGGCTTCGGAGCGGTCGAGGCACCCGTGCTGGAGTGCACCGCTCTGCTCGCCTACCTCTCGAGTGCCACCGAGCGCGTACGACTGGGGTCACTGGTGTTCGGCACCACCTACCGGCACCCGGCGGTGTTGGCCAACTGGGCCGCCACGGTCGACCGACTCAGCGGAGGCCGCCTCGTGCTCGGTCTGGGTGCCGGTTGGCAGGTCAACGAACACGAGCAGTACGGCATCGACCTGCCCGGCGTGGGAGATCGGGTCGCCAGGTTCGAGGAGACCTGCGCGGTCACCCGCAGCCTGCTGACCGAGCCGACCACCGACTTCGCCGGCGACTGGTTCACCCTCACCGCTGCGGTCTGTGAACCGAAGCCGATCCAGGAGCGCCTACCGATCCTGATCGGCGCCAAGGGTGACCGGATGCTCGGGTTGACCGCCCGCATCGCGGATGAGTGGAACAGTTGGGGCCTTCCCGAAGGAGTCGCGGAACGCATGGCGGTCCTCGACGCCGCGTGCGAACGCCACGGGCGCGACCCCGCCACGATCGCCCGCTCCACCCAGGCGTTGGTGCTGCTCACCGACGACACGCAGGCAGCGGCAGCCTTCGTGGAGTCCGTGGCACCCCGTGACGCCATGGCCGGCACACCGAGACAGATCGCCGAGACCGTCGCCGACTACGCCGAAGTGGGCCTCGACGAGTTCATCGTCCCCGACTTCGTGCTGGGCGAGGGCGCCCGCAAACTCGAGGCCCTCGACTCACTACTCGAGGAGTTCCGCGCTCTCAGCTGAGCGTGTGCAGCGGCTCGGGGGGCCAACCTCGGTCGGCCCCCCGGAACCTCACTAGCGCTCAGTAGCGGTAGTGGTCGGGCTTGTAGGGACCATCGAGCGGGATGCCGAGGTAGTCGGCCTGGTCCTTGGTGAGCTCGGTGAGGCGAACCCCGAGGGCGTCGAGGTGGAACCGGGCAACACGCTCGTCGAGCTGCTTGGGCAGCACGTACACGCCGGTCGGGTAGTTCGCGGTCTTGGTGAACAACTCGATCTGGGCCAACACCTGGTTGGAGAACGAGCAGCTCATCACGAAGCTCGGGTGACCGGTGGCGCAGCCCAGGTTGAGCAGTCGGCCCTCGGCGAGAACGATCACGCTGTGTCCGTCGGGGAAGACGAACTCGTCCACCTGCGGCTTGATCGTGGTGCGGGTCACGTCGCTCATGCGGAACAGCCCCGCCATGTCGATCTCGTTGTCGAAGTGACCGATGTTGCCGACGATCGCCTGGTGCTTCATGCGGCCCATGTGCTCGGCGGTGAGGATGTCCTTGTTGCCGGTGGCGGTGATGAAGATGTCAGCGCTGTCGATCACATCCTCGAGGCGGGCCACCTGGTAGCCCTCCATGGCAGCCTGCAGCGCACAGATGGGATCGATCTCGGTGACGATCACGCGTGCACCCTGGCCCCGCAGCGACTGTGCACAACCCTTGCCGACGTCGCCGTAGCCACACACGACCGCCGTCTTGCCACCGATCATGACGTCGGTGGCGCGGTTGATGCCGTCGACGAGGCTGTGCCGGCAGCCGTAGAGGTTGTCGAACTTGCTCTTGGTGGTGGCGTCGTTGACGTTGATGGCCGGGAACAGGAGCTGGCCCACTTCGTGCATCTGGTAGAGACGGTGCACACCGGTGGTGGTCTCCTCGGTCACACCCTTGATGCCCGCTCCGATGGAGGTCCAACGGTTGCCGTCCTCGGGCAACGAGCGGCGCAGCAGGTCACAGAACACTGCCCACTCCTCGGGCTCGTCCTCACCCGCCTCCGGCACTTCACCGGCAGCCTCGAACTCGGTGCCCTTGTGCACCAGCATCGTGGCGTCGCCACCATCGTCGAGGATCATGTTCGGTCCGGCCGTTCCACCATCCCAGCGCAGTGCTTGTTCGGTGCACCACCAGTACTCCTCGAGGGATTCACCCTTCCAGGCGAACACCGGAACGCCTTCGGGGTCATCGACGGTCCCGTTGGGACCCACGGCGATGGCGGCTGCGGCCTCGTCCTGGGTGGAGAAGATGTTGCACGAAGCCCAACGGACCTCGGCCCCGAGCACGGTCAGCGTCTCGATCAGCACAGCCGTCTGGACGGTCATGTGCAACGAGCCGGTGATCCGGGCTCCCTCGAGGGGACGCGAATCCGCGAACTCCGCCCTGATCGCCATGAGGCCGGGCATCTCGTGCTCCGCCAGCTGGATCTGCTTGCGCCCCATCGGGGCCAGTGAGATGTCTGCGACCTTGTAGTCGGTGAGTGCCATTCGATTTTCCTCCTGCGCCGTCGGGGCGCGCTGCATCGAGAGTGTGTGGTGTCGGCCGCAGGCTGGGGTCGTCTGACTCCGGGTACTTCTCAGCCCGCAACCGCAGAGTGTACCGCACGCCCTGATTCCGACCGAATGCGACCACGGGCGGCACCGGTGCCCGCCCAGGGGACAGACTGGACCGATGGATCTGTCGCAATGGCGTGAACGTGGTGAGATGTCCGAGATCGGGGGTGACTCGGTCTTCGTGGTGGATCAACCAGCCAGGGAGTCCGGGTCGGCTCCGCCGCTGCTGGTCATCCACGGCTTTCCGACCTCCTCGGTGGACTGGTCCGAGGTGATCGATGAGCTGAGTGCCAACCGCAGGGTGGTGCTGGCCGACCTCCCCGGGTTCGGGCTGTCGGCCAAGCCCGACCGTCGCTACGGGATCATGCCCAGCGCCGATGCGGTGCAGGCGCTGATCGAACAGCGGGAGCTCGGTCACCTGGACCTCGTCACCCACGACATGGGCGACACGATCGGGGGCGAACTGCTCGCCCGTGACCTCGAGGGCAGGCTCATGGTCGACGGGAAGCGGGTGAACATCGGCCACAGGGTCGTGACCAACGGCTCGATCTACCTCGACATGGCCCAGCTGACCCCGGGCCAGCATCTCCTGTGGTCGGCCGAGGACGCCCGCCTACCCGAGGAGTTGACCCCGGGACCCGATTCGCTGGAACGGTCGCTCCTCGACACGATGGCCCAGCCGGGAAGTCCTGCGAGCCACCCGGATCCCGCCGATGTGCGGGCGGCGGCAGAAGGCGTCTGCCACGACAACGGAGCTGGTCTGCTGCCCCGCCTCATCCGCTACCTGGATGACCGACGCGACAACGAGAGCCGCTTCACCGGAGCGATCGTGTCGCATCCCTCACCGTTGGGAGTCGTGTGGGGAGATGCCGACCCGATCGCGCTGATCGCGATGGCGCGCAGGTTGGCCGAGGAACGCCCCGACGCGGAGTTGGTCGAACTGCAGGGCGTCGGCCACTACCCGATGCTCGAGGCACCGGCTGAGTTCGCCCGCGCCGTGCTCTCCCTCCTGGACGCCTGAACGACCGGGCACCCGCACCGGGATCCCGCATCCGGGGCCCCGCCGGCGCCTAGGTTTTTCCCAACCGCAGAGAACTGGAGCGTCCATGGTCACGAGCAATCCCCGATTCCGCACGTTGCTGGCCGTCGCCGCCGGTCTGGTTCTGGTGGCGGGTGCCTGTTCGAGCGACGACACCGACGACACCACCACCACCGAAGCGGCGACCGATACGACCGCGGCGAGCGGCGGGAACGGTGGGACCAAGGCCTACAACGAAGCGGTCCAGAAGGAACTGGCCGAGGTGGGCTGCTACAAGGGTGCCGACGACGGGGTGATCGGACCCGAGACCGACGCCGCGATCGTGGCGTTCCAGACAGCGGAGGGGCTCTCCCCCGACGGCGAGATCGGACCGGAGACCCAGGCTGCTCTGACCAAGGCCGCCAAGGACGGCGAGACCGTGTGTGGTGACACACCACCGGCCAGCACGACCACCACATCGACTCCCTCCGACGGGAGTGCGCCCTGCACCGGCGCGGCGATCCAGGCTGCGCTCCCGAGCGGTGACACCGGCACCGGGTATGTCTGCAGCGAAGGGTACGCAGGCGTTTCCCTCTCGGATGGCTCCGCCATCGTGCTGCAGTCCGTGGACGGCAAGTGGACGGTGCCGGGTCAGGATCCGTGCGGTTCGGCCAGCGCCGGGATCCCGCCCGAGGTCCTCGAGAAGGGCTGCGCCGCCAGCTAGAGCGGGACTCGGTACTTCAGCGACCCAACGTTCCGAACGCGGTCGAATCGGAGCCGATCAGCAGCCGGGCCTCAGGAGCGGAGCCGTTCCTTGATGTCGTCGAGGAGCGGGATGGGTCCCGGATCGACGCCCAGAGCGACCGCCAGATGCAGGCTGGCGACGTCGCCGATCAGTGTGAGGTCCATGAACTGGGCCAACGGACCGTCGCCCTCTGCGCGCACGGTCAGCACGTCGGCGACGATCTCGTCGCAGACCTCCTCGATGATGGCGAAGCGTGCCGCGACCTGGGGGTGCTCGAAGTCATGGCGCAGCAACACCAGCGTGAAGACCTGACGGGTCACATCACCGTTGACCGCCCAACCGGCGATCTCGTTGTGGGTCAGCTCGGGAACGCGGTTGGGCCAGGAGGGCACCTTGGGGTTCTCGTTGAACTGACCCTTCCAACGCCAGGCGGCCGCCTCACCCAGCACTCCCCCGCCGTACACCAGCGGTATCGTCCGCCCGATCCTCCGGGCGATGAAGGTGGAGGGGTCCACCGGAACCCGGTCGCCGGATCCGTCGTCCGCTCCCGGCACCCCGACAGCCAGCTGGTCGCCGCGACGGCGGAGTTGAGCCACCGTCGCCGAGATCTGCTCGGTGATCCCCGACACGAACCCCATGCGTTCGAGCAGCACCAGAGGAGTGACCGAGACCGCACCGATTCCGGCGCGGGGCATCGGAATGGACGCATCGAGTGGCACCACCGGGATGCCCCACTCCGCGGCCAGCTCCACCAGAGAACCTCCGGAGGCCATGACGACCATCCGGGCGCCCGCCTCGTGAGCAGCCGTGGCCGCAGCGATGGTCTCCTCGGTGTTGCCGGAGAACGAGCTGGCCAGCACCAACGTGTCCGGGCCGACCCAGCCGGGACACTCGTAGTTCTTCGAGACCAACACGGGCACGTTGGCCGTGGGCGAAGCCACGGCTGCCGCCACGTCCCCGCCGATTCCACTGCCGCCCATTCCCATCACGACCACCGCGTTGACACCCGTGGGGTCGGGCAGGTTCTCGACCGCTGCGGCGACCTGCGCCGCTGCTTCGATCTGTTGGGCCAACGCGAACGTGGCGCCGTACATGTCGAGCGAGTCGAAGATCTCCAGGTCAGCGGTCATGACGGGTTCGTCCGGTGTCAGGTGTGTCGTCCGAGCGCGGGGCGTCAGCCCTGTTCGAAGGTCGGCTGGACGCCGTCGGTCTCGGCCTTGACCATGAGCCGGTCGTGCTCGGAGTCCTCGATGGACTCGGCCTCGTCGATCAGCATCACAGGAATGCCCTCGCGGATCGGATAGCGCCGACGCAGACGCGGGTTGTAGAGCGCCGACTCGTCGACGAAGTAGAGCAGAGGGCCCTTGTCCTCCGGGCAGGCCAGAATCTCGACAAGCCGCGGATCCAATACTTGTTCGGTGCTCGCTGGGTCACTCATCCTGATCAGCCTGCCATGACCGAGCGCACCTCTGCGACCCGGGCCTCGCACGACTGCTCATCGGCGGCCTCGAGGTTGAGCCGCAGAAGGGGTTCGGTGTTGGAGGCACGCAGGTTGAACCACCAGTCACCGGCATCGACCGTGAGGCCATCCAGACGGTCGATGCCGATTCCCGCCGCCCCGTAGTGGTCCGCCACCTTCTCGATTACCTCCAGCGGCTGCTCGACACGGGTGTTGAGCTCCCCCGAGGCCACATACCGTTCGAACGGGGCCCGCAACTCCGACAGGGACTTTCCCTTGACCGACATCTGTTCGATCACGACCAGGGCCGCGATGAGCCCCGAATCGGCCCGGTAGTTGTCCCGGAAGTAGTAGTGCGCAGAGTGCTCGCCACCGAAGATGGCACCGGTCTCGGCCATCACCTCCTTGATGAACGAGTGACCCACCCGGGTGCGTACCGGAGTTCCACCGTGCTCCCGGACCACCTCGGGCACTGCCTTGGAGCAGATCAGGTTGTGGATCACTGTCTCGCCCGGGTTCCGCTCGAGGATGCCCGCGGCGATGATCGCCGTGGTGGTCGAACCGGAGAGCCCACTACCGGTCTCGTCGACCAGGAACACCCGATCGGCATCGCCGTCGAAGGCCAGTCCGATGTCGGCACCGACCTCCACCACCCTGCGCCGGAGGTCCTCTGTGTTCTCCGGTTGGATCGGATCCGCAGGATGGTTGGGGAAGGTCCCGTCCAGTTCGCCGTACATGATCTCCAGATCGATGTTCAGCGGTTCGAACACGGCCGGCACGACGAGCCCGCCCATGCCGTTGGCCGTGTCGGCCACCACCCGCAACGGCGCCAGTCGTCCGACATCGACCAAGGAGCGCACGTGGTCGGCGAAGTCCGCCAGCACGTCCCTGTTGGTCACGCTGCCCGCCGCCCCCGAGGTTTCGCGGCGACCGCCGTCGAGGACCTCGGCGGCGACCACCTTGATCCGATCCAGGCCGCTGTCCTGGCCGACCGGGCGGGCGCCCGAGAGTGCGAACTTCACTCCGTTGTAGCCAGCCGGATTGTGGGATGCGGTGAACATCGCGGCTGGAGCCCCCAGAGAGCCCGCAGCGAAGTAGCACATGTCGGTGGAGGCCAAGCCGATGTCGAGCACATCGAGACCCTCGGCGGCGACACCCTCGGCGAAAGCAGCCACCAACTCCACACCGCTGGGGCGCATGTCGCGCCCCACGATCACGCCCTCGCAGACCTCGCCCCAACCGGCGGCCTCCTCCTTGACGAAGGTGGCGAAACCGGTGCCGATGGCTCTCGCCAGGTCGGGGTTCAGCTGATCGGGGACCGTCCCGCGCACGTCATAGGCCTTGAAGATGTCATCCAGGGTGGACATGGCGGGCACACTACCGGCGCTCACCCGTCCCGGGAGAAGGCAGCGGAACCCCATCCACGTCATAGGTCCGGGTCCGCTCCCCGTGGCGGATCCTCAGCAGATCGACGAGCAGCCGAACGGCATCCCGCGCGACGTTGACCGTCGAGCGCTCGGAGTTCTCGACCTCGACCGGCACCTCGGTGAGCGTGAGGCGGTATCGCTCGACCAGATGCAGCACCTCGACGTCGAAGGCGAAGCCATCGATCACGGCATGGCCGAACAGCAGACGGGCCACGTCCGAACGGAATGCCTTGAGCCCGCACTGGGTATCGAGGTAGCGACCCAGCAACACCACACCCGTGAACAGGTTGATCACCCTTCCGCCGAACTCGCGGAGCCGTCCTGCGCGCACCACGGTGAGCGTGTTCGTGTGGCGGCGGCTTCCGACCACCACGTCCCAGCCCGACTCGACCTCCTGCAGCAGACGCTCGATCTGTGCGGGTGCGTAGGAGAGATCGGCGTCGGTGAATGCAACGGTGCGGCCGGATGCCACCAACATGCCTGCGCGGACCGCTGCACCCTTGCCGCGGTTCACCTCCTGGCGCAGGACCACGTCGGCACCTGCCTCCTCTGCCCGTTCAGCGGTGCCGTCGGGGGAGCCATCGTCCACGACGATCACCTCGAGTCCACCGCTCTCGGCGACCCCTGCGAGCTCTGCACGCACCCGCTCCACCGTCGTTGCGATCCGATCGGCCTCCCGGTAGGCGGGAATGACGACCGACAGCCGCTGCACCCCGGGTGGAGCCGCCCGGCATGCCGGGGCGCTCTGATCAGCACGAACAGCCTGGAACATGAGGTGGCGGTAGTTGGAGCTGCGGATCACGAAGGCAACCGTGAGCGAGAGCACCTTGGCGATCATCAGCGGCAGCCACCAGCCCGGGTCCAGCCACCAGACGAGTAGGCCGAGCACGGCCACGTCCGCCACCAGCGCGACGAGAGCCGTGCGCCAGTAGGCACCGTGCTCGGAGAACCACCGACGACCGGGTGTCGGTGCGTTCCCCCCACGCGCGCTGTGCAGGGCGAACGACACCAGCGTGGCCAGGCCGACCGCCGCTGCGTCCGCGGGGACCACCGGCCACCCGAGGACCTCGACCGCGAGCACGAGTCCACCCACGTCGACCAGGGTCGCGACGACCCCGATGGCCAGGACGCGACGCAGCAGGCTCACCTCACGAGTGGATCATCGGCGTCCGCCGCCGGCCCCGGATCCGTGCTGGGGAGTTGCTCGCCCGCTCCGTCGCGACGTGCCAGCCAGATCACCGCTCCGATGCCGATCGCAGTCATCAACCACCCCAACCACTCCACCGCGGTTCGTCCGTAGGTGAGGGTGACCTCGGTCCCGGTGGGGACCACGACCATGAAGTTGGGACTGACCCTGTAGGGACCATCTGCTCCGTGTGCGTCCCAGTTGGGGAAGAAGGATGTCTTCACCAGCACCGGTGTGCCGGGTTCGGAGACCTTGAAACTGATCTGGTCGTCGGTCGTCTCGATCTCACTGACGGTCACCGGATCGACCGGTTCCCTGGGTGGGTCCGCCACCGCCGCCTCGTCGGCCCGCTCGACGCGGGGCCACTCGGGTGGACCGGACGTGGCCAACGGCACGTCCCAACGCGATGGGTCCAGGTACCAGTCCATCGCGGGTCCGGAGGTCTTCTTGGGGTTCGGATCCTCCTCGGTGGCAGCGGGGCGCTCCTCGTCGTAGACCCAGCCGTCGATGTGATCATCGGTGGGTGTGAGCACAACGGGCAGATTCTCGAGCGACTCGACCAGAGGGGCGTCCGCCACCTCGAAGACCACCCACTGGCGCACCGAGCCGTCGGCCTGCGGGAACTCCGCGGTCGATGCGATCTCGGTGAGCTCCGGACTCAGCCTCGCTGCGTCCACCGCCTGATCGGTGGCGGCCAGGTAGTACCGCACTCCCATCAGTTGCAGGTGACGAACTCCTGCGTCCACGTCGAACTCGGGGTAGGGCAGGTCGCGCTGCGGACGCGAGGGCGACGGCGAGAGCTCGGACTGGTTGATGAAGTGGAACGGGGTCGTGGACGACGCCTCGAAGTAGAGACCCTCCATCGAGCCGATGCAGCCATCGGTGAAGTACGGGAGCATCATCGGCGCCATCGGGGTCCCGAATCGGTTCAGCTCCGATTCGTACTCCCACATGGTGCGGCCGCAACCGTTGTCGCGCCCGACCTGGTCCATCATCGCGATCATCGAGGAGTACTCGTCGTAGGCCTTGGCGGGGTCCTCCAGCCCGGCGAAGTTGTAGCGCGCCCAGTTGCTCGCGTTGTTGAGGTCCTGGAAGCGCAACGGTCCCCATTCGTAGGTCGTGATCACCTCTCCATCGGCGAGGGTCCGCTGGCCCGGGCCGCCACCCGGAAGCGCCTGCAGGGAACCCGAGACGTACACCAACGCCACCAGACCGACCAGCACCATCCCTGTCACCCCGACGTACGCCGGTTCTCGCCGCATGCCCAACAGGTCGCCCAACACCACCGCCACCGCCCTGATCACCAGCGCCACGCCGAGCGCGGCCAGGAGGTAGAGGCACAGGTAGTAGAAGGGCAGCAGGCGGGCGTTCCAGAGCCGGTACTGCGGTAGGAAGACGAACAGCCACCCGAAGGCCACCAGCGTCATCGTGAGGAACCAGCCGAGGCGGATCCGGTGCACCAGCGAGAGCACTATCCCCGCTCCGGCGAGGGCGAACCACAGATTCCGGTTGGCCATGTCGAACTGCTCTGGCTGGGGCCACAGGTAGTCGGCGTAGTTGGTGTACTTCTCCCAACCCATGTCGTTGAGGAACGCGCTGTTCAAGAAGAACGGGATGAACCAGAACGCCGCGAGCAGGAATCCGACCGGAGCCGCCACCGCCGACCAGCGCAGCGCTCGTAGGTCGAACCCCGCCAGCATCAGCAGTGCCGCCACCGTTGCGAGCACGGGGAACCCGCCCGGCACCAGCCAGAGTTGCACCAACACGATCGCAACGAGTGCCGCTCCGGCGACCCGGCCGAACCGGCCACTGCCCCAACCTCCGTCCCACCAAGGGGTGCGGTCCTCGCGTCGAACCAGCACGATCACCACGGTCGCCACCGCCGCGAAGATCGCAGGTATCAGATGGCATGCGATGGTCAGTCCGAACAGGACCGCTCCGAGGGCCCGGTAGCGACCGGTCTCGATCCCCTTGAACAGAGCAGCCAGGTAGAACACCGCGAACGTGAGCGAGATCGAGAAGGCGAACTCCCCGGCCATGGTCGACAGGATGTTGCCGCCCAGGATCGAGAAGCCGTTCTCGAACAGGTACATGGTGGCACCGACCGCCAACAGCGGCGGGATGGGGAAGGCCAGCCGAGCGGCCCGTCCCAGCGTGTAGGCAGCCAACGGGAGCGTCACCAGACCGGAGACGGCGACCAGCTTGAACGCCACGTTGTAGGGAATTCCGACCAGCAGGCCGACGAGGAACACCGCCGCGACCACCAACAGGATCTGCGACAGCCGCGTGCGCAGCTTTCCGAACAGCACGTAGGTGCCGGCAACCACCCCGGCGGCCAGCGGGATGCCCAGCCACCAGGTCAGTCCGACATCGAGCCAGACGATGAACAGCGACGGCACGACCATGTAGAAGGTGTAGGCGGGGAACCCGCCGTACCAGTCGGGCGTCCATCCGGTCACGCGGAGGTTGGGCAACAGGACGTCGCGCAGGTACGCGGGACCCCACACGTGTGCACCCATGTCGCCGCCCGTGGCGGTGGTGTCGGCGAAGATCAGGTTGGGGCCCATCGCCACGAACACCGCGACACCGCAGAGAACCGCGACCATCAGGCCGCCCCACTCGACCCACTCCCGCGCCGGGTGGGTGCCCGAGTCGATCGTCTCCAGAGGTCCCGGTCCGGATCCGTCGCCGTCGCCCGGCTCCGTCCGGTCCGGATCCGCGGCTCCGCGGTCGACTCCGGGGCCCTCGGGGTCGGGGCCACCGTCGTGGCTCCCCATGGGGTCGGGGTCGGCAGCTGTGTCCACGCCGGTGCTCTGGTCGTCCTCCACGGCGGCCAATGGTTGCACGCCCATGACACACGCGGCGAACACCCCCGCACAACGGAGCGGATCGGACCGTCCCGCCAGGTTCGGAAACGGGTGGGTCGCGCTAGATTTCGGGTGACGCGGCGAGGCCCGAACCTCTATCGCCCGAACCTCGGTCGCCCGACCACACGCCCGACCACACACCCGAACGCCGATGACCCGACCCCCACAGCCAGTTCCCGGACCCGAGCTCCAGGTGACGGTCGGCGACATCACCGACGAGGATCTCGACGCGATCGTCAATGCCGCCAACACCTCGCTGCTCGGTGGGAGCGGGGTTGACGGAGCGATCCACAGCGCTGCAGGTCCGGAGCTTCTCGAGTTCTGCCGCGGCCTCGGCGGATGTGGGACCGGTCAGGCGAAACTCACCCCGGCGTTCGCTCTCAGGTCGAAATGGATCATCCACACGGTCGGGCCGATCTGGCAGGGCGGCGATCAGGGTGAGCCGGAACTACTGGAGTCCTGCTACCGCCAATCGCTGGCCCGGGCCGACGAGGTCGGTGCGCTCTCGATCGCCTTCCCGGCGATTTCGACCGGTGTCTACGGCTACCCGGTGGATCTGGCCGCAGCTGTCGCGGTGGAGGCGGTCCGGAGTACTCGGAGCGACGTCCAAACCGTTCGCTTCGTCTGCTTCGACCACGCCACACGAGCCGTCTACGACTCTCTGGTCGGCCACGCCGGCTGAACCGTCCACCGGGCGGATGGCGCAGGCAGGGCCCGCAGACGGCAGGACCCAAAGGGTTGGTGCTAGTTGGCCAGGGAGCGGCGGTAGCGCGTCTTGGTCGCAGAGAGGTCTGTCAGCACCCCGTCGAGTTCGACCGCGTCGCCATCACGGTGCCAGCTCCGTGTGTCGCATTCCGAGCAGGAAACCATGGTCAGGCGGTGTCCATCAACGGTCAAACCGATCTCCACCAACTCATCGCCGCAGCTCGGGCAGTCCATCGTCCACTCCTGAAGACCACACGCACCCGTCACCCGGTACATCCGGGCGATCCCCACATCCGGGAACGTGCAATCCCCGTCGGCACCCGCTGTCGGGATTTGAGGTTTCAGGCAGTGGGACCGACACAACCGGACCGACACAGCGGGACCGATACAGCCGGACCGACTCAGTGGGACTGGATGTAGAGCGAGACCACGGTCGTGGCGTTGAAACCCACGTGTGCCCAGATGGAAGGGCCGAGCCGCCCGGTGAAACAGGCCAGGAG
The DNA here is from genome assembly GCA_023957995.1 of Microthrixaceae bacterium. Classification (GTDB taxonomy): domain Bacteria; phylum Actinomycetota; class Acidimicrobiia; order Acidimicrobiales; family Microtrichaceae; genus JAMLGJ01. The sequence continues at coordinate 344,686 of JAMLGK010000002.1, read as the reverse complement.
CGCCAACACACATCCGAACACGAACAGGCCGGGGAACTGCAACGCCTGGAAGTGCATCGCGGCGAACACCGCCGCTGAACCCACCACCACCGCCCAGGTCGGCCAACCGCGTCGTTCCAGTGATCGCAGCAGCAGCCCACGGTAGAAGAGCTCCTCCACCAGCGGTGCGGCGGCGACCACGATAAGCGTCAGCAGGACCCAGCCGGTGGTTCCGCTCGCACGTCCGGCCAGATCCTCCGCCGGTTCGGAGAGTTCGTCGGATGACCTTCCCAGAAGCTGCAGCAACGGCCAGTACAACAGGGGCAGTACGAGCAGCTGGCATGCGATCCCGGCCAACAGGCCGAGGGGGACGTCGAGCAGCTTCATCTTCAGCCCGTAGTCCTGGACCGGCCCGTTTCCCTTCAGGCGCGACACGTATAGCGCCGTGCCCGCCAGTCCCGCCCAGAGCGGCACCTGGAGGAGCGCTGTCGCCCAGAGGGGCACATCGGTGGCCTCGGTCCAGCCGGCGGTCGTGTAGACGATCACCACCACGACCAGCGAGAGGACCTGGGCAACGAGGATTCCCGCTGCCACATCACCGAGGCCCCACCAAGGGCGCTCGGGCGCCCGCTGCACTAGGCGCCGACTAGTCGGAGTGCGCCCTGAGCTCCCCCACCGCCGTCGTCCTCACGGACCGAGACATCGGAGGCCTCCGACCCGGGAACAGTGACGCTGCGGGTGTCCTTCAGGTTCCAACCACGGGGCACCCGGACGTTGGTCGCATGGAGCTCGCACAGGTCGTGGGTCATCGGGTGACCCTCCGATGCCAGGTCCTCGAGCCACACAGCGCTGTCCGCGTAGGCGTAGGAAAGGGTGGCTACAGCGCCTTCGGCGCATCCTGGACGGGCACAGCTACGGCTCACCCCGAAGAAACTAGTGCCGAGCCACGACGACGGAGCGGACCCGCGCACACAGAACGTCGGCCTCGGCACGTAGGCTGTGGGGATGCCTAAAGACCAGACCGGGTCCAACAATCAGGGCACCCCCGAAGGCCAGGAGACCTCGGGCCGCAACGGCCTGCCCTCATGGCTGATACCGGTGCTGCTGGCGGTGGTCGCCCTGGTGATGGTCAGCGCCCTCTACAGCCAGGATCGTTCGGCCACGGAGCAGTCCTATTCCGACTTCGTGTCCAAGGTCGATGACGGCGAGGTGGAGAGCGTCACCTGGAACACCGCCGACGGCACGATCAACGGCAAGTTGACCGACGACCAGGAGTTCACCACCACGGGTCCCCTCGAAGCCCCTGCGGAGGTCGACACCCTCATGCGCGACAAGGGGGTGGAGGTCAACTACGAGTACCCCACGCCCAACTTCTTCGCCACGATGATCCCGCTGTTGCTGCCGTTCCTGTTGATCATCGGTTTCTTCGTCTGGATGAACCGCCGGGCCCAGGGCCAGATGGGCGGGATCATGTCGATCGGCCGTTCCAAGGCCAAGACCTACACCACCGAGCGGCCAGCCACCCTCTTTGCAGATGTAGCGGGCTACGAAGGGGTCAAGCGCGAGATCACCGAGGTCGTCGACTTCCTGCGCGAGCCGGACCGGTTCCTCGAGATCGGAGCCAAGATCCCCAAGGGTGTGCTGCTGGTCGGTCCCCCCGGGACGGGCAAGACGCTGTTGGCACGGGCGGTGGCCGGTGAGGCCGGCGTGCCGTTCCTGTCGGTGTCCGGATCGGACTTCATGGAGATGTTCGTCGGGGTCGGTGCCAGCCGCGTCCGCGACCTGTTCGAATCTGCCCGCAAGCACGGTCGGGCCATCATCTTCATCGACGAGATCGATTCGGTCGGCCGCAAGCGTGGCGCGGGCCTCGGCGGTGGCCACGACGAACGCGAGCAGACGCTCAACCAGATGCTCTCCGAGATGGACGGGTTCGAGGGCCACGAGGGTGTCGTGATGATCGCGGCCACCAACCGACCCGACATCCTGGATCCGGCACTTCTTCGTCCCGGTCGCTTCGACCGCCAGGTGGTCGTGCCCCTGCCCGAACTCGAGGACCGCAAGGCCATCCTGGCCGTACACGTCCGGCACAAGAAGCTCTCCCCCACCGTCGATCTGGATGTCGTGTCACGCGGCACCCCGGGGATGTCGGGTGCAGACCTCGCCAACCTGGTCAACGAAGCCGCTCTCACCGCCGTGCGACGCGGGTCGAAGGTGATCGAACCGCACGACTTCGAAGAAGCCCGTGACCGCGTGATGATGGGCCAGCAGCGCGAGTCGATGGTCCTGAGCGACCACGAGAAGGAGATGACCGCCTACCACGAGGCCGGCCACGCCCTCTGCGCAGCACTGCTCCCCAACGCCGATCCGGTTCACAAGGTCACGATCCTGCCCCGGGGCATGGCCCTGGGTGTCACCCAGCAGCTCCCCGAGGAGGAGAAGCACTCCTACAGCCAGGAGTACCTGGAGGAGTCGATCGTCGTTGCCATGGGCGGCAGGGTGGCCGAGGACATCGTGTTCGGCCACCGTTCCACCGGTGCTGCGAACGACCTGCAGGTGTCCACCGAACGGGCCCGCAAGATGGTCACCGAGTTCGGCATGAGCGACCGCATCGGACCGCGCGCCTACGGCACGGCAGCTCCCGTGTTCCTCGGCGAGGACTTCGGTCACGCCAAGGAGTACTCCGAGGACACCTCGAGGGTCATCGACGACGAGGTCGACAGGATGCTGCGCGAGGCCGAGGAGAGCTGCCGGGAGTTGGTCGAGGCCAACCGCCACGCGCTCGACCTGATCGCCCAGGCCCTCCTCGACGACGAGACCGTCTCGGGCGCCGAGGTTTCACGTCTGATCCGTGTCGCCAACGGCACCGAGCCCGACGTGCCGAGCCCCAGCCAGCCACACCACGGCTCCCCGGGCGTACCGGTTCACGGACACGTGCCGGGAAGTCAGAACCCCGGCGCTCTGCCCTCACCCCCACCCCTGCCACCGCACCTCAATCCGGGCGGGGGCATGGCGAGGGGCATCTCACCCGACCGCACCTGACGGACCGGGTTCGTCGCCGCATTCGGGCACCGATCCCGGTTCGCGGACCTCAGCCACTGCCGCCCACAGGTGCGTGGCGCTCACCGGACCGATGAACGAGCGCTGCACCACGCCCTCGCCGTCGGCGATCGCCACGATCGGCACGGCCTCGATCTGGTAGCGACGGTGCATCTCGGCGTGTTCGGTCACCTCCACCTCACAGACCGCAACCGCGTCGCTCGCCAGCACCGAGGCACGGGCGACGGTCTCGGCACAGGTGGAGCACGTGGACGAGGTGAACACCGCCACCAACCAGTCCCGGTCCTCGCCGTCGAAGTCCGACCGATCAAGTTGTGCGGGGGCCTCGTAGACAGCCGGCGGCTGGCTGGGTGCATCGGTCCGACGGCGTCTCAGGAACTCGGCGACGACGACCGCCACGATGACGACCGCCAGGACGACGAGGATCTTCCCCACGGGTCAGCGACCTCCGAGGTCGACGAGATCCTCCAGGGACTCCAACACCGGCACCGCTGACTGGATCGACAGATCCGGCACGCCACGGAACACGATCAGTCGCTCGACAGCCACGGGGCGGTCCGAGTGGACCATGACGCTGAGGACATCGGAGGACTCGGTCAGCGAGGCGAGGTCGACCGCCACGGCATCGCCCGCGGGGATCTCGAAGCGCACCGGTTCGCCGTCGTCGTCACCCACCGATGCGGTGACGGTGATCTCGGCGGCCTCGGAACCCGGATTGTGCACGAACACGGTGCCGTCGAGCGCCTCTGAGCGCTGCATCCCCGTCGCCACCCAGTCGGTGGCAGAGACCGACAGTCCGGGCGATGCCGTGGTTCCGGCTCCCACCACCGCGCGCATCGGCGCCGTCTCCCCGCCATCAGCGCTGGCGGTGACATTGAGCGAGCGCGCCGGTACCACCGGAGCCCGACCCGCCGACTCGAGGTCGATGGAGTGGTAGCCCTGCGCGGGTACCCGCGAGTCGGCTTCGAGGTCGACCGGGCCGTAGCGCAAAGCAGGAGCGGTGATCTCGAACGGCTCCGGCATCACCTCGAGTCCACCGAAGGGAACCAGTTGTGCCAGCACATCCACCTCTTCGTCGGTGGTGTTCTGGACCACCAGCCGTTCCCTGGCCTCGGGGTCGGCGAATCCCCCGGGGAAGCTCCACCTGGAGCCGGCGGTTCTGCTCCCCGACACCAACCGGAGACCCTTCACGGGGGCGTCCTCCTGTGAACCATCGAAGCTCTGTGCCAACTCCGGGACCACGCCCCCGGAGCGCGTTCGCACGGTGAACGCGAACTGCTCCCGGCGCTCCACCTGCTCACGGAGGTCGACCACCCTCGTGCTGCCGGCAGGAACCACGATGCCCGAGAGCGGGGTGGGCTGGCGCACGCCGGTCTCGAGGGCGATCTCGATGTCGACCGATGCATCACCGGGGAACGGGTTGAACAGGTTCAGCTGTGCAGTGGCGTCGCGGGTGGTGACCGCTATCGGGAAGTACCAGACATCTGACGAGAAGGTCGAACACGGCACCTGATCAGCTCCGGAGTCCGAACTGATCCGGTGCTCCACGACCACCGGTCCATCCGACTCCGCCATGACGCTCAGACCGGCCGAGCCGAGGCTCTCCGCCACGTCGACCGCAGTTGTCGCTCCCGGTTCGACCGTGAGGTCGAGACCCGCCACCTTCTCCGAATCGTTGAAGCCGTCGAGATGAACCAGCGAGGCATCGTCACCGACCGACGAGACGAAGACAGTGTGGGCGAACGCGGCGTCGACGCCGATGTCGCGTGCGGAGCAGTACCAGGATCCTCCCTCTCCGCCCACAGAAGCGGTGACAGGCGCCCTGGGGACGCTCGAAGGAGCCACCTCGGTCCGACCGTCGAACACCACGACGGTGGCAACCACCGCCGCAAGGGACACCACACCGACCACACGCGCCCAACGGCTCATGACTCACCGTCCTCAGTAGCCGACGACGCATCGTCTCGGCCTGTGTCATCAGCATCCGGCCCGGTGACATCCGGCCCGGTGGCATCCGTGCCGGCAGCCCCAGCTCCGGCGGCGTCGGGGCCAGTTGAATCAGGTCCAGTGGAATCGGGGCCAGTGGAATCGGGGCCAGCATCATCGGACCGAATGGAATCCAGCTGATCAGGATCTCCGGTGGCCGGATCTCCGGCGGCCAGGTCTCCGGGAGACCAGTCCTCAGGGGACTCCCCGGGCCCTTCGAGCACCAGCAGGGGTTCCTCGGTGGCGATCACCCGGCGGCGGCGCCGCGGAGCAGCAACCGTCGTACGTCGCGATGCAAGGGCCACCAGACCGACCAGGGCCAGCACCTGCCAGAGCTGTTCCACCCGACGGGTCAGGGGCGGCGAGAACGCCAGGGTGGCCTCGCCCCCGCTGTCGACCGCGAACTTCTGACCCCACGCGAACAGCGTGTCGCTGGGTGCCTCCTCGCCGTCGACATCGAGGCGCCAGCCCGGGTCGGCTGTGACCGCCTGGGCGATGGTCGAGCCGTCCGGCAGCTCGCCGGAGAACTCGGTGCCGAAGCCGTCTCCCAACACGGCCTCGGGTGTCTCCCCCGGCGCCGGTGTCTCGGTGATGTCCGAACGCGGCGGCCATGCCGCAGAGACCTCGAAGAGATCGATGCCGGGGCCGACCAGCACCCGGGTCAGGTCGAGTTGTTCCTCCAACGCATCGACCACACCTGCGGGCATCCCCACCTCACTGGCTGCGAACGGCTCGGGTGCCGGGCGGTCGACCACGACCACGTAGCGGATCGCCATGGGTGAGATTCCGCGGCCGAGGCGGGCCGTGCGACCCTCCAGCGCGGCGGTCAGTGCCTCGCTGGTGGCCTCCACCGAGTCGCCGCCGTCGAGACGCCACCGCAGCGACATCGTGGGGTCGAGGCCCTCGGAGAAGCCCAGGTTCACGCCCGGGACCGATTCGAGCGACCAGCCGGCAAGGGGCAACACGTCGGCATCACCTATCCACAGCGCACGGAAGTCGTCGCCGTCATCGACCAGGTTGAGGGCCCGGTCGAAATCGCCCGCCGGGAGGTACCAACGCCCCTGCGTGGCGGCCAGGGTCTGGGGCACCAGTGCCAACACGAGCGCAACGGCGCCGAGGAAGCTGGCGATCTGCGGGGTTCCGAAGTCGGAGCGGACCACATCGTCCTCGAAGGCGAGCGGCAACATGCAGACCGCAAGGGCCAGGCCCAGTGCCACCGGCACCAGGAAGACCTCGACACCTGCGCCCGCGATCAGGTCGGAACTGCCGGCCAGCGCGGCGACCGCAAGACCGGCCGCCACCGCGAGCCAGCCGCCGACGGCCCAACCGAGACGCCACCGACGCCCTGTGAGCAGCGGAACCGCTGCCGCCAGGACCAGACCCCAGCCCAACAGTCCGGTCCGGAGTCCGCCGATCGACCCCGTGAGCATCTGCGCCGCGGAGGGCACCGGGGATCGGCCGACCCACAACCCGAGCAGAGAGGCCGCATCGCCGTTGCGGAGGATCTCGATCAGCCACGGCAGGTTGAGCACGATCGCACCGAGTGAGGCGATGACCAGGTGGCGCAGCGCGGTGAAGGCCTCTCGGCGCTGCCCGGTCAGCGCCGGTCCGAGCAGCACCAGGGCGAGGGTCGGCACCGCTATCAGCGCGGCAAGCGGGCTCAACGCGGTGACCAACCCGACCAACAGTGCGGTGCCGGCGAATTCGCGCAGCGCCGGCGATGGGTCACCGGAGCGCCGGACGAACGGCTCCAACCCACTCTGGCGGCATATCCGCCGCAGAATCCACGGTGCGGCCGCGTATGCGATGAGGGCCTGCAGACGTGCCTCACCCAGGGCGTTCAGGATGATCGGCGAGAGCGAATAGGCCGCCACCACGGCTGCCCTCGCTCGCATCGAACGCCCCTTGGGCAACAACCGCCAGGCCCCGATCGGACCCAACAGCAACGGAGCCATGATCAGCACCCGACGTGCCGCTCCGGCTGAGAAGAACAGGATCGAGCCGAGCAGACCCAGTCCGGGGATCGCGCCGGGGCCGATCGATGGCTCGCCCAGACCTGGTGGGCGCCAGCCGTTCCACCACTGGGACCACAGGTTGCCCACCGAATCTCCCAGGGTGGTGAACTCGCGCATCGACGGCAGGTCACCGAGCCACAGGTCGCGAGCACCGAACAACACGAGTATCGGCACCACCACCGCAAGGGCCAACGCCAGCCTCGAGTCTCCGACCTCCTGGGTGGCGGAGCGGATGCGCTCGCGCCCGGCGCGGGTGGCAGCCAGGATCCGGTTCTCCTCGGTGGTCTCCACGCCGAGCACCCGCATCCGGTTGCTGCCGCGCCGTTGGAGACCGACCCATTCGGACTCCGGCACACGCCGGAAGCTCTTGCGGCGCCCACGCGCCCGGTGGATCGTCAACGGATGGGTGATGACCCAGAGCCAGGTGGCGAGGATGTCGACCGCAATGCGGCCGCGACCGAGCACCACCGACGCCACGAGCTCGGTGACCGAGGACAGCAACGCGGCGGGCACCACGCGCACGAGAGTCGACGCGTCATGTGACGCGAGGGTCATCCGCGCCTGGTTGCGGAGTTCCAACCGGTCTCGCCCGTCGACGCTCGCCCGATCGGCGAACCGGCCCCGGTGGTACCCCACGGCGCGGTGGCAGTAACGCACCGTGGCCCCTGCCAGGTGCGCCTTCCAGCAGAGGTCGACGTCCTCACCGAAGAACGGGATGGCTTCGCTGAACCCCCCGACGGTCTCGAAGAGGTCGGTCCGGATCAGCACACAGGCATCGGACACCGCGAACAGCTCGCGCGAGGTGTCGTGCTGGGACTGATCCAGTTCGCCGTCGTCGACCAACTCGCGCGGCGCACCGAAGCGATCGACGGCAAGACCGACCGAGAGGAGGCGGTCGCGTTCGAGAGCGTTGCGCAGCTTCGGACCCACGACCCCCGCGTTCGACCGGAACGCCTCGGCCACGAGTTGGGTCACCGCATCCGGCTCCAGGACCACATCGTCGTGACAGATCAACAGGAACGGCGCCCCCTCTATCGAGCGGGCCGCCTCGTTCACGGCGGAGGAGAACCCATGGTCCTCGGGGAGCCGCTTCACGAACGCGAACGGGGCCACGTCCGCGATCCGTTCGGTGGGATCGGACTTGCCGGCGTTGTCGACCACCAGGATCGAGAGTTGCGGGTAGTCCTGGGCCTCCAGCGACGCGAGCGCTTCGGAGAACCAGTCCCCCGGGTCCTTGGCGACCACGATCGCCACCACCGGAGGAGCCCCGTGGCCACTGACGACACTGGCGGCAGCCTGATCATCACTGAAATCGGGGACCACAGCACCGGGGGCACCGGCTTCGGGTGGAGCAGCATCCGGTACAGCGGTACCGGACATCCCAGCCGGTTCACCCGCAGCGCCACCGGTGTCGCCAACTGCCACAGCGCTGCTGCCACTCGACGAATCGGTCCACCCGGGCACGCCGGGATCACCGATGCCATCCCCCTCGGGGACCGGTTCGCCTGAATGCTGCGCAGGGGCCTCTTCGTGGTCGCGGCTGATCGTGTGCTCCTTCGAGGTGTCTGGCGTCGGGGGGAACCGCGCCACGCGGCCGCGATCCTACCGCGACCCCACCGGCTGCCCGAGTGAGGCCGCAGGACCCCGGAGGGCGGAGCCCCCAGCCGGGAAAGCCTTGGACCCCCGACGATCCGTGCCCGTCGGCCGAGTGGTTACAGGACCCCGCACAGCTACCTAGAGTGAGGCGATGCGCGCTCTGGTCACCGGTGCCGGCGGATTCGTCGGCGGACACCTCCTGACGCACCTCACCGAGCGCGGAGACGAGGTGATCACCACCGACCGCTCCACCGACGGCCTCGACATCCTGGACGCACCAGCACTGCTGGACCGCTTCCGACAGGTGCGTCCCGAGGTCGTCTACCACCTTGCGGGCGCCTCCGACGTGGGTGGCTCGTGGTCAACGCCACAGATCACCTTCCGCGCCAACGCCGAGGGCACCCTGAACGTGCTCTGGGCCGCCCGGGAGGCCGACGTCCAACGTGTCCTCACAGTGGGTTCGGCGGACGTCTACGGCAAGGTGACCCCCGACGAGCTGCCCCTGCGCGAAGACAGCCCACTACGACCGACCAGTCCGTATGCAGCCTCCAAGGTGGCGGCGGAATCGGTCGCCCAACAGGCGTTCCTGGGCTTCGGCCAGCAGGTCGTGCGCGTCCGACCGTTCAACCATCTCGGCCCCGGCCAGAGCACCCGGTTCGTGGCTCCGGCCCTGGCCGAGAGAATCGCGCAGAACGAACGCGACGGAGCCGGCGAGCTGCGCGTGGGGAACCTGAGTTCCGAGCGGGATTTCACCGATGTGCGCGACGTCGTGCGGGCCTATCGGCTGCTGGTGGACCAGGGCCGGGCCGGCGAGGTCTACAACGTCTGTTCGGGCCGGGCCATCGCGGTGTCGGAGCTGGCTGAGGCGATGCTGGAGCTGAGCAGGGTGGACCAACGGCTGGTCGAGGACCCCGAGCTCCAGCGTCCGGTGGACATCCCGGTACTGCTGGGAGACGCGAGCCGCTTGAACGACGCCACCGGGTGGGCACCCGAGATCCCCCTCGGGCAGACCCTCGCCGATCTGCTCGACAACATGCGCTCGAGGCTGGGATGAGGACCGCCAGAGCCCGCGGCGTGCAGTACCGGTGCGCCACAGCGGCTAGAACCGTGCAATGACCAAGCGTGCGCTGATCACCGGCATCACGGGACAGGACGGCTCCTACCTGGCGGAACTGCTCCTGGACCAGGGCTACGAGGTGGTTGGGATGGTTCGCCGTTCCTCCACCGTGACCTTCGAACGAATTGCGCATCTGCAGGACCGCATAGCGACCGTGCACGGGGACCTGCTCGACCAGGCCAGCCTCATCGAGGTCCTCCGCACCTACGAGCCCCACGAGGTGTACAACCTGGCTGCCCAGAGCTTCGTGCAGACGAGCTTCAGCCAACCGGTGCTCACCGGCGACGTCACGGCGCTCGGGGTCACGCGGATACTCGACGCAATTCGCCTCGTGGACCCCGGGATCCGCTTCTACCAGGCTTCCTCATCGGAGATGTTCGGCAAGGTGGTCGAGGTGCCCCAACGGGAGTCCACCCCGTTCTACCCCCGCTCCCCCTACGGCGTGGCGAAGGTCTACGGCCACTGGATAACCGTCAACTACCGGGAGTCCTACGACCTCTTCGCCTGCTCGGGCATCCTGTTCAACCACGAGTCGCCACGTCGCGGACTCGAGTTCGTCACCCGCAAGATCTCCAACGGAGCGGCCAAGATCAAGCTCGGTATGGCCGAGGAACTCCGACTCGGCAACCTCGATGCCAAGCGGGACTGGGGTTTCGCGGGCGACTACGTGCGGGCCATGTGGAAGATGCTCCAGGCGGATTCACCTGACGACTACGTGGTGTCCACCGGGGAGACGCACTCGGTCCGCGAGTTCTGCGAGGTCGCATTCGGCCACCTGGGCCTCGACTACGAGGACCACGTGGTCATCGACGATGCGTTCTTCCGGCCCGCGGAGGTCGACCTGCTCGTGGGCGATGCGACGAAGGCCGCCGAGGAGTTGGACTGGCGTCCCGAGGTCGAATTCAGCGAACTGGTGACGACGATGGTCGACGCGGACATGGATCTGTTGTCCGGCAAACTCCGTGCAATCGGCTGATACCGCGCCGGGCGGGCGCGGAGACGCGCCGACGGTGACCGTGTTGGCCGGCGGTGTCGGGGCGGCGAAGTTCCTGGCCGGCCTCGCCGAGGTGATCGATCCCGCTGGACTCAGCGCGGTCGTGAACGTGGCCGACGACACCCTGGTCCACGGGCTCCACGTGAGCCCCGACCTCGACAGCTGCATGTACACCATGGCGGCGGTGAACGACTCCGATCGCGGCTGGGGGCTCCGGGGCGAGACCTGGCACGCCATGGATCACCTCCGTCGGTATGCCAGCGCGAACGAGATCCAACACGGCGATGCAGCAGGCTGGTTCTCCTTGGGTGATCGGGACCTCGGCACACACCTGTACCGCTCCTCCCGGATGGCCGAGGGGCTCACCCTCAGCGAGGTCACAGCGGAGATGACGCGTGCGTGGGAGCTCGGCTGCGACCTGCTCCCGGTGAGCGATGACGACCTGCGCACCCGCATCCACACCACCGACGGACGCGAGCTGGCCTTCCAGGAGTACTTCGTGCGCGAGCGCCACGATGTCGACGTCTCGGCCATCGAGGTGCTGGGAGCTGACGTCGCAACACCCGCACCGGGAGTGATCGCCGCGATCGAGACCGCCGACGTGGTGGTGGTGGCTCCGTCCAATCCGGTGGTGTCCATCGATCCGGTGCTCGCGGTGCCCGGCGTGCGCGAAGCGGTCGCACGACGGCGCGACTCGGTGATAGCGGTGAGCCCCATCGTCGGTGGCGCCGCCCTGAAGGGCCCTGCGGACCGGCTGTTGCGTGACCTGGGCCACGAGGCCTCGGTGGTCGGCATCGCGCAGTGGTACGCCCCACTGGCCGCCACGCTGGTGATCGATGTCGAGGACGAGGGGCACCGCGGTGCGGTGGAGTCCAAGAACGTCTCATGCGTGGTGACCGACACGATCATGCGCTCGGTGGATGTCTCGGCCGACCTGGCGGCCTTCACGATCTCCGCGGTTCTCGGATCCGGTGGCAGGTGAGCTCGCTCAGCGTCACCCCGCTGCGCTCGATCGGTGAGGTGGACGCGGGGAGCGATCTCGCGGAGCTGATCATCGTGGCCGCCCGCTCCGAGGGGGTGGATCTGGCCGACCGGGACGTGCTCGTGGTCACCCAGAAGGTCGTCTCGAAGGCCGAGGACGCCATCGAGGCGGTGGATCCACTCGATCCGCTCAGCCACAAGCCGCTCGTCGAACGAGAGGCCGTACGGGTACTCCGACGGAGGGGAGACCTGCTTCTCACCGAGACCCGTCACGGATTCGTCTGCGCCAACGCGGGCATCGACCTGTCCAACGTCGAGTCGGGAACGGCGGCCCTGCTGCCGGAGGACCCGGACCGCTCGGCCCGCCGGATACGGGACGCGGTGTTGGGCCGCACCGGTGTGGCGGTGGGCGTGGTCGTGTCGGACACGTTCGGTCGACCCTGGAGGAGAGGGGTCACCGACGTGGCGATCGGGGCCGCGGGGGTGCGGCCGGTGGTGGATCTCCGGGGCACCCGCGATGCCTACGGTCGGGAGCTGCAGGTGACAGAGGTAGCCGTGGTCGATGAGATCGCTGCGGCAGCCGACCTCGTCATGGGGAAGGCATCGGGCATACCGGTAGCCGTGCTGCGCGGGCTCCCCCACGAGTGGTTCGCGGACGACGGTGAACGGAACGGCGTGCTGACCGATTTGGTCCGTCCACACAGCGACGACCTGTTCCGCTGATCGCTGGGGGCGCCGAGGCGCCCGCCCGACGCCTCGGGGGCACCACGGTGGTGGCCAACTCCGTGCACCCCGGCCGGGTGTGCAGCGGATTCGGCGGCGTCGGCGACACCAGCGCTGCCACGGGAAAGCTCGACCCGGGACACGGTCGTCGCTGGCACCTGACTGGCAGCGTCAGGCGAGCGTTCCGCCGTCGACCTTGAGGATCGTGCCGTTGACGTGCACCGCGTCCTCGGAACCCAGGAACGAGATCGCGCCGGCGACGACCTCGGGGCCGCGCTGTTCATCGAGCGCCATGATCCGGTAGACCAGTGATCCGTCGGCACCTTCGGGAAGAGCGAACTCCTGCTGGATGGGCGTCAGGATCGAACCCGGGGCGACCGCGTTGGCCCGCAGCCCCTGCTTGCCGTACTCGACCGCGATCGTCTGGGTGAGAGCGGCCACTCCCCCCTTGGATGCCGAGTAGGAGATCGTCCAGGGGTGACCCGCCAGAGCGGCGGTGGACGCCGTGTTGACGATGTTGCCACCGGAGGACAGCAGATGTGGGATGGCCTCTCGGCACACCAGGAAGGTGCCGGTGAGGTTGACCGAGATGATCCGCTCGAAATCGGCGAGGGAGGTCTCGTGCGTGTGACCGAACTGCAGGATCCCCGCGACGTTGACCACCACGTCCAGGCGCCCGTGTGCCTCGACCGCACCGGCCACCATGGCCACGACCTCGTCCTCGGATGCCACGTTGACCACCGAGGAGGTCACCGTCGATCCGAGTGACTCGCACTCCGCGCGGGTCTCGGCCAGACCTTTCTCGTTCACATCGCTCAGGACCAGCGTGGCTCCTTCGGAGGCGAGTCGGATCGCTGTGGCACGGCCGATGCCGGAGGCGGCCCCCGTGATCAGTACGACCTTGTCCTCGAAGCGCAACATCTCCGAACTCCCATCCCGCCGATGAATCGGCGTCTAGCGGTCCCGCCAGGATCTGACGGGTCGTCAGATGGTAGCCCCACCATCGGGTGGCCCGGAGCTGCAGCTGTGCGCTGCGATCGACCGCCGGAAGCGGTGAGGCTGCCGGGTGCTCAGTCGGTCTTGGAGCGGAACCAGTCGAGCACGCTGGCGGTGCCGGCGGGCAGGTCCGTGAAGGGCTCCCATCCGAGGTGGATGCGCGCCCTGGTGGCATCGAGGCTCGAGCGTTCCAGCTCTCCCGGACGGGCGGGGGCGTACTCGGGATCCTCGGTGACGCCCTCGTTGTCGGCCATCGTGCGGTACAGCTGGTTCACCGAGGTCTCCACACCGGTACCGATGTTGCAGGTGAGCCCACTACCCCGCTCGGTGGCACGGACGAACGCATCGACCACATCGTCCACGAAGACGTAGTCGCGGGTCTGTTCACCATCACCGAAGATCCTGCAACGTTCCCCCGACAGCAGGCGACCCGCGAAGATCGCCACCACTCCCGCTTCGCCGTGGGGATCCTGCCTGGGCCCGTACACGTTCGCCAGCGCGAGTGCGGTGTATTCGATGTCGTGCAGTTCCCGATAGGCGTGGAGGTAGTCGACAGCACTCTTCTTGGACACCCCGTAGGGCGAGAGCGGCACCTGCGGATGGGATTCCGATACTGGTAGGTCATCGGCATCCACCGCGCCGTAGATGGTCCCGCCCGACGACGAGAACACGACCTTGGAGGTTCCGGCCCGCCGCGCTCCCTCGAGGATGTTGAGGGTTCCGAGGATGTTGATACGAGCGTCAAGCAGAGGATCCGAGACCGAGATGCGCACATCGATCTGGGCACCGAGATGGCAGACCACCTCGGGCTTGCGTCTCTCGATCAACTCGACCACCGCGGGGTCACAGATGTCGATCTGGTGGAAGCTGAGATCGTGATCCGGATTGGCCCGGGCCTCGGACAGGTTCGCGAGCCTCCCACTGGAGAGGTCGTCGATGACGTCCACCGAGTGGCCTTCCGCCAGGAGCCTGTCCACCAGGTTCGATCCGATGAATCCCGCTCCACCGGTAACAAGTACTCGCATCAACAGTCCCGTCTCTAAGCCGGCTCGTGCCGGATCGATCTCCGCCGGGTCGAATTCAGATGGCCGGCCACTGCTCGGGGCCCGGAACCCGGTCGCCGACAAGTTTGGTCCCCGCCGCTATGTCGACGTCGGACCCCACGACCGACAGGCCGGTGACCGATGCCGACTCCCCCACCAGGGTGCCGGAGCCGACGATGGAACCCTCCACGCGTGCTCCCGCCTGGACCCGGACGCCGTCCAACAGGACCGCATCTGCGATAGACGCTCCCGAACCGACCACGCAGCCCCGGCCGATCACCGAACGACTCACGGTGCAATCAGAGGAGAGCTGTGCGCTCGGATCGATCCCGTCCACGAAGGCGGACCCACCGTTGGTGTCGCGCCTGCCGTCCAGGTAGTCGAGGTTGGCCTGCAGATACGCCTCGGGTGTGCCCGCGTCGATCCAGTAGACGTCGGACTGCTGGGCGAAGAGGTCTCCGCCGGAGACCAGCTCGGGAAAGACCTCGCGTTCGATCGAGACCTTGGTGCCCCTCGGAACCAGGTCGAGCACCGAGGGCTCGAGCACGTAGGTGCCGGCGTTGATCCAGTTGCTGGGTGCGTCACCCGGATCGGGCTTCTCGATGAACGCCTCGACCCGGCCATCGGAATCCACGGGAACGACTCCGTAGCGGGACGGGTCCTCCACAGGGGTGAGCGCGATGGTGGCCCGGGCGGCGTTCCGGTCGTGGTGATTGATCAGACCCTCGAGGTCCAGGTCGGTGAGCACATCGCCGTTCAACGCCAGGAACCGTTCGTCCAGGCCGGCATGGTCAGCGGCGAAGGCGATCGCTCCGGCGGTGTCGAGCGGCTCGGGTTCCACCGCGTATGTCAGCGCGACCCCGCAACAGGAACCATCGGGAAACGCCTCGGTGAACACCTCGGGGCGATAGCCCAGCGAGAGGATTACCTCGTCGATGCCGAGATCGGCGAGACGCTGCACGACCCGTTCGAGCATCGTGGGGCCGGCGACCGGAAGCATCTGCTTGGGCACGCCGAGGGTCAACGGGCGCAGCCGGGTGCCGAACCCCCCCACCAGCACAACCGCCTTCAAGGTCAGCCCCCGGCGGTGGTCGTGGTAGTGCTGTCCTCGGACTCACCACCGGCTGGTGCGGTCGTGTCGCCCGGAGCGGTGGTCGTGGTCGAAGGGGCCTCTGAGGACACCTCCGGCTCGGAGTCATCGGGCTCGTCGAGGTTGGCCTGCGACGGAGGGAATCCGACCTCGGCACCTCGGGGTGCAAATGCGAGAACATACGTCTGACCGTCCTCGGTGAACCGGGTTCCGGCGATGTTCGAGGTGATTATCCGGGGATCGGTGTTGTCGCCGGCCTGGGGTGGCCACTGGTAGAGGGCCACCCTGCCGGGCTCGCCCTCGCAGTCGTCCCCATCGGTGAAGGTCCGGCCGTCCGGAAGGGTCATGGTGCCATCGCTGAGGGTGATGCCCACCGACTCGAGGAAAAGCCCGAAGACGGCATTCTCGCCCGCGTTCTCCTCGCTGGTCGGGTGGATGTGGATCAGGCCGTCCGCATGCAGGTCCACGGGGGCGTCCTCGACAACGGTGTCGAGGTTGCCGAGGTTGAAGTCCTCTCCGCAGATGTAGGTGCCGTAGGCCGCCACCCAGCTGTCATCGACGGTCGGTCGCACCTGTTCGATGTTGCGACGGTGCGCCACAGCGAAAACGGTTCCCGCCAGGCCCACGACGATGATCGCAACGATCAGAGCCGGGAAAGCGATTTGGCGACGCTGACCGGGCGAGCGGGTAGCACCCGCAGCCTGGACGCGCTTGATCTTCTTGGAGGAGGAGGCCTTGCCCATACGGGCTGCAACGGTAGTGCCTCAGGCGGCCCTCGAAGAAGACAGGGCGCGTCGAGCGCGCAGCTCCTCGAATAGCCGTTCGTAGGATTCGGCCACTGCGGCGGGTGATGCCCAGCCCTGTACGAACTCCCGGCCGGAGCGGCCCATGGCGCCACGGCGTGCGGGATCGTCCAACATCTCCTCCAGCGCACCGCAGAAAGCAGCGGGATCCTCCGGCGGCACGGCGGTCCCGGCCCCAGCGGTCTCCACGGTCCTCGCCACCTCGGTTCCGGCATCGACGCTCGCAACGACCGGACGACCTGCGGCGAGGATCGAGTACAGCTTCGACGGCACCGAGGAACGGGCGAGACCCGCACGCAGCGGGATCACGTGGATGTCGCCCGTTGCCAGCACCTCCGCCAGCCTTTCCCGCGGCTGCATCTCCACGAAGTGCAGGTTGTCGAGCCCCGCGGCGCTCCGACGCACCTCATCGAGCGAGGAGCCGCCGCCGTTGACGACGAAGCAGACGTCATCGCGGCCCGCGAAACGTCTGGCCGCATCCACGACCAGGTCGAGTGACTGCGACATACCGACGTTGCCGGCGTACATCACGACCGTGCGGTCACCGAGTCCGAACTCGGAGCGGTACGAGGTGAGGCGATCGGCCGGGCGGATCCGCTCGGTGTCCACGAAGTTGGGAATCACCCGAACCCGCTCCGGCCGGTGACCCGCCAACTTGGCGGCGAGGTTGTCGCGCAGGTCCTCGGACAGAACGGTGACCGCGTCGGCACGCCGGTAGAGGAAGCGCTCCAACCAGGAAGCCGCCGCTATCACCCGCGGATCAGAGATGGCCCCCAGCTCGACCGCTACGTCGGGAAACACGTCCTGGATGTTGAACACCCACGGGATCCTGCGCATCGAGGCAGAGATCCACCCCGAGAGGCCCAGTGGCAGCGGTGGAGACATCACCATGGCTGCATCGGCGGAACTCCGCGAAGCCGCTGCGGCAATGGCGCAACCTCCGGTGAATCCGAGGAATCCAGCCGCTCGTGCCGGGATGTTGCTCTTGTCGGTCGGGAACGGATGCAGGCGCGTGATCCAGCCCCACTCGGTGGACTCCGTCCGCCAGGGGCGGCCCGCCCACTCGGGTTCCACGTCGTGCAGTCGGTACCAGGGCAGCGAGGTGACGATGTGCATCCGGTGCCCGCGGTCGGCCAGAGCGTGGGCGATGGAGGTCATCACCTCGCCGGTGGGCGCCACATCGGGCGCGAAATGGGGACAGAGGACCAGGAGGTTCACCGGTCAGACATTACGAGTTGTCGGTAGCCGAGTCGCGGTGGGAACCGGTGCCGTCACCCTCAGGACGGGAGGAGGCGTCGCGGTAGGCATCGGCCAGCGCGTCGGCGGTGCGGCGCGGGGTGAACAGAGCTGCTCTGGCCCGCTGGGCCTCGATCAGTTGGCCACGATCGGCTGCATCGAGCGACGCCACGTGCAACATCGCTGCCCTCCAGGCCTCTGGCCCGCCCACCACCGGTGCAAGACCGCTGCCCCCCAACACCTCGGGCAGGGAACCGGCGTCGGAGACCAACACCGGCACTCCCCTCGCCATGGCCTCCAGTGCCGGAAGCCCGAACCCCTCGTAGCCGGACGGGACCACCACTGCTGTGGAGCGCGTGTACATCTCCTCGAGTTCACCGGCGGTTACGCGACCGGGTCGGCTCACCCTGCCCAGCAGGTCGGGACGGCCGATCCGTTCGACCACCGCTGCCTCCAGCGGTCCGGGCCCTCCGGGCAACAGCAGCTCGGCCTCGGGGAACCGGGAGACAACACCCGCGAAGGCCTCGAGCAGCTCCAGGTGGTTCTTGTGTGCATAGGTGATCGCCGGATACAGGAACACCGGCTTCGACGGCTCAGGGGTGGACCGGGACGATGAGGTGATCACCGGTTCACGGTGCGATCTCACCGACCAGGGAACGACGCGGAGCCTCGCTCGGTCCACATCCAGTCGTTGGCCCACGCGACCGGCGGTGAACTCCGACGGCACGCACACGATCTCTGCTGTCGCTGCGGAGCGGCCGAGCATCGAGCGCGCATAGAGCCGTTTGGCTGCTCCGAAGTTGCCCGGAAGGTCGAGTGGCTGCAGATCGTGGATCGTGAGGACGACCTTTCCGGGATGCGCCAGCGGCACCACACCACCTGCATGGTGAACCACGTCGAACCCCCCGGCCCGCGTGAGCCTGGCCAACCAACGTTGCTCCGCCCACACCCGCGCAGCCTTGTTGGACCCGTCCAGTTCGAGCACCTCACACCTGCAGGCCTCTGCGAGGTCCGGATGGGCTGCGGCGAACGGGCGCAGCACAGCGAGGGTCGGAGCGATCTCGGGGCGATGCTCGAGCAACGCCCGCAGGGCGTCGGTGGTGGACTCCTCGCTGCCCCCCACCACGCCCGGGACCAGCCACGTCAGGTTCACCAGGACACTGATCCGGGAACCCGGACCGGTTCGGGTGTCGGACGCGTCACTCACCCCGCCAGCACCTCGCGGTAGATGTCGAGCACCAGATCTGCGCTGTGCGCCCAGCTGTAGAGCGCTGATCGTCGAAGACCGTCGCTCCTCATCCGTTCGGCCAGTTCCGGATCACCCAGAACATCCTCCAGCGCCTGGGTCAGGGCACCCACATCGCCCACCGGAACCAACAGGGCCGCCCCATCCGCCACCTCTTCCATCGGTGTTCCACGCGTGGTCACCAACGGCACACCCGTCGCCATGGCCTCCAGCGCGGGCAGACCGAATCCCTCCCCACGTGAAGGCAGTGCACAGACCGACGCGCCGGCCCGGATGGCAGCCAGATCGCCGTCACTGACGAATCCGAGTCGCCGGACGCGGTCGCCCTGGCCGATCAGGCTCGAGAGGTCATCCAGTCCCGAGTCCCCCCAGCCAGCGGGGCCGGCCAGCGCGAGGGTGAGCCCGCGGCGGTCGAGTCTCGCCATTGCGCGGGCGAGCACGTCGAGTCCCTTGCGTGGCTCCTCGGTGCCGACGAACAGCACGTACGGCGGCTCCAGGCGGTGCCTGGCCAGCACCTCGGCGACGACCTGCGGCTCCGGCGGCTCCACCACGCGCACACCCAGAGGTACGACCCGCAGGCGAGAGCGATCGAAACCGTGGTCGCAGAAGGTCCGCAATCCCATCTCGCTGGGGACCATCACCATGGCTGCCTCGGTCCGGATGCGTTCGAGGCCCTTGCGCATCATCCTCACTCCCCGCCTGGTGAAGGAGCCGGGCATCGTGATCGGCAGCAGGTCGTGCACAGTGGCGACGACCGGCACCTGCTCGCGGGGCACCGCTATCGGCACGGTGCTGTGGACGATCTGCACCCCGCGTACCGCCGCGGCGACACGGGGGCGACGCACGGTGGTCCAGGAGTCGTACAGCAGTGGGGGTCCCAGGCGGAGTCCGACGGTCGGGACCGGGGGCTCGAACCCTTCGGTGGGAGTTCCGGGAGGGACGACTCCGACCAGGTCCACCTCATCGCGCGCGCCGAGCTCGCGGGCGAGTTCATTGGCTGCCACGGCGGTACCACCGGGCACCTCGTGCCAGTCCTGGGTGAGGGTCATGGCGACCCGTATCGGAGCAGACATCGGTTTGATTCTCCCATCAGCCGCATGTCCGGCGGCGCCACCCGGGACGCCGCACCCGAGTTGGGCTGTACCGGGGCCCTCATGCCATTGGTGCCACCGGTGGCCTGTAGCGTCTGGCCTGTGAGCAGCTACTGGCCCGCAAAACGTGTTCTGGTGACCGGCGGCGGCGGATTCCTCGGACAGGCCGTGCTGGCCGGGCTCGAGGCCCGCGGCGCCCGGCAGGTCTCGGCGCCCCGTGCCGCCGAGGTGGACCTGCGCGACCGCACCGCGACGGAGTCGCTCGTCACCGACGAGAGCCCTGACGTGATCATCCATCTGGCAGCGAGCGTCGGCGGGATCGGAGCCAACCGCGAGCGTCCCGCAGATCTGTACCTCGACAATCTGCTCATGGGCACCCACGTGCTGGAAGCTGCTCGCCGTGCAGAGACCCCCAAGACGGTCATGTTGGGCACCATCTGCTCGTACCCCAAGCACACGCCGGTGCCCTTCAGTGAGGATTCCCTCTGGCACGGCTACCCCGAGGAGACCAACGCCCCCTATGGCGTGGCGAAGCTGGCGCAGCTCACCCAGATGCAGGCCAACCGCGACCAGTACGGTCAGTCGGCGATCTACCTGATGCCCACCAACCTCTACGGACCGGGCGACAAGTTCCATCCGTCGGTGAGCCACGTGATCCCTGCGTTGATCAAGAAGTGCGTGGACGCCCAGGAGAGCGGCTCGGACCACATCGAGGTCTGGGGCACCGGTTCGGCCAGCCGAGAGTTCCTCTTCGTGGACGATGCTGCCGAGGGGGTCCTGCTGGCGGCCGAGCACTACGACCGGGCCGACCCCGTGAACCTCGGCACCGACGAGGAGATGCCCATCCGCGACCTCGTCGGCATCATCACCGAAGCGGTCGGTTTCGACGGTGAGGTCCGCTGGGACACCTCGAAACCCGACGGTCAACCCAGGCGCCGGGTGGACCCGTCACGAGCGCGCGAAGAGTTCGGTTTCGTCGCCAAGGTGGACTTCAGGGAAGGCCTCCGTCGGACGATCGACTGGTACCGGGCCAACCGGGACCTGGCCGAATCCCGCACCAACTAGCAACTCGTCCGACGAGCCCTATCTGCACTCAGCCGCTCTGACCGGATCGGTCGGCACCAGGCCCGGAGGAGCGCCCTCGGCCTCGGCTGCCTGGACGAACGCAGGGTCGTCGTCGGCCGGGAGCGTCGTGGTGGTGTCCTCGGATGCATCTCCGTCACCGGCGGCCTCGTCGGCTGCCTCCTGTGCCTCCTCGGCCTCGAGCGCAGCATCGGCTGCCGCCTCGGAGTAGTCCGACGGTGGGGTCAGTACGCTCTGTGGCAACTCTGCGACCGGGATCGGCTCCTGTCGCACGCCGCCGAAATCGTCACCGATGGTGAGCTCCAGCCGGGGTCCGACGATGTCGTCGTCGTAGATGAGCTCCGGCTCGTCCTCGAGGTACGTGGCGAGCGTCTGGGCCGCTTCGAAACCGGCGTCCCCGAAGGTGATCGTGGTCCCCGAGGGCGAGTACCGGGAGACCAACACGCTGGCATCGAATCCGACCCCGTCCAGTGCCGTGGTCAGCAGTTCGGCCGCCTCGGTGTCGGACCTGGAGCCGACGACGTCGACGACGATGTCGTTGTTGGTGAGCACCTCGTTCTGGTCGAAGCCCCACATGGGCAACAGCATGGGCATCGTCTCGTCCCAGACGACCTCCTGGTAGGCGATCCCGCCCCTGTTCTCACCCACCGTCACTATCTGCTGGGTCTCCAGTTCGTCGGGATTGAAGGTGCGGAAGACCTCCACCAGGTCGAGGATCGTCCCCACCGCCAGGGTGTCGTCCATCTTCACCGCTCCGGTAGCAGCATCGACGATCCCGATCGCGGTACCGGGGTTGCGCAGCCCTGCTTCGGATGCCCGCCTCATCGACCTCTTGATGAAGTCCTGCTGGCGGGTGATCCGACCGAGGTCACTGGTCTGGTCGGTCCGCCAGCGGCCGTCGGAATCCTTGTACTCGAAGTACCGCGAACGGGCATATGCCAGAGCCTGGTCGGGCCCGAGCACGACACACCCCGGCTCTTCGACGAAGAGGCCGCTGCGCTTGTCCCTGACAGGTGCAGCGAAGTACACCGGCACCCCTCCCAATTGCTCCACCAGGTCCTTGAAGGCCGCGAAGTCCACCTCGACGTAGTTGTCGATCGAGATGCCGAAGTTCCTGCGTATGGTGTCGATGAGATTGCGGGGACCGTCCACTCCGGCCATCGCTGCGTTGATCTTGCCCATGCCACCCGTGGGAGCGATCGCAACCCGGGTGTCGCGGGGGATCGACAGCAGCCGCGCAGTGCCGTTGGTCGGATCGATGCGCATGATCATGATCACGTCCGCGAGGTGTTCGCCCTCACGGCCGTTGTTGACCGGGTCGTCCTCGTCGAGGTTCGCTGCCGAATCGGTGCCGATGATCAGGACGTTGCGAACCTGGCCCGGGTCGAGCGGTGCTGCAGCCGACGAGTCGATCGCAACCGTGTCCACCGAGGCCAGCTTGTCCTGGAAGGTGTACAGGGCTGCGGCCGCGCCGAGACATGCGACGACCAGGAGCGCGTTGAATCCCAGGAGCAGACGCTGGGGCCAGGTGCGCCGGAGTTTCCCGCCGGTTCCCACGGTTGCCGAACCTAGCAGCGGCGTGTTCCCATCCGATGGCATGCCGGCAGGTGCGGGCCGCGTTCGCGATGCTC
Source organism: Microthrixaceae bacterium (assembly GCA_023957995.1). Taxonomy (GTDB): domain Bacteria; phylum Actinomycetota; class Acidimicrobiia; order Acidimicrobiales; family Microtrichaceae; genus JAMLGJ01. Next base: position 322,019 of record JAMLGK010000002.1, on the reverse strand, counting down.
CATAGGATCGGGCCCATGGACCCGGCCACTCCCCTAGCCGTGGTGGGGAACAGACTGTGCACGGGGCTCGAGGACCTCACGAGCGACCTGGAGGCACTCGACTCCCGGGGCTTCTGGGCGGTACTGCTTCCCTTCGACGGAGCACCGGTGTGCGCTCGCTTCTCGCAGGTTCGCAGTGCTCGGCCGTGGCCCGGGCCGACATGGAGCGGCCCCGACATCTCCGGTTGGAGCAGCAGCCTCGACCGGGCGGGCTTCACCCGTGCGGTCGGCAGCGTCCGCGAACGGATCGCCGAGGGCGGCGTCTACCAGGTGAACCTCACTCGCAGGCTCCGCAACCCGATGGCAGGGGCGACGCCAGGCGCAGCCCGGGGGCGCGGCACCAGCGACGTGGCGGCCCTCGGTGCAGCCCTCGCCGCCGGCAACCCCGCGCCCTATGCGGCCGTGGTGCGACTGCCGGAGATCGGCGTCGAGGTGGCGAGCGCGTCCCCGGAACTGTTTCTGGCCCGCGACGGGAACCGGGTCTGGTCCTCGCCCATCAAGGGCACGGCATCGAGCCCCGACGGCTTCCTCGACAAGGACCGGGCCGAGAACCTGATGATCGTCGACCTGGTGCGCAACGACCTCGGACGGGTCTGCGAGTGGGGTTCGGTATCGGTACCAGCGCTGTTCTCGCTCGAGGAACACCCGGGGCTGTTCCACCTGGTGTCCACCGTGGAAGGCAGGTTGCGTCCAGGGACGGGTTGGGCGGAGACCATTCGCGCCACCTTCCCGCCGGGCTCGGTCACCGGGGCCCCGAAGATCGCTGCGCTCGAGGTCATTGGAGAGCTCGAACCCGAACCCCGGGGACCGTACTGCGGGGCGATCGGCTGGGTGGACGCGGAGACCCGGCGAGGTGAGTTGAACGTGGCGATCCGCACGTTCTGGATGGCCGAGGGCGAGCTCAACTTCGGCACCGGAGGAGCGATCACGTGGGAATCCGACGCCGACGGGGAATGGGACGAGACCGAACTGAAGGCAGCCAACCTGCTGAGGGTCGCTTCCTCCCGGACCTGATCGCACCCGGACCCTCACACCGATGCGGGCTCGACACTCTGGAATGATTGCCCGATGAGCGAGAACATCTCCAGCACCAGCGGAGCGATCGTCTGGCTGAACGGGGAGGTGGTCGATCCCGGGCAGGCGAGTCTCCGATGGGACGATCACGGGCTCACGGTCGGCGACGGCGTGTTCGAGACGATCAAGACCGTCGGAGCTCATCCGTTCGCACTGGAGCCGCACCTGGATCGCCTGCAACAGAGTGCGGCGGGGCTCGGAATGGCTCCGTGCCCATCGCGGACGCAGGTGTCCGCAGCCGTGCACGAGGTGGCCCGCAGGTGGGCCGAGTTGGCCGGCGGGTCCACTGTCGGGCGAGTACGGGTGACCGCCACCACCGGGCCGGGCCCAGCGGGCTCCGATCGGGGCAGTGCCGACCCGACCCTGCTCATCACGGCCTCACCGATGTCGCTCAGCCGCGAACCAACCGCGGTCATCACAGTCCCATGGACCCGCAACGAGCGCGGAGCGCTGTCGGGCCTCAAGACAACCAGCTACGCGGAGAACGTCGTGGCCCTCGCGAGAGCCCGCCGGGCCGGTGCCTCCGAAGCACTGTTCGCCAACACGCGCGGCGAGCTGTGCGAGGGCACCGGCACCAACATCTTCGTGGAGGTCGACGGCGAGCTCGCCACCCCACCGCTCGATTCGGGTTGCCTCGACGGCGTGACCCGACGTCTCCTGCTGCGGGCCCTGCGCGACCGGGGAGAGACCGTTCGGGAGCTGGCGCTGCCACTGAGTGTGCTGGGTGAATGCTCCGAGGCGTTCCTGGTGTCGACGGGCCGGGAGGTCCAACCCATCGGGGTGCTGGACTCGCGGTCGATGGCCCCGACCCCCGGCCCACTGACCTCGATGGCGATGGACGCATGGGACGACGCCTACCCCTGAGGTGGGCTGCTGGCTCAACTCCGGTCAGGTCGGCCTGAGCTTGAGCACGTCGCCGACCACGATCCGCTCGGGAGAGGCACCCCCGGCGTCGACCAACAGGGCTCCTTCACCGTCGAGGTCGACCGCCCTGCCACGCACCTCACCTTCGGGAGTGCGCACCACCACGTCGCTACCGATCGTGGCCGATCGCGCCCGGGCCTCCTCGAGGAGCTCCGCGCCGCTCGCCACGAGTTCGCCGAGTCGGCGTTCGAATCCGAGAACCGTCCCAGCGGCCAGCGCCTCGCGGTCGACCGGGGCGCCCGACAGCGTGTCCAGCGACGCTGCCACCCCGCCCAGGCCGTCGGGGATGCTCACCCAGTTGCAGTTGATGCCCACGCCCACCGCGTATCCGGTTCCGCCCCCGGGCAGCGCGAACGATTCTGCCAGCACACCCGCCACCTTTCGGTCGCCTCCGTCGCTGCCCGAACCGGGCGAAACCAGGTCGTTGGGCCACTTGATCGCGAGCCGAACCCCGGTCGTGTCGGAGACCGCTTCCGCAGCTGCTGTCGACATGGCGGCCAGGAGGAGACCGCGACGAGCGGCGGGAATGTCCGCAGCGGTGCCGATGGTCATGAGCAACGAGGCACCGCTCGGTGCCTCCCAGGTGCGGCCCAGACGGCCCCGGCCCTCCCGCTGGTGGTCCGCCACGACAACCATCTCGCGGGGTGCCGCAGGACCCTCCGACGAGGTCATTGCGGACTGCACATCGCTGTTGGTCGAGTCGGTCTCGGCCACCCAGCGGAGCTCGCTGAATCGAGAATCCGATAGTGCCGCTTTGGCGCGGGAGAAGCTCATGGGGAGAAGATAGAGCGTGTTTTCGAAAGTGTTGATAGCAAATCGTGGAGAAATCGCAGTCCGGGTCATCCGCGCCTGCAGGGAAATGGGCATCTCCACGGTGGCCGTGTATTCGGAGTTGGACCGTGACGCCCTTCACGTCCGACTGGCGGACGAGGCGTACGCGCTCGGTGGTCAGACCGCTGCAGAGTCATACATCGACTCCGAGAAGATCCTGGAGGTGATCCGTCGTTCGGGAGCCGAAGCGGTTCACCCCGGCTACGGATTCTTCTCCGAGAACGCCGACTTCGCGCGGGCCATCACCGACATGGGCGTGAAGTTCATCGGTCCCCTGCCCGCAGCGATCGAGGTCATGGGAGACAAGATCTCCGCCCGCGCCGCTGCCGAGAAGGTCGGCGTCGAGGGAGTGCCCGGCGACAGCACCTTCATCGAGGGCGTCGACCAGGTGACCGACTTCGGTGCCGAGTTCGGCTACCCGGTCGCGATCAAGGCTGCCTACGGCGGCGGTGGCCGCGGCATGAAGGTGGTCGAGTCCGCGGACGAGGCCGCCTCGGCCCTGGAGTCGGCCCAACGCGAGGCCACGGCGTACTTCGGGCGCGACGAGTGCTACCTCGAGCGCTACCTGACCAATCCACGCCACGTCGAGGTGCAGTTGGTCTGTGACCAGCACGGCAACGCCGTCTACCTCGGCACCCGCGACTGCTCCGCGCAGCGCCGCCACCAGAAGTTGATCGAAGAGGCTCCGGCCCCCGGGATCCCCGACGAGATCCTCACCGCCATGGGTGAGGATGCCGTCAAGGTCGCCCTCGGTTGCGACTACGAGAACGCGGGGACCGTGGAGTTCCTCTACGAGAACGGCGAGTACTTCTACCTGGAGATGAACACCCGACTCCAGGTGGAACACCCGGTGAGCGAGCTCGTCACGGGCGTCGACCTGGTCGAGCTGCAGCTGCGGGTCGCCGCCGGTGAGCCGCTCCCGATGACCCAGGACGAGGTCGAGATCTCGGGGCACGCCATCGAGTGCCGGATCAACGCCGAGGACACCGCCGGAGGCGCCTTCCTTCCGTCACCCGGCACCATCACGAAGCTGCACGCCCCCTCGGGTTTCGGAACCCGCTGGGACGGTGGCTACGAGACGGGCGACGAGGTCTCGCAGTACTACGACAACCTGACCGGCAAGCTGTGCGTCTGGGGCCGCGATCGCGACGTGGCCATCGCCCGGATGATCAGGGCGCTCGAGGAGATGGAGATCGAGGGGATAGCCACGGTGATTCCCGCCGACCTGGCGATCCTCCGCCACCCCGATTTCGCTGCTGTCGAGCACTCGACCAAGTGGGTCGAGACGGTGCTCGACCTGAGCGGCATCACCGCCACGCCGGTTGCTCCGCCGACCGAGGAGGATGCAGAGCCCAAGGTGCGGCGCAACATGGACGTCGAGGTGAACGGACGCCGGTTCGAGGTGGCGATGTACGTGCCCGAGAGCCAGCTCTCAGCTGGTCCCGCGGCAGCTCGTCCCCGTCCGAAGCGGCGCCGCGGATCCGGCGGCGGAGCAGCAGAGGCCGCCGGTTCGGGCAAGGTCGCGGTCCCGATGCAGGGCACGATCGTGAAGGTCGAGGTCGAAGCCGGTCAGAGCGTCTCGGTCGGCGACACCCTCGTCGTGCTCGAGGCCATGAAGATGGAGAACAACGTCGCCGCGGACGTCGCCGGCACCATCACCGAGGTGAAGGTCGAAGCAGGCCAGTCGGTCACCGCTGGCGAGGTCGTCGTGATAATCGAGGCGACCTAGACACCCGAGTTCGACCGACCGACCGACCGCACGGAGAAGCCGTGGCGCAGCAGCGCGTCGAGGTCGAGCAGGTTCCGGGCGTCTACGACGTTGGGTTCGGCGAGTGCGCTGTGGAGCCGTTCCATGTCGGCCTGACGGAACTCCGGCCACTCGGTCAGCACGACGAGAGCGGACGCTGAGTCAGCCGCCTCGAACATGTCCCCCACGACCTTCACGCCGTCGAGCGGACGACTTCCGGTCTCGACCCCCGGGTCGTAGGCGCGGACATCGGCTCCCCGTTCGACCAGACGCTGCATGATCTGCACGGCCGGCGAGCCCCGCAGGTCGTCGGTTCCGGCCTTGAACGTGATTCCCCAGACAGCGATCGGCGTCCCCATGAGGGACCCGACGAGCTCCTCCACCTTGTCCACTATCCGGTCGAACTGCTGGAAGTTGACCTCGATCGCAGCTCGCAACAACCCGAATGAATACCCTGCGTTGTCGGCGATGTGAGCCAGCGCCGAGGTGTCCTTGGGAAGGCAGCTCCCTCCCCACCCGGGGCCGGGTTGCAGGAAGGCGTGGCCGATTCGGCGGTCGTGGCCGACACCGCGTATCACGTCTTCGACATCGGCCCCCACGGCCTCGGAGACCGCGGCCACCGCGTTCACGAAACTCAGCTTGGTGGCCAGGAACGAGTTGGCGACGTACTTGATCAACTCCGCGGATGCAGGGTCGGTCACCACCCACGGTGCTGCGAGGTCGAGGTAGAGCGACGCGACCCGCAGCGCCACGTCACGATCGTCGGCGCCGATCACTATCCGGTCGGGATTCAGGAAGTCGTGAACGGCTGTACCCTGCCGCAGGAACTCAGGATTGCTGACGACGTGGACATCGGGTCGTCCCAAGGCTTCCGCCACGGTCGCCGTCGTACCCACGGGCACGGTGGACTTGTTGATGACCACTGCTCCGGGGTCGAGGCCGGCGGCGATGCTCGCACAGGCCGCCCTGACAAAGGAGAGGTCGGCCGAACCGTCGTCGGCCTGGGGGGTCGGCAGGCAGAGGAAGACGAACTCCGCGTCCGCCAGGGCGTCGCCGACGTCGGTGGTGAACGACAGCTTGTCGGTGCCGAGACCCTCCCTCACCAGGCGGTCCAGACCCTCTTCGAGAATGGGAACGACCCCCGCGCTCAGCTGGGCGACCTTGGGTTCGTCGACGTCCAGGCACACCACGCGGTGCCCCAGGTGCGCAAGACATGCACCGGTCGTGAGCCCCACGTACCCTGTGCCCACCACCGCTACTCGTGCCGCCATCGTGTTGAGCGTACCGGTGGATCTCGAATATTCAATGCCGATGACGGAGGACCACCGGGCGCAGCCCGGACCCCCGCCGGGTCACTCGGCGGCCTCGGTCAAGGCCTCCGACAGCGCCGGGTGCACGAAGATGCACTCCGCCAGGTCGCTCACCCTCAGTCCGTTGGTGACCGCGAGCGCAATCACCGCGATCAGCTCGGCCGCGTTGTAGCCGACTATCGAACCACCCAGGACCACGCCCGTGGCGGGGTCCGACATGATCTTCACGAAGCCACGGGGGTCGTTGTTGATCAGCGCCTTGGCCGAGCTGGCGAACGGGACCTTCGTCACGCGCACCTTCCGGCCCACGGCGAACGCGTCGGCTTCGGCGAGTCCCACATCCGCGATCTCCGGCCGCGTGAAGATCGCGGAGGCCGCCTTGTCGTAGTCGAGGTGCCGATGATCGACCTTGTGCAGACCCATCACGTGCTCCGCGATCTTCCGGCCCTGCATGGATGCCACCGAGCTGAGCGGCAGCTTGCCCGACACGTCTCCGGCCACATAGATGTGGTCGACGTTCGTGCGCATGTGGTGGTCGACCGTGCGTACCCAGGGTCCGTCCATCTCCACACCTGCGGCGTCGAGGCCGACTCCCTCCACATTCGGTACCGAGCCGATCGCCAGCAACACATGGGACCCCTCGGCGGCTCGACCGTCGTCGCAGCGGACGCGCACGCCTCCGGAGTCGGTTCGGTCGATCCCCACCGCGCGGGCGCCCTTGAAGAGCTTCACACCCCGGTCCAGGAAGTCCTCCTCCAGCACCGCGGCCACCTCGGGATCCTTGCCGGGTAGGACCTGTTGACGGCTCACGATGAGCGTCACCCGCGATCCGAGGCTGGAGAACATGTGCACGAACTCCACCCCCGTCACGCCCGATCCGACGACCACGAGGTGTTCGGGAAGTTCCTCGGGTGGGTAGGCGTCGCGCGTCGTCAGCACCCGGTCACCATCGGGTACCGCCCACTCCGGAATCCGGGGACGGCTACCGGTGCTGACCATCACCGCGTCGGCCTCGAAGGTCAGCTCCCCGTCTTCTGTGTCGACCACCACGGTCCGCGGATCGACGAGACGACCGCTGCCCTTGACGATCCGTACACCCTGACTCTCCAACAGACCGCGACCCTGGGTCTCGAGTTGGCCCACGATGCCCGAGATCCGACCGCGCAGTGCACCGAGGTCGAGCTCCGCCGGGGTCACGCTGATTCCCATGCCGGGGGCATCACCGACCTCGTCGAGTGCCCCCGCTGTTGCGATCATCGCCTTCGAGGGCACGCAATCCCACAGATGTGCTGCCCCGCCCACGATGTCGCGCTCCACCAGCGTCACCTCGGCGCCCAGACGAGCGGCCGAGGTGGCAGCCTGGGTGCCTGCGGGTCCACCGCCGATGATCACGAACCTGAGAGACATGGGTTCAGGGTACTCCCGGACCTCGCGGGTCCGATTCGGCCCCGTCAGGACCGGCCGGGCGTCGTGCGTGAGCCGATCCACCGGCCCTCAGCCCGGCCACGACCGTTTCGTGCACCCCGCGGGAGCGGAGGTAGGTCTCGAGCATCTGGCGGCTCGTGGGATCCGAAGGTCGGCGAAGGGTAGGCACATGGCGGTGGCACGCCAGGCGCGCCGACCAGTACGGGTCACCCGCGTCGATGATCGAACCCCAACGACGCGCGGAGCCCAGCACGTCTTCGAGATGGTTGGTGTCACCGCGCGCAACGGACTCGTGGTGGACCAATGCGACTCTGCCGTCGTATGCGGTGGAGAAACCGAGTTCGGCTGCTCGCAGGCAGAACCAGACATCGCTGCCCGTCAGCACCAGTTCTTCATCGAACCCACCCACGGCATCGAACGTCCCCCGGGTGGTCACCAGACACGCACCGGTCACCGCCGAGACGTCCCGTGGGTCGTCGGTGTTTCCCAGGAGGGTCTGGGTGTTGGGTGACATGCGGGTGAATGCATGTTCGGCCAACCCATTGAGCCCGATCACCACTCCCCCGTGCTGGATCGTCCCGTCGGGGTAGCGGAGCTGCGGACCCACCACTCCGATGCCGGGCACCTCGAGCCAACCGGCCAACCGAGCCAGTGTCGGGTGCTCGATGAACTCCAGGTCGTCATTGCAGAATGCCAGCACGGGAGCCGTGGTGGCATCGGCACCGACGTTGTTGGCCCTCGAGTAGTTGAACTGTGCTTCGGGATCGGTCCTGACGACCTGCAGGTTGATGCGCCCTGACCACTCGCGTTGCAGTTCCTCCATCGCAGGAGAGGGCAGCGTGTTGTCGACGACCACCACCTCGACGACGTTCGGCTCTCGCTCCAACCCGGCGAACACCCTCTCCAGGAGGCGCGTGTTGCCCGGGGAGGGAATGACGACCGCCATGTCAGCGCCCGACGCGGACGGCGCTGACACCACCTGTGCGGGAGGCCGTTCGGAGCGGTGCAGGAGCACCTCGTCGATCCGGACAGACCTGGCCGACCCGAGCGGGTCCGGAGATCCAAGCAGTGCTCCACCGCCGGGCGCATCGCTGCGGCGACCGACCGGGCCCAACGTCGGCCGGATGAACACCTCACGCTCCGATGAACCGTCCTCGGCCGGTGCGTCATCGTGGAACTGGACCACCTCGGCCCCTCCGGCAACCGCACGCCCGAGCAGTTCGAGCCCGTCGGGCTCCCAGGAACCTCGGGGGAGGTCGGATTCCGCAACGGCCACCGCCGGAGGTTTCGCCTCACCGGGACCACCGGCCGCCGCAGTGCGGCGCACTCGCTGCACCCGAAGCCACCAACCGTACGGGTAGGGCCTGCCGAATCTCACGAGGGCCTCGCCGAGGTCGGCTCGCCTCGACGCCACCGGGTTGCAGCATCGAAGGAGACCCAACGTTCCCCGGGCAACCCGTCCCAACTTCGTGTCCGCAGCGAGCATCAGCGAGCAGGCGCGTCGGCCGCAGTCGAGCCGCGATCGTCGACCAGCTGTCGCAGGTAGGGGGGGAGCTGGTCCAGATCCCAGCTGTTCACCGTCGGGTCGGCGCGCATGCGGTAGAACTGCGACTCCTCGTCCCCCGGGCCGGTCTCGTACCAGGGCAGGTGACGGGCTGTGTACGGCTCCCCGGTGCGGATCGCCATCCTGCCCGGGACGCGTCTCCCGGGCCTGTAGAGAGCCAGAGTGGTGTCGATGTCGGCACGGTACACACCCGGCTCGATCTCATCGCTCCAGAACTGCGACTCCCAGGAACGCACATCAGCGGTGTGGCGTCCGGCCTCGGGCAGGTCGTCTATCCGCAGGCCGGGGCCCGCCCGGTCGACCTCCGGATAGCGCTCCAACAGACCAGCCAGGTGATCGAGTAGGTCGAGCGGACACCGGGGGTCGGGCACTACGTCGGGATCGGTCACGACGTAGGGATGGTCCAGACCGTGGCGTTGCACCAGGCCCGTCAGCCAGGCGGCCCTGGGGCCGAGGTTGGCACCCGTTCGCACGACTCGGTGCGGCGTCGACTCCAACCACTCCAACAGCGGCGGGTACGCCGAGTCGTTGTCGACGAGGATGATCTCCACCCCACCGGCCCGCTCCAACCAGTCGACCAGGGCGAGCAGCGGGCGAAGGCGGTCCCGCACGGTGATGTAGACCCGCAATGGTCGTCGAGTCGACTGTCCTGCCACGTCGTTTCCCGGATTCCGTTCTCGGCGGTCGGATGACACCCGGTCCCCGCTAGAGTCAGAGCCGAGGATACCGTGGGTTGAGTCTTCCCCGGGTCACTCCAGACCGACGCCCCGAGACCGCAGTGCGGCCACGAACGCCAGGACAGGCAAGATGCGAAGTCCCCTCAGATTGATCGCTGTAGCGGTCGTTGTTGCCGCAGTGGCCTGGATGGCCCCGCTGCCACAGCTCCAGGAATCGGTGGCCGCGGCTGTCGAACGAACCGCTCCCTCGTTCACTCCGTTGGGCGACGAGCTCGACGAGGTTCTCGCCGAGGCGGAGGAATCCACTCCCGACCCCGACGGGTCGCTCCACGAGCACGACGCTGACGAGCACGACGCTGACGAGCACGACGCTGACGAGCACGACGCTGACGAGCACGACGCTGACGAGCACGACTCGGTTGGCGGCGAGGTGGCGGATCCGCTCGGGGAACCGAACGATGTCCAGGCCCTCGATCCCGACACCGCAGTGGTCGGGCTCCAGCACACCAGCGACGAGTTCCACACCATCGGGGTCACCCTGCCCCAGCCAGCCGAAGTCCTGATCAGGGTGCGCGGAACCGACGGCGTCTGGGAACCCTGGGCGGCGATGGAGATGGACTCCTCCGAGGGGCCCGATCTCGATGCTGCGGAACACTCCGACGACTTCGCCACCGCTCCGGTCTGGATCGGCGCCGCGGATGCCTACGAGGTGGTGGTGCCCGAGACGGTCGCCGATGAACTCGATGTGGTGACCGTCCGTGACGTCCCACTGATGAAGGTCGCCGTGGCCGACCGTGAGGCCGGCGCAGCGACCACCACTCCGTTCGCCATGCACCAACGCTCCGAATGGACCAGCAGGGCCGCTCGGGAGGTGAACGTCGCATCCGAGGTGAAGATGGCGGTGGTTCACCACACGGTGAGCACCAACAGCTACTCCGCCGGTCAGGTGCCATCTCTGCTCCGAGGAATCCAGGCGTACCACATGGACGGTCGGGGCTGGTCCGACATCGGCTACAACTTCGTGGTCGACAAGTACGGCGGAATCTGGGAAGCGCGCGGTGGCGGCTACGACCGACCGGTGATCGGCGCACACGCCTCCGGGTTCAACACCGGTTCGGTCGGGATCTCGGTGCTCGGCGACTACTCGGCAATTACCCCGTCGGCGGCGGTCAGGGAGTCGATCGCCCAGGTCGCAGGCTGGAAGCTGTTCCGCCACGGCTACGACCCTGCGCAGTCCGCCACGTTCACCTCCGGTGGGTCACCTTCGATCCCGGCCGGCCAGAAGGTCACCCTGCCCCGTGTGGTGGGCCACACCCATGTGGGCTCCACCTCGTGTCCGGGCAGGATCGCCGAACACCTGGGATCGATCAGGGGTCGCGCCCAGGTGATCGCAGACTTCCTCGTCGCGGTGAGTGTCCCGCTCGGAGGGCTCGAGAGCCTGGGTGTACACGGTCGCACAGCCACGGTCCGCGGCTGGGCCATCGACCCCGACCTGGGTGCGCCCGCCAAGGTGAGGGTGCAGACCACCGGAGCCTCGGTGGACCTCCTGGCGAACGTTCCGAGGCCCGACCTTGCCGGTAGCCACACCGCCTACAGCACCAACCGCGGCTTCCAGGGCTCGGTCAACGCGAGTGCAGTGGGCCTCCAGAACATCTGCGTCACGGTGATCAACCAGGGCCTCGGCTCGGAAGATCTCCGCCTGACCTGTGTCCGGAGGATGTTCGAGGACCCATCTGGGAATTCGCCGACAGGTGGGATCACCGCCGTGGGCGGCGGAGTGGGCACCATGCGCGTCACCGCTGACTTCACCGACCGCGATGCCGTCGGCAACTCCCTGACGATCCTGGAGATTGACGGCCGCCGGGTGGCCCACACCGGGTCCTCGGGTCACGTGCAGTTCGACGTCGCGGGGATCACCAGCGGGTCCAGGGACGCATGCATCGTCATAGAGAACCGCGGAAGTGGCTTCGACAGCCGAATCGATTGCCGCAGGATCCAGGTTCTGCCGAGTGACCCGATCGGCGCCCTCGCATCGGTGACCAACCCCGCGAAGGGTTGGATCCGGGTGAAGGGCTGGGCGCTGGATCCCGAGACCCTGGGGGCCATCAACGTCGTGGCGATGACCGACGTGCGGTGGGTCACCTCTCCGGCCCGGCTCCCCAACTCATCTGTCAAGGCGCCGCACCCGATGTTCAACGACGACCACGGATTCGAGTTCAACGTTGCAACCGGTGTCGGAAAGCACCCCGTGTGCCTGGTTGCGATCAACTCCGGCGGTGGATCCAATGAGGTGCTGGGCTGCCGCGACGTGATCGTGAAGTGAGTCAGCTGCGCTGGAGAGGCGCCAACTCGGAGTAGAGGCCGAGGAGCTTCTCGGCCTGCGGGCCCCATGAGTACTGCGACTCCACGGCGCTGCGTCCCCGTTGACCCATCTCGAAGGCCATCTCGGGATCTGCGAGCAACCGGTCCACTGCGCGGGCCAGCTCAGCAGGTGAGTCGTGCGGGACCAGCACGCCACATCCGGCATCGGCCACCAGATCCGCCTGGGTGGTCGTCTCACGGGAGACAACCACGGGAAGTCCGGCCGCCATGTATTCGAAGGTCTTGGTCGGCAGCGATTCAACCGCGTTCGGCGCCGGCTTGAACACCGAGATCCCCACTCTCGATGTCTCGAGGAGGTCGGTCAGACCGTCGCGATCGAGTACTCCGTGGTACACGACCCGTTGACCGGACGGCTCGGGCATTCCACTCACCCGACCTGCGAAATGGAACTCTGCATCCGGGGTGTCGAGCATCGCTGCAGCTGCGATCATCTCGGGTCCGTTGCGTACCACCGTGATGGCCCCCACATACACCGCGCGCGGTGGCCTCCGGCGGTACTGATCCAGTGTGGTGGAGCCGTGATCGGCCCACTCGGTGAGATCGGGGTAGTTCGCCACCACCACCGTCCCCGGAGCGAATTCCTCGGCGATCGTGGGAGTAGCAGCAACCACCGCGGCGAGCCTGCGGGCGACCCAGTGCTCGAAACCGCCGGCAACGGCACCGATCGGTTTGGCGACCAGCGGGTGGAGGTAGGGCCTTGCTGCGGTGTTCTTGGCCAGGTGCTCGTGGGCGTCGTAGATCACCGTTCTGCCGCGCGCCGCGAGGAACCGGCCCATCGGCAGCAGCTCGGGGTCGTGGAAGTGGTAGACGTCGGCATCCAGGTCGAGAGCGAGATCAGCCATCTTCCGGGAGCTGCCCAGAGCGCGTTTCACCCGACTCGCTTCCCTCGGGAACTCGACGAAGTGCACGCCATCGACGACCGACGCGCCAGCTCCGGGAGCAACAAGGAACACGTCGTATCCGGCAGCGGCGAGGGTGCGGCACTCCTTGTGGAAGATCCGCGGATCCCGCGGCGGGTGTACGGACGTCAGGTGGGCGACAGTGGGCAAGGATTCCCTCCAGGGATCGGCCGGATCCTACAGAGCAGCCCGGACGCCGGGGGATTCCCGGAGCGGCTCCGGCGGTGAGGAGCGCCAGCCGAAGACACAGACCGACAGGAACAACACCCAGATCAGGTGATGGGCTCCGATGAAGGACTCTGCACCGTTGGCGAGAACGAAGTAGACACCCACGGCCAGCGCTCCCCCCCAGGGCACGTCGCGGGATGCCAGGGCGTTGACCCCGCGGTCGAGACCCATCCAGACCAGGACGAGCAGGACGAGGAGTGCAAGCACACCAGCGCCGGCGGCCACCTCCACGAATCCGTTGTGTGCGCTCTGCACCGGATGGCTGAGATTGTCGCGGCTGAAGGCCCAGAAGTCGTAGGTGCCGTAGCTGGCGAGCCAGCCGTCGCCGGTGAACGGTCGTTCCAGCACCCGCGAACGGAGGTAGCCCCAGATCTGTGTGCGTCCCTGCAGCGTCGAGTCGCTACCGAGCAGGCGGGAACCGGGACCGAACAACACGACCACGGCGAGTCCACCGAGTATCTGCACCGACCAGATTCCGGCGCGGCCGGACCGCGGCAGTCGGTACCTCACGAGCGAGGAGGCCGACCATGCCACGAGTGTTCCGAGGGCAGCCACGAGGGAAGTCCTGGAACCGCTCTGCCATAGACAGACCGCTGCAGGTGGTACCGACAGCATCGCGGCCACTGCCAAGGGCCTGTGGAACCGTGCCGGGTCCGATTGCCACGATTGGAGAGCCACGACGGCTCCCAACACGACGCACAATCCTGCAACCGTGCCCAGGGAGTTCCGGTTGAAGTAGATGCCCGCCCAACGCCCGTTGGAGTCCCGTGCGAGTGCGTCGCCCGCGATGAGCATCAGGGCAGAGAGGCCCAGGCCCAGTGTCGTGGCGAACCATGCCATGACAACGATCTGGCGGGGTCCGAACCTCCGGGCCAGGTACCACGGGACCGCGAGCGTGGCCAGGGCCAGAGTGGCCTGAACCCCGGTGAGCGAACGGTCCAGCGACCACAGCGTCGAAGTCACCAGCAGAACGCAGAGGGCCCCAGAAGCGACCAAAGGCTCCCAACGGACCGCCCGGTGCGCACGTGCGCCCAGCACTCCTGCGGTCAGATAGAGGGTGGCGAATACGACTATCACCCTCGGGTCCTCCGCGAAGTTGATGCCGCTCCCACCCATCTCCAGGCTGAGGCGATAGATCGGCCCGAGGGTGCCGGCAAGGAGCAACAGAACGGCGAAGGAGACCTCCGCGATGGTTCCCGGAGACGGTCCTGGCAAGGGGTCGGCGCTCACGTGTCGGCCGAACCCAGGGGCGCGCTCCGCCGCACGGGCAACATCGCGCTGGCATCGAGTGGACGGGTCGATGTGCCGGGGATCGTGCCACTGAGCGTGAGCACCGAGACGGTCGCGAGAAACATCCAGTTGACCGGTGAGGCAAGGTACGAACTCGGCGTGCAGACCGCGACCACGTAACTCGCCAGCGCAGCCCACAGAACGGTGGCCGCAGGTTCGGGAACGCCGCGCCTGCGGAGTCGACCCCAGATCGCCCCGAGGAGGATCAACACCAGCACCAGCCCGACGACTCCGAACTCGGAAACCACCTCCACCCACATGTTGTGCGGATTCACGTCCCCACCCCTCACATGGATCGGGACGTCGCCAGCGGTGGTCATGACCTCGTAGCCGCCTCCACCGAGTCCGATGCCACCCGTGGTGATCGCAGCCCACAGACCGTTGCCGATCAGCGCAACCCGCGTGCCCGCAGAGGTGTTGCCGAAGGCTCCCGGAAGGAACAGCGCGGTGAACTTCGCGGCGATCTTCGCACCCACCGCCACAAGCCCCACGAAGCCGATCGTCCCTCCTGCGACCACAACCCATGTCGAAGGAGCCGTCCACCACCTGTGCCTGAACCGCACCATTGCGACCACGCCGGCCAGTCCGACGGCGAGGAGTCCGAACCGGCTCCCACTGAGCACGAGCAGACCCGCCGATCCGAGCGCTATCGGCACCGAGAACGAGCGCAGACGCCCGGCCGGAAACAGGCACAGCGGAATGGCGAGCGCGAGAAATGCTCCGTAGTCGTTCGGATTGCGGAACACGCTCAGCACAACGCCGGCGACATCGGCCTCATTGCTGGCCAGGTCGGTCGGCAGATGGGATCCGGTGGCCAGTTCCCAGGCCGCCACCAGCGCGGTCCCGAGGAGGGCCACCCGCCAACCTGTGACCAGCGCACCCACCACCTGGTCCCTCCACCTGTCCGCCCACCAGCGCAGCATGGCGAACAGCATCGCGGCGAAGGCGAACACCGTGGCCGCCTTGAACGCAGCGGCACCCTCGGGCGCCCACAGGGCACCGATCAGCGCCCACGCGGTGAGCCCCACCGATGCCCACGTCTCCGTGGGCACGTGCAGGTCGGACCGCACTGTCAGCAGGGTGACGAAGAACGCAATGGGAACCAGGACCTTGAACGCATAGATGTCTATGGGACCCACGTCCACCGACAACTGCGCTCCACCCACTGCGGCGAACATGGGCAGGGCCCACAGAACGAGGATCAGCGACACAGGAGCTGTGGGCACCCGGGTCGGTTCGCGACCCACCGGAGCCGATCCGCGCAGGTTCTGTATTGGCAACACATCGCCATGCTAGGAAGTCTGCGTGTACGACACGCGACCAGACCTGCATTCCTACGTGCTCACCGCGAAGCGCCTCTGGTGGGTCGTTGCTGCGGCGGCGATAGCCGGGATCGCAGCGATGACCGTGCTCGGCGGCGGTACCTCGACAAAGGCCGTGGCCGTCGTGCAGGTGCCGGACCTGCAATCGGTCCAGTCGATTTCCCAGCTCGGCCCGGTCTTCGACGGCGTGTCAGAGGCCGTCTTCCTGGCCGAGGACCTGGAAGCCAACTCGAGCCCTGATGACGGCGTCAAGGGCACCTTCACGCCCAGGCCTGCGAGACCGACGATCGACATAGAGGTGAACGGCTCCGAGGAGGACGTGACCGCCCACCTCGAAGAGATCGAGTCCACCCTCAACACACGCTGGGTGACCCACGCGAGCGAAGCACTGGCACCCGCTGTGAACCTGGTCGAGGCCCGCATCGCCGCGACCTCGGAGAGGCTCGCTTCGATCGAGAGCTCCGACAGCAGCGGAGCCACCATCGAGCTCGAGGCGTTACGGCTCCAGGAACAGTTGATCGATGATGCCGCCCTGCTCGAAGCGCTCGAGTCGTTCCAGGCAACTCCACCTGTGGTGGCAGTGTCCTCGCAGAGCACCTCTGGCGGGGCTTCGCCGGTCTCACTCGCCATCGGAGCGGTCGGCGGGGCGTTCGTCGGTCTGGGTCTCACGATGGTCGTCACCCTGGTCGACACCCGGGTGCGCCGCCGGTCGCTCATCGAGCGCAACGGCCTCCCGGTGGTCGCCGTGGCGGATCCGGAGGGCCGCAACCTCGAGGCGGTCCCGGCGTCGATCGCAGCGGCGGGAGCACCCGAGGTATCGGAGCGCCCGATCGTGGTCGCTTCGGTGGGCACCGGGTCAGACGCCGCTTCCACCGCTGCCGCCATCGGTCAGGACAGCTCGTTCTCAGAGGTCCTCGAGCTGAGTGCGGATGCCGACGAGGCCGGGTTCATCGAACAGGTCCGCACCGCAGGAGCGGTGGTACTGGTCGCACGTGCCGGCTCCACCAGCTACTCGGATCTGCTGGAGGCCGCCAGGACCGCCGCCGGGGCGGGAGCAAAGAACGTCTGTGCCGTGATTCTGACCGATCGAAAGAGCGCATACCGATCCGCCCTCGACTGATCGGCTGCGGGAGACCGAGGGGATCGTTCAACCGATCGGACGAGCAGGCGATCCGACCACAGTCACACCGGGTTCGACCGGCCGTGTCACGGTCGCAGCGAGTCCGACAGTCGCATCGGCGCCGACACTGATGCCCTCGAGCACCGAGGCGTTGGGGGCGATCCATGCGCGCGGGCCTATCCGAACGCTTCCGCACAGGATGCTGGTGGCGATGACGAATGCACCCTCGCCGACCACACAGTTGTGGGCGATGTGTACCAGGTTGTCGATCTTTGCATCGTCCTCGATGACGGTGTGTTCGAGGGTCCCGCGGTCGACTGCGGTGTTGGCCCCGATCTCCACACGATCACCGATCCGGACGCCGCCGAGGTGGGGCAGCAGGACCGGCGTGCCGTCCGGCTCCCTCGCGTAGCCGAAGCCCACTCCCCCGATGGTCGTGTTGGGGCCGACCCAGCAGTCATCGCCGACCGACGTACCCCTCAACAACACCGCGTTGGGTCCGACCGTGCAGCGATCACCGAGAACCACGTCCGCTTCGATTACGGCACCGGGCCCGACGTAGCACTCCGAGCCGAGTTCGGCCTCGGGATCGACAGATGCAGAAGGATGGACACCCACCTCGCGCGGTCGGACGAAGAACGCAGCGGTGACTCTCGCGAACTCGAGGCGCGGACTCTCGACGACAAGCACCACCTGCACAGCTCGGTCCGCCGGCCCGTCAGTTGGATCGCCGGCGAGGACCCCCGGCCGGTCGACCAGCACGGCGGTCGACAAGGTGCGGGCAAGCGCATCGCCCAGGTCGACCTTCTCCGCGACGGCGAAGGAGAGTGCACCCGGTTCACCCGGTGAGATCGGGGCAACCGAACCAACGGTCGCCGAATCGTCCCCCTCGACTGCCTGGAGCCGATCTCCGAGGAAGCTGATCACGTCGCTGATCGACACCGCGGTCATGTGGACTCCTCGAGGTCGCTCGTCGCTGTGGAACAGGGTCCATGTGGCCCCGACCTCACAGGAACCACCGAATGACCTGGAACGCCTCGGCATAGGACGACCCCGCCTGCACACCGCGGAACCTGGACTGGGACCAGAGGTATTCCTCGGTCATGTACGGCCTGCCCTCCTGCGACCTGAAGTGCGCCAATGAGCGACACTTGGTGGCGACATGTGCCTCATCGGTGACCACGAAGGCGGTCGTGTCGAACTGGAAGTTGTTCCACGGGACCTCGTAACCGAGCATCCTCGTCGTCTTGAAGGCCCTGCGGGCCTCGGTGGCAACCACGGCGTGGTCCTGGTGGGTGTCGGCTATCGACGGGACCAGCACCACATCTGGCCGCATCTGCCGGTTCACGCGCACCATCGTGTCGAGGACGTCCTGGCGGTCTCGGGCGAAGTTCCGGACCTCGAAGTCGAGGATCTCGAGATTGCTCCGAGGAATTCCGAGCTCGGACGTGGCCGCAGCACACTCCCCGCGCAGTACGTCCGAGGGTCGGTCCGCCGGCTGGATCGTCTCGCAGGCGGAGAAGGCCAGGTAGTTGACGTCGTTGCCGGCTTCGGCCCATTTGGCGATCGACGCTCCGGCCCCCAGCTCACCGTCGTCGGTGTGGGGAGCCAGAACGAGGATGGTTGCGTCGTGTAGTTCGTCCATGTGTGTCGTCAGACTTCGTCTCGGACGCCTGCGACGTGGGAGTCGCGACCCCCTCGGGGAGAACGTCAGGTGTATCCCGACCGAAACTACTCATCGAAGGCGGCCGGGCTGGCGGACCCCGGTGAGGAACACCAGACTGTCTGCCCAGGTGGTCTACCGTCTCCCTCGCCGTGACCTACCGTCTGCCCGACCGGCGGCATCCAATCCCTCCGACCGACCAGGGACTTCCCGTGACCCATTTCGCCCATGAAACCGCCATCGTCGAAGACGGCGCCGAGGTCGGGGAGGACACCAGGATCTGGCACCACTGTCACATCCGCACCGGTGCACGGATCGGAAACGGATGTGTGTTGGGCAAGAACGTCTTCGTGGACTCCGCCGCCGCGCTGGGAAACGGGGTGAAGGTGCAGAACAACGTCTCGGTCTACTCGGGCGTGACCCTCGAGGACGACGTCTTCGTGGGTCCCAGTGCCGTGTTCACGAACGACCTCCACCCGCGCGCCGCGAACCCCGACTGGGAGATCACGAACACCACCGTCCAGCGCGGCGCCTCCATCGGAGCAAATGCGACGATCATCTGCGGCAACGACATCGGCAGCCACGCAATGGTGGGCTCGGGTGCCGTGGTCACCTCGCCCGTCGAGGACCATGCGCTCGTGGTGGGCAATCCTGCGAGAGTGATCGGATGGGTTTGTGAATGCGGCGAGGTCGCACTTCGAGGCCCCGACCGTCCTGATTCGTTCGTCTGTGCGAAATGCGAGGAGAACCAATGATCCCAATCACCGTGGTGAAGATCGACCCCGGGGTGGAGGCGCTGATCGCCGAGGTGCTCTCCTCGGGAAGGTTGGCCCAGGGGCCGATGGTCGAGCGATTCGAGTCACTGGTTGCCGAAATGTGCGGCACCCGTCACGCGGTTGCGGTCAGCAACGGCACCGTGAGTCTCGTCGCCGCCCTCCAGGCAGCCGGAATCGGACCGGGTGACCAGGTCATCACCAGTCCCTTCACCTTCGTCGCCTCGGTCAACGCGATCCTGGAATCCGGAGCCGAGGTCCGCTTCGCCGACATCGACCCGGTGACGTTCAACATGTCACCTGATGCGCTGGCGACACGGATCACCGACAGAACAGCAGCGGTGATGCCCGTACACCTCTACGGCCAGGCCGCGGACATGCAGTCGATCATGGATGTGATCGGCGACCGGGACCTTCCGGTCATCGAGGACGCAGCACAGGCACATGGGGCCGAGAGCGGAGGGCGGAGGGTCGGCTCATTCGGTCTGGGGTCGTTCTCGTTCTACGCCACCAAGAACGTCTCCACCGGCGAGGGTGGAGCGGTGACCACCGATGATGACGTGATCGCCGACCGACTCCGGCTGCTGCGCAACCAGGGAATGCGCGAGCGCTATGTGTACGAGGTGGCCGGCCACAACTACCGGATGACCGAGCTCCAGGCAGCAGTGGGCATCCCCCAGCTGGAACGGCTCGAGGAGATCAACGCCACCCGTCGACGAAACGCTGCTGCGCTCACCGAGGGGTTGGCATCCGCCCCCGGGATCGTGACCCCCGCGGTGCGCGAGGGTGCGACATCCGTCTGGCACCAGTACACGATCAGGGTGACCTCGGACTCGGCGGTCGACCGCGACGCCATGGTCGAAGGGCTCGAGAAGGCTGGAGTGGGCTGCGGTGTCTACTACCCCCGCGCCGCCTACGACTACGACTGCTACAGGTCGAACCCGTTGGTCGATGCCGAGCCGTGCCCCGAGGCCGAGAGAGCAGCCCACGAGGTGGTTTCGTTACCGGTGCACCCCTACCTGAGCGACAACGACATCGAGAAGGTCTGCGCCACTGTGACCGAATTGGCCTCGGGGAGCTGAGGCACCGTCGATGGGGCAACTCGGACTGGTTCTGGTGACCAACGACTTCCCGTTCGGCGACAACAGCGATTTCCTCGGAGCTGAGATCCGGGCACTCGCGGCTTCCTTCGACGAGGTCACGGCGGTGCCCCTCAACGGCCGGGGGGAGCGGGCGGAACTGCCCCCCAACGTGCACACGGACACCGCTCTGATGCGTTCCAACTCCAGGACGAGACGGCTGAGGGCGTTGTTGAGGGTCTCGTGTTGGCCAACCTTGATCAGGGAGGTGGTCCGCGCCCTGCGCGACCACCAACCACGGGCGATCCCTGCGGTCGTTCTCGCGGTCGGGAAGTACTCGTTGGTTCTGCACTGGGCCCGACGCCTTCCTCCCCCCGCTGTGGCCTACTCCTATTGGCTCGGACCTGCCACGGCGGCGATGCGCCGCGCCTGGCCAGGCACGCCGATCGTGAGTCGAGCACACGGCGGGGACCTCTTCTGGGAACGTTTCGACCCGCCTCTGGCGCCTCTGCAGGCGCTGAGCGTGCAATCCGCCAGCAGGGTCGCATCGGTGTCCAGGGTCGGGGCCACCTATCTGAAACAGAAACACCCGGGTTCCGCTGACAAGATCGATGTGGCGCCGCTCGGTTCGAGAGACGTGGGTCGGGTGGTGCCGGCATCGGGTGATGGCACCGTTCGTGTCCTCTCGGTCGCCAGCCTGCTCCCGGTCAAGCGTCCGTTGCTGTTGGCCCGAGCAGTGGCCGCCTTCGCTCAATCCCATTCGTCGGTCGAGTGGCACCACTTCGGTGATGGCCCGCTCCGGGGTGCGGTCGAGCACTATCTGGCGGACAATCCGAGTGAACACCTTCGCGTCGTGCTGCATGGACAGCTCTCGCACGACGAGCTACTGGAACACATCTCCAAGGGCCCCTGGGACGCGTTCGTCAGCGTGTCGACCTCAGAAGGGGTGCCGGTGTCGATGATGGAGGTGAAGTCGGGTGGCATTCCACTCGTAGCCACCCGCGCCGGTGGAACCGAGGAAGTGGTGGACGCGGACATCGACCAGTTGATCGATGTCGATGTCACCGCGGATGAGGTCTCCGCCGCCATCGCCCGTGCGGTCGCCTCCCCCGATGAGCGACAACTGCGACGGTCACGCTGGGAGCAGCACTGGAGCGCCGATCGCAACGATGCGGCGTTCGTCCGGGGTCTGGTCGACCTGGCCAACTCCACACGACTTCGACGCGGTCAGGTGACGACGGGATCCCATGGACCGCCCGGGAACGGGGCAGACCGATGAAGGACAACGAGCACGATTCACAGCGCCGGTTCACCGAACTCGGATACTGGGACGACTACTGGAAGGGTGCCCGCCTGCCGAAACGGGTGGAGCGAGGGCACAGCGCCAGCCTCGATGAGATCCTCTCGGCACTGACCAGATGGGTGCCCACTGCGCCCGGCTCGCGGGCTCTGGAGGTGGGCGGAGCGCCGGGGGCCTACCTGTCGTTCCTGATGGTGGACAGCGGGGTGCAGGGCTCGATCCTCGACTACAGCCCGATCGGGTGCGCAGCGTCCGAGCGGAACTTCGAGCTGCAGGATCTGGAGGTCGAGGTGCACCAGGGCGACCTGTTCTCCGATGACCTCGACATCGGCAGGTACGACCTCGTGTATTCCCTCGGCTTCATCGAGCACTTCGGGGATCTGACCGACGTGATGAGACGCCATGTGCAACTCGCCCGCCCCGGCGGGATCGTCATCGTCGGCTGTCCGAACCTGAGAGGGATCAACCAGTGGTTCCTGAAGCGCCTCGCACCGGAACTCCTGGCCACGCACAACACCGACATGATGGACCCCGACACGTGGGTGGGTTTCGAACAGGCACTCGGGCTCGAGGTGCTCCAGCGCGGCCAGGTAGGTGGATTCGAGCCATCGGTGTTCAACAAGGTCGAGTTGGATACCCGTGAGGCTCGGTTCTGGCGGATCGTGGCCCGCGGACTGTCCCTGCTGGCGCGACCGGGATTCTTCAAGCGACACAACGCCTGGTGGTTCAGCCACTACGTGATGGCCGCGTATCGGGTTCCCGGCGGAGACGATCGGTGAAGTTCCCTGAAGGTACGGGCACCGATGGCAGCTGAGGAGACGCGCACCGAGGGCTCGCTGGCCGGTGCCACCGTCACCCTTGCGACCAACGGAGCATCGGCGGTGGTCTCGCTGGCGTTCGGCATAGCTGCGGCACGATGGTTCGGTGCCACCGGGCGGGGCCAGGTCGTGGCCTTCATGTACTGGCCATCGCTGGTGTTGCTCGCTGCGATGCTCGGCATTCCGACGGCCACCACCTACTACGCAGCTCACCGGGACCGCAGCGAGTCGGGAGCCATCATCGGAACCGGCACCGCGTCGGTCGCCCTCAGCTCGTTGCTGGCCGCAGGAGCCGTGGCGCTACTCGCTCCCCTCCTGGTCGGTGACGGCTCGCCCGAGGTGGTGGAAGCAACCCGCATCTTCTCGGTGAGCATCGTGCTGGTCGGGCTCCTCAACGTTGCGTACCACCCGCTCAGGGTCCTCGGCCATCTCAATGCATGGAACGGCGTCCGACTGCTCATCGATTCGACGCCGATGCTCGCGCTGGTGGCGATGATGATCCTCTCGTCCCGCTACCTTCCGACCTACGCACTCGCGCTGTTGACCGTCCAGGCAGTGGTACTGGCGATCGGGTATTCGGTCGTGCTCAGACACACGCGGCCGACCCTGTCGAGATCCTGGGGCCTGCCGCTGCTCAAGTACGGGTTGCCGACGGTCCTGGCCACCCTTCCCGCACTGTTGAACTTCCGTGTCGACCAGGCGTTCCTCGTGCGAATGGTCGATCGTTCCGAGCTCGGCAACTACGCCACGGCGGTCGCCTGGAGTCAGTCGGTCCTGATAGTCACCAACGTGATCCACTACCTGGTGCTGCCTCGCGTGGCACCCCTCGTGGGCGGGGCCCGCAACAAGGAGTACGACCACCTGCTCCGCCTCAGCGTGTTGCTGATCGTCATGATCGTCGTTCCGCTGACAGCGGTGTCCCCGTGGGCCGTGCCGCTGCTGTTCGGAGAGGGTTTCTCCGAGGCGGGTCGCCTGTGCCTGATAATGGTTCCCGCAGCGGGCCTACTGGGGCTCACCGGGATCGCCCAGGAGGTTCTGCGGACCGAACGTCGGCTCCGCGGGCCGCTCGTTTCACAGCTGCTCGGGTTGGCCGTCACCGCCGGCGCCGTCCTCCTGCTCGTTCCAGCTCTCGGGGTGTGGGGAGCCGCGGTGGCCTCGATCATCACCTACCTCGCGGTGACGGCGATGCTCGGGTGGTACCTCCGACGCATGGGCATGCCGATCGGAGCCCCCTTCCTCGTTCCCCATGTCCGACAGTTCCGGGCGATGCTGGCACTCCCCGCCGAGTTGGCGGGCCGCCTCCGGAGACCTTGACACGGCCACTCCGCTGTCGCCCGGAGATGTCCGCTGCGCAGATGGCCCGCATTAGATTCGCCGTCCATGGACATCTGCGTCGTAGCCCTCGGAAAGATCGGACTGCCACTGGCGGTCCAGTACGCATCCATGGGTCACAGGGTCCGCGGAGCCGACATCAACCGCGAACTGGTCGATTGCATCAACCGCGGCGAGGAGCCCTTCCCGGGCGAGGCAGACCTTGCCGAACGCCTGTCGACGGTGGTGCGGGACGGCTCGCTCACCGCGGGCACCGACACAACAGCTGCAGTCGCGGACTCCGACATCGTCGTCGTGGTCGTACCGCTGGTCGTCGACTCGAACGCTGAGCCGGACTACACGGCGATGGACGCCGCCACCGAGTCGATCGGCAAGGGGATCAAACCGGGCACGCTGGTGATCTACGAGACCACCCTCCCGGTGGGAACCACCAGGGAGCGGTTCACACCCCGACTCGCAGAACTCTCCGGGACGACTCCCGGCGAGGATCTGATGGTGTGCTTCTCACCCGAGCGGGTCTACAGCGGTCGCATTTTCGCGGACCTCAGCAAGTACCCGAAGATCGTCGGTGGAATCGATGATCGCTCGGCCGCGGCGGCGATCGCCTTCTACGAGTCGGTCCTCAGCTTCGACGACAGGGACGACCTGGACCGCCCCAACGGTGTGTGGGACGTGGGGACCGCCGAGGCCGCCGAACTGGTGAAACTCGCGGAGACGACCTACCGGGATGTCAACATCGGGCTCGCCAATGAGTTCGCGCGGTACGCCCGCTCGAACGGAATCGACATCCATTCGGTGATCGAAGCGGCCAACAGCCAGCCGTTCTCGCACCTGCACCAACCAGGGATCTCGGTCGGCGGCCACTGCATCCCGGTGTACCCACGCCTGTACCTGAGCAACGACCCCGGGGCTCTCCTGCCAGCAGCTTCCCGCACCACCAATGAGCGGATGCCCGCATGGTTCGCCGACATGCTCCGGGCAGCGATGGGCGGTTCGCTCGAGGGGCGCCGCGTGCTCGTCGCCGGGCTCGCATACCGGGGAGGTGTCAAGGAACCCGCCTTCTCGGGCACGTACCCCCTCGTGGCAGCCCTCGAGGCCCTGGGAGCCAGCGTGGGCGTCCACGACCCTCTGTTCACCGATGCGGAGCTCGCCGCGGAGGGTTTCGAACCCGCACAACCGGGCCCTGGTTGGGAGGCGGTGGTGCTCCACACGGACCACGCCGAGTACCTCGAGTGGTCACCGGCGGACCTGCCCGATGCATCGGTCGTGGTGGACGGACGGAGCTTCCTCGATCCACAGGCCTGGACGGCGGCGGGACGCAGCTACCTGAGCATCCGTCCCTGAGCGACCGGACCCACCGGAGCGCCCGCATCGCTGATCTCGGTCGGCCGTTGGGCTCAGCGGCCGACCTCCGGGTCACAGAGGTAGTCCCAGACACCATCGAGCGCTGTGTCCCAGTCCGAATGGCTGGCATCGATGTGCGCCAGTGCGCCCTCGCCACAACGTCGTCGGAGCTCGGGGTCACCGACGAATCGCTCGAGTTGTTCCGCGAGCCCTCCGATGGTCTGGCGCGCCCGCAGACCCGTTTGCTCATGTTTCAGGATCCACTCGGCCTCCGGCAGGTCGAAAGCGACCACCGGTACTCCGCAGGCCATCAGTTCGCCCGGCAGATAGCTGGGGTGTTCCGAAACCGTGAGGGCCACGCCGATGTCGCAGCGGCGGTACAGCTCCCCCGTCGATCTCACGTCCATGAGCCCGAGGTGTTCGATCCCGCCACCCAGGTCGGCCGACGTCGCCCAGGACCCCGCGGTGACGATGTGGACGTTGTCGCCATGGCGTTCCTTGAGTCGATGCAACGCCGGCTCTGCGATCTCCCAACAGTTCCGCCAGTGGCCGGGTCGCGCGTACACGAAGATCCGCACCGGTTCACCCGCAGGACGCTCGGAGTGGCGGGGCCGCTCCGGAGGGAAGTACACCGAGCGGTCCACCGCCGGTAGGAACCAACTGGCCGATCCCCCGTAGCGGTTGGTGTACATGTCGTGGATCGGCTCGGTGTTGCAGATCCCGTAGAGCCCGAGCCGATAGGTCTCCTCAGCCAGCGCATAGAGGGTGCCCGCCGGGTAGAAGGTGGGTTCGTGATCCTGTACGAGGTAGAAGCGTCGTCCCTGCGAGGGTGCCACCGCTGCGACGTAGGCAGTGGTCCACATGGTGGCGATCACGGCATCCGCAGGTGGGATCCGATCGACCTCGTCGAGGCCGTCACCTCCTAGGAACACCAACTCGCACCCGGTCAGTGACGGGTACGCCGCCGAGAGCGCCGACCGGTAGAACTCCCGCTGTTCCCGGTCACAGATGACGAACCGCTGGGTCACCCCCTCGCTGCGCGCCAACAGGTCGGCCAGACGGGTGATCGTGGCGAGTCCTCCGTAGAACGGGTTGTCGAAGGGGGGAAGCACCCAGTTGAGCGTCCTCACATCGTGGCGACCCGACACCTCGGCGTGGGCCGAAGCCACTGCAGCCGCTGCGGAGTCCCCGACCGGGTAGGCGAGTGCCAACCCACGGGACGTCTCCTCGAGCAGCTCCTGGCGGAACACCCCGTGCGGGCGCTCCATCGCCTCGAGCATCCGCTCCGCCGCAGGCCTCTCACCGGGCGGCCGGAGGGTCGGCCAATGGGACTCCAACGACAACGACGGCGAGAAGTACGGATCCCCCGCCGTGAGCCATCGCTGGTAGTGCCACCAGCTGGCGAACAGGTCTGTCCTCACTCCCCCGGCGGGATCCCTGGTGGCGGATTCCATGTGTCGCATGCCCGTGCCCGGTACCACGACATTGCGCCATCCACGGATGTGGGCCTCGATGCCCAGCACCACGTCGGAGCCACACAGCTCGAAGCGCTCGTCGAACCCTCCACACGCCTCGAACACCTCACGCCGCACCGCCACGCACGCGGCGGTCGACGCCAGCACGTTGCGAACCCACCGCGTGCTGCCCAGCATCGAATCGGAATCCGGCATCCCCCCGGCGAACAGGTGTCCCGCCGAAGCATCCATTCCGAGAACCACGCCCCCGTGCTGGATACGGCCCTCGGGGTCCAACAGCTGGGCACCGACGGTTCCGATCTCATCGCGCGAAGCCCAGCCCACGAGCTGGCGCAGCCAACCGGGGGATCTCGCTTCGGTGTCATCGTTGAGGAAGACCAGCACTTCGCCAGCGCTTCGGGCTGCGCCGTGATTGTTGACCGCCGAGTAGTTGAACGGTTGCTCGTCCCACCACAACACACGTGCATCGAGGTCGCCGAAGTGCTCGGTGTACCAGCCGGCCTTCGCGTCGTCGCGCCCCGAGTTGTCGATGACGACGACCTCGAAGTCGGGGTAGTCGGTGGTGCGCAGCGAGGCGAGGAGCGGATCGAGCAGGGAACGACTGTGGCGCGACGGAACCACGATGCTCACCTTCGGCCAGCGCTGCGGAGCCCAGTCGAGCCAGACGGCCGAATCCACGCCTATGGGCCGGGCGGGCCATCCGCGGCGCGCCAGCTCGGCCGAGACAGGCCCCAACGCCGAAGCCGGAGTGGGATCGTGGCGGTCGGCCGTCGTCGTACCCACACGGCAGAGTCGACGCACCCGTTCCGCAACGAGTCCGGCCCCGAGCAGCACCGCCCACCACGCCCCGTCTCCATCGGAGGGATCGAAGGACCTCCAGTGTTCGTTGCGCAACGCGAAGCACCGCCCCCACGCGTTGGCCGACAGCAGCAGATCCGGTGACCAGGAAGGCCGGAAGCGAAGACCATCCGCTCCCCCGACCGCCTCGTCCCAGTGGACCATCTCGAGTGACGGATCCTCGAGGAAGGCATCGAGCACGCGTGCCACCAGGTCGGGGCGCAGCACGTCGCCGGCGCGCAATACGACCAACGGTGACCGATCACCGTCGGAGGCAGCCCGTTGCACCGCCCGAGCCAGGGTTGAGTCATCACCAGCTGTCTCCGCTTCCCAGGTGCTGCACCACTGGGCGTCCAGCGAGGCGAGGGACCGTGCCACCGCAGCATCGTCGGCAGCCCGAGCGTCGACGACGAAGCGAACCCGCAGCGACCCGGTGCCGGTTGACCCACCACAGGGGCCGGCCGACAGCGCTTGTCGCACCTCGGTCGCCTCGTTCTCCCGATGGTGAAGGGCAAGCCACCTCGCGCCGTCCAGCGGGGCCCGCGAGAACCCGGGATCGAGAGCTCCACTCAATCCCGTACCGGCTTGCGCGAGCACGTCGGCGATCCGTCGGGCCCCATCGGCAACGTCGCGGCGTCGGGTGCCCGGCGGAAGGACATCTGCCAGGCGCCGTCTGAACGAGCGGGGGTCAACCACGATCGGCTCCATCGGCGCGGAGATCCACCAGCGCGGAGGTTCCCTGCACCAGGGGATCCGGAACCAGTAGGTGGGACCAACGGCTGCGCAGTGCCCGCACCTCGGACTCACCCAGCTCGCGCGGTCGGGAGCGGGTCTCGAAATGGCGCAGCCGGACCGATCCCAGCACCACATTGGTCAGCCCCATCTGGGCAGCCTTGCAGCAGAAGTCCACGTCGTTGTAGTTGACCGGAAACGAGAGGCTGAACCCTCCCAGTTCGTCCCAGTTGGAACGGCTCACCGAGAGCGCGGCTCCGGTGACACCCCAGGCACGGCGGTCCATCTGCAGCACGCCACCATCGACGGGGTCATCCGGATCCCAACCCGCCCAGGCGTGCGTCGGCAGCCCCTCGGTGGTGGTCAGTCCGGCGTGTTGGGTCGTACCGTCCTCGTAGAGCAACGTGGCTCCGACCGCTCCCACCGCAGGTTGGGTTGCAGCGACCGCCATCGGATGGATCCATGAGCGGTCGAGTACCTCGGTGTCGTCGTTCAGCAGCAGTACCACCGGTCGTGTGCTGTGGGCCACGCCCAGATTCACCCTGGCCGAGAAGGAGAACCCTCCGTCGTCCACGACGTGGGAGACCCGCGGGTCGGACCCGGCCGACGCAACGACGAGGGCCTCGAGCCCGGGGGGTGCCTCGGGTCCGCTGACCACGAGAACCTCGTCCTCGGTTCCCAGCGTCGGCACCAGCGAGCGGAGGAGTGTCTCCACGTAGCAGCGTTGGCTGCCGTCGACGTCCCCTGACACACCAGCGGTGGGAATCACGATGCTCACTGCTGGTCTGTCCGCCACAGCTGGAACCCGGAACGGCACCGGGCCCCCGCGTCTCCGCTCGATCCTGTCGGACACCCGCCCAGCGAGCCGATGCAACGCGGAACGCCGAACGGGGGCATTCGCGTGGGCTTCGGCCTCCGATCCGATCCTCCGGTCGGTGGCCTCCCACCGCGAACGCGTCGAATGCACGCTGCGGGGTCTCCTCAGGCCGTTTCGGGCCGACAGGCGTCCACTACCGCCAAAGCCATCCTCAACGCCTCCAGGCCATCGCGTCCGGAGACCTTCGGCGCGCGACCTTCGCGGGCAGCGTCGAGGAACTCGCGCTGTTCCAACCACAGTGGTTCACCGCGGGTCTCGATCATCGGGATCTCCACCACTCCGCGCTGGCGGTAGACGGTGCCCTCCGAACCTGTGTACTCGACGTGCTCGAGTCGCTGGATCGTCACTTCCTGGCGCATCAGGTCCACGTGGAGGTATGAGTCGTGCTGGGTGATTCCGATGGTGCGGCTCTTCTGCTGGCCGAGCCGGCTGGCCGTCAGCGACGCACTCACATCCGAATCGAAGCGAACCAGAGCGGTGGCCAGGTCCTCGGTGTCGGTGCGGACCCGCTGCGCTATGGCCGCCACCGAGGCGAGCTCACCTGCTGCGAGGGAGCGCACCAGATCGAGGTCGTGGATCATGAGGTCGGTCACGACGCTGTCGGCAACCCGCGAGCTGAAGGGCCCCACCCGCGCGGTCTCGATGTGGATCGGTCCATCCACGAACTTCTCGGCCTCGATCATGGCCGGGTTGAAGCGCTCGACGTGTCCGACGGCGAGCACGGCACCGCCGGACGCAGCTGCAGCGATGATCCGCTCCCCGTCCGCCACCGATCCCGCGATCGGTTTCTCGACCAGGCAGTGGATGCCCTGTTCGAGCAGGGGCACCGCCACCTCGGCGTGCAGCAGGGTCGGCAGGGCCACGATCGCGGCATCCACCTGACCGATCACCGACAGTGGGTCGGTGACCGCGATGGCACCGTGTGCGCTCGCTGCCGCAGCGGCACGCTCGGCGTCAGCGTCCACGACGTGTGTCAGTTCCACGTCGGGGAGGGTTCCGGCCACTCGGGCGTGGTTCGTGCCCATGACCCCGGCACCGATCACTGCGATTCTCATGGATCCTCCGATCCTTCAATGCTGGCAGACGAGGTCGATTCCCCAGTGGACTCGTCGCCACCGGGCAGACCGGCACCCACGACCGGGGTTCCCCAGTCACCGGCGAGATCGACGAGCCCGCGTGCAGCGGTCCCGGTGCCGAGTCGCACCGCGAACCCTCCGTAGCGTTCAACCAGGTCGAAGTGGTGCTGGGCATGGCGATCCTGGATCGCGATGCCGAGTTGGTAGCGACCGGGGGTGATGCGCACGGCGTCGAGTTTGTAGTCGATGTGGCCCCGGCCCGATATGTGGCCCGTGCGGATACCCGCGAGGTGGGTGGAGGTTCCCATCACGAAGGTGCCGTTCTCGTGGTAGATCGTGAGACCGAACAGGGCGTCCTCGACATCCTCGGCGGCGACGTAGTGCAGCCGGATCGTCGCCGGATCGCCGTGCACCACGTTGGGCACCGGGGCGCCGAGTCCGTCCAGCAGCTCGATCCGGGAGATGCGCACCTCGCCAGAGCCGGTACGCCCGGGCATGGAATCACCGTCTGCACCCTCGGTGGTGTCACGATCCGCTTCGAGGTCGTTCACCCTCGAGACGTACGCCTTGACCACATCACCGACCGGGCCGGAGGCCATCACCCGGCCGTGTTCCAGCCATGCCGCCTCGTCGCACAGCGACCGGATCAGTTCCAGGCTGTGCGACACCACCACGATGGTGACGCCCTTGCGGCGGAGTTGGTAGAGGAAGTCGAAGCAGCGGCGCTGGAACTCCTCGTCGCCGACCGCGATCACCTCGTCGATGATGAGGATCTCGGGCTTCAGGTGGACCGCCACGGCAAAGCCCAGACGCACCGTCATACCGCTCGAGAAGTGCTTGATGGGCACGTCGAGGAACTCCCGCACCCCGGCGAAGTCGACGATGTCGTCGAAGGACTCGGCGATCTCGTCCTTCTTCAGGCCGAGAATGGCCGCGTTCAACTGGATGTTCTCGCGGCCGGTCAGGTCGGGGTGGAACCCTGCCCCCAGTTCGAGCAGTGCGGAGATGCGACCCTCGGTGTGGATGGTTCCACTCGTCGGTCGGTAGATTCCCGCCACGCAACGCAGCAGGGTCGACTTCCCCGAACCGTTGTGACCGATGAGTGCGAACATCGAACCCCTGGGGATCTCCAGGTTCACGTCCCGGAGGGCCCAGAAGTCCTCGCTGGTCGGTCGGAGGCGTTGGGTTATCGCCTCCTTGATCGAACCGACCTGTTCGGCCTGGAGCCGGAACCGCTTCGACACGCCTTCTATCCGGATCGGTGCGTCCATCAGAGATCCTCGATGATCCGGGGCGCCTGTGACGCATAGGTCCACCACCCGAGCGCCAGTGCCCCCACGACCCAGACCGCCGCGTAGGCGCTGGAGCGGGCCGATGGCAGTTCGAGTCCGTACACGAGATCCCGGAAGATACCCACGAAGTGGGTCATGGGGTTGAGGTCGATCAGCCGACCGATCGGAAGCCAACCCCAGGCGGTGGCCGGGACGATCGAGCGCGGATAGATGATCGGGGTGCCGTAGAACAACAGTTGCAGCACGATCGTCGAGATGTATGCCACGTCGCGGTAGCGAACGTTCCAGAGACCCGCCATCATCCCGAGGCCCAGGCCGAAGGCGCTCGATGTCAACAGGGCGACCGGGGCCAGCAGGGTCGTCCAGCCGAGGTTCCCCACGATCCCCATGATCGCGACCAGCACCAGCAGCTCGATGGCGGTCTGGTAGAGCTCGCTGAGCGCCCCGGCGATGGGCGGGCACTCCGGCGGGAAGTACACCTTGGTGAGCAGCGGACCAGCGTCTTCGAGTGATGTGAGAGCAGCGTTGTAGGCGTTGTTGAACGAGTTCCAGCTCACCAGCCCGCAGAACAGGAAGATCGCATAGTTCTCCAGGGTGCCGTTGCCCGCTACCGGCGGCTCGCCGCGCAGGAACACACCGAACACCAGCGAGAACACCGCCAGCGTGGCGAGGGGGTTGATCAGCGACCATGTCCAACCCAGGACACTGCGCTTGTACTTGGACTTCAGGTCCCTCTGGACGAGGTTCGAGACGAGGGTCCGGTGCGACCAGATCTGCGCGGCCGAGGACATCTCAGCGAGTGGCGACGGAGGCGGACATGGGTTGAGAAGTCTGCCACGTCTCCGTACCCCAACCGAAGAACCGTTGCCCTTCCCGGGTGATCAGCCCTCCGTCGCCAAGCGGGTGACCAGCTCGGCCAGTGGCTCCCGGAATTCCCGGCTCGGTGAGAACCCGTGCAGGCGCCAGGCCAGGTTGTCCAACACCGAGTTGGCAGGGCGCTTGGCGGGTCGCGGCGGGTCGAGCTCGGCCGTGGAGATCGGTTGCACCCGATCCGGGTCCGCTCCGGCCGCGCCGAACACCTCCCTGGCGAACCCGTACCAGCTCACAGCACCCTGGTTGGTCGTGTGGAACACCCCCGGCACGCGCTCGACGGCCAGTTTGAGGACCATCACCGCGAGGTCGGCGGCGAAGGTCGGGTGGCCTCGCTGGTCATCTACGAAACGGACCTCACCGTCACCCGCGGCCAGGCCGAGAAGTGTCTTGACCATGTTGTTGCCGTGGAAACCGCACACCCACGAGGTGCGTGCAATGCTCCAGCCGGGGTCGATCTCGAGCTCTCCGCCCAGCTTGGTGGCTCCGTAGACCGACTGCGGAGCCGGCTGGTCCCATTCGAGGTAGGGACTCGCCTTGGAGCCGTCGAAGACGTAGTCGGTGCTCAGGTACACCACGTGGGCTCCGACGCGACGAGCACCGTCGGCCAGGAACCGTGTTGCGCCGCAGTTGGCTGCGTATGCCAGCTCGGGTTGGGCCTCGCACGCATCCACGGCGGTGAAGGCAGCCGCGTGGATCACCACGTCGGGTCGCCATTGTGTGACCAACGACAACGACGCGTCCCGGTCCGTGAGATCCACCTCCGGCAGATCCACCCCCAACACCTCGTGCTGGTCCGCTGCGTCGAGAAGCGCCATCAGTTCGCTGCCCAGCTGGCCCCGGCACCCTGTGACCAGAATCCTCATCGCAGGCTCACGATCGGCACCTCACCTGTTGCGGACCCTCGACTTGAGGGGTTCCCACCAGTCCCGGTTGTCCCGGTAGAACGCAACCGTCTCGGCGAGGGCGTCCTCGAAATCGACCTCGGGTGACCATCCGAGGGAGCGGATCTTCTCCGAGGTGATCGAGTAGCGACGGTCGTGACCCAGGCGGTCCTCCACGTAGGTGACCGAGTCCTCATCCCTGTCGAGCATTCCGAGCAGGCGGTCGGTGATGTCGCGGTTGGTCCGTTCGTTCCCGCCGCCGATGTTGTAGATCTCACCGACCTCACCCCGGCGGAGCACCAGGTCGACGCCTGCGCAGTTGTCGCGCACGAACAGCCAGTCGCGGATGTTCATGCCGTCCCCGTAGAGAGGCACCTGTTGTCCGTCGAGCAGGTTGGTCACGAAGAACGGGATGAGCTTCTCGGGGAACTGGTGCGGTCCGAACTGGTTGGACGAACGCGTCACCAGCACGGGGAGTGCATGGGTCTCGTGGTACGCCAGGGCGATCAGGTCCGAACCCGCCTTGGCCGCGCTGTAGGGCGAACGCGGGGCCAGCGGGTCGGTCTCGGCGAACGAGCCCTCCTCGATCGACCCGTACACCTCGTCGGTCGAGATGTGCACGAAGCGCTGCACCTCCAACTGGACCGCCACGTCGCACAGCACGTTGGTGCCCATGCAATTCGTCCGGACGAACACGTCGGGGTCGAGCAGCGAACGGTCGACATGGCTCTCGGCCGCGAAGTGCACGACCGCGTCGTGGCCCGCCATGGCCGACAGGACCGTCTCGCGATCACAGATGTCGCCATGGACGAATGTGAATCGCGGATCGTCATCGAGATCCTCGAGCGTTCTCCTGCAGCCCGCGTAGGTGAGGGCGTCCAGCACCGTCACGCTGTCATCGGTGTGGGCGAGCAGATGGTGCACGTAGTTGGAACCGATGAACCCGGCACCACCGGTGACGAGGATCCTCATGGCTTCGACCCGGTCATCAGCTTCGCAGCGCCGCGTGGGGCCTGCGGGCCGGATCGATGGCAGCACGGGTCGGGTTCGCACGGTCCCGCTCCGAGAGCACCGGATCCCCTTGGATGCCCCAGTCGGCTCCGATCGCGGGATCGTCCCATGCGACCCCCAGCTCGTCGGCCGGGTTGTAGTAACCGTCCACCAGATAGGTGATCGCCATGTCGGTGATGCTGGAGAAGCCGTGCGCCACGCCCGGGGGAATGTACACACAGAGGTGCTCGTTGGGTGCACCGTCGATCTCACCCAGGTCGAGCATCTCGGTCCTGCCGTCGGTCGGGCTCCCCTCCCGCAGGTCGTGCAGAACCACCCGTGCGTGACCGAAAGGCACGTACCAGTAGTCGGCCTGGTGCAGGTGGTAGTGCAGACCCACCACACAGCCGGCGACGCGGTTTCCCCGGTTGGACTGGATCATCTCCCGTCCGCCCGGGATCCACTCCCGCCGGTAGGTCTCCACGAAGTACCCGCGGTCGTCCCCGAACACGCGGGGCCGCACCAGCAGCACACCTTCGATCAACTCCGACGGAGTCACCTCGGCCATAGACACTCTCTGCTCCAGTCCTGCGGCGAACGCCACCGGATCTCCGGCGGGTCACCCGTTTTCGATTTCCGTACCCGGTACATCTTGCATGCTCGGGCGGAACACGGCTCGCACCCCACGGGCGGGGAACCTGCTGCCCCGTCCTATTCGAGGTCGACGCTGCAGTCGTCGCCGATCATCAACCGCGTTCCGGAGGGGCGCTGCTTGCTCCTCCTCACCTGTGTGTCGCGACCCACCAGGGAGTCGGTCAGTCTCGGCACTCCTTCGATCGTGGCGCGTCGGAGGATCACGGAGTGTTCCACCTCCGAGTCCCGCAGCATGCAGTCCTCGGCCACAGCGGTGAACGGCCCGACGTAGGAACGCTCGACCGTCGTTCCGGGCCCGATCATCGCTGGTCCCTGGATCCGGGAGTCGATCACCCTGGCCCCGGCCTCGACGATCACCCGGCCGTCGATCTGGGATCGCTCGTCGACCTCGCCATCGATGCGGGTCTCGATCGTCTCCAACACCCTACGGTTGCTCTCGAGCAGTGGGTCCTTCTTGCCCGTGTCGAGCCACCAACCGTCCAGCACGTCGTGTCGAACCCGGTGACCGTTGTCTATGAGCCACTGGATCGCATCGGTGATCTCGAGCTCTCCGCGCTCGGAGGGCTCGATGGCCTCCACCGCTTCGTGGATCGCGGGGGTGAACAGGTAGACGCCCACCAGTGCGAGGTTGCTCCTGGGCTGCTCCGGCTTCTCCACCAGCTTTGACACATGGCCGTCGGCATCGAGTTCGGCCACACCGAATCGCTGCGGATCCGACACCTCACAGAGGAGGATCTGGGCCGACGGGTCCGCAACCGCCCCGTCCAGACGCTGCGCCGCGGCCTCTGCACGGTCGAGCTCGAAGCGTGACACGAACCCCTCCAGACCCTGCTGGAGCATGTTGTCGCCGAGGTACATGACGAAGTCGTCGTCGCCGAGGAAGCTCTTCGCTATGAGCACGCAGTGCGCCAGGCCCAGCGGTTCCTCCTGGGCTATGTAGGTGATCTCCGCGCCGAAGCTCGAGCCGTCACCCACCGCCTCGCGGACCTCCGCCCCGGTCTCCCCGGTGATGATCCCGATCTCGGTGATCCCCGCAGCGACCATGTCCTCGATCCCATAGAACAGGATCGGCTTGTTGGCGACGGGCACCAGTTGCTTGGCGCTGGTGTGGGTGATCGGACGCAGCCGCGTGCCGGCGCCACCGGAGAGGATCAGACCTTTCACCCCGCTTTTCTACCAGCGTGAAGCAGGATCCCCACCAAAGCCGGTAACTGAAACGGCATCCGCCGGGATCGGCGCGACTCCGACAGGCGTTCCGAGCGGCACTACCGTGCGGGCAATGAATGCGGCCATCCCCGATGCCGAGCTACCGAACGACAGCCAGGAGATGGCTGTCATTCTCGCCGGCGGCGCCCACGACGTGTTGGAGCTGGGTTGCGGGGCCGGCCACGTCACCCGCCGGCTGGCGGATTCGGGGAGCCGGATCACCGCGGTCGAGATCGACCCCTCCGCAGCGGAGT
Organism: Microthrixaceae bacterium; assembly: GCA_023957995.1. Classification (GTDB taxonomy): domain Bacteria; phylum Actinomycetota; class Acidimicrobiia; order Acidimicrobiales; family Microtrichaceae; genus JAMLGJ01. Next base: position 285,731 of record JAMLGK010000002.1, on the reverse strand, counting down.
CGGCGAGACGGTTCGCCTCGGACGTGCATGTCGCGAACCTCGAACACACCGCGCTGGCGGATCTCGTCGGCAGCGCGAGGTTCGACAGGATCGTGCTCGGAGATGTTCTGGAGCACCTGGCCCGACCTGAGATCGTCCTCGGGGCACTTCGTTCCCATCTCAACGACGGCGGCTACCTGGTCGCTTCGATTCCCAACGTCACACATGCCGATGTGCGGCTGATGCTCCTCGGTGGGCAGTGGCGCTACCAGAACTCCGGTCTACTGGACAGCACCCATCTGCGGCTGTTCGACAGGCGCTCGGTCCTCGAACTGTTCGACAGCTGCCGCTGGCAGATCGAGCGGCTCGAGCGAACCACCAAGGGTGCACTGCAGAGCGAACTCGCACCGATGGCATCTGCGATGGCGCAGAGCGAGGCCGTGATGGAGGCGGCGATCGCCGATGTCGATTCGAGCACCTATCAGTTCGTCGTCGTGGCCACGCCGACCGAAACCGCGCCCGACAACGTCAGCCGGTTCGCCTCGCCCTCCCCCGACGGGGTCGATTCGGGCGCCGCAGCGGTCGACGTGAGCAGGCTTCAAGCAGAGAACGAACAGTTGAGGGTGCGCCTGCGAATGATCGAGGAGCGCCTCGAGGACGCGCACTGGAGCATCGCCCTGCGACGGCGCCACCTCCCCCGGGCGGTCGCCCGGGTCAGGTCCGCCGCGCGCCGACTGCGACCGGGCGGTGGACAAACACCCAACACCCCCGGCTCCTGAGGCCCGACGGACGACCCCTCAGGGCCCGTCCCGGCCGTCGAACCGGCTCAGAGGTCGTCGAGGTCCTCGACCGCTCCGGCCACCTCGTCGAGATCGAGTCGGACCTCGTCGAAGCGGCGCACCTCGCGGAAGGTCCGGTCCCGCCCCCGGGGATCGATGAACCACTCCGACAGGTGCACCAACACGCGCTCGCGCAGACCTGCGGGGGCCTCCGACAGGCCGGCCACCCCCGAGCCGCCCACCAGGAGCCGGGCCAGGTCGTAGAGATCGCTCGCCCTCTTCTCAGGGCGTGACGAGGCGCGCAGCGGCGCGGTGGTCGCCTTCATCGCGATGAGGCCCGCGGTGGAGGCCACCAGCCGTTCGACTCCCGACACGAGCGGCACCCCGTGCTCGTCCACCACCGTGATCGACACCGGTTCTGCGGTGTCGTGGGCCCAGGTGTGGGCAATCACGTTCATCTCCAGATCGCTCAGGGGACCCGCTGCCTCGAGTTGGGCGAGCAGTTCGGCTGCGGATCCCGGGGCAACATCGATCACGTCCAGATCGAGCCGACCGGGCATCACGTACTGACCACCACCGGTGGCACTGAGCGCCAGTCGTTGGAGCACCGGATCGAAGTGCTCCAGGTTGCGGGTCAACGCATCGAGGTCCACGGTTGCCCGGTGTGGCACGCCCACCCTGCACAACACCGCCAGTCCTCCGATGAGTCGAAGCTCAGCGGGCAACTGTGCCAGGGCGTCGACCGACAGGTGGGTGGTACCTCCGGGCCGGCCGGTCAGCATCACCACGGGCACGTGTGTCGCCGGTTCAGCGTTCAACCGGGAACCACTCCCCAGTCCTCGACTATCTCGCGTCCACGCGACCGGTCCGCCCCCAGACGAAGCGCACAGATCATGGGGTGCGCCACCCGCCACGGATGGTCCTCGTCGGGATCGAACCCCTCCAGCTCGGGGATCCACTGAAGGGGCGGCGATCTCACGAACGTGGACGGTTCGGCGTCGCTCGGCTGCAGGGCGCGGAGACGACGTAGCCCCTGCTTGCCCACGTAGCAGCGCGCCGGTAGGTCCGCGGCAGCAGCGATGCGGGCGCCACCGAGGGTCGCAGCCCGCTCATCGACGCGCACCAACTCTCCCGGCCCGGCGACCCGCGCCGCTTCGACGATGTCGACGGTGAGGGGCAACCAGCCGTCGTCGGGCCAGTGCGACGAGGTCTCCCAGAACAGGTCCGGCAGGAGCGGGAGCCGGCTGGCCGATCCGATCAGACCCTCGGCCATGAACCGACCCAGTATCTCCTGGGTGCCTCCCGGGCTCCGACCGGTGTCTGCGGCGATTCTCCTCGCCGAGACCTCGACATCGGGGTTGATCAGCGCGTGCACCGCTATCTCGAGCCCGACCGGTGTCCAGGGAGAGTTCCCCGTACCGCGGGCGTCGCCGTGACCCACTCCGATGGGTGCATCGACCCGGAGCTGCGGAATCCAGATCCGGAGGTGCCCCCGCCTGTCCAACCAGGACCAGCCGGCGTCACGGAGCACCTGACGCGCCGCTTCTGAGATGCGGTCCGCTACCAACAGTGCTGGTTCCGCGGACTGCCCGACCAGTTCGGCCACCACTCCCGGATGTGGATGCGCCCGCTCGAAGACCTCGAGATCCACGCTCGTGCCGTCTGCGACGAGACCCGAACCCCCGACATCCACCTCGAGCCCGAGGGCCTCGAGCGCCTCGGAGAGCTCGCTGCGGTACTCCGCGGTGCGAGATGACCCGGAACCCGACACCGACCCACCCGGGCCGGGGACCTGCATCTCAGTCACCCTGCATCTCGGTTTCCGCACTTCCCGAACTTCCCGCGTCCGAACTTGGCGCATCCGGAACTTCGCGCATCCGGAATTTCGCGCGATTGTGATCGTGCCGTCACGAACACCGAACATACAGCTGAAACGGCCCCGGTGCAACACCCGCGGTCGATGAATGGGGGGCCACCCGGCACTCGACACAGCCGCTCGTGCCGCCACGAACACCGAACGGACGTTGGGCCGACGGTACCTTCGGCGGGCAGAGCGTTGGGCCGACAGAGCGTTGGGCCGACAGAGCGTTCGGCCGACAGAGCGTTCGGCCGGTTAGGAGGCGCATCCGACAGGATGCAGAGCCACGAACAGGTCCCGACCGGCCCTCCCCCGTCAGGCCCCGCTGCCTCAGGCGGGTGCAGCGAGTGGCGCCGGCATGCAGTGGTCCTCCAGCGGAACCACCTGTATGCGGTCCCGGTTCTCCCATGTGATCTGGTTCTCGGGATCCTTGCGGAGCTTGAACTCCCGGAACTCCATGTCCTGGGAGTCGAACGTGAGGTACCGGCCCACCAGCGAGGACCCGAACCCGAGGATCAACTTGATCGTCTCGATCGCCTGGATGGACCCGACGATTCCCGGGAGCACGCCGAGCACGCCCGCTTCGGAGCAGCTCGGGGCCAGTTCCGGTGGCGGCGGTTCCGGAAGCATGTCCCGGTAGGTGGGTCCGTTGCGCGGATCGAACACCGTCACCTGACCTTCGAAGCGGAAGATCGAGCCGTGCACCACCGGGATGCCCAGCTTCACCGAGGCGTCGTTGAGCATGTAGCGCACCGGGAAGTTGTCAGCACCGTCCACGACGATGTCGAACTGGGAGATGATGTCGGTGATGTTCGACGCGTCGAGACGGACATCGAAGGTGAGCACGTTCACATCCGGGTTGAGCGCGGTGAGGGTCTTCTTCGCCGAGTCGACCTTCCGCTCCCCGATCCGATCCAGGTTGTGCAGGATCTGCCGCTGCAGGTTCGACTCGTCCACCACGTCCATGTCGACGATTCCGATGGTGCCGACGCCCGCTGCCGCCAGGTACAACGCCGCAGGGGACCCGAGACCACCGGCTCCCAACAGCAGCACCTTGGCTCCGAGCAGCTTCTGCTGACCTTCTTCGCCGACCTCGGGCAGCAGGAGGTGGCGCTGGTAGCGGTTGCGCTGTTCGGGTGTCAGCACCTCCGGAACGCGCCACTCCCGGCCCTCGTCCTTCCAGCGGTTGAATCCGCCCACCATCGACACCACATCGGAGTAGCCGAGCTCCTGGAGCGTCCTGGCAGCGAACGCGGAGCGCACCCCACCGGCGCACATCGCCACCACCGGCACCGACTTGTCGGCGACCTTGCCCTCGACCTGGCTCTCGAGGTGGCCCCTGGGAAGGAACACGGACCCGGGCACGGCTCCCTGTTCGAACTCGTCGGCTTCTCGCACGTCGAGCAGAACGGCCCCCGAGGCCACCATGCGTTCGGCCTCAGCGGGGTCGACCTCTCGGATCTCTGACTTTGCTGCGTTCAACAACTCGCGGAAATTCGCCATAACGGTTCAAACCCTACCAAGTTGGTCAACATTCCCAGAATCCGATTGTGCCACCGGCCGGGCCGTACCGGTGCGGCGCCACGGGTGCGCATACCCTGACCTGCACAGGTCAGCCCTACGACAGGGGCTTTCCTCAGAAGAACCAGCGGCCCGACAGGTACACGATGAACAGTTCCCCAGCAGGACACGACAACGCCTCCGACGTTGCCGTGGGGGGCACCGGGGAACGGGCGCCGCGCGCGGATGCCGGTGATTCGGCCCCGCTGTGGCCCTGGGCACCACTCGAAGCGGTGGCGCTGGGCGCCTTCGCCATCACGCAGCCGCTCTACTCGTTGCTCGGAGCCAACGCGACGTTCTTCGTCGCCAATGACATCACCGGGTCGTCGGTCACGTGGTTCGCTGTTGCGGTCCTGGTGATCCCCGCGGTGATCATCGCGGGCATCGACCTCGCGCTGATCCAGCTGCCGGGCCGCTGGGCCGTTCGGGCGCACGGATCCCTGCTCGGGTCGCTGGCTGCGCTCGCGATAGGCGTGCCGCTTCTCAGGTCTCTCGGGGCGCAGGGGCCGGCATACCTCGCGGGGCTGGCCGCGGCAGCGATCCTGCTGTCGTGGCTCACCCTCCGGTGGCGAAGGGTGAGGGAGGTCGCCCGGTGGGCGCTGTTCGCTCCATTCCTCTTCCTGGGAGCCTTCCTGCTGTCATCCCCGATAGCTGCGGTGCGCTCGGGACAGAGTTCGGGTTCGGCCTCGGCAGACCTGCCGACCAGCGACACCTCGGTGGTGATGCTGGTGTTCGACCAACTACCGCTGACCATGCTGCTCGACCCCGATGGCACGATCGATGAACAGTGGTATCCGGGATTCGCCCGACTCGCGGGGCTGTCCACCTGGTACCCGAACGCACGGGCCGTGGTCCCCCGCACCGACTACTCGGTTCCGAGCCTGCTGACCGGAACGATCCCCGAGCCGGGCGAGCTCCCGGTCCTCTCGGCGCATCCGGACAACCTCTTCACGCTGCTGTCGGAGACCCACGATGTGTACGCCGACGAATACGTCACCCAGATGTGCCCTGCAGATGTCTGTGGGGATCAGCCCGGACCCACCTCGACCATCTGGAAGGACACCGCGATAGTCGCGGTGCGGACGCTGCTCGACGAACGAACCGCCGACGCCCTGGTGCCGAGGGTCGATGGCCGCTGGAACGACTTCGGGACCATCGACGGCGTGCCCGACGAGGCACGTAGCTGGGAGGAGGTCCAGGAACACCGCAGCAGTGCAGCCGAGGACTCGGTCCGCTTCGAACAGTTCCTGGACAGCCTCGATGGCGTGGGGGATCCGGACCGGCCGGACCTCTCCTACCTCCACCTGTTCCAACCGCACGAGCCGCTTCGCTACCTACCCGATGGCACCAACCACAACCTCGGCGGACCCTTTGCGGTCGACGACGAGGGGGTGTGGCCGGATGACGTCGACATGATGGATGCGCGACTGCAGCAGTACGTCGCCCAGGTGATGAACGCCGACCGTCAGGTCTCCGAGTTGCTCGATCAGCTCGAGTCCACCGACCGTCTGGAGGACACCATTGTCGTGGTCACGAGTGACCACGGTGTGGGTGCCGGCCCCGGCATGCCGAACAAGGCGGTTCCGCAGGACCCGGATCCGGCGATCCTGACCGAGCAACTGGCGGTCCCGTTGTTCATCGCCACACCCGGGACTCCGGCGGGGGTCGACCCGGCTCCGGTACAGCTGCACGATGTCGCGCCCACACTGTTGTCCTCGCTCGGCAGCACCGCTGAGTTGGACCTCGACGGCGAGCCGGCCGATGAGATCCCAGATGACAGGGCACCGGTCCTGCTCGTGGGGGACGAGCTGACCGACTCCGTGCCGTTCGATCCGCCCACGGAATCGATGACTGTCCGGAGAATCCGTGAACTGATGCCACTCCCCGGCGTGCCGTATGCATTCGGACCCGCAGCCGATCGGCTGGGAGAACCGCTGACCGAGGGGGTGAGCCCGGACACCGACGTCTCCGTTGCGCTCGGGGGCACCGAGGAGCTCTCCGCGGTCGAAACCGACTCGGGTTTCCTGCCCGCGGCAGTCAATGCCACGCTGACCGGCGACTCAGCCGGCACCGACTGGCTGATCACGCTCAACGGAGTGATCGCCGGCGGGGCCCGACCGTTCGAGGTCGACGGGACGTGGCACCTGTCAACCCTGGTGGATCCGTCGTTCTTCCGGGACGGACCCAACGACGTGGGATTCCTGGTGCAGACACCCGACGGACTCCGGCGAGTCCCCGACCAGCAAGGCTAGGTAGCCGACAACAGGGACGGCACCACCTCGCTGATCGAAGCGTCCACCTTCGCTGCAGCGAAGCCGTCCGCCATCGTCTCTCCCCTGTTGACCACCACCACGGGCACCGATCGATTCCGAGCCCAGAGGGCCATCGAGTTCACCGGCGACACCTCCAAGGTGGTGCCGATGGCGAGGAACACGTCTGCGGAGTCGACCACGGCTCTCGCACGTTCCATCGCACCCTCGGGCAACATCTCGCCGAACATCACCACCGTCGTCTTGAGGATCCCGCCGCAGCTCGTGCACCGCGGGTCCTCATCTCCATCCCGCACCCGCTCGAGCACGTCGCCGATCGGCCCCCCGACCCCGCAGGAGACACACACGAAGCCCGAAACCGAACCGTGCACCTCCGTGAGCAGTTCCGCGCTGGTACCCGCCATCTGGTGGAGGCCATCGATGTTCTGGGTGACCAGCCCGCCCAACCGACCCTCGCCCTCGAGGTCGACCAGCGCTCGGTGCGCGGGGGTCGGACGGGCGTTCACCAGCCGGTTGTCGAGACGCATCCGCCACGACGCCCTGCGGGCTGCCTCATCGGTCAGGTAGGTCTCGATGTTGGAGGCCCGTTCGGCCCCCGGATTCTTCGTCCAGAGCCCGTCGGGACCCCGGAAGTCGGGTATCCCCGCATCTGTGGAGATTCCCGCCCCGGTGAGAACGGCCACCGAGGAAGCGTTCGACAAAAGGCTGTGTGCGGTTCGCACCGCTCGGTCCGGTTCCGTGGACATCCCCCTAGAGTGCCATCGGATGACCGCAACGAAGACAGTGGTGGTGGTGGGAGGAGGGATCGTCGGGCTCGCCGCGGCCCGGCAGGTGCAGCTGACGCACCCTCGGCACACCGTGGTGGTTCTCGACAAGGAACCACAGCTGGCGACCCACCAGACAGGGCACAACAGCGGCGTCATACACTCCGGCATCTACTACCGGCCCGGGAGCCTGAAGGCCAGGTTCGCGATAGCGGGCAGCCGTTCGATCTCGGCCTACGCGCGCGATCGCGGCGTCCCGCACGAGATCACCGGCAAACTGATCGCAGCTACCCGGCCCGATGAGTTGCCGGGGCTCGAGGCACTGCGCCGACGAGGTGTCGAGCACGGACTCGAGGTCAGGATGCTCGACGCCTCCGAGGCGAGGGAGTTCGAACCACACCTCGCCGCGATCGCTGCCCTGCACGTCTCGTCGACCGGCATCATCGACTACGTGGCCGTCACGCGATCGTTCGCGGAGGACCTGCTGTCGGCGGGCGGGCGGATCCAGCACGACACCGAGGTTCTCTCCATCGAACCGCAGGGGAACGGCCATGCGGTCCGCACCGACAAGGGCGACGTGAGTGCTGACCATGTGATCGCATGCGCCGGGCTGCAGAGCGATCGCGTTGCCGCTGCATCGGGTGCCGAACCGGGAGCGCGCATCGTGGCGTTCAGGGGCGAGTACTTCGAGCTCACCCCCGAGGCGTCCGCTCTGGTGCAGGGCCTCATCTACCCGGTACCCGACCCGGACTTCCCGTTTCTCGGTGTCCACCTGACCAGGGGGTTCGACGGCTCGGTGCACGCAGGGCCGAACGCCGTGCTCGCACTCGCACGCGAGGGGTACCGCTGGAGCGACGTCTCGTTGGCCGAGATCGTGTCTCTGGGTCGACACCGCGGCTTCCGCCGGCTCGCCCGACGCCATGCGGGCCAGGGTCTCGCAGAGATGCGCCGATCGCTGTGGAAGCCGCTGTTCGTGCGCGAGCTCCAGCGCCTCGTACCGGAGATCCAGTCCCGCGACCTGGTCCGCTCCCCCGCCGGAGTCCGCGCCCAGGCACTGTCCGACGACGGCGACCTCATGGATGACTTCGTCATCACCGAGACCGACGGGCCCGCAGGGCGGGGTGCGCTGCACGTGTTGAACGCGCCCTCACCAGCGGCCACCTCGAGCCTCGAGATCGGGGCGGAGATAGCCCGACGCCTGACCCTCAGCGATCGGTGACCGGGCCTCGCACGCAGCGGATTCCGAGCATCCCGAACCCGAGACCCAACATCACGAGGGTGGCTGCGACCAACAGCGGCACCGTCGGACCACTCAGGTCCCTGCGCGCGGCCACGGTCACCATCGGCGCCTGATCCACCGTCCCCACACCGGGGGCGGGTTCGGCTCCCACGGCGGGCCCGGCGTCGGAATCGGCGCCCGTCGCTGCGCCCGCAGCAGGTGAAGCCACCACCAACCACAGGGTCACGAACAAACCGAGTGACACCAGGGCTCTCGAACAGCGGTTCTGGGGGCTCACCGGTCCCGAACGTAGCGTCGCGACCCCGGCACGGCGCGAATACCGGTGCGCGCGACCCGGTGACCACGCGATGACCCATCGATACCTTCGGGGTCGTGGCCACCGATCCTCAACAGCCGTCAGACCCCTCCACACCGGTGCTGCGGGTGGCCCCCTGGTGGGACCCGACCCTCGCCCTGCACGGACACGATCCGTTGGGCGACTATGCCGAGACCTACTGGACTCCCGTGCTGGGGCCCGCCGCCATCGTCACCCTCCGCTGGGCGAACCGCATGTTCGTCGAGCGGAGCAACGGGTTCGAGATCCGATTCGCCGACTTCGCGAGGCACGTCGGCCTGGGGTCACGGCGCGGACGCAACTCCCCTGCAGCACGCTGCATCGACCGTCTGCAGTACTTCGGCCTCGCCACTGTTCGGAGCCGGCTGCTCGTGCGCACCCACGTTCCCGACCTTCCCACACACCTCCGGCGAAGGCTTCCCGCCGACCTACGAGACGAGCGCTCCCAGGACCAGCGGTGAGCAACCAGCTGCCGGTCAGTCAGTTCCCCAGTTCCGGAGCATCCGGCAGAGGGTCCTCACCCCGAATCCGGTCCCGCCCTTGGTCTTCACACCATCGACCGGACTCGTCATACCGGGACCTGCGATGTCGAGGTGTGCCCAGGGGATCCCGTCCTCCACGAACCTCGACAGGAACAGGCCCGCTGTGAGGGCACCGCCGTAGCGGGTTCCGATGTTCTTCACATCAGCGATGTCGCTCTCGAGGAGCTCGGCGTAGTCCTCGGGTAGCGGGAGGGGCCAGACCCGCTCACCGGCGGCCTCTGCGGCGTCACGGATTCGCTGTTCCAGTTGCCCGTCGTTCGACATCAGCCCGGCGATCCGGTCCCCCAGTGCCACCATGCACGCGCCGGTCAGGGTCGCCAGGTCCACGATTGCTGCAGGTTCCTCCTCGGAGGCCAACACCAGCGCCTCACCGAGCACCAGTCGACCTTCGGCATCTGTGTTGAGGACCTCGACGGTGGTTCCGTTGCGAGCGGTGTACACGTCGCCCGGGCGTTGTGCGTCCGGACCGGTCATGTTGTCCGTCATCGGCGTGAACGACACGACACGGACCGGCACGTTCAGCGCGGGCAGTGCGCACATGGCAGCGATCACGGCCGCAGCACCACCCATGTCCATCTTCATGCCCACCATCGACTCTGCCGGCTTGATCGACAGGCCGCCGGAGTCGAAGGTGATCCCCTTGCCGACCAGGCACACGGTCTCGACCTCGACGTCGGGGTCGACGGTCGACGGGTCGGGTTCGTAGGTGAGCTTCACCAGCCGTGGCGGATTCGCAGAGCCCGCGTTGACCGCCAGGATCCCGCCGAGACGCTGCGCCTCGATCTCCTCGGAATCGAGGACCTCCACCGAGAGGCCGGCGGCTTCGGCCCGTTGGGCCGCCAGCTCGCTGAAGCGCTGCGGTGTGAGCGAACCACCGGGTTCGTTGACGAGGTCGCGTGCGAAGTACACCGCCTCCGCCGTGGATACCGCCAGTGCCACCTCTGAGCGGACCGACCGCAGGTCACCACCGGTGCAGATGGTCAACGAGGCCAACCTCGGACCCGCCTCATCGTCGGAGAACAGGTCGGTGTAGGCGTAGTTGGCCAGCAGTGCGGATTCGGCTGCCGCCGCTGCGACGACCTCGCCGGCGATCGACAGTTCGGGTGCCACGAGAGCAACCCTGCGGTGCTTGCTCACCGCGCGGGTGAACGCGGCCACGGCGGAACGCACCTCCGGGGCGCCTGCCGCGGACTCCGGGCCCAGACCGAGGACCACCCTGACCTGCTCGCCGTCGTTCAGCACGAGCGTCGAACCCGGCTTGCCGGTGAAGCCCATCCGCTCCGCCGCCGGTTTGCGGATGCCTGTGATGTGTCCGAGCCGGTCCGAGAATGCGAACTCACCGACCGCGGTTGCCCCTGCGGGTACCGAACCGGACACCTTGACAGCGAGTGCGTCAGTCATGTTTGGGATTCCTCTCCTCGACGATCGAACGGGACTTCCTTGGCAGCCACCCAACCCCCTTCGGCCCACCGTGCGAGCACGAACATCAGATCCGAGAGGCGATTCAGGTACTTGACGGCAACAGTGCCCTCGAGTTCGAGGGCGACGGCCGAGCGTTCTGCGCGCCTGGTCACCGTCCGGGCGAAGTCCAGCGCCGCCGAGACGGGGTCCTGACCGGGAACCACGAACTCCTTGGGGACCTCGTAGCGCGCCTGGAAGTCGTCGATGAGACGCTCAAGCGCCTCGACCATCTCATCGGTCACCAGGGTGGCTTGCGGTGTGAGCTTGTGACGGTTCTCCGGTGCGACCGCGAGTTCGGCCATCAACACCCACAGATCCCGCTCGATCCCGATGAGCACGGTGTCGAGTTCACCCCCGGGTTCGGCACGTGCCCGGGCCATCCCGATGGCCGCCTGGGCCTCGTCGGTGTCGCCGTAGGCGGCGGGAGCAGCGGCGTCCTTGCGCACCCTGCCGCCATAGAGCAGACCGGTGGTCCCGTCGTCGCCGGTGCGTGTGTAGATGTCCATCCGTCAGCACCCTACCGCTGAGGTGCAACCACCATTTCCAGATGTGGGGAACACATCGGGCAGAGCTAACTTGAGGGATCATGACCCACCATCTCCATAGCGGCGCGCCCACGTACATGGACCTCGTGCGTCAGAAGGTCGTCATCTTCGACGGCGCAACCGGAACCTGGCTGCAGGGCCACGACCTGACCGCGGACGACTTCGGGGGCCCCGACCTCGAGGGCTGCAACGAGCTGCTGGTCGACACCCGTCCCGAGCTCATCACCCAGATGCACCGCGAGTACCTCGAGGCAGGTGCTGACGTGGTGGAGACCAACACCTTCGGTTCGTTCGCGGTGCCACTGGCCGAATACGGCATCGCGGAGCGTTCGAGGGAGCTGTCGCGAAATGCGGCGATCCTCGCCCGCAACGCGGTGGAGGAGATCTCCACACCGGACAGGCCACGGTTCGTGGCGGGCTCGATGGGACCGGGCACCAAGTTCGCGTCCCTCGGCCAGATCCGCTTCGCGGAACTCCGGGACATGTATGCCGATCAGGCCCTGGGGCTGCTCGAGGGCGGTGTCGATCTGTTCATCATCGAGACCCAGTTCGATCTGCTCGGACTGAAGGCGGCGATGAACGGCTGTCGCATGGCGATGGCCGAACTCGGTCGCGAGGTCCCGATCCAGGCGCAGGTGACGATCGAGCTGACCGGGCGGATGCTGCCCGGAACCGAGATCGGAGCGGCCCTGGTGGCCCTCGATGCCATGAAGCCCGACGTGGTCGGGATCAACTGCGCTACCGGTCCGGCCGAGATGAGCGAGCACCTCCGCCACCTGGCCGCACACAGCCGGACCCCGATCGCCTGCCTGCCCAACGCGGGCCTGCCATCGGTGGTGGACGGCAAGATGCACTACGACCTCACCGCCGAGGACTTCGTGGCCCACCAGCGTCGCTTCGTGGAGGACTACGGCGTCGGCATCGTCGGCGGCTGTTGCGGCACGACGCCGGAGTACATCCGACAGCTGGCCCTCGAGGTCGGAGACCGTGAACCCGCCGAACGCGAGCCTCACTTCGAACACGGGGTCACATCGATCTACTCGGCGGTCACCTTCCCCGAGACCAGCGCCGACCCGGCAGCACCGGCCTCGGCCGCAACGAACCTGCTCATCGTGGGTGAACGCACCAACACCAACGGTTCCAAGGCCTTCCGCGAGGCGATGATCGCGGGCGACTGGGACTCCTGTGTGCAGATGGCCAAGGACCAGGTGGCCCAGGGTGCGCACATCCTCGATGTCTGTGTCGACTACGTGGGACGAGACGGCACCGCCGACATGGACGAGATCGCCAGTCGGTTCGCCACGCAGGCCTCGGTACCACTGGTACTCGACTCCACCGAGCCAGAGGTGATGGAGGCAGGCCTGGTCCACCTCGGTGGTCGGGCGATCCTCAACTCCGCCAACCTCGAGGACGGCGAGGAGGAGGGCAAACGGCTCGACCGGGTCTTCACCCTCGCCAAGACCTACGGCGCTGCGGTCATCTGCCTGCTCATAGACGAGGAGGGTCAGGCCCGCGACACCGAGTGGAAGATGCGGGTGGCGCACCGGATCCACGACCTGGCCACCCAGCGCTACGGCCTCGAACCCGAGGACCTGATCTTCGATGCGCTCACCTTCCCGCTGTCGACCGGGGACGACGATCTCCGCCGGGATGCGATGGCGACCATCGAGGCGATCCGTCGGATCCACTCCGAGCTGCCCGGGGTCCACACGACCCTCGGCGTCTCCAATGTCAGCTTCGGCCTGAAACCCGCAGCGCGACACGTGCTCAACAGCGTCTTCCTCCACGAATGCACCGAAGCCGGCCTCGATTCGGCGATCGTGCATGCGGCGAAGATCCTCCCGCTCAACCGGATTCCCGAGGAGCAACGCGACGTCTGCATGGACCTGATCTACGACCGCCGCGGATCGGCAGGCACCCTGTCGAACGGAGATGACTCCTATGACCCTCTGACAACGCTGTTGGATCTGTTCGAGGACGTCACCGTGGACGAGGGCCCCGCAGAGGACCGTTCCGACTGGCCGGTGGAAAAGCGACTCAGCCAGCGCATCATCGACGGTGAACGCAACGGTCTCATCGAGGATCTCGACGAGGCGCTCGGGGACGGACTCGCCCCGTTGAGCATCATCAACGACGTCCTGCTCTCCGGCATGAAGGTGGTCGGCGAACTCTTCGGAGCGGGCGAGATGCAGCTGCCCTTCGTGCTGCAGTCCGCCGAGACCATGAAGGCCGCCGTGGCCTATCTGGAACCCCTCATGGAGGCCAGCGAGGACACCGGCGGCAAGGGCCGGATCGTGTTGGCCACCGTCAAGGGCGACGTGCACGACATCGGCAAGAACCTCGTCGACATCATCCTCTCCAACAACGGCTACGAGGTGCACAACCTCGGCATCAAGATCTCGATCACCGAGATGATCGACAAGGCTCTGGATGTGAAGGCCGATGCGATCGGCATGTCGGGGCTGCTCGTGAAGTCCACGCTGATCATGCGCGAGAACCTCGAGGAACTGAACTCGAGGGAACTGTCGGACATCCCGGTGCTGCTCGGAGGAGCCGCACTGACCCGGACCTACGTGGAGCGCGACCTTCGTGAGGTCTACGAGGGCCGGCTGTTCTACGGCAAGGACGCCTTCGAGGGCCTCCACGTGATGGATCGACTCGGCGAGATCCGGCGGGGAGCCGACGAGGACCCGGGTTGGGGTCGCGACCCGGGCGGCCGCGACCTGCCGCGTCGCTCCACCGAGACCGACGACGACATCGAGCTACCCGACCGGTCGCCGGAGGTGGCCCTCGACAACCCGGTGTTCGAGCCACCCTTCCTCGGCTCCAAGGTGGTCAAGGGAATCTCCATCGACGAGATCTCCAAGTGGATCAACGAGACCGCGCTGTTCCGCAACCAGTGGCAGTTCCGGCCCGAGAAGAACCCGGGCGGCACACCGGAGAGCGACCAGGACTTCAAGGACCGGATCCGACCGATCCTCCGCGAACAACTCGCCGGAGCCAGGGCCGAGGGACTGCTGGTCCCGCAGGTCGTCTACGGGTTCTTCCCCGCGAACGCTGATGGCAACGACCTGGTGATCTGGACCGACGAGTCGCGGACCACCGAGGCCGCACGGTTCAGCTATCCCCGTCAGCGCAAGGAGCCGTTCCTGTGCATCGCGGACTTCTTCCGTCCGCTGCGCGACGGCGAGCCCGGATCCGGTGAGCCCGACTACGCGGCATTCCACATCGTGAGCATGGGCGCTGCCGTCTCGGAGCGTTGCGCCGAACTCTTCGCAGCCGACAGGTACCAGGACTATCTGCTCCTCCACGGTCTCGGCGTGGAGATGGCCGAGGCACTCGCAGAGATGTGGCACCGCAGGATCCGCGAGGAATGGGGCTTCGCCGATGAGGACCCCGACGGCACTGCGACGGTCCCGACCAGCGAGGCCCTCGTGGGTCTGTTCAGGCAGAAGTACCGCGGTGGCCGCTACTCGTGGGGTTACCCGGCGTGTCCCGACCTGGAGGACAACGTGACCGCCGCACAACTGCTGGGCGCCGACAGGATCGGGGTGGAGTGCTCCGAGGACACCGGCTTCCAGTACCAGCCCGAACAGACCACCTCAGCGCTGATCTGCCACCACCCCCGGGCCAAGTACTTCGTGGCCAGGTAGTCGCCCACTGGGCGACGGATTCGGGAGCGGGAGGAGATCCCTCGGGTCCGCCCAGCGCGGCTTGCTCAGCGTGCGCCCTTGCGGAACAGCACCACCGGTACCGTCCGCACGAGGATGCTGATGTCGGTGAGGATCGACCAGTTGTCGATGTAGAAGAGGTCGAGACGCTCGTACTCGTCGAAGCTGGCGTCACTGCGACCGTTCACCTGCCACATCCCTGTGATCCCCGGTCGCACCCGCAGGCGGTTCCGCAGTTCGTCGCTCCAGTCATCAGCCTCATGGGCCAGCGCAGGCCTCGGCCCGACGAGGCTCATCTCGCCCTTGATCACGTTCCACAGTTGTGGAATCTCATCGATGCTGAACTTGCGCAGGACCCGCCCGACCCTGGTCACCCGCGGGTCATCGGACATCTTGAACAGTGGACCGTCGCTCTCGTTGCGGTCCTCCAGGTCGGACCGCATGGTCTCGGCCCCGACGACCATCGTTCGGATCTTGTGCACCTTGAAGCGTCGCCCCCGGTGTCCCAGGCGGTCCTGGGAGAAGAACAACGGCCGGCCGGACTCGATCAGCACCGCCAAGCAGGCAGCAGCCACAACCGGCGAGGCCAGCAGCAGCAGCAGGGAACCCACGACCAGGTCGAACGCCCTCTTCGCGATCGCCCTCCAACCACCTCGGAACCCGGGGTCGATAGCGATCAACGGATGCGGGCCCAACGTGTGCACGTGGATCCGGTCATTGGCCACACCCGTGAGCGCCGAGGTCATCTCCACCCCGATCCCGCGGTCGAGGAACGACCGCAGAAGCCCGGTCGGCGCGCTCGAATCGAGAGCCGTCGCGGCGATCACGACTCCCTCCACCCCCATGTCAGCAGCAGTGGCAGCTGGATTGGTGGAGTAGCGCACCTCCACGCCGCACAACTGGCCCGGCACATCGCGCTTTGCGGCGATGAATCCCACGACCCGCCTCCCCAGGAGCGGGTCGACGAGCGACTCCGCCAGCTGGATGGCCTCGCTGTTGGAACCCATGATGGCGACCGGTCGGAGCCCTCGGCCCTTGCGACGACCCCTGCGCACCCAGATCCGGATGAGCTGTCGTTCGGCCAGAAGTGCAGGAATCAGCGCCAGCACGGCCACACCCACCGTCGCTCGGGGAAGATCGAGGTTGATCGGCCAGGCGAGGAGGATGTACCCGAGCGCGCCCATGGCGACTGCGCTCACCACCCGCAGCACGTCCTGGAGCATGCGGATGTCGTCCCGTTCGGCATACAGCCGCTGCCAGGCGAACACCGCTATCCACATGGGGAGCGTGCAGAGCGCGAACACCATCTGGCCATTGACGCCGGCGGTCGGAGCATCGAACCAGGTGACCGAGACCCACATGCCCAACAACAGCGAGCACATCACAACCGCGGCGTCCACGAGCGCTGCCATGACAGGCACGCTTCTGCGGAGGCTACCGGCAGAGCGGGATCGCGCAGCAGCGATACCGGCGGTTCTGGTGGAACGGCGTTCCGGACCGCCGTAACCCGCGGCATCGCGCCTCCGGTCCCTGAGCGTGTCCTGTTCGTCCCGGGTCCGCACCTCGACCCACCTTCCATCCCGTTTGGGGAAACCTAGCATCGTGGCCTGTCCGAAAGTTCAGGAATACAGCGTTGGATGGCCATGATTCAACCAACCAACACGTCCGTGGATTCAACGATACGTAATGGATCGAAGAATCCGTACAGGCAATAGTCGGCCGAGGGGTGGTTCGAACGGATCACCCCGGGCCTCGCACCATCGAGGCACCCAGAACACCCCTCCTCGGCGCTGGGCCGGCCACGACCGGTCGACCGCTACGTCTTAGCATGGGAGCGCCGGGTGCTCCAGTGGGTCTGGCCGACAATCCGGCCCCCGGGGCCGGCCTCATCAGCCCGGACTCGGCAGACCCTGCTCCAGCGTGAGAACCGACGAGAAGAGGTCTCCGAACTCCTCCACCCGGTCCAGCACGGCATCTGCTTCGAAGACCAGTGCATCGGGATCCTCGGGGCCCGCGGCGACCTCGGACCATCGAAGTGGGGTCGAGGCGGTCGGCCTCGACCGGCCGCGCAGTGAGTAGACGCAGATCGTCGTCTTGTGGAAGGCGTTCTGGGACCAGTCCACGAACACCTTCCCGGGCCGCTTCTCCTTGGCCATGTCCACCGTGACACCGCCCGGGTGACGCTGCTGGAGCAGGAGACCGACCGCACGGGCGAAGTCGGCACAGTGGTCATGGGTGTGAGCCTCCGGGCCGGTCCCGTTCAACGGCACATACACCTGCATGCCCTTGGATCCCGACGTCTTCGCCACACACTGCAGATCCGCTGCTGCGAGAATGTCGCGGATCTCGACAGCCAGTTCGGCGCAGTTGCGGATGTCGGTGCGTGGTCCGGGATCCAGGTCGAACACGCAGGCCAGGGGGTTCTCCAGCTGGGCCGCCCGCGCCATGGGTGTGTGAACCTCCAAGGCTGCGAGGTTGGCTGTCCACACCAGCGCTGCTGGCTCGTCGAGGGTGCAGTAGTGCACCTCGCCGCGGGAGCGCCCGGGACCCCTGGCCGTGCCCACCCAGTCGGGTCGGTGCTTGGGACAGTTCTTCTCGAAGAAGTCGGGGCCGGCTACCCCATCGGGCCATCGGCGCAGGGTCACGCAGCGGCCGCGGGTGTGATCGACCATGACCTCGGAGATCCGCGCGTAGTAGTCGATCACCTCGGCCTTGGTGAAGCCGACCTCCGGGTAGAGGACCTTGTCGAGATTGGAGAGCGCGAGTTCCCGACCCTGCAACTCCACCCGTGTCTCCCGGCGCAACGTCGGACTCAGGCGCTGCGTCGTTCGGAGGTGCCCCGGGAGTCCTTCGTGGAACCCCGGGTGCCGGTATCGGGATCGTCATCGCCGGTACGGTCGTCGCCCGACCCTGCAGCTTCGGGTTCGCCGTCGTCCTGGTCCGCCTTGCTGGGATGACGGCCCCGGGCCTCACGGGCCTCGGCGACCGACTTCTCGAGTGCGGCCATGAGGTCCACGACGACGTCGTCCGATGGCCCGCTGGGGCCCTCCAGTGCCGGTGTGGCGCCAGAGGCCTTGGCATCGATGAGCTTCATCACGTCCTCACGATAGGAATCGTGGAAGGCCTCAGGATCGAAGGTGGCGCTGAGCGACTCGATCAGGGCCTCGGCCATCTCGCGTTCCCGCTCCGATACCTCGACCTCGGCCAGGTCGTCGAAATCGGGTATCTCCGAGGCGGGATTGAGCTCGTCGGCGTAGACCATCATCGACAACATCAAGCGCCCATCGACCGGGCGCATCAGAGCCACGTACTGCTTGGAGCGCATCACGAACCTGGCAACCGCCACCTTGCCGGACTCCGCCAGTGCCTCCACCAGCAGTGCATAGGCCTTGGCGCCACCCGGAGCCGGGGCCACGTGGAACGCACCGTCGAAGTAGATCGGATCGACCTCGGCCAGCTCCACGAACTCCTCGAGGTCGATCGTGTGGGTCGACCGGGGCTGCAGCGATGCCAACTCGTCCTCGGTCACCACGACGTAGTTGCCCTTGGAGATCTCGTAGCCCTTGACCAGTTCGTCCGGATCGACCGGCTCACCGGACTCGGCGTTGACCCGCTGGTTCCTGATTCGTGCGTTGTTGGAGGGGTCGATCTGGTTGAAACGCACCGACCTCTTGGTCACCGCCGAATAGAGCTTCACCGGGATGTTGATCAGACCGAAGCTGATCGCTCCGCTCCATACCGCTCGTGCCATCTCTACTCCAGTGTGGGTGTCTGCCGACAGAACGAATTCTGTGCTGTCGCAGCAAGCTGTGTTGTCGCAGCAGGCTGTGTCGTCGCAGCAGGCTGTGTTGTCGCAGGAAGCCAGAGGGTCCGAGACAGATCATGGTCCCCGACAACCAGTATCGGTCGTGGAAGAGCATTTCGAAAGGGATCCGGCACAGCGCCGCGCCGGAGCGCCCGGCGGGCCGACCTCAGGTGGTCGCGCCCGAGAGGATCGCCCGGGCCACCAGGTCGGTACCGAACGCCGTCAGGAGCGCGAGGTAGAGCAGCCCGGTCGCGGCCATCACCGCCGAGTACTGCCGCTCCTTGAGCGCCATCCGGGTGACCACCACCAGTCCGACCGTGGTGACTGCAGAAGCCAGCCAGAACCAGCCCAGCATCCCGTTGTACCCATCGTCGATCGATCCGGAGAGCACCTCGATCATGCCCGGGGGCAACAGCAGCAGGAACACCTCGAAGGGCCAGATGTAGCCGAGGAGGCGGACCATCTCGTTCAGCGGAGCACGCGGAAGTCCCGGTTGGGTCAGGTACCAGTGTCCGAGCAGCATCGCGTCACTCACACAGCCGAGAAACGCTGCTCCGACGAGCGTCCGGGCCACGGCCAACCAGGCAGGATCCCCCGCGTGCAGTCCTCCGGCGATGAGGCCGATCACACCGATTGCGGGGGCGATCAGGTCGAGGCGCGGATCGAACTCCCCCACCGTGGGGTCGAAGGTCTGCTCCTCGCGCTGGATCCCGGTCATCTCGGCCACGCGTGCGGAACGGACCTGCACCCGCTCGCGCTGGTACTCGACGCCGGCTGCGCGGTGCACCCAGGAACTCCAGAGTGCGACCGCGGTGGCAACCACCACACCGACCGCGCAGAGATCCCTGACCGGCACCGAGCCGTACCGCAGTCCCACCACCACCGACAGAGCGGCCATGAGTCCGAACACGGCGCGCATCAGCCAGCCGTAACCGATCGACACCTCGCGGCGCCGTGTGGTCACCCACAGAAAGGCGAGGCCACCGGTGGCCCATTGAAGCAGGAATGTTCCTGCATCAAGTCGGATCATCGCCCGGTGGGCCGGAGCGCCGGATCCGTGTGCACGTCCCTACCGGAGTTCATCGACTGCTCGGTAGATGGCATCGATGAGGTTGACCCTGCGGTACGACAGCGCGGTGTCGGCATCCAGGCCTGCATTGAACAGAACTGCCACGACCAGATCGCGCTCGGGATCCGCCATCGCCAGACTGGTCCCGCCCTGCCCGGCATGTCCGAACGCCGCTGACGACGGAGAGCTGCCGAAGTGGTGCGATGACAGCGGGGTCATGAACCCCAGCCCGAAACCGGCTGGCCGTCCGAGGGTGACGTCGTCGGAGAGCGGGAGCCGGGCACGGGTGGCCTCCGCTGTGAGGTCGACCGGGAGAACCGTTTCCGCTCCGGCCAGGTCATCGAGGAGTCCGCGGTAGAACTGCGCCATGGCTCCCATGGTCCCGTAGGAACCGAAAGCGGGATTCCACTCACACGCCGTGGTCTGTCCCACCTCGGCGAGAAGGGGGACCGGTCGATCGAGGGTGAGGTCGAAGGTGGCCGAGATCCGGGACTCGAGGCGGTCGAAGCCGGCTGGATCGAAGCGGACGACGAGGTCATCGGGGTCGATGCCGTAGGGCTCCAGCACGCGCCGTGTGACGAAGTCGGCATAGGGCGCTTCGCCGATCTCCTCGATCACCTTGCCCAGCAGGAACCAGCCGCCGAACTCCGCATACGAACGGTCGATGCCGAAGCGCCAGCCGGTGGGTGGCGGGCTGACCTGCAGCCATGATTCGCGCAGCTCGGGAGGAAGGATGCGAGCCAGGACGGTGTTGACCTCGTGGAGGCCCGCCGTGTGGGCCAGCACCTCCTCGACGGTCCGCTGGGCGATCCACGGCGTTTCCAGGCCGGGCACGACGTCGGCGAGACGGTCCTCGAGGCTCAGCTCGTCGTCGGCGACGAGTCGCAACACTGCGACCGCGACCAGCGGCTTGGCGGTGCAGTACAGGGCGCTGAGGGTGTCGGTCCGGAAGGGTTCGTGCATGTGTGTGCGACCCACCGCCACGTCGAGGATGCGCTCCCCCGCGAGGTCGACACACACCTGGGCAGCGGTGTGGAAGAAACCCTCGTCGGCCTCTCGTTCGAGTCGCTCGACCAGCTCCGAGAAGGGTTCGGCCACGACCTGGCTGCTGACTTCACTCACGGGCCAACCCTACCGGTCCACCCCCGCACGGCCCCCTGCGGCGCGAGGACTCCCCCGGGGTCCCGAACCTGATGCTCAGATACTCGCGCGACCCTACGAGCGCTTCACTCACCGAGCATCGAACGGGCGATCTGCGAGATCTGGATCTCGTCGGTGCCGGCGTAGATCTGCAGCACCTTGGCATCGCGGGCGAGCTGTTCGACCTCGTACTCGGCCATGTAGCCGTTGCCGCCGAAGAGCTGCACCGCCTCCAGTGCCACCTCGGTGGCCGTCTGGGCCGAGTACAACTTGGCCGCTGATGCCTCTGCGAAGTCGATCGCCTCGCCGGCCGCGGCCATCTCGATGTGGCGGAACACGAGGTTCTGCAGGTTCATCCTGGCCACCTCCATCTTTGCGAGCTTGAGCTGGATCAGCTGGAACCCGCCGATCGGCTGGCCGAACTGCTCACGTTCCTTCGCATAGCGGACGCTGAGCTCGAGACAGCGGTCAACGATCCCCAGCGCCATCGCAGCCACGCCGGTGCGCTCCATGGAGAAGGTGGCCTTCGACGCCTTGCGACCACCGGTTCCCTTGAACGCCTCTTCGCTGCCACCCAGCAGGCGGTCCCTGCCGACTCGCACGTCGTCGAGGAACAGCATTCCCGTCGGGCTGGAATGGATCCCCATCTTGCGGAAGGCCTTGGGCTGTTCCAGACCCTCCATGCCCGAATCGAGCACGAACTGGAGCACCGTTCGCTCGGCCGGCGGGTTGCCCTCGTCGAGTTTGCAGATGAACACGATCGTGTCGGCGTGGGGTCCGTTGGTGATGAAGGTCTTGGAACCGTTGAGCACGTACTCGTCACCGTCGCGCTTCGCCGTGGCCTTCATGGAGCCGAAGGCGTCGGAACCGGAATCGGGTTCTGTGATCGCCCAGGCCCCGATCTTGTCCATGGTGAGCAGGTCGAGCGCCCAGCGCTCCTTCTGCTCGACGGTGCCCTTGGACATGATCGCCGATGCCGTCAGACCCATCGAGACACCCATGGCCGTGACCATGCCCGGGCACACCCTGCAGAGCTCGATGATCGGGATCATGGAGAACGCGACGGAGTTCGCATCTCGTGCGCCCCCACCACCAGAGGACTTCTCGGTGTCGTCCTCACCCGTGCCGGCCTCGGCGACCCGCTCACGTTCGATTCGCTTGGCGAAGTTGTCCCGCGCCATCGCATCCATACCGAAGGTCCTCAGCATCTTGCGCAACAGGTCATATGGCGGCAGGTCACCGAACTCGAGCTCTTCCCGATGGGGGCGGATCTCGGTGTCGATGAAGTCGCGGACTGCCTGGCGCACCATCTCCTGCTCATCGGACCACTTGATCATGTTCGGCTCCAGTCGGGACGAGGCTCGGACCAACAGCCCACAGCAATCTTGACCGGGCGGTCAAGTTGGCACCGCCGTGGTTGGCGGAGACTGCTCGGGTGACGGTGCGTCAACGGGGGCGGGCATCGGAGGCAACGAACGGCGCCGCCTCTCCCCACCAGCCGAGCTCGGCCGGCATCACCGGCAGTGAACGGTAGATGTCGACGTAGCGCTGGCGCTGGACGATGCCGTGCAGGAGCAGCAGCAGCGTCCAGCGGGTGTCGCCCACCGTGCCGCCGTCGGCGATCGCCTCGAGGTCGGTCCGTTCGCCGGTTCGCATCCGGAGGTAGTTGGCGAAGCTGACACCCACGAGGATCTCCGGGGAATCGAACGCCGGCTCGCCCTCGACCGGATCGGCCCATTCGGTGACGACCCGTCCCAGCGGCCGTCGACCGTCCTGGTAGCGGATGTCGCAGAGCACCGGACCGACCGGGGTGCCACGGAGCTCGAAACGCAGCCGGGCCGTGGCATCGGGCACGTGGTCCAGCTCGTCGAAACCGGGGTGCGGCAGGTCGTCGAGGGGCGGCAACAGGTGGAGCTGGTCTCCGACACGCACGCGGACCGCGCTCAGGGTGTCCTCGGCGACCCAGTCCTGCACAGGCAGATCGAGCGGATCCCCGGGACGCACCAGGGCCCACGGAGCCGGTTCCGCGTCGAGTCGCCATTCGGCGAGTTCGCCGCTCTCGAACGTCTGGGAGTGGCGGACGACGGTGCCGTCCGCGGCCACCGACTCGTGGTGCACGGTCCCGGTTGCATACGACGGCGGACCGGCGAGCGCGTCACCCGAACCCTGTTCGCGTTGGTCGTGTTGTGGATTCCTGGCCAGCAGGCCCATGTCAACCCACCCTCGTGCCGGTTGGGTCGGAGTCCGCTGACCGAGGCGAACGAGCCGGTTCCAACGACTCCATGGCCTCTGCCGCGTGGTAGCTGGAGCGCGTGAACGGCGACGACTCCACGTGGCCGATACCGAAGGACTCCCCCACCCGGGCGAATTCCTCGAAGTCCGCCGGTGTCCACCAGTGCGACACCGGAAGATGATGACTCGTCGGTCTCAGGTACTGGCCGATCGTCACTATCGACACACCGACCGACGCCAGGTCGGCGAGCGTGGAGTGGATCTCCTCGCGGGTCTCGCCCATCCCGAGCACCAGTCCCGACTTGGTCACCAGGCCGGCGGCCACCGAACGCGCCAGCACCGACAACGATCGGGCGTATCCGGCCGACGGCCTCACCGCTCGTTGCAGCCGGGCAACGGTCTCGATGTTGTGGTTGAGCACATCGGGGCGTTCGGCGAAGATCAGTTCCAGCGCCTCCGCACGACCGCGGCAGTCGGAGATGAGCACCTCCACGCCGGTGTCGGGACACCGATCGCGGATGGCCCGGATGGTGGCGGCGATCTGGCCTGCGCCCTCGTCAGCGAGGTCGTCACGAGCGACCGTGGTGACAACGGCGAAGCGCAGCCCCATCCGCTGCACCGCCTCGGCGATCCGCTGCGGTTCGCCAGGGTCGGGTGGATCCGGATGCCTGGTGTCGACCAGACAGAACCCGCAGGCCCTGGTGCATCTCTCTCCGTTGACCATGAAGGTGGCCGTGCCGGTGGACCAGCACTCGGAGAGATTCGGACAGCCGGCCTCCTCGCACACCGTCACGAGGTTCAACTCGGCCATCGTGTGCTTGAGGCTCATCACCTCGGGGCCGTGATGCAGCCGGACCCGCATCCACTCCGGTTTGCGGTTGCGAAGGGGTACCGCCTCGGTGACACCGGCTGCGGCCAACCTGCCGAGGAGCCTGACCGAGGTGCCCTCGCCCGACGCTGCGGATGTGCGGCCAGCAGGCTCACCCTGTGGGTTCACGCCACCGGTCGGGGTACCCGGGCCCAGGCCCCTCGAGAAAGCACTGAGATCGGAGTCGTCGGAGGAGCTCCGGGGGCGCACAACGCCGCAGTGGTCGAGCTCGTCGGGGCCCCACATCGTTGCGAAGTGCCGGGCGAACGAGGTGGCCACCTCGTCCACGGTCACCCGAACCCCCTCGGCGCACATGGAGGTGACGTCTCCGTCGGTGATCCCACAGGGCACTATGTGCCCGAACATCGACAGGTCGGTCTCCACGTTGAGGGCGACACCGTGGAGGGTGCGCCCACGTTCGAGACGTACTCCGACCGCTGCGATCTTGGCCGGCGTGCGGTGGGAATCACCGCCCACCCAGACCCCTGGATACTCCTGGCGCCTGAAGCCCTCTATCCCCTGCTCCTCGAGCACCGCCAGCACGACGTCCTCGAGCAGGTGGACCCAGCCTGCGCTGCCCAGCACCGGATCGCCCGCCGGGGTGGGTGCGGAGGCGAGCGAGACCAGCGGGTAGACGACCAGTTGGCCGGGACCGTGATAGGTCACGTCGCCGCCGCGATCGGTCTCGATCAGTTCCGCTCCGACAGAAGCCGGGTCGGTGAGCACGTTCGAGCGGTCCGCGTTGCGGCCGAGGGTGTAGGTGTGCGGGTGTTCGACAAGGAGCAGGTGGTCCTCCGGTGAGCGACCCGCTGCGAGTTCGGTCAGCGCCCGGCGGTGGATGCCGCGCTGCAACGCCAGCGCCTCGGAGTAGCCCACCCTGCCCAACCAGCGGGACCGCAGGGTCCTCCCGGGGCGCGCACCGGCGCCCGGCGCCAGCACGGCGACCGGAGGTCTGTGAACCGAATCGGTCCCGGGGTTCAGAACTCGGTGTTCCAGTCCCTCGTCTCCATGTTCTCGCGCACACGGCTGAGGAAGGCCGCTGCGTACGCTCCGTCGAACGCCCGATGGTCCCAACACAGAGTGAGGTTCCCCATCGAGTGGATTGCTATCGACTCGTTGCCGAACGGATCGGTCACCACCACCGGCTTGCGGCTCACACCGTCGGTGCTCAGGATCGCCACCTGGGGTTGGTTGATGATCGGTGCTACCAGAAGCGACCCGTAGGCACCGGAGTTCGACAGTGTGAAGGTCCCCCCGGTGAGCTCATCGGGCCCCAACTGCTTGTTGCGCGCCCTGCCGGCAAGGTCCGAGATGTCGTCGGCGATGGCCCGGAGCCGCTTGTCGTGTGCATCACGGATGACAGGCGCCAGGAGGCCCTCGTAGTTGAGGTCCACGGCGATGGACAGGTTCACCTCGTTGTGGAGCACCACCTCGCCGTCTCCCATCGAGGCGTTCATGTGGGGGAACTCGGCCAACGCGTCGATCACGGCCCGCGCGATGAAGGGAAGGTAGGTGAGGGAGTAACCGTGTTCGGCCTTGTAGGCCTCACGGCGGGGCAGGCGAGCTGCTTCCACCGCGGAGTAGTCGACCTCGACCGCCGAGATCACATGTGGCGAGGTGGCCTTCGACGCGACCATCAGCTCGCCCGTCATCCTGCGGATCCGGTTGAGCGGCTCGACCACGTCGCCCGCTCCGGGACTCATCGGAGCAACGGCCGGAGCCGCGGGTCGCGGCGGTCGTGGCGCAGCTGGTGCGGAGGGTGCGCCCGGGGGCGCCACCGGGGCCGGTGTCGGAGCCTGGGGCTGCGACTGGGGCTGGGCAACCGCCGCCCTGTCGATTGCGTCGAGCACGTCCTCGCGCGTGACCCGTCCTCCGACCCCGGTGCCTTCGATGGCGGCCGGGTCGAGGTTGTTCTGCTCCACGAGACGTCGCACCAGCGGCGACAGCAGTTGTGACCCCCCGCCGCCCGCCTGTGGAGGCGCGGCGGCAGGCTGAACGGGAGCTGGCTGGGCTGCAGGCGCAGGCGCAGGCGCAGGCGCAGGAGCCGGAGCGGGTTCAGGAGCCGGAGCGGGAGCGGGTTCAGGAGCCGGAGCGGGTTCAGGAGCCGGAGCGGGTTCAGGACCCGGAGCGGGTTCAGGCGCAGCTGCCTGCTCGGGTGCGGGCTCGCCGGGCGCCGCCCCGGCGTCGCCGAGCGTCGCCAGGAGAGTGCCCACGTCGACCGTCTCACCCTCGGCCACACTGATCTCGGTGAGCACTCCGGACGCAGGTGAGGGCACCTCTGTGTCGACCTTGTCGGTCGAGACCTCGAACAGCGGCTCGTCCTCGGTGACCGTGTCGCCCACCGACTTGAACCACCTCGTGATGGTCCCCTCGGTCACCGACTCTCCGAGTTGCGGCATCACGATCTCAGGCATCTTGGCTCCTCGTTCGGTTCGTCGTTGGTAGTGGGCCGGCTCATCCGTGCAGCGACCGGCCGGTCATGGACAGCATGGTCTCACCGAAGAGCTCGGTGAGAGACGGGTGCGGCTGGATGAACGCTGCGACCTCGTCCACGGTGGCCTCCCAGTTCACCGCCAGGTATCCGCCCGAGAGCTGTTCGGTCACCCAGGGGCCCACCATGTGCACCCCCAGAACCTGTCCGGCGGTGCCGTCGTCGTTCTTGCGGGCGATCACCTTCACGAGCCCCTCGGTCTGGCCGAGGATCATCGCT
Organism: Microthrixaceae bacterium; assembly: GCA_023957995.1. Lineage (GTDB taxonomy): Bacteria > Actinomycetota > Acidimicrobiia > Acidimicrobiales > Microtrichaceae > JAMLGJ01. The sequence goes on along the minus strand of JAMLGK010000002.1, from coordinate 258,904 downwards.
CGGCTGTTGCCCGAGAACCGGTGCTTCGAGGTGACCACGTCGATCCCCGCTTCCTTCGCCGAGGCCTCGGAGTGGCCGGCGAAGGCGACCTCGGGGTGGCAGTAGATGGCCCACGGCACCCTCGAGTTGTCGACCGGGGCGGGGTTCTCACCGAGGATGTCCTTGATCACGACGATCGCCTCGGCGAACCCGACGTGGGCGAGCTGTGGCGTGTCGATCACATCGCCGATGGCCCAGACCGACGGCTCGGCGGTGTGGTAGCCCTCGTCGACCTCGATGTGGCCCCGCTCGCTGATGCCGACCGCCGTTCCCGGAAGCAGCAGACCGTCGGTGTTGGGCACGCGCCCCACCGAGACGACCACCAGGTTCGTCTCGAGGGATTCTCCGCCGTCGAGATGCACGGTCGTGCCCGTGGACCCCGGCGTGTGGCCGGTCACCGACACACCCGTTCTGACCTCGATCCCACGACGCTTGAAGGACTGCTGGACTGTCCGGGCGACGTCCTGGTCGCATCCCGGGAGGATCTTCGGCAGTGCCTCGAGGATGGTCACGCTGCTACCGAGGTCTGCGAGCGTCGACGCGAACTCGCAGCCGATCGCACCGCCTCCGATCACGACCGCGTTCATCGGGACCTGCGGGATGTGGAAGAACTCGTCGGAGGTGACGACCCTGACACCATCGGGTTCGAACCCGGGGATGGTCCGAGGTCGCGAGCCGCTGGCGAGGATGATCGCATCACCGCTGATCACCGCCGTTTCACCGGAACTCGAAGCCAGTGTCACGGAGTGGTCGGGTCCCAGCGAAGCGGTGGCGTCGAAGACGTCGACCTTGCGACCCTTCAGCAACTGGGTGACTCCGCCTGCGAGGCGATCGATCACTTCCTGCTTGCGTTCGAGGGTGCGACCCCAGTCGACCGCCTTGCCCTCCACCTCGACGCCGAAATCACCGGCATGCTGGATCGTGCGCACGATCGCGGCGGTCTCCAGGAGCTCCTTGGCAGGTATGCACCCGCGGTGAAGACACGTGCCGCCGACCTTGTCGTTCTCGGCCAGCGCCACCTTGAGCCCGGCGGATGCGCCGTAGAGGGCGGCTCCGTATCCGGCCGGACCGCCACCGATTATCACCACGTCGAAATGCTGTTCTGCCACGACGCGAGCCTATCGACAGAATGGAGCGTGTCCCGCCGGGACATCCCCGGCCCGCTCTCAGAGGATCTGGGCGGCCTGGATGGCGAACGCCACGACGACGGCGAGGCCGCAGATCAGCGCGAGAATTATCAACAACCGGGTGCTCACACGGCGAAGGCTACGGCCGTGCGGACCACTTTGGGAACTCGACTCCTAGGGTGACCCCGAGCCATTTGGGGGCACCGGCTGACGAACTACCCTTGACCGACCGGACGATCAGGAGGCCCGCGTGCGAGACGCCCTCGGCGAAGTTCAATCCGTATTGGTGCTGGGTGGTGGTTCCGACATCGGTCGCAGTCTGGTGACCCGGCTGGCCAGGGGCAGGTGTCGGACCGTGATCCTGGCGGGCAGACCCGAGGACGAGATGGACTCCGTTGCCGACGCCGCCCGGAGCGCCGGTGCGACGACGGTCGAGACGATCCACTGGGAGTCCACCGACGTGGCGAGCCACGAGAAGGTCATCGGCGGGGTGTTCGACACCTACGGCGACATCGACCTCGTGTACGCGCCTGCGGGGATCCTGGGCAGCCAGGAGGCCTTCGAGGACGATCCGACCTTCGCCGCACGGGCCTTCGACATCAACTGCACCGGGCTCGTCTCGAGCTGCCTGGTGGTGGCGGCGCGGATGCGCGAGCAGGGCCACGGGGCGATCGTGTTGATGTCGTCGGTGGCCGGTGTTCGGGCGCGCAAGGACAACTACGTCTACGGCGCGACCAAGGCCGGGCTCGACGCCTTCGGCCAGGGCCTCGGCGATGCGCTGGCCGAGCACGGGATCCGTGTGATGGTCGTGCGACCCGGGTTCGTGCACACCAAGATGACCGAGGGCATGGACGCGGCACCCTTCTCGACGACTCCCGACAAGGTGGCTGCCGCCATCAGCGAGGGGCTCACCAAGGGTTCCGAGGTGGTGTGGGTGCCGGGCATCCTCGCCTACATGTTCTTCGTGTTCCGCAACCTTCCCCGGGCACTGTGGCGCAAGGTCGCCGACAGGTGACCGGTTCCACCGCAACCATGGACATCGCGGTCACCGGTTCGACCGGGCTCATCGGACGCGTGCTCGTGGACAGCCTCCGCGACGCCGGCCACAAGGTGCTTCCGGTGGTGCGCCCGGGGAGCGCGAACGCAGTGGGAGAGACGATCCGCTGGAACCCCGCCGAACAACAGATCGAGGCCTCGGCGTTCGAAGGACTTGACGCCGTGGTGCACCTGGCCGGCGAGCCGATCGGTGACAAGCGCTGGACCGGCGCCCAGAAGGCGAGGATCAGGCGCTCCAGGACCGAGGGCACGACGCTGCTGGCCGAGACGTTGGAGGGGCTCGACGACCCGCCGCCGGTGCTGCTGTCGGGATCGGCCATCGGCTACTACGGCGACACCGGCGACCGGGAGACCGACGAGACCGGACCCGCCGGTGATGACTTTCCCGCCAGGGTGTGCCTCGAGTGGGAGGCGGCAACCGCACCCGCCGAGCGAGCGGGCATCCGGGTCGTGCACCTACGCACCGGCGTCGTGCTCTCGACCCGGGGCGGGGCACTGGCCAAACAGCTCACCCCGTTCCGCATGGGTCTCGGAGGCAGGGTGGGCAACGGAAAGCAGTACCTCAGCTGGATCCACATCGACGACGAGGTGGCGGCGTTGGAGCACCTGCTCGGCACCTCCGCGTCGGGACCGGTCAACCTCACGGCGCCCAATCCGGTCACCAACTCGCGCTTCACCAAGACCCTGGGTTCGGTGCTGCACCGCCCGACCTCGGTCATACCCATGGCCGGCCCGAGACTCCTGTACGGACGGGAGCTGGCCGATTCGCTGCTGCTGACGAGTCAGCGGGTGATGCCCGGCGTGCTGGAGAAGAGCGGTTTCGTGTTCTCGCACCCCGAGCTCGAAGAAGCCCTCGAGGACCTGCTCGACTGACCCCTCGGGCCATGGGCGTGCCTCAGCCGAACCCTCGGACGTCGAACTGGACCGCCCCGGGCGGGCAGGCCCGTTCCTTCCCCAGCCAGTACGCGTGGTCGGCCATCGCAAGCAACTCGTGGTCGCCCGAACTGTTGCCGTACGCCCACAGCTCAACTCCTTCGGTCGGCCCCTGTGCCGGAAGGCCCAGCCATTCACGAAGCCGGAGCGCCTTCTGTTCGGCGCGGACGTTCGGATGCACCATCGCCCCGGTGAGCACGCCGTCACGCTGGTCCAGCTCGACCGCGATGACATCGGTCATGTGCAGGTAGCGCGCTATGGGCCGCAGGTAGTTGACCAGCGATGCCGAGACGAACAGGGTCTGGTGTCCGGCGGCGACGTGTCTGCGGATCTCGTCGACCATCTCGGGCCGCAGGGCCCGATCGATCAGTGCCGCGGCGTAGCGACCTGCGGCGCGGTCCAGATCGCGCTCGTCGCGACCGGCGACCAGCCTGCGGAGCATCTCGGCCTTCACCGCGTCCCGGTCGGCACGATTCGGGTTGCCGCCCGAGACCGAGGACCATCCGGTTCTGACCGTACCGAGTGCGCTGCGGGGCACCCCGGCGAACCTGGCGACGAAGGGCATCAAGGTGTCGCGCCTGGAAACGGTCCCGTCGAAGTCGAACGCAGCGACCCTTCGCACGCGCCCGACCGCGGCGGGGCCGGGAGCTGCATCGCTTCGATCGGATCCACTGAGGTCGTTCATGCAGACCCGATCCTGCCCGGCCCGATGACATCGGACACAACCCGGATCCCCGATGAGCCCTAAAGGCAGTGGTCGATCGGTGCCGATCATCAGGCGGTGGAACGCCGCACCAACCCTCCTGTCCGAAACCGCGCCAGCACGAGCCCGCGGGGCGGGTCCGCGCCCGGGGTCTCCTCCGGGTCGCTGACTGCGGTGAGGAACCGTCGAACGCCTCCGTTCGCATTGGTGATCCTGGCGTGCCTGGGAATTCTGGCCGCTGCGTGCGCTCCCGCGGCCGGCTACGGACGGCGACCCGCCCCCAACGGTCCTGCGTTGAGGGACATCGTGTTCCCGGTCGGGGTGGAGGTGTCCTTCAGCGACACCTTCGGAGCCCCCCGTGGCGGTGGCACGAGATCCCACGAGGGCCAGGACCTGATGGCCCCGAAGATGACTCCCCTGGTTGCCACGACCGACGGCGTGGTGTCCTGGTTGCGGTGGAGCAACGCCGGCAATGCCGGCAACATGCTCGTCCTGCGGGACTCGGCCGGGTGGGAGTACTGGTACATCCACATGAACAACGACACGCCGGGCACCGATGACGCCAAGAACCGCTACGACAAGGCCTTCGCGGACGGCATCCGCGACGGCCAGCGGGTGAAGGCCGGAGAGGTGATCGGCTACGTCGGCGACTCCGGGAACGCCGAGAACACCGGGTCACACGTCCATTTCGAGATGCACGACCCGGACGGCAATCCGGTCAACTCGTTCAACACGCTGGCCCACGCCGAGCTGCGGGTCCGCACCGCGGCGCAGATCGCCGCCGACCGTCCCTCTGGAAATCTCGAGACGGTGACCCGTAGCGGTTCATCGGTGACGCTCGGCGGCTGGGGTCTCGATGCGCACTCGAACTCCTCGATCGATGTGACCGCACTCGTGAACGGCAACCCTGTGAAGACGACGACCGCGAACATCGACAGACCCGACGTGGAGGCGGCCAACCCGGGCCGTGGTAGCCGTCACGGCTTCTCGCTGGGCACCGTCACGGCCCCGAGCGGTGCAGAGGTCTGCGTGGTGCTGCACAGCGTCGGGGGCGGCGGAAACACCCGACTCCCCTGCCGCACGGTCTGACGGACGCCGGATAGCCCAGGGCCCCCGGAGGCCGGACCGGCCCCAGCCAGGCGGAGGAGGCGGGGCGGTGCGAAGCACCCGCGTCCCCGCCGGGCCAACAACACCGCCGCAACAACAACACCGCCGCAACAACGACACGGCCGCAACAACAACACCGCCGCAACAACGACACGGCCGCCGATGGGGCAGGGGCCCCATCGAAGCGGAGGAGGCGGGCGCGGTGCGAAGCACCCGGGTGCCCGCCGGGCCAACAAAAAGGACAAGGGTCCCGCCCACAGCCCTGGCGGGACCCCAATCGAGCTTCGACAGATGCGCCCGGGTGGTTTAGAACACCGGGCAGAAAATCATTTCGGCTGCATCCGCATTCCGGAGTCGATACGGACCGACTCGCCGTTGATGTAGGAGTTGCGCACCAGTTCCGAGGCCAGTTCCGCGTACTCGGAGGCGAAACCGAGGCGCTTCGGGAAGAGGCATCCTGCGCCCAGCTTCTCCTTGAACTGCTCTGCTGCCTCGCCCTGGCCGTAGATCGGGGTGTCGAACAGACCCGGGATGATGGTGTTGACCCTCACACCGACAGCTGCGAGGTCACGGGCGACGGTCAGGGTCATCCCGACGATCCCGGCCTTGGAGGCGGAGTATGCGGCCTGGCCGATCTGGCCCTCGCAAGCTGCGACCGAAGCGGTGTTGACGATGGCCCCGCGTTCGCCGAACTCGTCGGCCTCGCTGGCCGACATGGCCGTGGCGGCCAGGCGGATGCAGTTGAACGTGCCCACCAGGTTCACGTCGATCACCTTGCGGAAGATGTCCAGGTCGTGGGCCGAGGCGTATTCGCCGTCCTTGCCGATGGTGCGGGTTGCCCAGCCGATTCCCGCGGAGTTGACCAGCACGCGGACGGGTCCGAGTTCCTTGGCCTTCTCCACCGCGGCAATCACCTGGTCGGCGTCGGTCACGTCGGTGGGCATGAATGCACCCTCGATCCCCTCGAGGACCTCTGCGGCCTTGTCGGCCTGGTGCTCGAGGTCCATGATCACGACCTTGGCTCCCTGCGCGCCGAGGGCACGCACCGTGGCCTCCCCCAGGCCGGAGGCCCCACCGGTTACGAGTGCTGATGCTCCATTGATGTCCAACATGAGCCGCAGCATATTGACCGACTGGTCAAGATGGCCAGCCCGTCACCCGCATCTCATGGCCCGTCGCGTTCTGTGACCCGGGGTTCCCGACGGAACCGACGACACATCACAGCACTGATCGCAGGGATCAGTTGGCGTCGGGAGTGGCCGCTGCCACGACCTCGTCGGGGTCGGCCGGTGCCAGCACGTACTTGTAGACGAGCCCACCGATCACGCCACCCACGATCGGAGCGAGCCAGAACAGCCAGAGCTGCGAGAGGTTCTCGCCTCCGACGAACAGCGCCGGACCGGTCGAGCGCGCGGGATTCACCGAGGTGTTGGTCACCGGTATCGAGATCAGGTGGATGAGCGTCAGCGCGAGACCGATGGCGATCGGACCGAACCCGCTCGGGAGCCCCTTGCGGGTGGCACCCAGGATGATCAACAGGAACCCGGCGCTGAGAACGATCTCGATCACGAGCGCAGCGAGGAGGCTGTAGCCACCCGGGGAGAGGTCACCGAACCCGTTGGTGGCAAATGCACCGGCCTCACCCGAGACGATCTCGAAGCCGTCCACCCCGTTGGCCACGATGAACAGGATCCCCGCTCCGGCAATGGCGCCGACCACCTGGGCAACGATGTAGGGAAGGATCTCGCCGCTCTCGTGCTTGCCGGCCGATGCCAGGCCGAGTGTCACCGCCGGATTGAAGTGTCCACCCGAAACGTGTCCGAATGCGTAGGCACCGCTGAGCACGGTGAGGCCGAACGCGAAGGCCACACCCAGGAACCCGATACCCAACGGGAACCCTGAGTCACCGTTGGAGAAGAAGTTGGCAGCCAGCACCGCGCTTCCGCAACCCCCCAACACCAACCAGAGCGTGCCCAGGAACTCTGCTGCGAGCTTCCGGCCCATGAAAGCCTCCTCTTCCCGTCGCCCCACCAACGGGGCGCTCCGGAGCGACGCTAACCCCCCTGCCCAGATGCTGCGCGGCAATCCGGAGCCGACAGCGGGTGCTCGGAGGCCAAGGGCGAATGGGCCGACCGGAGGTGTGCCGATCGGGGAATGGGTCGAACTGGAATCGTCTAATGAGCGGGGGCTCGCTGCCGACCGGGTCGCCATGACCGTCAAGGAGTCCACGAAGCGCTACGAACCCACCTGGGAGTCGGTGGAGGAACACCCGCTTCCCGCCTGGTACGACGACGCGAAGCTCGGGATCTTCCTGCACTGGGGGCTCTACTCGGTTCCCGGCTGGGCTCCACAGGTTCCCGACATCCAGCAGATGCTCCGCACCGAGGGTCCTCGTTCGATGCTCAGCCACAACCCGTATGCCGAGTGGTACCTCAACTCGATGCGCGTGCCCGACAGCCCGACGCGACGCCACCACCTGGAGACCTACGGCAACGTCCCCTACGACACCTTCGTGCAGACCTTCGACGAGCAGAGCTCCCGGGCGGATCTGGAGGAACTGGCAGGCGTATGCCGCGACGCCGGTGCGCGCTATGTGGTGCTCACGACCAAGCACCACGACGGTTTCACGCTCTGGCCCTCGGAACGCCCGCACCCGGCCAAGGGTCGCTACCACGCCGAACGGGACCTCGTCGCCGAGCTGGGCGAGGCCGTCCGGAACCAGGGAATGCGGATGGGCCTCTACTACTCCGGCGGCTACGACTGGCCGTTCAACGACGCCCTGCTCACCAATCCGGCCGACGCGATGTTGGCGGTGCCAACGGGACCCGAGTACCTCGCCTACGCCACCGCTCACATGCGCGAACTGATCACCCGCTACGAGCCGTCGGTGCTGTGGAACGACATCTGCTGGCCCGCAGGCGGAAACCTCGCCGAACTCTTCGCGGAGTACTACAACACGGTGCCCGACGGCGTGATCAACGACCGTTGGTTGCAGCCCACCGGACCGCGGAACCGGGTTACCGACACCATCGCACGGGGTGCCGGCAACGTCATGCAGGCCACCTGGAAGTACCTGCCCGAGGGGTGGAAGTCGCTCACCTTCCCCGCAGCCACCCACTACGACTTCAACACACCCGAATACGCCACCTTCGATGACATCGAGGCCACCAAGTGGGAGTCCACCCGCGGCGTCGGACACTCCTTCGGCGCAAACCGCAACGAGCGACCCGAGGACATCGTCACCGCCACCGGTCTGATCCGCAGTTTCTGCGACATCGTGTCCAAGAACGGAAACCTCCTGATCGGCATCGGGCCGGATCCCTCGGGCCGGATTCCGACAGAACAGCGCGCTCCGCTGGAGGGTCTCGGCGAGTGGATGGCCATCAACGGCGAGGCGATCTACGGCTCACGCCCCTGGACGGTGCCCGGCACCAAGACCTCCGAGGACACCGAGGTCCGTTTCACCGCAGGTGACGGCATGGTCTACGCGATGCTCATCGAGGCCCCCGGCCGGCAACGGTTCCGGCTGCGCGACACCGACGCCTCCGACGTCACCGGGGTGCGCCTCCTGGGGTGCGACGAAGCGCTGCAGTGGGACCGGCGCGGTGGTTCCCTCGAGGTCACGCTGCCGGAGCGACTTGCTGTCTCAGCTGCTCACGTCCTCGCCATCGAGGGGTCCTTGCGGTCCCGGAGCTGACCCCGCGCCGGTCAGGTCTTCACCGCTGACCGCAAGGAGTTCCGAGCTGCTGCCAACTGGATTTCTGTCACGATGACGGTCATGAACCCACGACTGACCCACTTCGCGATCAACACCGACGATGTGGCTGCGACGCAGAGGTTCTACGGATCGGTGTTCGGATGGCGATTCCAGGACCACGGTCCGCCGGGTTTCGTGCAGGTCGTGGACGAGGACAGCGGCTCTCCGATGGGGGCGATCCAGCAACGCAGGCAGCTCCTCGACGACCAACCCACCCGTGGGTTCGAATGCACCTTCGGCGTGGACGACGTCGAGGCCGCACGCTCGCGGATCATCGAAGCCGGGGGTCGGATCCTCATGGAGCGGTTCACCATCTCGAAGGTGGGACACCTCATCGCCTTCGAGGATCCCGGGGGCAACCCCGCTCTCGCCATGGAGTACGACGACACTGCCGAGTGAAACGTTCCCGCCCCGAGGCCGGTCCCGGTCCTCGGCGATTGCAGCGGGGTCCGATATCCTCACGGGACCGCGAGGGCGCCGCCGACCCGTTCGCGATCAGGCACACCGGGAGCAGCGGAGACCATGGGTGAAGCAGGACTCTCCCCGGCAGAGGTGAGCAAGGAGATCGCCGAGCACCACCAGCACGCTGCGTCGCACGACGTCCAGTCGCCCGCCGACCGGCGGATAACCATCGTCGAGGCGCTGATGCTGGCTGTCGTCGCGATCCTCGCTGCCTACTCGGGATTCGCCTCGGCGAAATGGAGCACCGAGGAGTCACTCACGCTGGCCCGGGCGAACACCGCCCGCACCGAAGCGAACCGGGCATACATGGAGGCAGCCGAAGCCCGGAACTTCGACGCCACCGCGTTCAACGCCTGGTTCACCGCCTACCTCGACGGCAACGAGGAGGGAACCGAGATCGCCGAGAAGCGCTTCAGCGCGCAGCTGGCACCGGCGTTCGAGGCCTGGATGGAGACCGACCCCTTCGTCAATCCGGACGCACCTGCAGGGCCCACCTACATGGATGACTACGAACAGCCCGCGAACGATCTGGCCGTGGAACTCGACCAGTCGGCCGACGACCTGTACGCGGAGGGATCGACCGCGGGACGCACTGCGGATGACTATGTCCGAACGGCGGTCTTCCTCGCCACGGTGTTGTTCCTCGTCGGCATCAGCGGTCACTTCCGCGTGAGGTCGGCCCGCTACGGATTGATCGGCGTGGCATCGGTGATGCTGATCTGGTCGGTGGTCCTGCTGGTCACCACCCCGTTCCCGCCGTCCTGACTGTCGGTTCAGCGGGGTGGCTCACCAGGCAACGGCGGTCCCGAGAAGTAGATGAGTCGGCTCCGAACGGCCTGAGGTCATTCGGCAGAACTCGATCGCGTCCAACTCGATCGATGGTCCGCCGCTCCCCTGTCGAAAGCGACCACCGGCGGAACCTGAGAGGGTCAGTTCAACCGGCTTGCCGTGACGACGCGCCCACTCGGCGGCGGCGTCGGCCACGATGCGACCGTCGTGGTCGGCATCGATCTCCGGGCGATCATCGACAGCTCGCGCCAGATCAGCGACCCGGTGCAGCCAGGTGTCTCGGGTGAGGATGGTTCCGTAGAGGTAGGCCAGGCTCCACCTTTCGGGTTCCCCTCCGACGGGAACGGCGAACCGCACACTTCGGGCGACCGATCCGGGAATCCGGAGCCGTCCGGCGATCGCGGGTTCGATCAGCTCGTTCATTGTGTCGACTAGCTCTGATTCGGTGCGTCCCGCGAACCGCTCTACCTGGATAGCCGTCATGGCGTCCGTCGGGTCGTCGAGTCCTTCGGCCTTGGCGCGTCGAGCGCTCTGCATCTGCTCGCGGGCGAACCGGCGGACCTTCGAGACCGACCACATCATGGCTCCCACGTGGCCCGCGAGATCACGCACCGTCCACTCGGTGCAGTCGGTGGGACTACTCCATCCGGCGTCATCAAGACCACGCAGTGCCTCGACGAACCTCTGGTACTCAGTCCGTCCCAGCTCGGTGCCAGTTCGCAGGTCGATCGGTTCGACAGTTCGCAGGTCGATCGTCTTGTCAGTCGTCGTGCTCATCGCTGTCCTTCGGGTTCGGGTGGAATTCCCACGTGGTCACAAAAGATGTCGACAGCGCGGTCCAGAAGCCGGAACCACCGCTGTCCTCCCGGGTCGTTGCTGATCTGCTGATCGGTGAGACCCGTGCTGATCGCGGTCCACAGATCGAGTTCTCGGTCGTCGGTGACGCCGAGCTCACCGAGCAGAGCACGGAACCGTTCGTAGTTCGCCACTGATGCCGAATAGGCGTCAGCGCTCGGTACGAACTCGGGTATCACGCGTTGGAACATGAGCTGGTATCGGGTGGGATCGCTGGTGCAGAACTCCATGAATCCGGCGGCCGCCACCTTGAACGCACGTCGATGTGGTTCCCCCGGAGCAGGGCCCCATCGAGAAGCGATGTCATCGAGTTGTTCGTATCCCTGGCGGAACATCACGTCGTAGATGGCGTGCTTGGAATCGAAATATGCGTACAAGCTCGGGGCAGCGAGACCTACTTCGTCAGCCAGACGCCGCAACGACCACCCCGTCAGGCCCTCCTGTCGACTCAGTCGCCAGGCCGCCTCGACGATCCCCTCCCGGGTGGCGTCGCTGCGACGATCTGCCAACGAACGTTGTTCGGCCATGTCGATCATTGTTTGATATCTTCAAACATTGTTCGGTCAAAGTCAATGAGCCATGCCACGAACAGCGTCGATACATACCCCCGGCACCCCCAGAGCCCGACCAACCAAAGGCATACGGATACAGCCGATCGCTACGGTCAGGCCGGCACTCCCCAGCCACCGCCGCCCGGCGTCAGCATCCGCAGGACGTCGCCGGCATCCAGCTGGATCGTGCACTTGTCGGGCAGACGCTCGGCCCGGCTCTCGTCACCGCCAGGGAGGAGCCAGTTCTCCCCGACCGCGCCCGACTCGCCGCCGGCCAGACCCCACGGGTGGCTCACCCGACGCTCGGTGATGAGCGAAACGGTCACGTCCGCGAGCACCTGGAGATCCCGCTCGATCCCCTCCCCGCCGGGGGCCGCTCCCGCACCGCCGCTCCCCCTCCGCAGTCGGTACCGCAGCACTCGCATCGGGAACTCCCGCTCCAGGGCCTCGATCGGGGTGTTCCTGGTGTTGGTCATCCCGGTGTGCACGCCCGACATGCCGGCGCCGGGTTCCGGAGTGCTGCCACCCGGCCGCGGCGGCCAGCCCCCCTGTCCACCCCCGATCGTCTCGTAGTAGACCCAGCTGTTCTCCGAACGAGCGTCCGCCAGATGCCCGGAACGGCTTCCGATGAGCACGTTGTTCATCGTTCCCTGACCGGCCCCGCCGACGCGGTCCGGAACCATCTCGCCCAGTGCACGGAGACACACGTCGGCTATCCGCTGGCTGACCTCGACGTTGCCGGCGCCCACCGCGGTGGGCGCCTGTGCGTTCACGACCGTTCCCACCGGAGCCACCACGTGAACCGGCCCCATCGCGCCCTGGTTGGAGGGCAGGTCGGGGGCCAGGGCGCACTTGAGGGCGAAGGTCACCGCCGAGACCGTTACCGCCAGAGGCGCATTGGTGTTTCCCGGGCGCTGGGGATCGGTGCCGGTGAAGTCGAACGTGATCCTCGGAGCACCGTCGACCGGGTCCGAATCCACCCGCACCGCCACCACGATCGAAGCCGGCCTCTGCTGTTCGCCGCGGGGTCCGGTGGAGTCGACCACATCGCGGGCGGACCATTCGCCACCGGGAAGAGCCCCCAGCAGGGCCTCACAGCTCCGACGGCCGTGCTCGAGCACCGCACCGAAGGGTTCACCTGCGAGTTCTGCGAGCCGGGAGACCCCGCGCACGTTCGCTCCGACCTGAGCGGCGAGGTCTCCGGAACGCTCGAGCGGCGTGCGCGAGTTCGCCAGCACGATGTCCTTCACCCCATCGCTCAGCAGCACCGGGGGCAACCGGAGGCCCTCCTGGAAGATCTCGGTGGCATCGGCAGGAATCGACCCGGGTGAGGTGCCACCGACATCGGCATGGTGTGCGCGGTTGGCCACCCAACCCACCAGGTCTCCATCGACGAAACAGGGTGCGACGATCGTGATGTCGTTGAGGTGCGTGCCACCTGCGAACGGATCGTTCACCACAGCCTGGTCACCGGGTTCCATCGAGTCACCCAGGGCAGTGATCACCGCTTCGACAGAGGCCGGCATGGAACCCAGGTGGACAGGAATGTGTTCTGCCTGTGCGAGCAGTTGGCCCTGCGGATCGAACACCGCGGCCGAGCAGTCCGCCCGCTCCTTGATGTTGGGACTGAACGCGGAGCGCTGCAGCACCTCGCCCATCTCCTCGGCTACCCCCGCGAGCCGGGCGATGAGCACCTGGAGACCGGCCGCTCCCAACTCCATGCCCGCGCGATGCGCGCTCACGAGGTTCCACCCGTGCGGCGCAGCACCAACGCGCCGAGCGCACCCTCGGATCCAGACCAACCCGCTGGCACCCACACGGTGCAGTCGTCACGCGAGACCACCGCCGGTCCCTCGAGCACGCCCTGGCCCCATGCCCCTTGCGATTCTGCGCACAGCTCCTGCATCGTGGTGGGAGCCGCGAGCCTCGCCTGGAGGCGCACCGCGGTGACCTCGACGGGATCACCCCGGCGGGCGTAGCCGTTGGTTCGTTCGTGGTCATCGTGGAAGGCGGCGACCGATTCGGTCCGCAGATCATGGCTCTGCCCCGAATAGCGGCAATCAAGGAACTGTTGGAACTCGATGTCGGCTCCGTCGGCGACCCCCGAGGGTCCAGAGGTCGGCTCCGACACACCGAGGGCCTCCGCCGCATGCGAGCGGAGCCCTGCGAAGGCCTCCTGCAGGCCGCCGTGTTCGAGGGGGTCGGGCCAACTGCGCACGAGCTCAACCCCCCGGGGGCTGCTCAGTAGACCGGCTGCGCTCAGCACCCCGGCCATGGCGGGCACCACGACCGCGGCGGCCCCCAGCTCCTCGGCCAGCGCGCAGGCGTGCAGGGGACCTGCACCGCCGAATGCCACGAGCGCCAGGTCCGAGGGATCGATCCCCCGCTGCACCGAAACCCTCCGCAGCGCCTGGACCATCGTGGCGTTCACCACCGCGATCACACCCTCGGGGGTGACGCCTGCTGATGACATGGCGCGTTCCGCGGCCTCGAGGTCGAGAGAACCGAGTCCGCTGAACACGGCATCGGCGGGGATCCGGCCGCAGAGCACGTTGGCATCGGTGACCGTCGGCGCCAGCCCGCCGAGTCCGTAGCAGGCCGGGCCCGGCACCGCGCCGGCCGATTCGGGTCCGACCACGAGGGCACCCCCGGCGTCCAACCTGGCGATGCTCCCGCCACCGGCGCCGACGGTGTGAACGTCGAGCGACGGAAGCCGGACCGGGTAGCCGGCCACCGCCTGCTGTTGCGCCATCGCAGGCGCACCGTCGATCACCAGGCAGACGTCGGTGCTCGTCCCACCCATGTCGAAGCCGAGTGCTGCTTCGAACCCGCACGCCGCCGCCACCTGTGCCGCAGCGCGGGCTCCGGCGGCAGGGCCCGACAACAACAACCCCGCGGGCAGCTCGGCCGCACGGTCTGTCCCGACCAACGATCCGGCCGAGGTCATGACGAGCACCTCGGATGCAAGCGGCTCCAGTGCCCTCAGGTAGCTGCTGACCACGGGCCTCAGAGCGGCATTGAGCACCGTGGTCACCGTCCGCTCGTACTCGCGGAACTCCGGCGAGACCTCGTGCGATGCGGTCACGTCCCAGCCCCGCCGGCGCAGCTCCTCGGCGATCGCCGACTCGTTCGAGGCTTCGAGGTCGGCGTGCAGGGTGCAAACCGCCACCGAGTCAGCTCCCTCCGGAGGATCGGCCAGGGTCGAGGTGTCCACCGCCCTCAGCACCGAACCGTCGGCTCCCACCCGTTCGAGCACACCCAAGCGCATGGAACGGGCCACCAGCGGCTCCGGGCGGCGCGACCACGGGTCGTAGAGCGACGGGCGATCCTGGCGGCCTATCTCCACCACGTCGGTGAAGCCCTCGGTGCAGTACAGGCACACCCGCCCCAGCCGGCCCTCGAGGAGCGCGTTGGTGGCAACGGTCGTGCCGTGGGCGAGAAGATCGGGCACCGTCGCGGACCCGACGGCCATCGCTGACCCGGACCGCACGGCTGCGCCGGGATCGGCGGGGGTCGATGGCACCTTGGTGATCGCCCCGGATTCGGTGACCACGTCGGTGAAGGTCCCGCCGCTGTCGACACCGACACGCATCACGGAAGCTCCACCAACCAGAGGTCGTCACCGAAGGCCCGTGTCCACTGGTGGATACCCGACTCGGCCTCGGGATCGCTCCGGTCCGCCAACAGCACCGCCATGTCGGCAGCGGAGCGCAGCCAGCCATCCCTACGCGCCAGCGCCTTCAGACGGCCGTCGGCATCTCCTGGTCTGGATCTCTCGAGGGTCACCACCGATGCCGCATCCCGGCACTGGCTCTCGAACCGCTCGCGTTCCGCTCTCGGCCAGGCCACCGTCGGATCCGGATACGGCAGCACCACCACATAGGGCACCTGGGCCGCCGTTGCCGCCGAAGCAGCGAGGGACTCGGCGCCACCGCGCAGCCCCGTGAGGATCAGCGCATCCCGGTGGAGTTCCGCCCAGGCGCCGAGCACCCGGGTCAGCTCGTCGAGTCGTCCCTCGACACCCGCTGAGTCGTTCGCGCCGGAGCCCACTCCCGTGACCGCCACCAGGAACCCCTCCGGCACACGACCGTCACGTCCTCGTGCGATCGCAGAACGCCCACCGGCTCCGGGTCCTGGGGCGGGTCCGGTATCGGTATCGGTATCGGTATCGGTATCGGAATCGGTAGCAGGGGTGGGCCCGTCGGACCCCTTGGTTCGGGTCTTCGCGGCGCGGGCAGCACCCGCGGTGGTCAGGTCGGGGTCTCCCAGGTCATCCTCGGTTGGCGGACCCGAGCCAGAGGAGCCCCGGCGGTTCTGGACCGCTGCTACGGCAAGACGGTCGGCGATGTCGTTCCAGCGGTCACCGGAGTGACCCTTGACCCAGACGAGTTCGAGGTCGGTCCGATCCCTGAAGTGCGGCACCAACCGCTCCCAGAGGTCTCGGTTGGCCACCGGCTTGCGCTGTGAGTTCTTCCATCCACGCTTCAACCAGCCGGCCCACCAGCGGTCCTTCCAGCAGTTCACGACGTAGGTCGAATCCGAGAAGATCCGCAACGGACCGTCGAAGGTCTCGACCGCGGAGATCACCGCGGCCACCTCCATTCGCTGGTTGGTGCTGTCGGCCTCGAACCCGGTTCTCCAGGCCCCGTCGACCTCCACCCAGGCCCAGCCGCCGGGCCCCGGGTTCCCGCTGCATGCACCGTCGGTGTAGACGGTCCTCATGGGCACACACCGGTGCTCGTGAGTGGAAGAGTGGGGGTACGAACCATTGTCGCAAACTAGATCCACATTCCGGGCAGGACGCACATGATCATCGACGGTTTCGCACATCAACTCCCCGACATCGACCCGGTCGAGACCGAAGAGTGGCTCGACTCCCTCGAGGCGGTGGTCGACCAGCGCGGTCGCTCCCGGGCCCAGTACCTGATGGCACGTCTCACCGAGAGAGCGCGCCGACTCGCGGTCGGTACCCCCGCCAGCATCTCGACGCCGTATGTGAACACCATCCCGCCCGAGAACGAGCCCTGGTTCCCCGGCGACGAGGATCTAGAACGCCGGATCCGTCGCTACATCCGCTGGAACGCTGCGGCACAGGTGGTCCGCGCCAACAAGACCGCGGAGGGCATCGGGGGCCACCTCTCCACGTTCGCCTCGTCCGCCGCGCTCTACGAGGTGGGTTTCAACCACTTCTTCCGCGGCAAGGACGCCGGACCCGGGGACCACGTCTACATCCAGGGACATGCCTCGCCGGGCATCTATGCCCGCGCCTACCTCGAACACCGCCTGGACGAGGCCGACCTCGACCGGTTCCGCCGCGAGATCGACACACCCGCCAGCACCGGCCGCGGCCTGTCGTCGTATCCACACCCCCGACTGATGCCGGACTTCTGGGAGTACCCGACGGTATCGATGGGACTCGGACCGATCCTGTCGATCTACCAGGCTCGCTTCAACAAGTACCTCGAGCACCGACGGATCGATGACGCTGCAGGGTCGCGGGTGTGGTGCTTCGTGGGCGACGGGGAGTGCGACGAACCCGAGACGCTCGGATCGATCTCACTGGCGGCGCGCGAGCACCTCGACAACCTCACCTGGGTCATCAACTGCAACCTGCAACGCCTGGACGGCCCGGTGCGCGGCAACGGCAAGATCATCCAGGAGTTGGAGGCCATCTTCCGCGGTGCCGGCTGGAACGTGATCAAGGTGATCTGGGGCGGCCGCTGGGACGAGTTGCTGCAGCGCGACACCGACAGCGTGCTGCTCAACCAGATGAACACCACCGTTGACGGAGAGTTCCAGCGCTACGCCATCGAGGACGGCAACTACATCAGGGAGAACTTCTTCGGTCCGGATCCCCGGCTCCGGGCGATGGTCGAACACCTCAGTGACGAGGACCTCACCAAGTTGCCCCGCGGCGGGCACGACTACCGCAAGATCTACGCCTCCTACCGCGCTGCGGTGGAGACCGAGGGAGTGCCGACGGTGATCCTCGCCCAGACGGTCAAGGGCTGGACCCTCGGTGAGGGTGTGGAGGGCAGGAACTCCACCCACCAGATCAAGAAGATGACCAGCGAGCAGCTGGTCGGGTTGCGCGACCGGCTCAGGCTCGGCGATGTGATCCCCGACGAGGACCTGGCCGATGGCTGGCCGCCCTTCGTGCGACCGGGTCCCGACTCACCCGAGACCCGCTACCTGTTGGAACGGCGCCGCGCACTCGACGGACCGCTGCCCAAGCGGGGGGTGCCGACACGGCGGCCCATCGCCCCGCCGGCCCCGGACGCCTTCGACGAACTCCTCGGCGGATCGGGGAACCAGGCGGCGAGCACCACGACCGCGTTCACCAGGCTGCTGCGCAACCTCTGCCGTGATGACGCCATCGGAGCACGCATAGTGCCGATCATCCCCGACGAGGCCCGTACCTTCGGCATGGACGCCCTGTTCCGCGAGCTCGGCATCTATGCCTCCCAGGGCCAGCTGTACGAGCCCGTCGACCACGAGCTGCTGCTCAGCTACAAGGAGTCCTCCGACGGCCAGATCCTCGAGGAGGGCATCACCGAAGCCGGCGGTCTCGCCTCGTGGACCGCAGCTGCCACCTCGCATGCCCACCGCGGGGTTCCGATGGTGCCGTTCTTCACCTTCTACTCGATGTTCGGATTCCAGCGTGTGGGTGACCTGATCTGGGCCGCGGCCGATGCCCGGGCCCGTGGCTTCCTCATGGGTGCCACGGCCGGCCGCACGACGCTGATGGGCGAGGGCCTCCAACACCAGGACGGCCAGAGCCAACTGCTCGCCTCCGCGGTTCCCGTCTGCCGCAGCTACGACCCCGCGTTCGCTTTCGAGATGGCCCTCATCGTGCGCGACGGCCTGGCCCGCATGTACCCGGGGGACGGCACTGCGGGCGAGGACGTCTTCTACTACCTGACGATCTACAACGAGAACTACCCCATGCCACCGATGCCCGACGACGGTGGGAGCGGGTCGCTCGAGGCAGGTGTGATCGATGGCCTCTACTGCTGGCAGCAGGCCCCGGAGGGGTCCGGACCGGAAGCGACGCTGCTGTTCTCGGGTACCGCATGGTCAGCCGCGGTCGAGGCTCGCGACATCCTCGCAGAGCACTACGGGATCCGCGTCTCGCTGTGGTCCGCCACATCGTTCCAGCGGCTCCGCATGGAGGCCCTCGAGGTGGAGCGCTGGAACCGCCTGCACCCTCTCGATGCACCACGCCGCCCCAGGGTCAGCGAGATCCTCGCCGACAGCAACGGTCCGGTGGTTGCCGTCACCGATTTCATGCGGGCCGTGCCCGACCAGGTGCAGCGCTGGATCCCCGATGGACGAAGCTTCACCTCACTGGGAACGGACGGCTTCGGCCGCTCCGACACCCGCGAAGCCCTGCGGCGGTTCTTCGAGACCGACGCCCCTCATGTGGTCGTGGCCGTGCTCCATTCGATGGCGCAGTCCGGGCTGATCGACAACGCCACCACCGAGGATGCCATCCAACGCTACGGGCTCGACCCCGAGGCGCCTTCCAGCTGGACCTCGAACTAGGCGCCCGTCCCGCTGGCCCGACAGGGCCCGGGAGGTTCAGGGTCGGGACCTAGAACCAGTGTGAGGAACTGAACGCGACCGCAGCGGCCAGCAGCATGCCGACGATGAAGAGCCAGATCACGGACACCGGGAACCCGGCCTCGCCGGGACCCACCCGGGCTGCGAGTGCGTCGTCGCCCCTACCCTGACCCGCCGCGAACCCGGGGACCGCTGCTTCGCGGGCGAACGGCTTGTGGCAGACCTCGCAGGTGCGCGTGTCCTCGCGCACCAGGAACTGGCAGTGCGGACACTTGTTCACAAGTTGTCTCCGGCTGGTGCGTAGCTGGTGGCCCCGGCAACGTCGGAGGTGACCGACGCGCCGCGGTTGTACCCAGATGGCTTCGGTGCAGCCCGCAGCGATGTTTAGAACAACAGGTCGGGTGACTCACCAGGATGGGTCCACAGGACCACCGTCGAGGGACCGCGGCGGCCACCGCGCACGATCCGGTCGCCGGTCAGCTACCGGCGAGCCGCTCGATCACGGGTCTCAGGTCGTCCATCGACGACGCAGAGAGGCCGATGTTGGAGATGCCGAACCGTTCCCGGCGCTCCACGATGTCGTCTGCGATCTGCTCCACCGTTCCACAGAGCGCATGTGGGGATCCCTTGGCCTCATCCGCTGAGAGGCCGAACCCACCCGCCAGCGCTTCGTAGAGCTCGTCGCGATCGTCGGTCACGAGGGCGAGGTGGATACGAACCCCGATCTCCAGGGAGGCGAACCGATCGGGCGCGGCATCGAGGATCCATCCCAGCTTGCGGTCCGTGGCCTCGGCGGTCGCGGTGGGACCGGCCCTGTGATCGATGACCCCAGCGGTCAGCGACGGGTTCAGGTGGACCACGTCCGCGCAGCGCGCCGCCACCTCGAGCACCTTGCGACCACCACCGCCGACCCACACCGGAGGAGCAGGCCTCTGGGACGGGGTGGGAGTCAGGGCGAGGTCGTCGATGTCGTAGTTGAGACCGTGGTGCGTGACGGCCTCGCCGGACCAGAGCCGCCTGATGACCCCGAGGGATTCCTCCATGCGTTCGATACGGACCGACGGCCGGTCGAGCGTCATCCCGGCTCCCCGGTAGTCGTCGAGCATCCACCCCGCGCCCAGACCGAACTCGAGCCGACCGCCGCTGAGGCGGTCGATCGTTGCCGCTTCCTTGGCCAGAAGGACCGGATGCCGGTAGTCGTTCGAGAACACCAGGGAGCCGACCCGCAGGGTCGTGGTCGCGTCGGCGGCAGCCATCAGCGCCGCTATCGGCGACAGCTGGTCGTCGATGTGGTCGGCCACGGTCAGTACCGAGACCCCGATGTCCTCCGCCTTGCGCGCCAGCGGACGCAACTGCTCGGGGGCCTCCAGATGCGAGGCCTGAACGCTGAACCTGAAGGGCCGTCTGCGCTGGGAATCAGGCGGCGTCACAGGGGCAACGGAAAGGTTCGGCACGGGCTGAGGCTAAGCGCACGGGCGGCGCGCCGACTACACCGGATCCGACTTCGCCTTCTTGGCGGCCTTCATCATCTTCTTCCAGTCGCGGACCCGCGAGAGCGACTCGGGTGAATCCACGTCGGCGACCGACCGCGGCTCGGCATCGGAGAACGGAGCGGCCACTTCCTGCCAGCCCTCCAGGGCCACATCGAACCGCTTGGCGAGAATGGCGATGAAGATCTTGGTCTTCTCCTCGCCGTATCCGGGCAGCGCCCGAAGGCGCTCGCGGAGGTCCTCGGCGTTCGCGGCGCCGGTCCAAACCGCTGCTGCATCGCCGTCGTAGTCCTCCACGAGCATCTCGCAGAGCTGGTGGATCCGACGCCCCATGGATGCCGGGAACCGGTGGATTGCAGGCTTCTCTGCACAGACCGAGACGAACTCCTCGCAGTCCATGGCCGCGATCGACGCTGCATCGAGCCCGCCCAGTCGCTCCGCAAGGGTGGAGGGGCCGCGGAAGGCCCACTCCATCGGAACCTGCTGATCGAGCAACATCCCCAGCAGCAGCGCCAGGGGATTCTCGCCCAGGAACCTGTCGGCATCCTCGTCGCCGGTGATCGGTATCGGTACGCCTGTCACGACACGATCGTAGTGCCGCCCACCTCCGGCTACGTCTCCGCTGCGTCGTCCTGGTCGGTGTCCGGTGACCCGTCGCCGGCCAGCTCGTCAGCGGTGACGGTCTCCGATGCGATGCGCTGACGACGGAGCCAGCCCATGAACATCGCCACCGCTCTCGGGTCGTGGCGGAGCTCGTGGCCTGCCCCGCTGAGCACACGGAGTTCGGCATTGCCGTGCGACTCCGCGATCGCCAGGCTGTTGTCGAGCGGGGTCAGGTCATCCCGGTCTCCGTGCATCACCAGCAGCGGGCGCGGAGCCAACTCGGCGGCAGCGACGAGAGGACGGACCGACCGCAGTTGCGCCGCCCACTGGTCGAAGTTCGACGGGAAGTCCGGATCCTTGATGACCTGCACCTGGCGGGCGTGCAGCAGCAGCCTGCGCGGGTGCTTTGCCCAGTCGTCGAAGTCCGAGGGTGTGGCCATGGCCGCCACCCCGCGCACCACCGGGTTGCGCGCTCCTTCGACCACCGCCAACGAACCGCCGGTTCCGTAGCCGGCCAGCCAGACTCCCGCCGCACCCAGTTCGTCGACGTGTGCGACGGCCGCGGCCACGTCGTCGAGCCAGCCCTGCAGGGAGAACTGGCCCTCTGCCTTGCCACAACCCCGGAAGTTCATGGTGAGCACGAGCCAGCCGAGCTCGCCGGCGATCCGGTTGGCCAGCTCGGGGAACGAGATCCCCGACTGGGCCGACTCCCGGCCCCGGGTGGGGAACCCGTGGCAGAGCACCAGACCGGGCGGATTGGCGCTGTGGAGTCCGGGTTCGGCGAGATGACCGCTGAGCACGAGGTCGCCCGATTCGAACGCGTAGTCCATCACGGGTGACGACCCGGCGGAGCGCTCCCCTCCCAACGGGTCGTCCTCGTCAGAGCGCGTTGGAGCGCTGCGGGGCGAAGAGTTTGTAGCCCCGGTTCCGGGCCTCGGCCAGCGTGTCGGGACCGAAGCAGAGGAAGGTCTCGGCCTCCATGAGCTCGTGAACCAGATGCTCGTGGGGCTCACCCAGCTCATCGATGTCGTAGACCACCTGGCTGCGCTTGTCGCCGATGAAGCGGTTGTTCTCGAACTTGCCGGGCCGGTCCATCTCGCTCCTGTTGTCGCTCGGTTCTCGGGATTTCCACTCTAGAGCGGTGTCGCCCCACTGCTGTCACGCGCCGCGGGAACCAGCCCTGTCCGGCGAGTTCAGCTCCGGGCTACGGGATCACCGCTGTCGGGATCACCGCTGTCGGGGTCGCTGCTGTCGGGGTCGCCGCTGTCGGGGTCGACCCTCGGACCGAACATGCCGATCGCCCGGTAGTAGTCCTGTTCCACCTCGAGCACTTCCACGACGTCCTCGTCGGCCAGATCGGTGCCGGTATCTCCCAGCCGGCCGAGGATCCAACCGATGACCTCCTCGTCCGCGACCACGACCAGGTCATCGCGGACGGTGTCCGCCGTGGCGCTCGAGGCCAGACCCTGGTCAGCCAGGAAGTCGCAGTGCGCTCCGAGCACCGATTCCACATCGTCGTAGGAGAGACGGGCTGTCATCTCCTCCGGCAGTCGGTCGGCCACGAAATGGGTGGCCTCGGCGAGGTCATAGACCGAACGCCGGGGTCTGGTCGCCAACGTCCCCGTGACCGAACCGATCGAGGCCGCGGCGATGACGAAGGTCCCCAAAGCCAACAGCACGACCCAGATCCACATCGCGAGAGACCCTATTGCGCCCGCTCGGGTTCACCCTGGTTGGGAGCCGGGTCGGAGCAGTCGGAGCTGGGAGCCCGACCGCCGATCCGACCCCCGACGGGCGGGACCCTAGATTCCGATCCGCTGGGCGAGCAGTTCGCGGTGGTAGGTCGGGTCGCCGAAGAGGAGCTCGGAGCTCTTGGCACGCTTGAAGTAGAGATGCGCCGGATGCTCCCAGGTGAACCCGATTCCGCCGTGGATCTGGATGTTCTCGGCCGCGGCGTGGAAGTAGGCCTCCGAGCAGTAGGCCTTGGCCAGGCTCGCCACCGAGGGGAGCTCGTCGTTGAGCTCTGCGGCGCACCAGCCCGCGTAATAGGCGGCGGACTTGGCTGACTCCACCTCCAGCAACATGTCGGCGCACTTGTGCTTGATCGCCTGGAAGGAGCCGATGGGCCGGCCGAACTGCACCCGATCCTTGGCGTACTGCACCGCGGACTCGAGCACTTCCTGACCCCCACCCACCTGTTCGGCGGCGAGTGCGACGGCTGCGAGATCGAGCACCATCGACAGCACGTCCCAGCCACCACCGTCGGTGCCGATGAGAGTGCCGCTGACGTCGGAGTACTCGAGGCGAGCCTGCTTGCGGGTCTGATCCATCGTGGAGAGGGCGGTCCGGGTGAGCCCGTCGGCATCACCTGCCACCGCGAACAGGCTGACCCCAGCCGAGGTACGTGCGGCGGTGATGATCAGATCGGCGGTGTGGCCGTCGAGGACGTAGAGCTTCTCGCCGTTGAGCTTGTAGGACGACCCATCAGCGGTGGCCTCCATGGTCACAGCCGACTCGTCCCAGCGGCCGTTCGGTTCGGTGTAGGCAACCGTGGCGATCGTCTCGCCCGACGCGATGCCCGGAAGGTGGGCCTTCTTCGCATCCTCGTCGCCACTGTGCAACAGGGTCTGGCCGGCCAGCACGACGGTCGAGAAGTAGGGAGCGCAGAGAAGGCGTCGACCCATCTCCTCGAGCACCACGATGAGCTCCACGAAGCTGTAGCCCGAGCCGCCGTACTCCTCCGGGATGACGAGCCCCTGGAGACCCATCTGCTCACCCATCTGGGTCCACACCGCAGGGTCGTAACCCTCGGTGGTGTCCATCAGTTCGCGCACGGTCGCCTCGTCGGACTTGTTGTCCAGGAAGTCGCGTACGACCTTGCGCAGTTCCTCTTGTTCTTCACTGAAGGCGAAGTTCATCTCGGTCCCCTCGGGGTGTCGGTGGTGGAGTCATGGCTGTCGTTCCAGCAGAGCTGTTCAGCAGTGCGGTATTCCAGCAGGTTCGGACAGCTCGCGCACAGCACTTGGTGTACACATGTGTACACTTCTGCGCGACGTGTTCGACACCTGTTCTGGAGCTGTGCGATGGAGACGATCGGAATCCGGGAGCTACGGGCCGGTCTCGCCTCCGCGACCCGACGCGCCGGTGCTGGCCAGCGCGTGGTCGTGACCATCGATGGGCAGCCGGTGGCACAACTCGGACCCGTCGAACCCGTCGACGGCCAACCGCAGCTCGCGGATCTCGCCGCCCGTGGACTGCTGACCCCCGCCCGCCGTGCCGATCGACCGGAGCCCGAGTTCGTGATGCCGATGTGGGCCGGCACCCGCATCGACCAGCTCCTGCGAGAGGTCCGTGGGCGATGACCCTCGCCCTCGACACCACCGCGCTGCTGGCGCGATACCTCGATGGACCAGCCCGGACCGAGGTGCTCGCAGCGATGGCTTCGGACCCGGACTGGTGCGCCAGTGCGCTCGCGCTCTCCGAGGCCCTCATGCTCGTCGAGCGCCTGGGGGACGACCCGAACCGGCTGGATGAACTGCGCCGGGCGATTCGTGACGACTGGGAACGCATCCATGTCGTTCCGCTGGACACCATGTGCCTGGAGCGGGCCGCCGAACTCGGCCGCACGCAGCCGTTGCGCACCGTTGACGCACTGCACCTCGCCGCTGCGGACCGCCTCCCGCGACCGTTGACGTTCGCGACCTTCGATCCGGCACAGATACCGGTGGCGGTGTCACTCGGTTTCGACGTACCCGGCAAGGTACCCGGGGACCCCGAGACCTGACGCCGACCGGTGGACGGTGGGGTCTGGCAGAATCGGCCGATGGCATCGGGCGACACACTCCACCTCAGCGACACCGATTTCGAGATCCACAAGGTCGTCGTTGGCGACTTCGACAACAACGTGTTCGTGTTGCGCTGCCGCCACACCGGCGACGCGGTACTCATCGATGCAGCCAACGAACACGACCTGCTACTGGAACTGGCCTCCGGGCTCGGCGTGCGCAAGGTGCTCGAGACCCACGGCCACTGGGACCACATCCAGGCGATACCGGCGATGCGCAACGCCGGGTACTCGGTGGGGGTCACGAGCGAGGACGCCGCCATGCTCGACAGCTACGACGAGCTCCTCGAGCACGACACCGTGATCGAGGTCGGAGACCTGCGACTGCGAACGATCAAGACTCCCGGCCACACACCCGGGTCGATCTGTTTCCGCCTCGAGGGCAAACCGATCCTGTTCAGTGGCGACACGCTGTTCCCCGGCGGCCCCGGCAACACCTCGTTCGACCACAGCGACTTCGACACGATCATCACCTCGATCGAGGACCGCCTCTTCGCCCCGCTGGGAGCGGACACCCTCGTGCTGCCCGGCCACGGCGACGACACCACGATCGGTTCCGAGTCACCGCACCTGCAGGAGTGGATAGACAGGGGTTGGTGAGGCTGGCGAGCGGGCGGTGCTGATCAGAACTTGATGCCCCACCTACCCACCATCGAGACCACCGCAATGAGCAGCAGGATCGCGTTGACGGCGTTGGTGGTCATGAGCTTCCTGGATGCGGCGCCCTCCGCTGCGGCGTCGCCCGCATCGACTGCGGCGATCATCTGCTTGCAGGCCGGCGCGTAGACCGCTATTCCGAGGGCGGTTCCGATGATGACCACCGCGAAGCCGATGCTCACGAAGGTGGAGCCCATGCTGATGCCGGCCTCGGAGTCGATCACCAACCAGATCCCGGTGATCAGGGTCAGGATCCCCGCGGCGCTGAACACGATGCGGCCGACCGCCAGCTGTGCGTCGGCGAACCACCGCCGTGCCGCTGCGTCAGCACCCTGGAGCGTCGACGCAGCGAAGGAGAGTGCGAGAATCCCGCCGAACCAGACGGCTACCGCCAGGATGTGGATGACCAGAAGAGTGTCGCTCATGGCCCGACCCTAGACCGGCTGGAAAGCACCTTCGGTCATCCACCAGTAGGCCCACGCCGGCGACCAGACCGTGCAGTAGTGAACCCCACGGATCGTGTCGGGGAACAGCACGTACGCGGGATCCTCCCAGTCGGTTCGAAGCGAACCGGCCTGCACCTCGAGGGTGTCGCCCACGATCCGCTCGTCGTTGAACGGGGTCAGGTATTCGCTGCCGGTGCCGGCCATGCGGTCGCCCACCAGCACGACCTGGCGGCCGGAGGCGTCGTAGTCGGCGAGCTCCTGGGCGCTCATGCGGGAGCGGGCGAGCTCGATCGACCGTTGGGTGAGCACCGAACACTGCTGGGACGCTCCGACCGGCACGCCGGTGGTGGCGAGGTGGTCAGCGGCCCGGGTCTTGCAGCTGATCCGATGGCTGATCGCCAGGTTGTTGCCTGCAGCGCTGTCGACCTGGGCGGTGTCGGACCAGGTCTGGACCGCCAACGGGCTCAGCGATGCCTTGGAGGATCCGAAAGCCGCTCGCGATTTGTGCACGGTGTTGGCGATCGCGCCGTCGGGCAGGTCTGCCTCGTCCACACCGGCGAGACTCCTCTGGGCATCCACACAGAAGGTGTCCTCCTCGTCGTGCAGCTCATCGAGGGCGGGCTCGAGCCCGGTTGCATCGATGGTCTCGACGGACCAGGTGAGCCGGACTCCGCCCGATTCGGCACTGCCCGAGGCATCACCGTCGGCATCGAAGGCCAGGGATGTGGCGAAGTGCTCGACGGTGGTGTCGACCCCCGCACCCGGGTCCTGGACGCGGACCGGACCGCTGTAGGTGCCGAGCGCCTCGTCGAGATCGAACGTCACCCGTGCCTCACCGCCGGAGACTCCGGGAATCGTGACCGACCCCTCGAGCGAGGTCACACCACTGGCGTTGTCGTAGGTGATCTCGAGTCCGCCGGAGTCGATGGCGCCCTGGTTGCCGTAGGAGGCGGCGCCGCTCAGGGCCACCTCGAGCTCCCGCGTGCCGACTCCGTCGCGCTGGCCGGGTGTGGCCGGCGGTGCACCTGCGCAGGCCATCGCCACCAACGCCAGGGCCGCAACCACCGTCGCCAATCCGGTCCGTGTTCCAACTTGATTCATCGACTGCCCCCAGTTGTGAAAACTCGTGAGAGCGGACAATAGCAGCGGAACAGCGTTCCGCCTATCGGATCAGGCCGACCGACCTCTGCTACGGTCGGCCGCTCACCTACCAGGGGGATCATCGAAGTGACACGAAACCCGCGCAAGTCTCTCGCCAGGGCAACCGGGGCCGCTGCACTCGGACTCGCAACTCTCGGGCTCGTGGCGTGCGTCCCACCCCTTCCGGAGGTCCCACCCTCGCCGATCGAGTTCGTGGGCCACACCGTCGAGGCCGACCTCGCGGGCGCGGCGTTCGTCGTGGCAGCGCAGGTGACCGGCGATCCGGCACCCGAACTGGTCGCATCCAGCTTCGGCGGAGGGCTGGCCGGACCCGGTCTGGTCACCCTCCACACGCGGGGCTCCGACCTCGACGACTGGAGCACCACCGAGATCGCCGGAGCTGCGGAGAACATCCGCTTCCCCAATGACCCGACCGTCGCCGACCTCGATGCCGACGGCGATGCGGACGTGATCGTTCCCGGGGGCTTCTTCCTCTGCGAGTTCACCTTCTCCCCCTGCGGGTCGCTGCAGTGGTTCGAACAGGATGGCGGGGAGTGGATCCGCCACCAGGTCGTGGCCGACGGCAACGCGCGGTTCTTCCACGCCGCCCGCCTCGCCGACATGGATGGCGACACGATCACCGACATCGTCACCGTGTCGGAGACCTCGTCCTCGGCACGGGTCGAGTGGTACCGGGGCACCTCCGGCGCCGAGCGGTTCGAATCCACACCACAGGTCATCGGCAACGGAGGCGGCAGCCTCCCGGTCGTCCACGACGTCGACGGCGACGGCGATGACGACATCGTGTCACCGCAGTTCTTCGGGGGAACCGGGTTCGTCTGGTTCGAACGAACCGCAGATCCGTCGCCCGGAGCCCCGGCCGGCATCTGGGAAACCCATGTGATCACGACCGCCACCGCTGCGGGCTTCGCCGTGGAGCCGGTCGCCGACCTGCTCGGTGATGGAGTCGATCGCTGGATCGCCAGCAATCACACCGGGGACGATTCTGCGGGTGTGTTCATACTCGACCAGCCGACCGACCCGACCGGGCAGTGGACGCCCAGCCGGATCTCCCAGGGCATCCGGATCGAGACCCCCGAGCCCGGCTCGGCAGCTCCCGGCGTGATCGGCCATGGCGACATCGACGGCGACGGCGACATCGACGTTGCGGTGTCCGGTGATGGTGACCCGCGCATCTTCTGGTTGCGACAGGAGGACGACGACACCTTCAGCACCTTCGTGGTGGATCAGGACATGGGTCAGGCGGGCGGCGCGCTGGTGGTCGACCTCGACGGGGACGGAGCCAACGAGCTCGTGTTCTCGTCATATGAACGCGACACCATCGAGGTGTACTCCCGGCCCTGACTGCCGCGACCCTGGCCGTCGCCGCGGGGCAGAGCGGCACTGCGGAGCAGCCTGGTCCCCGAACGCTCGAGGGACCAGGTACGGGTCACGAGCAGCACCGCAGCAGCAAGGCCCGCAAGGGTCACAGCCGTGGTGAGCGAGCTCGGTGCTCCCAGAGCAGCCAGCACCCGGTTCAGGTTCAGCAGCACGATCAGAGCCCCCACCAGCGTCCCGAGCACCCTCAGGGGCAGCACCTTCACCGCCCATGCCGCCACCGGGGCGGCGAGCGCGGCACCCAGCACCAGCGCTGCCAGTCGTGTCCAACCGATCCCCAGCGACGGAGCGTTGAGGACGAATCCGAGCGTGGCTCCGAGGGCCACGAAGAACTCCGCCGCCGAAACGGACCCGATGGTCAACCGCGGATCCATCCGGCCCACCCCCATCAGCGTGGGAGTGGCCACCGGGCCCCAGCCACCACCTCCGATCGAGTCGATCACACCGCCCAGGAGACCCACGGGGACCAACAGGGTGCGCGGAATCGAACCGGGGGCCGCCCGGGTCGGAGTCGCCCCGAAAGCGAATCTCGAGAGCATCACCAGACCCAGGACCAGCAGGATCACCGAAGCGACCGGCACCATCGACTCGCCGTCGACCCTCGACAGCACCGAGGCGCCCACGAAGCCGCCGAGCATTCCGGGAATGCCCATCAGCCAGACGGTGCGCCAGTTGACGTTGCCGAACCTCCAGTGGGCTCCCGTGGACACCACCGACGCGCCGAGCTTGGCGACGTGCACCGCGGTGGAGGCCGACGCCACCGAAGCGCCTCCCGCGATGAGGACCGTCGAGCCGACCACCCCGAATCCCATGCCGAGCGAACCGTTGATGAGCTGTGCCGCGAAGCCGGTGAACAGAAACACCAGGAGGCTCTCCATCAGTCCCACTCCCCCGAACCCCGTCGCCCGATCATCTTTCCTAGTAAGTCGGTAGGAATAGTCAGGTGTCAAGTCCGAATCCTGCTGCGGACGGCGGAGGGGGTATTTCCACTACAGCGATAGTGCAAATAGAATCGGGGCCCGAACCGCATCGGGATTCGACTCCGGGAGGACACGGGTATGACAATCGACACCATGGGCACACCCGATCCGAACGCTTCCGCGCCGACCCGCCCCGACAACGGGAGCGCGCTGGACGTGCCCTCGATCAAGGCCGACTTCCCGATCCTGTCCAACCGGATCGACCCGCCGCTGGTGTTCCTCGACTCCGCTGCCTCATCACAGAAGCCAACCGCGGTGCTCGATGCGATGCGGCACTACTACGAGTACGACCACGCCAACGTGCACCGCGCCGCCTACGACCTGGCGGAGGCGGCCACCAACGCGCTCGAGTCGGCGCGGGCCAAGGTCGCCGGGTTCATAGGCGCAACCGATCCGGCCGAGATCATCTTCACCAAGAACGCCACCGAGTCGATCAACCTGGTGGCCCGCAGTTGGGGGGCCGCCAACCTCGGCGAGGGCGATGCAGTACTGCTGACCCAGCTCGAACACCATGCCGACATCGTCCCGTGGCAGCAGCTGGCGGCCGAGAAGGGCTTCGAGATCCGGTGGATCCCACTCACCGCCGACGCCCAGCTCGACCTGTCCGACCTGGACCGCATGCTCGACGGCGTGAAGCTCGTCGGACTCACTGCGATGTCGAACGTCGTGGGCACCTTGACCCCGGTGCGCCACATCACCGAGGCGGCGCACACCGCGGGCGCGGTCGTTTGCCTGGACGCCTGCCAATCGGTGCCCCACACCCCTACCGACGTCTCGGAGCTCGACGTCGACTTCATGGTGTTCTCCGGTCACAAGATGTGTGGACCGACGGGCATCGGGGTTCTCTGGGGTCGGAGGCACCTCCTCGAGGACATGCCTCCCTTCCTGGGTGGCGGGGGGATGATCCTCGACGTCCGCCTCGATGGCTTCGTGCCGGCAGACCTGCCGGCCAAGTTCGAAGCCGGGACCCCGCCCATCGCCGAGGCGGTGGGCCTCGGAGCCGCGGTGGACTACCTCGAGGCCATCGGCATGGAGGTCGTTCGTGAGCACGAGATCCGCCTGACCGCATATGCCATGCGGTCGCTGACCGAACGCCTCGGCGACGACCTCACGATCCACGGACCGGCGGAGCCCGACCTGCGGGGCGGAGTGCTCAGCTTCGCCTACCGCGACATACACCCCCATGACCTGTCCCAGGTGCTCAACTCCTACGGTGTCTGTGTTCGTCCCGGTCACCACTGCGCGAAGCCGCTCATGCGGTGCCTGGGGGTTGGTGCGACAGCACGCGCTTCGTGGTACATCTACAACGACACCGACGACATCGATGCACTCGCCGCCGCCATCGAGGCGTCGGGCGACTTCTTCAGCCCCTGAGACCCACCGGCCCACCCCAGCAACGGAGACCCCCAATGTCGGACCTCGAAGATCTCTACCGAGAGATCATCCTCGACCACTACCGCAGCCCTCGGAATCGAGGGGAGCTCGCGGTGCCTCCCGCTTCGCGGGCCGAGGGCTTCAATCCGCTCTGCGGGGACGAGATCGTCGTGTACCTGCAACTCGACGACCCGGCCAAGGGAGACGAAGCCGTGGTGCAGGACATCGCCATCGGAGGACAGGGCT
This sequence comes from Microthrixaceae bacterium, assembly GCA_023957995.1. Taxonomy (GTDB): domain Bacteria; phylum Actinomycetota; class Acidimicrobiia; order Acidimicrobiales; family Microtrichaceae; genus JAMLGJ01. The sequence goes on along the minus strand of JAMLGK010000002.1, from coordinate 227,784 downwards.
GCTCGATCAGCCAGTCGTCCGCTTCGATGATGTCGGCAGCTGCCAAGGGACACACCGTGGCCGAGGTCCGGGAGCTCTCGAGCGCGTTCAAGTCGATGATGTCGGTCCACGAGGACGAGCTCGGCGGAACGGTCGCCGGCGCGCCAGAGGATGCCGACCTGTCAGCGCTGGGTGACCTGGCCGCTCTGCGCGGTGTGGTTCAGTTCCCGGTTCGCATCAAGTGCGCCACGCTGGCCTGGAACACCCTGGCCGAGGTCCTCGCCCAGGCAGGCGTCGCTACCTCGGAGTAGATCAACCTCCGACGGTCGCGCCGGGGAACTCAGGTCCCGCGTCGTCCGAACGGTATGAAGCGTCGCCAGCCGGAACGACGGTTTCGCTGCTGGGCATCGAGGTCGGCCATCACCGAGGGAGCCGCCTCGTTGACGATGTCCTCGGCAGCATCGAGCAACTCGGCTATCGAGCTGTCCTCCCCCAGTCCGGCTGGTTCGGCTGGGGTCGGCGGCGTCACGAGGGTTCCGTGTGACCAGTTGACGTCAGCCATCCGCCGTTGGAAGGAACGGCAATCCGAGGGGCAGCGCCACGGCGCCTCCGGGGCCAGGTCGAGGTCGCACTTCCGCACGGTCTCACCGTTCGGATAGGTGCGGGATTCGAAAAACTTGCAGTCCTGGCGCATCGGCATCCATCCATCATGCCCAATGGCGGGGGTGGCAGGATGGCACCCATGGCGACCACGCCCCCGTCCGACGGAGACCTGAGCGCGGTCATCGAACTGCTCGACACCGCTGGCATCGCCGTGGCACTGATCGGCCCCGACGGGCTGGTGCGCACCACCAACGATTCGTTCGCTCGTGTGTGCGGTCGGCCGAGCGGGGAACTCGCCAACGGCGTGTTGGCCGACTCGATCCTCGCCGATGATCGCCAGTCCTACCGCGATCTGCTCGCGGCGGTCGTATCGGAACAGCTCAGGGGTGCAGACGCCGCCTGTGAGGCACGGTTCGTGGGTGCTGACGGTCGGGTCCGCCCGGTGCGTCTCAACGTCGCTCCGCTGTCGGGGAGCCTCGCTGCGGAATCCGGCGTCGACGGGGTGCTGATGTGCGTGGCATCGGACCGCGGCTCCGAGAGGCGCCGCGAACGAGCCGACCGCAAGGCGCGCGTCCTCGAACGCACCGGCGAGACCACCGACCCCTCCACCGGGCTGCTCAACCAGCGTGGACTCGACATGACACTGGAGTCCGCAGCCCGCCGGGCCATGCGCAACGAGTCGGTCTTTGCACTCATCCGTTGTGAGATCGCTGACGACAGCGCCGGCTCCGGTGAGACCGTCGTCGGCACGACATCGGATCCCGCAACCCGCGAGGAGGCCGTGATGGCCTGCGTGGACAGGGTGCGACAGCGACTCCGACCGTCGGACACGGTCGCCCGGATCGCCGATTCACTCGTGGTGGTCGCCGAGGACCTCGGCGATGAGCAGGATGCCGCAGGGGTCACGTACCGGATCCTCTCCACCGTGGTCGAGCCGGTTCCCAGTTCCCACGGGCCCGTGGCGCTGTCGATGGTGGCCGGGATCGCGGTCGCTGATGGGTCCACACCGGTGCACAAGATGCTGGCGACCTCCACCGAAGCGGCCACCCGGGCCGCGGACACCGGCGGCTTCCACCTCACCGACCTGCGCCGCCCCACCGCATGACGCTGCGGACGCAACCTCGCACGGCGCCCGGCGGGCGTTAGCCTGTGCCTGTGGCCCTGGACACAACCACCCCGAACCCAGCGCACGAGGCGCAAGGGGCCAGCTACCCGGCGGAGCAGATCCTCACCCACTCGGCCAATGATCCGTCGCGACGCTCGAGGATCGCGGCACCCCTGGTGGTCGGGGCCGCGGCCATCGCCGGTTGTGCAGCGGTGGCTGCCGCCAACCCGGGAGACACCGGAGTACCGCTCTGCTGGTCCCGCTCGGTCTTCGGAGTGGACTGCCCGTTCTGCGGCGGCCTCCGGGCCACCAACTCGCTCCTGCGCATCGACCCCGCCGCCGCACTCGACCACAACTTCGTACTTGCCATCGGGCTCCCGTTGGCCGCGATCTTCTGGGTATGGATCCTGGTGCAGCGCTGGCGGGGCGTGGAACGCACCCGCACCCTGCCCTCGTGGATCTGGGTCACCGCTGCGGTCCTGCTGGTCGCGTTCGGCGTGTTGCGCAACTTCGGCGGACCCGCGTGGATCCGCTGGATGTACTCCGACCTCTACACCGGCTGACCGCTACACCGGTACACCGGCTGACCTCCACACCGGCTGACCTCGAAGTAGCGGCCGGCCGAGGCCATCGCCGAACTCCGCCCGAACGATCGGGATCGGATCTGTTGGTGCTCAGTCGATCCGGCGCAGCTCCGCCCGGAACCGCTCCGCGCGCTGCACGTAGGAGTCGACCCCGTAGTCGAAGTGACCGGGCGTCACGGCATCAGCCTTGATCGTGGCCGGGATCCCGACCGCCAGCGCCAGGGGTGGCACGACCTTGTTGTTGCCCACGAACGCACCCGCGCCCACGATCGCCTCGGCACCCACCACGGCGTTGTGCAGCACGATGGATCCCGATCCCACCAGCGCACGATCCTCGATGGTGCAGGCCTCGAGGTGTGCGTTGTGTCCGACGGTCACCCTGTTGCCCAGGCGGGTCGCCCACACGGGTGTGGTGTGCAGGATCGAACCGTCCTGGATCGAGGTCTCCTCCCCCACGATGATCTCGCCGTCATCTCCCCGCAGGACAGCGGTCGGCCAGATCGAGGACCGGGCGCCGATACGGACCGAACCGATCACCACCGCATCAGGATGCACGTAGGCATCCGGATGGATCTCGGGAACCTGGTCCCCCAACGCGTAGATGGCCACTGCGTCAGATCCCCACGTGGCGCCCGTACCCACCCTTGAAGAAGATCAGCGGACCGTGGTCGGCCCGGTGGACCTGCAGTGCGCGCACGCGCCCGACGACGATCGAGTGGTCGCCGCCCGGGAAGGTGTCCTCCAGGTCGCAGTCCATGTGCGCCACCGCGCCGTCGATCCACGGCGATCCGGTCGAGGGAGAGGGCGTCCAGTCGATCTCCGCGAACTTGTCCTCGGTGCTCCCCGCGAAGGTGTTGGAGATTTCAGCCTGGTGCTCCGAGAGCACATTGACCGAGAAACGACCGTTGCCCGAGATCTTCGCCCAGGACTTCGATGACGTACCGACGCAGAAACCCACGAGCGGAGGATGGAGGCTCACCGAGAAGAAGGAACCGATCGCGAGCCCGTGAGCCCCGTCGTCGTCCACCCCGGCCACGACCGTGACCCCGGTCGGGAAGTGGCCGAGAACGCTGCGGAAGTCCTTCGGGTCGATCTCGAGGTCCATGTGCTCGGTGTCGTCGGTCATCGTCATCTCCGGTGCGCGAGGTGGGTTTGAACCGGCGAGGATACCGGGCTGCCGTTGGTTGACCGAACAACACCGTTGCCGTTGCTTGCCGTCGCCGCATCACTGCCCTGCAGCTCCGGGGCGGTGTGGGCCGCACCGTTCAGATCCGCCGCCCCGGTTGCGGCCGGGGATCCCGCGACTGCGGTCCCATCTGCGGCGTCGAAGCAGATCGTGAGCCCTTCGGATGCCCCCACCACGTCGTGCACCCCGAGCCGCTCGCCGATCCGGGTGGCATCTCCGACCAACTCGTCGATCCTGGTGTCGGAGTGGGAGGGATCGTGGTGGAACAGGGCGAGCGTCCCGGCACCACAACGCGCCGCCACCTCGACCGCGTAGGCGACCGTGCAGTGGCCCCAGTCCGAACGCATCGAGAACTCGAACTCGTCGTACTGGGCGTCGTGGATCAACAGGTCCACGCCCTCACACAGCTCGAGGACCGCCGGATCCACCTTGCGTGATCCGGTGCCGGGCTGCTGGTGGTCGCTGACATACGCGATCGAGGCATCCGCGCAGTCGATCCGGTAACCCAGTGTGGGACCTACGTGGGGTACCCAGCTGGCGCGGACGGTGGCGCCGGGCACCTCGAAGGATCCGGGGGTGACCTCGTGGAAGTTCAGCTGGCCCGGAAGGTCGTCGATCCCCACCGGGAAGTAGGGCGGCGAGAGGAAGCCACGCACGGTCGCCTCGAGCGAGCCGGATTCCTGCACCGGCCCGTAGAGGTCCAGCGAGGACTCATCGGTGAGCAGCGGACCGAAGAACGGGATGCCCTGAACGTGGTCCCAGTGCAGGTGGCTCACAAGGGCAGTGGCGTTGAACGGGTGTGGGTGGTTTCCCTCCAGCCCGAAGAACCTCAGACCGGTTCCGAGGTCCAGCACGATCGGCGGGTAGCCATCGTTGTCGACCACGACACAGGAGGTGTTGCCCCCATAGCGACGTGATGAATCGCACGAGCACGGCGTGGACCCCCTCACGCCGAAGAAAGTCACCTTCGTAGACATTCCCCTGTTGCCCCCGATCCCCTTCTGGAGCGCCGCCGGAACCCCCTAGTCCCTGCAGCGAACGAGATGAACACTAGGCGAAGTCAGGTAGCTGCGGTCCGGCCCTGTGACCGATGTCTCGCGGGACGGGAGCAGCGCCACATGTGGAGCACGGTCGTGTGCGGGTAGTCGAACGCGGCCCGTCCGGCGACCTCCGGATCGGCCGCCAGCAGCTCGCGGACCTCCGCCTCGAGAGATGCCCGGGACCGGTTGTCCATCATGGCGACGAACGAGGTCGAGCGCACCCGTTGCACGATCCGCTCCACCGACGCGGACACCGGGTTCGCCCAGCGCTGGGTGAGAAGGTGGGCGAACCCTCCGGACCCCTCCACGACCTCCGACCAGTCGAGCTCCCGCTCGTCCGCATAGGGCCTGCCCCCACTGCGCCGCTCGATGAGGTCGGTGAGGTCACCGACCCATCCGACGCTCTCGTCGCGCACGTTCCACACGAGAGCCAGAACCCCATCGTCGATCAGCACGCGCGAGACCTCGCCCAGGGTCACCCGGTGATCCATCCAGTGGAACGCCTGTGCGATCGTCACGCCTCCATAGGTGCCCGTGCGCACGGGAAGTGACTCCGCAACCGCAGACATCGAGGGCACTTCGGGAAGCGCTCGCCTGAGGTGGGCCAGCATCTCGGGTAGCGGCTCACACGCGTGCATCTCGAGACCGGCCCGCCGGAGCTGTCCGGTGAGGATCCCGGTTCCGGCTCCGACGTCGAGGACCGGACCGACCGGAATCGCCTCGGCCATGGCGCCGATGGCCTGCCGGGCATAGGTCGGCCGCACCCGGGCGTAGTTCCCGGCTGCGCTCGAGAACCCACCGGCGGCAACGGGACTCATGTTCACCTCGACCCCTCTCGGCCCGGCGGCAGGTCTCCGGGGCCGCTCTCGACGGTGTGGAACCCGTCGTGTTCGGTTCCTTGCACGGATCCAGTCTCACAGGCCGGTGGTCACCGACGCGGATCTGGGGGTTCGCTGGCCCGGGTCTCAGGATGTTCGGCCCTTTGTCAGCGCACCCGACCCGGGAGTGATATCACTATCAGTGCTGTACGATTCACTATCTGTGGTTAGGTGACCGCGCCGCCGTTTCCACGACACGACGAAGAGGCCGCCATGGGCGAGGTCACGCCGACAACCCGCAGACCGCTGAACTCCGGCAGTGCGCGTGACCCGTTCGCCTCCGAACAGGTCCTGTGGATGAGGATCGGCTTCGGTGTGGTCATCGCAACCGCTGTTGCACTGCTGCCGATGTTCGGCGACCGACGGGTGGCCATAGGGGTCGTGCTGCTGGTCCTGACGACGATCGCCAACGTCCACGGCATCGAGCACGTGCGACGCACCGCGCGGCCGTCACCGCTGGTGTGTGTGTCCGACATCCTGCTCGCGCTCGCGCTCGTGGCGATCGTCCCCGACGTGATGGCGGTTGCCGCCATCGTCACCGCGGGTGGGGTGACGCTGTTCATGCTCTGGTTCGGTCCCCGCGTGGCCGCCCTGGCAGCAGCCTCGTTCGAGGTCGGCCTGGGCGTGATCGCCTACATCCATGCACCCGCCCTGTGGCTGCCGACGATGATCGCCTTCGCCGTCAGTGCCGCCGGCACCACCACGGGGCTGCATCGACTGATCATGGCCACCAAACAGGTGGAGGAACGTCACCTGGAACTGGTGAACGGCCTGGATGCCGTCGTATGGGAGAGCGGCCCCGACGGGCAGATCGAGTTCGCGTCGGGAAACGTGGCCGAGGTCGTCGGCTGCGCCAACACGGAGTTCCAGCGGCCCGGCTTCTACTACTCGCGCATCCACCCCGACGACATCGGTGAGCTCGAACGCAGCCGGGCCGCCCAGGCGGAGGGACACGACACCGAGACCCACATCCGGGTGCGCGACGACAGCGGTCGCTACCGACGCATCCAGGAGCGCCTCAAGGTCGTGCACAACCCCGACGGAACCGTTCGCCTCAGGCGTGGACTCGTCGTGGACGAGTCGGACCGCTGGGAGGCCGAGTCGGGGCTCCGTAGACACATGGACTTCATCCACGGCATTCCCGTGGCGCTCGTCGTGCTCCGGCTGGTCGATCCGGAGGATCCGGAATCGATCGAGATCTCCTCGCTCAACCCAGCCGCTGAGAAGCTGGTCGAGGGACCTGCCGAGGGTGCCCGCCTCCTCGACGTCCTCGAGGTCGAACAACGATTCCTGCGGGAACTGGCGAACGTGGCACTCGGATCCACCCCGTTGGAGCGCCCGTTCGTCAACCTGCCGGGCATCGACGCCGTATACACCCTGCGCGCGGTGCCACTCCCCGAACGGCACGTGGGAGTCACCCTCGAAGACATCACCAAACGCGCACGGGTCGCAGAGTCGTTCCGCCACCAGGCCATGCACGACGAGCTGACCGGCCTGCCGAACCGGGCGCAGTTCCAGCGCAGACTCGCCACCGTGATGAGCAGCGCCGATCACGCCGCCGCGGCGCTGTTGATCGTCGACCTCGACCAGTTCAAGGAGATCAACGATGCCCTGGGCCACGAGTACGGCGACAGCGTGCTGCGGGAGTTCTCCCAACGCCTGGCGAGCAACCTGAGGGGCTGTGACCTCATCGCCAGGTTGGGCGGCGACGAGTTCGCGGTGCTGATCACCGACGACCCGGGAGAGACCGCGGCCATCGAGATAGCCGAGCGTCTGCTGCAGTTGTGCGACTCGCGCTTCGAGATCGGCGACTTCCGCTTCCAGGTGGGTGCCTCGGTGGGTGTCGCCCTCGCTCCCGAACACGCCCAGGATGCCGACGGGCTGATGCGACTCGCCGATACGGCCATGTACCGGGCCAAGGCCCAGGGCGGAGGTTGGGCCGTGTTCTCGGAGAACCACGACGACAACAACATCCGTCGGCTGGAGCTCATGGCCGACCTGCGCGATGCGCTCACCGACGACCAGTTCGTGGTCCACTACCAACCCCGGATCGACCTTCGGAGCGGCCGGATCGTGGGCGTCGAGGCACTCGTGCGCTGGTCCCATCCCCGCTACGGCCTCCTGGCACCCGAGGAGTTCATCGAACTCGCCGAGGTGTCCGGGTGCATCAGGGAACTCACCGAGTGCGTGGGATCGGTGGCGGTCGCCGAACTCGGTGACCTGCTGCGGAACACTCCGTTGAGGCTGAGCCTCAACCTGTCCACGCGGACCCTCTATGACCCGCGCCTGTTGACCTGGGTGTCGGAACTGGTCGAGGACCAGCGCATTCCGGACGGGTCGCTCTGCTTCGAGATCAGGGAGCCCGATCTGATGGAGGACCCGACTCGGTCGATGTCGGCGCTCTCGGCCATGCGCGAGCTCGGGGTGCGCTTCAGTGTCGATGACTTCGGCACGGGCTACTCCTCGTTGTCGTACCTCAGGGAGTTGCCGATCGACGAGGTGAAGATCGACCGGAGCTTCGTCGCGGACCTGGCCATCGACAACACGATCGTGCGGGCCGTGGTCGACCTCGGACACAACCTCGGACTGCACGTCGTGGCGGAGGGGGTCGAGGACGAACAGACGGCCCAGCTGCTGCGCACCCTCCACTGCGACAGCGCCCAGGGGTTCTTCTGGGCGCGGGCGGTCCCCATGGAGGAACTGCGGGCGCGGCTGGAGACACCCGATCCCCGCATCATGGGAGAGGGTTCGATCACGGCCTCCGCTTCGGAGAGTGGGGTATCTCCTAGCTAGCGTGGAGGACCATGAGTTCCCCCCTCGGAATCCCAGGTGACCTCGACGCTGCAGCGTCGGCGATAGCGGACGCCCAGAGCGTCGTCGACTCCGCCGTGGCACGCCTCGCGGACAGCGGCATCGACGACAACCAGGTCCTCGCCTACGACACCGCCCATGCAGCGGCAGCGGTCATGGCCGCGAACGGACTGCTGGAGTACGGATCGACCGGCGAGATCGAAGCGCGCGTGACGTGTGCATTCGCTGCCGACGTGATCGCGGACCTGGCCAGCAAGCTCTACGGACGCGAGGACGAGTGGGGGGTCGCCGCGGATGCACTCGACGGCGCACGCGGATTCACCACTGCCTACAGGGATCCGTCGTTCCTGGCCTCGCTCGCCCAACACGACGGAACCCGGGGTCTCGACGACGACTTCGAGATGGTCCAGGACACCTTCCGCCGCTTCGCGGAGGAGAAGCTGATGCCGATCGCGGAGCACATCCACCGCGAGAACGCAGACATCCCCGAGGAGATCATCTCGGGTCTCGCCGAGATGGGGGCATTCGGACTCTCGATCGGCGAGGACTACGGGGGCTTCGCCTCGGGAGGCGAGTCCGACTACATAGCGATGGTCGTGGCCACCGAGGAACTGAGCCGCGGGAGCCTCGGAGCAGGTGGATCACTCATCACGCGCCCCGAGATCCTGGCCCGTGCACTGGAGGCCGGCGGCACCGAGGAGCAGAAGCAGGAGTGGCTCCCGAAGCTCGCCACCGCCGAGGTGATGAACGCGGTAGCGGTCACCGAGCCCGACTACGGCTCGGACGTAGCGGGCGTGAAGGTGACGGCGACCGAGTGCGACGGCGGCTACCTCATCAACGGTGTCAAGACCTGGTGCACCTTCGGAGCCCGCGCGGATGTGTTGATGCTTCTCGCCCGCACCGATCCCGACCGCGACGCCGGCCACCGAGGACTGTCGATGTTCATCGTCCCCAAGGAGCGCGGCGACGGTCACGGCTTCGAGCTCGGCCAGGAGAACTCCCACGGCGGCGGCAAGATGGAGGGCCGGCCGATCGACACGATCGGCTACCGGGGCATGCACTCCTACGAGCTCGCATTCGACAACTGGTTCGTGCCCGCGGAGAACCTCATCGGAGGCGAGGACGGCAAGGGCCGCGGCTTCTACTACCAGATGGCCGGATTCGAGAACGGCCGCCTGCAGACCGCTGCGCGGGCCGTCGGGGTCATGCAGGCAGCGCTCGAGACCGCCCGCGAGTACGCGGCTGACCGGTCGGTGTTCGGCCAGCCCATCGCGGAGTACCAGCTGACCCAGGCCAAGCTCGCCCGGATGGCGGTCACCATCCAGGGAGCTCGCCAGTTCTCCTACCAGGTCGCCCGCATGATGGCCGCAGGTGAGGGCACGCTCGAGGCCTCGATGATCAAGGCCTACGTCTGCAAGGCAGCCGAGTGGGTGACCCGCGAGGCCATGCAGATCCACGGTGGCATGGGTTACGCCGAGGAGTACACGGTCAGCCGGCTGTTCGTCGATGCCAGGGTGTTGTCGATCTTCGAGGGCGCCGACGAGACCCTCTGCCTGAAGGTGATCGCCCGACAGTTGGTGGCGGCCGCAGCGAAGGCCTGATCGGCCCCCGGAGTTCAGCCCCGGGCGCCGGAGACCATGCGGATGTTGACCGGATAGCGGTACCACTCACCACGGTTCGCTGCGATCGTGGCCATGATCCCCAGCACCAGGCCTGCGATCCAGATCAGGAACCAGGTGAGGAATCCGATCAGCACGATCATCAACACGAACGAGACCACGTAGCCGATCAGCAGCGTGAGTTGGAAGTTGAGTGACTCGGCGGCGTGGTGTTTGAGGAACGGTTGGTCGTCCTTGGCGATGAGATACATCACCAGCGGTCCCAGGAACCCGGTGAAGATGCCCAACAGCTGGGCCAGCATGGCGAGGGTCTTCTCGTCGGATCCGCCTGAAGCACTCACCGGGACCGGCACCTGGGACGGCTGGCTCTGTCCGGTCCACTGCGTACCGTCCCAGTAACTCGTGTTGCCGTTCGAGTCCGGATACCAACCGGGGGGCTGCGTGCTGTTCATCGAAACGACGCTACCGGCCCTCGGCCCGAGCGGTATCGATGCTCAGTCCGAGAGTGCGGCGACGGCGTCGGCGAAAGCCAGTGCGCGACGAGCGTTGTCGACGTGCAGGTTCTCCACCATCTTGCCGTCGACGGTGATCACACCCAGGCCCTCGGCCACGCCCTCGTCCCAGGCCTCGATGACCCGGCGTGAGTACTCGATCTCCTCCTCGGAGGGAGAGAACGCCACGTTGGCCGGCTCCACCTGGGACGGATGGATGATCGTCTTGCCGTCGAAGCCCATCTCGGCTCCCTGAACACACTCGGTCTCGAAACCGTCAGGGTTGCGCACGTCGTTGTAGACGCCGTCGAGGATCGCCTTCCCGGCGAATCGGGCTGCGTTCACACACCGTGCCAGGCCCCACCCGAGAGGCGCCCTTCCGGGCACCAGGGCGGCCCGCAGCTCCTTGGCCAGATCGTTGGTACCCATCACCAGCACCGCCAGCCGCTCGGACGCCGATGCCACCTCGACCGCGTTCTCGATCGCGGCGGGAGTCTCGAGCATGGCCCACAGACGCGTGTGGTCGGGGACTCCGGCGGACTCGATGATCCGCTCGACCGCCGCAACGTCCGCGGCCGAGTTCACCTTCGGTACGACGATGCCCGCAGGGCCCGCCTGCGCGGCGGAACGCAGGTCGTCGGCATGCCACTCGGTGTCCGCGCTGTTGACCCGGATGGTGAGCTCGCGATGGCCGTACTCGCCCGACCCCACTGCCGCAGCCACCTTCTCGCGGGCAGCGATCTTCATGTCGGGTGCCACCGAATCCTCGGTGTCGAAGATGATCGCGTCGCAGGCCAGGCCCTTGGCCTTCTCGAGCGCCTTGTCGTTCGCGCCCGGCATGTACAGGACGCTGCGTCGTGGTCGGTAGATGTCGCTCATATCAAAATCGCCTCTCGATGTCCCGTTCTGTGTAGCGAGAATCGCTCTGTGAGCTGGCCACGCAACACAGAACGTGTCAGAAGTTGTACAGCTCGGCCAGTTCCGGGTCGCGGACGGCCAGTTCGCGGGCGAGTTCCACCACGACCTTGCACTGCTTGACCGAGGCGTCGTCCTCCATCTTGCCGTTCAACATGACCGCTCCGGTTCCGTCACCCATGGCCTCGATCACCTCGAGGGCGTGCGCCACCTCGGAGGGCTCGGGCGAGAACACCTTCTTGGCGATGTCGATCTGGACCGGATGCAGCGACCACGCACCCACACAACCCAGCAGGTAGGCGTTGCGGAACTGGTCCTCGCAGGCGACCGTGTCCTTGATGTCGCCGAAGGGTCCGTAGAACGGGAGGATCCCTGCCATCGCGCACGCATCGACCATGCGGGAGATCGTGTAGTGCCAGAGGTCCTGCTGGAACACGGTGCGCGGGGCGTCGTAGGCCGGCCCGTCCTCGCCCGCCGGTGGATCCTCGCGGACCAGGTATCCGGGGTGCCCACCGCCCACCCGCGTGGTCTTCATCCGACGGTTCGCTGCCAGGTCGGCCGGGCCCAGGCTGAGGCCCTGCATCCGCGGAGAGGCCAGGCATATCTCCTCGATGTTGGCCACACCACGTGCGGTCTCGAGGATCGCGTGGACCATCAGCGGGCGCTCGAGCCCCGCTCGGGCCTCGAGTTGGGCCAGAAGCCGATCCACGTAGTGGATGTCCTCTGGGCCCTCCACCTTGGGGATCATGATGACGTCCAGACGGTCGCCTATCTCGGTCACCAGTGTTGTGAGGTCGTCGAGCACCCAGGGGGAATCGAGGCTGTTGACACGCGTCCAGAGCTGGGTGTCACCCAGATCCATCTCCCGGCCCACCTTGACCATGCCCGCACGCGCCGCCTCCTTGGCGTCCATGGGGATGGCGTCCTCGAGGTTGCCCAGCAGCACGTCGGTCTTCGCCGCGATCGCAGGCAACTTGGCCGTCACCTTGTCGAGGTGTGGCGGGAAGAAGTGGATCATGCGGCTCGGCCGGGTCGGGATCTCACGGAGCGGATCGGGTGCACCGACGGCCAGCGGGGCGAAGAAATCCTTGGGACTGCGCACGTTGCCTCCTGCAGGGGGTGTGTTCACCGCGACTGGACGCGCAGCGACGCTCGCGAAGGTACGCAGGACGTCGGGTTCACCACAACTCCCGGACGTGTCCCCCTGCGACACCGCTCGGTCTATGGTCACCGCATGCGTGCTGTTGTGTGCAAGGAACTCGGGGGGCCCGACAGCGTCGAGCTCTCCGAACGGGAGCTGGGTGACCTGTCCGCTGACCGGGTGCGCGTGCGCGTCCACGCGGCCGGCGTCAACTTCGTCGATGGCCTCTTCGTCGCCGGCGAGTACCAGATCCGTCCCGAGTTGCCCTTCGTTCCCGGGTCAGAGCTGGCGGGGACGGTTTCCGAGGTGGGTTCCTCGGTCACCGGCTGGGAGGTCGGCGACCGCGTGATGGCCTCGGTCGGGCTCGGTGCCTTTGCTTCCGAGGTCGACCTGAGTCCGGCACAACTCCTGGCCACACCCGACACGATCAGCGATACCCAGGCAGCCACGCTCGGACAGTCCTACGCCACGGCATGGTTCAGCCTGACCCGTCGGACAACGGTGCAGAGCGGCGAGTGGATCGTGGTGCTCGGCGCCTCTGGTGGGGTCGGACTGGCGGTGCTCGACGTGGCACGGGCCCTGGGTCTCAACACCATCGCTGCTGCCTCCTCACAGGAACGGCTCGAACTGTGCATCCGCCGTGGCGCCCACGAGGTGGTGGACTACTCGGGCGAGGACCTCAAGACGAGGGTGCGCGAGATCACCGACGGTGGCGCCGACCTCGCAATCGACCCGGTTGGCGGTGAGCGCACCGAGCAGGCACTCCGCTCGCTCGGCGACTTCGGGCGACTGCTGGTGATCGGCTTCGCATCCGGAGAGATCCCCCGGATCCCGACCAATCAGGTGCTGCTGCGCAACCGCTCGGTGCTGGGTGTCGACTGGGGAATCTGGGCGCTCACCAATCCCACTCTCAACGGAGAACTCATGGCCGAGTTGGTGGCGGCGATCTCCGCGGGCCAGATCACGCCCGTGGAGCCCGAGACCCGACCGCTCGAGCAAGCAGGAAGCGCCATGCGGGACCTCCTCGAGCACCGGGTCGTGGGAAAGCTCGCACTGATCAGCTAGGCACTCCGTGCGATTCCCAGCTGGATACGACAGGCGCCTCGAGGGAGCCGAACGGTCGAAGGACTAGTTCGAGCCGCTGTCGCCGGACTCCAGGTCCACCGGGGTCTGCAGGCCGTCGTTGCTCGAGTCATCAGCCGTGGGGGCCTCGCCGGCCACCAGCTCCTGGGCCAGCCGGTCGATCTCCTCGATGGGGATCTCACCCGAACCGCGCTGCCAGACCTTGCCATCGGCATCGACCATGACGAAATACGGATAGCCCGTGAGCCCCCAGGAGGCGGCTGCGCTCTGCGCCTCGTCATCCAGGAGGACCTTGGGTGACCAGCCCTCGGATGCGAGCCAGTTCGATGGTGGGTAGTTGGGTTGTGAGGCGTCCTGCCCGGTTGCCACCGAGTACACCTCGAGACCCTCGGGAAGACCACCGGAGTCGATCCACTGCTGGATGGCTGGAACCTCGGCCTGGCAGTGGGGGCACCAGTGCGCGAGGAACACCACCATCTTGGGTTCGCCGTCAGCGGCGCCTATGACCACCTCGGACTCGTCGAAGCTCTCCCCCGTGAGTGTCGGCACCACCAGCCCGTTGGCCGGATCCTCCGCCGGGTCGGCCAGGAGCCCACCCGAGTCGGGCATCGGCGGGAGGTCCTCACCCGAGATCGTGACGGTTGCGTTCTGCTGGGTGGCGTTGCTCGCGGCTTCGGCACCCGTTCCCGACGCTGCGTCGGCCGGGTCGTCGCCCGAGGGCCAGAAGATGACGACCGCAGCGATGATCGCCACGACCGCCGCAACGGCCCCACCGATCATCAACCCGAGCTTCGGGTGGTGGTCGGTGGTGCGCTTGGAGATGTCTTCGTAGGGGTTGGCGCCCCGTTTGGGTTCTGTCATTGGGTCAACTCCGCTTCGGTCGGCCCGCCGAGGTTACCTTCCACGCCTGCAGACCCGATGTCGCCCGATCGCCGGGGTTCCGGGCGGCGGGCGAGCAGCAGCAGCACCGCGATCGTCACGAAAGCGATCCAGGCCATGCCCGGAATCGACAGGAAGTGGTACTTCCAGATCCACACCGTCGTGCATGGCACATCGGTGGAACACGACGACGAGATGTCGTCGGGGAACCGCTCGAGCACGTAGTGGTAGGTCGAGATGCCTGCACCCACCAGGACCATCGGGATCGAGATCCAGCGGATCCAGAACCAGCGACCGATGGCCGCCGCCCCCAGGAGCAGCACCTGGGGATACATGAAGTAGCGCTGCAGCCAGCAGAGATGGCATGGCGGCAGGTTCTCGATCTCCGACAGCCAGAGGCTTCCGAAGGTGGTGGTTGCAGCCACCGCGAAGGCCATCCAGAGGCCCGCCTGGCCAATGCCGTCCCGGAGGAGCTGGACCTGCCCGGGCAGCCGTCCTGCCACCAGCCGCCAGAGGGACATCACCAGCACCGCTACGAGGAACACCAGGCACAACAGTGCGAGCAGCGAGAGGAAGGTGATCATCTTCGTGTCGATCACGGCGCAGACTCTACCGGCGAGCAGCGGAGTTACGGGTCACCTCCATCGGGAAGCGGCCCCGGCACTCGCATGGCCGCGGAGCGTGACGCTCTGCCGCGACGGTAGGTTGTCGACCATGAACACCACCGACGTCACCCTGTCCACCCTCGATGGTTCTCCCGACGTGATGGCGGCGGCTCGCGACAAGGTGACCCTCGTGGTCAACGTCGCATCCAAGTGCGGGCTCACCCCGCAGTACACCCAGCTCGAGGAACTACAGGAGCGCTACTCCGGTCGCGGCTTCACCGTGCTCGGGGTGCCCTGCAACCAGTTCGGCGAGCAGGAGCCCGGAAGCCCCGACGAGATAGCGACCTTCTGCTCGACCACCTACGGCGTCTCGTTTCCCCTGAGCGAGAAGGTCGACGTGAACGGAGAGGGGCGCCATCCCCTCTACAGCCAACTGGTGGAGACCGAGGACGCCGAGGGCCACTCCGGCGACATCCGCTGGAACTTCGAGAAGTTCCTCCTGGGCCGCGACGGGTCGATCCTCGCCAGGTTCGACCCCATGACCTCTCCGGACGACGCCGCGGTCATCGCTGCCATCGAGGCAGCTCTCGAGGCGTGATCGAGTCGCGGTAGACCCGACCGCGGGTGGGCCCCGGGTCCGGGTCGGCGGTGAAGCGTCGAGGTCAGTCCATCATCAGAACGGTCCGCAGGCCCTTTCCGGCTTCGGCGTCGCGCACCGCGTCATTCACCTCGGCCAGGGGAAGCCGGGCCGTGACCATCTGATCGAGCGGGAGCCGACCCGCGCGCCACAGTTCCACCAGTCGGGGGATGTCCCGCGGGGCGAGCGATGACCCGAGCAACGATCCCTTGATGCCCTTCTCCGCGAACATCATCGTCACCGGATTGACCGACACCGAGTCGGTCATGGGCGCCGCACCCACCAACACGGTCTCTCCCCCGTTGCAGGTAGCTGCCAGACAGGTGTCGATGAGTGCAGCGGAACCGACCGCATCGAAGGCGGTGTCGACACCACCGGGCACGAGCGAGCTCACCTCGGCCACGACATCGGTCCGCGTCGGGTCGATCACATCTGTGGCTCCGAACTGCATCGCCTGTTCACGCCTGGCCTCGGAGGGATCGGACACGATCACGCGGGTGGCCCCTGCTATCGCCGCCCCTGCAGCGATCGACACCCCGATACCTCCGGCACCGACTACCAGCACTGAATCTCCGGGTTCGATCGACGCGGTGTTGAGCGCCGCTCCCACACCCGTCTGCACCGCGCAACCGATCACACACGCGACATCCAGCGGCACATCGTCGGCTATTGCGACAGCTCCATTGCCCGACACGACGACCTCGGTTGCCCAACCCGCCAGGCCCAACCCGCGGTAGAGCACCTCGCCACCGCGCGAGAGCTTCGTGGAGCCGTCGGGGAAGGTAGAGGTCATGAGCGCTGCGGTCTCGGCGCAGGCACCGGGGCGTCCGCGCCGACATGACCGGCAGTGTCCACAAGCAGGGTTGGGGCTCAGCACCACGTGGTCGCCCACCGACAGGTGGGTCACGCCCGAACCCACCTCGGTGACCACACCCGCGGCCTCGTGACCGGGAACGGTGGGTCCCATGATCGGGAACGTCCCGTTGACCAACGACACATCCGAGTGGCAGACCCCACAAGCAGCAACCGCCACCCTCACCTGATCGGGATCCGGTGCCTCCAGGTCCACCTCCAGCACCTCGAGGGGTCTGTTCGGCTCGATCAGAACTGCTGCACGCATCATCACTCCGTCAACTGGTCGGCCAACGACCCTAGATCCGGGCTCGGAGGCCCGTCGCGCGGCGGAGCGGAGCGGGCGTCTCGGGGCCGCCGAGCCGGCGCTGCACGAAACTCGCCACCTCGTCGATGACGACGTAGCCGAGGGCGACCGCGACACAGATCGCCCATTGCGTCGCTGACAACCCGACGGTGTCGAAGATGTCCTGGGCGAACGGGGCCTGGACCACGAGCACCTGGACGCCCGCGACACTGAGCAGCGCCAACCACAGATATCCGTTGGTGAGGCTGTGGGACGAGATCACGCTGCCCGAATCGACTCGTACCACCAGCGCGTTGGCCAGCTGCAGCAGCACGAACGTGGTGAACGCCATGGTGAGCGCCACGGACTGGTCGAAGGCGTCCCTCGCCAACACCAGCACCAGCAGAGTGGCGACGGTCATCACGGTGGCACCGAGCATGATCCGCACCAACCGCCGACCGCTGAGTATGGGGGCGCCGGGGTCGCGGGGAGGCCGATCCATCAGTCCGGGTTTGGGTGGGTCGATGCCGAGGCTCACCGCCGGCGGCCCGTCGGCGATGATGTTGACGAACAGCACCTGGATCGCCGTGAACGGGGTGGGCAGTCCGAGGAGCCGGCCGAAAAGGATCGACCCGATGGCCGCCATGTTGGTGGTCAGCTGGAACCGCACGAAGTTCAAGATGTTGTCGTAGATGGCCCGACCCCGTCGGACCGCGGACACGATGGTGGCGAAGTTGTCATCGGCCAGCACCATGTCGCCGGCCTCCTTGGTGACCTCGGTGCCCGTGATTCCCATGGCGACACCGATGTCCGCGTTCTTCAGCGCCGGCGCATCGTTGACCCCGTCGCCCGTCATCGCCACGACCTCACCGTTGGCCTGCAGCGCCGCGACCACCCTCACCTTGTGTTCCGGGGAGACCCGGGCGCACACACCGACGGACTCGATGACTCCTGCGAGCTGGCGGTCGTCCATCGCCTCGATCTCGGGGCCGGTGATCACATCGCCGACGATCCCCAACTCCGCTGCGATCGCACCCGCTGTGGTGGCGTGGTCTCCGGTGATCATCCGAACGTCGATCCCGGCGTCGTGGCAGCGTGCGATCGCCGCCACCGCCTCCGGTCGGGCGGGGTCGAGGATTCCCACCAGACAGTCGAGCTCCAGGTCGGTCACCTCCGATGCCAGATCGGCTTCGAACTCGGCGGCCCTGACCGGCAGGGCGCGGCTGGCGACCGCCAACACCCGCAGGCCGGCTTCGCCGAGAGCCGCGTTCTCGAGCGCCACCCGCGCCTCGACCTCGCCGTCGAGATCGACCCTTGCACCGTCCAGAGCCACGGTGGAGCAGCGTTGCAGCACCACGTCGGGAGCACCCTTGACCACCAGCTCGGACTGCCCGGGGTCGTCGGGAGAGTCGTGCAGGGTCGCCATGAACTTGGTCGTGGAATCGAAGGGCAACTCGGCACGGCGAGGACGGCTGGAGCGCAGCCCGGCCACGTCGAGTCCCGCCTTCTCGGCCAGGACCACCAGCGCCACCTCGGTCGGGTCACCGACTATCTCCGGCGCCGAACCGGGCTCAGCGAAGCGCACCTCGGCGTCGTTGCACAGAGCTGCCAGCGCAACGGCGCGCTCCACGATCCCGCCTGCGGTGGACTCGCCCTCGGCGTCGGGGAAGTCCTCTGCATCGGGCGAGCGGTCCAACGCTCCCGAGCGTTCGTATCCGAGTCCGCTCACGTCGTGACGCCCAGCACCGGTGACCACGGTGGTCGCGGTCATCTGATTGAGCGTGAGGGTGCCGGTCTTGTCCGAGCAGATGGCGGTCGTCGAGCCCAACGTCTCCACCGAGGCCAACCGCTTCACGATGGCGTTGTGCTCGGCCATCCTCGACACGCCGATGGCGAGCGTCACGGTCACCACCGCCGGCAGGCCCTCGGGGATGGCCGCCACGGCGAGGGCGACCGACTCCAACATCGCGGTGTTGAAGTCCTCCCCCTGCAACAGGGCCAGACCGAACACGACCAGGACCGCCACCACGGCGATCGCTGCCAGTCTTCGACCGAGTGCGTCGAGTTGCCGCTGCAGAGGCGTCAGCTGTTTGGGCGCCGCGGCCAACATCCCGGCCAGGCGGCCCACCTCGGTGGACATGCCCGTGGCGGTGACCAGGAGCTCACCACGACCACGCACGACGGTGGTGTTCATGAACCCGCAGTTGAAGCGATCCCCGATCGACCCGGCGGCCTCGGGCTCGATCGTGGCGGTGTGCTTGTCGACCGGAACCGACTCACCGGTCAGCGGCGATTCCTCCACCCCCAGGTTGTTGGTGGCGACGAACCTCCCGTCGGCGGGGACACGGTCACCGGCATCGAGCACGACCAGATCTCCGGGAACCAGGTCGCTCGCGGGAACCTCGCGCAACTCTCCATCGCGGCGCACCCGCACCACGAGCCTGAGCATCTCGCCCAGAGCCTCCATGGCGGCGTCGGCCCGGTTCTCCTGGAAGAAGCCGAACACACCGTTTACCAGCAGCACCACGAGGATGACGACCGGGTCCTTGAGGTCCCCCACGGCGGCCGAGACCACCGCTGCGGCGAGTAGGACGTAGGTGAGCACGTTGCGGAACTGTTCGAGCAGGCGCTTCCAGGCCGGCACCGGCTCAGCCTGGAGCAGTTCGTTGGGGCCGACCTCGGCCAACCGCCGTGCTGCGGCGTCGGGGCCGAGGCCCTCGGTGATGCTCGTGGCGAGCCGGTCCGCCAGCTCCGCCGGTGTGCAGGAGGCTGCCGCCGCAGTGCCGATCGCGGCCGATGGTGCTGTCGGGCCGGTATCGGTCATCGGCGCAACGCTAGTGGCTGGAACTCGGCGGCCCGGTCGGCCCACACCGGGTCATGGGGCCCGCCCGCGGTTGCGCCCGGTGGCCACCGACCGCGGGATCGCAATAGGCCGAATGGCCCATAAAGCACAAGCCCGGCCACCGGCACACCGAAGCCCAGAACATGCGAGGACGCCAGCGGTGCTCACAACTCGAAGCCGCCCACCGGCTCGGGCTGACCGTGGCCGCGGTGCGACGTCTCGTGTCGGCCGGTGTGATCCCAGCGGAATCGGATCGGGGAAGGTTCTGCCTCGACGTCGCCGAGGTGGAGCGCTATGCCGAACACCGGCGGGCCTGCGGTATCCGCTGAGCGGTCCCCGTTCGGCAGGTCGGCAAGTCGGCGGGTCGGCGGGTCAGCGGGTCAGCGGCTCGGCAGGTCGGCAGGTCAGTGACCGGCCGGCGAGGGTTCCCTGTGCCCGAACTGCCTGCTCAGTTCCTCGGTGGTGGTGAGCAGCAGACCCGCAACCTCTTCGACCCGGTCACGGAAACGTTCGACCGGCCCGCAGACCGACAGCACCATGACCGGCACGTCTCCCTGGTCGAAAACGGGGGCCGCCACGGAGCCGGCACCCGACTCGCGCTCACCCAGGGACACCGCCCAACCCCGGGTGCGGACCTCGGCCAGCTCGCGTTCCAGATCGGAGCGTGAGGTGATCGTCTCGGAGGTGACCGCGGGCAGGTCGCCGGACAGCACCTGGTCGCGGACCTCGGGTGATTCGAATGCCAGGAAGGCCTTCGAGGAGGCGCCGGCGTGCAGCGGGTAGGACGCCCCTACCTGCACGGTCATCTTCACCTCCATGGGTGGGGTGACCTGGTCGACGTACACCCGCCGGCCACCGGTCAGAACCGACATCGTCACCGTCTCGTTGGTCGCTGTGCACAGCCGCCGCATCGCAGCTGCGGCAATCGATCGCTGGTCGATCCCGTCCAGATAGGCATCGGCGAGCACCAGCACCGCCGGACCCAGCGAGTACCGCCTGGATTCCTCGTCCAGGGCCACCAGCCCACGGTCGCGCAGTGAGGCGAGGATCCGGTGCACCACCGCCTTGGAGATGTCCAGTGTGCTGGAGATCTCGGTCACACCCAGGGTCTGGTTGTCACTGTTGGCGAACAGGAACAGCACATCGGCGGCGCGCTCGATCGCGGCCACGTTGCGTTCGCCCGTCCTGTTGTTCTCCGTTGGCATGTGGTTCGCCTACCCCTGGTCCGTCGTAGCTCACAACGTAGTGGAACACCGTTCCATGACACCGATGGCTGCGTTGACGCCCGCTCGCTCCACGGGCCACACTTGGAATAGCGTTCCGCTCTGCGGAACAGACACCTGTCGGCGAACCGGCCGGTGAAGGGTGCGATGAAGCCCACCGGTGACATGAAAGACCACACAGATCCGCAGAGCACCCCGGAGGACGACCTCGAGCGAACCTCCGGGTCGGGTCCCCTGAACGGGCTCAGGGTGCTGGACCTGTCGACCGTCCTGGCCGGTCCCCTGTGCGCCCAGGTCCTCGGTGACTACGGCGCTGACGTGATCAAGGTGGAGCACCCCTCGCGGGGGGACTCGTTCCGCACGCACGGACCGCAGAAGGACGGCCACGGCCTCTGGTGGCGGATCGTCGCACGCAACAAGCGGTGCATCGGGCTGTACCTGGGTGACCCCGACGGCGCCGAGGTGTTCAAACGCCTGGCTGCCGAGGCAGACGTCGTGGTCGAGAACTTCCGTCCCGGCACCCTCGAACGCTGGGGAGTCGGTTGGGAGGTACTCCACGAGATCAATCCCAGGCTGGTGCTGGTGCGGGTGACCGGGTTCGGCCAGTCGGGCCCGTACCGCGACCGACCGGGATTCGGCACCCTCGCGGAGGCCATGAGCGGATTCGCCTCGATCACCGGCTCGGCCGACGGACCACCGACGCTCCCCTCCATGGGTCTCGCTGATTCGATCGCAGGGATCTCGGCCAGCTCCGCGACGATGATGGCCCTCTGGCACCGCGACCGACCCGGGGGCAGCGGAGAGGGCCAGCAGATAGACGTGTCCCTGCTCGAACCCATGATGTGCGCCGTGGGACCCGGTCCGACGGTGTTCGACCAGACGGGCGAACTCCAGCAACGCAACGGCAACCGGAGCACCTCGAACGCGCCCCGCAACACCTACCTCACCGCCGACGGGCGCTGGTTGGCCATCAGTACCTCCGCCACACCCATCGCGGAGCGGGTGATGCGCCTGGTGGGACACCCCGAGGTGATCGACACCGACTGGTTCCCGTCCGCCCGGGGCCGGGCGCAGCACGTTGACCTGCTCGACGGCCATGTGGCGGAGTGGATCGCGCAACGCACCGCGGACGAGGTGATAGCTGCCTTCGAGGAAGCCGATGCCGCGGTGGCGCCGGTCTACACCGCGGAGGACCTCCTCGCCGACCCACAGGTGGAGGCGCTCGACATGATCCCGGAGGTGCCCGACGAAGACCTGGGGTCACTGCGGATGCCGGGCCCGCTGTTCCGCATGTCGGCCACGCCCGGGGGGATCGACCACCCCGGACGGTCGGCCGTGGGAGCTGACACCGACGAGATCCTCTCCAACGAAGCCCAGATGACCGACGACGAGATCGAGGAGTTGCGCAGACGTGGCATCTGCAGCTGAACCGAAACAGATGAACGCATCCACCGGCACCGACCCCTTCCTCGACGCCATGTCGGCAGGTGCCGCGGTGTTCGACCTCGGTCGGCCCTACACGCACGGGATGGCCCAGTCGCCCAACCACCCGGCCTTCCGCCATGCGCTGGACCGGCGTCACGGGGACATGGTCCGCGACGGTGGTGGGTCGGCTGCGGCCGACATCATCTCGCTCGGGTGCCACGTCGGCACCCACATCGACGCGCTCGCACACGTGAGCCAGGACGGACTGCTCCACGGTGGCCTCAGCGCCGAGGACTCCCAGCGCGGAGGCAAGTTCCTGGAGTCAGGCGTGCACACGATCCCCCCGATCGTGTCGCGGGGCCTGCTGCTCGACGTCGCCACCACCATCGGTGGCGATGCCACCGAGGCGACCGGGCACCTCCCGGGCGGCTACGAGATCACCGTGGAGGACCTCGAGCGCACCCTGGAACACCAGCAGCTCGAGATCCGCCGGGGGGACACCGTGCTGATCCGCTCGGGTTGGGGGTCGCTGTTCGATCAGGGCCCGGCCTACGTCGGCGCCGATTCCGGCGTACCGGGGGTCTCCGAAGCGGGCGCTGAGTGGCTCGCCGCCGCGGAGCCGACCGCGGTCGGCGCGGACACGATCGCGTTCGAGATGCTCGCTCCGGGCAACGGCCACGCATCCCTGCCGGCACATCGTGTCCTGCTCGTCGAGGCCGGAATACCCATCATCGAGACACTCGACCTCGAGGGCCCGGCACGGGCCGGGGTGCACGAGTTCATGTTCGTGCTCGCACACCTCAACATCGTGGGCGCCACCGGCGCACCGGCACGACCACTCGCAATCGTGGCCGCGCAGTGACCGAGGATGCCGGGCAGACCATCGCCCAACACCTCGCCTCGCTCGCCTTCGCCACCGACGCCGAGAACCTCCCCGAACGCCATCGCGCATCGGTGCCCGAGCGGATCCTGGACGTGCTCGGGATCTGCGTGCGCGCCACGGAGCTGGACACTTCTCACGCTGTCCGCGATCACGTGACCGACCAGGGAGGTCGCCCGCAGTCGAGCGCCATCGGAGCGGGGGTGAGGCTGCCCGCGTCCTCGGCCGCGCTGCTCAACGGCACGCTGGCACACAGCCTCGACTACGACGACACCCACCTGCCCTCGATCCTGCACCCCTCCGCGTCGGTGGTTCCCTCGGCGCTCGCTGCCGCGGAGGCCCACGGGCGCAGCGGAGCGGAACTGGTCGCGGCGGTCGCGGTCGGCCTCGAGGTCACGGTTCGCATCGGCATGGCCGGCTACGACGGCGAGCGACGCCAGAACGTGTGGTTCGACAGGGGCCAGCACGCTACGGCGATCTGCGGCGCTGTCGGCTCGGCAGCCGCGGCGGCCAAGCTCGCGGGACTCGACGCGGCCGGAATCGCGGATGCCATGGGTGTGGCAGCGTCGATGTCGTCGGGAATCATCGAGGCGAACCGCACGGGGGGCACGGTCAAGCGGATCCACTGTGGCTGGGCCGCGCATGCCGGCATCACCGCCTCGGAGCTCGTCGCTCGGGGATTGAGTGGACCTCCCACCGTGTTCGAGGGGAGGTTCGGTCTGTTCGAGGCCTTCCTGGGTGAACAGGCCCGCCCACAGGAGGTGCTAGCCGGATTCGACGACGACCCCGGCACCAACGAGTGGTGCGTCGCCGACATCTTCTTCAAGCCGTATCCGGCGAACCACTACACCCACACCGCGGTCGACGCGGCCATCCAGCTCCGCGAAGCGGGCCTGGTGCCTGCGGAGGTCCGGTCCGCGCACCTCGGAGTGGCCTCGGCCACCGTTCGCACCATCGGTGAGCCGCTGGCGGCCAAGCAGCGACCGGAGACCGGATACCAGGCGCAGTTCTCCGGACCCTTCGCCGTGGCAGCGGCCCTGACCGGCGGCGACGGCCTCGGGCTCGGCCTCGGGGACTTCGACGATGCCCGGGTGCATGATCCAGATCTGATGGCGCTGATGTCGAGGATCACCGTCGGCCCCGACGAGAGCTGCGACGCCGTGTATCCACATCAGTTCCCAGCCGTGCTCACGGTCACCACGACCTCGGGTGAGGAACTCCGCGCCGCGGTGATGGCCAACCGCGGCGGGGCGCGCCGGCCCCTGTCCACCGAGGAACTGTGCACGAAGTTCTCCGACAACACCGCAGGACTCCTCGCACCAGCGGCCCGCGACTCGCTGATCTCGACGGTTGCCGTGCTGGAAGAGCTCCGCGACCTCGCTCCGTTGATGGATCCGCTGCGGGACCTCGTCCCGTGACCAGGTGAGGCACCGCGTGTAGCGTCGTCCCCATGGGGGACGGGGCAAGAGGTACCACAAGATGACCTCGGTGATCTGGATCGCGTCGGCCGTCGGCGCTGCCCTGCTCGTGGTGGCGGGAATCCCCAAGACCTCCGGTGCGGTCAGCGTGCCCTTCATCCCCTCCGGGATGGCTCGTCCACTCGGTGTGCTCGAGATCGGTGTCGGCGCCTGGGTGTTGGTCGCGCCGGAAACCGCGGCGCTGGTGGCGATGGCGGCGATGTACTGCCTCCTCGCGGCTTCGTTGTCCGTGGCGATCCTCCGTCGCGAGCCGGACTGTGGATGTTTCGGAGTGGAACCCGTGAAACCCGGCATCACCCACCTGGTCGTGAACGTGGCCTTCGCTGCGAGCGCTGTTGCGGGCGCCGCCGCTGCGTCGTCCGGGCTCACCTGGTTCCGACCCGACCCCAACGAGCGCGTCCTCGCGGTGGCACTGGCACTACTCGCAGCAGTGATGCTGGCAGAGCTGCTCAGCACGGGAGCCGACCTGCGCACGATCCGGGCCGACCTTCGGCGGCAACGATGACCGCGAGCACAGCAGTTCCCGCCGGCACAGCAGTTCCCGCCGATACAGCAGCTCCCAACCGCACACCGGTTCCCTCGGGCACAGCAGTCCCGGCGGGAACAGCGCGGAGGGGACGGCTGGCCGCACGCATCGGGGGCTTCCTGCGCCGGAAGGTCGACCGCCGGGGACTGCTTCGTCGGGGGGCGATGGCGGGCACGGCGCTGGCTGTCGCACCCACCGACTGGGTGCTGCGTCCGATGTCGGCCTATGCGGCGGTCTGCGGCGGAGGCGCTCTCTGCAACGACGGCTACACCGAGTTCTGCTGCGCGATCTACGGCGCCAACAGGTGCCCCTCTGGAACCCTTCTGGCCGGCTGGTGGAAGGTCGACGGACACAGCTTCTGCGGTGGCGGTCCGCGCTACTACATGGACTGCAACGCTGCCTGCGGGGGCTGCGGATGTGGCGGGAACGGAATCTGTGCCGGATCCTGTTCGGGTACCCCGTGCGGATGTGCGCACGGCAACTGCAACAACCGCAAGACCGGCTGCACCGGGTTCCGCTACGGCCAGTGCAACCAACATGTTCGTTGCGTGGGGCCGATCGTGTGCCGGGTGGTCACCTGCACCCAGCCCTGGATGATCGATGGTTCGTGCACCACGGCGGTCCGCACCGACAACAAGACCCGTTACCACCACCGCCCGTGCCTGGCCGTGGACGCCTCGGGCAAGACCGACCTCATAGGAGTGGTACCCGGAGGCGTGCGGGTGCGCGGATGGGCGGTCGACCCCGCCACCGCTGCGCCGATAGCCGTGGTCATCTACTCGTGCCTGCAGCCGAAGACCATCGTGCGGGCCGACCTCCCACGACCGGACCTCGTGAGGAGCTACCCGACACTGGGCCCGAACCACGGCTTCGACTCGTTCCTCCGCCTCTGTCCCGGCGAGCAGCTGATCTCGGTAGCAGCGGTCGATACCTCCGGCCAGGGCTCCACCTGGATCGGCCACAAGATGATCACGGTCACGGGCCAGACCTTCGGGCACTTCGACAGCGTCACCGGGACCGCGCCGGCACTCAATGCATCCAAGGGGAGTGCACGGGTGGTGGGTTTCGCGGTTGACGTGGATGCGTTCGCATCGTCCAGGGTACGGATCAGCGTGAACGGGAGAACGGTCAGGACCGTCACCGCGGCCCGCTACCGCAGCGATGTGGAACAGGCCTATCCCCATCTGGGCGGCAAGTACGGCTTCGACGAGAAGATCGCACTTGCGCCCGGTCGACACCGGATCTGCGTGACAGCCCTCAACATCAACGCGGGCGCCGACGTCGACCTGGGATGTCGTGACGTGGTGATACCGGCCAACCCTTCAGGGGCGCTCGAATCGGTCAATTCCACGGGACCCGGGACCATTCGTGCCACCGGCTGGGCCTCCGATGCCGATACGACCGCAGCCATCACTGTGAAGCTCACCGTCGACGGAACCGATGCCGGCACCCACCCGGCCAACGCTGCCCGGGGCGACGGACACGACGGACACGGGTTCGATGTGACGCTCACCGATCTCGACCCCGGGACACATGAGGTCTGCGCCACCGCCATGAACATCGGCGGTGGCAGCAACCGACCATTGGGCTGCATGGAGACCGCCGTGGCAGCGACCACCCTCGGGGCCGTCACCGATCTCTCGACCGTACCGGGCGGCATCTCGCTCAGCGCCACACAGGTGACACGCGTCGACGGGAACACCAATGCAGTTCTGCGGGTCCTGGTCGATGGCGACTACCGGGCCTCGATCCGTCCCGGTTCGGCCGGTACCACCGAGGTGCTCGCCGTGGCGCCGGGCATCCACGAGGTGGATGTCGTGGCCACCCTGGACGGCCCTCGCACGGTGCCGGTGCTGTTGGCATCGGCTCGCCTGGAGGTGCAGTGACAGTCGTAGTGGCGCTGCTCGCCCTCACCGTCGGCCTGCTGGCTGCACTGGTGATCAGCCTGCTGCGCAGCCACGCGGACGTGTTGCGGGCGCTCGAGGAACTCGGCGTGAGCCTGGATCCGGACGCCGACGGAACCGACCCGACCGACCGGGCGCCGGCCGGGCGGCGGCGGATGACCGGCGGTGATCCGGTCGCGGACGCGGGCACGGTTGCGGGGGTCCCGGCCCCTGCGGACCTTCTCGGGCACGCAGCGGCCGACATCAGTGGGATCACGCCCGAGGGCGATGCCACGACGATCGGGACCAACTCCGGGGATGTCCTGGTGGCGTTCCTGTCCAGCGGATGCACCACCTGCCACCGTTTCTGGGATGCATTCGCCTCGGGAGAACAACTCGACGAGGGTCTGCTCGCCGATGGCACCCGGGTGGTCGTGGTCACCCACGGGGTCGAATCGGAGTCACCCGCCAGGATCGCTGAGTTGGCGCCCGACGAGGTGCCCGTGGTCATGTCCACCGACGCCTGGGAGGACTTCGGGGTGCCCGTGGCCCCCTACTTCGCCCTGGTGGTCGGGGGCCGCGTGGTCGGTGAGGGAGCTGCTGCACAGTGGTCCCAGGTTGCTTCGCTGCTCGAACGCGCCCGTGAGGACGCAGCCCTTCACGCCATCGACTCCCCCGCCGAGCAGACCGGGGCGCGTTCGCGGCGGTCGGTGCTGACCGGCAACCGCGACCGGATCGACGCTGACCTGCTGGCCGCGGGCATCCGGCCCGGGGATCCGCGTCTCACCCACACCGCCGCTGATGTGGGCCTGGCCCCCGGACCCGAAGAGGCATCCGATCCAGGCGTCGCTTCGCCCGTCACCGACCGAGCCGAGGAAGGCTCGCCTTGAACACCTCCGAAACCGTCCTGGCCCTGGGTATCGCGACCGCAGTGATCGGTGCGGTGCGTTCCAGCTGGTCGCCTTGAGGTGAATCGATGCTGTCCAGCATCACTCCGCTCGGTGAGCGGGCCAAGGGCAACTCATGGACCCTGACGACCTCGGCATACGTGGTGGGGTCGCTGCTCGGTGGCGCGCTGCTCGGTCTGTTGGCCTCCCCGTTGACCGCACTCGCCGGGCTCCTGACCCCGACGGTGTCCCTGGCCGTGCTGGCGCTGATCCTGCTCGGCGGCGCCGCGGCCGACCGCTGGGGGCCGGCTCCGCCGTCGATTCCCCGACAGGTCAACGAGAACTGGTTGACCGCCTATCGGGGCTGGGTCTACGGATTCGGGTTCGGCACCCAACTGGGATTCGGGTTGGTCACGATCATCACCTCCTGGTCCATGTGGACCGTCGTGGCGGCGATCATCCTCTCGAGCGGCGGGGCCGATGCAGCCGCGCCATGGCCCCTGCCTCTCTCATCGGTGATCGTCGGCGCCACCTTCGGCCTTGCACGGGGCCTCGTACTCCTCGTCGCCCGCAGCGCGGTCGACACCGACTCGCTCGCAGCGCTGCACCGCCGGATCGGCACCGGAGCGCAACGGTCGGCGCGACTCACATCCTGGCTGCTGACCACACTCGGACTGGTGGCTGTCGCCGCTCTCATCACCGAAGGAATCGCATGAGTCGAACCCTCAGTGCACATGGACTCCGGGTGACCGTTCCCACCGGATGGGACGGCGCAATCTCGCGCAGCCTCGCTGTTTCGGCTGACGCGGATGAGGACTCGGGGGGCACGGTCAACCCGGTGCTGCACGTCGCCAGCTTCGCCCTGCCAGCGGTGCGCGGCGACTTCGGAGGCGACTTCCTGATGAACATGGGCCCTGACGACGTGTTCGTTGCGCTGGTGGAGTACGACCGTTCCTCGGCGGGCACCCCACTGTTCGATCACGTCGGTCCGCGCACGATCCACGGTGGAGCGTTCGAACGCGAGAACATGCACCGACCGATCCAGGGCCAGTCCGGCCACCAGCAGTTCTACTCGGTTGGCGGACGGGCGTTCTGTCTCTACGTGGCGATCGGAAGTCATCGCAGGCGCGACCGACTCTCGAGGGCGGCTGCGATGGTGGCGGCCACCATCGCGATCGACCCTGCTGACTGATCCCTGCTGACTGATCCCTGCTGACTGATCTGCCAGCCCGGCACGTCAACCGGTTCCCGGACGACGGGCCCGAGGCCGTGGCTTCGGCGCGTTCGGACCCGCTGTCCGGACCTCCCCGTTTCGCAACGTGACACCGGTGCGGTCGAGGTGTTCGAGCACCGCCAGCGAATCACTGCGCGAGAGACCGAGCGCGTCACGTAGCTCCGCCAATGTCGCCGCGGACTCGGCCAGACGGTCGGCCACCAACTGTGCGAAACGATCCATCGTCGCCCGACCGACGAGTCGCTCGGTGGCACCCGGGCGTCTCGCCGACCCCCTACCCGAGTCTCCGGCACCTCCCCGGGTGTTCGATCGCGACACACAGACCAGGCTCCCGCTCCTGGTGGCCGACGCCAAGGTCTCCTCGGGCAGCCCGGCCTGGCGCAGGACCCCCATGAGCTCCGCCCGACGCCACAGTCGACCACCGGCGAGAACCTCGATGCGGTCGCTGGGGTCCTCGCCTCCCGACACTCTGACGAGGCCGTCGGAGACCACCACCCGGCCCTGTGCGACCAGGTCGGCCACGACGCGACGACGTGCCGGATCCGTCCCGACGCGAATCCCCCCGAACCCGTTCGGTGCGGCCATCTCGCCCAACAGCGCAGAACGCAGATCGGTCAACAGCTCCGGGTGGAATGCATGTCGTCCGTCGGTCGGGATGCCATCCGCGATCGACCCGACCTCGGTCACGATCACCGCCTCTGGCGCGGTGCCGCGCCGCTCGGCCAGCAGAGCGTCTGTCAGTGCCGCTGTATCTGCCGATAGCACCGCACCCAGTCGCGTTCCGAGCTCGTCGGCACCGAGTCGGACCACGGTGTCGTGCACCGCCAACAGGACCCCGCCGGCGACCGCTCGGGCGGTCGAGCTGTCGATGAGCACGAAACGGTCCCCCGGCGCCACCGGGCCGATCTCATGGGCGCTGTGCAGGCGCACCGGTGACCATCGCTCCTCCGAGCCCTCAACGACCAGCGGGCCCGGCACCCTGGGCGAACGTCGCAGCTCCACGGGCCAGCGAGCCGTGCCTACCACCAGGTCGTAGCCACGTCGCTGGTTCAGCTCCCGGACCGGCCCGCTGGATCCCTGCTGGAATGGTCGGAGCGCCGCGTGCAGATGACGACCGCCACCCCACTGCGACCGGTGCACCAACGCATCGCCCACCTCAGGGACGATCCGGGAGGAAGCAAGACGCAGTCCGACGCGCGTGCCCGAATGGGCCACATCCGCTTCGTCCCCGTGCACCTGGATCGAGTCCACCCGGGTGGCGGAGGTCGACGGACCGCCGCGTGAGCGGGAGCGAACCACCTCGATGCGGTCACCGACGGCGAGGGAGCCTCCCGTGAGGGTGCCGGTGCAGACACGACCGACCCCACCCAGCAGGAAGGACCTGTCGACCCAGAGCCTCGGTCGTCCGGATCCGACCATCCAACCTGCATGGGCGGGACCCGTTGCCACCTCGGAGGCGACGCAGCCGAGGCGGTGGCGGAGCTCCACCATCCCCGATCCGTTGGTCCCGTCCACCCTCACCACCTCGCTCGGGTCGGACACCGCAGCAGCCAGGAAGGTGCCCTCGAGCCTCTCCTGCAGGTCACCCACGAGCGCCACCAGATCAGCATCGGAGACGCGATCGGCGTGCGTGAGGACCACCACGCCGCTCCTCGTGCCGAGAGCATCGAGGATCGCCACGTGCTCCGCTGTCTGGGGCATCCACCCCTCGTGCGCTGCCACCGCCAGGAGGGTGATGTCGACGCCGTGGGCCCCCTGCAACATGGCCGGCAGGAACCTGTTGTGCCCGGGAACATCGACGATCGCCGCGGAACCCACCCCCGGAAGATCGATGAATCCGTACCCCAGACCGATGGTCAGCCCACGCCGCTGCTCCTCCTCCCAGCGGTCGGGGTCCGTTCCGCTGAGCAGCCGCACCAGGGTGGACTTCCCGTGGTCCACGTGCCCGGCGGTGCCGAGGATCACCGAGGCCCTCTCGATGACCCACCCAGGTGTCCCACCTCGCTGCCCGACCTCACTGCCCGGAGGTCACATGGCGCAGGGCACCGACCAGGGCGCGATCGTCCTCGGGGTCGACCGTGCGCAGGTGGAGCCTGACGCAGTCCTGCCCCACCACCCCCACGACCGGGGAGCTCATGGACCTGAGCCTGCGCAGGATCCCGTCGGCCGAGGTGGCCCCATTGGTCTCCAGCTGGATCCCGACCCCGGGGATCGCCGATCCGGGAGCTGCGCCGGCACCGATGGTGCCGGCGATCTCCACCACCGAGCACTCCGGCGCGCCGTGTGGGGCACCTTCGCCGCCGTCCTCGAGCTGGTCGAGGATCCTGTCGGCTCGCTCGGCCAGTTCTTCGGTCGGAATCGTTGCCATGCGCCACAGGGGGATGTCGCTGCACGCAGTCCCACCCAGGTAGGAGTCGACGGTCCTCTGGAGCAGCTCGGCTCTCAGCGGGTCGAGTCGCAGCGCCCGCGCCAGAGGGTGCCTCCGAAGTCGGTCGACCAACCGTCGGCTGCCCAGGATGATCCCGCCCTGGGGTCCGCCGAGGAGCTTGTCGGCGGAGAAGGTGACGAGATCCGCACCGGCGGCGAGCGTCTGACGCACCGCCGGTTCGTCAGCCAGCCAGGCCGGTGGGCTGCGGTCGATCCAGCCGCAACGGGAGTCCAGCAGGCCACCGCCGAGATCGACCACCAAGGGGACGCCGCCGAGGCGCGCCACCTCTGCCAGTTGTCCGCAGGATACGCCCGAGGTGAAGCCCACGATCTCGAAGTTCGACCGGTGGACCGACAGCAGCGCAGCGCAGTCATCACCCAACGCGCCCCGGTAGTCGGCCACATGGGTGCGGTTGGTGGTGCCCACCTCGACCAGCCGGGCACCGCCCTGGGTGATCACATCAGGGATCCGGAACGATCCTCCGATCTCCACCAACTCGCCGCGGGACACCACCACCTCGCGACCGGCGGCCAGTCCCGACACCGCCAGCAGGACCGCTGCGGCGTTGTTGTTGACCACCAGGGCCGACTCCGCACCGGTCAGGGCACACAGGGAGGCCTCGAGGCCCACCGACCTCGCCCCGCGGCGTCCGGTGTTCAGATCGAACTCCAGATTCGAGTAGCCGACCGCGGATGACCCCGGGTCCGAGAGTTGTTCCAGCGCCAGCGGGGCACGACCGAGGTTCGTGTGCAGCAGCACCCCGGTGGCGTTGATCACCCTGCGCGCCGGAGAGACGCGCTCGAGCTCGGCCAGGGTCGCGGCCACCAGGTCAGCGGTCTCCAGGTCAGCGGTCTCCAGGTCAGCGGTCTCCAGGGCGGCGCTCTCCGCAGTTGTGTCGGACAGGCCCCCGGCCCGACGCTGCGACTCGATCACACGTCTCGCCGCCGCCCGGACCAGCGGACCCGATCGTGATGTCCCGGCGCTACCCAGCGCCTCCTCCACCTGTCGTGACAGTCGCTCGACGCTGGGCGGTCTCACGGAACGTACCGCTGCGATCCGTCCCTGATCCGCACCACTGCCCCGTCGGCACCACATCGGTTCAGCTCACCGATCAACGTCGCCGGGTGTCCCCTGCCGCGCAGCTCGTCGACCGCGGCGACGGCCGCCACGGGATCCAGCGCCACCAGCAGACCTCCGGAGGTCTGCGCGTCGCAGGCCAACCATGTGTGCACCGACTCGGGATCGGCACTCCTGAGGCCGCCGGCGAGCGCGTCCGCCCGGTTCCGTCGGGTACCGCCGCTCAGGTGGCCCTGTTCGATCAGTGAGCGAACCGCCGGAAGCACCGGCAGCAGCTCCGCATGGATGTCGGCCGACACTCCAGAAGCACGGCAGATCTCGTGGAGGTGGCCGACCAGGCCGAACCCGGTCACGTCGGTCACCGCGTGCGCTCCGAGGGTTCGGGCGACCTCCGCTGCATCAGCGTTGAGCCGTGCCATCGACTCGACCGCAGCGGCAAGGGTCTCATCCTCGACGGCCCGCGCGGCGTTGGCGGCTGTCACCACTCCGGTACCGAGAGCCTTGGTGAGCACCAGGGCGTCGCCCGGAACCGCCCCTGCATTCGTGAGCGCCGGCCCTTGACCCAGCCCGGTGACGGAGAGCCCGAACTTCGGCGTGGGGTCGTCTATGGAGTGTCCCCCCAGCAGTGAGCACGACGCGGTGCCCAGCACCTCCGCTGCCCCGTCGAGGACCCGCGCGGCCACACCGGCGTCGAGATCCCGCGGCCAGCAAAGGATCTGCAGTGCTGTCACCGGTGTTGCCCCCATGGCGTAGATGTCGCTGAGCGCGTTGGCCGCCGCGATCCTGCCCCAGTCGAAGGCGTCGTCCACCACGGGGGTGAACACGTCTACCGACTGCACCAGGGTCCGGCCGTCACCCAGATCGAACACGCCTGCATCGTCGGAGAGCTCGGGGCCGACCAGCACGCGGGGGTCAGCCGGAACAGATGCGCTGACCGCTCCGAGCAGCTGCTGCAGCTCCGACGCCGACAGCTTGCACCCACACCCCGCGCCGGGAGCGTGCATGGTGAGACGCAGGTCCGGCGCGCCGGGCTGGTCGATGGACATCGGTTCGGTCTGCATTGTCCTCCGGGGAACGAAACGGTCCCGAGACTGTCGCGGTCGGTCCTGGCGGTCGGTCCTGGCGGTGGGCGCTGATGTCGGTGGGTACTGGTGGCGGAGGCAGGAGGGAATCGAACCCCCCGCACCCGAACACCGGATGCCGCACGGTTTTGAAGACCGGGGAGCCCACCAGGCACTCGTCCACCTCCGGCACAGAAACTAGTTCCGCCGAGGGAGCACCGCGGCAGGTGGATTCACACCGGTTTGATGACCGCCATCGACACCGCCAGAAGCAGCATCACCCAGATCGAGATCACATAGGGGTAGGCCCTCCGCAGCGCTCTGCGAACCGCCGATTCGGCCTCGGGTGAAGACCCTGCGCTGACCAGACGGGCGAACGAAGCAGCGAAGGGGCGCAACAGGAACCGGACGCGGATCCCGATCGCCATGATCGTGCCGAATGCGAGCAGCTTCACGCCCAACCACACACCGGTGAACGGCACGTCCGCGACGACCGTTGCCACGCCCGCGGCGAGCACGGCCAGACAGACCAGGGTGCGGAGCCACAGATCCAGTCCGGTGAGGCTGGTCGCGGGGCCTCCGGTCCCACCGTCGCGGTGTATCGCCCACACCATCGCCACCCAGAGCACCCCGGTGAGCCAGATCGGGAAGATCCACCACTGCTGCCAGCTCACGTATCCCAGATCGATCGACAGGGTGAGCCCCAGGACCAGAGTGGTCGGCAGGCACAAGCGGGCGATCACCTCCACCCCCAACATGACCTTGGCCAGGTGTGCACGTGTCGGAACCACGACCGTGGCGTCGAGCACCTGACGCGACAGGTAGAACGTCGCCAGGTCGGTGCCGAACCAGGCACCGAACACCGCAATGTGTGCGATCAGCAGGGCGTCGGTCACCCGGCGAACCTACCGGAACCCTGTTCCGCTCAGCTAGATGGCCGCTCCGACGAGGCGCAGACGAGTCTCATTCGGTGCCGAACCACTGTTGGTCGAGTGTCTCCAGGACACCCTCCTCCCGCATCCCGAGAAGAGCGAGGTCGACCTGTTCGATGTGCGGATCCCCATCACGCCATGCCATTGCGATGCTCTGTGGTTGGTAGGTCTTCGGCACCATGTGGGCCTGGCCGTTGGCTGTTGTCCGGGCCTGGTAGCGCAGCACCGGCTCGTCGAACACGACCGCATCGGCCCTGCCCTCCAACAGCTCCTGCACTGCGGCATCGACGTCCGGGACAGCCAGTGCGGGCAGGTCGAGCGTGTCGAGGTAGTCCTGCGAAGTGGTCCCCGCGACGGTGACGACGTCGCGGCCGTAGAGATCACCGATCGAGCGCACCACGCCGTCGAACTTCTCCACGGTGAGCGAAGACGTCACCGCGGCTGTGAACTGGGCCACCAGCACCAGACCCACCAGCATCCAGACGACCGCGACGAGCCGTCCGGCCCGGGTACGCGCCACCGTGTCGCCGTAGCCGACCGTGGTCATCGTGACCACGGCCCACCACATTCCCTCCACCACGCCGTGCGCGTAGTCGTGGGGGAAGTGATCGCTGTTGCGCCGGCGTTCGACCAGCCAGACGACGTGGCCCATGATCACCACGAGAACGATGAACACCACCAACAGCCAGAGAAGGGCCCTCGTCAGGATCGAACCCAGAAGGTCGCCGAGCCCGCGCTCATTCACCTGGTCCGAGACGAGGATCCCGATTCCGGAGTCGTAGAACGGGTGTGTGAAGTCGAGGACCTGCTCCCGTTGCCGCGTGACCGAAACAGCACCCAGGGCTGCATCGGCCCGACCCGAACTGACCTCGTCGAGCTGCTCCTGGACCGTTGCGACCTCCACGTACTCGAAGTCGATGTCGCCCTTGGCCGCAACGTCCTCCCAGGCATCGATCGAGTATCCGCTCCAGTCGCCGTCCTCGACCATGGCGAACGGGGCGATCTCGCGCACCGCCACGCGCACAGGGGCCACCGGGGCCTCCTCGGGTGTGGGCTCCGGCGACGGTTCCTGGGCTCCGACTCCCACAGAGGGCAACACCGCGAGCACACACGTGAGCACCACGAACGGCAGCACATGGACCCATCGACGACGACGCCGTGAGCTCGACGCCACGATTCGACTCAGGGGTGCTCCGGGCGTGACGGGATCTCCTCGAACGACGCGGAACGCCCCTCGGCCTTCGCCGCGAACTCCTCCATCATGTCGCCGCCCACGAACATGCCGGACTGCCAACCGGCGATGTGGCGCAGGGAGTCGGCCACCGAGTGGTCACGCGTGTAGTTGATCGCCTCCTTGGTTCCCCAGATCGCCAGCGGGGAATGCGCTGCGATGCGCGCTGCGATCTCGAGGGTCCCCTCGACGAGCGACCCGTGGTCCTCGAACACCTCGTTGACCAGCCCGACCTCCTTGGCGCGGGCGGCAGGCATGCGGTCACCGGTGTAGGCCAGCTCGCGTGCAATCCCCTCGGGGATGATCTTGGGCAGCCGCTGCAGGGTGCCCACGTCTGCGGTCATGCCGATGTTGATCTCCTGGATGCAGAAGAACGCATCGGAGGTGCAGTAGCGCATGTCCGCTGCGCTCACCATGTCGACAGCACCGCCGATGCAACCACCCTGTACCGCGGCCAGCACCGGCATGCGGGCCCGCTCCAGCGCGGTGAATGAGTCCTGCAGGTGCTGCACCATCATCCACAGGAACGAGGCCCGACGACCCTGTTCGGTGGCACCGCCACCCGATGCGAGCGAGTTGTCGCCCGTGAAGACCGACAGGTCCATCCCGGCGGAGAAGTGCTTGCCCGTCGATGACAACACGATTGCGCGCGCCCGGGCCCCCGCGTCGAGGTCCGAGATGATCGCCGGGAGTTCGCTCCAGAAGCTCGGAACCATGGTGTTGAGTTCGTCGGGGCGGCTCAGCTGAACGTGGGCGACACCGTCTGAGATGGAGACATCGAAGCATTCGTACACGGCACCGACGGTACCCGCTGTGGCACCCGGATTGACGACTCCGGTTCCGTTGCGGCGGCCCTGCGCGCACGGTGTCGTCACCGGACCGGGCTACGTTGGCGGCCCATGGCACAGGATCACGGCTCCCACAGGCTCTCGAGCACGGTCCGGCCGCTCGACTACGACCTGCACCTGGAGGTCGACCCCGACGCCGACGGTTTCGCCGGCAGGGTGGCCCTGAGGATCGTCGTCGCGGAGCCCACATCGGTGTTCCACGTGCACTCCCTCGATCTCGAATGGCACTCGGTCCACCTCGAGCTCGACGGGACCACCGCACCCCGCTCCCCGCAGCTGACCACCGACGTCGAGCGGGAATGGGTGGAGCTGCGTTTCGACGAGCCGGTCCCCGCCGGCGAGGCGACGTTGTTCGTCGAGTACTCGGGTGTCTACTGCGAGAACCTCGTCGGGCTGTACGTCTCTGAGATGGACCTCGGCGGAGAGCGTCGCCGGATCGCGGTCACCCAGTGCGAGTCGACCCATGCCAGGCGCATCCTGCCCTGTTTCGACGAGCCTGAGTTCAAGGCCACCTTCTCGGTCACCCTCGTCGTACCGGAAGCCCTGGTCGCTGTGTCCAACGGGGCGGAGCTCGAACGCCGTGCGGCATCCGATCCAGCACACGCCGGTCGCGTCGAGATCCGTTTCGCGCCCACGATGGTGATGTCGAGCTACCTCCTGGCGGTCGTCGTGGGTCCACTGGAGATCACCGAGGGTGATCCGGTCCCCGGTCGCGACGGTGACATCGCGCTGCGGGTGGTCCACCCTCCGGGCAAGCGCGAACTGTGTGGGTTCGCGCTCGAGGTGGCCACCCACGCCCTCGGCTTCTTCGAGGAGTACTACGACCTGCCCTATCCGGGCGACAAGGTGGACCTGGTCGCCATACCGGATTTCGCCTTCGGTGCCATGGAGAACCTGGGTTGCATCACCTTCCGCGAGGTACTGCTGCTGGTGGACCCCGATGGGGCCACACCGATGGAACTGCAACGCGTCGCCGACGTGATCAACCATGAGCTGGCCCACATGTGGTTCGGAGACCTGGTCACCATGAAATGGTGGAACGGCATCTGGCTCAACGAGGCCTTCGCGACGTTCATGGAGGTGTCGGCCAGTGATGCGTTCAGGCCCGAGTGGGACGTCTGGACCACGTTCGGCCTGGCCCGCGCAGCTGCGTTCGAGACCGACGCCCTGTGGAGCACGCGTCCGATCGAGTTCGAGGTCGAGACCGCATCGGAGTCCGAGGCGATGTTCGACATCCTGACCTACGAGAAGGGCTGTTCGGTGCTGCGCATGTTCGAGCAGTACCTCGGGGCTGAGGCCTTCCGGGACGGGATCCGTTCCTATCTGCGCCTCCATGCGCACGCCAACACCGACACGACCGACCTCTGGGACGCCCTCGAGGCGGCCACCGGAGAGCCGGTGCGAAGAATCGCCGAGTCCTGGATCTTCACCGGCGGCCACCCGCTGGTCGAGATGACCCTCGGTGATTCACTCGTGCTGGGCCAGCAGCAGGCGCTCTATCTCTCAGCCGAGCAGCACTCCGAGGTCCAGCACCACCAGCAGGACCGGCAAGACGCTGACGCCGCGCCAACCGACACGATCGGGGTGGCCCCCGACACGACCTGGCCGGTGCCGATGACGATGTCGATCGGCCGGGCGGACACCGATGCAACAGCGACCACCGACCAGACCCTGCACCGGGTCCTGCTCGAGGACTCCCTCGAGATTCCCCTCGATTCGAAAGACGTACTCCTTCGGCCCAACGTGAACGGGAGCGGCTTCTACCGTGTTCTTCTCCCCCGATCACAGCGAGAACGGGTCTTCGGGGCGGTGGAGTCTCCGCTCGAGCGTTTCTCGGTCCTCGACGACACCTGGTTCGGAGTGGTCGCCGGTCACCTCCACTCGGGGGAGGTGACCGGGCTCATCCGGGCAGCCGTGGACGCTGGCGAGACCGACCCGTCGGTCTGGCGCAGGATCGGATCGGTCCTGGCGGAACTGCTCAGACTCTCCTCACCCGAGCAGCGCCCCGGCCGTCGGGACTGGATCCGCTCGACCCTGCGAGGACCCCGCGACGACTTCAGCACCGCGGACAGCCGCGGCCGCCGCGGCGAGGTGGCCGCAACGTTGCTGTCGGTGATGGCGGTGCTGGGCGAGGAACCTTCGGCCACAGCAGAGGCGAGACAGCTGTTTGCTTCCTCCGCTTCGCCGGTCGGGTCCACCGCGGCACCGGACACCGCCGTCACCGCCGCGGCCCTCGAGGTGGTCGCGCACTCGCCGACCACCGAGGAGTACGACGAGGTGCTGCGGCGCTGGAGGAACGCTTCGACGCCCCAGGATGAACAGCGGCATCTCGGAGCGCTCGTGGCCACGGTGGACCCCGAACAGTTCCGCAGTGCCCTGGACCTGTGTCTGACCGAGGTGCGCACCCAGGATGCCCCGTACGTCCTGCGCAGAGCGCTGGCCAACCCCGAGATGGGACCGCTCGCCTGGCGCTTCCTCACGGAGAACTTCGAGCAGATGCGCACGCGCTTCCCGAGCGGAGCGCTGCCTCGGATGTTCGACGGGATCCGCGGCTTCACCGATCCGGCCCTGGCAGCAGACGTCGCGTCGTTCGTCAGGTCCAATCCCTTGCCCTCCGGTGCCAGATCGATGTCCCAGCACCTGGAGCGCATGTGGGCCTCCGTGGCAGCGGCCGAACGGATCGGTGCCGAGGATGGCCCGCCAGAGAATCGCTAGACAGGTTCCAACCAACGGCCGTGGAAGTCCACATGGGCGACCAGCCGATCGCCGCCGTAGGGCCATTGCCGCATCCAGACCGCTGCGCGCCGCCGGTCCCACTCATCGGGTTCGTAACGGATCCACACCAGCGGGGCCGTGGTCGTCGACCGGGAACCCGCACGCTCCATCGCCTCGGTGATCCGCCAACGCATCTCGGTGGGTATGTACTGCCACACGATCGAGTGCATCACGATGCTGGATCCGCCGCGGTCGAGCACCGATTCGAGAACCTCCGCGGTATCGGCATCCTCGCTGGTGGTGAGTAGTTCCGCAGGCACCTGACGAGCGACCTCGATCGCAGCCGATACGCGTTCGAAGCGCTCCACCTGGTCGGGCCACAGGTAGCTCCTGAGCGTCAGACGCCCGTCCTCGGAGGAGGGATCGACCGGAAACGGATCGATTCCGACACGCCCGGTGACCGTCGGCAGAGCCAGTCCGGAGTGCCGTAGTCCACCCAACTCCGCGCGCATCTCGGGTCTGATGTGCACCGGGCTCTCGGGATGGCCGAGCACCACTCCTGCGAGGTCGATCTCGAACCGGTCGAGCCGCAGGTTGAGCCCGCCCGAGGAGCCGATCTCGATCAGCCGGGCCTCGCCCAAGCGAGCCTCGGCCGCCGCCAGAGCGAGGCCGGCAGCCCGCCCGACCTCGTTGGTCTGCACCTCGCGTCCCATCCCCTCGACCAGGTCCGCGTGTCGGCGCTCGACCAGAGCCCGCCACTGCACCAGGAGCACACCGTCATCGGCAGGTACCCGACCACCACAGCTCGGCAACAGCGCGGCCCATTGTTGGTCCTGCCCCGACAGAGCGAGCCGATGTGCCGCCCCCAGCAGCCGGAGCGGCCCGGCCTGACCGAAGCGGAGATCCCCCGCTGATGCCAACACGTCCCATGTGGTGGCACCCACACGCACTTCTTCGGCGAGGAGTCCGAGGAGCCTGCGGTACAGATCCGAACCCAGTTCACCACAGGCCTCACCCTGTTGGGCGAGACGAAGTGCCCATTCCTCTCGCAACTCCACCTGCGAACTCACGAGGCAGGCCCGAAGCGTCCGGTCGGCCCGCTCACCGGCTCAGCCACCGATCGAGGGTGGCGGGTCGTTCAGGAACCGCCGGGCCACATCCACGTGCAACGACACCCCGATGGCCATCGCGTCCTCGTGAAGCACCATACGGTTGGAATGGCAGGCCGGAGCCGCGAACGGGTCCGGTTCGTCGGGAGGACAGACCCCGAGGAATGCCATCGCACCGGGCACCTGCTGGAGCACATAGGAGAAGTCCTCGGCTCCCATCACCGGCGCAGGCAGTTCGAACACCCGCTGTTCACCCAACGTGTCGCTGGCGACCTCGGTGAGGAACCCGACGAACCGCTCGTCGTTCAGCGTCACCGGATAGCCGGGCACCATGTCGATCGAGGCGGTGCATCCATGCGCCGAGGCAACCCCGTCCACGACCCGGGAGACGCGCTCGCGCACAGCCTGGCGAACCATCTCGTCGACGGTCCTGATGGTGCCGCCCATGGTTGCGGACTCGGGGATCACGTTCTGGGTGGTCCCCGCCGTGATGTGACCCACCGTGAGGACCGCCGGGTTGAACGCGTCCACGGTGCGCGTGATCATCGACTGCAGAGCGAGGACCACCTCAGCGGCCACCGGCACGGGATCCGCGGCCCAGTGGGGAGTCGATGCATGGCCGCCCCGCCCGGTGATCGTGATCTCGAAGTCATCGGTGGCGGCCAGCATCGGACCGGACCGCAGAGCCAGGGCCCCGGTGTGCAGATTCGGAGCCACGTGCAGGGCAAAAGCTGCGTCCACGCCATCGAGCACGCCCTCGCGGATCATGATTGCGGCTCCGCCGGATCCTTCCTCCCCCGGCTGGAACATGAACCGGACGCGGCCGACCAGGTCGTCGCGCTGCGCGGTCAGTACCTTCGCCGCCCCGACGAGCATGGCGGTGTGGGCGTCGTGGCCGCAGGCATGCATGCGGCCAGGCACCTGCGAGGCGAACTCGAGGCCCGTGTCCTCGGGCATCGGGAGGGCGTCCATGTCGCCCCGCAACAGGATCGTGGGCCCCGGACGTCCCGTGTCGAGATCTGCAACCACCGACGAGAGCCCGTCACCGGTGCGCACCTGCAGGCCGAGACCTTCCAGCGCAGCGCACACCGCCTCCTGGGTCAACGGCAGGTCGAGCCCTAGTTCGGGCTGGCGGTGGATCCTGCGACGCAGCTCCACCAGTTCCGCCAGGAGCCCTTCATCGATGGAGTCGGTGTCGATCAGCGTCATGGATCCTCAACTTCGGTCGTCGGCGAGTCGTTCAGGCTGCGCCCAGCAGGCTCAGGACCAGTCCGACCTGTCCGAGATGGTAGGTGGTCATGATCGCGATTCTCTGGTGCGGGAACTCCCCCACGAAACGACTCCATCCGATGCAGGCATCGGATACGTAGAACAACAGGGCACCGGCTATCGCCCACCAGCGCGTGGTTCCGATGGCGAACGCCACCATCAGGGAGATCACGAGGATGTATGCGGCGACAGGAAGGCCGTAGGAGCGGTTCTTCTCAGTGGCCGCAACCACCACCTTCACGCCGATGACCCTGATGAGAACCGCCACCAGCGCTGCTCCGATGACGAAGGGGAAGCCGACGACCCCCATCGTGATGAAAGCGGCCACGTAGAGCACGTGTGCGATCAGGAACGAGGCGAGGCCGGGGATGAAGTGGTCCTCCAGCATCAGGAAGACATCGCCCGCGAGGGAGAGCACGAGACCTCCGACGATCAACCAGCGGGCGATCTCGGGGTCGGGGTCCGACATGGCCAGGGCGGCCGCTATCAACACGACCATCGTGAGTGGCTTGAGCACGAACTCCAACGGCCTGCGATCAGTCGCCACCGCAACCCAGTCGGCCACGGCGACGACGAGCGTGGCGCCGAGAAGGATTGCGAACATCAGACCTCCGTGGTCGATAGCCGACGCTGTGCGCCTTGGATACGACGTGCGCCTTGGATACGACGTGCGCCTTGGATACGACGTGCGCCCCGGACAGGACGTGCGCCCCGGACCCTCAGCCTGCCTCAGAACAGTGCCGCGACACCATCCCAGTCCAGCGATTCCGCCATCCTCATGCGTGCCTGCATCACCTGTCGCGGTCGGTTGAGACCCAGCGCCGCCGTACACAGGTCGCCCCTGCGGAACAGGACCACGAAGCGGTCCCCGGTGAGATCCCCTGCGACGACGACGGGTTCGTCCTCGGGCCCGCATCGTCCGACCATCTGGATCTTGGAGTCGAACTGGTCCGACCAGAACCACGGCACCGAGCTGAACGCCCCGACGGTTGCCTCCGCCGCTTCTCCGCCACCGGATGCGTCCCGCCCGCCGAGCTCGGCCAGTGCCCGCCTGCCGGCATGGGTGCCGGCGTCGACCGCATTCTCCCAGTGCTCGACCCGCATGAGTTCACCTCCGAAATGCGGATTCGGCCAGGCCGCCACATCTCCTGCGGCCACCACCCCCGGGTGGGCGAGGAGAGTCTCGTCACAGAGAATTCCGCCTCCCCTGTGCGGCTCGAGCAGGGTAAGTCCTGAATCTGCCAACCAATCGACCGTGGGAGCGGCCCCGACCCCGATCACCACCACCTCCGCTTCGAGGTTGGAGCCGTCGCCGAGGGCAACCCCACGCACCGATCCGTCCCCGTTCAGGTTCAGTGCCTCGATGCTCACCCCGAGCCGCACGTCGACGCCGTTGCGTCTGTGGAGCTCTGTGACGAAACCACCCACTCCGCCGGGGAGGACCCGCTGCAGGGGCACCGGTGCGGCCTCGAGCATCGACACCGTCAGCCCACGTCCGGCACACGTTGCTGCCACTTCACCGCCGATGAACCCGGCGCCGATCACCACCACCCTGGCTGGCTCGGCCTCGAGCCGTTCCAGGAGCGCGACGCAGTCCGCTCCCGTGCGCAGGGTGAATGCCCCCGACGGCAGCGCGGCTGAGCCGTCGCCCCCACCGGGGCCACCATGGCCGCTCCCCGTCGGCAGGGTCCTGGCGTGGGACCCGGTCGCGAGCACCAGGGCCGAGGCCTCGAGCTCGCTGCCATCGCTCAGCGAGACGGACCGTCGGTCCGCGTTCAAACCCGTGGCCGCAACCCCGAGCCGCAGGTCGAGGTCCAGTTCGTCGAGCCTGGCCGCAGCGGGCTGGGCGGCGCGTTCGAGCGGCCACTGCCCTGCGAGCACCTGCTTTGTCAGTGGTGGCCTGTCGTGTGGCAGGGAACCGGCGGGGTCCACCACCACGATCGGCCCGTCATGGCCCGAGGCCCGGATCGATTGCACCGCAGCCATCCCCGCCAGGGAGGCGCCGATCACCGCAAGCGGTTTCAACCTTCGATCGAGATGGCCTGCTTGGGACAGCGCCGCACGGCTTCTTCCATCTTCGGACGCAGTTCCTCAGCGGGCTCCTCCTGGAGGATGTAGAGGTTGTCGTCCTCGCGGACCTCGAACACCTCGGGGGCGATACCCATACAGATGGCGTTGGCTTCACACAGGTCGTAGTCAATGACG
This sequence comes from Microthrixaceae bacterium, assembly GCA_023957995.1. Lineage (GTDB taxonomy): Bacteria > Actinomycetota > Acidimicrobiia > Acidimicrobiales > Microtrichaceae > JAMLGJ01. The sequence goes on along the minus strand of JAMLGK010000002.1, from coordinate 183,837 downwards.
ATCTTCATGCCCTCGACCATAGATCCCCGGAGGGCATCGTTGTGGCTCCCGTCGGGTCACCGGCCGCGCCCGTGGCCTCGACGCACATCGGGGCGCCTCGTGACGTTCGAATTGGATTCATTCGACATCCATGGTTCGGTCATGGGTACGGTGCCCCAATGGGTACAAGGGAGACCGCCGTGCTGAATCCACTCGATGAATCGACACTCGCCAAATTGCGCGCCCGCATCCAGCGCGAGGTCGACGACGGCCGGGTCCCCGCGGCGCAGATCGCGATCGGACTCGACGGCGAGGTGGTACACCGCGAGAGCTTCGGATCGGCCACCGACGACAGCCGCTTTGCGGTGTTCTCGGTGACCAAGGCCTTCATCGCAGCTGTGATCTGGCAGCTCCTGGGCGAAGGCGCACTCGAGATCGACACGCCGGTGACCGAGCTGGTGCCCAGCTTCGCCGCCGCCCGGGAGGTCACTCTCAAGAACCTCCTGACCCACACCGGTGGGTTCCCGTACGCCCCTCTGGGGCCTCCCCGGTGGGAAACCACCGAAGGGCGCTCGGAGCAGTACGGGTCGTGGACCCTGCAGTACCCGCCCGGCGAGCGCTTCGAGTACCACGCAACCTCGGGTCACTGGATAATCGCCGAGATGATCGAGGCCATCGAGGGCGCCGACTACCGCACGGTCGTCGCGAAACGCGTGCTCGAACCTCTCGGGCTCACCGGGTTCGTCCTCGGAGGTGCTGCAGCGGCGGAGACCGAGATCGAGGAACTGACACTCGTCGGCGAGGTTCCCAGCGCGGCGGAGATCGAGGCCGTGTTCGGGATTCCGGACGTGGATCTGGGGGAGGTCACCCCCGACATCCTCCTGCACTTCAATCATCCCGAGGTGCGAGCGGTGGGTCTGCCGGCAGCCGGCGGGGTCTCCGATGCCGCGACGATCGCCGAGTTCTACCAGTGCCTGCTCCACAACAAGGAGCGCCTCTGGAAGACCTCGGTCCTCGCGGATGGAACGGCAAGGGTGCACTGCAATCTGCCCGACCCGCTCAGGGGAGTCGCGGCGAATCGCACACTCGGGTTGGTTCTCGCCGGAGACGACGGCAACAGCTCGCTGCGGGGAATGGGACACACCGTTTCGCCACAGACCTTCGGGCACAACGGTGCCGCTGGACAGATCGCCTGGGCGGACCCCGCCACCGGCATGTCATTCGCCTTCTGCACGTCGGGCGTGGAGCGCAACTTCTTGCACGAGGCGCGACGCACCGCGGCGCTGTCCTCGCTCGCAGGCAACCTTCCCCGGCCCAGCTGACTCCATTCCCCACGGATCGGACTCCGCCGACGGAGCTGGGGCTCGGACTCCTCCAACGGAGCTGACCGTCAGGACGTCGCCGGGCTCAGTCGAGGTGGGTCACGTCGTTGAAGCGGCGCAGGACCCAGCGGTCGATCGGGTCGCCGATGTGGACGATCTCGGAGACCGAGGAGTTGTCCGCCCCGACGAACGCGAAGTTGCGTGACCGCGCCACGTGGGCGAGCACGGCGCCGATGACTCCGCCGTGCACCACTGCGAGAACCCGCTCACCGCGGTGGGCGTTGGTGATGCGCTCCACCGCCGAAACACATCTGCCCTGAAAGGCATCCCAGCTCTCCGCGCCCGGGATCACGTCCCAACGCTCGCTGGTGTAGACCTCGCGAACCAACGGATCGCCCTCTGCCCCCTTCAACCTGAGCAGGCCGCCCTCGTAGTCGCCGAGGTGCACCTCGCGCAGGTCTGCCTCGACGAGGTGTGGCAGACCGCTGGCATCCAGGAACGGGGCCGCGGTCTCATGTGTGCGACGGAGCGAGGTGACGTACACCGCGGAGAAGGGCCGAACCCGGTGCTCGCGGACCAGGCGTTCACCCACCCTTCGGGCCTGATCGATCCCCTCGGGGGCCAGCGGGGGGTCTCCGTGGCCGTCCCGGGTCGGAAACGGACGATCCGGGTGCGCGGCCTGGGTGGCGCCGTGGCGGACCAGATAGATCGTGGTGGATCCCTCCGGGGCCTCGAAGCGACGCTGGGGCACACCGCCGTCGTCGTCGAATCGGTCCACGGGGGACTCACCGCTGGAGGGGATGTCGTTCTCGGCCACCAGCCCAATCTACGGGACGTCCCCGAAGTCCTTCGGCAAACGGTGCTCAGATGGGGCCACATCCGTCCGCGACCGATCCCGTCACCAGATCGGTCTCGCCGTTGCCGACGATCACCTCGAGGTCGTCCCGGCGTTCACCGAATGCACGCAGCATTGCCTCACATGCCTGGTTCGCTTCCTCGACGGTCAACGGTTCGCTGTCCACGAACTCGTCCGCGGCCCCTCTTCCGTAGAGGGAGATGTGGCTGCCACCGGATATCCCGGTCGACACGATCCGGTCACCCCACCCGGCGTTGGACGCCGCTTCCATGACCGCGTCGAGGTCCTCGAGCGATATCCCTTCTCCGGACCCGGTCCCCGAACCCGACCCGGTGTCCCCGAACCCGGTGTCCCCGAACCCGGTGTCCCCGAACCCCGTGTCCCCCGACCCTTCGGCGTCCGGTGCGGTCTCGGTGTCACCACCGAAGGTGTCGCCGGCCTCAGCCGGATCGAACCCACACTCCTGTTCTGCATACTCCGAGAGCTGTTCGGTCGCTGCGATGAACTTGGGGTCGAACATCAACTCCATCACCGCACCGAAATCGGCCATGTCGTTCGTGGAATCGACATCGGATGAAGATCCGTCACCCGCGGCCGCGTCCAGTTCGGCGAGTTCGTTGATGGCCGCCGCGAACACCGCGAAGGCCCCGCTTATCTCCTCCGGCGCGACCTCGGCCAACTCTGTGAATTCATCGGCTGCGGCCGCCATCGATTCCGGGTCATCGTCCGGGTCGAGCCTTCCCGACTCCCCAGCAGCCCTCAGGCGATCACAGAAGTCGTCCACCGTTGCGGATCCGCCATCACCGGAGGAACATCCGAACAGTGCCAACGCCGACAAGATCAGGGCCACGGAGAGTTTCGACATGACCGGGAGTCTGGTCGATCTCCACCCATCTGGCCGCACAGGTGGGATCCCCTGCGGTGGTCCCGCCGGAGAGGCTCGGGTAGAATAGAACACGTTCTAATTCAGCGGGCCAATCAGATACGCCAATCAGATGCGACTGCCGAACGGCAGTGGACCGGGAGGAACATCCACCGTGACCAGGATCGACACCGAGAACCGCTCACCCTTCCCCATCCCCTTCGGATGGTTCCAGATCGGCTGGGGCGGCGACCTCAAGCCGGGTGAGGTCAAACCACTCGAGTACTTCGGCCGCCACCTGGCACTGTGGCGCGACGACAACGGCGTCGCGAAGCTCAACTCGGCGCACTGCCCGCACCTGGGAGCCCACCTCGCTTACGGCGGCACGGTGCACGGTGAGGAGTTGACGTGTCCGTTCCACGGCTGGCGCTTCACCGCCGATGGCCGCAACTCACACATCCCCTACTCGCAGCGGATCAACAAGAAGGCATGTCTCGACACCTTCCCGGTCGTCGAGCGCAACGGTCTGCTGATGGCCTGGTACCACCCCGACGGCAGCGAACCGCAGTGGGAGGTTCCCGAGGTTCCCGAGTTCAACGACCCCGACAACTTCACCGAGGTCATCACGCGGGAGTACGTGATCGAAGCACCTTGGCAGGAACTGGCGGAGAACGGTGTGGATTCGGCCCACTTCCGCTACGTCCACCACACCGAGGAGGTGCCCGAGCTGGTCAGTTACGACACCGACGGCCACCTCGCGCAGATGCGTTCGATCCAGAAGTTCCCCACACCTCGAGGTGTCGTCGACGGCAGGATCGATGCGGACTCCCACGGTCCGGGGTTCTCGGTGATTCGATTCGGCGGGATCGTCGACACGGTTCTGATGGGCTGCAACTCCCCCATCACACCCAACCGTTGCCACATGCGTTTCACCTTCACTGTCCGTCGCCTGGGCGACGACGCGATCAACTCCACCGTCGGCCAGGCATTCGTCGACGAGATCGACAAGCAGGTCCAGGAGGACACTCCGATCTGGCAGAACAAGGCCTACATAGCGCGTCCGGCGCTGGCAGACACCGATGGACCGTTCACCAAGTTCCGGCGCTGGGCTTCACAGTTCTATGCCGAGCCCGTGGACGACGGAGCGGACGTGTACGTGCCCCAGGACGCGTATCCGTTCGAGCCGCTCGAGACCGCTTCGCGCAAGTACGGCTCCGACCCCTTCCAGAGCTAGAGCGGCGGCGGACCGTAGCCGCCGGGCGGATGGCCGCCGGGCGGGAACCCCTGCTGACCGGGAGGCTGCGGTGGGCCCCGTCGCGATCGGCTGTTCATGACCAGTCCGATCACCAGGAGGACCAGACCCACCAGTCCCACCACTGCACCAACCGCGATCGCGGCGAAGACGCCCAGCACCGGGGTGAAGAGACCGAGCAGGTCCGAGGCCGACATGACCCGGCCGACGGTGAAGGTGGCGCCATCGGTGTCCGACGGTTCGCCGGTTTGCTCGCACACCGCTGAGTACTCACCGGGTTGCAGGTCCTCGACGACGATGAACGGTGAGGAATCGGAACCCAGCTCCGGATCGAGGAACGTGTAGAGGTCGCTACCACTGCGACTCGGCACCTCCTCACCATCGACGGTGAGGACCCGACACGTCGTGGAATTCCGCACGGCACCGGTATCAGGATCCAGGACCAGACCCACGCTCATCAGGTCGTCGTCCGAGGACAGGTCCTCGATCACCCTGAATCCGACCTGGCCGGGCAGCTCCGAATCGGCGGCACCGTTGAGGACCACATCCCTGGTCAGGCGGTCGGGGTCGAAGGAACGCCCGAGGATCAGGGTCGACACGAACGAGGCGAGGATCGCGATCCCGAGGGTGATTCCTCCGGCGACTATCAGACCGCGCCCCTTTGGAGGTGGTGGCTCCAACTGCCCGGGCGGGACCCATTGTCGGGGTGGAATCGGCTGCACTCCGAGAGGCTAACGGGAGGGACCCGACAGCACTTCCACCTCGCTGGGAGGCGACCCGGCGCAGAGCCCGGCCACGACCGGTGGGACCATCAACCGGTCACGGTGAGCGACTGCGGCGCCGAGGTCGGCGGGACAGCTTGTTGCTGGACTCCCTGAACCGACACCACTGTGCGGTCCGTCTTCGGATTGCCGTTCGGATCCACGCCGGTCGCGACCACCTCGAACGATCCCGACGCGTTCTCCGGCACCTTCACCGAGACCCTGAAACTTCCGGCGCCATCGGCGTTGGTGCGAGCGGCTGTGGTGCCCGCCACACTCACCCGGACCTCACTGGCGGGTTTGAAGCCGCTACCCGACACCACGATCGTGCCGCCGGGGACCGGGAACGGGTCCGACACGCCGAGACTCCCGGGCCCCACCGGTGCCGTGGTCGTCGTCGTTGTCGTTGTCGTTGTCTTGGCCGGGGCGGTGGTCGTGGTCGTTGTGGTGGTGGGAGGCGGGCAGGCCGTGGCGTCCTCGTGGACGGTCACGGTGGGCACGCCGAAGGTGAACCCGGCGCCGATCGTGTTGCCGCTCGGTATGTCCCGGGCCCCCGTGAGACCTCCGTAGTTGACGACCAGCCCACTCGAGAGATCCGCTGGAGACACCGGCTCATCGAATCCGATCTCCTCGGTGTCGCCCACCGCTGGCGCATCACCGCCCTCACCGAACAACGGATCGCCTGAGGAGTCGAACATCGCGATGAAGCGGTTGTGCACCTGGGGACCGTCGGAGGTGATGTCCATGCGGTACTCCAGCGAGTACTCGGCACACGCTCTGGCCGGATACGAGAACCCATAGGAGAAGAACGCCAGCCGGAGCTCCTCAGCTCCTGCGAACGCGTAGCCGCTCTCCTCTGCGAATGTGATCGCATTGCCGCTCGAACCGGTCGAGACCGTGCCCGCACCGGTATCGGCCTCGGTCTCGGTCTTGGCCCAGGCGAGAAACGCAGGGGTGGGCGGTTCCGCGGTCGGGGTGAGATCGAAATCCCCCGCTGCAGCCGGGGTGGCTCCCTGGAACGTGGCGGTCAGCAACACCGCCACCACAGCGGCGCTCATGGCCAGTCGCCTATGGATCAGGGTGCTCGGAGATCTCGAGAGGTCGGTCACCACCGGCCTGTCGGCCGGGACGCCGGCGTGTTTATGGTTTCGGCCAAGGCCTCATCGCGATGTGGGCTGGCGACTACGGCTTCTCCGAACTGACCACCCACATACACAACTGCTCTTCGGCCAAGGCCTCATCGCGATGTGGGCTGGCGACTACGGCTTCTCCGAACTGACCACCCACATTGCAAAGAACTGGGCTGCGCCGCCGTAGGCATGGCCGAGGGCGGTGCGGGCACCGTCGATCTGGTGGTCCCCGGCCTGGCCGCGCACCTGCATTGCGGCCTCACCGAAGCGGATCATTCCGGATGCGCCGATCGGGTTGGTCGACAGCACGCCGCCGGAACAGTTGACCGGGAGGTCACCGTCACGCCGGGTGCGACCCGACTCGGTCATCTTCCAGCCCTCACCCTCGGGTGCGAACCCGAGGTTCTCGAGCCACATCGGTTCGTACCACGAGAACGGCACGTACATCTCGACCATGTCGATGTCGGCCACGGGATCGGTGATGCCCGCCTGGGCATACACATCCGCGGCGCAGTCCTGGCCTGCCTTGGGCGATATCTGGTCACGTCCGGATGCCGTCGCCGGCTCGGAGCGCATGGCGGTTCCACGGATCCAGGCCGGATTCACTCCGGACGCGGCCGCTGATGCCTCCGCGGCCTTCTCGCCAGCCAGCACCATTGCGAACGCGCCGTCGGAGGAGGGACAGGTCTCGGAGTAGCGGATCGGCTCCCACAACATGAACGACTCCTTGATGGAGTCGTAGCTGATCTCGGGCTCGTGCAGGTGTGCGTAGGGGTTCTTCAGTGCGTTCAGTCGGTCCTTGAGCGCGACCAGGATCCCGATGTCGTCAGGAGCGCCGGAACGCCTGATGTACTCGCGGATGAAGGGTGCGAAGTAGCCACCCGCTCCCGCCACCAGTTGCTGCTGGAAGGGGATCGGGAACGACAACGCCCACATCGCCTCGGAGACCGACTGCTGCTGCCAACCGATGGTGAGCACCCGTTCGTGCACTCCCGATTCCACATGGCTTGCCGCCACGATCGCGGTCGATCCACCGACGGAACCCGCGGTGTGCACCCGGAACAAGGGCTTGCCCACTGCGCCGAGCGCATCGGCGAGATAGGGCTCGGGCATCATCACGCCCTCGAAGAAGTCCGGTGCCTTGCCCACGACGATCGCGTCGATGTCGTCCATGGTCATGTGGGCGTCGTCGAGGGCCCGGTAGGCCGCCTCACGCAGCAGCCCGGGTAGTGAGACGTCGCCGCGCACGGCGGCGTACTTCGTCTGGCCGATTCCGACAACGGCTACTCGTTCGGCGCTCATGAGGAACCCTCCAGTACGGCTACGAGATTCTGTTGGAGCAGGTGTCCGCTCGTGGCATGTGCCACCCCACGGCCGGCATCGCCGGCCATGATGCGGTTCGCAACCTCTCCCAGGCGGATGAGGCCCGCGCCCATGATCGGATTCGCGGCCAGCGCACCACCGCTCGGGTTGACCTCGACGTCGTCGCCGAGGCCGAGTTCGTTGCGCAGGATCCTCTCCTGGTGGGTGAACGGTGCGCACAGCTCGGCCACGTCGACCTGCCCGTCCGAAACCCCCGCCTTCTCGGCCGCCAGGGCCGCGGAGGGTGCCCGGGTGATGTCCCGTGCGCCGAAGTTGTGCGAGTCGACCCGGTGGTCGATCCCGCGGATCCAGGCCGGGTTGTCGGCCCACTCGCGGGCCCTGTCGCCGGCTGCGATGACCACTGCACAGCCACCGTCGGTGACCGGTGCGCAGTCGTGCTTGCGCAACGGGTTGCTGAGGTAGTCCTCGGCGAGCAACTGGTCCACCGACGGCGAGCCCTTGACCTGGGCATGTGGATTGGACTCGGCCGAGGTCCGGCTCCGGTGGGCGATCTCGGCCATCTCTGCCTCGGTGATCATGCCCTTGTCGAGCATGGCCCTGGCCTGAAGCCCTGCCATGGCCACCGAGTCCGGCCACAGGGGCCCGTAGTAGTAGGGATCCAGTTGGCGACTCAGCACCCGGGGAAGGTCACCGGGGGAAGCCTTGGAGTAGCCGTACACCAGTGCGGTGTCGGCATGGCCGGACTGGATCTTCAGCCAGGCCTCGTACAGGGCCCAGGCGCCGTCCATCTCCACGTGCGACTCCACGATGGGTGGCCAGGCGCCCACGGCGTCGAGGGTCATCACGAAACTGAAGGCCTGGCCGGCCAGGTAGTCCGAGCTACCCGAACACGTGAAGCCGATGTCGGAGATCTTGGCGTCGATCTGCTCGAGCACGGTCTGGATGACCGGCTGGATCATCTCGACCTCGTTGAGTTCCGGGACGGCCCGGCGGTGGTCGGTTTGCGCCACCGAAACGATTGCCACGTCGCGCATCACATGTGACCTTTCAGTTGTTCAGCTGGCACATCTGGTTCACCGGTGGGCTCCCAGTGGGTGATGTTCTCGGAGGTGAGCCCGAGCTCTTCCTCGGGGACCCACACGGGACGGACGCGCATGCCGATCCTGACCTCCTCGTAGGGGATGCCCAGCACGGTGCCGTACATCGATGCAGCGGCACCATCGGGCAGGATCAGCGCTGACACGAACGGGGTCGGCGGAGCCTTCTCCCCGAACCCGATGTGCACGATGCAGAACGCAGTGACCGTGGCATCGGGACCGACCTCGACGGACTCGACCGTCGGACGGGCCGCCACCGGATCCATTCCGCGGGAACCCGGATAGACGGCGTCGTGGCCTTCGGCGCGTCCACCGAGGAGCTTGCCCTCGGCCAGACCCCGCAGGAAGCGGGTGGGCGCACGGCCGGGGGTGTAGCTGTAGTGGAGGCTCGCAGGTTCGGTGATCCGTTGGATCACCTCACCATCGCCGATGTCGGGCACACTCACCGACGGTTGCGTCCAGAGCCCTCCGGGCATGGTCGAGGTGCTTCGGTCTTCCATGTCCGACTCAGCCATGGTCGCCTCCTTCGATCGGTTCGAAACACACGATGTCCCGGATACCGCCCACGGACTCGTCACGCCAACGCACACGCACCCGGGATCCGGATCCGATGTTGTCCGGGCTCCCCGCATCGACCGCATGGAGCATCGCGGTGTCGGCACCGTCGAGCTGCACGAGTGCCATCGCGTGAGGAACGTCGAGTGGCTGTCCGTCGCGCAGGTTGGAGACCCACGACCAGGTGGTCACGGTCCCCTCGGTGCCCACCTCGACCATCTCGGTCAGGGGTTCACCGGTTCCGGGGTCGTACTCGACGGGTGGGCAGACCACCCGGCCGGCCTTGTCCCTGATCCCGAGCATCCTGTGTTCGCGCAATGCGGTGAAGAACGCCCCGATCACCGGTCCGGTCGTTCGCTGGAAGTCGTAGCCGATGGTCAGCGGAGCGCGCAGTATCTCCTGCTCGCTGGTTGCGTCACCCATGAGCCCCCTTCAGTGTCGGTGCCGTTCCCCAACCCGTCTGTCGGGTTCCGGCTGCCTGCCGAGCCGACAATAGAACACGTTCTACCCCGGGGAAAGCCAAACCGGTGTCGATCGGCCGGCCGCTCACGAAACCGGCGCGGACGGAGCGTCGGACACGGAGCGTCGGACGGGGTGCGGGAAGGGGGCGTGCGACGGACCGGGGGTCAGCGGATGTCGCGCTGCAGGAATGTCGCGTAGGCGAGGGCGAGCGCACCTGCCACGTATGCCGCCACAACCGCCACCGAAGCGACCCAGGGCCACCCGGCGCCGAACTGCGTGACCGTCACAGCCGAGGTGAGACCGAAGTCGCCCTGGCCGTAGTTCGCCGACACCGTGTAGGCGCGCATGCCATCTCCACCGGTGACCAGGGCCCAGGCGTTCGTGAAGAACTCCAGCGGCACGAGCACGCGTACGAAGAGGAAGAACACCGCGCTGAGGATCGCGAACGCGACCAGCGCTCCCACCGCAGTGAGGGCTCCCCGGCCCACGACCGCCAACGAGCCCGCCAGCAACGCCACCAGGAACGCGGCGAGCAGGGCTCTCGCCCCAGCTGCTGCCAACAACGACACCGGCACAGTGGTGTCCTGTATTCCGTGGAACCACCACGCGGGTGCGACCGCCACCAGGTAGCCGACCAGAAGGACGGCACACGCGGCCAGCGACACGGTCACAACAGCGCAGAGCCGCAACGTCAGAAGGCGCGCTCTGCGCGGTTCGGCCACGAGCGCCGTCTCGACGGTTCCGTGTCGGAACTCCTCGCCCACCAGGCGCGCCACCAGGATCCACACCACCAGCAGCATTGCGACCGTGAACATGGCGATCGAACCGTTCCAGGGTGAGTACGGCGCCGGAGCTCCTTCGAAGGAGGTCTCCCCGGGTATGACTGTCGGAGTCGATTCAGGGCACTGGAAGGAGTAGTCCTGGAACGTGGTGACCAGGCTCGAGGGACAGAAGGTGCGTTCCACGGTCTCGAACCCGGTGTCGTCGTAGTTCTCGAAGTAGCGATCCTCCGCGCCCGTGGTCAGGTAGGTGCTCACACCGACCACCACGAGCACCAACAGGCCGGTGACCAGGAAGGCCTTGAGCACCCGACGGTGCAGGATGCGTCGGAGCTCGACGCCGAACTGCTGCGCGATCATTGCCGACCACGCCGGTCTTCAGGTCCGCCGCCGGAGGTTCCAGCCGCGATCCCCCCGTGGCCACCCGCGAGCGGGTCCACTCCGGTGAGTCTCAGGTAGGCCTCTTCGAGCCCGCCGGTGTCCGAGCCCAGCTCGGACGGGTAGATGTCCTCGGCGCCCAGCGCCCGCGCCACCGATTCGGCCTCGGCCCCACGGACCACGAGAGAACCGCCGGATCCCTCGGCCTCCACCGCGAACCCCGCGGACCGCAGCACCTCCGATGCGCGTTCCGGATGGCGGACCACCAACCGCACGTCGTGGTGGTCACCCGCTATCGCACGGACAGTGCCGCTGGCCACCACACGGCCTCGGGCCACCACAGCCACACGGTCACAGATCCGTTCCACGTCGGTGAGGTGGTGACTCGACACCACCACGGTGCGTCCCGTGGCCCCGAAGGCCGCGAGCATGTCGCGCATGGCGGCGATTCCGGCGGGGTCGAGACCGTTGGCCGGCTCATCGAGGATCAGTAGCTCCGGGTCACCCAGCATGGCCCCGGCGACGGCGAGGCGTTGGCGCATCCCGAGCGAGTAGCCGCCGAACCTGTCGTCTTCGCGTCCCACCAGACCGACGCGCTCGAGCACCACATCGACGTGGCCGCGGTCGACCCCCTTGAGCCCGGCGAGGAGTTCGAGGTTCAGCCGACCCGAGTAGTTGGGGAAGAACTTGGGCGTCTCGACCAGTGCCCCGATACGACTCCGGACCGACCCGAGACCCTTCGGGACGCGCTGGCCGAGCAGCGAGGCAGTGCCACTGTCCGCACGGGCGAGCCCGAGCAACACCCTCAGCGTGGTGGTCTTGCCGCAACCGTTGGGACCGATGATCCCGAAGACGCCTCCCGTCGGCACCGACAGGTCCAGGCCGTCCAGCGCCACGACGCCCCGACGGTATGTCTTGGTGACCGCGGCGAGCTCCACCACGGTCGAATCGTGACCGTCGGCGGTCGCTGGCGGGTGCGGCGGATCACCCCCGATGTGCATCGTCGTCACCCACCCTCCCCGGTGTCGCTCCGGACCGCGATCCGGCCCGGAGGCCGACCGCCACCCGGAGGGTTCAGCCTACGCGTCGCAGGGTGTTGCGATCGGTGTGGTGGTACAGGTCCTCGAACTGAGGCATGCGCAGCACGGTGTCGGACTCGTAGGACCACTCGCCGTCGCCGACATCGACCGTGACCTCGTAGCGGACCGTGCAGGCGTTGGTGGCGAGGTACGGAGTCTCGAGAACACCCCAGGGCGTGGAACCGAGCTCGGCGGACATGGTGAACCGGCTCTGATCCGCTGTTGCATCCGCACCGGCGAGGACCATCGTCGAACGCGGAACCATGAATGCCCGGATCACATGACCGGCGCCGGCATCCCAGAGCCAGTAGCCGATCTCGGTGTGGAACGGATCCACCTCCTCCCCCCGCCACGCCGCCATGCGGTAGTCGAGGCCGTAGAGGCACTGTGTGCCGTTGTCGACCGGACCGAAGGGATTCATCGTCACCTTCTCGCGGTAGCGGGTCTCCCCCGGTGCTCCCTCGGCGTGGTGGTAGGAGACGTCGAGACCCTCGTCGCCCTCCCATTCGCCGATGAGTCCCTGCAGTGGTCCCAACTTCTCAGGTTCGTCCATCCCGCGATTGTGCCCCATCGCACCGGGCAGGCCGCGCAGCAGGGGTCTGCAGAGGCAGGGTCTTCAGGGGCAGGGTCTTCAGGGGCAGGGTCTTCAGGGGCAGGGTCTTCAGGGGCAGGGGCTACGGGGGCGTGGTCGGCAGCGCGGGCGTGGTCTGCAGCGCGGGCGTGGTCTGCAGCGCGGGCGTGGTCTGCAGCCCGGGCGTGGTCTGCAGCCCGGGTGCGCGGGGCCTCAGGGCGTCACGATGTCGAAGCTCGGATCGGGACGGTCCAGCCAGCCCGCGAGTCGCACGAACGCGTCGGGTTCACCATCGAGCTCGATCCCCTCGGATATGCCCATGCCACCGATCGCCATCAGCAACTCGATCTTCGTGAGCGTCGCGGTCGCGTGGGCCTCCGCCAGGTGGGTCCCCGAGCGGTGGTGCAACACGGAGTTCTCCACCCACAGCACGTGGTGTTCGGAGGTGCCTGAAGCCCCGTCGGTCACGACGAGGTTCACGACCAGTCGCTGCCCCGCGCAGGCGTCGGGATCGAGGCGCAGGGCCAGGGCATCGAGGAGCATCGGCACCTCGACCGAGGTGACCATGTCCATCGACGCGGTCTGGATCCCGCCCGATCCGCTCGGCGCACCGTGGCGTAGCTCGTGCGCACCCACGAGGTAGAAGTTGCGCCAAGGCCCCGATTCTGCGGCGTACCCGAGTTGCTCATAGGTGTCCGCCAGGAGCTCCTTGGCCTCGACGGTTGCCGGATCCTTTCGGCCGGGGTCGGCGAAGACAACGCGGTTCAGCACCTCGGCAACCCAGCGGTACTCCCCCGCCTCGAAGTCCTCGCGCGCCCGGGCGAGCACGCTCGCGGCGCCACCCATGTACTCGACGTACCGCTCTGCGGCGGGCTGCGGCGGAAGCGGGTGCAGATCCGCCGGGTTGCCGGTGAACCAGCCGAGGTACCGCTGGTACACCGCCTTCACGTTGTGGTTGACCGTGCCGTAGTAGGGACGGTTGCACCATTGAGCCGCGATCTCGTCGGGGAGGCGGACCTCCTCGGCGCACTCCAGCATCGTGAGACCCTGATTTGCCCGACGAAGGGTCTGGTCGTGGAGGAACTTGTAGAGGTCGCGCTGGGTCGCCAGGTAGCGCATCGACTCCGCCGCTCCCCACACGGGCCAGTGGTGGCTGGTGAACACCAGGTCGGTGCGTCCTTCGAAGCGGACGATCGACTCGTCGAGGTACTTCGCCCAGGCCAGGGCGTCGCGTACCTGGGCACCGCGAGGCGTGTACAGGTTGTGCAGGTTGTGACTGCAGTTCTCGGCCATGCACAACGCCCGGAACTGCGGGAACCAGAAGTTCATCTCCGCCGGAGCCTCGGTGCCCGGCGTGAGTTGGAACTCGATCTCCACCCCGTCGACGGTCAGTGTCTGGCCGGTCTCGGTGATCGTGTCGGTCGGGTGGATGAGCGAGATCGTGCCGAGCGAGTTCGTCTTTCCGAGCCCTGCGTCCACCTGGCCACGCGGTCCGCGCTCCAGGGTGGCGCCGTACATGTACTGGGCACGCCTGCTCATCGCCACGCCGGCGAAGACGTTCTCGCTCACCGCCGCCTCCACCATGCCCACCGGAGCGATGACGCGACAACGGCCGGAGTCGACCTCCTCCTGGGTGGTCACTCCCTTGACCCCACCGAAGTGGTCGACGTGGCTGTGGGTGTAGATCACAGCGCTCACCGGGCGGTCACCGAGGTGTCGCCGGGCCAGCTCCATCGCCTCCGCCGCACACTCGACCGAGACCAACGGGTCGATCACGATGAACCCGGCGTCACCCTCGATGACGGTGATCTCCGACAGGTCGAATCCCCGGAGCTGGTGGATCCGATCCGCGATGGTGAACAGACCCGCCTCCATGTTGAGCTGCGCCTGGCGCCAGAGCGACGGATTGACGGTGGCGGGCGCCTCCGGTGATGTGCCGTCACCGACTTCACCGACTTCACCGACTTCACCGAGGAACGAGTAGTCGGCGAGGTTCCAGGCCGGAGCGCTGCCCGGCCCGTCGATGCTCGACCGCTGCGGTCGCGCCACGAGTCCGCGGCGGGCGTTGTCGAAGTCCGTCCGATCGGACCAGTCCATCGGGGATTCGTCGCGGAACCTGCTCTGGGTCGAGACGGTGTGCGCAGTTGCGTCCTTTGATTCGGTCATGGCGCCTTGCTAGCACTCCGCCGGCACCCTGCACCGGGGTGGAGGCCCGCGCAAGGTGAAACCAGCTCCCTCGACCCGCATGCGGTGATGGCTCGCTACCATCAAGACCGATGAGCAACGCCCCGCAACCGCCCGGAACGAGCGGCTCCGCCGCAACGCCCGACGGCGACTCCGACCTGGACCTGACACTCCTGGAGCCGGTCGAACATCCCCCTGTCGAGGACTGGACCACCGACCTCGACCACACGATCAGCGACTACGCACAGAACGCACCGGAGATCTGGGCCGAACTCCGCGACGAATGCCCCGTGGCACACACCGACCGCTTCGGTGGGTGCTGGTTCCCGGCGCGCCACGAGGACGTGTCTTCCATCGCGCACGACACCGAGAACTTCTCATCGCGCGGGATCATCGTGAACGACATGGGATTCCGGGGTGAGTCACCTGTGGGGTTCGCACCTCCGATCACATCGGACCCTCCTTTCCACCAGATAGCCCGCAAGCTGTTGCTCGGCCCGTTCTCCCCGAAGGCTGTGGCGGCGCTCGAACCCGCCACCCGGGAGACCTGTCGGAGCCTCATCCGCGAGATGCTCGCGGAAGCTGCCGACAACGATGGTGTCGTGGACGCTGCGACGGCCTACTCACAACACATCCCCGTTCGGGTGATCGCACGCATGCTCGGACTGCCCGAGACCGACGGCGAGAAGTTCCGCGCGTTCATCCACAGGATCCTCGAGAAGCCCGGCCAGGTGGCGGTCACGCCCGGCGAGACCATGGCCGCCTATCTCGAGGGTGTGATCCTCGAACGCGTCGATGAACCCCGCGACGACCTCATCAGCTACCTGGCACATGCCGACATCGACGGCATGCCACTCACCCCCGACCACGTGTTCGGGTCCATCGCGTTGCTCCTGATCGCTGGCATCGACACGACCTGGTCGGCCATCGGGGCCTCGCTGTGGCACCTCGCACAGAACCCTCGGCACCATGAGCAGCTCCGGACCCAACCCGAGCTCTGGCCCTTCGCCGTGGAGGAGTTCCTGCGCTTCTACGCTCCGGTGACCATGGCTCGCGTCGTGCAGGAACCGGTGCAGGTCGGCCAGGCCGAGATGTCGCCGGGTGACTGGGTGTTGCTGCCGTTCCCCTCGGCCAACCGCGACCCGGAGGCATTCGAGGATGCCGAGACCTTCGTGATCGACCGCCAGAAGAACCGCCACGCCGCGTTCGGCCTGGGGATCCACCGCTGCGTCGGTTCCAATCTCGCCCGCATGGAGTTGCGCGTCGCGCTCCAGGAGTGGGTGGCGGCCATCGAGGCCTTCGAGCTGGCCGACGAGGATCCGGAAGCGGTGCGCTGGGCCACCGGCCAGGTCCGTGGACCCCGGGAACTTCCCGTTCGGATCCTCGGTGCCACCCCACCACAACCGACCACCCAGCCGACGGGAGCCTGAGAATGCGAATCGAGTACGACCGTGACGCCTGCCAGGGGCACAACCGTTGCTACCTGCTCGCTCCTGAGGTCTTCGACGTCGACGACGAGGGCTATGCCGTGCTGCGCATCACCGGCGAGATCCCGAGCGAGCTCGAGGAGAAGGCGAAGCTGGCCGTCGACAACTGCCCGGAGTACGCCATCACCGTGGTCCAGTAGGGCCCGCCGGTCGACTGCGGTAACCGAGGTTGCCCGAGCGGACGCAGTGACATGTGTCTTGTTTCGCTTCGCAACGATCATACGTAGGCTCCCCTGAAACGGTCCGTTGCGACCGCAACTACATAGGGGGCCCCATGGCTGATTTCCTGTCCCAGTACTCGATCCAGCGTTGGCTGGAGATGTGTCCCCAGGGATATCTGGAGGACACCGTCTACGGTCACGCCGAAGGGGGATCCGAACCGCCCGAGTTGTTGGACAACGAGGTGCTTCTCGAATCCTCGATCGCCACCACCGTGCAGTTGATCGCCGGGGAACGCTGTGCCCTGGCGGCATCATCGGGTCTGGTCAACCTCGCACCGGACTTCGCCTCGAAGCGTTTTCTCGCCACCCAGACCCTCGACGAGGCGAGGCACGTGGAGATCTTCACGCAGCGGCTGTTCGACCTGGGTGTGGCCAAGGAGGACCTCGAGAGCACTGTCGACAGGTATGCCAATCCGAATCTCGTGCGCTTCGCCGAGATCCTCCTCGAGAAGGTCTCCGACGGCGACTTCATCGCCGGTGTGGTCGGTCAGAACATCGTGCTCGAGGGCATGGCATTCACCGTGTTCGAGCTGTTGGAGGCGACCTCACGCGATCTGAATCCCAAGTTCGCGCAGACGCTGTCGGGAACGATCGCTGACGAGCGCCGACACGTCGGGTTCGGCGAGAACCGGATCGGATCGCTCATCTCGGAGCACCCCGAGAAGCGTGGCGAGATCGAGAGGATGCAACAGGAGATGAGCTATTACATGCTGGCGACCTTCGCTGACGTCTTCTCCGACAGCGGCGAGTCGGTCGAGGAAGGTCGGCGTGTGGCCAACGACCTCGCCGCCGAGCGTGGCGGGGACCCGGGCGATGCCGCCTGGCACGGCGCCGATCTGGGGTCGGCCAGCGTCGAGGAGATAGAGGGCGTGCTCGCCGACACCGTCCTCGGGGAGTTCAGGTCCCGACTGGGGCGTATCGGAATCGAGTACCAGAGCCCGTCGGTCCCGGCCTGATGACGTCGACACAGCTCGGAGCCGCCGGATCGGAAGGCCTCGATTCCGAGGAGCCGCACGGTCTCGACGAGACGGCCTTCTATCGCGAGGTCCGGTCGTTCTCGTTCTGGTTCGAAGCGGTCGAGGGGTATCTGGAAGGTCGGCCCCATGGCTATGTACCGTCCACCCCGGATGAGGAACTGGATCCCAGACGTCGTGAGCGGCTGATCACCACGCTGTGCAACTACTGCGTCGGTGAGGCCGCCGCGCTGGAGGGTGCGAGCGGAATGGTTCGCCTCGCACCCAACCACAACTCACGGATCTTCATGGCCACCCAGGTGGCCGACGAGGCCCGACACCTGGAGGTGTTCCTGCACCGACTGGGCGAACTGGGTGTGACCGACCCCGAACTCGAGGTCCGCCGGCGCGCCCACCCGAGCATCGTGGCGTTCAAGCATCAGCTGCTGGAACTCGTCGATGCCGGCGACTGGGACGCGGCGGTGTTCGCCCTGAACGTGTTGCTGGAGACACTGGAGTTCACCGTGTTCCGCCACCACGCACGAACCGCGGATGTGATCACCTCACAGATCCTCGATGGGGTGGTCTCCGACGAGCGTCGCCACCTCGGCTTCGGAGAGAACACGCTCGGGCACCACCTGGTGGGCCACCCCACGGACCGAACTCGACTCATCGAGATCAAGGGCCACCTGGACTCGCTGGTCATGGGGGCCCTCGACGGTGCCTACGGAGACCTCGGACTCCATCGCGGCGAACGGCCGAAGCTCGGTCGGGACTACCTGCAGGCCGTGGAACGGCTGGGGATCCTCTCGTGACGGGCACATCGCAGGTACACCAGACGCTCGAGACGGATCGGGAGGTGGCCGACGACGATCGGCGGACGTTCGTCCTGGACGAAACGGGATTCAAGGAGGTGCCGAAGCGTTGGCGCCGGTTCTACCGTCACTGGCAGGGCGAGGGGGACTCCCTCGGGCCCAACGAGGTGATCTGTCCGGTGTGCAAGGTCGTCATCCGCTCGACCCGCGAGTTCCGCCCGGGTGACCGGGTCTACTGCATGCCTTGCATGTCACGCATGGTGGTGGTGCGCCGCGACGACGGAACTCTGGAGGCAGAGGTCACATACTGAGTCGCCCGGGTGGTCGATCCACACGCCGACGATCTCACCGAACCTGGCCGCTACCGGGATCGACCATCAGGGACGACATGTCCACGGCTTCGAAGTCGGTGCCGGTGAGCGACCTCAGGTCGCGCAGACCATCGTTGTCCCAGCGCGCATCGGGCACACCGGAGAGGAACCAGGGAGCTCCGTTGTCGGCCAGGATCATTCCGTGGATCTTGAGCGCCCGGGCGATCACCCTCGCCTGGGGCGAGAAGCCCGACAGGTCGACCTCCGGGCGAAGACGGAACACCGCACCCATCGGCGGAAGATCCGGATCGTCCTCCGATGAGGCGAAGTGCCTCGCCGGCCATACGAACCCGCGCTGGGTTCGGGGAGCGGTGAACCGCACCATGTGGTCGATCTGCCCCGCGGCGACCTCCTCGTAGCGCACCAACCCCGGAAGGATTGCCAGGCCGGCGGCGTCCGCCGAGGTCCAACCCGCCGGCCGCAGTGCATTGGAGCGCAGATTCCACCTGGCACCCGACCCCGCTGACCAGGAACCGTTGCCGAGCAGGTGCGAGTCGAAGGTCTCGTAGAGCAGGCAGTTGTCGGTGTCCACGACGATCACGTGACGGTCCGAGCCACCCTCCACCGGCACGTCGGCGGGAAAGGGGTACGGCCCCGGATCCGACTCGCCCGCGTAGTCGAAGCTGATCGGAACCTTCGCCTGTGCCCCACTCACGGTGGCGTAGGGGATACCGATCGGGCTCCCCTCCCACAGGCCTGCACCGAAGTCGGGATGCACGACAGAGTTGATGCCGATCGAGTTCTGCCACGCAGCCGATCTCGGGTGCACCGGGAGCTGGTCGACACGGGCATTCCAGAAGCTGTCCGCGGGGAACAGGGGGCAACTGCCGGTTCCGCCACCGACGGTCGGGTGGGGGGACGAAACGCAGGCCGTGACGAGCACGACCATCCCCACCAGCACGGCTTGGATGCGCATTCGTCGAGACAAGATGTCCTTTCCCACCCTCCCGCCGATGCAACTCTCATCGGCATTCCCACGACCGATCCTTGAGTCGGATCCTCAACTGTCACGTCCACTCGGCCGATCCAGCACCCATGGGAACCACCGACGCGCGCGTTCCGGCAGGAGAGTCCGGATTCACCCTTCTGGAGCTCCTGACCGTGATAGCGGTACTGGCCGTCCTCGGAGGAGTCGCGACCCTGGGCGTCAGTTCGCTCCGGGAGAACGCCGAGGAGGTTGGCTGCAGCGCCGACGCGCAGGCCATCGACACCGCCGAACAAGCGCTGCGGGTGAGCAGCGGGGCCTTCGGCGACGAGAACGCCCTCGTTGCCTCGGGCCTCCTGGACGGACCGTCGGAATACCACGATGTCGTGCTGGAACAGGACGGCTACGAGTTGGTCGGCACGGGACCGTGCACCGACATCGGGGTACCCGTGGCGGCGGCACCCCAGTCGGCGTGCACGCCGGACCAGATCGACATCAACACCGCCGGGATCGCGGAGTTGGACCAGATCATCCACATCGGCCCGGCCCGGGCCCAACAGATCATCGACCTGCGCCCGTTCGCGGAGGTCTCCGAGCTGGTGAGGGTCAACGGAATCAGCGACAACCGCGTGGGCGAGATCATCGCCCAGGGCCTGGCCTGCTCCTGAGCGTCACGGGCCCCGAACGGCACCTGTTCAGGGCCGGCATCTGTTCAGGGCCGGCATCTGTTCAGGGCCAGCGCCGCAGGCGCGGCAACAACGCACCGGGGCGGCGCGAGCGAAGGGCCCCTACCCAGACCCCCGAGGAGTAGCCCAGGTCCTCGAGCAGGCCGAGGGCACGATCGGCAGGGCCCCCGCGGGTTGTCGCCACCTCGGCGACGAGCGCCGCCAACGTCAGACGGCGCGCCCTGCGAGAGAAGACCGAGGCTCCCAGTGCCAGGGGCCACCAGGGCCTGATGACGGCTCGGGTCAATTGGCGGGCGGCTCCGAGGTGACCCTCGGCGGCAAGTGCCAACACCCGCTTCGGAGGTACTCCCTGCAGCTTTCGCGACAGGGCGAGGGCGGTACCGGCAGCGACCGCCACGCCCGAGAGCGGGTGGCCGCTGCAGATCGCTGTCCAGGCGAGGGCACTCCAAGGTGATACGGCCACCGGCGCTGCCGCCCCCGGGTGCCGTTCGTCGAGAGCGGCGGCAGAGGTTCCGTAGTCGTAACGCTGACGTACCCACCTGGTGAGACTCGGCCGCGTGCGGTGCACCACCTCCGAAGCGGGCTCGTAGCGAACCATGGCCGCCGACTCGACGATCCGCCACACGAGATCGACGTCCTCCCCCACGCGCAGCGACTCGTCGAAGCCGCCGAGTGACCGGAGCTGCGCGGTCCTGACCAGGATCGCCGCACTCGGCACGTACGAAACGCGCGACAACGGTGAGACCCTCGCCGCGGTGGGGCCGAGATCCAGAGGTCCGCTCAGCCGCTCGTGCGCGGCGAGGAACCCCGAGTCGCGGGCGGAACGAACCCGCGGTGCCGCTGCCGCCACGTCCGGCTGCTCCAGGTGGCCCAGGAGCGGGTCCAACCACCCCTGTGGGCAGCGGACATCGGAGTCCACGAACGCGACCAGCGGAGAGTCGACGAGCTCCAGGCCGGCGTTGCGCGCAGCAGCGGGCCCTCGTGCTGTTGCGTGACGGAGCGACAGTCCGCCGGCACTGCTGACCAGACGTTCCACAGCTGCACCGTCGCGGGATCCATCGTCGACCACGATGACCGCGCGCACGCCCGACCCCTCGAGGTCCTCCAGGAGACCGCGCAGACCTTCGGCGTCGTCGCGCACAGGAACCACCACGGTCACCTCGCCGCGCTTGTCCGCGCTCGGCACCGACGGTTGTGGATGGACGGCGCCGGCCTCCACGAGACGGCTGCCCAGCGCCGTTTCGGCATCGCCGTCGGGGCACCACCTACCGCGGCGCGCCAACCCGCCCAGCAGTCGATCTCCCGCGGCGGACAGTCGGAACAACCGCAGGGGCGACCCACCGATCCACACACGAGGAGCCAGCCGTTCGAGCGTCGGATCCGGTGTCAGGGCAGTTGCGGTGCGGCCCGACACGGCTAGGTCGCGGTCATGCCGGCATCCACGGCCAGCACCGCTCCCGTGACCGCTGAGGATCCAGGGCTGCAGAGCCAGGTGACCGCCTCTGCGATCTCTTCGGGCCCGATGAGGCGCTGATCGGTGTGGTGCTGTGCGAACTCGCTGACCGACCCGAGTCCGTAGACCTTCGCCGAGGCGGCCAGGATGTCGGTATCGACAGAACCCGGTGCGATCGCATTGGCCGTGACACCGCTGTCGGCCAGGTCCGCCGCCATGGAGCGGATCAGGGAGACCACCGCAGCTTTCGATGCGGCATAGGCACCCATCCGTGCCAGGCCCCGCTCGGACGCCGCCGAAGCAACCGCCACGAACCTGCCCCTGCCCCGCGCGACCATCTGCGGAACGGTCGCGGCGGCGGTGTTGAGCACTCCGGTCACGTTGGCGCCGTGCACCGCGGTCCAGGCGCTCTCGGGGGTCTCCCACACCGGAGGTCCTCCCCACACCACCCCGGCAGCGCACACCACCGCATCGAACGCCTCGACGCCGACGGTCCCGGGAAGGGCGAGCACCGCTTCACGGTCCGCCACGTCCAGCACCGCCGCAAGCGCGGCGGATCCGCACCTCGCAACGACGGAGTCGAGGTCGTCGCGGGTGGCCAGCGGGTACCCGAGTGCGGGGTCGTCCGAGCAGCGGTCGACGGCCACCACCCGGTAGCCGTCGCCGGCGAGGCGGCACGCCACCGCTGCGCCTATCCCTCGGGCTGCTCCTGTAACCAGAACCGTTCGCGTCACCTCACCAGCGTGCCACGGGTCGCCACCTCGACCCATCAGTGGCTCCGCTGGGGCTGTGGTCGGGCCGATCCGCGGCGGTAGCGTTGCCGCGATGATCGCAGTGGTTCCCGTTCGTGCGGGAGTACTTCCGGCCGGTGGGGCCGAGACGGTGGCCGAGGCCGGGGGCCGTGCGCTGCTGATCGGTGAGGGCACCGAGAAAGCTGTGGCAGACCTGGGAGCGTTGGCCGGTGAGGTCACCGTCTGGGAGACCGACGGATTCCACCCCGGACGATGGGCGGGAGCCACGTCGGGACTGCTGAGCGCCGAGCCGATCGTGCTCCTTCCCGCAAGCCCCGACGGACGGGACCTCGCCCCACGGATCGCGGTGGTGACCGGCCACGACCTGCTGTGCGGAGCGCTGGACGTCCGCGACGGGACGGTCCACACCTCCTACCACGGGGGCTCCGCCATGCTCGAGCACCATCTCGACGGCGCAACCGTCATCACTCTCCAGCCCGGCGTACGCGGAATCGACCCCACGGTCGATCACCGTGCGGAACCCGCCCGGGTGACCAGGGTTCACCTCGATGAACCCGACCTGCCCGAAGCGAGAACCGTGGAGGTTCTGCCACCCGATGCCTCCACCATGGACCTGGCCGAAGCGCCGAGGATCGTTGCCGGGGGCAACGGACTGTCCTCCGAGGAGCGGTTCGGGCGACTCGGAGACCTGGCCGACGCGTTGGATGCCTCGGTCGGCACGACACGGGTCATCACCGACAAGGGCTGGTTGCCCCACGAGCGCCAGATAGGCACCACCGGAGTGGTGGTGGATCCGAGGCTCTACGTGGCGTTCGGCATCTCGGGTGCGGTGCAGCACACCAGCGGACTCGGACAGCCCGACCACATCGTGTCGGTCAACACCGACCCCCACTGCCCGATGATGTCCCTGGCCGACCTGGCGGTGGTGGCCGACGCCGATGCGACCCTGGACGAGCTCTGTGAACTGCTGGCCGGCAGCGGCAACCGCAATGGTGGCCGCAATGACGGCAGTGACGGCGACGACGGCACCACGGCTGATGTCGCTGACCGGTCCGACGCGGCGGAGAGCTCCCGATGACCGAACACACCGCAGAACGCCCGTCATCGGACAACGACGACTTCGACGCGATCGTGGTCGGGGCCGGACCGGCCGGTTCGGCCGCGGCGTTGGAGCTCGCCCGGGCGGGACGCTCGGTGTTGTTGATCGAACGCGGGCCGTTCCCGGGGTCGAAGAACATGTACGGCGGGGTCATCTACGGCCGCATCCTCGACACGCTCGTTCCGCAGTGGTGGACCGAAGCGCCGATCCAACGCTGGGTCACGCGACGCCAGACCATGATGATGACCGGCGAGCAGGCCCTGACGGTCGACTACCGCACCGAGGCATGGGGACGCCCGCCGTACAACGGAGCCACTGCGTACCGGCCCGACTTCGATTCCTGGCTGGCCGACAAGGCGGTCGAGGAGGGCGCCACCCTGGTCTGCTCCACGACCGTCACCGGGCTGCTCACCGACTCCGGACGGGTCGTGGGTGTGAGCACCGACCGCCCCGACGGCGATGTGCGGGCCCGAGTCGTCATCGCGGCCGACGGTGTCAACTCGTTCCTGGCCAAGGAGGCCGGGCTCTACGGCGAGGTCGACCCGGCCAACTACACCGTGGGGGTGAAGGAGACGATCGCTCTCCCCCGTTCGGTGATCGACGAGAGGTTCGCCGTGAGGGGTGACCACGGTGTCGACATCGAGATCATCGGTTGCACCGGCGATGTTCCCGGTGGAGGTTTCCTCTACACCAACTCCGACACGATCGCGGTCGGCCTGGTTCTCTCACTACCGGCGCTGGCCGCCGGTGGGCGCAGACCCGAGGAGCTCCTCGCCGAGCTGAAGCTGCATCCTGCCATCGCTCCGCTGGTGGAGGGCGGCGAGGTGAAGGAGTACTCGGCCCACGTCATCCCCGAGGCCGGCTACGACATGATGCCCGAGTTGGTCGGCGACGGGATCGTGGTCGCGGGTGATGCGGCTGCGATGTGCCTGGCCGCCGGTCTCTGGTTGGAGGGCGTCAACTTCGCGATCGGATCGGGGGCTGCCGCGGGCCGCGCCTGCCACGGGGCACTTCGCAAGGGCGACACGTCCGCCGTCGGGCTCGGCGACTACCGCAGGCGCCTCGAGTCGAGCTTCGTGCTCAAGGACCACCGAAAGCTCCGCGAGGCCCCTCACCTGGTGATGGGCGAGCTCGCACAACAGAAGCTTCCTGCGATGGCCTGTGGGGTGGCCGAGGACATGTTCACGGTCACCAACCCCGAACCCAAGGCTGGTCTGATGAGAATCGTGCGTCGACAGATGCGGACCAACGGCGTGAAACTGCGTTCGGTCGTGGGTGACACCTGGCGGGCACTGAGGGCATTCGGATGATCAGCTTCGAGCGTCGCATGGACTCGGTGGAGTTCCGCATCCACAGCGAGGCCCACATCGTGGTGGACGACACGATCTGCCGCGACTGCTCGGTGCGCGGATGCATCACCGCGTGTCCGGCCGACCTGTTCGTGCCCACGTCGGACGGTGGAATCCTCTTCAACTACGAGCAGTGCTTCGAGTGCGGAACCTGCTACCTCGTGTGCAACGAGGAGGGAGCCATCTCCTGGAACTACCCCGAGGGCGGCCACGGCGTCGTGTTCCACAGCTCGTGAACCCGCCGACCTCCACCGACCCCGGCTGCGTCGCCGCCTGCGTGAAGTGGGTCGACCTGAGCCCGGAGACCGACCCGACCAGTGGCCTTCCGGTCCCCTCGGCACACAGTTGGGGGTTCTCCGAGGCAGACCGGAGCGCGGTCGAGGTTGCCCTGCGACTGGCCGATGACCGCGGCACCGACGCCGTCGTGGTGTGCGTCGGGCCACCGGATGCGCAGTGGGCGTTGGGCGAGTTGGCTGCCGCCGGAGCTGCCCGTGCGGTGTTGGTCACATCCGGGAACCCCGGCGACACCCGGGGCGGAGCGTCCTCGGGCGAGACGGCGCGGATCCTCGCCGACATCCTCGGACCCGTCGGCCTCGACGCCGATACCGTGGTCTGCGGAGACATCAGCCTGGACCGCGGTTCGGGATCCGTCCCCGCACTGCTGGCCCACCATCTGGAGCTGCCCCAGGCGCTGGGGCTGATCTCGGTCGACCTCGGTGATCGACCTCGGATCGGGGGTGCCACCCGGGATGCCACGACGACGCTGATGGGCGTGAGGCGCCTCGACGGTGCACGTCGTGAACGGGTGGGGATTCCCGCCAGGGCCGTGATGTCGGTGGAAGGAGCCGTGGCACCTCTCCGCCGCGCTCCGCTCGGCCGCGCGGTCGAAGCCCGCCGGAGGGTGCAGAGGGAATCGAGCCCACGCCGCCCGGAACCGGTGCGTCCCGCGAGGATCCTCCAGTGGCGGCCCCCTCCGCGGTCGCTACCGGCCCCCGAGGGCACCGATGCCTTCGAGCGCGTGGTGTCGCTCACGGGTGCTCTCGAGGAACGTACGCCTCCGAGGGTGGTGGAGCTCGCTCCCCCACAGGCCGCCGCAGAGATCCTCCGCCAGCTCCACAGGTGGGGCTACCTCACCGACGCGGGTGCCGCAGGCGCTGAAGCGACTGCTGCGAAGGCGACGGGGTCCGAACCAACGGATCCGGTGACAGCCGAACCCCGACCGTGAGCCACCCGGCTGCCGCCATGGATCTCGGTGCCAGGCGTTGGACCGAACTCGGCCACGGTCACCACAGGTGGCTGTTGGCGGTTCCGGTGGGGAGCTGCGAGCAGCACGGCCCGCACCTGCCGCTGGACACCGACACGCTCATCGCCGTCTCGCTCGCCGAGTCGCTGGCGCGCCGACGCGACGACACCCTGGTGGCCCCGGCCATCGGGATCGGGGCCTCCGGCGAACACGCATCGTTCCCCGGAACTCTCTCCATAGGCACCGAGGCGCTGACCGATGTGCTGGTGGAACTCGCCAGGAGTGCGCTTCCAGACCCCACCGGAACGGCCACCACAGACCTGACCACCGCGGACCCGTTCTCGGCGGTGCTGTTCGTCAACGGTCACGGCGGCAACGTGGACGCGTTGGAGCGGGCGAGGTCCCTGCTGGGTTCGGAGTCCCGTCGGGTGGACGTCTGGCATCCGCGGGTGCATGGAGGGGATCCCCACGCGGGACACACCGAGACCTCACTCATGTTGTTCCTCCACCCCGACAGGGTGGAGGAGGGTCTCGCCGAGGTGGGATCCACTGCAGGCTTCTCCGAGATCGGCTCCCAACTGACCAGCGGCCGACTGGCCGACGTGTCCCCCAACGGTGTGCTCGGCGATCCCACCGGGGCCACCGCCGAGGTCGGGGCCGCTCTGTTCGAGGGGCTCCTCGACGACCTCCTCGGGACCGCATCGAGGCTTCAGGGCACATGACCACGATCTCCTGAGCGGTCCGACGTCGGACACCCGGGGACGCCTGTCGGGGTGCGCCCGACCCACGACTCTGTGCGTACGCTTGTGAACGATGGGTTCGGAACACTCACACGGGCACAACCACGGTTCAGCGCTGGCACGCTCGGGCGAGGCCGCCAAGCGTCCGCTGTCGATCGCACTGGCGATCACCCTGGTCACCCTGGTGGTACAGGTGTCGGTGGGAATCACCTCCGGTTCCCTGTCGCTGCTCACCGACGGGGCCCACCTGCTGACCGATGTGGGTGGGATCGTGCTCGCTCTGGCCGCGGTGACCCTCGCGTCGCGGCCGACGCGCAGTGAGCGCACATTCGGCTTCTACCGCCTCGAGGTGATCTCGGCACTGGCCAACGGTGCCCTGCTGGTGCTCGTGGCAATCTGGGCGATCGTGGAGGCGGTCGGGCGGATCCAGGACCCACCCGATGTGCCCGGCCTGCCCGTGCTTTTGGTCGGAGCGCTCGGCCTGATGGCGAACCTGGTGGCTCTGAGGTTGCTGAGCGACGGAGGGTCGCTCGCGGCAGAGGGCGCTCGCCTCGAGGTGTTGGCCGATGCCGTCGGATCCGTCGGTGTGGTGATCGGCGGCGCCCTGATCATGCTGACCGACAAGCCCGTCATCGATGCGTGGATCGGTCTGGCCATAGGTGTCTGGATCGTCCCCCGGGCGGTTCGTCTGGCCTGGGAGGCGCTGCAGATCCTGCTTCAGCAGGCGCCTTCACACGTCGATCTGCAGGAGATCACCCTTGCGTTGGAGTCGGTACCAGACGTCGTGGACGTCCACGACCTGCACGTCTGGACCCTCACCACCGACATGGATGTGCTCACCGCGCACCTGATGGTGGGCGAACACGCCGATCACCACGGGGTACTCGATCAGGCTCGGGAAGTGCTGGCGGAGAGCCATGGCATCCACCACGCGACCCTGCAGGTCGAACCCGAGACCCACTCGGGCTGCGAACAGGTGGACTGGTGAACCACCTCCGCTGAGCGACCGACGGGTTGCCGACGCGAGACCCGATCGAACCGACCGGGCCGGCTCAGACCAGCGCGGCGCCTGCGCGTTCTCCGTCGATCACAGCGGCATGGGCGCGGCGCGGGGCGACCGCGTCCCCCACCCGCTCGACCTCGAAACCGGCTGCGGACAGCTCGTGGTAGAGCGCGTCGGTCGGTGTCCCCGGAACTGCGAGCACCAGCCAATCGGGTGTGCGGCTCAGCATCTCGCCGGTGGGGTGGTGCTGGAGGTGCACCGTGTGTCCCTCCACCGACATCGGCACGAGCTCTGTCGACTGGGCGATGCCCTTGGCCTGCGCCCGGATCCAGAAGTGCTCGAGATCGAGGGTCACACCGAGGTCCTGACCGACCACCATCCCGGGGGTGACCAACTCCACCGAGCACCCCCTGTCCGCGAGGAGTTCTGCCACCGAGGTGGCCTGGTGGAACCCGAGCTCGTCCAGAACCACGACCTCGCCCGAGGGGCTGGCGGCACCCTCGAGTACCTCACGCACGTCGACGATCCAATCCGCGTCCTCGGGTGCCCACCAGGGTCGTTGTGGTGCCGATCCGGTCGCCACTATCACCCGGTCGGGAGCGCGGCGCCGGACATCGGCGAGGTCGATGCGGGTACCGGTCTCGATCGTGACCCCCAGTCGGCGGGCCTCGTGCAGCTGGTTGCGGACGAGGTCTCCGAACTCCGCCCGGTTGGGCACAGATGCTGCAAGCCTCACCTGTCCGCCCGCCTCCTCGGAGGCCTCGCAGACCGTCACCCGGTGACCGTTGCGGGCCGCCGCGATCGCCGCCTGGAGCCCGGCGGGGCCCGCTCCCACGACGAGCACGTCCCGTCGCACCGACACCGGCTGTGCGAGCCCCACGCTCTCGCTCTCACGGCCGGTTCGCGGGTTCTCGATGCACCCCAGCCACCGGTTGAGCCCCATCCTGCCGACGCACTCCTGGTTGCAGCTCAGGCAGAGACGGGTGTCGGCGGCCTCACCCGAACGGGCCTTAGCCACGAAGTCAGCATCCGCGATCTGGCCACGGACCACTCCCACGAGATCACACTGGCCCTCCTCCAGCGCGCGTTCGGCCTGGAGCGGATCCTTGAACCTGCCGACCCCCACCACAGGAAGGTCCACCGCCTTGCGCAGGGCCGAAGGGATGAACATGGCATATCCGGGCGGGATGTGCATCGATGCCTCGATCATGAACAGAGATGCAGTTGCCACCCCGATCGAGGTGTTGATGTAGTCGACCTCACCGGTCGCCTCGACCATCTTGGCGACCTCGACCGCATCGTCGATGGTGGTGCCACCCTCGATGAGCTCGTCGCCGCAGAGCCGCACACCCAGTGCCAGTTCGGGCCCGATGGCCGCGCGCACCGCAGCGACGATCTCGAGCAGGATGCGCGCGCGGTTGGCGAGCGATCCGCCGTAGTTGTCCGTGCGCCGGTTGGTGGCCGGCGAGAGGAATCCGCGCACGATCGAGGAGTGCGAACACTGCAGCTCGATGCCGTCGAAGCCGCCCTCGGCACAATGTCCTGCCACGAGCCCGTACGAGGCCACGATCTCCTCGATCTCGGCCACGTCCACGGCCTTGGGAACCTCGCGGAACAGTGGATCGGCGACCGGGGAGGGTGCCCAGACCGCCAGACGGGAGTACATCGAGGAGGCCTGGCCTCCGTTGTGGTTGATCTGGGCGAAGATCGGCACCCGGTGTCGGTGCACCGCGTCGGTGATCCGGCGGTAGCCGCCGATCACCTCGCGGTTGAAGCCGTGGATGAGCTTCTCGTAGGGCCAGTCGGTGGGGTGGGTCGAGTGTTCCTCGGTGATTATCAGTCCCGCGCCGCCAGCCGCGCGCTCCGCGTAGTAGGCCGCGTGCTGCTCGGTCGGCAGGCCGTCATGCGCGTAGTTGGTCAGGTGCGCGGAGAAGACGATGCGGTTCCGGACCGTCACGGGCCCGAGCTGCATTGGTGACCACAGGAGTCGCTCAGCCATCGCAGGGAACGCTAGTGCCGAGACCGGGCGCGGCTACAGGCCCGACCGACGGTGGGAGTTCGGCAGTGGTGGTTTTCAGGCCGTTGCGACAGCACCGCGGCGACCGCGGCCGCGCACGATTGCGATCGTGATTCCCGTGGCGGTCGACGCCGCAGCGGCTGCACCGCCGGCGATCGCTGCCACACGGCCCCACAGGAACTGGCCGCCTGCGCCATCGAGGAGGTTCTCCACGTGCCGGTCGGAGTCGACCACCACATCACCCACGGGTTCCAGACCGAATCCGACCAGGCGTCCCTTGTGGACGTGACCGTACATGCCGCCCGGCAGGGCCACCGCTACATCGTCGTGTGACCGGAAGGCGCTGTTCGCGGCCTTGGCCAGCTCCAGCGCCTGTCCGACGGTTGCGTCGAGCAGGTTCTTGGTGGTCTCCAACATGGTCTTCTCCTATTGGCTCCATTGCCACTGTCGCCCGTGTTCCCACCACAGGAACAAGTTCCAGTCTACCGGAGGAGAAACGAACTGAACATCGCCAAACGGGGAAATTATCGGTGGTCCTCAGGCGGTGGCGGGCCTGCTCAGTCGACGGTCCAGGTGGACCCCGAGTGCAGCAGGTCCGTGATCAGCTGCCGGCCGGGAGGCTGCTCGGTGACGGGGTTGCGTTCCCCGTACACGGGTTTGTCGACCGCGCGGAACACGCCCATCGGTGTCGGCTCGTCCATGTTGGGCGACAACCTCGACAGTGCAAAGGCGACCGACGGGTGGTCACGCGCCTCGTCGTGCACCAGCAGGTCGTCCTCGCTGACATCGGCCGTGTCGACCACGACCGCACCGTGCTTCGGGTCCAGGACCACACCCTTCGAACCGTCGGGCCCGAACCTGATGGGCTCGCCCTGGGTGAGGGGAATGATCATGTCCTCACGGTTCTTGCGAGCAGTGATCTGCTCGTAGGCATGGTTGTTGAACACGTTGCAGTTCTGCAGCACCTCCACGAAGGCGGCGCCGCGGTGTTGGTGGGCCCGCTTGAACACTTCCTCCATGTGCTTGCGGTCCATGTCGTGGGTGCGGGCCACGAAGGTGGCGTCGGCTCCCAGGGCCACCGAGAGTGGGATCAACGGAGCATCCTCGGAACCCTGCGGGGAGCTCTTGGTCACCTTGCCCTGTTCCGAGGTGGGCGAGTACTGGCCCTTGGTGAGTCCGTAGATGCGGTTGTTGAACAACAAGATGGTGAGATTCACGTTGCGGCGAAGTGCGTGCAGCAGATGGTTCCCACCGATCGAGAGAAGGTCGCCGTCGCCGCCGATCACGAACACCGACAGATCGGGATTGGCCAGGGCCACACCCGTCGCTATCGCGGGCGCCCGACCGTGGATGCCGTGCACCCCGTAGGTGTTCATGTAGTACGGGAAGCGGGCCGCGCAGCCGATGCCGCCGACTACGACGGTGTCCTCGCGGCGCACCCCCATGTCGGGCAGGGCGAACTGCAACGCCGCGAGAATCGTGTAGTCGCCACAACCCGGGCACCAGCGGACCTCCTGGTCGCTCTGCCAGTCCGCCCGGGTGGTCGAGGGAATCTCCACCGGCGTGGTGGTGGTCTCGGTGGTGCTCATCGATCGCTCCAGTCGTCGCCCAACATCTTGTGTATCTCTGATTCGATCTCACCGGCGGTGAACGGGAGTCCGGCCACCTTGCTCACCGATTGCGCATCGATCAGGTACTTGGATCGCAGCACCATCGACAGCTGCCCGAGGTTGAGCTCCGGGACCATGACCTTCGGGTAGCGGCGCACGATGTCACCGAGGTCCTCGGGCAGAGGGTTGAGGTTTCGCAGGTGCACGTGGGCGACCTTGCCGCCGGCGGACCGCACTCGTTCCACCGCTGCTGCTATCGCGCCCCAGGTCGAACCCCAACCGACCACCAGGAGGTCGGCGTCCTCACTGTCGCCGGTCACCTCGAGTTTCCGGTATCCACGGGCGACACCTGCGACCTTCGCGGCCCGCAGGTCTGTCATGGCCTGGTGGTTGTCGGGGTCATAGGAGATGTCCCCGGAGCCATCGGCCTTCTCGATACCGCCGATGCGGTGTTCCAGTCCCGGTGTTCCGGGAATGGCCCACGGTCGGGCCAACGTGTCGGGATCCCGCAGGTAGGGCCAGAACTCCTCCACACCGTCAGCACCGGTGTGGTTCGTCCCGGTGGCGTAGGTCGTGGACAGATCCGGCAGGTCCTCCACATCGGGCAGGCACCAGGGCTCGGAACTGTTCGCTATGTAGCCGTCGGACAACAGGATGACCGGCGTGCGGTACTTGATCGCGATCTCTGCGGCCTGGATGGCGCACTCGAATGAGTCCGCCGGACGAGAAGCCGCTATCACCGGCAGGGGTGACTCCCCGTGCCGCCCGAACAGAGCCTGGGTCAGGTCGGACTGTTCGGTCTTGGTGGGCAACCCGGTGGAGGGTCCCCCGCGCTGGATGTCGACGATCACCAACGGGAGCTCGAGCGAGATAGCGAGACCGATCGTCTCGCCCTTGAGGGCCATTCCCGGACCAGAGGTGGTCGTCCATGCCAGGTCGCCGGCGAAGGCGGCTCCGACCGATGAGGCCGCGGCGGCGATCTCGTCCTCGGCCTGGAAGGTGCGGATGCCCGCCTCGGGGTGCTTAGCCAACTCGTGCAGGATGTCGGAGGCCGGCGTGATCGGGTACGAGCCCAGGTAGGTCGGCAATCCGCTCAGCTGTGCCGCGGCGATGATCCCCCAGGCGAGGCCCGTGTTGCCGTTGATGTTGCGGTAGGTGCCCGGTGGGCGCTCCATCGGGGCGACCGAGCGGGTGACCGGGATGAGTTCGGTGGTCTCGCCGAACGACCAACCGACCTCGAACGCCGTGATGTTGGCGTCCCTGATCAGTTCGTCCTTGGCGAAGCGGTCCTCTATCCACGCCCTGAGGTCGTCGGGGTTCCTGCTGTACATCCAGCACAGCAACCCGAGTGCGAAGAAGTTCTTGGAGCGCTCTGCTTCGCGGCCCTTGACGCCCAGTTCCTTGACCTTCCTGACCGTGAGATCCGTCATCGGGACCTCGACCACCTGGTAGTCCGCAAGGCTGTCGTCGGTGAGCGGGTTGGCGTCGTAGCCGGCCTTGTCGAGGTCGCGCTCCTCGAACCCGTCGCTGTTCACGATCACCATTCCGCCCTGGCGCAGCTTCGACAGCTCAGAGCGCAGCGCCGCAGGGTTCATCGCCACCAGCACATCCGCGATGTCTCCCGGGGTCGAGATGTCCTCGGACGAGATCCGCACCTGGAACGCCGAGACGCCCGGGAGAGTTCCGGCAGGGGCCCGGATCTCCGCCGGGAAGTCGGGCAGCGTCGCCAGGTCGTTGCCAGCCAGCGCGCTCACCGCTGTGAACTGGGTGCCGGTGAGCTGCATTCCGTCGCCGGAGTCACCTGCGAGGCGGATGACCACATCGGTGATCTCCTCGCTCGGCTTGGTCGCGGTAGATCCCTGGGTCTGCTCGGTCACACTCACCCTCCGTTGTCCGCCGGCACCCCCATTGGTGCGGCGTCGTAGGCCACCCACGGCGGCTCCACAGCCGGGTGAGCGGCTGATCCAGAACCGTACCAACCCCGGAGGGGTTTACCCGCAACGGCGCCTGTGGCGAGCGGGACAACCGTCTCCGGAGCCCTGTCTGCGGACGCTCCCACACCCGCTCAGGAGGTGCCTCCGCCGAGGTCCGCCAGGCGGGTGGGACCCGTTGCGTTGCCGTACCGACGCGCAGCGGACCACCACTTCTCCAACCTCGCCACGAGGGCGTCCGGGTCCTCGGCGGTGAGTCGTGACCCGAGCGCCAGCGCGCTGCGGCGGAGCTGCGCGCTGCGACCCGCGGCGAGCACCTCGATGGCATCGAGCGCCTCCTCGCCGCCGAACGCGTCGGGATCGCTGCGCACAACCGCAACCAGCTCCCACAGGTCGTGGTCATCGCCCAGGAGGTCGGTCAGGTCGTGCAACCGGTCGGCCCAGGGCTCGATGAGTCCGCCGCCGATGCTGGACAGGAGTTCCAACTGGTAGCGGTGGTACTTGACCCGCTTGCGCAGCTCGTGGAAGGCCCCGGCACTTCGCTCATCGAGACACCGGCCGAACGCCTCGGTGGCGCGTCCGTAGGTGTTCCCGAACCCTGCTCCGACCGCGGCGAAGTCGTCGGGCAGATCCCATTGTCCGATGATCTCGCCCGCCGGCGCCGACGCCCTGCGCGCGCGGGCGAGCGGGCCGTCCGCGGCGGCGAGTCTCTCGGTCGCCTGTCGGTGCCGGGCGACCGCTTCGCTGCGGGCCTCGGACAGGGCGGGCGTGCCGAGTGCCACGGGAGTCGACACACAGAGCGCCTCGAGCGTCTCGACCAACACCTGGGAGTTGCGCAGCTCCGACAGCTCCCTGGCGGTGTCACGGAACACCTCGTTGCTCGCGCCGTAGAGATCACCCAGTGCCGGACGGACGAGCCTGGTCAGGGCGCGGAGCTTCTTGGCACGCTTCCGTGCGTCGTGCACCGACTCCACCTCGCCCCGTCGCCGGGGGTGTTTCAGGTCTGCGCGCAGGGCCTTGACCTGGGACCGGGCGACCTCGGCGACAGTGACCGGCAGTGGCACCGAGGGATCTAGACGGTAGGGCACCCCGCCATTGTGACCTCTCCATCGCCGCGAGGGTTCCCGGCTCCGAGGGCTCGCGGCTCCGAGAGCTCCCGGCTCCGATGGCTCCCCGCTCCGAGACCCACCGCCACCCCGGCGGCCCGTTCATCACGCGCCGAGTCGGTCTCGTGGTCGCGACCTCGGCCGGGCGGGGAGTTGCTCAGCCGAGCTCGAGCGCGCGGCGCCGGCCCTCGAGGACCGCTTCGGCCACCGATCGCGGAGCGACGCAGTCGCCGGCTGACCGGGGACGATGCCCGGTGGCTGCGACCAGCGCCCCTGAGAGCGCGTCGTCGGGCAGCCGGTGTCCGGCGTCGACGACCCAGTCCACCGCGAGGTCCTCGAGGTTCTCCGAGAAGCGGTCGCCCAGCACCACCGAGTTCTTGCGCACCTTGCGCAACAGCCTGCGTCGGTGCATCACCACACCGGCCCGGGCCAGTCGGGCGTTCGCCGGAGCGAGATCGCCAGCGCGTGCCAGCTCGTTGCCCACGATGTAGTCCTGGGTGGCCAGGTGCACCACGGCGTCGGAGGATGCCAGGAGTTCCGCCACGGCCACGCCCGTGGGACCACCGATCGGGTCCCACACGAGCACGTCGCCCGGCGGGAGACCCTCCACCGACCCGTCGGGGCGAACCCGCTCCAACACGTCGCTCGGGGTGAGCACGACCGCCGAGCGCGTCGTGTCGTAGTCGCGTTCGCCGGCGGATCCACCGGTGGCGATGATCACCACTGGCACCTCGGCCGCCTCCCCCACGCTCACCCGGTGGCCGGTGCGCAGGTCCACGCCCGCGCGCCTGCACTCCGCTTCCAGCCAATCGGCGAACAGTGCGAACCGGTGCCTGCCGGGCTGACGGGCCAACAACCGCAGCTGGCCCCCGACGGTCTCTGCGGACTCGGCCAATCGAACCTTGTGACCCCGCTCGGCAGCGACTCTGGCGGCCTCGAGTCCGGCGGGGCCGCCTCCGATGACCATCAGGTCCACCGGCGACCGCGTGGCGAGGGAGCCGACCTGCTCGGTGGTCTCATGACCACTGAACGGATCGACGACACAGGTGACGATCGGGTTCCGGTTGTCGCGAACCCTGCAGGTCTGGTTGCACAACACACAGGGCCGGATGCGCTCGGGTTCGCCGGTGAGCTTGCCCACCAGACCGGCGTCCGCGATCTGGGCGCGGGTCATCTCGACCGCCGATATCTCCGAATCGCCCAGAACCGAGGCAGCCATTGCGGGATCGACGATCGACCCCTGGACCGCCACTGCGGTTCGCCCGGCGGTGGCCTCGCCCACGGCATCCGCAACAGCGCGCGCCACCTCGACGTTGAATCCCTCCGGCTCGTGCCCGTCGGGGCGCGTCGACCCGACCGAGAAGATCGAGCCCCTCACCACGGTGAGCAGGTCGACCAGCGCAGTGCTCCGGTCACCGTCGGCAGCGGGATCCCCCACCACGAGTTCGGCGGCCAACGAAGGGGCCTGTTCGGGTGTGATCCCGGCCCATGGCGCCAACTCGTCACAACTCAGCCGCAGTGCGAGCACCCGGTCCGGGCCGATCGCCGTCCGCACGGCGTCGAGCACGCGCTGCAGGAACAGCGAACGGTTGGCACCCCATTGGTCGTCACGCTGGTTCGTCAGACCGGACAGGAACTGCCGGGCGAGGGAGTGCTGTCCGGCATTCACCTCGACCCCGTGGCACCCTGCGTCGACCGCGCTGCGCGCTGCCTCGGCGAAACCTGAGATGACCGCCTCGATGTCGGCCTGGTCCATCCACTTGGGCACTTCTCGGGTGTCGACCTCGGGCACTCGCGACGGTGCCCACAACTCGCGTTGGCTCCAGTGGGAGGTCCCCTGGCCGCCGGCGTGACCCAGCGCCGCCAGCACCACCGTCCCGTGTGGTTCGCACGCTTCGACGACCGATGCCCAACCCTCGGCACAATCACTCGCCAACGGAGCCCGTTCGTAGGGCCAGTCCGACTCGTGGACCGAGGCCTCCTCGACGACGATCACGCCCGCACCACCGGCGGCGCGACGCTGGTAGTAGGCGACGTGGCGCTCCGAGATCGAGCGGCCCCTACCGAGGTTGGTCTCGTGCGGACCGAACACCACCCGGTTGGGCGCGCTGAGCGCGCCCAGTTCGAGAGGCTCGAGGAGCTTGGTCAGGTCGGCCGACACGGCCCCATAGTTGCCGATCTCCCCTCGCGGGTGACAACCGCGCACCCTGGTTCTGTGTTTCCGAACGAGGGTTCTGTGTTTCCTAACGAGCTCTGGAGGCTAGCCAGGAGACACAGAACGGCGGAGGTCAGCGTTTGCGGGCCAGCATGAGGCCATCACCGATGTTCACCAGAAGGGCATCCACGCGGTCGTCGGCGACCACCATGTCGTTGTAGGCACGGATCGCCACCGTGTCGGGATCATCGACGGTGTCATCGATGACCCGCCCGGACCACAGCGTGTTGTCGGCGACGATCAGCCCTCCGACGCGCATGCGCGGCAGCAACTCGCCGTAGTAGTCCGCATAGCCGGTCTTGTCGGCGTCGATGAACGCCAGGTCTATCTGGTCATCTGCCGGGAGCTGGGCGAGGCCGTCTGCAGCGGGGCCGATCGTGACATCGATGCGGTCCGCGACGCCCGCCTCGGCCCAGAACGGCCTGCCCACGTCGACGAACTCGGCGCTGATGTCGAAGCAGCTCAAACGCCCCGCGCTGCCGAGCCCTTCGGCGATGCACAGAGCGGAATACCCGGTGAAGGTACCCACCTCGACCGCACGCCCGGCTCCGAGGAGGCGCGCCATGAAGGTGAGCCACGGCCCCTGTTCGGGTGCGACCTGCATGATCGAGAGGTCGCCCATCGCCTCGGCCGTGGCGGCGATCAGCCGGTCGTGCACGTCGCTGCGCGGCGGATCGCTGTGTGCCACGAGGTATTCGGTCATTTCGTCGGTGAGAGTGATTCCCTTGCCACCCATGGCGGTGCTCCTGTCGGGTTGCCGGCGCTCCGGGACTTCCCGGGCTCCGAGACTGTGTAGTGCTCCGAGATGCCACGTTGTCACAACAACGCCGGGCACCACACCACCACGGACGCCGCGCGCCTCCGGGTGACCGGGCGACCGCCTGTGTCCGGGGCGGCAATGATGGAGCCATGCATCCAGCGGAGTCCAGGGACCTATGGCACCTGATCGAAACCGTGCACGCAGTCGGGTACTTTGCACCGTCGTGCCGCGAAGCGAACGCCGAGCTCGGGTTCAAGGGCTTCTGGATGGGCTACTTCGGAACCCGGGCTGCCCCGATGGGTCGCGTCGGAGCCCCCGTTGTGACTG
The DNA here is from genome assembly GCA_023957995.1 of Microthrixaceae bacterium. Classification (GTDB taxonomy): domain Bacteria; phylum Actinomycetota; class Acidimicrobiia; order Acidimicrobiales; family Microtrichaceae; genus JAMLGJ01. The sequence goes on along the minus strand of JAMLGK010000002.1, from coordinate 146,184 downwards.
CGACCTTCGCCGGGTTCGATCCCGCGATGGTGGCCCGCTCGATCCCGGACGCGTGGGACCACGTCGCTCCGGACGACGCCGTGCAGGGCCGTGCGACCTCAGCTGCTGGTGCCCTGCGCGAAGCGATGCCCGATTGTGAGGATCTCGCCGAGAGCCTGCTCGGCGTGCTCGACAAGGCCATCGAGGTGTGCGAGGCGGCGGGCCGGCCACTGTTCGCGGCGAACCGTGACGTGACTCCGTTCGAGGATCCCGTGGAGGATCTCTGGCAGATGTGCACGACCCTGCGCGAGCACCGCGGCGACGGCCACGTGGCGGTCCTCACAGCAGAAGGCGTCGGCGGCTGCGAGAGCCACCTGCTCGCGCTCGCCTCGCGCGGAGAGGATTCCGGGCCGCTGCGGTCCGCACGCGGGTGGAGCGACCGGGACTGGGTCGATGCCCTGACCACGCTGCGCGTCGCCGGTGTGATCGCCCCTGGCGGGGCCGACGGATCAGACGCCGCCCCGCCCTCTGCGCTCGGAGAACAACCCGCCGGCGATGTGGATGTGGAGTCGTTGCTGGAAGGACTCCAGCTCACCGAACGCGGCGCAACGCTGCACGCGCATCTCGAGGAGCGGACCGACGATCTCGCCTCCGCTCCCTACGCCGCGATCGGCGAGGGCGGTCGCGAGCACCTCCGCGACGGACTGATCCCGATCGCATCCGCGGTCGTGGAGCAGGGTTGGATACCGTTCCCGAACCCGATCGGACTACCCCAGGTGGTCTGATCCGAAGCGGCGGTCCGACTCGCGGTGGTCCGACTCGCTGTGTTCGGACAGCTCACGGGTCGTAGCGGAACTTCTCGGGCAGGTCGAGGGTTCCGACGTAGCCGTCGATCAGCGCGGAACGGACCTTGAAGAAGTCGGCCACACCGGCCACGTCGTGCACACGAACGATGTCACCGGGTCGGATCTCGATCGCGGAGAGCGCACCGAACGTGCCGGGGTCGCGCCCGGATGGCATGCGCTCCACCAGCGCACCGATGAAGTCCTTGCGCGACACCGCCCAGAGCACCCGGTCGACGCCCAGCGCAGAGCGCAGGCGCGAAGCACCGCGGAGCACCGCGATCGTCTGTTCCGGGGACTTGCCCAGGTCGGGTCCCGGATCGAGGATCACCCGCTTCTGGTCCACGCCGGCAGCACGGAGCCTTGCGAGTCGATCCCGCAGGAACGCGATGCCATCGGCCATCGGGTTGCCCACGAGTTTGTCGCGCGTCATACGAACCTTGGGTGTCGCACGGCTGTACGCCACCACCACGTCCACACCGTGCTCGGCCACCACCTCGGGCAGGTCGGGATCGGTCAGACCCGAGGGGTCGTTCACGATCGAAGCGCCGGCCGCGATGGCTGCGACGGCGACCTCCGCGCGGTAGGTGTCGATCGAGATCGCCGCCCCGGGGCAGGAGGCGTGGACTGCCTCGATCACGGGCAGGACCCGCTCGAGCTCCTCGGCCACCGGTATCTCCCGGACGTCGGTTCGCAGCGACTGTCCACCGCAGTCCAGCACCGATGCGCCGCCCGACACCATCTCGGAGGCCAGTTCCTTGGCTCCGGCGGCATCGACTCCGCCGGTGAGGGAATCCACCGAGGCATTGACCACACCCATGATGCGCGGAGTGACAGAACGGGCGGGCTCATGCGACATGGGCGACCAAACATAGCCACCGGACACCGCGGCCGCGCCGGGGACGGTACGCACCACGAACCGCGCTGCCCACCTACTCGCTGGTGGGACCGGTGAACCCGGGCGCCCGCTTCTCCCGGTGAGAGGCGAGTCCTTCTGCGACGTCGGGACCACCGAAGCCGTAGAACTCGAGACCCCAGGACGCATCGAAGATCGATGAGTGGTCGCGGTACCAGTTGTTCAGCGAATGCTTGGTCCAGCGGATGGCCGACTGCGATCCACCGGCGAGGTTCTCGGCAACCTCCAGCGCGCGTTGCTGCACCTCGTCGTCCTCCACGCACAGGCTCACGAGGCCGATGCGTTCGGCCTCCTCTCCGGTGAGTGGCTCGCAGGTCAACAGGTAGTACTTGGCCTTCGCCATCCCGCACAGCAACGGCCAGCAGATCGCGGCGTGATCACCAGCTGCGACCCCGAGGCGGGTGTGGCCGTCGATGATCCGCGCGCTTCGGCCCGCCACCGACACGTCTGCGAGGACCGCCGCCACCAACCCGGCACCCACGGCCGGACCGTGGATCGCCGAGACGATCGGCTTGGAACAGTTGATCACGTTGAACACCAGGTCGCGGGCCTCCCGCAACACCAGGGTGCGCGCCGCGTAGTCGTCGATCATGTCGTCGAGCAGCTCGAAGTCACCGCCTGCCGAGAGTGCCCGGCCGGCCCCCCGCAGGATCGCCACGTTCGTGTCGGGGTCGCGGTCCACCGCCAGCCACACGTCGGCCAGTTCGCGGTGCACCTGTCGGTTCACCGCGTTGAGGCCGGGGGCATCGAGGGTGATGCGGAGCACCCCATCGGAGGGACGGTCGAAGGTGAGGCCGGCAAAGGTGCTGTAGGGGTCGTCGCTCATCGGCTCATCCTGCCAGAGCCCCCCGAAGTGCGGGCACGCCGACCGTCGGTGCGCCACCGGAGCGCGTGGCTCAGGTCGCCACACCCACGTGGCCGGCCGCACCGGTGTCGAAACCTGGGAACACGCCGGCGAGGTTCGACGCTCCGAGGCGCTTGGCCAGCAGCTCGGAGAGGACCGCCCGCTGGTCGACCGTCACCGCCAGGTCTCCGTTGTCGAGGTCAGCGGGTGCGATACCCGGATACTCGCCGTGCACACCCGGCACCGCTCCCCCACCCACCACGATCATCGGACTGCCGTAGCCATGGTCGGCCCCACCCGAATCGTTCTCCGCCACCCGGCGACCGAACTCCGTCATGGTCACGAGGGTCACCTTGCCACCCATGCCGGCGGAGTCCATGCGATCCATGAACGCGCCGATCGCCTCATCGAGCATCGTCACCTGACGGTGGGTGCGGTGATTCGGGTTCGTGGGAGATCCCATCTCGTCGTGGTGGTCCCAGCCACCCACATCCAGCGTGGCGGCCTGCACCGGTAGTCCTTCCTCGAGCAACCTGGCCAACGTGTAGAAGAGGCGCCCGACCGAACTCGTGGGCCAGCCGTCCGGCAGTGCCGTGCCGGCGGCCACCACCGGGGCCAACTCGTCCAACGCCCCGAGCGTCACTCCCGACCACATGGCGAGGTCACCGCCTGCCCGTTCGGGGGTGTAGCCCGCAGCGATCATCTCGAGCGCCCATTCCGGGTCGGGCCCCCAGCTGATCAGGCCCAACTGGTCGAGCGAGGGGGCTGCGATACCGCCGTATCCCCTCATCGACGGGGCCAGACCCGTGCCCGCGCTGAACGCCCGCAGTGGATGGTCCTCCGACGAAGTCGACGAGAGGAACCTGCCCAGCCATCCGTCGTGGACCGAGTGCCTGTTGTCGGGCACGCCGGCGTCGATGCCGTCCTGGCAGTCGAAGTGGGAACGCGAGTGATCGGGGGAACCCGCCGATGGCACGACGGCCACACGGCCCGAGTTGTACAGACCACCCAGTCGCACCGCCGCCGGATGCCATGCGAAGTCGGGATGCGCTCCCGGTCCGCCGAGGGCGAGCGCAGCACCCTCGGGGACCGCGACCGTGGGTCTCGCGTCGTAGTAGGCGGGGTGTCCGACGGGCGGGAAAAGGGCGAGTCCGTCGCACCCGCCACGCAGGAACATCGAGACCAGTGTGTTGCCGTTGTAGGGGGCCGCGGCCGCCGACCCCGGGGCCACCAGGGGCATGGCCACCACACCTGCGGCCGCACCGGCGGCCGAACCGGCGATGAAGCGGCGACGGGTGGTCGTACCGAACCCACCGGCCGAGCCCGATGCGGGCGATCTGTCGGTTCTGCGGGAGGTGGTGGTGCTCATGATCGTTGGAACCCCGGGGTCTGGAGAAGCACGGTGATGATCGGCTTTGCGTAGTGGTGGTCCCACGAACGGAACACCGTCTGGTCGGTCACTCCGTACTGGCTCAGGATCGAGGCCCGGAGCTCCGGGGGCCACGGTTCGCCGGCGATCCGCGTGGCCAGTGCATCCAGCCATTCGCCCCACTTGCGGTTGGGTGCCCACGACTGGGTGGCTGCCGCGTCATATGGCATGCCGTCGACGGAGTTGTAGACGAGCCACACCGGCATGTTCCATCGACTCACCAGCGATCCGACCGACAACCAGAATCCGTTGGCATCGGGATAGCCGTTGGGTGCGGGCCAGGCGTGGTTGGCGTTGCCCAGTTGGGCGAGCGCGTTCCAGTTGCGCCAGAGGAAGCTGTCGGGATTCGAGGGGGTCTGCCAAGCGATGTCCAGAGCCCGGATCAACTGTGTGAGCAGAGAGGCGGGGCGGCGCACCTTCGCGCCCGCCGAGTCTGCGAACTCGCCGGAGAGAACCAGGGTGCGGATCACCTCGGTGATGCTCGTGCCCGAGCTCTGGTAGGCGCCCACCGCACGGTTCACGACCGCGTCGCCAGATCCGATGTGATCCCCGATCAGTCGCACCGCCAGCTTGTGGCAGATCCGGCGAGCAGTAGCGGGATGGTGGGCGATGTGGTTGAGGAATGCTCGCCCCGCTGCCTCACCGGTCAACGAGCCCGGGCTCCAACCGAGCACGGTGCGGCCTGCCATCGGACCCATGTCGTGCCAGCTGGCCCTGAAGGTGAACCCGCTCACGTAGTCGGTGACGGACCAACCCGACAGCAGGTGGGCCACCGCTGAGATGTCGTCCTCCTCGTAGCCACCGGAGGAGCCGACCGTGTGCAGCTCGAGGACCTCCCGCGCGAAGTTCTCGTTCGGGGTGCGCCCATGGTCCGCCCGGCTGCTCGCCTGGTCGAGGTAGTGGAGCATCGCGGGGTGGGTCGCCACGGCGGGCAGGAGGTCGGCGAACCGACCGAAGGCGTGGGCACGGATCACGTCGCGGTCGTAGCCGGGCAGGTGCGGTCGGGCCGCGGAATGGTTGACGTCCACGTTGAAGTGGTCGAACCAGAAGTCACTGACCAGCTCGTGGAGCTGGCGCCGGGAGTACGAGCGACGGATCGTCTCGTGTGCCGCCATCTCCTGGGCGACCTTCCAGTCCTCTCCGCTGGCCTTGATCTGGGCCGCGCTCTGATTCGGCTTCTGCCATGTGGCGAGCATCGGAGCGAGGTGTGAATCGTCCAGCGCAGCGGGGTTGAGCTGCTCCTCCAACCACGGCTGCAGTCCCATCTGCGAGATGTGGGCAGCGAGACCGGGGGTGGCGCCCCAGGTGAGCCGACGGGCTATGTGCATGCCGGTTGCCGAGGACCACGCATCGGGTCCACCCGATCCGCCTCCACCGGCGGGCACCGTGGGTGTGGTTCCCGGCGCCGCTGGAGCACAGGCCACAGCCACGGCACCCGCCCCGGCGAGCGAACCGAACCGCAGCAGATCACGCCGCGAGCGCGAGGGCGGACGTGACTCCCCGGCCGTGTGCTCCCGGCTGCCCGGGTCAGGCGAACTGCGATCCTCGACGGGTTCGGAACTGCGATTCTCGACAGTTGTGACAGACCCCACGAACAGCTCCCAGCTCCGGTCCCCATCCGACGCGGGGACTCAGTTGCCCATCGGCATTCGGGGCGCTCCGACTTGAGTCGTTCGGCCCAATCGGGCCGGACCGACCATCTGTCCGGACCGGCGGCGGGCCGGCGCCCGTTGCTCAATTCTGCAGCCGACACGCCGATGCACTTCGGAGTGGCTCGCATCTGTAGCGGGGCACCGAACCAGCCCCAGCCACCCACACAGGAGCGACGATGAACAGGCACCCGGCCCGCAGGATCACGCACGCAGCGGTGCTGTGCGCGTGCGTAGCGTTGCTTGCAGGTGCATGCTCGAACAGCGCCGATTCGGCCGACTCCGGTTCGGGTGAGGTCGCCTCGGGTGGCGTGGACCCGGGTGACTCCGACCCGTTGGGCTCCGACTCCGAACTGGAAGCGGCAACCGAGCTGCTGGACGGGATCGTGGAGGACACCATGGAACGCACCGGTGTGCCGGGCGTGGCGGTGGCGGTCGTCTCGGACGACGAGGTCCTGTACACGCAGGGATACGGGGTACGGAGCACCGAGACCGACGAACCCGTCGCCTCCGACACCGTGTTCCAGATCGCATCCATGTCGAAGCCGCTGTCGTCAACGGTCATGAGTGGCCTGGTTGACGAGGGTGTCATCGATTGGGACGACCCGATCTCCGAACATGGGAATCCCTACCCCCTCAGCGACCCCTGGGTGACCGAGCACGTGACCTTCGCGGATCTCTTCTCGCACCGAAGCGGCCTGCCCGGAACTGCTGCAGGCAACGACCTGGAGGGCATCGGCATCCCCCGCACCGAGGTGCTGGAGCGGCTCCACCTGGTTCCTCTCAACCCCTTCCGCCAGAACTTCAGCTACTCCAACTGGGCGATGACCCTCGGTGGAGAGGTGGCCGCGATGGCGGCGGGAGAGTCGTGGGAGGACCTCTCGGAGCGGATTCTGTTCGAACCCGCTGGTATGGACTCGACGAGCGCGCGCTACTCGGACTTCCTCGCGGCGGAGAACCGGGCGGAGCAGCATGCTCTCGTCGACGACGAATGGGTGCCGGAGTTCAAGCGCATGCCGGACGGGCAGGCACCCGCCGGTGGGGTGAGCTCGACCGTGGAGGACCTGGGTCGATGGGCCGTTCTGCAGCTCGCGAACGGTTCACTTGATGGCGAGCAGTTGATCGAGGGCGAGTCGCTCGATGTGACCCACACCCCTCACATCACCAAGAGCCAGGCGGTGGGCGACTCCCCCGCCAGCAGCTACGGCCTCGGCTGGAACGCCAGCGAGGGCTCCTTCGGCCTCGAGTGGAGCCATTCGGGAGCGTTCTCCACCGGCGCTGCCACCACCGTGAAGCTCCTCCCCGACAGCGACCTCGGCATCGTGGTGCTCACCAATGCCGCTCCGATCGGTGCGGCAGAGGAGATCGCCGACCGGTTCCTCGACGAGATGGTCGCGGACGGCAACACCGAGGACTGGGCCGCGCTGTGGGGCGAACGGATGGGGGGCCTGTACGGCGAGCAGAGCGAGCTCCCGGGCACACCGGGGGATGACCCCGCACACGAGCTGTCGGTGTACGAGGGGACCTACGCCAACGACTACGTCGGGGACGTCACGATCGTCGCCCGCGATGGTTCGCTGGTGGCGCTCATGGGCCCCGATGCGAAGGAGTACCCGATGACCCCGCTCGGAGCGGACTACTTCATGTACCTAGATGCGCCCGAGACCCCGGACTACCCGGCACTCGCCGAGTTCACCGTGGCCGACGGCGCCACCGAGGCCTCGGCGGTCATCCTCGGGGGGTTCGACGGAGCCGGTCTCGGCACCCTGGAGCGGGTGTGACCCGTCGCCCTCCCGGGAGGTTCCGGGCCGACAGGCTCCGGGCGTGAGGTCCTGAACCCTCTCAGCCGGGAGACGCGCCTCGACGGGCGCGCAGCACGACGTCGTCGATGTCAGGGCCGTCGAATCCGGGCGGGGTGATCCGGGGACGCGTCTCGTTCACCTCGATGGTCCAGCCATTGTCCAGGCGCGCCGCTATGTCGGGCGGTTGCACGAAGTCATCCGGGTCGAAGCCGCGCTCCGCGGCGTGCTTCCTGAAGTGGTCCGAACCCTCTACATCGTGTCCGACCACCAGGAGCGTGCCACCGGGTGCGGTGGCCTCGAGCAGTGCACCCACCGATTCCGAGGCCGACGCTGTGGGCAACGCGGGGTAGCTCAGCGCCACCAGGTCGAACTTCTGTCCGCTCGGCACCGAGTCGACGAGGTCTCCGACGATCCAGTCGATGCTCGCACCTGTGTCACGAGCCGCCTGTTCCGCCCGTCCGATGGCCACGGCCGACACGTCGAGGCCTGTCACCTGCCAACCCCTGGAGGCGAGCCAGATCGCGTCTGCCCCCTCTCCACACCCGACGTCGAGCGCGGTTCCGGCCTCGAGGTCGGCCACCTCCGCCACCAGGGCACCATTCGGCTCGCCGCTCCAGTGTTGGTCTCGTTCGCTGTACATCTCGTCCCACCTGGCTGCGTGGTCCACCGACGTCGCTTCCTCGTTCACAACTCTCCTGTCCCGACACCCGGATGGACGTCGCATCGCGTTCTGCTCCGACGGTAGAACTGGATCCCATGTATCGCAAGTGGTCTTGCACTATTTGCAAGACCGTGGGATGGTCGCAAGATGAAAGAGAGGGCACCATCCGGAACGACCCGACGACCCGAGCCGTTCGACGCACCCACCGATGGCGTCCCCGTCGACGTCGAGTCCGCGGTGAGAGCGCGACTGCGCAGCCTCCGTCTGGCCCACGGCTGGTCGCTCGACACGCTCGCGGCGCGGTCCCACCTGGGTGCCTCCACCATCAGCCGCATCGAGACCGGTCGCCGCACGATCAGCCTGGACGTGCTCGTGCCACTCGCAAGGGCGCTGCAGGTGGACCTCGACTCGTTGCTGGCCGACGACTCCGGTGACGACGACGTCGTGATCCGGCCGGTCGCCACGACCATGCACGACACCTTGACCTGGCCGCTCAGCCGTCCGTCGGGACCCACCGCGGCGTTCAAGATGCGACTCGAGCCCCACAACGGCCCACCGACGCAACAGGTGCACCCGGGACACGATTGGTTCTACGTGCTCGAGGGAAGGGTGCGTCTCAGCCTCGGCGAGCGAACCCTGGATGTCGCGGCCGGTGAGGCAGCCGAGTTCTCGACGATGACGCCGCACAGCATCGACGCCCTCGACGGGCCCGCGGAGATACTCAGCGTGTTCGACCGGGACGGCCAGCGAGCACACCTCCACACCGAGCACTGACCTCCACACCGAGCACTGACCTCCACACCGAGCACTGACCTCCACACGGAGCACTGACCTCCACAAGGAGCACCGGCCCACACCGAGCACCGAACAGTGCCACTCCGGGCCTCAGGAGACCTCCAGGGTGCCTTCCATCGCCTCGTGTCCGGCGATGTCGCAGTAGTAGCGATAGGTGCCCGGAGCCAGATCGAGCTCGATCCTCGAGCTGGCACCTGCCGGCACCTCGAGCGCGCCACCCCCGGCTCCGTCGACGACGAAGGTGTGCCGTGACGCATCGTCGTTCTCGACCACCACGCCGGCGCCGACACCGAGACGAACTTCCGCGGGGTACTCGAAGTCCGCGGCGGTGACCACGGCATCGCCACTCCGTGCGACGGCATCCTCGACACGTACTGCAGCAATGACGCTGGCACCTGCGATCACCAGGAATCCCGCACCAGCGGCCATCCAGACCCTACGACCGGTCGCCGGATGCCTCAGGGCCGACATCGCGGCCAGCACGACGGTGACCAGCCCAGCGCCCATGACCACCACGGTCGGGATGAACGCGTAGGCGGACTCGGGGTGGGCCAGGTCACCGGAGGCGTAGATCGAGTTGAGCCCGAGAAACACCATGAGAAGGGCGACGGCGATCCACCGCGCCGAGCGGGAGGCGCTGCGTGCGGTCCAGACGGCGAGCCCGACGAACACCACGAGAAACGGGATGACCTCGACGAGCAACTCCCCCAGCGAGACCATGATCCCCACCACCCCGACCACGACGACCAGCAGTCCGATCGCCACGCCGTCCCGGGTGTCCGACCACGCGGTGACGACCTCGGGTTCACCACGGTCGACCTCGATGTCACCGCCCGCCCGTTCGGGCCCGCTGCCGGCTGCACCCCTTGTCGATTCGAGTGTCATGACACACCTCCACCTGCCAGATAACCCGGACGGTTCCGTACGGGTTCGTTGCACGATCCGTGCACCGACCTTCCCAACATAAAGTGGTTGCACGAGTCATGCAACCACTTTATGGTTCATGCAATGACTGATCTCCGAACAAGACAACGCGAGTTGGGTCGCCAGACGATCGTCGACGCCTGCGCCGACCTCGTGACCGAACGCCACCACCTCGATTTCACGATGCGGGAGATCGCCGAACGCGCCGGGGTTTCCCTCAGGACCGTGTACAACCACTTCCCCACTCGGCAGGATCTGCTCGCAGCCCTCGGTTCGGAGTTCAACGACCAGATGCAGATCCGGGGGGGTCGCGAGGTGGGCGACGTTCACGACCTGGACGGGATGCTCGAGGCAATCGCATCGAACCACCGGAGCTTCGAGGAGGTCGGTGGGATCTCGGAGGCATTCGCCCAGATGCCACTGGCCGACGTCGGTGTGGATGCCAGCCGCGCCGAGCGGACCACTGCGATCGTCCAGTTGATGACCGAGGCGATGCCCGACGTACCCGAGGGCGATGCACAGGCGATAGCCCTGATGCTGCGGCACCTGCTCAGCCACAGGAGCTGGTTCTGGCTGACCCGCGAGTACGGACTCGACACCGAGACCGTCACCCGGGTCGTCCAGTGGGCGGTGCGGTCGCTGGTCGACGCCGCCGAATCGGGCGATCTGCCCGCACCAGCGGACGACAACGCTTCGCACTGACCGATCGAACCGACCCGCAGGGAGGGCCCATGAGCATCACCGGAAGCAGAACGACCGGTACCGGCAAACGACAACGCAGCTCGAACCGCTCGGACGAGGACGGTCCGCGCAACCACCTGCAGTGGGTCCGCCTGGACGAACCGGATGCCCTCGACCAATCGATCGTCGGAGCCAAGGCCGCCGGCCTGGCGAGACTCCTGGCCGCCGGGTTCGACGTGCCGGACGCGGTGGTCCTTCCCGTCGGGATCGCATCGATGGCCGGCGACGGGTCGCTACCGGAACGACTCGCCGAGGAACTCCCCGCTGCGCTCGGGTCGGTCGGAGAACCCGTGGCGGTCCGCTCCTCGGCCACCTGGGAGGACTCCTCCACCAGCGCCCACGCCGGTGCCACGGTCACCGAGCTGGGCCTGGCCGGAGTGGATGACGTCGGCGCTGCGATCCAGCGGTGCATCGACGGAACGCTCTCGGCACAACTCGCCCTCGGCGTCGTCGGAGATGTCGCATTGATCATCCAACGCCTCGTTCCGGCTCGCTTCGCAGGTGTTGCGTTCACCGCTGATCCCCTCACAGGAGAGCGGGACGTGGTGCGCATCGCGGCAACCGAGGGTCTCGGCGAGGCACTGGTACAGGGTGAGGTGACCGGGAGCGACCTGACGGTGCGGGGCACCACGATCGAGGGCGACCTCGCCGGCATGGACCGCGACCAGGTCCTCGAACTCGCTCGGGTGGCGCGCGACATCGAGGTGATGGCGGGAACACCCCAGGACATCGAGTGGGCATTCGACCAGAACGGACTGCGCCTGCTCCAGACCCGCGACATCACGGTGCTACCGGTGCGACCACGGTCCCCCGAGGGCAACAACTGGCAGAAGGATCTGGCGCACCACCCGGAGCCGATGACGCCGTTCGGCTGGTCCGCGATCCAGTTGTCCAGCGACGAGGTCCGCTCCGTTTTCGACGAGATGGGGCTGTTGGTGCGCGGTCTCGAGGAGCAGTTCGTGGGCGGAGAGATATACGGTCGCGTGCTGCCGGCATTCGGTTCGGCGAACGACGCCCGAAAGCCGCCGCCGCCGATCGTTCTGGGACTTGCGGCCAGGGTCGTACCCGAACTCCGTCGTCGCAATGCAACAGCACGCAGGGTGCTCAGCGAGGATCTGCCGTCAGGCTGGGTCAGGCAGTGGCACCAGAGCGATCGCGACGACCTGTCCCGCGCCACCACAGAGCTCGGGGCGGTCGACCTGAGCGGTCTGGATGACAGGGAAATGCTCGAGCACCTCGACCGTTGCATCGCGCTCACCCGCAGGGGCATCAGGATCCACTTCCGGCTGGTGATGCCGATGGCGCATGCGCTGTACGAACTGCACCAACTCGTCGCCGAGGAACTCGGCTGGGACGACTCCAAGATGGCAACCATGCTGGCGGGTCACTCACCGGCCACCCGCGCAGCCGAGGTGGCACTCGCCCGGATCCGTGAGCGCGTCCGTGGCACACCGGGAGCCCTGGCGGCACTCGAGCTCTCCCCCGATGCCCCGTTGGAGGCACTTGCCGGTGTCGACCCCGGCGTCGCGGAGCAACTCCAGGGGTGGCTGGCCGAACATGGTTGGGCGATGGTCAACTACGACGCTGGTGTTCCCGTACTGGCCGAACGGCCCCGCATGATCTGCCGGCTGCTGGGCTCCGATCCGCAGCCGGTCGACCTCACGGGCTCCGCAGAGCTGGCGGAGGAAGCGCTCGCAACCGTTGCCCCTGACCGTCGCGACGAGTTCGACCGCGCACTTCGTCGGGCTCGGGAGATCTACCCCCTGAGGGAGGACAACACGATCGTCGCGGGCGACCGTCCCCTCGCCCTGCTGCGCCGCTGGATGCTCGAGGTCTCCGGGCGTCTCGCACAGCGGGGGGTGCTGGACTCGGGTGAGGACGCCGTGTACCTGGAGATCGAGGAGCTTCGTTACGCGCTCATCGGTGAGGGGTTGGACGACATCCGCGAACGGATCCGTGTTCGGCGTGGCGAGGAGGCGTGGGTACGCGCCAACCCGGGGCCCGGCTACATCGGCGAACAGGGTCAGCCGCCGGACACCTCCAGACTCCCCGAACCGCTGCGGCGCGTCAACGAACCCGTGCTCTGGATCATCGGCCACGAGTACCCACCGCCGGTCGAACCACCCGCGGACTCCGATGTCCTCCTGGCGGGCGTCGCCGCATCGGCCGGCGTTGCCGAAGGACCCGCACGCATCATCACCTCCCACCACGACATGGACCGTCTGCAGGAGGGGGACGTCCTGGTCTGCCAGGTGACCACCCCGTCGTGGGCACCGGTGTTCCCTCTGGCGGCGGCGGTGATCGCTGACGGCGGAGGGGTGCTCAGCCATGCTGCTATCGCCGCCCGCGAGAACGGGCTGCCCGCGGTGCTCGGTGCCTCCGGGGCGACATCGACGCTCACCGACGGACAGATGGTCAGGGTCGACGGAACCCGTGGTCTGGTGCTCACGGCCGACCCGTGACCAAGAAGACCGAGCCCCTCCGACTCGGCCGGCCATGCCCGCTGCAAGCAGTGGGCGAACGACGATCCGCGGAATCTCGCCTGCACAGCTGAGCCTGTGTACGCTCATCCCGTCGATTGATTCCTCAGGGAGAGGGGGGTCCCGATATGGCGCTTTTCGCGCTCGAAACTCGGGAATGGTCCGCGCCGCGTCCTGTGGCGCGGTTGCTCGGAACTGCCAACCAGCAACACCTGACAGCGTGGATAACCACACTGGGCGCTGCCTTGGCGTTCCTGATGCGTTGGACGCAGGACGACGCCTACATCAGCCTGCGGTACGCACGTAACCTCGCCACCGGGCACGGGTTGGTCTACAACCCCGGCGAGTTCGTGGAGGGATACACGAACTTCGCGTGGACCGTTCTCATGGCCGTTCCGCTGAAGCTCGGCATCGATCCCGTGCTGTTCGGCCACCTCGTGAGCATCGCGTTCATGGTCGTGACGATCCTCGCCCTCATCACCCTGGCCACCCGGGTGTTCGGTTCACCGCTCATGGGCAACCTGTGCGGACTCGTGCTGCTCGGCAATGCAACATTCCTCTGGTACGGCACTGGTGGCCTCGAGACACAGATGCAGACCGCGCTGGTGACAATGGTCTGGCTGCTGGCACTGCCCGTGCTGCGCCGATCAGGAAAGCCCCCGACAGCAGCGACCCTGGCGCTTCTCTCGGCGCTGGCGGGGCTGTCGTTGTTGACACGCCTCGACTCCGTGCTCGTCGTCCTCATCCCGATGCTCGCAGTGTTCTGGGACGTGTGCCGGCAACCGGACACCCGTCTGATCCGCCTGCCCGCGCTGTTCGGGCCGGCGCTCGCGATGGTGCTGCCGTGGACCCTCTGGCGTCTGTCCACCTACGGGTCGCTGATCCCCAACACCGCCACCGCCAAGGCGAACCCCCTGAGCATCAGCGTCCTGCAGGGGCTCTCCTTCCTCGCCCTGTTCGTGACGGTCAACCTGCTGTTCGTGTTCCTGCCCTCAGCGTTGCGGTACGGCGGTCAACTCCTGGCGCGTGCACCGTTCGGCGCGATCGCCGGCACGATCGCGCTCTGGGTCGCATACATCCTCAAGGTCGGCGGTGACTTCATGGAGTTCCGGTTCATGGTCTGCGTCCTCCCGTTGCTGTCGGTCGTCCTCGTCGCGCTGATGTCGCTAACGCGCTCGCCCCGGTACCAATCCGTCCTGCTCGCATCGCTGGCGGTCGGCTTCGTTCTGCACGTGGCGGTCATGGGTACCGGTGGTGTGCTCAACATCGACTCCACCGGCAACCTGGATGCATTCGTCACCGATCCGGATTCGGGACTCGCGGCACTCGGGGTCGAGATCAACGAGGCCCTCAAAGGGTCTCCGGAGGCGGAGCAACCGGGCAGCGGCAGCGCCGTCATCGCGACCGGCGGTGCTGGTGCGATCCCCTACTACGCGCAACTCCGCAACGTGGACCCGTTCGGCCTGACCGACGTGTGGACCGCGGAACACGGCACCGTGGTGATGGAGGGCCGGATCCCCAAGCAGGGTCATTCACGGATGACCACCTTCGAGCACCTGGACCAGGAGGGTGTGAACATCCTGATCGGCACCCGCGGGAAGCCCCGACCCGATGGCTACGACCTCGACGATCTCCGCTTCATCTTCCGTGGCGCCGACCCGGACATCGAGAACCTCCGCTCCGACGCGACGATGATCGAGATCCCGATGAATGACGGACGTGTCTACCCGGCGGTCTACCTCAGAGAGCACCGCGACATAGAGAACGCCGTGCAGACCGGACGGTGGAACGAGGTTCCCCTGCGGAGGTGAGCTCGCGCGGAATCAGCGTTTCACCCCGACTGCGGTGGATTCGGTTCGGACCCGTCCCGCACCCGGTGGAAGCTCACCGCGAACTCGGCGCCGGGTGCGGGTTCGACGTGGTGGGACGTGTCCGGTTCGATCACCTGACGCTCACCCGCGTGCAGTTGACGGGTCGCGCCGGTCTCCTCCAGCACGAAGGTGACCTCACCCTCGAAGACACGGAGCTCACCCCAGACACCCGGCGCGATCCTGTGTGCCGAGAGAAGACCTCCGGGGACCGAATCGACATCGAACCGCCTGGTGCTCCGAACGAACTCCGCCCCCTCGGGCAGCTGGATCGCTGTGAGTTCGGGGCGATTCTCCGGGCCGGGGCTACGCGGATCGCCCGCTCCCCGGTCCGCTCCGGGATCCGGAAGTGGACCTCCTGTAGCGGTCACCGCCGCAGTACCACCGGCACCGGCTCGCCGGCGCCGGGACGTGAGTGGTCGGCCGCCGGTCGCGGCAGCGGAGACGGTGTGCCCGCACCGGCGGCTGCAGCGAGCGCGGCGAGCTTCTCGTCCGCCGCACCGTGGACGCACTCCGGATCGGGGTCGGTCACGTCCAGCCCGACGAAGAACTTCGATGCCATACAACCGCCCTGGCATGCGTCGTAGCTCCCACAACTCGCGCACGCTCCCGGATTGTCGGGTTCGCGCAGGCTGGTGAACAGGTCGCTCTCGCGCCAGACACGGGTGAAGCCACCCTCGTCGCGCACGTTGCCGGCCAGGAACTCATCGTGGATCACGAACGGGCAGGCGTACACGTCGCCCACGGGGTCGATGAGGCAGACAACCCTGCCGGCGCCGCAGAGGTTCAGTCCCGGCAGCGACTCACCCAGCGCGGAGAGATGGAAGAAGGAGTCGCCGGTGAGCACGTCAGGTCGGCCGAGCAACCAGCGATAGAGCTGGCGCTGCTGGTCCTGGGTGGGATGCAGGTCGTCCCAGGAGTCCACTCCCCTGCCGGAGGGCCGGAGCCGGGTGATCCGCAGCTGCGCCCCGAAGCTGTCGGCGAGCGCCTTGAACTCGTCCAGCTGGTCGATGTTGTGGCGTGTCGCCACGATGCTCACCTTGAACGGGCCGAAACCGGCATCGCGGAGATGACCCATGGCGGCGATCGCTGCCGCGTGTGACCCCTCGCCGCGCACGACGTCGTTCACATCCGGGGAGGCACCGTCGATCGACACCTGGATGTCCAGGTAGTCCATCGCTGCCAGCCGTCGCGCTGCGGTGGCGTCGATGTAGGTGCCGTTGGTGGAGAACTTCACCCCGACGTCGTGTGATTCGGCGTAGCCGAGGATCTCGAAGAAGTCCCGGCGCAGCATCGGTTCGCCACCACCGATGTTCACGTAGAACACCTGCAGTCGTTGGAGCTCGTCGATCACGCCGTAGCACTCCTCGGTGCTGAGCTCGCGCGGATCCCGGCGACCCGACGAGCTCAGGCAGTGCACACACGCGAGGTTGCACGCGTACGTGAGCTCCCAGGTGAGACAGATGGGCGCGGCCAGCCCTTCCTTGAAGTGCTCCACGAGCGGCCTGGTGGCCGTCGGGGGCTGGGGAGCGATCAGGGATTCAGGTGCGGGCACGGATCATCTCCGACGATTCGAGGGTTTCGAGGGCCTTGAGGAACGAGACCCACCGGGTCCGCTCGATACCGGCGGCCTCCAGTGCGGCCTCGAGGGTGGGTTCGGTGTCGAGTTGCTCGAGCACCCTCAACAGGTCCGGGTGCTTGAGGAACGACAGCTTCCGGTTGCCGAAGTGGTACGCCAGCGCACCGAACTCCTCGGGGCGGAGGCTGACCTGCGGGTCCAACCGGTACGGAGTGGCCAGGTCCATCGCAGGGGCCTCAGGCTGCCTGCAAGGTCAGTAGACCCCGCACATGCCGTCGATGGAAACCTCTTCGACGAGGAGTTCCTCCTCGACCAACTCGGGTTCGGCAGCGGTGCCGAGGTCGGTCACAGCGGTCTGGCCGGTCGCCTCGTCGGTCGTTGTCGTGCTCGGTGCGTCCATGATCCGATCCTAGGAGATCCGGCGGGTGTTGCGTTCCCTCCCGATCACTCCCCGCACGCGACCGGCTCCCACAACAACGCGACCGCCTGCAACAACACGAGCTCACCGTGCAACGCGACCCCACGGTGCAGCGCGACTCCACAGTGCAATGCGGCTCCACAGTGCAACGCGGCTCACCGTGTCACAGGTGCTGGGTACGATCGAACGCATGTTCTTGGGAGAGGACGGTCCGCTGGAGTCGGCGACAGCCGCGATCGACGCGCTCATGGCGATCGACATCACGGCGGTAGACGAGGACGAACTGATGGCCGCGGTGCTGGGGATCGAGGTGCTCGCAAGGCGCATCGATGCAGTCAGGGCCGTGGCCATGGGCCGTCTCGATTCCTCGGGTTGCACCCAGAAGCAGGTGGGTCTCCCGGCCAGACGTTGGAAGGCGATCCGCACCCACGGCGCACCACCGGTGGTGGCGCGGGAACTGCTGGTCGCACGCACGCTCGCGCGTTTCGGTGCCTTCGCGGAAGCCATGCGGGCGGGCGCCATCGGTTCCGAGCACGTGCTCGCATTGGCGAACGCGTGCAACGAGCGGGTCGAGGCAGCGTTGGTAGAACTCGAGGACGGTCTCGTCACCTTCGCGTCGCGGCACCGGTTCACGGTGTACCAGAGGCACCTCCGGAACCTGGTGGCGATCCTCGACCAGGATGGTCCCGTGCCCGACTGCGGAGATGTGGACCGAGCACGGATGAGTGCCGATGGCAACGGCAATCTGCTGGTCGACGCCGAGTTCTCCGGCCACAACGCCGTAACCGCACAACGGATCATCCAGGCCGAGACCGACCGCCAGTACCGGATGGCGCGCTCAGAGCACGAGACGGCCGGTTCCGACATCCCGCCGATGGCGGTGCTGCGCGCTCGTGCACTTCAGGCCCTGCTGCGGCGGGGAGCCAGAGCCCGCGTCGACGATCCGAAGCCCGTGGTCGAGGCGATCCTCCCGGTCACCGTCGACTCCGAGGGCAACCCGACCGGGATCCACTCCGTGGACGGACAGCAGCTCGACGATGTGAGTGCCGCGGTGCTGATCTGCGATGCGCACCTGCAACCCGTTGTCGTCGACGCCAGTGGCTCGCCGTTGCGGCTGGGTCGGACCCGACGCCTCTTCAGCCCTGCACAGCGCCGGGCGATGATCGTCCGCGACGGCGGCTGCATCTTCCCGGGATGTGAGGTCCCGGTTTCGCAGTGCGACGCCCACCACTTCGTTCCGTTCGGCCAGGGCGGCCCGACAGACATCGACCGGGGGGCCTTTCTCTGCAGACGCCACCATGGTCTCGTCCACAGTTCCGAACCGTGGGAGATCTGCGTCTGCACAGAGGACCAACTGCCTGCCCGGTTGCTCTGCCAGCACCGCGAACGCGCGGCTGGCGCACGTCTGCGGCCCGCACGGACCGTCATCACGTGGCGCGGCCCGGGAGGTCGACGGCTGCTGGCGCAGAATGCGATCGACCACTGCGGACCAGCTCCACCGCGCCGAAGAGCCGCCGCCTGAAGCGGGCCTCCGAGCTATGAGCAGTCCAACTGCTGCAGGGGCGCGTGTGGCGCTGCGCGTGCAACACTCGACCGGTCGCGATCACCGACTGCTGACGAAGGGAAACACCGATGGGCGAAGCGCAGAAACCGATGGGCAAGGGCTCGCAGAGGAATGCACCGACGGCGCCGGAGGACCACTACACACTCATCTCGGCCGACTGCCATGCCGGAGGCAGCCACGAGCAGTACCGCGAGTTCCTCGACCCCGCATACAGGGATGCCTTCGACGAGTGGCGTGGGGAGTACCGGAATCCGTTCTCCGACCTCGGCGACCAACGGAAGCTCCGCAACTGGGACGACGAGCTGCGCAACGGCCAGCAGGAGGCAGAGGGCGTCGTGGGAGAGGTCGTGTTCCCCAACACCGTGCCCCCGTTCTTTCCCAACTTCGTGCTCTTCGCCGGTCCACCGAAGCCCGAGGACTACGAACTCCGCCGCGCAGGGGTCCAGGCTCACAACCGCTGGATGGTCGAGTGGGCCGGGCGGTTCCCGGAGCGCCGTGCCGGTATCGGCCAGATCTTCCTCAACGACCTGGACGATGCCATCGAGGATGCTCGCTGGATCGCCGGGGCAGGACTGCGCGGAGGGGTCCTGCTACCGAACGTGCCACCGGACTGCACCTGGGTGAAGCCATTGCACGATCCCTACTACGAGCCGCTCTGGTCCGAGCTCGAGGACCTGGACATTCCCGTGAACGTCCACGGAGGCACCGGCCTGCCCGACTATGGACGCCACCCTCACTCGATGCTGCTGTACCTCACAGAGGTTCCCTTCCACGCCCAGAGACCGTTGGTCCACATGCTGCTGTCGGGCGTGTTCGAGCGGCACCCGCGCCTCAAGCTCGTCATAACCGAGTCCGGCGCCGAGTGGCTCCCACCGCTGTTGGAGCGGCTCGACGGGATACTCGCAACCGTGCGCGACACCGGTGCGACCGGCGAGTTGCGGTTCCCGCCGGAGGCGGTCCTGCCCCGCTCCGCCACCGATTACGTGAAGCAGAACGTGTGGATGGGCGTGTCGATGCCCGGCCCCGACGACCTCGCGGCCCGCTCGGTGCTGGGCGAGAACCGTTGGATGTGGGGTTCGGACTACCCACACGACGAAGGCACCCACCCGTTCACCCGCGAAGGGCTCAGGGCGCTCTTCCACAGCATGGACCCCGCTGAGGTGCACCGCCTGGTGGCCGCCAACGCGGCCGAGCTCTACGGCTTCGACCTCGAGGCGCTGGCACCTCTGGCAGACGCGATCGGGCCCACCGTGGCCGAGCTGGCGGAACCCCTGGGAGCACTCCCCGAGAACGCCAACGACGCCCTTCGCAAGGCGGCCGCGTGACGCTCGCGTAACAACCCATCCTGCGAATGAGCTAGAAACAGGTGCAGGGCACGCAGGGGGCGTCGCCCACGACCCAAGGGGAACACATGTCGACGACCACCCGTGCAGCCGTGTTGTGGGGAGCGCAGCAGGACTGGAAGGTCGAGGAGATGTCCCTCGACGATCCAGGTCCGGGTGAGGTGCTCGTGGAGACCGCCTTCGCCGGCATGTGCCACTCGGACGAACACGTCGTGACCGGTGACCTGCCGGTCCCCTACTTCCCGTTCGTGGGCGGCCACGAGGGCTCCGGCGTCGTCGCAGCCGTCGGACCGGGTGTGAACCTGGTCGAGGTCGGCGACCACGTGTCCATGTCGTTCATCCCTGCCTGCGGCCACTGCAAGTCGTGCTCGAGCGGCCAGCAGAACCTCTGCGACGAGGGGGCGAAGCTCTTCGACATGCACATGATGACCCGTTCCGCGGGCGACGTCTCCCACAGGATCGGCGACTCCGAGGCCGCCCGGTTCGCGCAGCTGGGCACCTTCTCCGAGAAGCTCCTCGTGTCGCAGGACTCCCTCGTCCGGGTCGAGAAGGACCTACCGCTCGACATCGTTGCGTTGGTCAGTTGCGGCGTCGCCACCGGAGTCGGCTCGGCGGTTCACCGGGCCGAGGTGCGCGCGGGCCACAACGTGGCGGTCGTGGGAATCGGCGGCGTCGGCATCAATGCCGTGCAGGGCGCGGCGATCTCCGGAGCCCGACGCGTGATCGCGATCGATCCGGTCGAGTTCAAGCGGGAGAAGGCCATGGAGATGGGCGCCACCCACACCTACTCCTCGATGGACGAAGCACTCCTGGCGGTGCCTGAGCTCACCTGGGGTGAGATGTGCGATTCGGTCATCCTCACGCCCGGTGTCGTCACCGGTGACCAGATCGAGCCGGCCATGAACCTCGCCTCCAAGGGGGGCACCGTCGTGGTCACCGCGCTAGCGGGAATGCTCGAGAGCGAGGTGCAGCTCAACCTGTTCATGCTGTCGATGATGAACAAGTCGCTCAAGGGCACCGTGTTCGGCTCTGGCAACCCCCGAGCAGACATCCCCGAACTGCTGTCGATGTACCGCGAGGGTGTGCTGAAGCTGGACGAGCTGATCACCAACCGCTACCCGCTCGACGATGTGAATCAGGGCTACCAGGACCTGCGGGACGGCAAGAACATCCGCGGCGTCATTGAATTCTGAGACCCCGGGTTCCGACAGACCCGGTTCGGGAACGGATCATTCGAGGACCGGACGGTCCGCGAAGGAACGTCGCGGCGGTTTTGATTCCGCCCTGCTCGACCGCCTCGCGGCGCGCGTGGTGGGTCGGAGACGTGAACTCGAAGCCGTCGTCGCTGCCCTGGCGGCCCGGAGGAACCTGCTCCTGGAGGGTCCACCGGGCACAGGGAAGTCAACCGTGCTGCGCGCCGTTGCGGCCGAGGCCGGGCTCGGTTTCGAGTTCGTCGAGGGAAACGCGGAACTGACCCCGGCCAGGCTGGTGGGCAGCTTCGATCCCTCGGCGGTCCTCACCGAGGGCTACGTACCCGAGGTGTTCGTCGACGGTCCCCTGGTCACTGCACTGCGCGAGGGCTCGATCCTCTACCTGGAGGAACTGAACCGGGTGCCCGAGGAGACGCTCAACGTGCTCATCACCGTGATGAGTGAGGGCGAGATCCACGTCCCGCGCCTGGGCCGGGTCGCAGCGCATCGCGAGTTCAGGCTCGTGGCGGCGATGAATCCCTTCGACGCGGTGGGAACGGCCCGGATCGCATCGGCTGTGTACGACCGTTGCTGTCGCCTCGCCATGGACTACCAGGGCGCCGCCGAGGAGACCGCCATCGTGACAGCCGTTCTGGACAGGGCGCCGACAGGACCGGGTCAGCTCCCCGAATCACAGCTGGATGCAAGCGTCGCGATGGTGCGCGACAGCCGCTCACACCCCGATCTGCGTTCCGGTTCCTCGGTGCGCGGCGCCATCGACCACGCCATGCTGTGCATCGAGTTGGCCGGGTTGCGGGGAGTCGACCCCTCCGATGACACCGTCACCCTCGACGCTGCGCATCTGGCGCTCTCGGGCCGGCTGAGGATCCGCGAGGGCTGCACACGGAGCCCCGAGGACATAGTCGAGGAGCTCTGGGCTGCCCACTTCGGACCGCGCCCCGATGGTGGCGGCGACACCGATGGCGGGGACGGAGCGGGAAAAGCCTGAGCCCGCCGCCCGGCGGGCCCTCCAGAGATACTCCCGACCCGGTACTGGAACACCAGGACGCGGCTGACGCGGTCGCCGACCACTCCCGGCGCACCACCGCCAGGCGGGACCTCGCGCGCCATGAGGCCTTCGCGGAGGTCAGTCCCGAAGTGGGTGTGCTCGATGAGGATGCCCTCGATGAGTTCCTCGACGACTCACCCGACGATGCCCTCGCGATGCTCGCCGAGATGGTGGGTGCCACCGACCGCTCGCTGGCGGACCAGGCGCGCCGCCTGGCGGCTCGGCTCACGATCGCCCTGGCGCGCTCCGGCCACTCCGGGCAGGGTGTCGGCCGCCTCACCCGCCGGCCCATCGGTTCGGGTGGCGACCTGGACCTCGACGCCTCGATGGAGGCGTTCGCCGCCCCACCGTCGACCGGTAGCGACGGCGGCGGGCCGCGCCCGCTCGTGCATGACCGGGCGCTGCTCGTCGAGACCGGCTGGAGACGACACGAGACCGCGCTGTGCCTATTGGTCGACCGGTCGGGTTCGATGTCCGGGGAGCGACTCGCCACCGCCGCGGTAGCAGCGGCTGCGGCACTGAACCGGGTTCCGGTGGATTCGTCCGTGGTGTGCTTCAGCGAGAACGCGGTCGTGGTCAAGTCACAGGATTCCCCGCGCCCGATCGACGACGTGGTGGCGGACGTGCTCAGCCTGCGTGGATTCGGGGTGACCGATCTCGGGCTGGCACTTCGCACCGCAACCGATCAGTTGGCCCGCTCACGCGCCGCGAGACGTGTGGCCGTGCTGCTGTCGGACTGCAGGGCCACCAGCGGAGGCGATCCCCTGCCCCACGCAGCGGGAATCGAAGAGCTGGTGATCCTGGCACCGGCGGACGACACCGCCGATGCCGAGGGGTTTGCAGCTGCGCTGGGGGCGAGGTGGGCGCCGGTGGGCGGCCCCACCGACGTTCCCGCCGCGTTCATGTCCGTCCTCGGACCTTGATGCTGTTCGAGGAGGTTTCCTCAGAGCCCCGTCAGGAGACGCTGAGGGCGCTGACGGCCTGGTCGAGCACTGCGAGGTCGTCCTCGGTCTGGGCCAACCCGGCGAACAGCACGATCGAACCCGGCGCACTGGCGCTCTGGGCTGCCAGCACGACACCCACGTTGGGTGAGCAGTCGAGAAGCGCCAGCGGACCCACCAGGGATCCGTTGTCGAAATCGCCGCGTTCGGACTCGGTGCAACCGGCTCCCTCGACGAAGCTGTCGACCACGAGAGCGAGGTTCTCGGCGCTGGGCTCGACCCCGTCAGCCACCACCACGACGATTCCCGGACCGGAGTCGCTGTTGAAGGCCGCGAGTGACGGAGCTGCCATCAGCGTGGGCTGAGGAGCACCGAGACCGAGCAGGTCCTGGCTGGAGGGGTCCACATCGGACCACTGACCCGGAATCCCTGTGGAGATCCGACCCGTTGCGTCCTGCACCGTCACGTAGTCCGACGCCGGGATGGGATCGCCCGAGCTCTGTTCGACCTCGTCGGCCAGCTCGGTGGCGAAGGAGTAGGTGGTCTCCAGGGTCTTGTCGCTGAACAGCTCGCCCTCGAGCTCCTCGGAGGTGTCGAAGCGCAGCACCCGGATCGAGACCGCATCGCCCTCTGAGGCCGAGCGGAGCACGTCGCAGTATTCCTCCATGGAGCCACTGTCGAGCTGCACCCCGTTGAGGTTGGTGATGATGTCTCCCGGAAGCACTCCTGCCTTCTTGGCAGGACCGCCGGCGTCGACCGCGTTGACCCAGACACCGGCCAGGCCGCTCTCCTCGTCGGCAACCGCTGTCCCGTTCACGCCGATGGAGAGCTCGTCGCCGTCCTGGAGCTCGTCGGTGACCTTCTCGGCCAGCTCTGAGTTGATGGCGAAGAACTGCTGTGTGGTGGTGGAGTCATTGCTGTAGCTCGAGTAGTTGACGCCCACGACCTCGGCCTCGTCGTTGACCAGTGGTCCACCCGAGTTGCCGGGCTGGATGTTGGCGTCGTGCTCGATCACGCTCGCCACAGAAGCCCAGTTGGACTCCCCGTCCGCCTCGGCCTTGGAGATCACGCCCTTGGTGGCGGTGTACTCGGGATCCCCGAGAGGAAACCCGAGCGCGAACACATCGGCCGGGGGTGACGGAACCTCGGATGCGAACTGGAAGTAGGGCCAGGGACCCTCGTCGTCGAGCTTGATGACCGCGAGGTCGTTGCACTCCGAGACACCCACGACCTCGGCGGGGATGTCGTCGTCGTCACCACCGACGTACACCTTGAGTGAACCGGCACCGGTCACCACGTGGTTGTTGGTCACGATGAGACCCGACGGATCGATGATGAAGCCCGACCCCGAACCGCCGCCGGAGACCGTGCCGACCTCCGGATCGCGGAACTCGCCCTCGGCCACGATCTGCACGACCGCGCCCTTGGCATCCTCCACCGAGGTGACGGCACCCTCGTTGGACTCCTTCGAATCAGAGTCCTTGGAATCGCCCCCGGAGCCGCATGCGGACGCAAACAGCGCCAATGCGGCGGCCAGGACAGTCGCCGTCCGAATTGTTCGTGACATGGTGCTGGTACCTCTCGTTGTCTGTATCCGCCGGGTCAATGTCTACCGCCTGAACGGGTGTTTGAGGCGGAAATCGTCTCAACGGCTCGCTGGCAGGCCGGAATTTCCGGCTTCTCCGGCACCGCCCGAACCGGGGATCCGGGTGCCGGACGGACGCTTCCCGACCTGCGACGGAGGGTCCCACGCGGGCACGCCGTCATCACTGCCGAGACTCGCCCGCCGGCGCTTCTCGGTGTACATGTCGACGTCGGCACGGTGCAGGAGGTCGACCGCGGAATCCCCTGCATCCGACAGAGCCAGCCCGAGGGAGATGTCGACCTGGCCGAAGCGCGACAGCCCCTCGCGCACCGCGGTT
This sequence comes from Microthrixaceae bacterium, assembly GCA_023957995.1. Classification (GTDB taxonomy): domain Bacteria; phylum Actinomycetota; class Acidimicrobiia; order Acidimicrobiales; family Microtrichaceae; genus JAMLGJ01. Next base: position 121,228 of record JAMLGK010000002.1, on the reverse strand, counting down.
CGGCAGCGTGTCAGCAGCCTCACGCCCTCGGCGGTGCCCGCCACCTGACGGACGACCACGAACTCGTCACCGCCGATGCGCCCCACGAACGCACCGTCGCCAGCCGCACTTCGCAGGCCGTCCGCCACGGCCATGAGGACCGCATCGCCCATGCGGTGGCCCAGCGTGTCGTTTAGGACCTTGAAACCGTCGAGGTCCCCGAACACGGCGCAAACCGCGCCATCTCCACCCCTGTCGAGGAGCTCGGCCATCCGTTCCTTCACGGCGGCGCTGTTGAGCAGACCGGTCAACTGGTCGGTCTCGGCACGTTGGAGCAGGAGTTGTTCGGAGTCCGCTCGCTGTGACGCGGCGTAGACGAGTCCACCGATCACCGCCACCAGGTCGACGTTGTGGTCGTCCCAGAGCCCACTCCCCGTGGTCTGGGAGAGTTCGGCCACCAGCACGCCGGGGTCGTGCCGACCGCTCGGCAGGGCGACCTCGACCGCCTCGACCGCCACCGCCCCCGGGAGTGCCGAATCGGCCTGGTGCACCTGGTAGCCGCTCGACCCGAGTGCCTCCACCGGAACCACGGGCCGCGGTGGTGCGCGACGCTCGTCCTGGGTCCAACCCGTGCAGATCTGGCTGTTGCCGCGGCGACCGGTCCACACGGCAATCCCGGTTGCGCCGATGACCGCGGCCAGGCTCTCGAGAATCGTCAGCAGCGACCCCCGTTCGTCCGAACGCATCTCCGAACAGGTCAGCGCTGCCTCCGATGCCAGCGCCTGCAACCGCGAGCGACGTCCGACCACCGCGTCGTCATCTGCCACCGTACGAATGCTCAGCGTCCACCAGGTCTCACCCTCGTGGAGGAAGCTGGTCGAGGTGGCGCGGGTGGGCAGGAATCCACCTGACGCCGTGCGGAGGCGGCACTCGACCGCCGCGTGACGGCCACCGTTGCGTTCGGCCTCGGTGATCCCGTTGAGGATGGGCCCGAGATCCTCCATGTGCACGAGGTCCGCCACACCAAGGCCCACGAGGTCTGCTGGATCGTGTCCGAAGGAGGCCTCGACGCTGGGCGACACCCAACGCGCGGTGAAATCCGGTCCCAACACCGCGAGTACGTCAGGACACCGGCGGCCGGCCAGGCACGCCAGGTCCACATCGGTCTGCATCTGCTGCCAATCGGCCGCTGCAGCCGATGCTTTAGCGGGCGGATGACACACTTCAGCCGGCCCCTCCGACGGGGCACCGCGATCGGGCACGACACCGCACGGAGCACAACACCGCTTTGGACACAACACCGCAGACTCCGCTCGACCGGGCCAATCCGGTCGTGTTGTTCTGCGTCGCCGCCACATCGCTGTATCTCGGCGCCTCCTTGGCGGTGTCCCTGTTCGATCACGTACCCCCAGCGGGCGTCGCCTGGTGGAGGTTGCTGGGAGCATCCGCGGTGCTTCTGGTGCTCCGCCGACCCTGGAGGAGGACCTGGACCCGCAGGCGCGTGCTCGACGCCTGCCTGTTCGGAATCACCCTCGCTGCGATGAACACGCTGTTCTACATGTCGATCGGCGAGATTCCACTGGGCACGGCGGTGGCCATCGAGTTCATCGGACCGGTCGCGGTCGGAGCACTGGGAGCACGCACTCCCCGGGCCTGGACCTCGCTGGCATTCGGAACCGCCGGAGTGGCGCTTCTCGCGGGGATCGAGCTCTCCGGTTCTGCCGCAGGGGTCGCACTGGCACTGGCTGCTGCCTGCTGCTGGGCGCTGTACATACCGCTCGGGGCCCGGGTCGCGCGCAACGGCGACGGAGTGGACGGTCTGGCCATAGGAACCGCTGTCGGAACGGTGATCCTCACCCCACTGCTGTGGAGTGCAGCTTCGGAGGCACTCGGCTCACTGTGGTGGGTGCTCGGGGGACTGTCGGTCGGGGTGCTCTCGAATGCGGTCCCCTACGGACTCGACCAGGTGGTGCTTCGACGCGTGAGTACCCACCAGTTCGCGGTGCTGCTGGCGATCCTGCCCGCGGCCGCGTCGATCATCGGTGCGGTGCTGTTGGCGCAGGTGCCGAGCGTTCCCGAAGCACTGGGCGTGGCTCTGGTGGCAACCGCCATCGCGGTGCGGGACTGACCGCCCCGGTCAGCACCCGGCGGCCGGGAGGGTGCGGTCAGTCCCCGAAAAGGGCTGCGATCTCGCCGAGGCACTCGGGATTGGCCAGGGCGGAGGTGTTTCGCACTTCGCGGCCGTTCACGGTGTCGGCCACGGCCAGCTCCGCGAGCTTCCCCGAACGGGTGCGCGGCAGATCGGCCACCTCGAGGATCACCGCGGGAACGTGGCGAGGGGTGCAACCCGAACGGATCCTCGCCCTGATCTGCCCGGCGAGTCGCTCGTCCAGCCGGACACCCTCCGCGAGGGTCACCAACAGCACGATCTGCACGTCTCCGTCGAGCTCCCGCCCGAACACCAGCGACTCCAGCACCTCGGGGATCTGTTCAACCTGGCGATAGATCTCCGCGGTGCCGATCCTGACCCCACCGGGGTTGAGGGTGGTGTCAGATCGACCGTGGATGACCATGCCGCCGTGTTCGGTCCAGCTGGCGAAGTCGCCGTGTGCCCAGACCACCGAGGAGCCCTGCGGGTCTGTGAACCGCTCGAAGTACGCCGCTGAGTAGCGAGGGCCGACCTCTCCGGGAGGACCGTCGCCCCAGAACCCGAGCGGGGTGGACGGGAACCCCTGGGTACACACGAGCTCGCCCCGTTCGCCCACCGCGGCCGGGTGACCGTCGGGGTCCCAGACGTCCACCGCCATGCCGAGCGCGGGTGCCTGGATCTCGCCGCTGAACACCTCACGGGTGGGGTCTCCTCCCACGAAACACCCACACAGGTCGGTTCCACCCGAGATCGACGCCAGATGCAGCCCCCCGGGGCCGCAACCCGGCGCCACGGCCGAATAGATCCAGCTGAACGACTCCGGGGACAACGGGGATCCGGTCGATGCGAGTGTTCGCAGCGCACCCAGCTCGACCGACTCCGCTGGGACGTACCCGCTCTTGGCCACGGCGTCGACGTACTTGGCCGATACCCCGAGGAGTGCCAGCTCCTCGGATTCGGCGAGCTCCCAGAGCCGCCCGGGGCCGGGTTGGAAGGGATTTCCCTCGTAGAGCACCGCAACAGCACCCGAGGCCGGCACCGACGCCAACCAGTTCCACATCATCCAGCCTGCGGTGGTGAAGTAGCAGACCCGGTCACCCGCACGGATGTCACAGTGCAACTGGTGTTCCTTGAGGTGCTGCAGCAGCACACCGCCGCTGCGGTGCACGATGCACTTGGGCACCCCGGTGGTCCCGGAGCTGAACAACACGTACCAGGGGTGATCGAACGGGAGCTGTTCGAATGCCAGCTCGGCACCACGATGTGGCTTCACCCAGGCCTCGAAACCCACCACCGGGGCCGTCGCAGCGAGGCGGTCCAGGTCTGGTCGTTCGTCGAGGAATCCGAGCACGACCGTGCGCTCGAGGCCGGGAAGACCGGCGATGATCCCCGCCAGCTCCTCCCGGCGGTCGAACTCCCTGGATCCATAGGTGTAGCCGTCGGAGGCCACCAGCACCTTGGGTTCGATCTGGCCGAAGCGGTCCAGCACGCCGTCGACACCGAAGTCGGGCGAGGTCGAGGAGAACACCGCGCCGATCGATGCGGCGGCGAGCATCACGAGCATTGCGACCTCGGTGTTGGGCAGCCATACCGCCACACGATCGCCCGCCACGACACCCTCGGAGCGGAGCGCCGCGGCTATGGCCGCCACCTCTGCGCGGGCATCGGCACGGGTGGTGACCCGGCGTCGGTCCCGCTCGTCGATCGAGATGAACATCGGATCGTCGTCGGCTGGTGTCGTGTCGCCGACGCGCCCGGTCAGGATCACCTCGGCGACGTTCATCGAGACCTCGGGGAACCAGCGGGTGCGTGCAGGGTGCGGCACGGGACCGTGATCCACCATGGCAGGTCCCGTTCGCGCCACCCCCGGGAGCATCTCGTCGAACAACAGACCCCAGAACTGCTCGGGTCGTTGCACCGACCACCGGTGGAGTGCCGCCGAGTCGACGAGGTTCTCACCGGCAACGCCCTCCGCCAGGCGGCGGAAGCGGTCCATGGAAGTGGCGGAGCTCCGCTCCGCCGGAGGCGTCCAGAGAGGAGTATCGGGTGACGCTTCGGCCATCGAGCGAGTCTGCCACCTCGACCGCGGGCGACAAGCGTCACGCCCGTGCGGAAGAATGGCCCCCATGGAACGCCTGTCGGGAATGGACGCAACCTTCTTGTATGTGGAGACCCCGGCGGCCCACATGCACGTGGCCATGACCGGCATCTACGACGTGTCGACCATGGAGGGGGGCTACAGCTTCGACGCGATCAAGGAGCACATCCGGTCGCGGCTGCACGTGGTTCCCCCGTTCCGCCGACGACTGGTCCAGGTGCCGTTCCAGTTCCACCACCCGGTGTGGATCGAGGACCCCAACTTCAACCTCGACTACCACGTACGACGTATCGGCTGTCCCGCACCCGGAGGACGCCGCGAGCTGGCCGACGTCGCAGCACAGATCGCCTCGATTCCGCTCGACCGCACCCGTCCCCTGTGGGAGGCGTGGGTCATCGAAGGGCTGAAGCACGACCGGATCGGATTCGTGGTCAAGGTGCATCACGCGGCCATCGACGGCGCATCGGGTGCCGAGATCATGACCGAGATGTACGACCTGTCCCCGGAGGGTCGGGATCTCCAACCCGAGCCGGTCGAACCCGAACGGATCCCCACCGACCAGGAACTGCTCACCTACGCGGCCCTGTCCAAGATGCGTCTCGCACGCGATTCGTTCGGCCTGGTCAAACGCACGGTCGAGAACGTCTCGAGTCTGGTGCGTGCGGCCCGGGTGCCCGGATCCAACCACGGGGCGGTGCCGCTCACCGCTCCGCGCGCGCCGTGGAACCACAGCATCGGACCACATCGCACCGTGTCGTTCGCCCGACTCCCGCTCGAGCGCGCCAAGGCCGTCAAGGATGCGCTCGGGGTGAAGATGAACGACGTGATCCTGGCGATGTGTGCGGGCACCTTGCGCAAGTACCTCGAAGACCGTGGCGAGCTCCCCGGAGAGCCGCTCATCGCCACCTGTCCGGTGTCGGTGCGCGTCGACGACGAGAAGGGTTCCCTGGGCAACAAGGTCTCGGCCATGTTCGCCTCGCTCGCCACCGACATCGCCGATCCGGCAGAGCGACTGGCCGTGATCGCTGCGTCGACCGGAGGAGCGAAGTCGGACCACGACCTGATCGGTGCCCGCACGCTGACCGACTGGGCCGAATGGGCCGCACCGCGCACGTTCGGGCTCGCCGCCCGTCTCTACGGCTCGATGAACGAGTCGTTGCGGCCGGTGCACAACCTGGTGATCTCCAACGTGCCGGGACCTCCGTTCCCGTTGTACCTCGGCGGGGCGGAGCTCGTGGCGGCCTACCCCATGGGACCGATCATGGACGGAGCGGGACTCAACATCACCGTGCTCAGCTACCGCGACCACATCGACATCGGCTTCATGGCCGACCGCGAACTGGTTCCCGATGTGTGGGATCTGGCAGCAGCCGTCGAACCGGCCTTCGATGAGCTCGTGTCGCTGGCCGAGACCCGCAATCCCACGCTGGTCAAGTCTGCGGCGCCGGTCACCGCGACCTCAAAGGCCGCACAGTCCAAGACCGCACAGTCCAAGGCCGGCACCAGGAAGTCCGGGTCGACCAAGACCCGGTCCGCCAACGCCAGACCAGCGAAGACCTCCACGATGAAGACGGCTGCCAAGAAGTCCACATCGACGAAGTCGTCCACCAAGAAGACCTCCACCAGGAAGACCGCGGCGAAGGCCTCCGCCAAGAAGACCGCAACCCAGAAGGCCTCCACCAAGAACTCCGCCACCAAGCAGCCCACCTCGACGAACTCCACCCCGGGGAAGTCGGCCACGCAGTAGTGGGCAACGCAGTCGGATTCGGCAGCCGGGAAGACGGGCGCTCCCACCTGAACTCCAACTGCAACGTGTTCTAACTTGTTGGCGTGGCCTACAACATTGCAGACCTTTTCGAACACACTGCCGACGCGGTCCCCGACCGAACCGCGCTGATCTACCGGGACGGTCGCTGGACCTTCGACGAGCTGGACCGGCGCGCCAACCGGATCGGCCACTGGTTGGCGGAGCACGGAGTCGTGGCGGGCGACCACGTCGGCATCTACGCCATGAACTCCGAGGCGTGGGTCTCCGCCATGCTCGGATGCCTCAAGATCCGGGCCGTCCCGATCAACGTGAACTACCGCTACGTCGAGGCGGAGCTCGAGTACCTGATCGGCAACGCCGGCATCAAGGCCTGCGTGTTCGATGAGCAGTACGCCACCCGCATGGCCGCGGTGAAGGAGTCCTCGCCGCAGTTGGAGACCCTGGTTCACATCGAGTCCCATGACGAACGGGACCGCGCGGACCTGGATGTTGACCCCCGGGAGATCGCCGCTGCGCTCGAACAGCTCGGTTCGGTTCCCTTCGAGGAGGCCTGTGCGCAGGGATCCGACCTACGGGACTTCCCCGAACGCTCCCCCGATGACCACTATGTGATCTACACCGGCGGCACCACCGGTATGCCCAAGGGCGTGGTGTGGCGCAGCGAGGACATCTATTTCGCGCTCGGTCAGGGCATCGACGCACTCACCAACGAGCGCGTCGATTCGGAGTTCACCAAGGCCGAACAGGCCGCCGCCTCCGAGATCCCCCTCGTGTTCTGCGTGATCCCCCCACTCATGCACGGCGCTGCGCAGATCGCCACGTTGAGCCAGTGGTTCATCGGCTCCACGGTCGTGCTGCTGCGCCGCTTCGACCCGGTCGAGGTCTGGACCTCGGTGGACCGCGACGGCCTCAACTCCATGATCATCACAGGTGACGCGATCGCACGTCCGTTGATCGAGACCCTCGAGGACAACCCGGGCCGCTGGAACACCGACAGCCTCATCTCGCTGTCGAGCTCCGCCGCGCTGTTCTCCCAGTCGGTGAAGGACCGCTTCCTCGAATACTTCCCGAATCTGATCATCACCGATTCCATCGGATCCACCGAAGCGGGCTTCAACGGAATCACCTACGCGGCCAAGGGCGCCCGCGCCGACGGTGGCGGACCGACCGTTGCCCCGGGCCGCGATGTGGTGATCCTCGACGAGAACCTGGAAGCGATCCCCTGCGGTGACGAGCGCGTCGGTGGCCTCGCACGGGGAGGCAACATCCCGCTCGGCTACCACAACGACCCCGAGAAGACCGCTGCGAACTTCGTCATCGCCGCCGACGGGCGCCGCTATGCGGTCTCCGGTGACAGGGCCCGTTGGAACGGCGACAACATCGTGATGCTCGGACGGGGCACGGTGTCGATCAACTCCGGTGGCGAGAAGATCTTCCCCGAAGAGGTGGAAGCGGCTCTCAAGAGCCACCCCGCGGTGTTCGACTGCCTCGTTGTGGGTGTGCCCGACGACCGGTTCGGCCAGCGCGTGGCTGCGGTCGTGCAGTGGCGGGACGACCAGGACGCCGGGCTGGACGAACTGGTCCAGCAGGCGCGCACCCTCGTCGCCGGTTACAAGGTCCCGCGGGAGTTGCACTCGGTCGACACGATCGTGCGCTCGCCTGCGGGCAAGCCCGACTACCGGTGGGCGAAGGAGATAGCCGAGTCGGGCCGGAACCTCGTGAGCTGAGGCGCTCAGGCGAAGAGGAACCAGGCTGCCATCGCAGCTATCAGGACCGCGCCGCCCATCCGCAGCTGCGCGGTGGCACGCTCGTTCAGCACGGCACCCAGAACGTGGCCCACGGTCACGAACGTGACTCCCACCAGCAGCGACGCCATGGTCATTCCGATCACCCAGCCCGGAGTGCCCACCCCGTCACGACCGCTGAGCACGAGCGAGGTGAACACGACGATCGTGATCGGGTTCAACGCCGTGGCACCGAAGAAGCGGGCCATCCGGCGCGCAGAGCGGCCGAGTGAGTCCTCGACCGCCGACAGGGAGGACACCGCCTCCCCGCCGCTGCCCACGGGGTGTGCCTCCACCCCGAAGGCGTCTCCGGACCGGGTTCCTGTGTCGCCGGCAGGCGGACCCGCCGTTGCCAGGCTCATCGAATCGCTCGGAACGAGCTCGAAGGGGTGCACCGAGTCGCTCAGGGCGAACCCATCCGCCTGTTGGTGTTCCTCCACCTGATCGCAGCGTCCGACGCTGCGCAGGTCGGAGTGTGCGGCCCTCCAGATGCTGACCGCGATGACCGAGAGCACGAGTGTCGCCAGCACCTTGAGTCCGCTCTCGGCGCTTTCGAGCATGCTCACCACACCGACTCCGGCCAACGAGGCGACGCTCGAGAAGAGAAGGTCCACCGAAGCGACTCCGAGGATGGCCGGAGCGCTCCGACGGACACCGTGCTGCATGCCTTCCTCCACCAGGAGAAGGGCGATGGGACCCACCACGATCATGACGGGAAGGCCTGTGGCGAGACCGACGAGAACATGGGAGAACGTCATGGACCGAGTATGACAAGGGCCGAGCCGTGTTTCAGAGGGTATTATCCCGTCCATGACCCCTACCTCCGGTGTTTCCCCGGCATTCGATGATCTCGACCTTGTGATCCTCAGTGAGCTCAGGATCGAAGGGCGTTTGAGCTGGCGGGAGTTGGGCGAACGCATCGGCCTGAGCTCCACCGCGACCGCTGACCGCGTGCGCCGGTTGGAGGCCGCCGGGGTCATCGTCGGCTACGGCGCCGAGGTCGACCTGTCGAAGCTCGGGATCGGGCTGAGGGCGATCACCGAGATCAGGTTGGACCGCAAGGCCGATCCCGACGTCTTCGAGAACCTCCTGGCGCAGGCCTCCGAAGTGCAGTCCGCGATGCACGTGACCGGATCCCACGACTATGTGTTGATGCTGGCCTGCAGCGATGTCGCCACCCTCGACGGACTACTGATGAAGTGGCGCGAGGAAGGCGGGGTCGAGGAGTCCTCCACGAGGATCATCCTGCGGGCGATCGACCTCACTGCGGACATTCCCAGGTGACCGCCACCGGCACAGCGGTGCGATCAGGAGGGATCGACCGAGTCGAGTTCCTCCTGGGCCGCCAACCACTCGGCCATCAGTGACTCGGCCCTGGCCTTGGCGACCTCGTGCTCGTCGGCCAGGGCTCGCACCCGTTGGTGGTCCTCGTAGATCTCCGGGTCGGCGAGCTGGGCGCCGATCCGTTCGGCCTCCGCCTCGGCCTTTGCAACCTGCCGTTCGAGGCGTTGTACCCGCTTGCGACTGTCCTTGGTGACCGAGGTCCGCTGCTGACGGTCCGCCGCGGTCCGCTTGCGCGTCTCGGCACGGTTCTCCCGGCGCTCCTTGCCACCCCGGTTCGGGGAACGACCGCCCGGCCCCGCCGCTGAAGTGGGTGTCGCCGGCGCGGCTGCCGCGGTCGTGCCCGACGGGCTCAGCAGGTCCTCGTCGAGCCCGTCGTGCAGCACAGCACGACCGTTGCGGACCACGACGAGACCGTCGGCAACCTCGCGGATCAGGTAGCGGTCGTGTGTGACCAGAAGGATCGTTCCCGGGTATGCCACCAGCGCGTCCTCGAGCACATCGCAACTCGGCAGGTCGAGGTGGTTGGTCGGCTCGTCCAGCACGAGGAGGTTGACGGGATTCACCATCATCCGCGCCAACGCCAGACGGGTGCGCTCGCCTCCGGAGAGGTCCATCACCTTGCGGTCCACGGCATCGCCGGTGAACCCGAAACCTGCCAGGACACTCCTCAGGTTCCGACCGTGTTGGTCACCCACCGACGCCCGCAGTTCCTCGATCACCGTGCGATCGAAGCGCAGGGTGTCCACCTGGTGCTGGGTGAAGTGCGCCACGTCCACGTTGGCTCCCAGGCTGGCGGACCCCGAGTCGGGGGCCAGTTCCCCCAGGATCATCCGCAGCAGCGTGGTCTTGCCGGCGCCGTTGGGCCCGATCAGTGCCAGCTTGCGACCGCGCTCCACCACCAGATCGACGTGGCTCAACACCGGTGCCCCATCGAAGCCGACCGTGGCATCGTCGACCTCGATGACCACGCGCGAGCTCCGCTGGGGCTTCGGGAAGCCGAACTTGGCTGCCTGCTCGGTCCGGTCGGGCAGTTCGATCCGTTCGAGCTTGTCGAGCATCTTGATCCGGCTCTGCACCTGACGTGCCTTGGTGGCCTTGTAGCGGAACCGGTCCACGAACTGCTCGACCTGGTCGATCTGGCGCTGTTGTCGGGCCTGGGCAGCGCGCAGCCCGGCGAGTCGCTCCTCGCGCTGGACGACGAACTCGGCGAAGCCGCCGACGTACTCCAGTGCCTGGCCGCCGGACACCTCGATCACACGCTCTGCAACCGCATCGATGAAGTCCCGGTCGTGGCTGACGAACAGGATCGCTCCCGGCCAGTCAGCCAGGTAGCGCTCCAACCAGGCGACCGACTCCACGTCGAGGTGGTTGGTCGGCTCGTCCAGCACCAACAGCTCGGGTGCCGACAGCATGAGCTTGGCGAGGGCCACCCGCATCCGCCAGCCGCCGGAGAGGTCCTGGACGGGACGATCCATGTCCGCTGAGGTGAAACCCAGTCCCGCCAACACGCGGCGGCCCTCCGCCTCTATCCCGTAGCCACCCAGCTGCTCGAAACGGTGTTGGGCCTCGCCGTAGGCGTGAAGAGCCTGTTCGTGTGCATCCGCGTCCTCGTCGGATCCACCGGACCCCGTGGCGGCCACATCGTCGAGCAGACGGGCCATCTGAGCCTCGAGGTCGGTGACGTGGGCGACCGCGCGCATCACCTCTTCGATGACGGTGCCCTGCACCTGTTCGGTGAGTTCCTGTGGCAGATAGCCGATCCGGGTCCCCTTGACCGAGTGGACCTCACCGGCATCGGCCTCCTGGGTCCCCACGATGATCTCGAGGATCGTGGTCTTGCCCACACCGTTTCCGCCGACGAGCGCGACGCGGCGACCGGGCATCAGCCGGAACGTCACATCGTTGAAGAGTGTGCGCCCGCCGTGCGCCTTGGCGAGCCCTGAAACCGTGATCACGTCGTCCGAGGCTACGTGGCGCACCCGTGGCCGACTGCACCGACCCCGGGCGCCTCCGGCGGTGACAGCGGGCCGCGGGACGATCTGCAGATCACTCCACGGACGTGGTGCGCGCCAGCGCCGCCGTGGCCGCGGCGACCAGGACGAGCACAGCTCCGAACACACCGAGAACTCCGAGCGTCTCCCCGTAGAGCATCACCCCCAGCACTATCGCCACCACCGGCTCGATGGTGGCCACCACCACCGCCCTGCTGGAGGACATCGCCTGGACGCCGTTCCCGAACAACAGATATGGCACATAGGTGCTCGCAACACCCAGGAGCACGAGCCACACGACCATCGATGTGGCGGGGACCGAGATCCGTGTGATGAACGCGAGGATCACGCCTCCCACCGGGAGCACCAGGGCATACACCCGGATCGCTCCCATGTGCCCGAACAGGCGCCGACCCCTCAGGTAGTAGCTGGAGTAGCTGATGCCCGCAGCCAGCCCCCACGAGATGGACCACCAGGTCACCTCCACGGTCCCGCCGACCGAGGCGACCAGCGCCACCACTCCGGCAACAGCCAGTGCGACCGCGCCCGCCTGGCGCGCTCCGGGCCGTTCGCCGAGGAACAGCGCAGCTCCGAGGGTCACCCAGATCGGCGCCGTGTAGAGCAACACCCAGGCGAGTGACAACCCGCCGGTGTCGACCGCCAGGGGGAGCGAGGCGTAGAACACGACCACGCCGACCAGGCAGAACAACACGAGATCGAGGTGGTCGCGCCTCGACATCCGAGGCCACCCCGCGATCCTCGGCCGCGACTCCCCCGCCGCAGTGCTCCGGGCCGCTGCCGCGCGGATCGAGGCGTGGAGCACGAAACAGGTCCCACCGATCAGGGCCCGCCAGGCACCGACCTGCTCCGCGGGCATCCCGAGCGTGTCGAGCTCCCTCGCGAACACCCCGATCAGTGCCCAGAGCGCCGCGGCGGTCGCGACCAGCAATTCCCCGCGCACCCGAACCGGACCGCGCACACCGGCGGAACCGCGTGCACCGGCTGGGCCGCTCACATCTGTCAGTTCGCCGGTGGGGCGGAACCGGTGGCCGCATCGGTGGCCGACCCCGAGCCAGCGACGGTACGGGCCCAGCGATAGTCGGCCTTTCCCGCAGGCGAACGCTGGATCTCCTCGACGACGGCGACCGAACGGGGCGCCTTGTAGCCGGCGAGACTGCCCCTGGCATGGGCAACCATCGATGCGAGCAGCTCCTCTGTGTCGCCCGGATCGACACCCGGCGCCAGCTGGACCACCGCGGTCACCTGTTCGCCCCACCGCTCATGGGGTACACCGACGACGACGACGTCGTACACGGCAGGGTGGTCCTTGAGCACGCTCTCCACCTCTTCGGGGTAGACCTTCTCGCCCCCGGTGTTGATGCACACCGAACCACGGCCCAGGAGGCGCACCGCGCCGTTCTCGTCCACCGTGGCCATGTCGCCGGAGATCACCCAACGCCGCCCGCCGATCTCCCGGAAAGTCTCGGCAGTCTTCTCGGGCGCATTGTGGTAGCGCAACGGAACGAACCCGCTGTGGGCGATCCGACCGATGCTGCCCGATCCCGGGGAGACCTCCCGGTCGTTCTCGTCGAACACCTTGGTCCCCTCGGCCACCGAGTCGAACACGGCGGTTCCGCCGGCCTTCTCCCCGGGAGCCAACCTCGAACTGCCCTGGATGCCTGTCTCGGAGGATCCGAAGCCGTCGGTGAACACGCAGTTGGGAAGCATCTCCATGAGCCGGGCCTTGGTCGACTCGGCCAGGGGCGCGCCGCCGTTGGAGAACGCGAACAGGCTGGAGACCTCGAAGGGGCCATCGGAGTCCCACGCATCTGCCAGCGGGCGGGCCATCGCGTCACCGACCACCGTGGTGGTCGAGACCTTCTCCCGCTCGATCGTCCGCCAGACCTCGACGGGATCGAAGCTCCCCTCGTGGAGGATCACCTTGGCCCCGCAGAAGAACCACATCAACGCCACCCACTGGGCTGCCGCGTGCATCAACGGAGCCAGGGCGTAGAAGTTGAAATCGAAGTCGATGATCCGCTCGACCATCTCCTCGGGGCTGCTGACCGGACCGTTCATCCGCATGGGGTCACCGCCGGTGAGGCATCCGAAGAACGCGTCCTCCATCCTCCACACGACACCCTTCGGCAGTCCTGTGGTTCCGCCGGTGTAGATCACGTACAGGTCGTCATTGCCCCGGCCGGCGACCTCGGGTCGTTCGGCCGGAGCGGCCTCCAGCGCCGCCTCGTAGCCGACCACAGCTGCCGAACCGGTGGCCGGCGCGGCACCCGGCACGCCCTCACCGGTGACCAGCACCTCGCGGAGTGACTCCACAGATGGAGCCACCGCGGCCACGTTCTCCAGGTACTCGGGAGGACAGACCACCGCTACGAGCGGTCCGTCCGAGAAGAGGTACTCCAACTCGGCGGCCACATAGCGGTAGTTGATGTTCACCGGCACCGCCCTGATCTTGAAACAGGCCAGCATCGTCTCGAGGTACTCGATCGAGTTCGGCAGGTAGCAGCCGACGAAGTCGCCCGGCCCGACCCCTTGGTCGAGGAAGTGGTTGGCAAGATGGTTGGCCCGGTCCTCCAGCTGACCGTAGGTCCGGCGTTGGTCACCGCACACGACCGCCTCGCGTTCGGGAACCCGGTCCGACACGGACTCCCACAGATCGGCGAGGTTGTAGCTGGAAGGCGTGTTGTGGTCGTTCACGTCCGCGAACGTTAGCGGTCCCTGCACAACCGAATCGGAACGTGTTCTCGTTTTCGGGGACCGCGTATGGTTGCACCATGACCATGCCAACCGACATCGCGATCATCGACACGATGATCGGTTTTCCCAGCACCGATCGACGCGAGGTCTACAAGTTCCTGGCTCCCTCCCTGCGTGACAAGGAGAGCCAGGAGGACTTCAAGATGCCCGCGCAGTACATGTTCAAGGACATCCCGGCCGACATCGGCGAGGGAGTCGACCCGGTGGCGGTGACGCTTCACAACATGGACACCTACGGCGTGCGCCAGGGCATGGTCAACGTCGGCAACGAGGACCGCGAGGCCCCCCGCAGGGCGGTTCGGGAGTTCCCCGAGCGGTTCCTGCCCTGCATCGATGTGGACCCCCGCCACGGCATGGACGCCGTTCGCCGCATCAAGTCGTTCCATGACGAATGGGGAGTGGTGGCCGTGACGAGCTTCCCCGCAGGAGCGCTGGTCGCCATCAACGACGCCCCGTACTACCCCATCTACGCGGCGTGCGTGGAGCTGGACATCCCCATCTTCCTCACCGCGGGAGTACCCGGACCACGGGTCCCGCTGAAGACCCAGAAGGTGGAGCACCTCGACGAGGTCTGCTGGTTCTTCCCCGAGCTCAAGGTGGTCATGCGCCACGGTGCCGAACCGTGGGAGGAGCTTGCGGTCAAGCTGATGCTGAAGTGGCCCAACCTCTACTACTCCACCTCCGCGTTCGCGCCGAAGCACTATCCCAAGGCGATCATCGACTACGCCAACACGCGCGGCTCGGACAAGATCATCTACGCCGGGTACTTCCCGGCCGGTCTGACCTACGAACGAATCATGACCGAGCTGCCGGACGTGCCGCTGAACGACAACGTGTGGCCGAAGTTCCTGAGGGGCAACGCGGCCCGGGTGCTCGGACTCGACTGAACCCCTGGGAGTGCCGGGCGTCTGAGAATTCCGGACCCCTGAGAGTGCCGGACCCCTGAGAGTGCCGGACCCCTGAGAGTGCCACTGCCCGGGGTGCACCCCGGCCCTCAGCCGCCGCCCGTGTCGTCGCGGCCCGCCCCGGAGTTCAGCACCTCGACCGCGGTCTCGGGATCAGCGGCGTTGATTCCGTCGACCGCGAGGTCATCGAGCAGTCGCCGGTAGCCGTCGGCATTCTCCCAGTCACGCGAGTTGGGCCAGATCCACAGCACCAGGCCATCGGCGTGGGCACGCTCCACGAAATCAGGCGTGAGCAGCTCGACGCCCTCGTACTCAGGGGGGATCTGCACGATCCTGCGCTCTGGCGGAAGTGCCTCGCCCGCCAGCACGTACCGGGTCATGGCGTCCAGACCGGGAGTGATGGCAACCGATGGCGCTGCCTCGTGGAACGCCTCGGCCAATTGGTCGTCGAAGGCGGTGACGACTGCGGAGTCGAGACGGTCCTGCTCGGTCAGGATCCTCGCCAGCTCCTGCGCGGCGGGAACATCTTCGGGGTAGGAACCCTTGATCTCGATGTTCAGCGGGTGGTCGGGATAGCGCTCGATCATCTCCTCGAACGAGGTGAGCGCGAAGTCCTCGGGTCCGTACCCCTCGGGTGGCTCGACATCGCCGGTCCTCACCCCGCGGTACACGTAGGCGTCGGCAGGCTGGTCCTCGCAGGCGCTGCACTCGTCGGTGTACCAGTACGCGGCGTCGAGGGCGTGGGCTTGCTCATAGGTCATGTCGGCGAGAAGGCCCGAGCCATCGGTGGTGCGATCCACATCCTCGTCATGGTGCGATACCAGGACACCATCGCCGGTCAGCTGCACATCGAAGTCCAGCACGTCCACTCCGGCTCGCACCGACTCCGCATAGGCGAACGGGGTGGCTGTGGGATGGGAGTTCTCACCACCACCGTGCGTGAGCACGATCGGACGATCCACCGCGAGCAGCTCCTCGACGGTCGTGGCCTCGGGTGGGGTGACCGTGTCGGGGCCGGCGTCCGCGGTGACCGACTCCGGGGACGTGGTCGATGTGGACCCGGATGTGGCGTCGGTACCGTCGCTGCTGCACCCTGCGACGAGGAGCGCCACCACCAGGACGTGCAGTGCCGGGG
Organism: Microthrixaceae bacterium; assembly: GCA_023957995.1. GTDB lineage: Bacteria > Actinomycetota > Acidimicrobiia > Acidimicrobiales > Microtrichaceae > JAMLGJ01. The sequence continues at coordinate 105,300 of JAMLGK010000002.1, read as the reverse complement.
CGATCCTCATCAGATTCCGAAGCTGGCAGCCCGAACCGCCTCGACCGCGCCATCAGGTCCGCTGAGTTCGACCTCCGCCGCATCCTTGCGGCCGTAGGCGAAGAGCGCCAGCTCCCCCACGTCACCGGTGATCGTGACCATGTCATCGCCGGTCCGCGCCACGGCCCGTCGGCCGTCCGGGGTGGCCAGGGTGATCCCCGCCGGCGACTTGCGCAGCATCATCTTGGACATCCGCCGCAGAATGTCCCACAGCTGGTCCTCGAACCCGGGATCGAGGGCGCGTGGGCCCATACCGTTCGCACGCCTCAGATCCTCGAAGTGAATGAAGTACTCCATGGTGTTGGCCATCCGGTCCACCCCCGGAATCCCGAACGCCGACAGGGTTGGTGGACCCGACCGGACCGACTCGACCAGTTGGTCGAACGGGCGAGCTGCGTAGTCGTCCCGGACCTTGTCCCCGTGGCGCTCGAAGGGCGCGGCCAGTATCCCGAGGGCCGCATCGGGGCGGCGCTCGCGAACCACCAGATGCGCAGCCAGGTCAGCGGCGGTCCACCCCTCGCAGAGCGTGGGTGCGTCGCTGCCGAGTTCGTCGAACAGATCACAGAGCCCCGAACGTTCCCGTTGTGCATGGTTGGTCGCCATCGAAGAAGTCTGCCCCATCGCGGCGCGGGTCGTCGTGCGGGTCGACAGACCCGGTACGGCCGGGCAGCTCCGCAAATAGGTTGCTCGGATGACCCGCCTGGGATGCGACACCGCACAGCTCCGCGAGCTCGCCGAGGCGTTCTCGAACGCGGCCGGTCAGATGGATAGCAGCAGCACCGGCGTGGACCGGGCGGTGCGGGCAACGCGTTGGCAGGGCCGCGACTCGGATCGGTTCGCGCTGCTCTGGGCACGACATCGCAGCGCCCTGGGCTCTGTCCGGGCAGACCTCGCTGAAGCGGCAGGCGAGCTCCGACGCAACGTCGCGGAGCAGGAGCGTGCTTCGGGGTCCTCGTCGCCGCCCGCTGCAGCGGCAGCCGTGTCGGCCACCACGCGCAACGACGCGCGGCCAATCGCACAGATGACGGCCAAGCCAGCACCCGCCGGTCCGCCCCCATTCGGAGATCCACTTCCCCGGCGAACGGAGGCCTGGGAGTTGTCCGGCTCGCTCGCCGCCGCTGTGGGTCTCTCGGGCACCGGGCGGGTAACGGTCGCCGACCTCCGCGGTGAACTCTCCACGGTCACCGTGGAGAGTACGACCGACGGATCGCTCGAGGGTGGGGCATCGATCGACATGGGCCTCGACCACGGCCCCGGAGTCGCCCTCGGAGCGGATGCGACGATCCTCGCTGGAACCAGATCGAGACGCACCTGGCAGGTCGGCGACGCCGAGCTCCCGGGATTCCTCGCCCGGCTCGCAGCGAACGAGACGTGGGACAACCTCTGGGGTCTTCCCACGCCGAACCGTTCCCCGATGAACTGGTCACCGCTCGAACAGCTCACCGATGCCGTCGGGTCGCTCGTGCTCCCCGACCTCGGAGACCCATCGGTTGTGGATGACCTGGTGCGGGTGGGCGCCGGCGCATCGCTCGCCGCCTCGTTCGGGGTCCCGGTGGCGTCGCTCGGCGGCGCCCTCGAGAACTCGGTGGGCATCCGCAATCGTTCCGGCACCGCGAGCCTGCTGCTGGAGACCTCCGCCGAGTACCGCTCCGAAGCCGTCGGGCACCGAAGTGCCACGGCCGGGGTCTGGACGATCGAGGTGCCGCTGGTGGGGGGCGACAACCAACCCGTGGTGGCCACCGAGATGCTCTCGGACGGATCGGGTCAGACGCTGAGGCGAAGTGTCGTCGGGTTCGACCGATCAGAGGTCGCCGAGCTGGTGGATTCGGCGCGCAGACACATCGGCGACGGGGAGGCGGAAGCGGCGGCAGCCGACCTGCAGGCCCTGTGGAGCACCGCTGACAGTGGGGTCACCTGGCGGGATGCCACCTTCGGCGAGATCGATTCAGATCTGCACGAACTCGACGTGGGAGCAGCCCTGGGCCCGAAACTCGGAGGATCGGTGGGCGCTGGTCGGCTGGTCGTGGAATACGGCGACTAGCCCTTCTCCACCGTCACGGGAACCTCGTAGAGGACCTCCGCGTTGCTACGGACCTTCAGCGTCGCCTGCCCCACGGACTCGGCGGTGGCGCCCGCGTTGAACTGTGCGGAACCGTCGTCGTTCGGTTGGGTGACCTCGAGCACCGCAGCATCGCTGGTCTCGACCTCGGTCACACCATCGGTGACGACATCGAGCACCTGACCCACCTCGACCGTCAACGGATCAGCGGAGTCGACGATCACCGGCGCCTCGAGCTGCTGGCCTGCTTCGGTGGTGGTGGTCTCGGGTCCCTCGACGACTGCCTGGTCCTCCGCCCCGTCCGAACAGCCCGACACACCGAGACCCATGAGTGCCGCGGAAGCCGTTGCGGCGACCGCAAGTGACCTACGTGATTTCATCTGCATGTCATCCGATCGGCATCACTGCTCGGAATCCAAGATTTTCAGGCAGCCGAACCGAGCGGGAGCAGGCTGCCGTACCCGTGGGAGACACCGAGGTCATCCGAGGACCGACCACCACTCCAAGCGACACGCCCGTTGACCATCACGGCCCGGACGGTGTCATCGTTGCGACGCACGAGCCGACGCAGTCCGGGGAACCCGACCATCGACTCCTCGTGAACCTCCTCGACGGAGTCGTCGAGACGCTCGGGGTCGATGACCACGAGGTCGGCACGTCGGCCCGGGGCTAGGTGCCCCGCGTCGATTCGATGGAACTCTGCGATGTCGGCGGTCAGCTTCCTGACAGCCGCCTGGACCGTCATGAACGGCCGGCCCTGCAACTCGGCATCGCGCACCCTCTTGAGCATCCGCAGCGGAAAGTTGTAGAAGGCCATGTTGCGGAGGTGTGCGCCCGCGTCGGAGAAACCGATCATCGCTGCAGGGTGCGCCATGATCCACTCCAGGTTTGCTGGATCGGCGTTGGCGACCACCGAGTACCAACGCAGATCGTTGCCGTGGGCCGCCTGCAGGTCCATGAAGAGCTCGAGCGGATCGACACCCCGCTCCGCCGCCACCTGCGCGAACGTGCGGTCGTCGAGGCCGGGTTCGGGGCAGCTCACGATGCGTGCCTCCGAGAGATCTCGGTGGTAGGCCCGCGACGCGATCGGGTTCCTCCACTGCCGGGCGAAGCGATCCCGGTAGACCGGTGCGCGCAGCAACGCACGCCGTGCCTCGAGGTCCTCGAGGTGCAACGCCTCGCTCCCGGCACCGAACTCCTCGATCACCGGGTTCTCGAGGCCGTCGGTGTAGATGTCGAACGGTGTCGGCAGTGCCTGGAATCGGACCCTGGCGCCCAGATGACGGTTGTACTGCTCGGCGATCGTCGCCATGACCCGATACGCGCCCATGGCCGGTGGCGCGTCCATGAGGGTGAGCAGCGACGTTCGCAGCGGCGTGCCCGAGCGTGGACGGCTGAGGTCCAACAGGGGTCCGATGCTCCAGCGGGTCTGCAGGTTCGGGATCGCCTGGAACACCGCGTCGCGCCGCCGGGCGACCGCCGCGAGCTGTCGGTACTCCGCGAACCGTGCGAACACCGAGGGTGTGGGTCGGCTCCGGAACCTCTCCCCACCCATCTTGTCCCAGGGCAGCAGGTTCACCGACACCCCCAGGAGCCCCGCGTCCACCGACTCCTCGACGAGGTCGACCATCGATGACATCTCGGCCCCGTCGGGCCGCACGGAGTCGTCCAGGCTCCGTTCCAGCCCCATCGCGTGGGCCCTGATGGTGGAGTGTCCGGCCATCGAGACGAGGTTCGGTCCCAGCGGAAGTGAGCGGAGGTGTTCGGCGTAACCCGACGGGTCCTTCCAGTCCACGATGTCTCGGAGCAGCGGGAGGACCGTGTCGCGGGGGATCCCCTCGACCCGACAGAACATGTCGGCCATGTCCTCGGGCTCGCCCACCACCATCGACAACCCACACGAACCGATCAACGCTGTGGTGACCCGTGGCGGAGTGACTCGGTGAGCCCCGGAGCCATCTCGACCTCGGCGTCGTAGTGCGTGTGCAGGTCGACGAATCCGGGGGTGACCCAACAACCGGCGGCGTCTATGACCGTCGCGTCCTGCGGTGCGTCGACCAAGGGGGCCATCGAGACGATGCGGCCGTCGTCGCCGACGAGAACGTCGACGCTGCGGGGCGGGGCATCGTTGCCGTCGTAGACCATGCCGTTGCGAATGACCGTTGTCATCGGTGCCCCTGCTGATCCTCGGTGGACGTGCCGAGGAGTACGCCCACTGCGGTCGAGAGCCTCGGCTGAACCACGCTCGCATCCTCGGTTCCGGAGATCCAGCTGATGAGGGTGGCCAGCCATACGTCGCTGAGCAGGTCGATCCGCAGGAGGTCGTCGTCGGTCACATCTCCGCCCGCGGCATATGCCACTGCCAGCAGGCTCCGCATCTCGTCGCGGACCCGCCCGACCACCGGCGCGATGTCGGTGTTGCCCGACACCAGCGCACGGATCATTGCGGTCGTGACCTGGGGGAACGCCTGCAGCGCCGTGTTGGCCCGTCGCAGCACCGCATCGACGCGTTCGGCTCCTGAATCGACCTTCGGAGGCCGTTCGTTGAGGCGGTCGGCGAGTGCCCGGATCTGCTCGAGCATCACCGACACCAGCAGGTTCTCCTTGGAGGGGAAGTAGCGGTAGAGCGTTCCGATGGCCACATCGGCTCGGGCGGAGACCTCGCGCATCTGGACCGCGTCCCACCCACCTTCCACGGCGAGGGTCAGCGTCGTCTCCACCATTCGTTCGCGCCGCGCCGCCTGCGCCTTGGTGAGTCCCCTGGATCGCACCCGTGCAGCCTAGGTGCAACCCGGGGTCGGAATCGGTTGGCAGTGCAGCCCGCGGCACATGAACATCGCGCTGTCGGTGAAGCGTCGCTGTCAGTCGGCGCGCAGTCCAGTGCGTGGTTCGCCGGCGACCCCGACCAGGCCGGCCATCTCGCCGAGCCTCACCGGCACATCGTCGACCCGCACGACCTCCGGATCGAGATGCTCCTCGAGCAACCGGACGTGTTGGTCAGCAGAGGTCCAGTTGGCAACGGTGTCGCCCTGCGTCGGATCGCGCCACACCTGCAGCGCCACCGGCACCCCCCGCTCCTGGGCGAAGGCCAGGACCGCAGCGGTCTCGGGCGTATCGGCTCCCGCGGCGTCGGTCACCGCCAGAACGGGCCGCTCCTCGACGGCACAGATCATTGCCGCGGCCGCAGCGAAACCCGCCGACGCCCGGGGGTCACCCGCGGGGACCACCACGGAGTTGGGGATCGAGGTGGGAAAGGCCCGGGCCACCCAGAAACCGGCCGGACCGCCGTCCACCACAGCCATCCCTCCGTCGGGCAACGCCCCGGAGAGGTGCAGGGCCGCCCGGGCCGCGCTCAACGGGGCCGAGTCGTCCTCGTAGGCCGAGGTCAGCACCCCGCTCAGCTCCGAGTAGAGAGGTGGCCTCTCCGAGGGTGGGTCCTGGGTGGTTTCCCAGCGGGTGCAGAGGGCACCGAGTTGGGCGGGGTGGACCTCCTGGGTGACCGGGTGGCCGATGTCCTGCGCCGAGAGCTCATCGGGGTCCAACCCGGACACGACCAGGACGTCGGCATCGTGGATGTGTGCCAGGGCGATGTCGCCCTCCTGCACCCCGATGGTCCCGAAGTGCCAGGGCGAGTCCCAACGCTCCACTCCCTTGGCCCCCCAGGTGTTGAACACGCCACTGCCCGCTGCCCTGGAGAAGCTTCGGAGCCCGTCCAGAGCTGCGCTGCGCACCACGCCCGGACCGACGACCGTCGCGAACCTGAGCCCCGCCATCGAGGGGTCGAGGGTCAACACCGTCTGGCGTTCCGGTTGAGCTGCCGCGGACAGGTCTTCGGGCACCTCGGCGTGGAGGTCGAAGTCGAGGTGCAACGCCATGGTCCCCGGAATCAGCACGCCCGTGGGACCCACCAACGCATCCAACATCTCCTCGGGTGAGCCGACCGTCTGCAGCGGGGCGGTTCCACCGGGTTTGCTCGACAGGTGGAGGATCGGGCCGGGCAACAGTGCAGCGCCCAGACGCGCCCGGCCGTCGACCTCACCGATCCGGCCGTCGGCATCGGCGAGGAGCACCGCCAGGTCGGCCTCGCGCACCGCGACGTGCAGAGGGACCTGGCGATCGTCGGAGCCGGGCAGCGCCTCACCCCAGATCCGTTTGACCCCGAGTTCGAGCAGCCGCCGCGAGAGCGCGTCCGCGGCGATCATGCGCCGTCGCCTCGGTCGCCGTCGGCCGATTCCTGGGCGAAGTGGTCCAGTGCCTGCTCCATCGCACGGATGAGGTGTGCATCCAGGTCGGAGAAGTCCTCCACCGCGCCCAGCACGCGCCGCCAACCCTCCTGTGGGGTTCCCCACCCGAGTGCCTCGCAGACCCCCGTCTTCCAGTCCAGTGGCTTGGGCACCTCCGGCCACGAATCGATGCCCAACGACACCGGTCGGACGCAGTTCCAGATGTCGACATAGGGGTGGCCGACCACCAGCACGTGTGGCGAGTCGACCTGGTCGGCGATCCGCTGCTCCTTGGATCCGGGCACCAGATGATCGGCGAGAACCACGAGGCTCCGACCCGGAGCGGGCCCGAACCGTCGGACCTCGGCCACCAGGTCGTCGAGACCGCCGAGTGGTTCGACGACCACCGCCATCTCCCGCAGCTCGTCACCCCAGACCCGCTCCACCATGCGCGCATCGTGGTCTCCTTCGACCCACAGGCGCGACGCACGGGCAACCCGGGCACGTTGGTCCACGTCGACGAGGGCACCCGAGGCGCTCCGGCGCCTCTCGGTGCGCTTCGGCCCACCGGCGGCACCTGCGGTGGACCTCACGAGGTTGACGGTCTCACCGTTCACGGCGAAAGCACCGGGACGGTTCCGGAAGGAGTGCTTGGCTCCCCCGGCATCGACCAGCTCCACCGTCTCGCCGGTGAAGCGCGTCAGGCGTCCCCGCATTCCGGTTCCGCGGTGCAGCACCGAGGCCCCGAGTTCTGCCGGAACCGGCGGGTAGCTCTGTGAGGGTCGCTTCGTGCCCTCCAGCATCTCGTCGAGGATGTCGTTCACGCGAGCGACCGTAGCCTGCTGCTGCCGGCCGACAGTTGAGCCGCCGCCACGGAGGGCCGACGGCCGCTGTGCCGGGAACGGCCGGCCCAGAACGGCAGTCCCCCAGAACGACTGTCCTCCAGAACGGCAGTCCCCCAGAAGGGCAGTCCCCCAGAAGGGCAGTCCCCCAGAAGGGCAGTCCCGGCCAGTCTCAGACGAAGAACTGTTCCGCGTAGGAGCGCAGGAGCTCCTCGGCCCGATCGGCGTCGGGGGTCGGCTCACCTCGGGCCATCCAGGCAGAGGTCAGAATCGTCGTCACCCCGGCGCCCTCGAGCTCCTCGAGCAGACCCCGACTCGGGCTCTGCAGCGGTGAGGCGATGATCTCGAAGGGATCGTCGACGGTGCCGGCCTCCTGCCGTATGCGGTCGAGCGTGGCGCAGTGCTCCAGCAACTCCGCAGGCGTGTAGTACATCCCGAGCCAACCGTCGTTGCGCGCTGCGCGGTCGAAGGCAACCTGTGAATGACCCCCCACGTACACCGGCACCTTGCGACTCGGCACGGGTCTCATCTCGAGCGGATCGAAGTCGTAGAACTCCCCGTGGTGTTCGACCATGCCACCGGCCCAGAGACCATGGAGCACCTCGATCATCTCGTCCATCCGCTTTCCCCGACGTGAGAAGGGCTGCTCGAGTTGGTCGAACTCCTCGCGCATCCAACCGGCGCCGATTCCCAGTCCCACCCGGTCCCCGCTCATGTAGGCGACGGTTCCCACAGCCTTGGCCACGACGAACGGATTGCGCAGCGGAAGCACGTAGACGTTGGTCATGAAGCGCAGCCGCGTGGTCACCGCTGCCATGTGGGAGATGGCCACCCACACATCCGGCCAGTCCTCGTCGGGCGAGAACTGCGGCACGCCATCGGGGGTGTAGGGATACCTGGACTCGAGGTACGACGGGTAGAAGACGTGATCGGACACCGCAACCGATTCGAAACCCACCTCCTCGGCCACGACGGCCAGACGGCCCCAGTGGATTGGATCGGTCCCGATCATGGCGTTGGTGAACTTCACAATGTACCTTTCCCGGAGGGCACCCGGGTGCTGCGCACCGCGCCCACCTCGGAGCTATGCACGACGGGCACGTTCGCGGAGTTCGTAGCGCAGCACCTTGCCGCTCGCGTTCAGCGGCAGTTCGGGCACCACCTCGACGGTTCGGGGGGCCTTGTAGTTGGCCATGTTCTCCCGCGCCCAGCTGACGACATCGTCCGCAGACAGATCCGATCCCGAAGCAGGGACCACGAACGCGTGGGCCACCTCGCCCATCCGGTCATCGGGCAGTCCGACCACGGCCGCAGCGGCGATGCCGGGGTGGGTGCACAGGAGGGCCTCGATCTCGGCGGGATAGGCGTTGAACCCGCCGACGATGAACATGTCCTTGAGCCGGTCGGTGATGTCGACATATCCGCGCTCATCCATGGTTCCGACGTCCCCGGTGTGCAGCCATCCGTCGGCATCTATCGCCTCGGCGGTCTGTTCAGGATCCTCGAAGTAGCCGCGCATCACGTTGTAGCCCCGCACCAGGATCTCTCCGGGATGGCCGGGTGGTACAACGGATCCCGACTCGTCGACGACACGAACCTCGACGCCGGGAATCGCACGCCCCGAGGTGTGCGAGATCGTCTCTGCATCATCTTCGGGACGGCAGGCCGTCACGACGCCGCAGGTCTCGGTGAGCCCATAGGCAGTGATCACGGTCTCGAACCCCAGGCGATCACGCATCGCTTCGACCAGCGCCACCGGCACCGCGGCTGCCCCGGTCACCGCCAGGCGAAGGGTGTCGACCGCGTCCGGGTCGAAACCGGGGTGGTTCAACAACGTCTGGTAGAGCGTCGGCGGTCCGGGGATCATCGATATTCCCTCCGCCACGATCACCTCGGCGGCACGATCCACGTCGAAGGTCGGCAACGGCACCAGGGTGCATCCCGTGATCAGTCCGGCGAGGATGCCGGCCTTGTACCCGAAGGTGTGGAAGAACGGGTTGATGACCAGGTAGCGGTCATCCGAGCGGAGGCCCACCAGATCGGCCCAGTCAGCGAAGGCACGAAGGCTGGATGCGTGGGTCTGGATCACTCCCTTGGGGGCACCCGTGGTGCCCGAGGTGAACAGGAGGTCGCTGGTGTCCTCCGGTGATATCGCTTCCCGGCGCCGGGCGAGTTCATCGTCGGTGACGGCCGACCCTGAGGCCGTGAGCTCCTCCAGCGTGACCGAACCCTCGGTTCGGTGGTCGTCGCTGTGGTCGGACCCGGACGAGCGAAGTATGACCAGCCGCTGCATCCCGTCGAGGATCTCCGGCGCGGTGTTCCGCAGCATCGTGACGTAGTCGTTGCCCAGGAAGCCATCGACGGTGAACAGTGCACGCGCTCCGCTCCGGCGCAGGATGTCGGCTGCCTCTACCCCCTTGTAGCGGGTGTTGAGCGGTACCAGCACCGCGCCTGCGGACTGCAGACCGAGGAGGGCGACCACCCACTCCCAGCAGTTGGGGGCCCAGATCGCCACCCTGTCTCCGGCGTCGATCCCGGCTGCGATCAGACCCTTCGCCACGCCGTCGACGCGCTCTGCCAGATCGCTGAACGAGAGCCGCACCGGTTGGGGTCCGGAGAGATCAACCAGCGCCTCCGCGTCACCGCGCCGCTGCACCGCCTCGGCCAGCAGGGCGGGGATGGTCCCCCATCGCAGATCGCCTCGGGTGCCCTCGTTGTCCACCGGTCCCCCGCTCCTCCGTTCCGATCTGACGGGTCGTCAGAGGAACGACACTATCGAGTCGGACGCGACGGTGACACCGCAGCGTCGGGGTCCCGGGCGGCTGTGACCCGCTGGGTCAGCTGCGGTGCTCCGGGGCGTGGTGCGCGGCCTCGCGCTCGGCCTTGGTTCGGCGGTAGGGGTGCTCATCCGCGTCGGCGATGCTCGAACGCAGCCTCTCGTCCACCGACGAAGCGTTGCGCGACCCCGCCAGCAGCGCCTTCATCAACGATCGGGCCGCGAACCGCCTCGCTCGGCCCTCGCGGATCCCGTAGAGGTCCTTCGCCCAGTCCGGCATCATGGTGGAGATGCCCTCGGACACGAGCGCCGCGGGCACCGTCTTGAGCGGGTTCCCGATCCAGTTGGTGTGGCGAATTCCGGCGGCGGCTTCCGCAGCGGGAAGCGTGAGCGCCATCCACTCCGATTGTTCGTGCACCTCGGCGTCCAGCTGGTCGCGCGTCGAGGGCAGTCCCGCGGTGTCGATCCCGACGAGTTCGGCCATCGCGTGCATCTCCGCGACGAAGCGATCCTGTTCCCGCGCTGTGATGGAGGGTCCGTAGAGATCGCTGGCCCGCAGCACTCCCCAGACGATCGCGTTGTGGGTCCATTCCAGCCAGGCAGGGGTGTCGGCACACAGTTCGTCGCCCGTGCTGGGATCGGTCCACCGCGCCATCGAGTGCAGGCGGCTCACCGCTGCGCCCGCAGCGTGCGCATGCTCGGTGTCGCCGAACACCGTGGTCAGCACGTACTGGCCGGTCCGCTTGGCCCGGCCCTCGGGGTCGGCCTTGTTGTGCGAGGCGTTGTCGAACAGGCGCATCATGTTGGGGTTGAGGGCCTGCAGGAGTACCGCACAGACCATCCCGATCTGTGCCGATGGGTCGACGAACAGCTTCCAGGCGACGCTTCCGGGACCGAAGAGCCCGTCGTCGCTCCGGTGCGGGAAGCTCTCGGGGCCCGTGACCTCGGTCGACATCAGCTGGGCCAGCTGTCGACCAGCGGCTGCGGCATCGGACGATTCCGAGCCGGGTGTGCGGCTGTTCGCAGACGGCTTGCGTCGGTCGGCCCTCCCCGGCGCGTACTCGCGGCGAAGATCTGGGTCGGTGTTGGGTTCCGGGGTGTCGGTGTTGAGTTCCGAGGTCATGCCCGCTCGGTCGGCAGGCGGCACCGGGAACTGAGAACCACGCGGCAGGTTCCGCGTCCGACACGTTCCGGGAGTCCCGAGCTGCTCGTCGGACCAGGAAACCTCACCGGTCAGGGCACTAGTTGCCCTCACCGAACGCACCAGCTGCCCGCAGCGCAGCGAGACGATCGGCGTCATAGCCGAGCACCTCGGTGACCACCTCGTCGTTGTGCTGACCGGCGCTGGGAGCCGGGGTGGGATCCACCACGTCCTCGCCCACGAACTTGACGGGGTGCGGCAGCATGTCGGCGCCGTGGGTCTCGTGCGGCATGAACCCGAGGCGATCCGCGAACTGCACGTCGTCGGCCAGGGTCTTGGGAGTGTTCACCGGAGCGATGGTGGTGTTGTGCTCACCGGACCAGATCACCCATTCGGCAGTGGACCTGGTGGCGAAGATCTGCACCAGTTCGCGTCGCAACTCGGTGTTGCCCTTGGCGTGATCGGCGAACTTCGAACCCGGCCACCTCTCGAAGAGGTCCATGCGACCGACGCCTTCGCAGAAGTTGCGCCAGAACTCCTGCTCGGAGGCCATGAACAGCACGTGGCCGTCGGAGGACTCGTAGATCTGGTAGCGCACGCCATCGCGCATGCCGGCGGTGCCGGGGGCACGACGTTCGTAGTTGTCCGACGCGTTCCCCGTCACCTCGGTCTCGGGGCGTTCGTAGGCCTTCCAGGTCTCGCTGCGGTACCAGTCCATGTAGGCAGCCGAGTCCGACTGTGCGATCTCGAGGAACGAACCCTCACCGGTCTCGCGAGCACGGAGGACCCCGGCGAGCAGACCGAAGGCCCCGAACAGTGGACCGGCATGGATGCCGGTGGACGGGTGCTCCGGGATGCACGGGAAACCATCGTCGTCGTGGTCCGGTTTCACGAGTCCCGCCCATGTGTCGTAGGCGATTCCATGACTCGGCAGTTCCGCATAGGGGCCGGTCATTCCGTAGCCGGAGATGGTGCAGAAGACGATCTTCGGGTTGACCTCGAGCAGGTCTTCGAAACCGAGTCCGCGCTTGGCGAGTGCTCCGGGGCGCATGGCTTCGATGACCGCATCCGCGTCGCGGACCAGGTCGCGGAACACCTCCTGACCCTCCTCGGTGCGCAGGTCGAGTGTGATCGAGCGCTTGCCCCGGTTGATGTGCCAGTGCAGCAGCGATGACCCCTCGATGATCGGCCAGGTCATCTGTCGGATGTAGTCGCCCTTGGGTGGCTCGACCTTGATCACGTCCGCTCCCAGGTCGGCGAGGTGCGTGCCGACGGCACCGGGGCCGAGCAGCGACACCTCGATCACACGAAGTCCTGCAAGGGGGGCTCGAGACGGTGCCATGGGTGCTCCTGGTCGAATCTGACGGGTCGTCAGATAGTACCTACCCGACACTCACGCCAGCGCAGTCGCCGGGCCACTGCGAGCGGAATCCACCCCGGAAGAACTAGACGGGCCAGCCCTGCCGACGGGCTTCCACCAGCAGGTCCTCCCAGATCTCGTTGACGAAGTCCTCGACGCAGTCATCCGGTGTGAACTCCGGAAGCTCCCAGTGAGGAGCGGAGGCGTCCGGCGGTGAGTCCAGATCGAGAACGTCGGCAAGGTTCGCCGCCGATGCGTCCCGGGGGGTGAGCGGCTCCAGATCGAACGCCCACTCGATCATCTTGAGCACGGAGGCATGGTCGTACTCTCCGTGCGCCACGTGGCCCCGGCGCGCCAGGGGCGACGCCACGAGGCACGGCACCCGGAATCCGCGCTGACCGAATCCGGGACGGACGTCGGGCACCACCTTGGGAGTCACGTGATCCGCGAACCCACCCCATTCGTCGAAGTTGACCACGAGCACCGTTCGGTCCCAGTTGGGGGAATTCGTGACCGCTTCGTAGACCTGGTGCAGGAACTGGTCGCCCAGCCTGATGTCCGACAGCGGGTGGTAGTCACTCGAGGTGCCGAACGGGACGGATATGGCGAACCGTGGGTCGACGAAACTGACGTGGGGCAGCCGACCTTCCCCGGCATCGGAGAGGAACTGATCGAAGGTTCGGCTCACCAACAGGTGGCGGATGCCGAGCAGGGCGGCGAAGGGTGCGTCGGAGAAGTAGTACCGACCTTCCAGGCCGGCAGCGGCCACACGGTCCCAGATCGTGGGTACGTCGATCGGGGCCAACCTGTTGTCCGCGCGGGGGCTCTGGGCGCAGTGCTGGTAGAAGCGGTTGGGCCAGGTCGGACCCATGAAGGCCGAGAAGTAGTTGTCGCACATCGTCCATGCGGGGGCCGCGGTCCCCCAGAACGCCTGTTGATCCGCCGTGTGGTAGCTGATCGGGTAGGTGTCGGGCGACCCCGACAGGAACCCGTCGGCTGCGCCTCCGTTGAGTTGGCGCATGCCCGCCTCACGGCTGTGGCCCGGATCCTCCATTCCGCAGCTGGCATACCGGTCGAACCGGTAGGGCTCGTGGTGAACCCCCTCGTCGTCGACATAGGTGGTCCCGGGCGGGATCCCCTCCCCTCCCGGCAACCAACCCATGAAGTGGTCATAGGAGCGGTTCTCCATCATGACGACCACGATGTGGTCGATCCCCGCATCCGGACCCGGGCCGCGCCGGATCAGTGGGCCGGGCGCCGGAGCGCAGGCCGATGCAATTCCTCCGCCGACGGCGGCGGCGCCGACCGCGCCCAGGCCGGCCCTCATGAAATCCCGCCGCTGCATCATGGCCTGAACGTAGTTCAGATCACTGGCGCCGCACATGGGCAATCGCCCCAACGGTGCCGCTCCTGCTGGTGGGGCTACAGCTCGTGTGCCCGCTGCTCCTCGCAGGAGAATCGGATCCGCCGGGCGGGTCAGGTGATCGCTATCACCGCTATCGCCAGGATCACCACCAGCATCGCCACGATTGCGATCGGCCAGCCTCCGAAGTCGACCTTGCGCTTCTCCCGCAGCTCGAACTCCCGGTTCTCCTTGGACCCCACCTTCGGAAGGTGCTTCGAGTGAGATGGTTTCCTGGGTTTCTGTCCGCTGCTGCCCACCGGTGAAGCGTACTGCGCATGCGGGCAACGACGTGGCGGTGGCACCGGCTGTACGGTGCGCAGATGGACGAGATCCTCGACGTCGACCTACTCGGGTTCGAAACCGGCGACCGCTCCACCCGGGCGGCCGTGATCGATGGTGTGATGCAGAGCCTCCGAACCGGTTTCGTCTACACCAGCCATGACATCGGAGAGGATCTGCTGGATTCCGCCTACGGAATGCTCGCGGAATTCTTCTCGATGGATCGCGACACCAAGTCGCACTTCGTGGCTCCGGGGACCCACGGCCAGGCCGGCTACACCGGCCTGCTGGTGGAGACCGCCGCGGTTTCGGACACGCCCGACTGGAAGGAGATGCTCAACTGGGGGCGCCCGCTTCCGGAAGGTCATCCGCTGCGACGCAAGTACCCGCACCGCTACGGCGACCAGGTGCTCCCCGAATCGGTAGTACCCGGAATCACCGAGGTGCTCACCACCTTCCACGACCGGACGCTCGATCTCCAGACCAGGTTCCTGCGGATCATCGCCCTCGGCCTCGGGGCCGACGAGCACTTCTTCGACGACATGCTCACCAACGGCACGACCCTCACCCGGGCGATCCGCTACCCACCCATGGCCGAAGCCCCCGGGGGTGGGCCCGGCGACGGGACGGCATCGCCGCACGTCTGGGCGGCACAGCACGGCGACATCAACCTCACCACCGCTCTTCCACGCGCAACCGCCAGGGGCCTCCAGGTGCTGGTCGACGGCGAACAGTCCGCCGAGGTGGGCGCAGCACCCTCCGGGGGCACCTGGATCGACGCCTCGCCACCGTCGGACCATGTGATCATCAACACCGGCATCATGCTCGAGCGGCTCACCAACGGAGTGGTCCCCAGTGGTTGGCACCGTGTCGTGGCCGACCCCGACGAACCGGGTGAGCGCTATTCGGTGGTCCAGTTCTGTCACCCCACGCCATGGACCCACCTGAGTCCGATGCAATCGACCGTCGGGCCGGATCGGCCCCAGCGTTGGGCCGGGATGGAGGCAGGAGATCTGCTCGACCAGGTGATCTACGACATCAACCTCGTCGAGGACGCACCGCGGGTACGTGGAGCCGGCTGATGAGCGCCCGCGAGGTGCAGGTCGACCGCGACGCCGAGGTGCTGGTGGTGACGATCAACCGACCGGAGGCACGCAACGCGGTCGACGGTCCCACAGCTGTGATGCTGGCCGACGCCTTCAGGGAGTTCGATCGCGATGACGACCTGGCCGTCGCCGTGCTCACCGGCTCACAGGGAACCTTCTGCGCGGGAGCGGACCTCAAGGGGCTCTCGGAGGGCAGGGGCAACAGGGTCGAGACCGACATGGAGCTCGACGGGCCGATGGGTCCCACCCGCATTGCGTTGTCCAAGCCCGTGATCGCCGCGGTCGAGGGCCATGCCGTCGCGGGTGGTCTGGAGTTGGCCGCCTGGTGCGACCTGCGCGTGGCCGCCACCGACGCCGTGTTCGGCGTCTACTGCCGACGTTGGGGCGTGCCCCTGATCGACGGGGGCACGGTTCGGCTCCCGAGGCTCATCGGACACTCACACGCCATGGACCTGATACTCACCGGACGAGGCGTGTCCGGCGAGGAGGCGCGGTCCATGGGCCTCGCGAACCGACTGGTGGAGCCGGGTACCGCGCTGGCGGAGGCGACGTCGTTGGCCCATCACATAGCGGGGTTCCCGCAGACCTGCGCCCGGAACGACCGCCGGTCGGCCATCGCCCAGTGGGACCTCGATGTGCCGGCTGCGCTGGCTCTGGAGGTCTCGGTCGGGCTGGAGACGATCACATCCGGCGAGACCCTCGAGGGTGCAGCACGGTTCGCGGCCGGTGAGGGCAGGGGCGGCGCCGGGGTCTGATCCCCCTCCCCGAAGTGCCCATGGCAGACACACCCGAAACGACCGACAACGGACTTGCAGCAGGCCACGACGGTCGGCCGCGCTGCGCCTGGTGCACGGGCGACGAGCTGTACGAGACCTACCACGACTCCGAGTGGGGTTTCCCGGTGACCGACGACCGGCGTCTGTTCGAGAAGATCTGTCTCGAGGGGTTCCAGTCGGGTCTGTCCTGGTTGACGATCCTGCGCAAGCGCCAGAACTTCAGGGCAGCCTTCGACGACTTCGACCACGAGCTGGTGGCCGAGTACGGCGAGGCCGACCTGCAGCGCCTGCTCGGCGACGCCGGGATCGTCCGGCACCGCGGGAAGATCGAGGCGACGATCAACAATGCCCGGGCGATGATCGACCTGGTGGCCACCGAGGGTTCGCTGGCAGGGTTCGTCGAGCAGTTCAGGCCCGACCCCGCCACACGACCCCACCCGATCACCTGGGAAGCGGTCCGGGCAATGCCCACGACGCCCGAGTCGACGGCCCTGTCGAAGGAGCTGAAGCGTCGCGGTTGGCGATTCGTGGGGCCGACGACCGCGTATGCCTTCATGCAGGCGATGGGGCTGGTGAACGACCACGTGGAGGGTTGTGTGGTCAGACCCCTGGTCCGGTCGGCCGGGACCGCTCCGCGCGACGGATAGCACCGGGTAGCACCTGATTTCCCGACGACCGTTGCGTTGACAACCACTAGTCTCGGTCCATCGGTTGAGCAGAGGGAGCCCACGATGAACCGTACGATTCAGGCCACCGGTCGCCGCCGGGTCAGCACCCACAGGCCGATCAGGAGGATGTTTTTGGGCCCGCTGGCGGTGCTCGCCGTGACGGCGGCCCTGCTGGGATGCTCCTCTGCCCCCAGAGCCGTACTCAACGTGCCCGGCAACTACGTCGCCGACCTCTGGGTGCCCACACTCGACTACCCCAACGGGGGTCCCGACGCCACCGTGCTCCTGTGCCTCGACGAGGCCTCGGCGATCCTGCTGGAGACGGGGGACGGGGGCTGGGGAGCGGTCGGCAGCATCTCACTCGACTGGTTCGGGACGATCCACAGGACCAACGGATCCGGCGAGCCCGTCACGCTCACGACCCCGGTACTCCAGCCCGGCTGTGGCCTGCTGACCTTCGGTGTCGATTGCTGCCACGTCGACCACTACCTGGCCATCAAGGCCTCGAAGGTCTGACCCGGACGGTCAACCGGCCAGGACTGCGCTGCACATCGAAACCAACAGCGCCCGGAACCGGTCACCCGCCAATCCCGAATCCTGGCCGTCGTCGCGCTGGCGGGCCTGTTCGGCAGTCGTCGAGGTCAGCAGCATGATCATCGCGACCACCCGCTCCGCCCGTTCGACCGATGGACCTCCCGCACGTCGCTCGAGCTCGTCGAGGATCCCGACCAGGTGCTTCGTCGTGGCAGCATCGGACTCGACGCGCCAGGCGGCGAAGGTTCCCCTGAGACGGTCCACTATCCGGAGGTAGGAACGGCCACCGGGCTCGTCCAACAGCGCCACGTAGGGCTCGACGAGGCAATTGACCAGCTCACTGGTCGTCGGCGATGCGCCTAGCGCCCGGTGCATCGAGCCCCGGGCCGCATCGACCTGCGCTCCCCGGCGGGCCAGGATCTCCAGCAGGAGCCCTTCGCGCGATCCGAAGTGGTAGCTGACCGCGGATGCGTTGCGTTGCCGCGCGGCCTCGACGATCTCCCGGGTCGGGGTGCGGTCGATGCCCTGGCGGCCGAACAGCTCCTCGGCCGCATCGAGGAGCTGTTCGCGCGTTGCGACCACACGGGCATGCGTCACTACGACAGTGGAATGAGTGCGTTCTCCGGGATCACCTCAGGCATCTCGAACTCCGGCAGGTCGCCTGCGAAGGTCGGATACTTGGGCTTGGCCGCGGCCCGCATCCGGGTCGTGGAGTGCTCCGGATCGGTGTCGAAGTTCGGGATCACCTGCGAACCGAACACCTCGATCATCTCCAGCACCTCTTCGTGCTGGAAGCCCTCATTGGGGATCCCGAACACGAGCTGGTCGGTACCCACGTCCTGGTAGCGGGCGATCTGCTCGTTCACCTCATCGGGGTTTCCGCAGAGGAGGTATCCGGCTTCGATGGCCCAGTCGAGGGTGGACTCGTCGGCGATGCCGTTGGGGCGACCCGGCCAGGTGACCGCACCTTCCATCTTCGGCATCGTGTCGTGGTACATCGTGACCATCGTGTTGAGATAGCCGCGGCCCGAGCTGATCGCGATCTCGCGGGCACGGTCCCTGTCCTCGAGACAGACCACTGCATTGGTCATCATGACGTTGTCGTTCTGGAACTGCCCGATCGGTTCGGTGCACTCCGCTGCGGCTTCCTTGTAGGAGTCGATGCGCCCCTTGAGGTTCATGATCGGCTCGAAGTTGAAGGCGATTGCCCCGATCCCGAGGTTGCCTGCCTTGGCAAAGGTGGCGGGGTTGCCACAGGCGACCCACATGGGGGGATGCCCCGTGCCGTATGGCTTGGGAAGAATGTTGTGCGGCGTCGGAACCTTGAAGTACTGACCCTCGAAGGAGTAGTCCTTCTGTTCGAACATGCGCAGGATCTCGGGAGCCGCCTCGTCCCACATCGCCTTGGTCTCGGAGGTGTCCATGATCCCGAAGGTCGCCACCTCGTGGCTACCCGCACCCCGGCCGGTGCCCCACTCGTAGCGCCCTTCGGTGATGTGGTCGAGCATCGCCACACGTTCCGCGTTGCGCACCGGGTGGTTGACCACGGGCGAGAGGTTCATGATCGCGGAACCCATGTGGATGCGCTCGGTCTGCGCCGCTATGTATCCGAACACCGTCTCGGGAGCCGACATGTGGCTGTACTCGGTCAGGCCGTGGTGCTCACCGATCCAGACGTACTTCCAGTTGAACTTGTCGGCGTGCACGGGGTACTGCAGCTCGCGCATGAGCATCGTGTGCTCGGACTCCGTGTCGTGTGCGGCCGGGCCGGGGAGGTAGCCATTGAGGAAGAGTCCGAACTCCATTTGTGCACTCCTTTGCGCAGGTGTGCCGGCGGCGTGCCGACAAATGTGAAACCGGTTCTAATGTAGGGCATTAGAACCGGGCGGGCAAGCGGCCACCCCCGCTGATGGGGCAGGATCTTGCACATGGACATCACTTATCGCCGTGGCCTCGGCCACCGACTGCTCTGCCGTGCCTTCGATCTGCCCGACCGGGTGGTGCAGAAGATCGCCGGGGACCCTGTGGAACTCGACGGTCGGGTGCTCAACCGTTCGGTGCAGTTCATGCTCGCCCTGACCCAGCGGGCGGATCCCACCGGCCTCAACAACGGCAGCGTGCAGGAGCGCCGTTCGGAGATGAGAAGGGCCACGCCACTGGCCATGCCCGTGGCCACGGATCTGCACGTCACCGAACGCATCATCCCGGGCCCTGAGGCCGACCTCCGGCTCCGCATCTACCGACCGTTCGGGGCGGGCGCACGTCCGCCCGCGATCGTCTTCTTCCACGGCGGAGGCTGGGTCGTGGGCGATCTCGATACACACGATGCCTCGTGTCGGGTGCTCTCGGTGGCCAGTGGATGTGTCGTCATCTCGGTCGACTACCGGCTGGCCCCCGAGCACCCGTTCCCCGCCGCTCCCGAGGACTGCCTCGCGGCCTACACCTGGGTGGTCTCCAACGCCGATGATCTCTCGGTCGACCCGTCAGCGGTTGCGGTGGCCGGAGACAGTGCCGGCGGAAACCTCGCAGCGGTGGTGTGCCAGCAGGCGCGCAGCACCGACGTGATACCCCCGGTGGCGCAGGGCCTGATCTACCCGGCGGTGGACTTCCGGCTGCAGACCCGCTCGGTGGAGCTGTTCAGCGACGGGTTCTTCCTCACGCGGGAGTCGATGAACTGGTTCCGGAACCACTACGTCCCGGAGGACAGGGATCCCCTCGATCCGGCTGCATCACCACTGTTGAGCGACGACGTCTCCGGCGTGGCACCTGCATGGATCTGGACCGCTGGGTTCGATCCGTTGCGCGACGAGGGCCGCGCCTATGGCGACCTGCTGGAGAAGGGCGGCGTGCTGGTCCACCAGCGTTGCCACGACGACATGATCCACGGCTTCTTCAACCTGGGCATGATTCCCGGTGCCGTGGCGATCATCGAGGAGATGGGTCGCGAGTTCGGCGAACTGGTCCGCAGCTCAGCAGCGGCGCGCTGACCCCGCGGGAGCCGGGCGGGGCGCCGCACGCCACGATCCCGGTTCGGGTCCGGCGCGGGTTGTAGTCCGGCGCGGTTCTGCCGATAGGTGAAGGTGCAACGCCGAACGGCCCTGTGGCTGAGCCATCACTACCCGAACGAGTACGACCGTTGCATCCATGTGGCCGGTCGTCACGTCTGTCGACGTTGCGCGGTGTTCTACCCGGTCTGCTTCACCGTCACGGTTCTGGCACTCGCAGGGGTTCGTTGGGCTCCGGGTCTCGACACCTGGTTGGTCTGGCTCCTGCCGGTTCCGGTGGTGGTCGAGTGGTGGCTCGAGCACCTCGGGCTGCTGGCCTACTCGGCGCGTCGCAACGTGGCGCTGACACTCATCTGCGCTCCCGCTGTGGGGGTGGGACTGGCGCGCTACCTGGAGAACCCCGGCGACACCCTGTTCTGGTCGGTCGTGGCCGTGTACGCGGTGGTGTGCCTGCTACCCGTTCTGATCGGCACCCGCGGCGGACGCACTTCCACCCACGGGAATGCCATCCACGGGAATGCCATCCACGGGAGTGTCACCGACCGGAGTGCCATCGGCACCAACCCCGAAGAGGTCGTCGAGGCCGAGTAGCTCGAGGAACCACGGCGGCACCTCGAACGGGGTCAGATCCGGTGCGATCAGGTTGGCGAGATCCAGTGGGGTTTCATCGGGTTCGAAGGACCAGGGCCCCGGGTCATCCACGTCGACGTCGGTCACAGCCGCCATCAACAGTCGGTTGTAGCGCCAGGCGAACGAGGGCCGGATACCCGGCGACTCCCCGATCGGGTCACCGAAGGCCTCCGAAGGGAGCCCCATCCGCAGGATCACCATGTCGAGGCTCGGTATGACGATCATCAGTTGATCGAACAGGCCCGAGTACCCGTAGGCATCCCGCGGCAGACCCGGCCAGTTGGGCTCTTCGTCGCGGGTGTGCGCCGGAATGCCCGAGTCGATGTTCCAGTCACCGTCGTTGGTACGCCACAGGAATCCGTAGCCGGCATTGGCATCGGTGCCGTGGCTCCCCTCGCGGATGAACCCGGCATCTATCAGCCGCACGCCACCCCACATTCCCTCCTCGAGGAGCAGGTGGCCCAGCCGCACCCAGGCGGTCGGCGCCATGTCGAGGAACGCGAATCCCTGCGTCCGTCCCGAACCGTCCCGCGCCCAACGCCACTGGTCGCCGCCGATACCCAGCGGCTCGAACAGTTCTCGCCGTGCGAAGGACTGGAAGTCCTCCCCCACTGCCGCCTCCACCACCGCGACCAGTGCTGTGACCGCGGTCTGGGCGTACAGGAACGTCGTGCCGGGCTCCGCCTGGAACGGCCGTCCCAACACATCCGCGGCGGAATCGGTCGTGCCGGCGGCCCACAGGTCGTTCGCCCAGGCCATGCGCAGACCGGTGGTCTGGGTCAGGAACTGCCTCACCGTGAGCGCGGCGTGATCCGGTTGGAGCCCCGCCAGGTGTGTTCCGATGGGGTCATCCAGCGTGAGATGGCCCAGAGCGACCGCACGCCCCACCACGGTGGCAACCACCCCCTTGGTCATCGACCACGCCGGCAGGAGCGTGTCCTCGGTGATCGGGTCGAGACCGCTGCGTCCCACCAGACAACCGCGGCGGTAGACACGGACCGACTGCGCACCACGTGCCGTTGCGTAACCGATCGCGTCGGCCAGCTTCGCTCCGTCCAGCCCCACGAACGAGGGAGGCGCCTCGCCGAACGAGGCGGTCCCCTCCGGCATTGCACATCCACGCTCCTCGACCAGGTCGAGTTCGTCGCCCGGACCGTCGAGCGGATCGAAGCTCGTGACCAGCAACGGCGGTGCACAGGCGCCAGCCAGCACCACCACGGCGACCACCGCAGCGACCCGCGGCATCAACCTGACCTGGGACGGAACCCTGGGCGACATGTACTTCCTCCATCGCGCGATGAGAGCTGACCCTCACCTGCGCCGCCCACCTCGGTGGCCCCCTCGGCGACCAAGGTAGCGTCACGGACATGGGAGCCGCCAAGGACTCGACCGAGATCGAGATCAGCGGCCGTCTGGTCCACGTGTCCAGCCCACAGAAGATCTTCTTCGCCAAGGCCGATGTGACCAAGGCGGACCTGATCGCCTACTACCGGTCGGTCGAACAACCACTCATGGGAGCGATGCGCGGTCGGCCCGTCCTGCTGGAGCGCTACCCCAACGGGGTCGGCGGCAAGAGCTTCTTCCAGAAACGGGTGCCAACGACGCGGCCGGAGTGGTTGGCCACGACGATCGTCTCGACACCCAACGGAACGACCTCCGAAGCCCTCGTGGTGGAGGACCTGGCCCACGTCGCCTGGGCGGTGAACCTCGGATGTCTCGGGTTTCACGTGTGGCCATCGCGCGCAGCGGACCCTCTGCATGCCGACGAGTTGCGGTTGGATCTGGACCCCATGCCGAAGGTGACCTTCGAGGAGGTGCGAACGGCCGCCGCCCTGGTCCGCGAACTACTCGAGGAACTAGGTATCCGCAGCTGGGTCAAGACATCGGGCAGCAAAGGCCTTCACGTCTATGTCCCGTTGACCGCCGGCACGTGGGACTCCTTCGAGGTGAGATCGGCCGCGGTGGCGTGTGCAAGGGAGTTGGAACGGCGGGAGCCCGGTCTGATCACCGCGAAGTGGTGGAAGGAGGAACGCGGTCGACGAGTGTTCGTCGACTTCAACCAGAACGCACCGCACAAGACGATGTTCGGGGCCTGGTCGGCCCGACCCCGGGTCGGAGCCCAGGTGTCCACTCCGGTTTCGTGGGACGACCTCGATTCGGTCGATCCCGACGAGCTGACGGTTCTGACCGTTCCCGAGCGCATCGCATCGACTGGCGACCCATGGTCCGACAGGTGGGAGAACCGACAGTCGTTGGCACCGCTGATGGAGTGGCACGCTCGCGACATGGCTGCCGGGCTGATGGACGCGCCCTGGCCGCCGGTCTATCCGAAGATGCCCAACGAACCACCTCGAGTGGCACCGAGCCGCGCCCGGGACCACCGAAGCGACGGGTAGCCCCCGACGATCGCCGCCGTCGGGGATCGAGATCGAATCGGATCCGGAGTGGCTACCGGATCTCCGTCAGTCGAAACGGAGCCAGGAATCGCCCAGTGGAACCTGGCCCACGCCGGGAACGCTCCAGTCGCAGACACCCTCGGGGAAGATCGCCTCCAGCCGTTCGACCTGGGCAGCGGAGAACTCCACCTCGTACTCCCCGCCTGCGATCGCCTCGTCCACGGACTGCAGGCTGCACTTGATCACATCGTTGGTCAGCGGAGCGCCGGCGGCGGTGCGCGGGTCGTCACCGACCGGGTATTCGTCGGTACACGGACCGGGCTTCTCGTAGACCCCGGGGCCTGACTCGACGACTGTTCCGTCGAGGTCGAAGCACTTGTTCACGGCCTCCTCGGGCCGCGTCGCCGCGAGCCTCTCGGCCACCGGGTCACCGCTGTCGTCCGCCGCAAGCGCGGTCGCCCACTCATCGAGCAGCCTCGTGGCGAGCACTCCCGAACCTCCGGAACCGGCGAGTTGCTGCGTGATGCTGCCGTCCTCGGGCGCAGGCTTCGTCCACATCACGTAGCCCGGCGCCTGCTCGCCGTCCTCTGTGAGCAACCGCTCGTTGAGCGAGAACATCCGGAAGCGATCGTGGATGTCGCCATCGGGATCGGTGTAGGTGTTGGTGACGATGATCGGGATGTCGAGCAGCGGTCCACCAGATGTGATCCGACCGGTCTCGTAGAGGCGCTCGATGGTGGCGGGATCAGCGTCCATCCGTTCGGGAACCGGGTTGGCGTCCAGGTCGAGACCGCCGATCGATTCGTTGAGCGTGAGGAACTGCTCCGCGTCGATCGCACCACCGTTCAGCGCCCCGAGCCCGTACTGCACGCCGGTGTTGTCGACCGGTCGCTCGGCGAACCCGGTCTCGGGGTCGGTGTCGAAGACCTGGGGGTAGGAGTCCTGCATGGTGCAGCGGAGACCACCGGGGTTCGTCTCGGGGTCGTAGGCCTCGCCCGACGGCACGGTGGGGAGGCCCTCGGAGAGCCCCGGCAGGGTTCTGACCACTCCACCGGCAGCGTCGCCGAAGCCACAACGTGCGGGGTCGGCCACGGGCACGAAGGTCTGCTCCCAGAGGGTGCAGGTGAGCCCCGAGAGGTGCCCGTTGACGGCCCGGCGCTGTTCGGCGGTGAGTTCGGAGCCGGCCTCCGACGAGTAGTAGTTGCCCAACAGGGCACAGTCGATCACTCCCGGTGCGATCGACATCGCGTCGGGGAACGGTGAGGTCGGTGCGATCGCATCGAGGATGCCGGGGTAGTTCTGGGCCACGAGGAACTGCTGGATGGCACCACCGGATCCACCCTCGCCGATGGTCACCTCGGGCACGCCGTAGGCCTCGGCGAAGTACTCCTTGGTGATCATCGCCGCTTCCGCCGACACGATGTCCTGGCACTGCACCTGGAAGGTGTTCAAGGTGTTGGTCGCGAACGCGTAGCCGTCGGCCAGCAGGTCCATGCTGGGTGCCTCGAAGAAGTTGAAACCCTGGCTGTAGGTGGTGCCGCAGCCACCACCGAAGCGGTAGACCAGACGACCGTTCCAGTGCTCGGAGTCCCAGTCCCCACCGACTCCGGCACCCACCTGCGATGCACCTGCGAGGGTCGTGATGGTGGCCACTCCCCGATCCAGAACCCTCGACTCGACGCGCAACAACGCCGGCTGGACCGATCCGTCGATCTCCACGGTCAGTGCGTCGTCGGGAATCGATTCGGGGTCCAGCGGATCCTCGACGAACACCTGCAGTCCGTCCGGGTTCACGTAGGCGTACCGGACCACCGGGTCCGCGGCGCATTCGGGCGGTTCGCTCGGCGCCATGCCGTAGCGGTCGGTCGTGCAGGTGACCATCGGCAACGGTTCCCCCGAGAAGACAGGGCCCTGGTCCGAATGGTTGGTCACCTCGACAGATGCGCTCCGACCGCCCGAGGACACCTCGATGGTCGATTCACCCTCGGGGAGCCCCTCCACCAGCCCGGTGAGCCTCCCACCGTCACTGGACAGCTCGACCTCGACGGCCCCGCCGTCGACGGTCACCTCGTCGACCAGTGATGGATCCGGATCGACACGGTCCTCGGAGTTGCTGCCCTCGGAGTTGCTGCCCTCGGAGATGTCTCCGCCGGACACAGCTATCACCACATCGCCACCGGTGACCATGTCCGGACGCGTCGAGATGGTCTCGACGGTCAGCTCCGCGGTGCCCGATGGATCCGAGGTGTCATCGGAAGCTGCTCCGTCTTCGGAGTTGCTGGTGCACGCCCCCGCGATCAGCCCCAGCGCGGCTACGACGCCGACGATTCCCGAAACACCGCGCGATTGACCACTGTTCATCCGCGCACCCTAGCCACAGCAGACACCTCCCGATCAGCCTCCACCGTTCTGTGTCTCCAAACGCGCTGAGGAGGCCATCCTCGCCACACAGAACGGTGGACGAATTCTACGGGGCGGTCAGATGGGCAGGTCGCCGGTGGCAGCCCTGGTGGACCCGTGGTCCTTGTAGGTGGCGATCGTGCGCTGGGCGATCCGCATCTGGTGGATCTCATCGGCACCGTCGGCGAAGCGGGCCCAACGTGCGTGTTGGTACATGTGTGCCAGAGGGGTGTCGGTGGAGTACCCCAGCGCACCGTGGACCTGGATCGCACGATCGATCACGCGGTTCAACATGTTCGCCACGAAGTGCTTGGCCATCGACACCTCGGACTTGAAGTCCTCACCCGCGTCGATCTTGTAGGCGGCATGCAGCACCATGAGCTTGCCCTGGTAGAGCTCCATCGCGGAGTCCGCGATCATCCACTGCACACCCTGCTTCTCGGCCAGGATCGAACCGTGGGAGTAGCGCTCCAGCGACCGGTCCACCATCATGTCGAGCGCCGTCTCGGCCTGTGCGATCCAGCGCATGCAGTGGGCGAGACGTGCCGGGCCGAGTCGGTACTGTCCGAGCAGGTGACCCTGGCCACGCCCACCGAGCATCTGGGACTCGTGCACCCGCAGGTCCTCGATCAGGATCTCGGAGTGCCCGGTGGATCCGTGCATGGTCTCGATCTGGCGGACCTCGGTCCAGCCCTCGGTCGGGATGTCCACGATGAAGGCGGTGTTGGCGGCCTGGGGCAGATCGGGGTCGTCCTCGGTCCGGGCAACCACGATCGCGAAGCTCGCCCGATGGGCGTTGGAGATGAACCACTTGTGGCCGTTGATCACCCACTCCTCGCCGTCCTCGTAGGCGTTGGTGCGGATGAGCGTCGGATCCGACCCGGCGACCTCGGGTTCGGTCATGGCGAAGCACGACCAGGTGCTCCCGGCACACAGCCCCTTGAGGTACTTCTCCTTCTGCTCGTCGGTGCCCCAGTGCAACAGGGTGTGCATGTTGCCCTCGTCGGGGGCCTGGCAGTTGAGCACCCATGGCCCGTAGTACGACTTCGCCGCTTCGGCCTGCACCATCGCCAGCTCGACGTGACCCAGACCCATGCCTCCCCACTCCTCGGGCATGTGGGGAAGCCACAGTCCGACCGACTGCGCCTTGTTGCGCAGTGCGATCAGCTCTCCTATGTACGCGTCGCGATCGGTGTTCTCGAGATCGCCCTCGCGGATCCGCGCCTCTGCGGGTTGGACCTCTCCCTCGATGAAGTCGCGGACCTCCCCCCTGATCCTTTCGAGTTCGGGCGAGAGGCTGAAGTCGATGCTCACTGTTCTCCTGGTGGGTCTGCGGGCTGGTAGACGCCCAGAACGTTCCCGCTCGGGTCGACGAGGTGAAGGCGCCTGCCTCCCGGATAGGGGTAGATGTCGGACAGGATCATGCCTCCGGCTGCACGCACAGACGCCCGGACGGACTCCAGGTCGTCGGTCCTGAGCAACACCAGTGGCCCGTTGGCGCTCTGGGCGCCTTCGGGGTGGAGCGGAACCGGCTCCGCCTCACCGTTCAGCGCCACCTCGACGGGGCCGCTGGTGCTGGCCGAGTAGGCCGGGCCGTAGTCGACCCAACTCCAGTCGAACACCGAGGTGTAGAAAGCCTTGGTGGCGGCGATGTCGGCCGCGGGAAGCTCGAGATAGTCGATTTCTGCCACCGTGTGCGCCTCAGAGCCTGCGGCCCAGGAACGCCGCCAGTCGATCGGCGGGCGTTGCATCCTCGGGTGCGGGTTGTTCGAGCCCGAACATCCTGCCGTCCTCGGAGCGGAAGGCGTCCTGGATCGACCGGCGGGACTGCTCCAGGAGCGCGGATGCCAGCTCCGGTGCAAGGTCGGTGTTCTGGCCCGTCGCCCGTGCGAGGTCCCACGAATGGGTGAAGGTGTCGGTGGAGGCCATGCCCATGAGCGCTGCTGCGGGCATGTCTCCGAATCCTGGATTGACCACGCGCTCGAGCGCGCCGTCCTCGGAGAATGCTGCGAGCGATTCCGAGGCGATCTGATCGAACGCCGCCACGTAGTCACCCGAGGATGACCCCTCCCCGGTCTCGGTCATCTCCTGCCCACGGACCCCGTCGCGGGCCCAGTACTGCGCGCCGATCAGGTGATCGATCAGCTGCCCGACGTTCCAGTCGGAGCACGGAGTCTCGAGGTTCAGCTGGTCAGACCTGACGTTCGCGAGCACCTGCCTCGCGACGTTCTGGGCCTGTTCTAGTGGTTCGGGAGTCATCGTCGGAACGGTAGCCGTTCCGGTTGGGGCATGAACCGCAGAATGCGCCTACGGGACAGGCGAACTCTCCGCGAAGGAGGTCGTCAGCAGGCCGCGCCCGCTCGGGCGGGACTGCTCGGTCTCGTCTTCCGCCGGGCCCCGGGCAGAGCTGCGTTCGCAGTGGAGCCGCAGGCCGACGCCCTCCGAGGCCGCTGCTCCCGCGATCTCGGCGATGGACCCGACGCTCCGGTGCAGCGGATTACGCTCAAGCGACGGCAGGACCTCGCGGATGGCCGCCTCGAGCGCCACGGTGTCCGAGGCCGCAACCGTCGCCACGTCGGATGTGGCCAGCCGCCACCAGTGCAGCAGGCCGACGAGAACGGGATCCACCGGTGGGCGTCGACGCACCGCGAGCGCCACATCGGTGCCCTGGTCGAGCGTCACCCAGTTCCGGTCCTCGTCGTCACAGTCCAGCAGTTCGGCGATGCGGGTGGCCCGACCCCTCATTCGTTCACCAGCGGCTGTGTCGGGCAGCGACGGTGGGTCGTCGTAGGCGGTGATCCAGCCGGTGACCCTCGAGGACTCCGGCCGGCCCGCAACCACGTACGCGGCGAAGAGGACCCCCGCCAGTTGGCGGTCGGTCCCCAACGGACCGATCCGGGCGGTGCGGGCATCGGCACCGTCGGAGGACAGGACCAACGTGGTCACAGGTTCCGGAGCTGGTCGGTCAACCTGCTCGGAGCTGGCGGTCCGCTCCGAGCTGGCGGTCCGCTCCGGACCGGGGACCGTCGGTGCGGGCCCGGGTGCAAGCGGACGGCGCGGCTCCCGGCCCGAACCGTTCGTCGCCACCCGGGGTGGCTCCTCGACCCGCTCGGTGGTCGATCGGGTGGTCGTTTCGGTCGAGCTGGCGGCACGGGTCACCGTTCGCACCCGCGACCCACGCTGTTCCAGGGCCGCAGATACGACAACGACGAGGAGCGTCACGCCCATCAGGATTCCCACCGTGGGCAGCATTCCCAGTGCAGCGAACATCGAAGCGATCATCCTCCACAGGATCGGTCGATGCCAGCCGGTCTTGAATGCTCGCCCACCGTCGGCAGTCGGTCGGTGGACAACCCGCTGTGGGAACGTGGCCGACCACCAACTGCGACCACCAACTGCGGACCACTACCTTGTGACCGTGGAGATACTCGGTGACCTGATCGATGAACAATCAGCGCTGGCGGAGATCGTGGACCGGATCGACGACGCCGACTGGCTGCTACCGACCCCCTCACCGGGGTGGACCATCGCACACCAGATTGCGCACCTCACCTACTTCGATCGGGCGGCCGCCCAGGCGATCGCAGATCCGAGTGGGTTCTGCGAGGCCAGGGACGCCTTGTTCCAGCGGGCCCTCGAGGGTGGAGAATCGCTCGATGACCTCACCATCACCGAGCTCGTCGAGCTACCGCCGGAGGAACTGCGCAGCCAGTGGGCCGAGGGCCGCGAACTCCTGGCCACAGCAGCGACCCCGCTGTCGGACACGGACCGGATCGAGTGGTTCGGACCCTCGATGTCGGCGCGGTCGTTCCTCACCGCGCGCCTCATGGAGGCGTGGGCGCACGGTCAGGACATCATCGACGCGCTCGACGACGCCGACGTGCCCCACGAGACCCGTCCGCAGACCGATCGCCTGCGACACATCGCCCACCTGGGCTTCGTCACCAGGAAGTGGTCCTACGTGGTGCGCGACGCATCGGCGCCAGCCACCGAGGTGGCCGTTGAACTGACTGGGCCTACCGGTGAGACCTGGAACTGGGGTCCGACCGACGCCGCGTCGCGGATCACCGGACCGGCCGGTGACTTCTGCGCGGTGGTCACCCAACGCCGGCACGTGACCGACACCGACCTCGTGCTCACGGGCGACGAAGCGGCCGATTGGATGGAGGTGGCCCAGGCGTTCGCCGGAGGAGCCACCACGGGTCCGACAGCCGGGGGCCGACGACCGGTCAGCTGACAGCGGTCGCGATCGACTCCACCTCGGCCGCGTTGTGGTGTGTCTCGGGCAGGTAGATCACCGCCAGCTCGCAACCCGCTTCGCCCAGTTCGTCGATCGCCTCCCGCGTGGCGGTGGCCCCCGTTGCCGGATCGTGGATGGCCTGCGCGGTGATGGTGATCTCGCCGGGGTCCCGACCTACGTCGTCGCAGTGGGCGTGCAGGATCTCCAGACTCCTACGGAGTGCCTCGGGAGAGGTGAAGGGGGTGTTCCAGTAGTCGGCGTGGCGCGCAACCGCCCGGAGTGTCCGCTTCGGGCCGTCACCTCCGATCCAGATCGGTGGTGCCGGCTGCTGAACGGGCTTGGGAGAACAATGTGCGCCCTTCAGGGTGTAGTGCTCACCGTCGTAGTCGGTCACCTCGTTCCGCAACAGTGACGTGACCACGTCGAGGCCCTCGTCGAAGCGGTCGAACCTCTCGCCCAGAGCCGGAAGATCGATGCCCAGCGCGTCGGCCTCCTCGGCGTTCCAACCCGCACCGAGGCCCAACTCCAGACGTCCCCCGGAGATCACGTCGAGCGTGGCTGCCATCTGCGCCAGCACCGAGGGGTGCCGGTAGGGCATTCCGGTGACCATGCAACCGATGCGGATGCGGCTGGTCGCCTGGGCCAGGGCTGCCAACGACGTCCAGCCCTCGAGACAGGGGCCGTTTCGTGGTTGGCCGAGGATCGGCTCGAAGTGATCGAAGTTCCAGGCCGATTCGAACAGCTCGATCCCATCGGCGGCGCGCCACACCTCGAGCATCGCGTTCCAGGTGGTCATCTGGGGAGCCGTCTTGATCGCGTATCGCATCAGGAGATGGTGCCAGAAATCTGGGTCACCCAGCGGCTAGAACGTCGCAATCGGACTCTTCCACCGCCGCCCTGCCACCGAGCTGCTCCCCGAGGACTGGCGCGACCTCATGGAGCGTCGCGTGGCGCACTGGAAGCACCTGGACGAGCCCGAACGGGACCTTCTGGGTGAGTACACCGGCGAGCTGATCCGCTCCAAGAACTGGGAAGCGGCCCGCGGTTTCGCGCTGACCGAAGAGATGCGCCTTCTCATCGCCGCCCAGGCTGCGCTGTTGATCCTCGGGCTCTCTTTCGAGCACTACCGCGAGGTGGGCGCCATCATCGTGCATCCCACAACCGTGGTGCTCACCGGGGAGCGGGGTTCATCAGTGCCGGGTCTCATGACCGACGCGCCCATGCCGATCCTCGGCGAGGCCGCCCACAAGGGACCGATCCTCATCGCATGGGATGCGGTCGCCATGGATGTGCACCATCCCGAGAGAGGCCACAACGTGGTGTTCCACGAGTTCGCCCACAAGATCGACATGCTCGATGACGTCGTCGACGGCACACCACCGATGGCACGGTCGGAGATCGACCGCTGGGTTCAGGTCTGCACCGCTGAGTACGAGAGGGCCCAGCTCGGCGGTGACGACCTCCTCGACAGCTATGCGGGTGTCAACACCGGCGAGTTCTTCGCCGTTGCGACCGAGGTGTTCTTCGATCGCCCGGTCGAGATGGCCGAGCAGAAACCCGATCTCTACGACGTGCTCAGCGGGTTCTACCGCCAGGACCCTGCCGCCAGGGTGACCGGAACACCGCGCTGAGGGGCCGCGGGGGCCAGACTGGACCCATGGACGGTGTCGCACACAAGGGCTACGGCCTGATCCGCAGGGTCTTCGAGCGCCAGCTACGCAGGGGCTCGGGCGGAGCCGCCGTGTGCGTCTACCACCGGGGTGAGCCCGTGGTGGACCTGTGGGGTGGTGAACGGACCGACGACGAACCGTGGCGGGACGACACCGTCGCGATGTGCTTCTCCACGACCAAGGGGGTCTCCTCGACCGCTCTGCACATACTGGCCGACCGCGGGCTGGTCGACTACGACGAACCGGTGGCCACCTACTGGCCGGAGTTCGCGGCCAACGGCAAACAGGCCGTCACCGTGCGCCACGTGCTCACCCATTCCGCAGGCCTTCACCGGATCCGCAGCCTCGTGGACACCGGCGATCGCCTGCTCGACTGGGAGTACATGGCCGAGGCCCTCGCTGCGGCAGCACCCGCCTACGAGCCGGGCTCGCGACACGGCTACCACGCTCTCACCTACGGCTGGCTGGTCGGTGAGATCGTCCGGCGCGTCAGTGGCAGCGACATCGCCGCGTTCGTCCATTGCGAACTCGCGACCCCGCTCTCGTGCGACGGGCTCTACATCGGGCTTCCCGAATCGGAGCGCGGCCGCGCGGCGAACCTCGAACCTCCATCGCTTCCGAGGCCGTCCAATCCGACCGTCCGGCGTGTGGAGAAGCGGATCGGGACACAGATGGGCAAGCTGGTCTCCGCGCTGCCCGGCACACTCAACACCCGGCGGATGATCAACGCCCTGGTGCCCCGCAACGTGGAGGCGGCCCTCTACAGCCCCGCTGCGATGGACGCCTCCATCCCGGCGGCCAACGGGTTCTTCACCGCCCGCTCACTCGCCCGGATGTACGCGATGCTCGCCGGAGGCGGGGAGCTCGAGGGAACACGGATTCTCAGCAGGGAGCGCGTGGCTATCATCTCCGAGGTTCAACGCAGGGGCAGGGACCACGTGTTGGTCATGCCGATGGACTGGCGACTCGGCTACCACCGCGTGTTCACGACCAGGGGTCGGGTTCCAGAAGCCTTCGGGCACTTCGGATTCGGCGGCTCCGGTGGCTGGGCCGACCCGTCGCGCGAACTGTCGGTGGCATTCGTGTGCAACCGGGGATCGGGGTCACCGGTAGGTGACCTACGAATCATGGAACTCGGCGCTGCAGCGGTGCGGGCCGCAGATCGCGTGAATGACCGCGGCAACGAGCCGGTGCAGAGCGGGCTCGCCTGATCCACCGCAGCGCCGAGATGCAGTGGCCCGAATTGCGCCGTAGGGCTCATCGAATCCACCCGACTGCCGACCTGTGATGGGTGAGGGTCGATGCACGAACCGGCGTCGCGACGTTGGACCAACAGCGCTACGAACGTTTGACGCGTGCTGCTGCGGTGTCTGCGTTGGCATTGGTAGCGATGGTGCTGGTGATCGGATGGGGGCTTTCGAGGCGCTGGGCCATCGGGCTCGTGGCAGACGGCTGGCCGGTGACCACGCCTTGGTCGGCGGTGCTCTTCGGATTGCTGTGCATCGGATCGGTGAGGGCCCCGCGTCCGAATGGTGCAGGCCCGAACTCGGTGGCGGTCGTGGCCTCACTGGTCGCGTGTGCGGTCTCGCTCACGCTGCTGCTGCAGACCATCCTGGCGATGCGAGGGTCTCTGGAGACCCTGCTGTTCAGCGGACAGATCGCAGAGCTCGGCGGTCGCTATCCCGGGATGCCATCGATCCAGACCCTCACGACCGTGTTGTTCATCGGATCGGGCTCCCTGCTGGTGCTCCACCGCCGGATGCCCCGCGCACGCACGATACTCCTGACGACCGCGCTGTTGACCGGCGTCTCGGGGGGCATGACCACCGCCGCCACCGCCGTGCACCTGCGCATCGGATCGGTCGTCTACGGATACAGCGTGATCACCGCCGTGCTCACGGTGCTCAGCGTGATCGCTGTCACCGGTTCCGCCAGCGATGCAGCACCGGCCGCGATCATCCGTACCCGTCCGCTGGAGTGCGCGGTCGGCACACTCGCAGCAGGTGTTCTGGGAATGCCCGCGGTGAACCTGCTGGTCGACGCCGTCAGTGACGACGGCGGCTCCTCGAACGTGGTGTTCGCGGCGATTCTCTTCTTCACACTGGCCCTGGCACTCTCCTGGATCGCCTGGTACGCGATGCGCTCGGAAGGTTGGCGCACGGTTGCAGAGTCCGGAACCGACGCCATGGTCGTCCTCGATGTGCACGGCATCATCCACGAAGCCACCGCGGGGATCGAGAACCTCACCGGCTGGACGCCCGAGGAGCTCCGCGGCAAGAACGTATCGACACTCGTGCTGGGTCCGGCCGGAGAGGACGCGGACAGCCTCCTGGACACCTACTTCGCCCATCCCGACGCGACGATCGCGATCGACCGTCCGGTGTTGTTGCGGGGCAACGAGGACACCGTTGCCCAGGTGGGGGTGAGGCTCGTGCCCACGATGGAGGCCGAGGGCCTGCGCGTGGTCGCCATGCTGAACGACGCGACCCGCGAGGCCGAGTACCGCAGGCGCTCGGTTCACGATCCCCTCACCGGACTGCTCAACCGCGCAGGCCTACTCGCGCACCTGAGAAACCAGGTCGACCAGAACCCGAGCTCCACAGCGGTCCTGTTCATGGATGTGGACAAGTTCAAGCGGATAAACGACGAGTTGTCCCACGGTGCCGGCGACGAGGCCCTCCAAACCCTGGCGCGCAACCTGCGAGCCGGCATACGCACCCAGGACGTGGTCGGGCGGTTCGGGGGCGACGAGTTCGTCTGTGTCCTGTCGGGGATCAACGACCGGGCCCGCCTCGAGTCGGTTGCACAGAGGATCATCGACGCGGTGGAACCCACGTCGGTGAGCACCCCATCTGGCACCTGGCCCGTCCGGGTGAGCATCGGGGCGGCCATCTCCGAGAGCGGTGAGGACCCCGATCACCTGTTGTCCCGTGCCGACGGCGCCCTGCGGACAGCCAAGGAGCTGGGCCACAACAGGGTGGAGTTCTCGGACCGGTCGGCGATGCCATCAGCCGATCCGGCCCCGTGACGGAGCTGCAGGACGGCACCTCCCGAGAGGTTCAGTCGGTGACCTCGTCAGGATCCACCGGCATCGTCGGGTTGGTCGCCCGCAACTCCGCCATCAGCCGGGCCGCCTCATCGGGGAAGACGTTCTTGATGAGGAACGGGTCGTGCACCATCAGGTAGTCGGGCGCGATCCCCTTCACGTAGCGCTCGAAGTAGAGGAACTGCTTGCCGAGCAACGCCAGCTCCTCGGGGGCGGAGATGTCGCCCATCTGTTCGCTCAGCTGGAGCGACTGCTGGAACAGATCCGCGAACTGCAGCTCCTCCATGCGCGACGCCATGATCGGTTCGAACACCATCGCCAACACGGCGCCCAGCTGCTCGTCGTCTCCGAGGTCGCCCCTGATGACGCCGAGCTTCTTGTACCCGCGCACGATGCGGGCGAAGTCGTGGTCGACCATGAAGGTGTAGAGGATGTCGCGCACCATCTGGCGCCACTCCGGGCTGAACTCGCCCATGATCCCGAAGTCGAGAAAACACGCTCTCCCGTCGCGCAGGGCCCAGATGTTCCCGGCGTGGAGGTCTCCGTGGAAGGGCCCGTGGATCGTCATCGCCTCGACCCATGCCTTCATTCCGCGGCGCAGGTTCGACTCGGCATCGAACCCCATTGCCTCATGCGCCTCGAAATCGTCCATGGGAACGCCGACGACCCGCTCCATGCAGATCATGTGCGGGCCGCAGTAGTCCCAGATCACCTCCGGAGCGGTCACGTTCCAGTTGTCGTCGAACACGTGCAGGTTCGCCCGGAACCGATCCTGTCTGTGGGCCTCGAGCGCCGTGTTCAGTTCCTGGTTGGTCACCCGATGGAGGTCGCGGATCATCCCGACGGTATTGGCCCGTCGACCCACCTTGGTGTGCATCAGAAGCTTCGCGATGGCATTGGAGACACGCAGGTCGCGGTTCATGCGATCGACGATCCCGGGCCGTAGGAGCTTGAGCACGGCATCCCGCCCATCGGGCAACACGACCGCGTGCACCTGGCCCACCGAGGCGGCCGAGAGGGGTTCGGGGTCGATGGAGCGGAACAACCTGTTGGGCTCGTGACCGAGGTCGATGCGGATCGTCTCCGCCACGAGGTCGAACCCGAAGGGAGGCACGTCCGCCAGGCAGCGCTGCGCGGGCCCGGACATGTCCTCGGGGAACAGCCCGGGCGAACTGGCCACCACCTGGCCGAGCTTCACCCAGGTGGGTCCCATTGCGAAGAAGCCCTCCACCATGCCCTCGGAGGCGAAACGCAGCCACGAACCCTGCCTCCAGTGGAACGGCTTGCGCAGCACTCCCCTGAGGACGAAGAAGACCAACAGAACGGAGTTGACCAGGAACCCCAGGAGTTCTCGCGGGCCGAACCTGTCGAGCGGTGGGTAGTGGACCACGAGGTCGGCCGCAGGAGGGCCCTCCGCGTAGGGACCACGGAACCCAACCCTCAGACCGGTGTCACCGAAGGTGTCCGCGACCGAACGGGCGTCATCGACATCTGCCATCTGGGCCTCCCCGAGCTCCTGTAGCGCCCCATACCCGCCGCGTCGGTCGCCCGAGCTGGCGGACCCGAGACTACCGACAGCCAGGCATCGCTGGTCCAATCACCCAGCTCACTTCGGGTTCCGTCGACGGCCGGTGAACTAGCGTGGCAGCGCCCCCAACAAGGAGTAATCAAAATGTTGTTCGCAGAAATTGGCGACGGAACCGTTCTCTGGTCGCTGCTCACGATCTTTTTCATGGTGATCTATTTCATGATCCTGTTCAGCATCTTCGGCGACCTCTTCAGGTCGAAGGATCTGAGCGGACTGGCCAAGGCACTGTGGGTCCTGGCGATCTTCGTGTTCTTCTTCATCGCACCGTTCGTCTACCTCATCGTCCGCGGCAGCGGCATGGGTGAACGCGCCATGGAGGCCCAGGCCGACGCACAACGACAGGTGCAGGACTACGCACAGCAGGTCGTCACCCAGACCGGCGGAGGCGCTGCAGCCGACCAGATAGCCAAGGCGAAGGACCTCCTCGACTCGGGCACGATCACCCAGGCCGAGTTCGATGCCCTCAAGGCCAAGGCCCTCGGCTGACTCCACGGGAATGCAGCTGGCAGAGCCAGCAGCAACAGGGGTGTGGTTCACCGCAACGGTGCGCCACACCCTTGTTCCGTCTGCGCCCGGGAAGCGGCTCAGTCGGCGAAGGTGACCAACGCCGTTCCGGCATCGACCTTGTCGCCCGCGGACACCCGCACCTCCGCAACGGTGTGCGTCGCCCGGGCCTCGATGCGGTGTTCCATCTTCATCGCCTCGACGATCACGAGGAGGTCGCCGTCGTGGACCTCGTCCCCGGGTGCGACGTGGACCGACACGACCGAACCAGGTAGGGGCGACACCGGTGCGCTCGCTGCCTCGGTGGCTTCACGCTCCGCGAAGCTCGGCTGTTGGAACCAGGCCGTGCTGCCGCTGGTTCCGAACACCGCCAGCACACCCGGGGCTCCCGATTCCACCGCGAAGCTGCGCGAGATTCCGTCCAGTTCGAGCGAGACCTGCCGCCGCTCGGACGGGCCGACCGGTTCGGAGACCGTTGCGACGACCCGGGCGACCCTGCGATCGTCGGGGCCGAGCAGGCCTTCGTCGTCGGGCTCGGGGAACGGTCCGAGGCGAACCTCGGCCACCGTCGCACCCGTGAGCGATCCCGCGGCGGAATCCCGGACGACGTATTCGACCTGGATGCTGTCCGACGCATCGGTTCCGCGGGCGTTGGACATGGTGCGTCGCTGACCCTGTGTCGCCACGTTGCGCCAGCCGGAGGGGGCAAAGGCCCAATTGTGATCCGCACCGCGGTTCGTCCGGTGCAGGCAGAACACAGCGGCCAACGCATGTGCGATGCGATCGTCGCCGGTGGCGCCCACGCCGTGGACGACCTCCGGGTGCTCGTCCAGGTAGGCCGTATCGACGGTGCCGCCGATGAACGCCTCATCGCTGCATATCGCAGCCAGCGTCGCTGCGTTGGTTGCGACACCCGCGATCTCCGCGGTGCGCAACGCACGTCCGAGCCGACCCACCGCAACATCGCGGGAGCGGTCGTGGCTGATCACCTTTGCGAGCAGGGAGTCGTATTCACTGGACACCACCGACCCGACCCCCACCCCGGTGTCGACCCGGATGGGTCCCGCGGTGTCGATGTGGAACGAGGTGATCCGACCGGTGCTCGGCAACCAACCCGCGTCGGGGTCCTCGGCCACCAGTCGTGCCTCCACCGCGTGGCCCTCGGGAGACAGCTCATCCTGGGTGAAGGGCAGCTCCTCACCGGCCGCGATCCGCAACTGGAGCTCCACCAGGTCGACACCCCAGACAGCCTCGGTGACGGGGTGCTCCACCTGCAGTCTGGTGTTCACCTCGAGAAATGCGATCGTGCCGTCGGCACCCACCAGGTACTCCACGGTGCCGGCACCGCGGTACCCCACTCCGCGGGCCAGGGCGACCGCACCGTCACACAACCTCTCGCGGGTGGCCGCGTCGACTCCCGGCGATGGAGCCTCCTCGATCACCTTCTGGTGGCGACGCTGGATCGAACAGTCGCGCTCCCCGAGATGCACCACGTTGCCGTGATGATCACCGAGGATCTGCACCTCGACGTGGCGTCCGGACTCGATGAGTGGTTCCACGAACACGGTTCCGTCGCCGAAGGCCGCCTCGGCCTCCCGGGTGGCCGCTGCCACCACCGACCGGAAGTCCGATCGGTCGGTCACGACCCGCATCCCGCGTCCGCCACCACCGGCGGCAGCCTTGACCATCGCCGGAAGAGGCAGATCCCGAGGATCTGAATCCGCGGTGACCACCACCGCCTCGGTGGTCGGAACGCCGGCATCCACCGCCGCCCGCTTCGCCGCCACCTTGTCTCCCAGCAGTTCTATCTGTTCGGGTGTGGGTCCCACCCAGATGAGCCCGGCCGCGGCGACCGCGGCGGCGAATTCCGCGTTCTCGGCCAGGAATCCGTAGCCCGGGTGCACCGCATCGCAACCGGTGCGAAGGGCCGCCTCGATGACCGCGTCGCCCCGCAGGTACGACTCAGCTGCAGTCCTGCCCCCGAGCGCCACGGCCGAATCCATGACCTCGGTGTGCAGTGCCGTGCGATCGACCTCGGAGTAGACCCCGACCGCCTCCATGCCCATCGCGTGGGCAGCGCGTGCGACCCGCACCGCGATCTCACCCCGGTTGGCTATCAACAACCGCTTCAGTGACGCCATACGCCCCACTCCCCTGACCCCGTGCCCGACACCTCGTTCGAGTGCGACGCCGAGATCGCCATTCCCAGCACCGTGCGGGTGTCGCGCGGGTGGATTATCCCGTCGTCCCACATCCGTCCGGTGGCGTACAGCGCCGTGGACTGTGACTCCACCAGCGCTTCGAGCATCCCGGTCTGCTCCGCGAGCGTGTCCTCGTCGATCTCGGTTCCCCTCGATGCAGCGGCCTTGCGGGCGATGATTCCCATGACCCCGGCGAGCTGCTTGGGGCCCATCACCGCGATCCGGTGATTGGGCCAGGTGAAGATGAACCTCGGGTCGTACGCCCGACCCGACATGCCGTAGTTGCCGGCTCCGTAGCTGGCTCCGACCATGAGCACGAAGTGGGGAACTCCCGAGTTGGAGACCGCGTTGATCAGCTTGGCTCCGTCCTTGATGATCCCACCCTGCTCAGCTGCGGTACCGACCATGAACCCGGTGATGTTCTGCACGAACACGAGCGGGGTGTCGGTGCGGTTGCACAGCTGGATGAACTGCGCACCCTTCTCGGACTCCTCGGAGAACAGGATCCCGTTGTTGGCCAGGACTCCCACCGGAAATCCACAGATCGACCCCCATCCGCACACGAGCTTGTCGCCGTAGAGGGGTTTGAACTCCTCGAAACGACTTCCGTCGAGGGTTCGTGCGAGCACCTCGCGCACCTCGAAGGGCACCCGAACGTCGGCCGAGGCACACCCGATCAGCTCGTCGGGGTCATAGAGCGGCGGATCCGCCGGCATCGACGGACCGGGGCCGAGTTTGCGCCAGTTGAGGTGCTCGACGATGTCGCGCGTGATGCGGATCGCATCCATCTCGTCGGTGGCCAGGTAGTCGGCCAGACCGGAGGTCGTGGCATGCATCTCGGCGCCCCCGAGCGTCTCCTCGTCCACGTCCTCGTCGATGGCCATCTTCACCAGCGGTGGCCCACCCAGATAGGCGAATGCCCGGTTCTTGACCATCACCACGTAGTCGCTCATCCCCAGGGCGTAGGCGCCGCCCGCGGTCGCGGGGCCGAAGCCCACGGTGATCGTCGGGATCCCCTCGGCGGAAAGACGCGTCAGGTTGCGGAACTGTGCCCCACCGGGCACGAAGATGTCGGCCTGCCGGGGCAGATCGGCACCGGCGGACTCCGACAAGGAGATCATCGGAAGGCGGTTGGACCGGGCGATCTCGAAGGCCCGCATGCCCTTTGCGACGGTGTGGGGATTGGCCGAGCCGCCCCGGACGGTCATGTCGGTGCCACCGATCATGCATTCCACACCGTTGACGATCCCGATTCCGTTGACGGTTCCCGCGCCGATCGGATCGTCGGTGCAGGCCGCTGCGAGCGGCATCAGCTCCAGAAAGGCGGTATCGGGGTCGAGCAGGGCCTCGATGCGTTCTCGCACCAGGAGCTTGCCGCGTCGCCTGTGGCGGTCGACCTTTGACTGGCCACCCACCACCGGGAGTTCTGCCAGCTGTGCGGCCACCTCCTCCCACAACGCCGTCATGGCATCGCGGTTGGCCCGGAAGGCATCGCTGTTCACGTCCAGCCTGCTGTTGAGAACTGAGCTCATCGACGGCGAACGCTAGCGCCGCCGGACACGCGGGTGGAGCGGAGCCACATTGGGACCCGGCAGCGAGCACTGGTAGAACCTCACCGATGTACCTCGCGTTGCGTGATCTCAGGGCCACCAAGGGCCGCTTCGTGCTCGTGGGGGTGGTCATCGGACTCATCTCGTTCCTGGCCACGATGCTGGCCGGGTTGGCCAACGGTCTCGTCGACGACGGCATCTCGGGCCTGCGTGCCCTTCCGATCACCCATCTCGCCTTCGCCGAGAACTCCCACGCCTCGTTCAGCCGTTCGGTGATGACCGAGGACCAGCTCGAGGCGTTCGACGTCGAGGGTGTGGACGCAACACCTGTGGGCGTCTCGTTCGTGAATGCCCGACCAGCCGGACCCGATGCATCGGGAGAGACCATCGACGTGGCCCTGTTCGGGGTCGACGGCAACGGGTTCCTGGCACAGTCCTCGGAGGCACCGGATGGAACCGACGTCGCCGCCGCCATCGAAGGCGGGCTAGTGCTGAGCGACGAGCTCGAGACCGAGGTGGACCTCGGCGAGGAGTTCACGATCGTCGGGACCGACACCACCCTTCCGGTGGTCGGATTCACCTTTGCAGGCACCTACGGTCACGTACCCATCGCCTTCACGAGCCTCGACACCTGGCGAGAGGTGGTCTACGGCGACGGCTCCCAGGGACGGTTCTCGGCGATCGCCCTGAGCACCGGTGATCCGGCCGCCCTGGATTCCGCCGCCACGCAGACGGGCACCGAGGTGTTCACCAAGAGCGAGGCCTACGCAGGATCCCCCGGTTTCAGTGCCGAGAGCGGAACGATGTCACTGATCCGCGGCTTCCTGTTGGTCATATCAGCCCTTGTGGTGGGCGCCTTTTTCACGGTGTGGACGATCCAGCGCACACGTCAGATCGGGCTCCTGAAGGCCCTGGGAGCATCGTCGGGCTACATCGTGCGCGACGCCCTCGGGCAGTTGGCGGTCGTGCTGGTGCTGTCGGTGTCGGCCGGCGCCGCGATCGCCGCGGGCGTCGGATCGCTGTTCGGCGACGGAGCACCGTTCAGCCTGACCCTGTCGTCGGTGGTGGCCACCGCGCTGGTCCTCGGGCTGGTCGGCATGGCGGGAAGCCTCGTGGCCCTGCGACGCATCATCTCGGTCGACCCGGCGATCTCGCTGACATCGGGGGTGTGACCATGCTGGATCTGCACGACATCACGGTCACGGTCCCCGACGGCGAAGCGACCCTGAGCATCCTGCGGGGGGCGGACCTACAGGTCGGAGCGGGCGAGGTCGTGTCGGTCTCGGGGCGCTCCGGCTCCGGCAAGTCCACCCTGCTGGCGATCGCCGGGCTGCTGCGGCGCCCCCAACAGGGAACGGTGACGCTGCAGGGTCGGGATGCGAACGCCATGTCGGAGCGTGAACGCACCCGTGCCAGGCGTGACCTAATCGGAATCATCTACCAGAGCGCCGAACTCTTCCCATCGCTGAGCGCGATCCAGCAGCTCGAACTCGTGGCCCACATCTCCGGTTCGCTCGACGCGGCGGCCCGAGAACGCGCCGGATCACTGCTCGGGATCGTCGGTCTGGGCGACCGCCGGGACAACCTGCCGGGCAAGCTCTCCGGTGGCGAACGCCAACGCGTCGGGGTGGCCCGCGCCCTGATGAACGAACCGTCGATCCTGCTGGCCGACGAGCCGACGGCGTCGCTGGACCCCGACCGGGGGCGCGAGATCATGGAGCTCATCACCGCCGAGGCGCGGCGACGCAACCTCGCCGCCGTGGTCGTGACCCATGACCCGGCGCACCGGGACCTGTTCGACCGCGCCTACGACCTGGCCGCGGGCACCCTCTCGTCGCCCTCCACCGGGTCGGCGTCCGGCACCGCACCGGGGTCGACCGGAGCGTAGGCACCCGGCTCGCTCTCGGAGAGACCGAAGCGGTCGTGCACCGAGCGGAGCCAACGGGGTGCCCACCAGTTGGCGTCCCCCGCCAGGCCCATGAATGCGGGGACCAACAGCGCCCGCACGATGGTGGCGTCCATCAACACCGCCAGAGCCAGACCCAGCCCGAACAGCTTTATGAAGGTGATCCCCGAGGTGGCGAAAGCGAGGAAGGTGACCGCCAACAGACCGGCGGCAGCGGTCACGATCCTGCCCGTGCGCTGCAGACCCATGGCCACCGCGGTCTCGTTGTCCACTCCCCGATGGTGCTCCTCGGCGATGCGCGACAGCAGGAACACCTCGTAGTCCATCGAGAGTCCGAACGCTATGCAGAACATGAGTACGGGAGTGGTCAGATCGGTCAGACCGGTGGGGGTGAACCCGAGAAGCCCGGATCCGTGGCCCCATTGGAAGACCCAGACCATCGCCCCGAAGGTTGCCGACAGAGAAAGGGTGTTGAGCAGGATGGCCTTGATCGGAACGAGCACCGAACCGAACATGGCGAACAGCAGCACGAGCGTGCTCACCACGATCATCGCCAGCGCCCACGGCAACCGCTGTGCGATGGCGGCCTTGGTGTCGACGAAGCTCGCGCTGCGACCCCCCAGCAGCGACTCCCCGCCCGGCGGTTGCACCGAGCGGATGTCCTCCACGAGCTCCTCTCCCCGGGGTGATATCGCCTCCACCCCCGGAACCACCCGCAGGCGCACCGCGCCGTCGATGCGCTGGGCGGCCAGCATCTCATCGGTCGGAAGGACCCTGGCACCGTCCACATAGCGACCGGTGGGCGCATCCACCCGGGTCACACCGTCCAGAGCGGA
The DNA here is from genome assembly GCA_023957995.1 of Microthrixaceae bacterium. GTDB lineage: Bacteria > Actinomycetota > Acidimicrobiia > Acidimicrobiales > Microtrichaceae > JAMLGJ01. Next base: position 62,120 of record JAMLGK010000002.1, on the reverse strand, counting down.
GACCTCGGAGGCATATGCATCGACCTCCCCGTCGGAGACCTCGTTGGGAAGCACCAGCGGGAACGCGTCCGCCTCGGCCGAGGAGAAGTCGCTCCGGAGACGCTCGGTGGCAACCCTCGTCGGGGTTCCCTCGGGAAGAACCCGCTCGTCCGGCACCCCGAAGTCCACCGACAGGAAGGGCACGCCCAACAGCAGCAGGACTCCGACCACCGGCACCGAAACGCCCACGGCATGGCGCTGGGCGAATATCGCCGTGCGGTACCAGAATCCCCTCTCGGGGTCTGCCTCGATCGCAGCGATGCGTTCGTGGGCCCCGGAGAACTGTCCCTTGTCGACCCGGCGCCCCAACCACGCCAGCACTGCCGGGAGCGTGAGAATGCTCGAGGCCATGGCGACCAGCGTCACGCCGATCCCTGCGTAGGCGAACGATCGCAGGAAAAACACAGGAAAGATCATGAGTGCGGCCAGCGACACGGCGACCGTGACCGCTGAGAACGCAACTGTGCGACCTGCGCTCGCGACCGTCGCGACCACGGCGTCGTCGACCAGCGCCCGGTCGCGCTCGGCGGGCTCGGCCCGCGGACGCCGGGCCAGCTCCTCCCGGAACCGCGAGACGATGAACAACGAGTAGTCGATCGCCAGACCCAGACCCAGTGCGGTGACGAGGTTGATGGAGAAGATCGAGACATCCGTGAACAGCGTGATCGCATACAGCGTGACGAAGGTCCCGAGTACGGCCATGGCGCCCAGCACGAGTGGCAACCCGGCTGCCACGAGACCCGCGAACACCAGCACCAGGAGCACCAGGGTCACCGGGACGGCGATCGCCTCGGCGCGCGCCAGGTCACCTTCGATCGTGTGGGTGACCGTAGCGATTCCCGGTAGCTCACCACCCACCTCCACCACAGCCGCACCCTGGATCTGCTCGGCTGCTCCGGTCAGTCTCTCGGCAACCTCGATCTGTTCGTTCTGGGTCCCCCCGACCCGGGCGAGCACGAGCGCAGTTGCTCCGTCGTCGGAGCGCAGCGGCGCCACGTTTCCCAGCGACCAGTAGGAGAGCGCTTCGAGCACCATCGGTTCGTCGTCGAACAGGGCCATCACCTCGTCGCCAGCCGCGGTCGACGCCGGCGAATCGACGTCGCCGTCGGCTGTGTCCACGAGGAACACCACGTTGGGCACCCCGGAGTCGAACTCTGCCGACACGACCCGGGCCGCCCGCGCTGATTCCGACGACGGGTCCTCGAACCCGCCCGCGTCGAGACGTCCGAACACTCCGGGACCGAGCACTGCCGCGAGCAGCACGAACAGTCCGGACAGGGACAGCACCAGGCGCCTGCGCCTCACCGCGATCCCACCGATTCTCGTGAACATCCCCATGCCTCCGCGGTCCCGCCCCGAACGGTCTACCGTGGCCCCCCGAGTTAGTTAACAGGTGTTCGTTGACGGTTGTCAACATATTTTGGGTATGCTCGGAGCATGGTCGACACCGAAGGTGACCCGGGTGCTGGTCCGACCCGCTACCGGGCCCGGAGTGCCCGGGGCCAGGGCGAGACCCTCAGGCGGGACCTCCTCGAGAGTGCCCTCGAACTGCTCTCGGAGACCGCTGACCCCGACGCGGTCTCCATCAGGGCCGTCGCCCGACGAACAGGTGTATCCGCGACCGCCTGCTACCGGCACTTCGTGGACCGTGACGATCTCGTCTACTGCGCGGTCGGACTCGCCTTCGCCGACTTCACCCAACGACTCCGCAGCGCGGTGGCAGCCACCGACGACCCGTTCGCGGCGCTCGAAGCAGCGGGGGACGCCTACCACCGCTACGCCCTCGAACAGCCGGGCCGCTACCGCGTGCTGTTCTCGAATCCCATGGACTGCCCCGAGGAGACCTCCGCGACCGAGGAGGAGGCCCAGATGGGGATCATCGCCTTCTTCGTGCTGGTGGAGCTGGTCCAGGGTGTGATCGATGCGGGGGCAACCGCTGCGGCGGACTCCGAGGGTCGGGTCGATGCCGGCTACCTGGCGTTCCAGCTGTGGAGCTGGATCCACGGGATCGTGGATCTGAACATCACCCACACCTACGACCACTGGCCGGCCACCGAACAGACCATCCACGACGCACTGCGACTGCTGGGACTCACCCGGGCGGAACCCTGAGGTAGGCCGGGGCGGCGGGCAATCGCCGCTCCGCTGGAGCCGTGAGGCCTCAGGGCCTGGACAGCCGCCAGATCTTGCGCACGACGGATCCGATCTGCTTGCCGAACGAGGCCGTGTTGTAGGCAACGCCGTGGCGTTCGCACGTCTCGCGGACGCGCGGCGCTATCTGCGGATAGCGATTGGAGGGGAGATCGGGGAACAGGTGGTGCTCGATCTGGTGATCGAGGTTTCCCGAGAGCACGTCCATGTACCGACCGCCGGTGAAGTTGACCGAACCCAGCGCCTGGCGGCGGTACCACTCCCCCGGGCTCTCACCGTCGACGTCGGCGGGTTCGAAGAAATCCGCACCGTCGGGGAAATGACCGCAGAAGATCACCGCGAAGCTCCACACGTTGCGCACCACGTTCGCTGCGAGGGCACCGGTCAGGGAGGAGACGACGGAGCCGAGACCGAACGGAGCGGACACCGCCGGCCAGGCCACGTAGTCCTTGAACACCTGACGCCGGACCTTCGCAGCGGTCTGCCCCAGGCGTTCAGCCACGCTGGGACCGTTGTCGCAGCCGGGTGGGAGGACGGCCGCCTCGCCCCGCCGCTCGGCCCGCTCCACGTCGTTGAGGCGGGCCTGGTGCGACAGCGCGTCGTGGAAGCCGACGCCGTACTCGAAGATCAGGGCGAGACCGACGAACGCGAGAGGCTGGAAGCGGTGCTCGGGCTTCCACCGCTGCTCGGGATCGACACGGAAGAGGCCGTACCCGATGTCGGCGTCGTAGCCGTGAACGTTGGTCCACTGGTGGTGCATGTTGTTGTGGGTGTGTTGCCACTGGTCCGCCGGACACACGTTGTCCCAGTCCCAGGTGCTCGAGTTGATCGAGGGATCGCGCAGCCAGTCCCACTGACCGTGCATCACGTTGTGGCCGATCTCCATGTTCTCGAGGATCTTCGAGAGGCTGAGCAGGCCCACACCGGCCAGCCATGCCGGGGGGAACACACCGGCGATCAGAGCCGCACGTCCCGCGAGTTCACAGCGCCGCTGGATCCTGATCAGACGTCGGATGTAGTCCGCGTCGCCGTCGCCGCGCGATGCGAGCACCTCGTCGCGAATGGCATCCAGTTCTGCCGCGAACGACTCCGCATCGAAGACCTCCACATCGGAGATCTCCACAGCGCAGTTCTCCACATCGGCGCCCCCGGTATCGGAAGACCCGCCATCTGAGTGTTTCGCACCCGCTGATCGTCTACCCACCACAGCGGTCACAGGTCCACCTCCACATCGGTCATGGCCGTACTCACACAGATGCGAACGGTGTCTCCCGCCGCAGAGATCGTTCCGTCGCGGGAGTTGCGACTGACGCCATCGGTCAGCGGTCGGACGCAGCGGTGACACACACCGCGACGACAGCCGGTCCGGGGTTCGAGACCGGCCGACTCCGCCGCTTCCAGAATGGTCTCGCTGTCCTCCATCCGCACCGAGATACCACTGGAGGTGAAACGGGCCCGGAGCGCCGCATCCGGCTCGCCCGAGGTGGACCCGGCCCGCCGGCCCGTTTCGGAGATTTCGATCGTCGCCGGTTCGGGCAAGGTGTCCACGGCTCCCACCGACGGCCCGCCGAAGGCCACCCCCAGACGCGGGTGCAGCGCCGAGGCCAGCTCGGCCGGCGAGTGCGGGGTTGCGAGCAACTCCAGGAAGTTCAGTTCGAACAGTTTCATCATCGGGTTCCATGCTCATTGCTGACAGTGTTGAGTGTCAAGACTTTCTTGGCAGTTTTTGCTGTCAGTAATGGCGACATGTGTCACGATCGCTTCATGGCCACCGAGAACCCGCCTCCGGAGCGCCACAGGACCGGGAGCCACGACGCCGGGAAGGGGAACACCTCCTCCGACGCCGCAGAGGCCGAAGACGACGGCCGGGTCGTTGCGACCATGACCCTCGACCAACTTGCCGAGACCACGGGAATCCCGCCCCGCACCATCCGCTACTACCAGGCGGAGAAGTTGCTGCAGAAGCCCCACCGGGACCGCTCCGACGCACGCGTCGCGCGGTACACCGCGGAGCACGTGGAGCGACTCCGCCTGGTGGCAGAGCTACGCGACCGCGGGCTCAAACTGCCTGCGATACGCGGACTGCTCGAAGAGGGCGATGCATCCTCCAGCGTGGCCGACTGGCTCGGGCTGGACGCATCCCTGCGCGGATCGTGGGGCCACGACGAGCCCCGGATCGTTTCCTCGGCCGAGTTGACCAAAATGCTCGACGGCACGCCCCCGGGCACCCAGGGACTTCTCGAGGATGCCGGATACTTCGCCCGCCAGGGCCACGCATGGTTGGTACCCAGCGAGCCACTGCTCAACGTCGCCGTGGATCTGGTGCGCAGCGGTGTGGACGTCGACATCGTGGTTGCGGCCACCGCGATCCTGAGCAAGTCGCTGGGAAAGGCCGCCGACCAACTGATCGACCTGTTCGTGAAGGCGGTGCGCCAGGGCCTGGGAAGCGGTGTGGCCACCTCGGTGATGGTCGATGCTCTTCGGCCCGCAGCCGGTGAGGCGGCACGCATCGTGTTCGGCCAACAATTGGAACGGGCGATCGACGAACTCCTCGCCGACACCAAGCGCCTCCGTCGCTGAAGGCCCGAACCGTTCCGCAGACCCCTTCGCCACGGCCACGGAGCCCTCCGGCAGGCACAGCGACGACGTGTGTTGCGAACGTGCACCGCCGCCGGGGATTGCTCAGCCGTTGAGGCTCCTGACCAGTTCGCGGATCTCGGGCGATGCCTTGGCCGGTGACCCCGAGTCGTAGGGCGGTTGCGGGTCGTACTCGATGCCGAGCTGGATCGCCTGCGCGGTCTCGTCGCCCGCGATCTGGCCCACCAGGTAGAGCGCCATGTCGATCCCGGCGGACACTCCCGCCGCGGTGATCACCTTGCCCCGGTGCACCACACGCTCCGCCGTCGGGTTCGCACCGAAGGCCGCCAGGTTGTCGTAGAACATCCAGTGTGTGGTGGCATCCAGGCCGTCGAGTACCCCGGCTGCACCGAGGAGCAGCGCGCCCGTGCACACCGAGGTCGTCCAGGTGCTGTGTTGGTGGGCCTCCCGGATCCACTCCACGATGGGAGTTCCCGGTTTGTCCAGCAGGCGGCTCGCCCCACCTCCGGGGACCAGCACCACGTCCGGTCTTCCGATCTCGCCGAAGTCGGTCTCCACCTCGATGTGGAGCAGTCCGTTGTCGTCGCTGAGACGACCCCGTTTCTCAGCGCAGAACACGACGTCTGCGTCGGGGACGTGGCTGAGCACCGCATAGGGGCCGATGGCGTCGAGCACCGTGAGGCCTTCGTAGAGCGCTATTGCTGTCAACATCGGGGTCTCCTGAACTGGGTTGGCCGGCTGAACCGGGTTGGCTGGTTGAACTGGGAGTGGCTGGCTGAACTGGGAGTGGCTGGCTGAACTGGGAGTGGCTGGCTGAACTGGGAGTGGCTGGCTGAACTGGGAGTGGCTGGCCGAGTTGGAATGGCTCAGGCACTCCGCCTCGAGAAGTGTTGGCGGTAGCTGTCCGGTGTCGTACCCACCACGCGACGGAATGCTCGGTGGAGCGTCTCGGTGCGTTGGTATCCGACCCTGCGAGCGATCCCGTCGACGCCGAGGTCACTGGTCACCAGCAGCGTCCGGGCCGCTTCGATCCGCACCAGTTCGACGTGCACCGCCGGAGTGGTACCCACCTCGCGGGCAAAGACCCTGGCGAAGGTGCGAGGACTCATGTTGATCCGATGGGCGAGGGCGCTCACCGAGAGGTCCTCGTCCAGATGGGCAGGGAGCCACGACAGCAGATCCCCGAGTGCGGTGTCGCCGATGTGTTGAGCAGCCAGCGTGGCGGAGAACTGCGATTGACCACCCGGACGCCTGGCGAAGACGACCAACCAGCTGGCGATCTCCTGGGCGAGGTGGTCGTCATGGTCCTGAGCCACCATCGCCAAGGTGAGGTCGATCCCCGCGGTCACACCGGCGGAGCTCCAGACATCGCCGTCGGTCACGAAGATCTTGTCGTCGTCGACCTCCACCAGCGGGAAGTCCGAACGCAGGGAATCGCAGGCGGCCCAGTGGGTGGTGACCGTGCGTCCGTCGAACAGGCCGCTGGCGGCCAGGACGAACGCGCCGGTGCACACAGATGCCACACGCCCGGAGCGCAGGCCCAACGAACGGATCTCCCCCACCACCGAATCGTCGGCGGCCAGACCGTGCGAACCCGGACCGCCGACCACCATCAGGGTGTCCACCGGTTCACCCGATCGCACCTCCTCGGCGAGGGACCGCGAGACCGACAGGGCCACACCGGAGCTGCTCATGACGTCGCTGCCGTCCGGCGATACCAGCACTCGTTCATAGGCGCTGTCCGGACGTAGGAACTCGACCATGGACAGCACTTCGACCGGACCGGCCAGATCCAGCAGCTGAAGCCCGTCGAAGACCACCAGAACGCACCGGTGCGGGCGTTCGGGCGAGCCGGGCCGTGCTGGATCGGGCCGTGCTGAATCGGGCCGTGCTGGATCGGGCCGTGCTGGATCGGGCCGGGCGAGATCGGGCATGACTACAGCATCGACACGGTCCGCACTGGCGTCAATACACAACTAGTGACTATTTCTGCCACCAGGCGCCGGTCCAGTCGACGGAGTGGATCGGTGCGACGATTCCGTGTTCTGCCCGGTAGTCGTTCACCGCTGCCCGACACGGCTCCCACCCCCCGTAGTCGTCGACTATGACGAAGCCACCGGGGCTGACCTTCGGTTCCAGTGACACGAGGGCGTCCATCGTGGATTCATAGAGGTCACCATCCAGGCGGAGGACCGCGATGCTCTCCACCGGAGCGCTCGGAAGCGTGTCGGAGAACCAGCCCTCGAGGAACCGCACCCGGTCGTCCAGAAGTCCGTAGCGGTCGAAGTTCGCCCTGACCTGGTCCGCGGACACCTTCAACACCTTCACGCCGGACCAGTCGAGGCCCTCGTCGGCGGGATACCGCTGCGGATCAGGTTCCGGGAGGCCTTCGAAGGAATCGGCCACCCACACACTGCGGGTCGAATCACCGAAGGCCTCCAGCACCCCGCGCATGAGGATCGTCGCACCACCTCGCCAGACCCCCGTCTCGACGAAGTCTCCTGGTACCCGGTGCTGCAGAGCCGCAACACAGCACGCGGTCAGGTTGTCGAGACGCGAGGTGCCGATCATGGTTTCTGCGGTGGGTGGCCAGTCCCGTCCCTCGCCGCGGGCACCGGGCTCACCCCTGCGGACCAGACGCCACCCCTGCGATGCCAGCATGGGCTCCACCGACTCGCGACCGTCGGGCACGTCGTCGAGTCTGACGTCCCACCACTCCTGGTCGAGGAACGCCTCCCGGGTGAGGCAGCGACGAAGCAGCTCCAGATAGCGCTTCGCCAGAGGGTCCAGCGGATCGGTGGCAGGGCCGACGAGATCGTCGGTCGGGTCGTCGGGCGCGGGTTGCACAGCGCCGGAGGCTACCTACTGGGTCGATGCCGGTCAGGCTGCGCCTGCGGCGAGTGCCCTCGCCTCCAATCCCAAGAGGGTCTCCTTGGTGCCGAGACCGCCGCCGAAACCGGTGAGGCTGCCGTCCGCACCGATCACGCGATGGCAGGGAACGACGATCGACACGGGATTGGCATGGTTGGCACCGCCAACGGCACGCACGGCCCTCGGCCTGCCGATCGCCTCCGCAATGTCGCCGTAGGTGGCGGTCTCGCCGAAGGGGATCTCACGCAGTGCTGCCCAGACAGCCATCTGGAACTCGGTGCCGACCGTGCGGACGTCGAGCTCGAACTCGGTGCGCTCACCTGCGAAGTACTCCCCGAGCTGCACCCGGAGTGCATCCAGAGCGGCGTCGTCGGCCACCCAATGGGGCTCGGGATCCGGTGCAGCATCGCCGAGGAAGTTGAGCCGGACGATCGACCCGGCCTGTTCCGCTGCCAGCAGTGGACCGACGGGGCTCTCGATCACGCTCCAGTGGACGGGGCCCGCCGCTGGGTCGGCCTCGTGGCGCGGCAGCTCGGAACTCGATCGTTTCTCGCGTTGCTGTTGTTTGGCCATGCCCAACTCTGCCTCAGCACCGTGACATCTGCTCGGTCGGATCAGGACACGACGACCCATTCGGCTCCGATGTCCGGATTTGTCGCATGCCGGGCCGCGCGAAGTGCTTGGATCATCCACATGGCTCCGACCACGACAGGTGTGCAGGCCGTTCGCACCACCGGCATCTACTGCAGGCCCGAGTGCTCCGCCCGTCCGCATCCCGAGAACGTGACGGTGTTCCCGCTGGCAGCCGCTGCCGAGGCCGCCGGCTACCGGGCATGTCACAGGTGCCGTCCCTACCGCGAGGAGGTGGCGGTCGGCGCGATCGGCACCGAACTCGTCTGCCGCGCGGTCCGGATGATCACCGCCGGGGTGTTGGACGACCACGACGAGGACTTCCTCGCGGCCGAACTCGGGCTGTCCAAGCGGCACCTGCGCCGGGTCTTCACCGACCAGCTGGGCGTCACACCCGATGCGCTGGCGCGTTCGCGTCGCGTCCATTTCGCCAGACGCCTGCTCGACGACACCGACGTGCCGATCAGGGATGTCGCCTTCGCTGCGGGGTTCGGCAGCGTGCGCCAGTTCCAACGGGCATGCGTGAGCACGTTCGGGGATCCGCCGGTGGTGCTGCGCGGTCGGCGGCGTGCAGGCGACCGCCTGGCGGCCGACGGAGGGCTGGTGCTTCGACTCGGCTACACCGGAGAGGTGGATTGGGTCGCCAGGTCACGCTGGTTCGGTGTCCGCGCCGTCGAAGGGGTGGAGGTGGTGGGTGATGGTGCCGAACGCGGCCATCCCTACGCGCGCACGATGCTGGTCGACGGCGACCCGGCTGTGGTCGAGATCGCCGACACCGACGGGGCAGGGTCGGCCCTGGTGATGCGTGCGCACCTCCCGCACTGGCAGGGCCTCACCCACGTGGTGCACCGAGCCAGGGCTCTGGCCGCTCTGGATGTGGACCAGCGCGAGGCCTCGGCCCAACTCACGACCGACCCGTTGCTGGCGCACACCGTGGCTCGGTCGCCCGGACTGCGGCCGCCGGGTTGCTGGGACCCCTTCGAAGTGGTCGTCCAGGCCGTGTTGGGACAGCAGGTCACCGTGGCCGCTGCGACCCGGTTCGCCAGCAGGATCTCCGAGAGCCACGGACGCAGGATTCCGGGATTGTCCGAAATGGGCCTGACCCGGCTGTTCCCCGATCCCTCCGAGTTGGCGTCCGCCGATCTCTCCGGGATCGGACTCACCGGCGCACGACGGGCCACGGTGGCAGAGGTGTCCGCCGCCTTCGCCGAGGGGCGGGTGGAACTTCCCGAGGTGATCGACCCGCTGGATCCGCTCGATGCCGGATCCCCGCTCGGCTCGGCACTGGACGCCCTCCGCTCGATCCGTGGGATCGGTCGCTGGACCACCGAGTACGTGGCGCTGCGGCTCGGGGCGGCCGACGCGTTCCCCGCCGGCGATGTTGCGCTGCAGGAGGCGTATGCGCGGCTCAGCGGTGGCCCGCGCCCCACCGAGTCACAGCTGCGGGAGGTGGCGCAGCGTTGGCGACCATGGCGCTCGTTCGCGGCGGTCCACCTCTGGCACTCGCTGTTGTTCGACCTCCGGTCCCACCAGGAGTCCTGAACCGGCCGACCTGCACTCAGAAGTCCCGGGTGAAGTAGAGCGACATCACGCGGTCGATCATCTCGGGGGTGAGCACGGGTTCCTCGCCCAGGTAGCTCGAGATCGAACCGGCCAGCTTGCACACCGTGCCCGGCAGGTATGCCCGCAGTTCGCCGTCGCCCTGGGTGCGGGCGAAGTACCGGAGGTGTTCGGCCGCACCGGGTGCCACCGCGATCCCCTTTGCCTCGGTCACCCGGCGCAGTATCTCGTCGAACTCGGGATCACTGCACGCACCCACGAACACCTTCGAGTGGATACGACGGAAGAAGGCATCGTCACCGAGTTTCGCCGGCTGCATGTTGGTCGAGAGCACGACCTTGAGGTCGAACGGCACCTCGAACTTGCGACCCATCAGCGTCAGGTAGTCGATCCCACGGTCCAGAGGGACTATCCAACGGTTCAGCAGTTCCTCGGGTGAGGCGTTCTGGCGTCCGAAGTCGTCGATGACGAAAATTCCGTTGTTGGCCTTCAGCTGCAGGGGCGCCAGGTAGACACCCGAATCGGCCTCGAACTGGAGGTCGAGCATGCCGGTGTGCAGTTCACCGCCGGTGATGACCGCCGGGCGGAGACACGCCACCCACCTCGGATCCAGCCCTGCGGGCTGCTCGCTGAGTGCGGTGTGCAACGTCGGGTCGTAGACCGAGACGATCTGGCCCTCCACCTCGAGGCTGTAGGGCACGAGCACGTGGTCGTGGTGGGCTCGAACGATCCGCTCGGCCACGCTCGACTTGCCGGTGCCCGGGGGCCCGTAGAGGAACATCGCACCGTCGCTGTGGATCGCCGGACCCAGCTCGTCGAGCAGGTCCGGGGCGATGACCAGGTCGGAGAACGCGGCGGAGAGGATCTCGCGGTCGAGGTGCAGCGTGGGATGCTGCGCGCGGACGACCTCGTGGTACAGATCCAGCGGTACCGGCACGGGGCCCATGTAGCGGCATTCCCCCGACCGTTGCTGGGCATGGTTGCGACCGGCCTCGGTAGGACTGACCACGTAGGCCCGGCCATCCATGCCCTGGTACTCCACCAGGTTCCGGTCCCGCATGGCCTGGACGACGACATCCACCAGGTTGGCCGACAGGTGCAGTTTCGCAGCCAGTGAAGTGGTGTTGTTGCGCACGTCCACCACGATCTGGCGCAACAGGATGTCCTCCAGGACCGCGATGTTGATGCCCAACCCCTCGGGCAGGCTCGGAGGCCTCAGCCGGGTGGCGAGATCCGGTTGGGCCGCCGGATCGATCTGTGCCCCCGCACCGGGAACCTCGGTCGGCGCGGTCGACACCGGCCCGTCGACCTCGGGAGGTGTCGGAGGCGTCGGATCGAGCCCCTCGTCGTAGCGCTGTTCCCATTCGCTCGTGCTGTCGGGGACCTCCGTGAGGGTGTCGGCAGGCCGGTCGTACCATTGCCCCGAACCCGGCTCGAACGGGAATTCCGATGCAGGGTCGGGATCGGTGATCGTGTGCTCCATCTGTGCCCTTCGGTCGCGCGCCGACACGCGGACGCGACGAGCGCCCAGGGCCGGTGCAACAGCTACAGAAGCATCGGTGCACAAGCCCTCTGCCTTGAGCCTGAGCAGAGCTGAGCCTCAGCGGGGGTGAGCGTAGACCTGCCCCTCCCGCGCAGTTCGATGTCCATCGGCCACACTTGGAGCCATGAGCAACTCCAAGAAGGGACCCCTCGTAGCCACCGTCCTGGTCGTGGTGGTGGCGTTGGCGGGCGCGATCTGGTTCTTCTTCCTCCGCAGCGACGCACCGCCGGAGGTCGATCTCGACACCGCCACCCAGCAACTCACCTCGACCACCGAGGACCCGTCCTCGACCCAGCCGACCAACGAGGGCATAGACGGTGTCTGGGTGGTCGACAGCGAGACCGGCGACTTCGACTTCGAGACGGCCACCGGGTCGTTCGCAGGATTCCGGGTGACCGAGGAGCTGGCGCAGATCGGCAACACCGAGGCCGTCGGACGCACCGGCGAGGTGAGCGGGACCATGGAGATCTCCGACGACACCCTGCAATCGGTTGAGATCGAGGTCGTCCTGAGCGGTCTCGAGACCGACAAGCCGCGCCGCGACACCAAGGTTCAGGAGGCGCTGGCGACCGACGAGTTCCCGACCGCCACCTTCGTGCTCACAGAGCCGGTGGACCTTCCCGAAGGCGCCACCGACGGCGAGGCACTCTCGGTGGAGGCACCGGGCGAGTTGACGATCCACGGGGTCACCGAACAGGTCACCGCCGAACTGGAGGCGCAGCTCGTCGACGGCACCGCGGTCGTGGTCGGCTCGATCGACATCGACTTCACCGACTTCGGTATCGAAGCACCCAGCGCACCAGTGGTGCTGTCGGTCTCCGACGAGGCGACTGTGGAGTTCCAGCTCCTCTTCACTCCCGAGGGCAACGCCGCGGACGGCGCGGATGGCGGCTCCGGCAGCACCGCGACCACCGAAACCACCACCAGCGCGGCCCCCTAGACCGGGGTTCCAGCGCAGGGTTCGACCAGGGGGACGGGCATTGCAGCAGGCCGGAACGGCGATCGGCGCCTGGAACTACCAATGGGAGGATGTTCCGCGCCCGTTCGTGCACCCGGTCACCACGCCGGGCGGCGAACCGCTGTCGGTCGATGCGCCCGAGGACCACTGGTGGCACCACGCGCTGTGGTTCACGATCAAGTTCGTCAACGGCGAGAACTTCTGGGAGGAGTACGACGAGTACGGGCTGCTGGTGCAGGAGGACCCTCCCGAGCTCGACCTCGGGGACGACGGTTCGGTGCTCGCCCGCAACCGCATCGAATGGATGAGGCCCGGACCCGAGGGGCCCGGAACAGGACCCCGCGCTGTCTCCGAGGAGCTCCGGATGCGCTTCGGGGAATCGCAGGATCAGCACCTCCTCGACTGGGACATCGCTCTCACGGCCGACACCGACACGGTGTTGGACCGCACACCGTTTTCCACCTGGGGTGGATACGGCGGGCTCACCTTCCGGGGTAGGTCCGATTGGCACCACACCGAACTGCGACTCGACGACGGAGTGTCGCGCCAGCGCGCACTGGGTGATCGGAGCAGGTGGTGCTCGCTGGAAGGTCCCCTACCGCCGTCGGAGGGCCGGGTCGGGCTGGTGATCCTCGATCACCCCGACAACCCACGGTTCCCGAACTGCTGGTATGCCAGCACCCGAGCCGACACCTACGGCGACGACGGCTGGTCCAACTTCGTGAATGCGGCAGTCCTCTGGGACGACCCGATGGAACTCGCGGCGGGAGAGACCCTCAGGCTCCGGCACCGTGTGATCACATACGAAGGTCACCGGAGCCACACCGAACTGGACGACCTGTACCGGGAGTGGCTCCGCGAGACCCGACGATGACCGAACACCGGGACACCGACCTCGCGTCCGCCCTGACCCACACCGCCGACGGACTCGAGGCGCTCGTGATGGACACACTCGGTGAACTGGTGCAGCGCCACCTGCCGCAATGGCGTGTACCGGGGTTCTTCGCGGGTCACCCGGTGGAGCCCGACGTCGCGGCGGACCTGGCCTTCACCCTGGCCCACCTGCACGATCTCGGCGTGGACGATGTCTGCGGCACGAGCGTGCCGGGAGCGATCGAGACCGTGCTGTCGGGCATCGACGGAACCCGCACGCACTCGTTCTTCTCCTACCGGGTGGCGGAGTCGGTCGCACGGTTCGGACCGCTGGGCCACAACTCGTTGGTCGACGGGTGGTCCCGGCCGCAGCTCCGCAACCTCGAGGTGGCGGTCGACTCGACCGACTGGGCCGAAATCCTCGACGAACACCTGCCGCGCAACTACGCGGCGGTGTTGGCACGCTGTGAGACAGCGCGGCGTTCACTCGGGATCGATACGCCCCAGGACCTTCTCGACGATCTCGTCGCACGAACCAGGTCCATGCTCGGTCACGACGGTTCCCTGAGACTGGACGACTCGACCAACGGCGTGGGCCGGGTGGACATCTACACCGTCGATGTGTGGCTGTTCACCGAGCCACTGGCCCCACTGCTCGGCGATCTGTGGCCCCGGGGTGTTGCGGCTGCCACATCGCTGCTCGAACAGACCGGCACACCGCGCGGCGCTGCGGTTCTGTGGGGGCGCTCGACCGGTGCGTTGGCGTGCGCGCTCACCATCGAGATGGCAGCGCTGGTGCTCGCCGGTCGCTCCGAACACCCGGAGTGGACCGCAGCGCCGGTCCAATGGGTGCGGCGCCTCCAGCAGGCCACCGAGGAGATGTCCGGGTGGATCGACGGTGGCCTCACCACCGCTCACCGCAACCGCAACACCTATGGCTACCGAGGTCCCTTCAGACGACTTCAGATGACACTGGACCTGCTGGGGAAGCTCGCCTGGTCCGCCCACCGAATCCGTTCCGCAACCGGGGAGATCGTGTTCTCACCTACCGGGGATCGACCTCTGAACCGCCCCGACCGCGGGTTGATCAGATTGATCTCCGGTCCCCGCGCTTCGCTCTGGACCGATCACGATCCGCACGCGCCCGACGGGGAGGCGGTGCTGATCCCCTTCGTGGGTGCGACACGCTCGGACTACATCGCAGCCCCGCGCCGACCCGGGCTGTACGAGGTCCCGGTCGACTCCGAGATCGCCTGTTGGGTGCCGACGGTCGCGGCACGGCACCGCACCTTCGCTCCGTCGGGAGTGCCCGACACGGTGGATGGGGCCCACGACCGTGTCGTCGCTCGCTGGAGCCGCCTCGATGTGTTGGGTGAGCTCGACCCCGAACGCGACCCCGACCATCTTCGGGGTGCTGCGCAGATCACCTACAGCTGTTCCGGTCGCTCCATCGAGGCAGCCATCGAGGTCGAACTGGGCGACGGCCCGGGCAGCGCACCGATCGATGGAATCGTCGTCAACGTGCCCGAGGCGCTCGACCGCCCGTTGCGGGTGGAACTGCTGGACTCCTCACCCGGCGCTGCGCTCAGCATCGTCGAAACCGACGGGATCGACGAGTGGCGTTCCTTCTGGGGAGAACTACCACGGGTCCACCAGATCGACCTCGACAGACCCACGTCACGGACCTTCTCGATCGGCTACCGCGTGACCCCCGCCATTCGGGTTGTCTCAACGGCGCACTCGCACCACTACGACGAGTGCCTCTACGGCCCGCTGGAACGCCAACGGCTGGCCGTCTCACTGCCCAATCCGCTGGGACCGCTCGGGTCCGGTTCGGTCGACCTCGACGACGCGGACGTGTTCCATCTGCACTGGCCGGAGTGGCTGGCCCTCGACGACATCGAGGCCCACCGCGAGATCGCCGGTGAGCTGGCAGCACGTGGGATCCCGGTGGTCTGGACCGCGCACAACCTGACGCCACACGACAAGCGACCCGATGTCCACGAACCGATCTACCAGCTCTGGGCCCGACACGCCGACGCGGTCATCCACCACTCCGCATACGGTCAGCGGCGCATGCGCGAGCGCTACGCGTTCAGCGCGGACACGAGACACTTCGTGGTCCCCCACGGGCACTTCGGGGAGTTGTACCCGGCAGCGGGGACCGATCGGACCGAAGCGGAACACCGCTTGGGTCTGGGTCCGGCCGCGCTGCGCGTGGGCATCCTGGGAGCACCTCGCGAGGAGCGCGACGTCTCCGGCTTCCTCGAAGCGGTCTCGAGGTCGACCAACTCCGGGATACGGGTGTGCTGCTGGTCGCTCGACGAACACGACCACGTACCCGACGACCCGCGGATCGAGCTGGCCGAGGGCTACCGCATGGTCGATGCCGACACCTACGGGCTACGGCTGGCGGCCTGCGATGCGTTGGCACTTCCGTTCGACCCCGACGGTGAGATGCTCGCCACCGGGGTGGCAGCCGATGTCATCGGCCACCGCAAGGCCGCCCTTGCGAGCTCCTGGGAGTACCTGCGCGAGGTGCTCGGCGATGCGGTCGTTCCGATCGGTGCCACCATCGCGGAGATGACCGCGGCGCTGGACCGCCTCGACCCGGGCGATGTCTCCACAGCCAGAGCCGCCACCGACGAGTTGCGACAGGCGCAGTCCTGGGACCGCTCAGCCGCGCTGACCCTCGAGGTCCTGGAGTTCGCCCTCGCCCAGGAGAGCGTCGAGTCGACCGAGGACGTCGGCCAGTAGCGCCCGGTCTGAGTCGGGGCGCGACGGCGACCGCGGGTGCGTGCGCTCGCTGGAGATCTGACCCCGCAGGTGCAGGAACATCGCGGCAGCGTGACGGTAGGCCGGGACCGGGGCCCTGAACGCGAGCTGGCCGAGATACTGCAGCAGATCGTTCAGTTCCCAGAACCGCACCTCGTCGCCGCTCGACCAGGCTCTGTCCCGAGCCGCGAACCCGTCGGGGCAGAACGTCGAGATGCCGAGCAGGTAGTCCGAGCCGTGCACGACCATGTCGATCGCCAGGTCGTTGCCGGTCAACAACATGAACCCGGGCCGGAACGAGTCGCGTACGGCGAGGCGCTGGAGTTCGGGACCCCGGCGCAGCGATGAGTGTTTCGCACCGACCATCGAATCGATCGTGAGCATCTCCTCGAAGGTCCCGGCCTGCCAGATCCGACCAGCCGGGTGGAACATCTCGCCCAGCTCGAATCCGAGGAACCGGTCGACCTCGGCACCCAACTCCCTGTAGCGGGCGACCAGCTGGTCCTCGGGCACCGCGGCTAGGCCGTGCGAGGGAAACACGATCGGGGTCCCTCCTGCCTCGGCTATCCGATGCATCGAGGTCGCGTAGCCGGCACGGTCGAACTGGTCCCCCGGGTCGTCGTCGACGATCGCTCCCGCCACGAAGAGGTCGGGTCGGGACCGATCGCTTCGAGGCACGGTGCCCAGCAGATCCCTGGTTCTCGAAAGGACCTCGGCCCGGTCCTGCGGACTCAGGAAGGGCCCGAATCCCGTGTCCATGTTGACCGCAGGGACCAGTCCGGCCTCCACGGTGCGAAGCAGGTGCGCCTCGAAGCCGGGCCAGTCGATCGTCCCGTCCTCACAGAGGGGAAGCAGCACCGCCGACATGCCGGTGATCGGTCGGTTCACGCGAGGACGATCGGATCCTGCCGCCACACCGACACCACCATCTCTGCTCACTTCGACTCCTCCGGGATCATCTGTGCATCCGGGCACAGCCAACGCCGGAGCGTCAGCGCCTCCCGCTCCAGCAGCGACGGATCGTCCCCGGGAACGAACTCCAACAGGGCCGCTCGCCGGAAACCCGCTCCGCTGTCGGCCTCCCGCGTGACGGCCAGCCGTCGGAGCCAGTCGCCCGTTCCGTCCTCCAGTGGACGCCGCGTACCGTCGGCCAGCCAGTTGTAGACGTGGATGTGACCCAGTCGGTCCGACAGGGACCGGATGCCGGCGAGTTCGGTCTCGAGTGGCTCCGGATGCCAGTACGGAGGTTGCCAGCCACAGCGGAGGTTCGGCTCACCGACCTCGACGAGCAGTTCGAGTGCGGATGCCGCGGATGAGGTGAGGGTCCCGCCGTGGAACTCGACGTAGACCTCGAGGTGGCTACCGGCAGCTCCGCCGCAGATCACGTTCAGGCACTCGACGGTGCGCTCGAATTCCGCCACCCCGCACCCCGGTTCGATCCCGAACGGGGCCCAGACCCGCAGTGCCGGAGCGCCGAGGGCTTCGGCTGTGTCGAGCACCCTCGGCAGTTCCTCGGACACGGTCCCATCAGCGAACAGGTACGACCCGTAGGAGGCGACCCACATCCCGGCGTCCCGGGTCAGTTGACCAACCCGGGACGCAGCGGCGATGTCGCCGTGTGGCACGTGGACGTCACCGCCCCACTCGATGCACTCCAGGCCCGCGGCGAGCGCCAGGTCGACCACCTCGGGTGGACTCGACCGGCGGAGGGTGACCGAACAGACGCCCGGGCCGAGGCTCATGCGATCCGGTCCAGATCGGCCTGTCGGACCGGGTACAGGGGTGGTTCACCTGCGGCGAACCGCCGCACCTCCTCAACGGCCAGGTCGGCCAATCGTTCGGTCTCCGCACCCGTCGCTCCCGCCACGTGAGGGGTGAGCACCACGTTGGGCAGTGTCCGCAACGGGGAGTCGGCCGGCAGGGGCTCCGGTTCGGTGACGTCCAGGATCGCCTGGAGCCGCCCTGAGACGAGCTCGGCCTCGAGTGCCTCGGGATCCACCAGGGCGCCCCGCGCCGTGTTGACCAGAGGTGTGCCGTCGGCGAGGAGGGCCAGCTGTTCGCGTCCGATCATCCCCTTGGTGGATTCGATGTCGGGTGCGTGCAGGCTGAGTACGTCGCACCAACCACACAGGTCGTCCAGGCCCATCACCTCGGCCCCCATCGAGTGCGCCTCCTGCGGGGACAGGTAGGGGTCCGCGAACGCCACGTCGAGATCGTGGCGCGAGAGCAGTTCGCAGGTGAGGCGCCCCACGTGCGAAGCGCCGACCAGGCCGACCCGCTTGCCGACGTTTCCCAACGCCGAGGTGTCCAGAGGGACCTCGAGACCGGGGTCGCGCTCCCCGGCGGAGAGCCACACCAGACCCTTGTTGGCCAGCACGATCGCCGCAGCCGCGAACTCGGCGACCGGGATGGCGTTGGCGGCCGCCGCACTGGTCACGAGGACGCCACGGTCCCAGACCGCATGGGTCACCTGCCACTTCACCGTTCCCGCCCCGTACGCGAACAACTCCAGGTTGGGCATGGCCGCCATCACGTCGGGTGTGAGAGTCGGACATCCCCAGTGACCGACGAGCACCTCCACCTCCGAGAGCATCGGGAGCACACCCGGGGCTGCGAAATCGGTGATCGGTTCGTGGTCCAGGAGCACACCCACCCGGGCCAACTCCTCGAGGTGACGAGGCATCAGTGCGTAGCCGAGGAGACCGTCCATCATCGCCAGCGCTATCCGCGGCCTCCTCCCGACCTGGTCGTTCATGGCGCCTGCCGGTCCTGTCCTGCTGGTTCCCCGTCGGGGGATTCGGAGCCATCGGGGCGGGCGGCCCGCACCTCCCGCTTCAACGCTGCCAGCGTGATCCGTTCCGGTCGCTGCCGGTAGAACCCGTCGAGGGGATAGCAGCCCGAGACCAGACCATTGCGAGGCGCTGTGGTGCAGTCGCTGAAGGTTCGACAGATCAATCGACGCTCCGGAGCGCGCCCCGCCAACGTGTCCGCCGGGAGGCTCGGGTGGCTCAGGGCCATTCGTCCGATCCCCGCCGAATGCATCCAACCCTCCCTGACCAGCGCCTGGGCCACATTCGGCAGGTGCTCCTGCAGGTAGGTGAGCCCCGAACCCACCACCACCAGATCGGGGTGCATCTCGGTGACACTCCGCGTGGCGCTCGCCATTCGGACCACCTCCACCAGTGGATCCTCCGGTGGCCGGTAGCCGTCGGAAGGTGGGAAGAACGCCGGACGTTGGGCGTGCGGAACGTAGTAGGGACTTCCGGCGGTCGCACAGATGAGCTCGACCCCATGCGCAGCGAGGATGTCCATCAGCTGGTGGGTCTCGGTCAGGTCGACCCCCGTTCCGGTTCCGTCACCTCCGAAGCAGAAGGGCACCGACGATCCCGGGTCACCCTGTTGGGGCACTCCGGACCCGTCCGGGCCGGCCACGAACGGCACCATGTCGTAGAGGGAAACACGTGACGCGAGCGCCAACCCGGGCGCCTCGGAACGCACTGCGTCGAGCACCGTGGTGATCCAGCGCGTCCTTCCGGCGAGGTCTCCCCCGTAGGGCCCCGGACGATCCACCGCCGAGAGCAGCTCGTGGCCGAGGTATCCGTGGCACTGTTTCACGTCCACGAAGTCGAATCCGGCCGCCGCAGCCACCCTGGCGGCCGCCGCAAATGCCGCGACGAGGTCCTCGAGCTCTGCGTCGCTCAACACCGCTGACTCCCCGGCCCCGCAGCGGTCATCGAGGAGGGGATGGGTCCAGGCGGTGCGCGGCCGCGGCTGACCATCGGGGCGTGCCCACCTGCCCGAGTGCGTCAGCTGCAGACCCACCACCGGTTGGTTCCCCGGGTCGGTGCCGTTGGCATCGGCATGTGCTCGGATCAGATGCGACCTCAGCTCGCCCAGATCCCGCTCGGAGTCCGCACCGATGCAGAGCTGGTTCGGGTTGGCCCTTCCGGAGTGCACCACCGCGACTGCCTCGCCGCCCCAGATCAGTCCGGCACCCGATTCACCGAAACGGGCCCACCTGCGCCGCACCAGGTCGGTCGGCCGACCGTGTGCGCTCGCATCCCAACCCTCCATCGGCAGAATGGCCCACCGGTTCGGCAGGTCGCGGAGCGAACCGACCGCCAACCTGTCGGCAAGAGGACCCGCGGGATCCACCGAGTCGTCCGTGGGCAGCACCAGTCCCAGCTCTGTGAGGCGTCGGCGGAGAGCTGCCGGATCCTCGAGCTTGCGAACCTGCACGATGTCGGGGCGACGCGGCTTCACGGTCCAATCCTGCCATGTGTGCCGCAGGCCTCTCTCAACACGGCAGACCCGCTGCCCGACATGCTGGATCGGTCACGAGCCTCAGTCGGCGGCAATGACGAGCCGGGTCCGGAGGTGCTCCAACACCCGGTCGAGGGCCTCCCTGGTGGGCTGACCCTCCTCATCGATCAGGTGCTCGGTGAGCACGGAATGCGGTGCGACGCTTGCATCGGGGTTGGCGTCGGAGCCCTCGAGCTCGATGCCGATGAAAGCCGAACCGAGCTGCTCCCGAAGGAAGTCGAACCGCTCCGACGGAACGAGACGGTCGGTCTTGAACCTCAGACCCACCACCTCGAGGCCCTCGTTGGCGCAACGGTGCTTGACCCGCTCGAGCTCCTCCTCGCCGATATCGATCGACCGGCGCCTGGCCGCTGACACGGCCAACGGCATCGACGGCTGGGAGAGAACCGGAGCCAGCAACCGATCGTCCGCGGCCATGGCAAGGGCGTAACCGCCGGTCCAGCACATGCCCACAGCACCGATGCCCGGACCTCCGCAGCGTTCGTGCTCGCTCGCGCCGAGTGCCCGCAGCCAGTCCACCACCGGCGAGGTCCTCCCGGTGGCCAAGACGGTGAACTCCCGGCTCACACACGCTGGAACCATGGACGACAACAACACACCCGCGCCCCGGAGTCGATTGCGTGTCGGCGACGAGGGATCCCGCCCCGGCTCGCCGAACAGGTGTGGCATCACCGCGGTGCAGCCCAGACCGGCCACACGGCGGGC
Organism: Microthrixaceae bacterium; assembly: GCA_023957995.1. Taxonomy (GTDB): domain Bacteria; phylum Actinomycetota; class Acidimicrobiia; order Acidimicrobiales; family Microtrichaceae; genus JAMLGJ01. The sequence continues at coordinate 41,094 of JAMLGK010000002.1, read as the reverse complement.
GAAGTCCGCCACCTTGGGGGTGATCCCCGGCATCTCCGCGATCACGATCACCGCGGGCCCCTCGCCCAGTCGGTAGACGTCGCGCGTGGTGCCGGAACTCGTGAACCGGTAGCGCTCGAAATCGCTCAGTGTGTCGTCGGCCATCGCGGGCAATCTAGCCACGGGCACCTCCGGGCGCCCGCGGTGGCGATCCCCAGCCGGTCAACCAGCGATCATGAGGGGGGTTCCGTTGGTTCCCGGGATCGACGTGCTGGGCACGGCAGTGGTCGTGGTTGCTCCCGCCACGACCGGCACCGCGGAACCTGCGGTGATCGGGAAGTCGGGGCCCAGGATGTCGTTGGCCCAACTCACGCCCACCTCGTTCACGAGCGAGGTGTCGCCCTTGGTCTCCGAGGACACCGTTCCAGCGGCGGTGAAGGTGGCCGACCCGATCGGCATCGACGCAGCACTGCAGCTGAGCCCCGAACAGGTCCAGTCACCGACACCGTCGGCGAAGGTGAGGGTGAGCCCCTCGACCTCCGCTGGGCTCACATCGGTCACCAGCACATCTGTTGCATCGAGAGGTCCGGTGTTGGTCACCTTCACGGTCCAGGTGATGGGTCCCCCCGGCTCTGCCTCGGTGTCGGTGGTGGTCTTCTCGATCTCGAGCCTGGTGTCGCCGTTGCCGACGACCGTGACCGTGTCATCCGCGGTGAGGACTCCTCCCGGCGTGTCGACCGACACCGAGTTGACTCCGTTGCCGCCGATGGGATCATCCGCCACGGTGGCACTGAACTCGAACGTCGCCGACTGGCCGTTGGAGAGCTCTCCGTCGGTGCACTCCAGCGCAGCACAGTCCCAGGTGCCGTCGCCACTGTCGAAGGTCAGCGTGGCACCGCTCACCAGTGCTGCCAGATCCGGATCGGGGGCGTCGGTCACCGGGATGCCCGTGATGTCCGGACCACCTCCCGGTGTCGCCGGATAGTCGAGCACGACCGTGCAGGTGAGGGTGTCACCGGCATCCACCTCTGTCGGGCAGGTCTTGCGGAGGTCGAGGTTGACCCCGAGGTCCACGCTGAGGCTCGCCTCGGCGAGCTGCTGGAACGTGGCTGGGAGGAATCCGCGGCCGAATTCGACCCCGAGCTCCACCGTGCCCGAGTTGACCCCCGGGTCGGTGGTCCAGGTGAAGGTGAACTTCTGGTCGTGGCCCGCGAACAGGAGCTGTTTCAGACAGTGGTTGCGGAACACCAGCAGGTGGCTCCAACCGGGGGTGTCGCACGCCAGGTCGCTCAGTGTGGCGTTGGAGGGTGATCCCAGCTCACCAACGATGCAGTTGAACACCACAGGTAGGCAGATCCGGTTGGATGAGAGGGTCGCCTCGGCAACGACGGTCCAGTTGTCATCGCCGGCGTTGTAGGTCCGCGAGACCAGGTCGAGATCCATCTCGGAACGCCGATGGTTGACGTCCTCCGGTGTCGCAGCCGCCGCCGAACGCGACGTGGGCGCCGCGGCGGAGGAGGCTGCGGTTGAGGACGCGGCTGCGTGACCTGCCAGGCCGACGGGTGCCAGAAGCGTCAGGGCGACGAGCGTCCTGGTGAGCAGGGAGTGTCGGGGGGATCGCACGGTTTCTCCAAGGTCGACTACCCCCCTTTCTACCTGCGAAAACCGCAAAACCCGCGGATCAGCGATCGACGCGGACCGACGACATCAACCCGGACCGGCTACATCGACCCGGCCCGACAACAGGGTCAGGCGTTCTTGGGCAACTCCGAGAACGGCAACTTGTTGACGTCGCCGGGCTCCTTGGGCAGGCCCAGAACCCGCTCACCGATGATGTTCCGCTGGATCTGGTCGGTCCCGCCGTAGATGGGGGGAGCCTGGGCGTAGAGGGCCGTGCCGGTGATCATCGCCAGGAACGGATTGCCCGTCGCCGCGTCGATGGCAGCCTTCTGGGAGTCGTCATAGGCGTGGAGAGTGCCTGCGGGACCCACGATCCGCAGACCCAGATCCCGCTGCAGGCGAACCATGTCGCTCATCGCCAGCTTGGCCATGTTGGCCATGCCGGGCACGTCGCCTCCCTGGGCCTTGGTCGCCTTGACGCGCTCCGCGTTGTAGCGACCTATCTCGCCCATCATGTGCAGGCGCACCAGGTCCTGTCGGATGCACGGATCCGAGGCGGTTCCGTTCCCCTTCGCCAGGTCGATGTGCAGTTGCGCGGCCGACCGGTGGCTCCGACGCTCCTTGTCACCGCCGCTCCGGGACTTCTTCTTCGGCCGCTCCGTCACGAAGTCGCCGGCCCGACGATCCAGATTTCCGGCCACGGTCCCCGGCACCGCAGTGGCCGCCGCACCACCGCCTCCCGCACCCAGACCCGCACGCTCGTTGGCGAGGGTGGTGTTGGCCGCAGCCCATCCGGCGTTGACCCCGCCGATCACCGCATCCACCGACACGCGGGCGTCGGTGAGGAACACCTCGTTGAACATCGCGTGACCCGTCATCTCGTACAACGGCCGAAGTTCCACACCGTCCTGGTGCATGTCGATGGCCATCCAGGTGATGCCCCGGTGTTTGGGGGCATCAGGGTCGGTCCGTGCCAGGAGCATCCCGAGATCGGCAGTGGTTCCCAGGGAGGTCCACACCTTCTGGCCGTTGATGATCCACTCCTCGCCGTCGAGCACGGCCTTGGTCGTCAGGCCCGCGAGATCCGAGCCGGCACCGGGTTCGGAGAACAACTGGCACCAGGCCTTCTGCCCGGTCACGATGTCGCGCACATAGGTGTCGATCTGGGTTCGGTCGCCGTGGGCTGCGATCGTCGGCGCGGCCAACAGCAGGCCCAGCCCCGACGGGGCGCCCAGGGCACCGAACGAGCCGATCTCGCGGGCAACCGCCACCGAGTCACTCCGCGAGAGTCCACGGCCGTAGGCATCGGTCGGGAGGTTGGGCGCGGACCAGCCGGCCTCGCCGAGCAGCTTCCACCACTCGGCCACGGACAGGTCGGGATCCCAGTTGTCCTCCAACCACGAGCGAACCTCTGCGCTCAGGTCGTCGGAAGTGCTCTTCGCCGTGTCTGTCACTGTTCCCCCGTGTTCGGCCGGTTTCGCTGCGCTAGCAAGCTACCGTGGCCGTGGAGCCCGGGCACGCCGGCGTGGCGGGCCGACCGCGGAGCCGACCGTTGGAGACGAGATGAACCAGAGCCTCGGCGAGCTGTTGCCGCTGGGAATCGCGGTGCTGATCTCGCCGCTGCCCATCGCCGCGGCGATCATCTTGTTGTTCACTCCCAGACCCAAACCCAATGCTGCGGCCTACTGGATCGGGTTCGTACTCGGCGTCGCGGCCGTTCTGGCCGGGCTCAGTCTGCTGGCAGGAACCCAGGACCTCTCCAGCGGCTCGTCGCCGACCGGCTGGGTCACCTGGTTGAAGATCGTTCTGGGCCTGGTCCTCGTCGGCGGCGGGATCCGCCGCCTCCGGAACCGCCCCGCACCGGGTGTGGCTGAGACACCACGGTGGATGCAGGGGATCGAGTCGTTCTCTGCGGGTCGCGCGTTCGTGGTCGGCCTGGCCATCGGCGCCCTCAACCCCAAGAACATCGTGGTCGGCATCGCCGCTGCGGTGATCATCGCCGGATCCTCACTGTCGACCGGCACCCAGATGGCGGTGGTCGGCATCTACGCGCTGTTCGCCTCGCTGGGCGTGCTCACACCCCTCGTCGTTGCGGCGGCCATGGGACAGCGCTCCGACGAGATCCTCCAGCGCTGGCGAACCTGGCTGTTCGACAACAACGCGGCGGTGGTGGCGGTCGTCTTCCTCGTAATCGGGGCGGTCGTGGCGGGCAAGGGAATCGCTGCTCTCTAGTCGGGGACCTGTCGAGCCCGATGCAGACGTTTCGTCAGGCCTGTGTGGCCAGTTCGAGTTCGTCCACGAGGCGGGCCCTCGGGTCGTCGCTGTGGACGGCACCGCGTCTCACCGACACCGGTGGCCGGATCAGGAGATACAACACCGCCAGGGGCGGCAGGAACAACAGCACGGCGGCGAACGCCACACGCTGTCTCCGTCCGAGGTCGCGGCGACGCATCACGTCGCGTAGGGAGATCGCCCAGATCAACAACACAGGAAGGATCAGGGCGAGCTCGATGATCGTGTCGGCCTTCATCGCCCCAGCTCCTGGTCCCCCGCCGCCGTTGCGAGCGCGGAGGTGATCTCATCGGACACGAGCCCGACCACCTGTTGTCGCTGCCGGGCCAGAGCGGTGAGGGAATGGCGGATCCCGAACACCCGATTGCGCAGGCCGCGCATCCAGAGCTGGGCCCGCTCGGCCACCGCCACCAGCGCGGCAAAACTCACCGGCGACATCACCGCCACCAGGAAGACACCCACCCAGGCATCGAACAGCCAGCCGACCACCAACCAGAACACGGTTGCAATGACGAACAGCACGGCCGAGGCCACGGGCAGGATCGTTGCCATCACAGCAGGAGCTAGACGGAGCCGGCTCACCAACCAGCTCAACACCAGTGGTATCCCGTGCATGACCACCCCGCCGATGGCGTAGGGCAACATCAGCAACCAGGTGAGCACCGTCACGAACGACTTCCCCCGCAGGCCCGCAGTTCCCTCGGTGGCCCACGCGTCGTTCAGTCCGGTGTGCGACAACGCATCCCGGTAGTCGCCGGCGGCCTCTTCGATGCGCTCATGACCCGGACGTGCGGCCAACCAGCCGCCCAGGCGATCGCGCAGACCGATCGGCACGGACCTGGTCGGCTCGAGGTCGCGCAGGTAGGCCTCCGCCGCCGTCTGCAGCGCCCGGGCCTCACGCCAGTCGTCGTAGTTGGGCGCAGCCGCCCGTAGACGTTCCTCGACCAGCTCGGTGAGCTGTTCCACCTCCGCGTGGGTCCATCCCGCGTTCTCACCGGCCCGCCCGGCGTGCTGGCCGTCCGGGTCCGGCTGGGTGGCAGCAGGGACCTCGCCGGCGACAGCATCTCCCCGGGAGGAACCCGAGGTGGCGACCTCCTCCAACACGCCGTCGAGGTCGATCGGCCGACCCTCGCGGACATAGACGGTCGAGCGGAATGCGGCCTTGTCGTCGTAGTGGATGCCCACCGGAATGATCCGGATACCCGACACACCCGCCGCGCGGGCTCCCAGTGCGATGCGCGCAGCGCCGCTGCGCACCTGACCGATCGAAGGTTCCTCCCTGGTGATGCCCTCCGGGAAGATGAGCACCACCTCCCCCGCTCCCAGGGCGTCGTGGCAGGCACGGAACATGTCGGAGTTGTCCTGGCCGCCCCTGGGGCCTCCCCCGGAAGCGCCACGCCCCCTGTGGACAGGGATCGCCCCGATCCACTCCATCACCTGCTTCGCGACCGGATACCTCCAGATCGCGTCGTCGGCAAGGATCCGGGGACGGCGTGGGAGCACCGACATCAGCACTATCGCATCCGCGGCTCCGCCGAAGTGGTTGGACACCAACAGCACAGGGCCGGAAGCGGTGGCGGAGACATCACCGGACTCGACCTCGCGCCAGGTGACGGTGGCTATCGCAGCGACCAGACGCGCCTGCAGCACGTGGCGGCTCCAACGTCCGGGGCCGCTGGGCACCTCCGGAGGTCCACTCGGTACGGACTGCGCGGGCGGGGGTTCACCCATCGCTCACCTCCGCGGTGCCCCGAGACCCGCCTGCGCGGCTCGAGCGGTCATCGGGAACGATTCCGGGGTCCTGGTCCGGTTCATGGCCGCCCGACGGTTGCCGGCCACCCGACGGTTCATCGCTGCTCCACAGGACGGCTGCCCACAGGGTTGCCAGTGCTGCGGTTCCCAGGTGCCACAACCCGTGCGGTTGGAGGAGCGATTCCGGATCACACGCCGGACCGCCGCTGCGACCGAGGAAGTACGACGCCACCGAGGCAGCTCCCAGCACGACCGCTCCGGCGAGGCGACCACGGGTGGCGCCCGGAAGCACCCTGTCGGAACGGACCAACCGCACCACGGGAACGCCGACTCCCAGACCGACCATGCCCACGATGGGAAGGTCGTGGAACAGCTGTGCCCCGGCGAACTGCGGGCCGTGATAGGCCACACTTCCGGCACCGCTCAACGCCACGAATGCGGCGTATGCCGTGGCCGGTAGACGGCTCCGACGCTCGAGGTGACGCACCCGGGTGGCCAACCAGATACCACCGGCGACGTATCCCAGCGATGACAACGTGTTCACCGGCTGGCCGAGCATCCCCTCGCGGAGCGCCTCGCAGTCGCCGTCACCCAACGTGTCGGGTTGAGCCAGCAGGCGTCCGGTGAGCCTCCCGGCGCTGCCGGCGCGAGCGAGGGTCCCTGCTGCAACGAACACGACCCGATCCTACGGACACCGACGTCGATCCGAGCGCCAAGGTCCCCGACCGACCCCAGCCCGAACAGCGGTCACTAGGGTGCGGCGATGGCCGATGATCCCCGCGCCGCCGCGCCTGAACTGACCGAGCAGGTGCAGCAGGGCTTGCGCAGGGCCATTCCCGAGACGTTCCGTTCGACGCCGTTCATGTCGGGGTTGAACATCAGCTTCGACCGCTACGAACCCGACGATGTGGTGGTTCGTCTGCCGTTCAGCGAGGCGCTGACCAACGATGGTGTCGTCTACCACGGTGGGGTCATAGCGACCATGATCGACACCGCCGGGGCCGCCGCGGCCTGGAGCAACCACGACTTCAACCGCGGAACCCGCGCTGCCACGGTCTCGATGTCACTGCAGTACGTGGGAGCGGCCCGAAGCTCGGACCTGCTCTGCAGTGCGCGGACCATCCGGCGGGGCCGGGAGCTCGTGTTCACCGAGATCACCGCCACCGACGAGTCGGGGTCGGTCGTGGCCCATGCACACCAGACCTACCGGATCGTCTGAGCCATCACCATCGTGGGACACGGGCACCCGGAGACATCGCCGGCATGAAACGGCCACCGCAGGGGTTGGACGAGCCATGACACGAACATCGCTCCAGATGATCGCCGAGCACCTGCTCAGTGCCGATCTGCACGCCCACACCGGCAGGATCGGGCTGCGTCGGATCCCCGGAGGGTTCGGCCAACCCGAGTTCACCGTCGACGGCGAACGCCGCCGGTTGCGCGTCGACCAGACCTCGCTGGCGCTGCTGGAGGGCGACACCGAACGGTGGACCCCACTGACGACGATCGGTGAGCTCGCCGAGTTCGCGGGAGTCGAACCCGGTGCTCCCGAAACCGTGTTCACACCCTCGACCGCTCTCTCGCCCGACCAACCCCTGGAAGTGGATCCTGCAGCGACAGAGGACCTTGCGCTGTTCTTCGCGACCGTGGAGGAGGCCCTCGAGGCACTCCGGTCGGCCAACCCGGGCCACACCCCGGCGATGGTGCAGCTCTGGCCCGAACACTTCGACCTGGCCACCAACATGTCCGAGGTCAACTTCGGCGGCTCCCCCGGCGATGGCGCGATCGACGAGCCCTACCTCTATGTCGGACCGTGGTCGTCGCTCGAAGGTGACTTCTGGAACGAGCCCTTCGGTGCCGCGCGCAGGTTCGCCGGGATCGACGGCGTCCGGGGCGCCCTCGAGTTCTTCAGCGAGGGCCTGGAGAGGGCGATGGCCGCTCGTCGGGTGGCCACCTGACCGAGACGCCCACGACCCGCGCCGGCTCGCGGGCAGGTCAGGGTTACACGAGGTCGACGTCGGTGCGGACATGCACCAGAGCGGGGCCCTCGGTCGAGAACGCCGACTCCAACGCCCGGTCCAGCTCGCCGGAGGAGTTCACGCTGAAACCGGCAGCCCCGCACAGGCGGGCGTACTCGGCGAAGTCCGGATTCACGAGATCGGTCTGCCAGACATCGTGCTGTGCTGCGCGCTGTTCCTTGGAGATCTTGCCCAGTTCCGAGTTGTCCAGCACCAGATGGCGGACCGGGATCCCGTACTTCACGAAGGTGGTGAGCTCCGCGAGGTACTGACCCAGGCCACCGTCCCCGCTGATCGAGACCAGCGGTCGGTGTGGTTCAGCCGCCCATGCTCCCAGGGCCGCGGGCAGCGCGAATCCGATCGAGCCGAGGTAGCCCGACATGATCACCGCCTGGTCACCCGACGACTCGAAGTAGCGGCCGAACGAATAGGTGTTGTTTCCCACGTCGACGCAGATCACCGCGTCGGGAGGGCATTGTCTCGCCAGCGCATCGAACACCGCCACCGATGACACTCCCGAATCCGACTCCTCGCCCAGCCGACGGGTCTTCTCGTTGCGCCACAGCTCCCAGCGTTGCGCCACCTCTGCGCGCTGGTCGACGGCGCTGATCTCATCGGGGAGCGACGCGCAGACCCTCTCCAGGGTGCACGACACCTCTCCGAGTACCGCGCAGCGGACGGGATGGAACCTGCCCAACGAAGCGGGATCGTCGTCGACCTGGACGATGTCCTTGTAGTCGGCCACTCCCGTGTGGTTCGAGAACGACACGCCGAGCGCTATCACCAGGTCCGATTCGTTCATCAACCAACTCGCCACCGGAGTGCCCGAACGCCCCAACACACCGGCTCCGAGTGGATGGCCGTCACCCACGAGTCCCTTGGCCTTGAAGGTGGTCAGCACCGGGGCACCCAGCCGCTCCGCCAGTGTCAGCACCTCACCGACCGCCCTTCGTGCGCCGTGGCCGACCACGATCACCGGGCGGTTGGCGCCCGCAATGAGCTCGACGGCCTCCCTGATGCGGTCGGCCGGCGGCTCGACCCTCCGATCCACATCCCGACCGTCGGGTCCGCCCGCGGGCGAGTCGCTGGGGAGGTCCTGGATCTCATCCGGCAGCACCAGGTGCGACACCCCCCTTCGGTCGATCGCGTGCTTCACCGCCAGCGTTGCCAGCTCGGCGTGGTCAGATGCGCCGTGCGCGGTCGCCTGCCAATCCGCCACGTCGGCGAACGCCGCCTGCAGATCCAGGTCCTGGAAGGCGCCACGACCGAGTTGGTGCGACGGCACCTGACCCGAGATCGCCAGCGCGGGAGCTCGGTCGACCTTGGCGTCGTACAGCCCGGTGAGCAGGTTGGTGGAGCCAGGTCCGGCGATGGCGAAACAGGCGGCCGGCCGGCCCGTCAACTTGCCGAAGGCCGAAGCGGCGAACGCGGCAGCACCCTCGTGGCGGATCCCCACGTAGGTGATGTCGCCGCGCAGTTCGGCCTTTCGGAGTGCATCGGCAAACCCCAGATTCGAGTGACCCACCATCCCGAACACGTGGGTCACACCCCAGGCGACGAGGGTCTCCACCATGACATCGGCGGCGCTGCGGGGTTCCTCGGCACGCGGGGGCAACCGAACGAACACCCCGTCGCCCCGGACCTCGGTGGTGAAACACGCGGGCGCATCGGAGAACCCCTCGGGGGGTTCGCCGGTGAGTGGGTGGTAGTCGTAGCCGTGCCAGGGACAACGCAGCCAGCCGTTCTCGATGGAACCCTCACCCAGGGGGCCGCCCTGGTGCGGGCAGCGGTTGTCCAGCGCGCCGTACTCGTCGCCGCAGCGCGTGAGCGCCAACGACCGGCCATCGACGGTGACGGTGCGCACCCGTCCGTCGGCCAGCTCATCGAGGTCCGCAACGCGGTACCAGTCGAGGTCGGATTCGTTCATGGCAGTACCCCCGCGTAGGCGACTCCGGTCAGGTGGTGCAGTTCCCGGTCGTAGGTGGACAGGTCGTCCGGTGAGAAGTCCGACAGGCGGTCGTGGCCGCAGGCCCTGGCCAGCACGCACATGAGCTCGACGGATGCACCCAGGAACCGGGCCAGACGTTCCGAGGCCGCCTGCACGGGCAACCTCGCGCGCAGCTCGGGGTCCTGGGTGGCGATTCCGACCGGACAACGGTCGGTGTGACAGGCCCGCATGCCCACGCATCCGATCGCCTGCAGCGCGGAGTTGGCTATCGCCACAGCATCCGCCCCCAGGGCCAGGGCCTTCGCGAAGTCCGCCGCCGTGCGGAGACCACCCGTGGCGACGAGGGTCACGTCGTGCGCTCCGACGCGGTCGAGGTGTCGCCTTGCCCGGGCGATCGCCGGGATGGTGGGGACCGAGATGTGATCACGAAAGATCAGCGGCGCCGCTCCGGTCCCGCCACCTCGTCCGTCGAGAATGACGTAATCCACCCCGATCTCCAGTGCGGCGTCGAGGTCTGCCTCTATGTGCTGGGCCGAGAGCTTCGCCCCCACGGGTATTCCCCCGCTCCGGGACCGCACCTCGGACACGAAGTCCGACGCATCGGCCGACGAACCGAACCGTTCGTGGCGGCTGGGCGACACCGACGCAGTCCCGGTGGGGATTCCGCGGACCTCGGCGATCCGAGCGGTGACCTTCGAACCCGGAAGGTGGCCCCCGGTACCGGTCTTGGCACCCTGGCCGAACTTGAGATGGAAGGCCTGGACATCCTCCAGCAACGACCAGTCCCAGCCGAACCCGGCGGTGCCGAGTTCGTACATGTAGCGAGAGTTCTCGGCCTGCTCCTCGGGCAGCATTCCTCCTTCGCCCGAACAGATGGCCGTGCCCGCCAGCTCCGAACCCCGGCCGAGGGCGACCTTGGCCTCCTCCGAGAGCGCCCCGAAGCTCATGTCCGAAACGAACAGTGGAAGCTCGAGCTGCAGGGGCCGCTCGGCTCCGGGCCCGATCACCACGGAGGTGTCGACCTCATCGGAGTCGAGGAGAGGGAGACGGCTCAGCTGTGCGGTGAGGAACTGGAGCCCGTCCCAGGACGGCAGCTGCTGGCGTGGGACACCCATCGCGGCCACCGGCCCGTGGTGCCCGACCCGGTCCAGGCCGTGCAAGGCCAGCTCGTGGATGTCACCGGTCCGATCCTCCTCGGGTCCACCGTGGGGATTCTCGTAGTGCCACTCGTACTCGGAGACCGCCTTGGCCCGGGTGTCGGGAATCCCAACGGGGGTCTCGGTGACGTCACTGGTCGGGCGCACGGTGGCCTGGTGCCGGAGTTCCGCCATGCAGATCCGGACCTCGTCGTCGACGATCTCGGTCTCGTAGCGGTGCAGCCGTTCAGCCGGGTTGTAGGCCGAGACCCCCGAGCACACGCGGTAGTCCCAGCCGTGCAGGGAACAGATCAGATCGTCCCCCACCACCTTCCCGTCCGCGAGCAGTGCTCCACGGTGCAGGCACCTGCCGGTGAACACCGACACGTCGGAGTCGACTCGGATGACGACCAGTTCCACGCCATCGACCTTCACTCCCGTCGGGACCCGGTCCGACAGCTCCGAGAGTGTTGCGATCGTGCGTGGTTCGTCCATGGCCGGACGATAGATGCACGCGGCGGGCGGCGCGACGCGGCCGGGAGGGCAGCCGGAGTCAGCCGCGTTCGTGCAGGTGCTCGGCGGTGGTGCCGCCGAGTGGCAGCGGGTCCATACCGAGGCGCCGATGGTCCCAGGTGCGCATCCGTTCGACGCGTACCCTCACCGCGATCCGGTTGTTGAGCATGAACTCGACCAGCGGCTTCGCCTCGTCGCTGTAGGGGCCGTTGTAGCGCTCCCACACGCTCACTCCGACATCCCACAGACGGGCCGGGTCGTCCACGACCTCGGCGGTGCCATCGATGGACACTCCTCGCAGTCCGTCGTAGGTCTCACCGTCCTCGACCAGGAGCGTCACACGCGGATCGCGACGGATGTTCACGGCCTTCTGCGACCTGGTCTTGGTCTCGAACCAGATCTCGCCGTCGAGGTAGGCGTACCACATAGCCACCAGATGCGGCCGACCGTCCGCGCCGACCGTCGCCAGGGTCATGGTCCGACTTCGCTCCAGGTATGCGTCGACCTCCTCGGAGGACATGGCCACCTTGGAACGCTCGTTCTTGCCCACTGCGGCAGGCTACTACCGGGCCGAGACCACCGGAGGCGCCATCAGGCACCTCCGGTGCGTTCTCAGGACGAGCTGTTGTTGGTGCCGGCGGGCTCGTAGGGCTCGGGCTCCGAGTCGGAGGTGAGCTGCTTGACCACGGCGAAGATGATCGCTCCGATGCCGAGCAGGACCAGCAGCTTGAGAAGCTTGTGGGACTTCTTGGCGGCGACCTCGCCCATGTCCTCGAGGGCATCGCTCAGCGTGTCGATCGTGCTCTCGGATTCGGTGACGGTACTCATGTTTCTCCCAGGGCTGTCGGGTTCGTGGACCCCAACCTACCGGCTCGGCGGCCCGATGCGCGTCGGTGACCCGAGGTGCCCGGTCGCGGGTGCGAGACTCGGGGAATGCACCGACTCGAGTCGCGCCACGGGAGGTCGCTGCGGGCTGCGCCCGCAGCGCTGCTCTGCGCAGCGGCCCTGATCGCGAGCGGGTGCTCCGACCCATCGTCCTCGGCAGCGGATGACCAACCGGACGCGTCCGTGGGGTCGTCGGCTGAACAACCGGCATCCCAGGTCACCGCGGGGCCCGGCTCCACGGGGACCTTCCCGGGCGACGACTGGGAGACGGTCAGCGCGGAGGATGCCGGCATGGACCCCGCGGTACTGGCCGAGGTGGCCGCGGCGGCGGAGGCGGGAGGGTCGAACTGCCTCGTGGTGACGCGGGACGGCCGTCTGGTGGACGAGTGGTACTGGAACGACACCGGACCCGACAGCACCCAGGAGGTCTTCTCGGCCTCCAAGAGCTTCACCGACGTGTTGGTGGGCATCGCAGCTGACGACGGCGATCTGTCGGTCACCGACAAGGCATCGAAATGGATCCCGGAGTGGAGCGACACGCCGTCGGACGAGGTCACGGTCGAACACCTGCTCAACAACACCTCGGGCCGCTACCACGACCTGGCGACCGACTACGGCCAGATGGCCGTACAGGCCCCGGACAAGACCGCGTTCGCGATCGGACTCGACCAGGAAGCCGAACCCGGAACCACCTGGGTCTACAACAACTCGGCGATCCAGACCCTGGAAGCGGTGCTCAGCGGTGCCACCGGCGAGGACATGGCCGACTTCGCGCAGGATCGGCTGTTCACTCCCCTCGGCATGGATGACTCCGGCTGGGCCCGGGATGCCGCAGGCAATCCGATGGCGTTCATAGGGGTGCGGTCCACCTGCAGGGACATGGCGCGCTTCGGGCTGATGGCCCTCAACCACGGCGACTGGGACGGTCAGCAGGTCGTCTCGGCCGAGTGGATGGAGCAGTCGACCGGCGAATCCAGCCAGGACCTCAATGCTGCCTACGGGTGGCTCTGGTGGCTCAATCGCAAGGGTCCTGTTCTGGGTCCCGAAACCGCAAGCGGTGGAGCCGTGACCCCCGCCGATTCGCAGCTGGTGGCCGGTGCGCCCGAGGACATGTTCTTCGCACTCGGCCTCGGTGGCCAGATCATCGCGATCGATCCGACAACCCGAACCGTCGTCACGCGTCTGGGTCCGTCCACCTACCCTCCGGACACGGTCAAGTTCACCACCGATGACGCCGCTCGGGTCACCACCGAAGCCATCATCGAAGACCCACAGAACTGAGACCCACACAGCTGGGTCCCACAGGATCGGGTCGGGAGAGTCGGGATCCGGGAGCGGGTCGGGGCGGGGTCAGCCCTTGGATGAACCCAGTCCCAGACGCGCCAGGCCCTTGCCCCAGATCAGTCGGATCAGGGCGCTGGTGATCCGCTCGGTCCGCTTGTCGTAGGGGTACTGGCTGGCGGTCTGCTTGCCGCCGAACCGGTCGATGACGATCGGTTGCGCATGGGTGAAGCCGCGCACTCCCACCTTCCCGTTGGCCTGACCTACTCCGCTGTCGCGGCGCCCACCGAACGGGGCCTCGGGTATCCCATAGGTGAGCGCCATGTCGTTGACCGACACGCTTCCGGTGTGCAGTCGAGAGGCGATCCCGATCCCGGCATCGACATCGGTGGTCCACACGCTGCCCGCCAACCCGTAGTTCGTGTCGTTGGCGAGTTTGACCGCCTCGTCGACGCTGGACACCGCGACTATCGGCAGTACCGGTCCGAACGTCTCGTCCCGCATCACCTCCATGTCGTGGGTGACGCCGCTGAGCACCGTCGGCTCGTAGTAGAGCCCCGGCAACGACGCGTTGCGTTTGCCCCCGACGAGGGCGGTCGCGCCCCCGGAGACGGCGGAGTCCACCTGCTGGGTGACCTTCTCGAGCTGCCGATCCCAGAACATGGGTCCCACGTCGAACACGCCGCTGGTGCTCTGGCGCAACCTGCGAACTCGATCCACCACCTTGGCGGTGAACTCCTCGACCACGTCGTCCATCACGTACACCCGCTCGGTGCCACAGCAGTACTGGCCGGTGTTGAACATGGATCCCACGACCGCTCCGCCTGCCGCAGCATCGAGATCGGCGTCCGAACACACGATCATTGCGTCGTTCCCACCCAGCTCGAGAGTGCACGGGATCAACTGCGAGGCGCATTCCTGGGCTATCCGACGGCCGGTGGCGACGCTGCCGGTGAAGTGGACCTTGTCGAGACCGCCGCCCACGAGGGCCGCTCCCGTCTGGCCGTCGCCCATGGCCACCTGGATCACGCCCTGTGGAATTCCTGCTTCGGTGAAGAGGTCCACGGCCAGCTTGCCCGAGTAGGGCGTCACCTCCGATGGCTTGATGATCACCGTGTTGCCGGCGATGAGCGCCTGGATCGCGGGGTTCAGCGAGAGTATGAGCGGACCGTTCCAGGGCGAGATCACACCCACCACGCCCAACGGCTGGTAGTGCACCTGAACCCTCTTGGTGAACCGCAACACCCCGTGTGTCGGCACCTTCTCCGATGCGAGCCAGCGCGGTGCGTGCTTTGCCAGGAAGGCCAGGGAGTCGGCGGCGGCAAAGACGTCGATCATCAGCGCCTCGGGCCGGGGCTTGCCCGACTCACCCACGATCACGTCGACGAACTGCTCCTGGCGACGAACCAGTATCGCCAGGGCCCGACGGAGGTACTCGGCCCGCCCATGGGCTCCCAGCGCCTCCCACTGGGGCTGGGCCTCCCGGGCCCTGGCCACCATGTCTCGGATGTCGTCGTCGGTGGCGCACTCGAGCTCGCCGATGTGCTCGGTGGTGGCAGGGCTGCGCAGCGCGTAGCGACGTCGGCCCTCGGCAGTCGGCTCGGCTGTGGTGACGATGGCCATTCAGATCCCCCTGTGTCTCCGACGACGTCGGCCGGCACCGACCAGCACACCACAGTGCGCCAGGACGGTCCAACGAGCGCCGCCTTGCGCCGTCACACGTGGGTCATTCGTACATCTGGAATCTGGGTGGCCGGCCCGCCAGGCGATCGTCGTTCTCGTTGCCCACGAGCCGCTCCCACAACTCCACCGGTTGGGTGCTGACGTAGAAGCGGCCGTCGCACACCTGTGCGATCGCGTTGCGGGCGCCCTCAACGGGTCCGATTCCCCGTCCCATCGTGTCCTCGATCCCGGCTGCGGCGAGAGCGGTCGCATCGCTGACGGTGGCGTCCTGCAGGTCCGCGGGTCGGTTGCGGTCGCCCTTTGCGATGTTGGTCCGAACCATCCCCGGGCACAACACCGACACCGACACCTGCTCCGCGCCCACCAGGGCCAGGTCGTGGTGGAGGCTCTCGGCCAGGCCCACCGCCGCGAACTTCGAGGTGCAGTAGACCCCCGAAGCGGGCGCCGCCACCACCCCTGCGATCGAGGCGGTGATCAAGACCTGGCTCGGGGTTGGCGCACTCACCATGGGAGGCACGAACACCCGCACGCCGTTGACTACTCCCCGCAGGTTCACTCCGAGGACCCAGTCCCAGTCGTCGTCGGTGGTCTCCCAGACATGCCCTCCGGCGAACACACCTGCGTTGAGGCAGACCACATCCACTCCCCCGAGCAGGCGATCGGCCTCCGAGCGGAGCGCCTCCACCGAATCCGGATCGGTCACGTCACAGCCGACCCCGACCACCTGCACCCCGCTCGTTCCCGAGAGGTCCGCCGCAGCGCTGCGGGCCGTGTCCGCCTCGATGTCGGCCAGAACCACACCCGCCGCACCGTGTTCGATCAGGGCCGTGGCAAGGCCCAGGCCGATGCCGCTGGCCCCGCCGGTGACCACCGCGCGGGTGCCCTCGAAGTTGTCCATCGTGTTCCCCCTGGTTTGTGGCAGTTCAGCGTTGTGGCAGTTCAGCGTTGTGGCAGCTCAGCCGTGTGAGGCCTGATCGGCGATCCGGGCCTCGAGAAGTGTGCGGCCCCATTCGACGCTGGGTGCGTCGGATGCGAAGTAGTGCTGCCCACCGGCCTGGAGGTCCCTGAAGCAGCGCTGGAGCGCGCCGTCGCGCAACGCGGAGGTGCCGGCGAGCGTGTAGGCCTCACGAGCGATCTCCACCGACTCGCGATTGACGTGCACGCAGGCCTGTCTCAGTGTGTTCGCCGTCGGCACCGAAACGAACTCCCCGCTGGCCGCGCACTCCGCTTCGGCCTCCTGGCACACCTCCAGCACCCAGCTGCGGGCCGACCGCCACCGTGACTCGAGCCGGGCGAGGTTGATGAGGAAGTACTCCGATTCAGCCATCGAGGACGCCGCCCCCATGCGGGACTTGGTCGCCGCCACCTCGAGGAGTTCATCGAGCATCCTCCGAGCGACTCCGAGCGCCCACCCCGAATGTCCCGCCGCGGTGAGCGGCAGGACGCCCAGGTAGTGCTTGGCCGACCCGCGGTGGACCGTCGGTGCGAAGAAGTCGAAGGTGCACACAGCGGGCACCCTCACCCCGTGGACCCCGTAGTCGATCGACATCGTGGATCTCAGTCCGAGTACGTCCCAGTTGCCCTTCGGCTCGATCCGGTCGACCTCGAAACAACCCATGAGGTATGCGGGATCGCCGCCGTCAGCGGGCTGGGCGAAGAAGCCGGCGCCCGCGAACTCGGCCAGCGTGATGCCCGAGCCGAACTGGTACTCCCCGTCCAGCACCCAGTCCTCTCCGTCTGCGACGGCGGTCCCGTTGGGGGCGAACTGTCCGGCCACGATCGGCAGTGATCCGGGTGCGCGGTCGCGCAGGAGGATCTCCAGGCCGGCGTCGGGAAGGTAGGCCGCCAGATACGCCAGCGCGGAGTCGACTGCGAATGCGCACCAGCCGATCGAACCGTCGGCGCGCGACAGCTCGGACCAGACCTCGACCGCTTCGGCCAACGGCAGGTCCACGCCGCCTGCGGCACTGGGTACCGCGAGGCCGCACAGGCCCGCCTCTTCGATGAGCCCCATGGCGGTCGGATCGAACGAGCTTCCCGGCTGCGCCGCGGCACCGATCGAGTCCAGTTGTGCGA
The DNA here is from genome assembly GCA_023957995.1 of Microthrixaceae bacterium. Taxonomy (GTDB): domain Bacteria; phylum Actinomycetota; class Acidimicrobiia; order Acidimicrobiales; family Microtrichaceae; genus JAMLGJ01. The sequence continues at coordinate 23,911 of JAMLGK010000002.1, read as the reverse complement.
ACAGGCCCCTCGCTGTTTCGAGTGGACTCATCCGCATGTGGAGGCCCCACCATCGACCGGAATGACCGCGCCGGTGAGGAACGCCCCCGCCCGAGATGCGAGAAAGCGGGTGACCCCGGCCATGTCGTCGGGTCGACCCACCCGCTTCAGCGGGGTCGACGCGGCGATCTCATCGCCGAATGACTCGAGCGTGGCACGCATCATCTTGGATGGGAACGCACCCGGTGCCACCGCGTTCACCGTGATCTGCGGTGCCAGTTGACCGGCGAGGTGGCGGGTCAACTGGTGTACGGCTGCCTTGGACGCCGAGTACGAATAGGTCTCGAGAACCGGTGGTTCCAGGCCATTGATGGATCCGATGTTGATCACCCTCGAAGGGTCCTCGGCGGAGCCCGCCGCCCGCAGCAGTGGCAGCAGGAACTTGGTGGTGTGGAAGACGCCCTGGACGTTCAGGTCCAGCACCCGCTTCCACGAGGCGTCGTCGTGTTCCTCCAGCGGGACCCCCCAGGTCGCCCCGGCGTTGTTCACGAGGATGTCCAGGGAATCCTGTTCTGCGGCAACCCAGTCGGCCAGAGCCCGACACCCATCCTCGGTGGACAGATCCGAGGTGGTGCCCCGCACCGATCCGCGTTGGCCCAGCGACTCGACGGCGGACTCGACCGCGTCGGCCTTCCGCGAGGTGACGATCACATCGGCACCAGCATCCGCGAATCCGCCCGCGATCATGAGCCCTATCCCGCTGGTGCCCCCCGTCACCACAGCAGTTCGCCCAGCGAGTGAGAAGAGGTCTTCGGGTGTGGTTCGTTCAGTGGTCATCGGGTGCGAACCGTAGCGCCCGGGACTGCGCCGATGCGCGGGCTCAGTCGGGTGCTATCCGGAGGATCGATCCGTTGGTCGAGTCCTGGGCCACCCAGAGGGCGCCGTCGGGGCCCATCTCGACCGCACGTAGCCGCCCCCGGTCGGTGATGCGGACGTCCGTTCCGGCGACCGCGTATCCGTCGAGGCGCACGAAGCGCAGCTGGGAGCCCTTGAGCACGGCCACCACCAGTTGGCCGTCCCACTGACCCCATTGGGGACCGGACACGAACGCCGCGCCCGAAGGAGCGATCGTGGGACATCCGCTGGACCAGACCGACGGGACACCGCCTGCGAAGGTCATCGGTACGGCCTCGCCGTATCCCCCGGTGCCACCCGTGGGAGCCCAGCCGTAGTTGGCACCCGCGGTCAACAGGTTGATCTCGTCGTCGCAGCCCGGGCCGTGCTCCACCGAGAACGCCGCACCGTCAGATGGCCTGAACGCAAGTCCCTGCGGATTGCGGTGGCCCAACGTGTACACGTACGGATCGAGCGCACCTCCGGGGTTGCCCGGCGCCGGATCACCGCCGGTCGTCAGGCGGAGGACCTTTCCGGCGAGGCTGTCGGGGTCCTGGGGGTTCGACCCTCTGGCCGCATCACCGGTGGTGACCCACAACATGGCGTCCGGGCCGATCGCCAACCGGCAGCCGAGATGCCGATTGCCCGCTCCCGCATCTATCCCCGTGAGCAGCGGGGTGAGCGAGGTGAGTCCCGAATAGCCCGCCCCGACCACCGCGGAGACGACCCTGACGTCGATCACCACCGAGCCGGTGCCGTGTGCGAGGCACATGTAGATGGTGCGGTTCGTTGCGAAACCGGGATCCACCTCCAGGCCCATCAGACCACCCTCGCCGGCGGCGACCACGCCCGGCACCGCGGCGACGAGCCGGCGGGAGCCACCGACTACAGCGGCCAGCGTTCCACCGCGTTCGGTGATCAGGGCGGTGCCATCGGGGGCGAAGGCGATGTCCCACGGCTTGTCGAAGCCGGGGATCGAACCGACCACGCCGACATCTGTGGGTGTGGGGGCTGCCGGGACACATGCGGACACGGCCAGGAGCAGAGCTGCGAGAACACATACCAGCTGCAGCCGGAATCGCCTCTGTCGGTCGGGACGCAGGCTGAGGCGTGGTCTCATGCCCACCTCATCGGCCTGTCGGGGTTCAGAACTGTAGCGACCCCGCCGGGATCACGGTCCGGCCCGGGATCACGGTCCTGACGGAGGTCACGGCGCGGACGTCGATGGGGCGCCGGATCCGTGGTCGTCCGTCGGTGGGTGGGAGTCCTCGTCCCGCTCGCGGATCTTGATGACGATCAGGATGACCAGACCGAGCACTCCCAGCACCAGAAGCACCTTGAGCCAGCGCCGGCTCCTGCGCGCCGCTTCCTCGACGTTTCCGGCGACCTCGAGCGCGCTCTGAGCGTGCTCGAGGACCGTCTGGACCTGGGCGATGCCGTCCTCGGCCTGGGCTATCCGTTCCGCTGTCCTGGGCATGTCGCTCCCCTAACCGATGGATTCCGTATCAGGAACCTACCCCGGGCGGGGTCCACCGAAACGGGCAGGTCTCCACCCACGGTGAGGTATTCCCCGATCTCCGGCACGGTCCCCCGAACCGGATCCGGGAGGAACCGGGGTCCGGGCGGTGGGTATGGTGCTCGGATGAGCGAACCCAAGACCTGGAACCTGGCCGACCTGTTCGAGTCGGTCGTGGACGTGATCGGCGAGCGACCGGCCGTGGTCGTGCCCAACGCGCACGGCGGTCGGCGCGAGTTCACCCTCGCTGAACTCGAGGCGCGCGCCAACCGCCTCGCACACGCGTTGGCGACCCGCGGGGTCGGACCGGGCGACAAGGTGGCGGTCTACGGCTACAACGGAAACGAGTGGGTGGAAGCGCAGTGGGCAGCGTGGAAGCTGCGGGCCGTTCCGGTCAACGTCAACTACCGCTACGTCGAGGGCGAGTTGCAGTACCTGCTCGACAACTCCGATGCACGGGCGGTGGTTCACGGCGCCGAGTTCGCTCCCCTGCTCGAACGGATCCGAGGTGACCTTCCCGACCTGGCGACCGCCATCGGATGGGCCGACGGGACCGACGTCGACCTCGATGCAGCCGGCTCGGAGGACTTCGAGACGGTGCTGGCCGGGTCGTCACCGGAGCGCGACTTCGAGGAACGCAGCAACGACGATCTGTACATCCTCTACACCGGTGGTACCACCGGAATGCCAAAGGGTGTGATGTGGACCCACAAGGACTTCTTCCTGTCCACCATCGGTCCGATCGTGACCGCGCTCGGCGAACCCATCGAGCGTCCGGGAGAGGTTGCTGAACGAGCCGCCGCATCGAGCCCGGCGGTCGGATTCCCGGTGGCGCCGCTCATGCACGGCGCGGCCCAGTGGACCTCCACCGGAAACGCCCTCCAGGGCACCAAGATGCTGCTGAGCGCCGCTCGCAAGATGGATCCGCTCGAGGTCTGGCGCATCGCCGCCGACGACAAGGCGATGGTGATGAACCTGGTGGGCGATGCCCAGGCACGACCACTGGTGGAAGCCCTTGCGGAGAAGCGCGACGACTTCGACCTGTCGTCGCTGTTCCTCATCAGCTCGGGTGGGGCGATCCTGTCTCCGGCGGTCAAGCAGCGCTACGCCGAGGTGCTTCCGAACGTGATCATGTACGACGCTCTCGGCGCCTCCGAGACCGGCTACCAGGGAACCCATGCAGGCGCTGACGACCAGGGCCGACCGCAGTTCACCTTCGGGGATCACACGATCGTGTTGGACGACCAGGGGAATCCGACGCAGCCGGGCGACGGGGTGATCGGCCGTCTGGCGCGCCGTGGGCACATCCCTCTCGGCTACTACAAGGACGAGAAGAAGACCGCGGAGACCTTCCCGACGATCAACGGTGAGCGTTGGGTGATCCCCGGCGACATGGCCGTGACCGAGGCCGACGGAACCATCACGCTGTTGGGCCGGGGTTCGGTCTCCATCAACTCCGGTGGCGAGAAGATCTACCCCGAGGAGGTCGAGCTGGTGCTCAAGGGCCACCCCGACGTGTTCGACGCCGTCGTGGTGGGTGTCCCGGACGATCGTTGGGGTGAGCGCGTCACCGCAGTGGTCGTGGCCCGGGAGGGAAGCTCACCGAGCGTCGATGATCTGCACGAGTTCGTGAAGGGAAAGATCGCCGGCTACAAGGCTCCACGCGGAGTGGTCCTGGTCGACGAGATGGTCCGCTCGCCCTCGGGCAAGGCGGACTACCGATGGGCGAAGTCCCAGGCACTCGCCCAGGAGTCGGACGACTGAGGATCCGGGCGGCCCGCCGGCCGGACCGACCCCGCCAGAGCCGCTGGGGACACCCGGACCAGAAGCCTTAGGCTGGAGGCATGTCAGAACCGCCAGAACCGCTGTGGCCCGTCTTCGACCGATCACCCGAGGACGAGCGTCTCCACCGCAAACAACGCCTCGCTGCTGCGTTCCGCATCTTCGGTCGCCTGGGATTCGACGAGGGAGTTGCCGGGCACATCACCGCGCGCGACCCCGAACGGCTCGACCACTTCTGGGTCAATCCCTTCGGCATGAGCTTCAAGCAGATCCGAGTGCGCGACCTGATCCTGGTCAACCACCGCGGTGAGGTCGTCGAGGGCAGTTGGCCGGTCAACCAGGCCGCCTTCGCCATCCACTCGGCCATTCACGAGGCACGCCCCGACGTGGTCGCGGCCGCGCACTCCCACTCGGTCTACGGCAAGGCGTTCTCGTCCCTGCACCGCCCGGTACTGCCGCTGACCCAGGATGCGTGCATCTTCTTCGAGGACCACGGCCTCGACACCGAGTACGGCGGCGTCGCCAACGACGTGCAGGAAGGCAAACGCATCGCCACCGCCCTGGGCGGTCACAAGGCCGCGGTTCTGGCCAACCACGGCCTCGTCACCGTCGGACAATCCGTCGACGAGGCCACCTTCTGGTTCGCGACCATGGAGCGGACCTGCCAGGCCCAGTTGTTGGCCGAGTCCGCGGGAACTCCCAAGCCGATACCGGACGACGTGGCCAGCGCAACCCACGCCCAGTTGGGTACACCCCTGGCGGGCTGGTTCAGCGCGCAGCCGCTGTTCAGCTGGATACTCGCCGAACAACCCGACTGCCTCGAGGAGTAGGCAACGGGCCGGCCGCCCGGGGAACACAGCACCGGACCGGCTCAGCACACCCGACCCGGGGCGGCCGGGTCAGCGGATCAGCTGGGGGTGAAGGTCATCTCGGCCGACGACAGCCCGTAGACGAACGCGTTCGGCATCTCCACGACGGAGTCCGGTACCGCTGCGAGCTCGGCCACGCGCTCACGGAGTTCCTCGAAGAAGATCCTGATCTCGAGTCGGGCCAGCGAGGCCCCGAGGCAGAAGTGGGTTCCGAACCCGAACGACAGGTGGTGGTTCGGATGCCGGGTCACATCGAACTCCTCGGGATCATCGAAGTGGGCCGTATCGCGGTTGGCCGAGGGGTACATCAGCACCACCTGGTCGCCCGCCCGGATCGTCTCGCCGCCCACCTCGGTGTCCTCGGTGGCCACCCGGCACATGTTGTGGATGGGCGTGACCCAGCGAACGAACTCCTCGGTGGCCACCTCCAGGTCGGCTCCGTCGCGCAGGAGTGCCCACTGATCGGGTCGCGCCGCCAGTTCCAACAGGGTGCGGGCAATGACGGTCCGGGTCGTCTCGGCGCCTCCGTCGAGCAGCAGCAGGCAGTCGGAGATCACCTGATCGAGGCCGAACTCATGACCGGGCACCTCCGCCGTGGTCCAGACGGACATCACGTCGTCAGCGGGACAGCCCTGCTTGTGCTCGTACAGCTCTGCCGAGGCGGCCGCGAAGTCCATGACGGCTGCGACGCCCTCGTCGTTCATGTAGCGGGGGCCTCCACCGAGCATTATCGAACGCTCAGACCATTCCTGGAGCTTGGGGGTCATCTCGGCGGGGAACCCCAGGAGCAGGCCGATCATCTCAGCCGGAAGCGGGGCGGCCAACTCCGACACGATCTCGACCGGACCACCATGGGCCAGCGCGGTGTCGATCAGCGAGCGGACCACGTCACGTACGTGGTCCTCGAACCTGCTGACAGCACGCGGGGTGAAGCGCCGCGACACGAGCTTGCGGCGCAGCGAGTGGTGTGGATCATCCAGACCGATGATCGCCGGATCCGCTGGAAGGTTGGGCCGGTACCCGCCCTTGTCCTGGTCGCTGTTGATGAACAGTTTCTTGCGTTGTTCGATGGAGACGACGTCGTCGTAGCGCGAGATCCCCCAGAGTTCGTTCCCGGAATCCCAGTAGGCGGGAGCGTTCTCGCGCATCCAGGCATAGGTGGGATAGGGATCCTCCGCGTAGAAGGCTCCATCGAGGAGATCGATCGCACGCCCCTTGAAGGGCTTCGTGGATTGTGTGGGATCGGGGACCATGGCGCGACCGTAGCGGAGGCTCCACCGCCACCGGGGCAGGCTCTCTCAGCGCCCGCCCCCGGTGCTCAGCAGGTGGTCCACCTCGCGGTCCAACTCCAGCCAGACCCCATCGAGCCACCGGAGGAACTCGGCCTCGGATCCAGCAGCACCACCTCTGAACCCCATGTCGCCAGATCCCCCGTCGGCGGAGGCAGCACCCGGTCGCGCCAACCGCTCGAAACGCATGCGAACCGGCGTTCGCCTGCGCCCCAGTGCCGCAATGATTCCCGGGAACGTGTCGAGACCCTCGAACCCCACGTGCCAGCCGACGCACAGTTCGGCCTCCGGGGCGGCCGCCAACAGCGCCGCGGCTCCGCCCGGCCGCGGAGGCAGCAGGTGCTGCAGGTCCTCCAGCCGAGCCGCTCTGTCGGCATCGCTCCTGGCGATCGAATCGAGTGATCGGCGTCTCTTGGCAGTATTGACACGCGTTCCCTCGGGGAACAGCACCGCCACATCACCGGTGTCGAGACCCACGGCCATCTCAGCGATCGATCGGAGCTCCGGACCCGAGTCCGCAGCCGACCGATCGACGAAGCAGTTGGGGAGTCGGTTACCCACGATGTCCAGACACGGGTCCACCAACAACTCCCGCTTCATTACGATCCGGGGCCGCAGCCCGGCGCGGGCAGTGATCACCCAGGCGGTGAGCAACGAGTCGGCCAGGCTCGCATGACGCACCAGCAGGACCGTCGGGCCGGGGCGGATCCGGTCGACTCCACTCACCTCGGGGGTCAGACCGCAGGTGATGCGCAGGGACGCCATCAGCTTGTCGGCCCACCAGGCCTGCAGCGAGTAGTGGGCATCGACGTCACCGGCCCGTCGCATCAGCCACAGCCCGGCGGCCGCGGCCACGCCCAGCACCTCCAGCCATGCCCAACAGAGCCCGAACAGGAACAGGCGCGCCAGCGGAAGCCTCGGCCTCAACCTCACCAGGTCAACCAGGCCCAGCAGTGCAACCGCGAGCGGCAGCACCACACTGGCGCACATTGCGAACGCCAGAACCACCGTGATCGAAACGGTCCGGCGACGGCCGGCACCCGACACCCGCCCCCCGCGGCTCACCCGGTCGCTCCCCCGTCTGCCACCGGGTCCGGGCGCGGACGGCGCGGCAGGAGCATCGGGGTGTTCCGCTGGTAGGCGAGCCAACGCGGGTCATCACCCCAGCGCCTGCGGGCGCTCCGCTCGAGCAGCGGTATCCCGCTGATGTACCTGAGCAACACGAACACGAACAGCGGTGAGATCAGGGTCACGAACTGCCATCCCTGAAGAGCCGGCAGCGCGATGAGTGCCACGCCGGTCCACAGCATTATCTCACCGAGGTAGTTCGGGTGACGGGACCACGCCCAGACACCGCTGGTGATGAAGTCCCCACGGTTGGAATCATCGGCCCGGAACCTCGACTTCTGCAGGTCGGCGACCGACTCCAGCACGAACCCGACTGTCCACAGCGCCGCTCCCGCCAGCCACCACCACGCCAGGGGCTCCTCGGTGGTGCTGGTCACGGCGGCGAGGGCTGCTGCCAGGGTCAGGGAGACCCACAGCCCCTGGAGGGTCCAGGTCATGAACAGCTGCGCCGGATCGGTCAGGATCCTCTCGAAGCGGGAGTCGGACCCCGCCTTGCGTATTCGGCGGAAGAGGAAGGTGCCCAGGCGGGTGGTCCAGACCGCCACGAGTCCGGTCAGCAGGAGCGACCGCGGGTCGTAGCGGCCCACCATCACGATCGCGAGCAGCATGACGGTCAGGTAGCTGAGGGTGCCGGTGAGGTCGTAGTACCGCTCGGTGCGGGTGAGCCAGGACGGCACGAACACCACCCAGTTGACAGCGAACGCCACCGCGGTCGCCCAGAGGACCACGGGCACTCCGCCACGGCTCACACCACCGGAAGCACCCGCGAACGCCACGACGACGGCCACGGCCACCGCCGCAACAGACCCGAGAACTGCCTTGGCCGGCCCCTCCATGGCGACCAATCCTGCCAGCTGCCGGCAGCACGCGTCGGGCAGGACCGTGAACGGACCCCTCGCGTTCAGTGCAGAGGCAGGCGCCAGTGGTGAGGGGCGATCAGGTCGTCGACCGCGCTCGGCCCCCAGGTGCCCGGCGCATAGGACTGCGCCCGGGGAGGCGCCTCCAGCAGCGGAGCGCTCACCTCCCAGAGACGTTCGATCCCCTCCGCCCTGTTGAACAGCATGTGGTCATCCAGCATCGCATCGTGCAGAAGGCGTTCGTAGGCCTCGAGTTCGCAGCGGGGATCGAAGTTCTGCTTGTAGTCGTAGTCCATGTGGGCATCCCCGAGGCCCATGGTCGCTCCTGGTTCCTTGGCGGTGAAGTTCACGCGGATGTGGCCGGGCTCCCCGATCTCGAACACGAGCTCGTTGCCGTGGGTCTCCTGCCCGTCGAACATCCCCATCGGCGGGTGCTTGAGCTTCACCGTGATCACACGCTTGCCCACCGGCATCTTCTTGCCGGTGCGCAGGTAGATCGGCACGCCGTCCCAGCGCGGGGTGTCGATGCGCGCCTCGACCGCCACCAGCGTCTCGGTGTCGGAACCCTGCGCCACTCCGTCGGCATCGAGATAGCCCTCGTACTGTCCACGCACGACCCTGGCCGGGTCCAACGGTTGGAGGGCATCGAAGACCTTCTGCTTCTCCGCGTGCAGCGCCTCGGCGGTGAAGGCCCGGGGGGCCTCCATCGCGACGAAGCCCAGGGCCTGGAAGAGATGTGTCACGACCATGTCGCGGAACGCTCCGGTGGCGTCGTAGAACTTCGCCCGGTTCTCCACCCCGAGGGTCTCGGGCACGTCGATCTGGATGTTCCGGACGTGCTCCTTGCACCAGACCGGCTCGAACAGCCGGTTCGAGAACCTGACCGCCAGGATGTTCTGCACGTCCTCCTTGCCGAGGAAGTGGTCGATGCGGAAGATCTGCTCCTCGGTGAACACCGTGTGCAGGAGCGCGTCGAGCGCCTTTGCCGAGTCGAGGTCGGTGCCGAACGGCTTCTCGAGGATGACCTTCGCCTCCGGCCCGGCGAGGCCCGCAGTACCCAGCGCCTGGACGATCCCCGGCATCGCCACCGGAGGGATCGACAGGTAGTGCATGATCTCGGTGCCCGAGCCCAGCTCGACCTCGGCTCCCTGGACCGCAGCGGCCAGCGACGAGGTGTCGTCAGCCGACGATGATGCGTAGGAGAGCCGTTCGACGAAGGCGTCCCAGGACGCCCCGACCGGCTTGGAGCGCCCGAACTGCTGGACCACATCGTGGGCGTGTTGGCGGAAGTCGTCCTCGCTGACCTCGCGTCGCGAGGTGCCGACTATGCGGAAGTCCTCGGGCATCAGACCCACCTCGCTCAGGTGGAAGAAACCCGGAATCAACTTGCGCGCCGCCAGGTCTCCGGTGGCACCGAAGAGCACGATCACATGGTTCGCTGGTTTCAGTTCGTTCATGGCGTTTCTCCGGGGTTCGGGGTCAACTCGACGCGGTTCCAGCGGCATCTCTGTCGGCCATCACAACGGATCGACCGGCGGTGACCCGACCCGCTGGGATCGACCTGTCTCCGGCGAGGAGCTTCGCCAGCGGCTCGACCTTGGACGCACCCGTCACGAGCCACAGCAACCGCGCAGCCCGGGCGATGCCGGGGTAGGTCAAGGTCATGCGGCGGCGGCCCTGGTACTCACCGGCGGTGGGGGCGACCGGACGATCGGTGACATCGAGTACCGCATCACCGGGCACCAACGACGCCGTGTGTCCGTCCGGACCGAGACCGAGGTGGACGAGGTCGAAGCGTTCGGGCAGTCGTTGCGCGTAGAGGCTCGCTCCGCGGTCCACGTCGGGATCCTCCACCGGCATCGGAACCACCGATGCCGGAGCACCCGCCAGGGCGGTGGTGAGGTGTGCGAGATTGCGATCCGGGTCGCCCTCGGGGGCCACCCGCTCATCCACCTGGTAGATCACCACCTGTTCCCAGGGCAGATCGCGCTCGGCCAGAACCGCGAACATCTCCCACGGTGTGTGTCCTCCGCTCACCGCGAAGTGGAACTGTCCGCGCTCGGCCACTGCTGCAGCCGCAGCGTCCACCACATGATCGGCGGCCGCCGCAGCGACAGCTGCCCCGTCGGTGTAGAGCTCGAGTTCGTGGTGCAATTGGCTCAGCTTCCCCCGGCCGGCTTCTCTGCGTGCCCACCGAACTCACCGCGCATGGCGGAGAGGACCTTGCCGGTGAAGTTGCCGAGATCGCGCGATTCGAACCTCTCGTTCAGGGCCGCCGCGATGACACTGGCGGGCACGCCCTCCTCGATGCCGGCGATCACGGTCCAACGTCCTTCCCCGGAATCCGATACCCGACCCGCGTAGTCGGCAAGATCGGGGGACTCGGCGAGGGCAGCCGCGGTGAGATCCACCAGCCAGGACCCGATCACCGATCCGCGTCGCCAGACCTCTGCCACCTCGCCCACATCGATCTCGTAGGAGTAGTACTCGGGATCACGCAACGGAGTCGTCTCGGCATCGATCTCCTGCTGGTGAAGCCCGGCATCCGCGTGCTTGATGATGCTGAGGCCCTCGGCGATGGCGGCCATCATCCCGTACTCCACACCGTTGTGGACCATCTTCACGAAATGGCCCGCTCCGCTGGGACCGCAGTGCAGGTAGCCGCTCTGGGCGGTTCCGCCGGCCGGTCGACCGGGCGTCGGCTCCGCGTTGCCCTCCCCGGGTGCGATGGTTGCGAAGATCGGGTCCAGGCGTCCGACCGCCGTGTCGTCGCCGCCGATCATCAGGCAGTAGCCACGATCCAGGCCCCACACGCCTCCGGAGGTGCCGCAGTCCACGTAGTGCACACCGGCATCGGCGAGCTGCTTCGCCCTGGCTATGTCGTCCCGGTAGTAGGAGTTGCCCCCATCGATCACCACGTCGTCGCGATCGAGCAGGCCGGCCAGTTGGTCGACTGTCCCCTGCACGTACCCGGCGGGGACCATGATCCACACGGCACGCGGGATCTCGAGTGCTCCGACGAACTCCTCCAGGGTCGTCGCTCCCACCGCTCCCTCTGCCTCGAGTGCCGCCACGGCATCGGGGTTCACGTCGTAGACCACGCAACGGTGGCCCGCTCGCATGAGTCGGCGCACGAGGTTGGCGCCCATCCTGCCCAGCCCGATCATCCCCAACTGCATGGGGCGATCGGTGGTGGGTACCCCGGCTTGCACCGATTCGGTCCTGCCGGCTTCGTTGGTGGTCACGGTTGCCTCCTCAGGCGTGTCGTTCTCAGGCGTTCTTCATGGCGCGGTAGCGGCGGATCAGCTCGTTGGTGGACGAGTCGTGTTCGAGCACAGGTTCCTCGCTGTCGATGAGCTGCGGGGCGATCTCCTTCGCCAGCACCTTGCCCAGTTCGACTCCCCACTGGTCGAAGCTGTCGATCCCCCAGATGGTTCCCTGGGTGAACACGCTGTGTTCGTAGAGGGCCACGAGCGTGCCCAGACGGTAGGGAGTGAGCGAGTCGGCGAGGATCACGTTGGTGGGTCGGTTCCCCTCCATCACCCGGTGGGGCACGACCTCCTCGGGAGTCCCTTCGGAGCGCACCTCCTCGGCCGTCTTGCCGAACGCCAGCGCCTTGGCCTGTGCGAACACGTTCGAACTCAACAGGTCGTGGTGGTCACCGAGGGGGTTGGAGGTGTTGGCGAAGCCGATCAGGTCGACCGGGATCATCGTCGTGCCCTGGTGGATCAGCTGGTAGAAGCTGTGCTGGCCGTTGGTGCCCGGCTCGCCCCAGTAGATGGCTCCGGTGTCGGCATCCACGTGTTCGCCGGCCAGGGTGACGTGCTTGCCGTTGGATTCCATCGTCAGTTGCTGCAGGTAGGCCGGGAACCGCTTCAGGTACTGCGAGTACGGCATCACCCCCATGGTCTGGCAACCGAAGAAGTTGCGGTACCAGACCGCCAGCACACCCAGGATCACCGGCAGGTTCTCGGCGAACGGGGTGGTGCGGAAGTGCTCATCCATGTCGTGGAAGCCCGCGAGCATCTCTGCGAAGCGATCCGGTCCCACCGCCACCATCGTGGAGAGTCCGATCGCGGAGTCCATCGAGTAGCGACCGCCGACCCAGTCCCAGAATCCGAACATGTTGCGCGTGTCGATCCCGAACTCGGTCACCCGTTCGGCATTGGTGGAGACCGCCACGAAGTGGCGTTCCACCACGTCGGCCTCGGCAGTGCCGGGGCCGCCGAGCGCGTCCAGCACCCAACGCCGCGCCGAATGGGCGTTCGTCATCGTCTCGAGGGTCGAGAAGGTCTTGGACGCCACGATGAACAGTGTCTCGGACGGGTTCAGGTCGCGGGTCGACTCGACCAGGTCGGTCGAGTCGACATTGGACACGAATCGAATGTTCAGGTCCCTGTCGCTGAAGGCGCGCAGGGCCTCGTGTGCCATGACCGGCCCGAGATCCGAACCACCGATGCCGATGTTGACCACATTGCGTATCCGGTGACCGGTGTAGCCCTTCCAGGTCCCCGAGCGGATCTGGTCGGCGAAGACGCCCATGCGGTCGAGCACATCGTGCACCTCAGCGACGACGTCGCGACCGTCCAGCACCAGCTGGGCATCCCGGGGCATCCGGAGCGCGACGTGCAGCACCGAGCGGTCCTCGCTCACGTTGATGCGATCACCCGCGAACATCGAGTCGATGTGCTCGCGCAGCCCCGACTGCTCCGCCAGTTCGATCAGGTGCGACATGGTCGACGCCGACACCCGGTTCTTCGAGTAGTCGAGGTACAGCCCGAGGGCCTCGACGGTCATCGTGGCGCCACGACCGTCGTCCTCGTCGAACAACTCCCGGAGGTGGACGTGGGCCAACCTCTGGTGTTCGGCCTCCAGCGCGGCCCAGGCCGGGCGTTCGCGAAGAGGTACCGCCGGTGCGGATGGATCGTTCATGACTGCTCCTCGTGGTGCTCAGGCAACGGCGCTGCTCTGTTCCCGGATCCGCTCCATGAGTGCATTCCACGACTTGACGAACGCCTCGGCCCCTTCGGACTGCAACCGGCCCGCCAGCACGGCCGTGTCCACACCGGCATCCTCGAAGTGAGCCAGCATCGCCTCGCAGTCCCCTCCGTCCACCGGCATGGGGTCTCCCAGTTCACCGTGGTCGTGGAAGGCCTCGAGCGTGACGTCGGGCATCGTGTTGACCGTGTCAGGAGCGGCCAGGCCACTGACGTACAGCGTGTCCGGGGCGGCAGGGTCCTTGGTACTGGTCGAGGCCCACAGCAACCGCTGGGGCCGCGCTCCGGCTGCCTCGAGCTTCTTCCACCGCTCCGATCCCAACAGCTCGCGGTACGCCCGGTAGGTCCGACCACCGACCGCAAGCGCCAGGTGGTTCTTCAGGTGTTCCGGTACTTCATCGGCCACCGCCTTGTCCCAACGGGACATGAACACCGAGGCGACGCTGGTGACGGCCGGATCATCCCCCGCCTCGAGGCGCCGCTCGATGCCCGCCATGTATGCCTCGGCGGCGGCGAGGTACTGGGCCGCATCGAACAGGAGGGTCACGTTGACCGGCACACCCGCGGCGATCGTCTCGGTGATTGCCGGAAGCCCCTCGGCAGTACCGGGGATCTTGATGAAGAGGTTGTCGCGATCCGCCCTCGCATGGAGGTCGCGGGCCGCAGCAACCGTGGACTCTGTGTCATAGGCCAGTTCTGGCGACACCTCGAGTGACACGAAGCCGTCAACTCCCCCGGTGCTGGAGTGAACCGGGGCGAACATGTCCGCAGCCCGTCGGAGGTCCTCGATGGCCAGCTCGAAGAAGAGGTCCTCCCCCTCGAGCCCATCTGCTGACTTCGCGGCGATGGCGGCGTCATAGCCGCCACCCTCGATCGCCTTGTCGAAGATCGATGGATTGGAGGTCAGGCCGGTCACCGAGTACTGCTCGATGTAGCGCTCGATCGTTCCCTCGTCGAGCATCTCCCGGGTGATGTTGTCGAGCCACAGGCTCTGACCCATCTCGTGAAGCTTGTTCGTGGGTGAAGTCATCTGGGCGCTCCTAGCCTCTTCGGATCCGGCTCCGGCGTCCGCTCGCCGGCTCTCACGATCCGGGTTTCTCGGTGGCAGCGAGTGCAGCTCCGACGATCCCTGCCGCATTCAGGGTTCGCGCCGGAACGACCTCGGTGTCACCGTCCATCTTGTCGCGGATGTACTCCGAATACTTGTCGAACTTCTTGGACACACCGCCGCCGATGATCAACAGCTCGGGTGAGAAGAGATGGTCGAGCAACCGTAGGTACCGCCCGACCCTGTGCCCCCACTGGTGCCAGCTCAGGTCCTCCGTCTCGCGAACCAACCCGGATGCGTACTTCTCGGCGTCGTCGCCCTTGAAGTGGAGGTGGCCCAGTTCGGTGTTGGGCACGAGTACACCGTTGGAGAACATGGCGCTTCCGATCCCGGTACCGAGCGTGATCACGATCACCACTCCGGTGTGCCCGGCACCGGCGCCGAATCGCATCTCGGCGATCCCAGCCGCGTCGGCATCGTTCAACACGGTGCAGTCCTGACCCAGGCGGCCCGAGAACAGGGCGCCCGCGTCGGTGCCGATCCAGGCGTCGTCGATGTTCGCCGCGGTGCGGACCACTCCCGATCGGACCACCGCCGGAACGGTGATTCCCACGCGGTCGGCACCACCGAGCTTCGTCACCAGTTGATCGACCACGTCCGCAACGGCCTCGGGAGTTGCCGGATGGGGGGTCTCGATGCGTTCGCGTTCCGACGCCATGACACCCTGATCGAGGTCGACCAGTGCGGCCTTGACGCCGGTGCCACCGATGTCCACGCCGATCACAGAGCTGGGAACGCGGTCGTCGCCGCCTCCGGGCGATCCACCTGCCGGGGGGTTGGTGACGTGTTGGTCGTTCACGACTCCACCCTAGGAACCCGAGAGCACGAACCGGTCGATCGCCCGGGCGAAACCATCTTCATCATTCGAATCGGTCACATGACGAGCCGAACGCTGCACCTCCAGCGATGCGTTCCCCATCGCGATGCTCGTCCCACAGTGGGCGAACATGAGCACGTCATTGGGCATGTCCCCCAGGGTCGCCACCGATTCGAGCGGAATGTCGAACTCCCTGCCCAGGTGGGTCACCACCGCTCCCTTGTTGGCGTTCGGATGCGTGACATCGAGGTAGTACGGCTGCGAACGCGCGGCGGAGACTGAATGGCCGAATTCGGCCCGGGTGGCCTCGGCGGCCCGGGCCACCGCTTCGTGGTCGTCGCTGGCACCCACGATCTTGGCCACCGGACCGACGCCGGCAAGAGTGTCGACCACCGTGGGCTGGAACTCGACGGTTGCGGCTTCCTGCGCCACGTGGGTGCCGGAAGGATCGGTGACGTACCACTCGGCTCCGGAGTAGAGCCACGCGAACAGTCCGTGGGACCTCATGGTCGAGATGATCGGTTCGACCAGATCGGCCGGGACGTCGAGGGTCCGCTGCTCCTCCATCGCCGGAGACACGAACTCGCCGCCGTTGAACGCCGCCAACGGGGTGTCGATCCGGAGGGGATCGATGAGCATCGAGAGCCCGCGGGGTGGCCGTCCACTGGTGACCGCGAACATCACACCGGCATCCCGCAGTCGTCCCACGGCGTCGACGGTCGCCGGGGTCAGTTCTCGCCGGGAGTTGATGAGTGTGCCGTCCACGTCCGAGAGCACCAGGCGTATCGGTTCGGCTGCGCTCATCGGTGGTCCTTCCGCTCAGGTGCATTACACCGTAGCGATCCCGGATCGGTTCCGACCCGGGATGCGATTCACGGCCGATAGGTTGGCCGAATGACATCCGTGCCCAAAGTGCTGATCCTCGGGGCAGGCTTCGCAGGCCTGGGAGCCGCCCGGAAGCTGGCGAAGGCCCCGGTCGACGTGGTGCTGGTGGACCGCCACGACTACCACACGTTCCAGCCGCTGCTCTACCAGGTGGCGACCGACATCCTCGATCCCGAGACCGTCGGCCACCCGGTCCGCGAGTACGTCGACAACCAACCCAACCTCCGCTTCGTCACCGCGAAGGTGAGCGGCATCGACATCGCCGCCCGCAATGTCACCTTCGAGGACTGGGAGGATCAGACCTACGACTACCTCGTGGTGGGTCTGGGAGCTCGCGCCAACTTCTTCGGGACCCCAGGTGCTGATGAGCATGCGTTCCCGCTGTACACGCTGAACCACGCGATCCGGCTCAAGAACCATGTGCTCGAACAGTTCGAGGCCGCTGTGAAGGCGCCGCCGCCCGAAGCTCCCGAGATGATGGACGTGGTGATCGTGGGCGGCGGTCCCACCGGCGTGGAGACCGCGGGGGCGATGGCTGACCTCCTCTATGTGACCATGGCCCGCGATGCCCCCCGCTACCCGATCGGCAACGCCAGCATCACCCTGGTGGAGCACGGGGACCGGCTCCTGCGGATGTTCAACGAGTCGATGAGCGAATACACCAAGGAAGCGCTCGAGGAACGAGGGGTCACCGTGCGCCTGGGCGAGTCCGTCGCGCAGATCGACCAGGGGTCGGTCACATTGGGATCCGGCGAGGTGATCAATGCTCCGACCACCGTGTGGGGAGCCGGTCTCACCACGAGCCCGCTCGCAGCTTCGCTGAGCGACGATCTCCAACACGGCAGGGTTCCGGTCGGGCCGCTACTGAACCTTGCCGAGCACCCGGAGGTGTACGTGGCGGGCGACCTCGCCTGGGCGAAGGATGCCCGCAGTGGGGAGGTCCTGCCTCAACTCGGGTCGGTGGCCCTGCAGGCGGGCGAGCACATCGGGCGCACCATCGACAGGACGTTGCGCAAGCACAAGGACCCCGAACCCTTCCACTACATCGACAAGGGCTCCATGGCCACCATCGGCCGAGGAGCGGCGGTGGGCGTGATACCACCGGGGCTCCACCTGACCGGCAGGCCGGCCTTCCTCACCTGGGGAGCGGTCCACCTGGCGCTGTTGAACGGTGCGGATTCCAAGACCGCTGCGCTCACCAACTGGTTCTGGACGTGGATGCGCCACGACCGCCCCTCACGCGTGCTGATCCACCCCGACGAGGAGGACTGACCGTGGCCGGCCTGATCGAGGACTATGCCCTGATCGGCGACACCCGCACCGTGGCGCTCGTGTGCTCCGACGGTTCGATCGACTGGTTCTGCGCCCCCCGGATCGATTCGGGGGCATGTTTCGCGGCCCTTCTCGGAACCCCGGAGCACGGACGCTGGCTCATATCACCGGTCGGTGAGGTCACCTCGGTGACACGGCGCTACGAGCCCGAGACCCTGGTGCTCGAGACCACCTGGGTGACACCCACCGGATCGGTCACGGTCAGCGACTTCATGCCTCCGGGCCATGACCAGCCCACCATCCACCGCATCGTCGAGTGCAACGGTGGAACCGTCGAGATGCAGACCGAACTACTGGTGCGTTTCGACTACGGCTCGATCGTGCCCTGGGTGGAATCCACCGGTGACGGGCTGCGGATGGTTGCGGGTCCCGACGGTCTGCGTCTGCGCAGCGGAGTGCCCCTGGAGGGCCGAGGACAGAGCACCGTGGCCAACTGGGTGGTCGAGCAGGGAAACCGCCGCTCGTTCTCCCTCACCTGGTACGACAGCTCCACCAACCCGCCCTACCCCCTCGACAGCCTCGCAGCGCGGGAACAGACCCGACGTTGGTGGACCGACTGGGTGGGACGTTGCACCTACGAGGGGGGCTGGCGCGACGACGTGGTCCGGTCGCTGATCACCCTGAAGGCACTCACCTATGCGCCCACCGGAGCGGTGTGCGCGGCCGCCACCACCTCGCTGCCCGAGGGGATCGGTGGGGTGCGCAACTGGGACTACCGATACTCCTGGTTGCGCGACGCCACCATGACGCTTCAGGCGTTCCTCGTCAGCGGGTACATGGGGGAGGCGGCCGAATGGGGACGCTGGCTGCGCAGGGCTGTGGCCGGCAACCCCGGGGACTTCCAGATCATGTACGGCGTGCGGGGAAAGCGGCGACTCACCGAACTGGAACTGGACTGGCTCCCGGGCTACGAGAACTCCGCTCCGGTGCGGATCGGGAACGAGGCATCCACGCAGTTCCAGCTCGACGTGTTCGGGGAGCTGATGGACTCGGTGCTGACCGCCGCGCGGGGAGGCCTGCGACGCGAGAACACCGATGACCCGGTCGGCGACGCGCTGATGACCCAGCTCGAGAAGGTGTGGGACCAGCCCGACGACGGGATCTGGGAGGTGCGCGGTCCGCAACGTCACTTCACCCACTCGAAGGTGATGGCCTGGGTTGCCTTCGACCGGGCGGTGCGCCTCTCCGATGAAGGGCTGCTCGACACGACCAGGGTCAAGCGCTGGAGCGAACTCCGCGACACGATCCACAACGAGGTGTGCGAGAAGGGCTGGAACGCCGAGGTGGGGGCCTTCACGCAGTACTACGGCGCCACCACCCTCGACGCCAGCCTGCTGTTGATGTGCTCGGTCGGATTCCTGCCGGCGGACGACCCCAGGATCATCGCCACGGTCGACGCCATCCAACGCGAACTGACCGTCGACGGGTTCGTGAAGCGATACCAGACAGGCCCCGACAACGCCGACGGACTACCCGGTCACGAGGGCGCCTTCCTGCTCACGACCTTCTGGCTGGCCGACGCCCTCGCGTTCATCGGCCGTACCGACGAGGCAGAAGCGCTCTTCGAGCGCCTCCGGGCCCTCCGCAACGACGTGGGTCTGCTGTCGGAGGAGTACGACCCCGATGCGAAGCGCATGCTCGGGAACTTTCCGCAGGCCTTCTCCCACATCGGCCTGATCCACACCGCGGCCAACCTCTCCCTGGCCGAAGCCTCGCCGTGCGCTGAACGCGCCGACAACGCGGTACGGCCCACGCCCGGCTGACCGACAGTTCCTGACCGACGGTGCGGCCTCAGCTCGAGGGGGGCGCGCCCGTGCCGAACCGCAACTCCGTCTCGTTGCGGTACACCTCGCCGGGGTCGAGGCGTGCGGAGCCGAACTCGACCCGGTTGGGTGTGTCGGGGAAGGCCTGGGTCTCCAGCGACACCGATCCGTGGACCTCGAAGGGTGCCCGGAGACCGTTGCCGGTGTACAGCTGCACCCCCGGTTGATCGCTTCGCACCGACATCCACCGACCACTCTCGGCGCACTCGAGCAGAGCGACGGGCCTCACCACGCCAGGCTCCCCTCGTACGACGAAGCAGTGGTCGATCCCGCCGGGTACCGACTCCACGACAGGTCCCAGCTCGGTGGGTGACCGCAGATCGAACGGTGTGTTCTCCACCGCTGCGAATCGGCCGGTGGGGATTCCGCCGTCATCGACCGGCAACACCCGGTCGCTCTCGAGGGTGAGCCGGTGCCGCGCGATCGTGCCGCGCCCCGCCAGGTTCCAGTATCCGTGGTTGGTCATGCACACCACGGTCGGGGAATCGGTGCGGGCCTCGTAGAGGATCCTCAGCACGTCGCGGTCCACCGTGAAGGTAGCGGTCGCTGTCATCGTGCCGGGGAACCCACCGTCGCCATCGTGACTGGTGAGACCGAACACCGCCGTGCCTCCGAGATCGGTCACCTCGGTGTCGAGCAGTTCCCACACACGGCGATCCCAGCCCCGGGATCCACCGTGGAGCGTGTTGGCGCCGTTGTTGGCCTCCAATCGGTAGGTCCGGTCGTCGAGCACGAACGCAGCCCCCGCGATCCTGTTCGCATACCGTCCGATCGACGCACCGAGATGCGGGTTGAGCGATCGATCCGCGTACTGGTCCAGGCCCCCGAGGGTCAGGTGGACCGAACCGGATCGACCGTCGCGGTCGACGGTCCGCACCCCCGAGATCGCCGCCCCGAGTCCGAGCAGATCGACCTCCAACACGTCGCTCGCCACGCGGACCGCGGCCACCTCGGCACCCGGGTCGAGAGTCCCCTTCCCGAGCGTCCCCGCCGTGGTGATGGTGAGCATGCCGGCTCCGTTCGTCGACGAAGGGGGAGTCAGTCGAACACGTGACCGTGCTCGTAGCGCTCGTCAGCCCCTGCGGCCTCGGTCAGCGCGGCGACGTTGTCCCGGGTGAAGAATCCCTCGTACCCGTGGCAGCGCTCGACGTACTCGGTGATGAGCATCGAATACGGCGAGCTCTTGGAGAAGATCTGCTTGAGGTTCGGCTCGTCCTTGCACTCACCGACCACGTGGGCGAGGAACGCAGTGCCCATCTCCGAGAGCTGGCGCACCACGTAGTCGACGTTCTTCTCGTCGACCACGTGACCGTCCTGGACCGCGTACGCCATGTGGTGCATCCGACGTCCGAAGTTGCGCACGAAGTCCTCGGTGGGCATCGGCAGGTTGTCGAACGAGTTGACGAACGACGGCGTGTTGTTGGCCGTGAAGACCCGCGCGGGTGACTTCTTGTCGTCATCGACCCCGGGATGCCGGGTGACGTTCGTGGAGGAGTTCATCTCGGTGATGTTGTAGGCACCCCAGAAGTAGTAGGGAACCATCGTCAGGTATTCCAGGATCGCATCCTCCCGGTCGCCCGCGAGGATGCGCGTGGCGAGGTGGTCGGTACCGAGCACCTTGTCGGCGATGCCGTGGTCGGCCTGCAGCTGGGCGGCGGCGTCCAGTTTCGCCTGCTCGGCCGACGTGAGGGTGATCCTGTCCCCGATGTCCAGACCGCTGAGGTCGTCCAGATCGACGTCCACATAACCGACCCTGTTGTAGGTGAAGTCCGATAGGAACGTGAACGTGAGGTGTTCGCTGCAGTAGAAGGGATTCTCGGTGTCTCCGTCGTACACGAAGCGGATGTTCTGGGGCTCCAGGGCATCGCGGACGTCGCCCACGGAGGTGGCCCGGTAGACCTCCCCCACGTAGCGGGTGTTGGGCTTGCGGGCCGACAGCGGATACATCTTGTTCCAGCGGGTGATCTCATCGGTGAAGGTCGCTGCCAGCGGCTCGATGACGATCATCCGTGGGAATTCGGGGCGCGACTGGAGCAGGTAGACCCGATGCGTCTCACCGATGCGTGCGTCGATGAGTCGGTACGGCCCCATCACCGCCAGTTCGGCCATGTAGTCGATCGCATCTCCGTGGGACACCTGCACCACGATGGCGGCCATCTGATCGACCAGATCGGGAAGACCCGACTCGGCCCGACGCTGGTAGATGCGCGGCAGGTACTCCTCGAAGAACTCGCTGTTCTTCTTGTCGCCCTTCGACTTGTAGGTGGAGAGATCGATCATCGTTTGGAGCCTTTCTCGACGGTGGTAGGGGCGGTTGTGGTGCTGTGGGTCATCAGCGGGTGCCCTCGCGGGACACGAACTCTGGGCGGAACCGGGCGCTGGTGGACATGTCCCACGCCGCCTGGAAGCGCGGAAGGGCGCGCCCTTCGAGGAGGTCGCCGGCCTCGAAGAAGTCATAGGTCTCCGAGAAGGTCTGCACCCGCGAATCGGAGATCCGCTTCACCACCAGCTCGGGGCGCAACTCCGACGGATGGTCCAGCCCCATCGCTGCGACCATCTCCGCCAGCGCTTCCACGGTGTTTCGGTGGAACTGGTGCACCCGTTGGGCCTTGTCGGGAACGACCAGGGCCCGCTGGAGCTTCGTGTCCTGCGTCGTGACCCCCACGGGGCAACGGTTGGTGTGACAGCGCTGGGACTGGATGCAACCGACAGCGAACATGAATCCCCGAGCAGAGTTGCACCAGTCGGCACCGAGGGCCATCGCCCGGGCCATGGCGCTCGCCGAGACCAGCTTGCCGCTCGCACCGATCTTCACCCGGTCGCGCAGACCGGCTCCCACCATCGTGTTCTGGACGATCATCATTCCTTCGACCAGGGGCATCCCGAGGGAATCGGAGAACTCCAGCGGAGCGGCACCCGTGCCTCCCTCTCCCCCATCGACCACGATGAAGTCGGGAAGGATGTCCGTCTCGAGCATTGCGCGGACGATGGCCATGAACTCCCGCGGGTCGCCGATGCAGATCTTGAAGCCCACCGGCTTCCCACCTGACAGCTCGCGGAGCTGTGCGATGAAGGCGACCATCTCCAAGGGGGTGGAGAAGGCCTTGTGATAGGTGGGCGAGAACACGGTCTTGCCCACCTCGACGATCCTCGCGTCCGCTATCTCCTGGGTGACCTTGGCGCCCGGAAGGATCCCGCCGTGGCCGGGCTTCGCGCCCTGCGAGACCTTGATCTCGATCATCTTGACCTGCGGGTCGGTGGCGTTCTTCGCGAACAGTTCGGGATCGAAGTCGCCGTCGGGTGTGCGACAGCCGAAGTAGCCGGTACCGATCTGCCAGATCAGGTCGCCACCGGGTTCGCGGTGATAGCGGGAGATCGACCCCTCACCGGTGTCGTGGGCGAAGTTACCGAGCTTGGCCCCGGCGTTCATCGCCGACACGGCCGCTCCGCCCAGTGCGCCGAAGCTCATGGCGGAGATGTTGAGCACGGAGGACGAGTAGGGCTGGGAACACTCCGAGCCACCGATCGTCACCCGCAGGTTGTCCTCTGCGTTCTCCACCACTGGATGGGGTGCGATCGAGTGCGCCATCCAGGTGTAGCCGTCCGCGTACACGTTCAGTTCGGTTCCGAATGGCTTCTTGTCGCCCACGTTCTTGGACCGCTGGTAGATGAGCGAGCGGATGTCCCGGTCGAACGGCCGCCCGTCGGTGTCGTTCTCCACGAGGTACTGGTGGAGTTCGGGACCCATGTCCTCGAGGAGGAACCTCAGGTGGCCCGCCAGGGGAAAGTTCCGCAGGATGCTGTGCCGCTTCTGGAAGAAGTCGTAGATCCCCAGCAGGGCGAGCGGAACCAGGATGATCTCTGCAAGCAGGTACCAGGGGCTGAGCAACGCGAGGCCGGCGAACACAACAGCCAGCACAATCACGGCCCAGAGCAACTTCGTACGTATGGACTCGACCATCGAGGATCCTCTCGTTGCGGATCACGCTAGCGGTGACGTCGGCGGAGGCGGCTCACCTTCGCGGGGTGGATCCTGCAAATCACCCCCGCAGATGGATGCGAACCGATCTGTCAGTGGCTAGGTTCGCCCTCACATCTCTGAAAGGGCTACTCCGTGGCATCTCGACACTTCGATGTGGAAGCGCAGTCCGACGGGTCGAAGTCGCTCGTCGTTCATTCACGTGGGATGGACGTTCTCGACAACCCCCAGCTGAACCGCGGTACCGGATTCACCCAGGCGGAGCGCGACCACCTCGGGCTGCACGGCCTGCTGCCCGCTGCGGTCGAAACCCTCGACCAGCAGGTGGCGCGCAACTACGAGTCGTTCCTCGCGGCAGAGACCGACATCGACAAGTGGGAGTTCCTGACCGGACTGCACGACACCAACGAGGTGCTCTTCTACCGACTGGTCGGCGAACACGTCACCGAGATGCTCCCGATCGTGTACACGCCGACCGTGGGCACCGCCATCGAGGAGTTCAGCCACCTCTTCCGTCGTCCCCGGGGAGTATTCCTCAACGTCGAGGACATCGACGGAATCGACCGGGCCCTGGCCGCCACGGGGCTCGGCCCCGACGACGTGGATCTCGTCGTGGCCTCTGATGCCGAGGCGATCCTCGGCATCGGTGACTGGGG
>JAMLGK010000019.1 GCA_023957995.1 Microthrixaceae bacterium | reverse complement strand
CCGTGGACGTTGTCGAGCACGTCGAGGGTGGGGAACCCCGTGGTTGCCGCGGTCCTCGGTCGGCGCGACGCGTGCAGCGGGAGCAGCGGCATCACGACGTTGCATCCGAGATCTTCATGGAGGTGCTTGGCCCGGAAGACCCGCTGGTCCACCAGTAGCCGGCCCTGTTCGGTCCCGTGCAGCACCACCACCCACGGCCGGGGTTGGTCTCCCTCGTGGCGCAGCAGCCAGGCGGATCCGCGGTGGTTGCGGTCATAGGACATCCATCGCTGTGCGCCCGGATCCTCGGGGTCGGGCTGCCAGGTGCTCGTCCAGCGGAGTTGCTCCCAACGGAGACCCAGTCGTTCCCAGCGGCGCACATCACGCACATCGATGTCGGAGGGAGGGCTCGGGGTCGCGTGGAAGCTGCGCGGATCATCGAGCCAACCGCGCTGCTCGAACAGCTCGAGGGCTTCGTCGACTTCGCCCCCGATGCGTTCCCAGGCCTCATCGGTGGGTGGGTTGCGGGTGATCTTGAACCCTGCCAGCACCACCTCGTCGGCCAGCACCGACACCGCAGCCAGCGCAGATGCACCCGGCCTGGGGATGCCCGCGGAGCGGTGCATCCGGCGGCGGTGGATGAAGCGTGGGGGAGTGAAGTACGCCGCCGATCGGAGCAGGGCCTTCGGCAGCGCGCCCAGCTTGAGCTCGGGCTGGGGGGAGGTCGGTGCGCCGGTCGGCGCGACTGACACGGAGTGATCGGACACGTGGTTCCCCCTCTGCTGCCAGCTGCAGCGGTTCCCACAGTAGCTACAGCCCGGGCCACCACCACTCATGTGCCGGACGGTCATGTGACCGTCGACACAGCAGCGGCGCGGGGCAGGCACAGCGGTAATCATTCACCGCATGCAGACCTCGTCAGCACCAGAGCAGAAGCAGATCGTCGACCCAGAGGCACTGCGGGAGCGGTATCGCATCGAGCGGGACAAGCGTCTGAGGCCCGAGGGCGCCGATCAGTATCTCGAGCCGTCGGGTCGATTCGCACACCTCGAGGCCGATCCCTGGGCGGACACCGATCCGCGGGAACCGGTCAACGTCGAGGTGACCACGGCGATCATCGGGGCGGGGTTCGCAGGGTTGGCCGCCGGGGTGCGTCTCGTCGAGGCGGGAATCGACGACCTGTGCCTCATCGACAGCGCCGGTGGCGTCGGGGGCGTCTGGTACTGGAACCGCTATCCCGGCGCGATGTGCGACACGGCAGCGATGATCTACCTGCCGTTCCTGGAGGAGACCGGGCACCGGCCCTCGGCCAAGTACGTTCCCGGCTCCGAGATCCACGAACACGCCCAACGGATAGCCGACCAGTACGGGCTTTGTGA
This sequence comes from Microthrixaceae bacterium, assembly GCA_023957995.1. Taxonomy (GTDB): domain Bacteria; phylum Actinomycetota; class Acidimicrobiia; order Acidimicrobiales; family Microtrichaceae; genus JAMLGJ01. The sequence goes on along the minus strand of JAMLGK010000019.1, from coordinate 58,419 downwards.
CAACGCCCTGTTCTCCACCCAGGTCACGGGCATGACCTGGGATTCCACGGCGCATCGCTGGGTGATCTCGACCGACCGCGGCGACGAGATCAGGGCGCGGTTCGTGACGATGGGAACCGGGCCGCTCAACCGGCCCAAGCTTCCCGGTATCGAAGGTCTGGAGACCTTCGAGGGCCATTGCTTCCACACCAGCAGGTGGGACTGGGACTACACCGGCGGGGACCGGCATGGATCGCCGATGACCGCACTGGCGGACAAACGCGTCGGGATCGTCGGCACGGGCGCGACCGCGGTGCAGTGCATCCCTGTGCTGGGTAGGGACTCGCGGGAGTTGTTCGTGTTCCAACGCACACCGTCGTCGATCGACGTGCGGGCGAACGTGGATCTCGATCCGGAGTTCTTCGACGACCTCGAACCGGGTTGGCAACAACGGTGGTTGCTCAACTTCGCGACCCTGCAGACCGGCGGTTTCGCGGATGAGGACCTGGTGATGGACGGCTGGACCGACATCTCCCAGCGGATCCGGGATCGGGTGATCCAGATGATGGGCGACCTCCAGGGCAGTGGGGAGAGCTTCGGCCCCGATCTGATCCTGCGTGCCTACGAGGAGAGCGACGACGAGAAGATGAACGAGATCCGCGCCCGCGTGGATTCGATCGTCAGGGATCCCGAGGTCGCCGAGGCACTCAAGCCCTGGTACCGCCAGTTGTGCAAGCGGCCCTGCTTCCACGACGAGTACCTCCAGACCTACAACCTGGAGTCCGTGCACCTCGTCGACACCGACGGTCGCGGGGTGGAACGGGTGGACGCCTCGGGTGTGTGGGTGGGCGATGAGCATTTCGAGCTCGATTGCCTGGTGCTGGCATCGGGCTTCGAGGTCGACATCGCCCCCAAGGCCCGTTACGAGGTCGTCGGCCGCGGCGGGGTGACTCTGCAGGACTACTGGAGCGACGGGATGCGCAGCCTGCACGGCACCTACGTGCACGGGTTCCCGAACCTGTTCATCCTCGGGTTGAGTCAGGGGGCCAACCTGATCTCGAACGTGACCCACAACTACACCGAAGCGGCCACCCGGATCGCTTCGGTCATCCGCCACTCCCTCGATGGCGCCGGAGAGGTGGTGGAGGCGACCGAGCAGGCCGAGAGGGATTGGGTCGACCAGCTCGACGCGGATGGCACCGGATTCATCGGGAACGCCGACTGCACGCCCGGCTACTACAACAACGAGGGGCGCGAGCCCGGACGCAAGGAGCGCCTCAACGCGGCGCGCTTCCCCGAGGGGCCGGTGGCGTTCTTCAATCTGATGCACCGCTGGCGGACCAGCGGCGACTTCGAGGGCCTCGAGTTCTGCTGAAAGGCTCCCGGAGTGGGAAGGGCGCCCAGGATTCCCTGCAGCGCGATGCTGTTGCCGGGGTGTGTAGGTAGGCATGGGTGACCAGGAGGGGCTCCACGAACTGTTCAGGTCCGAGTATCCGGGCCTGGTCCGTCTCGCGTTCCTGCTCTGTGGCAACAGCGATTCGGCCGAGGAGGTCACCCAGGAAGCCTTCGTGCGTGCGGCGGAGCGCTGGAGGCGGATCTCGGGCTATGACCGCCCGGGGGCCTGGCTACGGCTCGTGGTCGTTCGGCTGGCAGTTCGCCGGCGTCGCCGGGCGGGCACCGAGACCGACCTGGAGCGCCTGCCCGAACGCGGGGCGATGGATCCACCACCACCCGATCCCGAGCTGTACGACGCCCTGCGGGAGCTGACCGAGACTCAGCGCCGGTGCATCGTGCTCCACCACCTGGAGGACCTGCCGGTGACCGAGGTGGCGGAGCTGCTCGCCATGCCCGAGGGGACTGTCCGCTCACACCTCCATCGCGGTCGCCAGGCGATGTCCACACGCCTCGACACCCAGACCGTGGTTCCGAGGTGAGCGCGATGGACCGACATGATCCGAATGACGGAGGTTCCACCGGGGCCGATTCCGCCGCACTTTCGAGCAGGATCTCGACACTCGAACGATGGGAACCCGCTGCCGCGACCGACGCGGCGTGGTCCGGTGTCCTCGCTCGTGTGCGGCGGCGTCGCCGGATCCGCCGGGCGGGGGTCGGCATCGCAGCAGCATGTGTGGTCCTTCTCGGGGTGCTGTTCGCCAGGACCCCGACCGACACCGCGCAGGTCGTGTCGGACCCGGACCGCGACGCCCTGCAGTCCGAGGAGCTGTCCAGGGTTCCAGGTGAGGTGATCGGTGAACCGGTCGATGTCAGCGTGCTAAGCGAGCCGGGTTCACACGAGCTCGGACCGTGGCCGCTCTCCCAGCGAGACCATCCCGCCATTGCCTGGACAGGAAACGCGATGTTCGTGTGGGGCGGAGTGCAACAGGACACGGTGTTCTTCCAGAACCCGACCGTCGTGTTCGATGACGGCGCGGTGTTCGACACGGCCGCCGGTCGTTGGGTGCAGGTCGCCGCTGCACCGTTCGACTCGAGCCTGTACGAACCCACCGCCGTGTGGGACGGCACCGAGGTGATCGTGGTGGGTCTGGGGTGTTCGCTGCCGTTCGGAGGGATCGAGGGATCATCCGCGCGCGTCTACCCGAACCCTGCGGAGGACTGCCCGACCGGACCTGTTGCTGCGGCCTGGGATCCGTCCGACAACACCTGGAGGACCCTGCCCGCACCGCCGTTCGCTCCGCTGGAGTGGCCGGTCGGGACCGATGGTGCAGCCACCTTCATCGTCCCGCATCCACACGGTGGGGGGGAATCCGATTCACCGGTGGGACAGGTGGTCCGCTGGGACAGTGCGAACGGGACCTGGTCACAGCGGTCCGATGGCTCTGCTCTCGATCCAGGTGAAGGTGACTCGACGACGGTCACCTGCACCGGTACCGCCGGTGCCCGGCTCGTCTCGGCAGCGCCGGCGGTGGATGATCCGGAAGCGATCTCGTTGCGATCATTCGATGCCGACTCCGGCCGCTGGGGCGAACCGATCGCTCTGGGCTACCGACTCGAGCGCCCCGTTGCATGCAACGGGGAGGTCGTGGTCCTCGAGGTGGGGGTGACCGCCGATGACCAGCGGTGGGCCGAACCGCCACCGGGAGTTCCTGCATCTGTATACGACCTCCTCCAGAACTCCGATCTGATCAGCGTGGATCTGGATTCGGGAGCAGTGGCGCGAATCGACGACGGATCCACCTTCGGGGGCGCATCGGCGATCGGGGACTGGGTCGTGCTGGACAAGGTCGATGAGACCACGCTGGCCGACAGGTTGGCTCCCGGGTCGACCGGTGGGTCGGGAGACCCGACAGCACCCGAGGTTCCGACCGCACCGACTCCCGATACCTACGCGGTTCTCGTCGAACTTCCTCGCAGCGCTTCCGAGGAAGCCCGGACGTTGGATCTCGTGCCCGCTGCCAGTGACGACTGGATACCGACCAGCGTGGGCGGAGCTGAGGGTGTCTGGACCGGCGCGCTCTGGCTCGGCGAGGTCCGGCGAGTCGTCGAGGGCGGCACGAATGAGTTGCGCCGGGACCCCACTCTCGTTGCATGGGTACCGCCATCTGGCCCCTGACGCCCACCTAGGGTGCTCGGATGCAACGACGACAGTTCCTCGCCAATGGAGCGTTCGGCGTTGGCGCGGTCGTGGTCGCGCCGCGCGTGTGGCGCGCAGCGAAGCACCAGGGTGCGGTACCGGGAATCGGGCCCTACGGATCGATCGAAGCCGCCGTTCCCGACGCCAACGGCCTGTTGCTGCCGGAGGGCTTCACCAGCAGGGTCATCGCCACGTCTGATCAGGCGGTGGGCGACACCGGCTACACCTGGCACGTGTTCCCCGATGGTGGTGCCACCTTTGCAACCGACGACGACGGTTGGATCTACGTGTCCAACAGCGAGGCCGTGCTTCCGGGAACCGGCGGTGTGTCCGCGGTGCGCTTCGATTCCGGGGGCGAGATCACCGATGCCTACAGGATCCTGGGTGACACCGCCATCAACTGCGCGGGTGGCCCCACCCCATGGGGTACCTGGTTGTCGTGTGAGGAGTTCGACTGGCACGGCAACGCCGCTGCGACCGCCGCGTTCGGATCCGTGGCCGGAAGGGTCTACGAGACCGACCCCACCGGTGTCGCCGAAGCGAGGGTGCTCCCCGCCATGGGATTGTTCCAGCATGAAGCAGCGGCGGTGGACCCCGTACACGAGGTCGTCTATCTCACCGAGGATCAGGCCGACGGTCGGCTCTACCGCTACACGCCGACGTCGTATCCGGACCTGGGCTCCGGGACCCTCGAAGCTGCGGTGATCGACGGCGAGCAGGTCAGCTGGGTCGAGGTTCCGGACCCCTCGGCCGCGGACCTGCCGACCAAGGACCAGGTCCCCGGGGCGACCGTGTTCGCCGGCGGTGAGGGCATCTGGTACTCCGAGGGCACGGTGGTGTTCACCACCAAGCGCGACAACCGTGTGCACGCCATCGACACCGCTGCTCAGACCTACCGGGTCATCTACGACGCCGAGGTCGCCCAGGGCGCGGCCCTGCGGGGAGTCGACAACATCACCGTGGAGGAGGGTTCCGGTGATCTGTTCGTGGCCGAGGATGGCGACGACATGCAGGTCGTGATCATCACACCCGAAGGAGAGGTCGCTCCCTTCGCGCAGGTGACCGGTCACGAGAACTCCGAGATCACGGGGCCTGCGTTCAGCCCCGACGGAACGCGGCTCTACTTCAGCTCCCAGCGTGGCACCGACGGCAACGGAATCACATACGAGGTGACAGGACCTTTCCGCGGAGCGCAGGTCGAGGACCCCGACGCGTCGACCACGACCGTCGTGGCCAGCCTCGATGCGGCTGCCTCGGCGGGTGACGGAGGTGACCCTCCTGAGGAGGATCCCGTCTCCGAGCGCGACGATGGGCCACCCATGGCTCTGTTCGGTGCACTGGCAGCGGGTGCGGTGGTTGCCGCAGGTGCAGCGCTGGCGGCCAGACGCAACCGTTCGGGGGGCGAGGGCCAGTCAACCGAGGATCCGCAGAGATCGGGAGAGCCTGATTCGGGAACGCCTGATTCGGGACAGACCGATCCCAGAGAGACGAGGTAGCAATGGGACGCAACATCTTGTTCATCACCACCGACCAGCAGCGGTACGACTCGCTCGGCTGCAACGGCGGAGCCATCGCCCGCACGCCGGTGGTGGATTCGCTCGCGGCCCGGGGGATCAACTTCGAACGCGCCTACAACCAGAACACCGTTTGCATGCCGGCTCGTTCGACGATCCTCACGGGGCAGTACCCGCGGACCCACGGGGTCGTCGCCAACGGGATCCCGTTGCCCACCGACGCTCCGTCGATCGCGGAGTACCTGCGAAGCGAGGCGGGCTACCGCACGGCGCTGCTCGGCAAGGCACACTTCGAACCGGGATTCGATCCGGAAGGCCGCTGGGAGGAGAACCGACGCTGGCAGAACGGCGAGACCGGTTCCTGGCGGGGGTTCGACCGGTCGATCCAGGCGGTGCACATCGCTGCGTTCAACGGCACCCCGGTGTCGCACTACGGGCGCTGGCTCGCGGAGGAGCATCCGGAGCACCTCGATAGCTTCGCCGGCCTCCTCGGTGCCGGCGCCGGGGGAGACACCGGCGCGCCCGAGACCAAAAACAACCCGATCCCCACCGAGTGGTACCACACCGACTGGGTCGCCGATCTGGTGACCTCGCAACTCGACGAGTACTCCGACGACGACGACTGGTTCATCTGGATGTCGTTCCCCGACCCTCACCATCCATGGGATCCGCCGGCCCAGGAACTCGGTCGTGTCCCCTGGCAGGACCTCGACCTTCCAGCCGGTCACCCTGGGTCCGACGAGGCGATACGCGACGTGCTGGGCCGCAAGCCGGCACACTGGCTCGGCTACTACGACGGCAGCTTCAGCAACGCCGAGGGGGGACCCGCGTCATTGCAGATCCCCTCGCTGACCCATGACCAGATTCGCGAGATCAACGCCAAGGTCCACGTGATGAACGAGCTGGTCGACGAGGCGTGCGGCCGCGTGCTGGCCCATCTCGACTCCTTGGGTTGGACGGACGACACAGACGTGTTCTTCACCACCGACCACGGTGAACTGCAGGGTGACTACGGCCTGCTCTACAAGGGTCCGTACCACACCGATTCGCTGATGCGACTTCCACTGGTCTGGGCACCTGCACGCTCGGCCGGGTGCGAACCGACGGTCGTGACCGATCCGGTCGGCCAGATCGACCTCGCGCCGACCTTCTGCGAGATCGCCGGTGTGGAGGTTCCCGACTGGTGCCAGGGCACGCCGCTTCCCACCGCGCCGGGGTCTGGTTCCGAACGGGTCCTCTGTGAATGGGACAGCCAGTTCCCGGGCTGGGGGATGCACCTGAGGACGATCTACCGCGACGGCTGGATCTGCACCGCCTACGAGCGCAGCACCGCGGGTGAACCCAACGGGCTCGAGAAGTCCGCGATCGCCAATGCACTCTTCGGAGATGCGCTGCTCGCTCCGATCGACATCCGCTACGACGGCACCGAGGGTGAGCTCTACAACGTCGAGGAGGATCCGCACCAGTGGTGGAACCTCTGGGACGATCCCGCCTACCGGTCGGTGCGCGACGACCTGGTCGCTGATCTGTACGCCTCGCTGTCGGATGACGTGCGGCACCTCGACGTGGAGGCACCGGCCTGAGGATGAGTTCCCACTGCTCACTGTGGCCGAGCGAGTGCCGAATGGAGCCCCATGAGCCGAACCCAGCGCTTCCTCGTGAAGGTCCTGCCCGGATCGATGGCCGCGGGCATGGAAGCAGAGTCGCGCTCGTGGGTCCTGCACTGTGAGCCATGCGGTCACGACACCTCCGTGTGGGACATGGGTGGTGTCAGGTGGAAGGCGGCCGGCAATCCGCGCAGGCGGGCCCGCTGTTCCAACTGCGGGTCGTGGACCGTTGGAACTCTCCGGCGCAACGCGTGACTTGCGACCCGACGCACCTCCACGCGTAAGGATGTCGGCGTGCACGTGATCGTCCTCGGCGCGGGAGAAGTCGGTTCCTATGTCGCCGAGCGACTGAGTCGACAGGGGATCGACGTTGCCGTGATCGAGAACGACCCCGATCGTCTGGCCGCGGTCGAGGAGAAACTCGACGTGATGGCCATCCTCGGCAGCGGCACCCACCCGGGGGTCCTCAAGCGCGCAGGGGTCGGTCGGGCAGAACTCCTGGTCGCTGTCACCAACGACGACGAGGTCAACATGATGGCCTCGTTGGCGGCGAAGCAGGCAGGGGTGGATCGAACCCTGGTGCGTCTGGAGGCAGAGGAGTTGCGCAGCGAGGCCGCCGCCGATCTGCGTCGGGTGGTGGGAGCCGACCTCGTGATCGATCCCGACCAGGAAGCCGCTCGCGACATCCTCCAGCTGCTCGAGATGCCCGGTGCCAGCGAGGTCGAGGTGCTCGCAGGTGGTGAGGTGCTCATCGTGGGCGCTCGCCTCACGGCGGACTCGTCGCTGGTGGGCAAGTCGCTGCACGAGGTGGCCACGGAGAACGAACCCAACTGGGAGTTCCTCTTCGGCACCATCTCACGTGGCGGAGAGACGATCATCCCGAGGGGCAACCACGAACTCCAGGCCGACGACATGGTGCGCGTGCTGTGCAAACGCCAGGCGCGCCGTCGCCTCATGGACGTGCTCGACCTGGCTGTGCGGGCCCCGCGGCGGGTGCTCCTGCTCGGAGGCGGGCGCACCGCGGAGTTGGTCGCACTCCCACTGGCGCGCCGCGGTGCCGAGGTGGTGGTCATCGAACAGGACGAGGCTCGAGCCCGTGAGCTGTCGGAGAAACTCCACCGGGTGACGGTCCTGCGCGGCGACATCACCGACGCAGAGGTCCTGCTGGACGTGGAGGTGGGCAGCTTCGACGCCGTCGCCGCCCTCACCGGAGCTGACGACGCCAACATCATCGCCTGCCTGTTCGCCATCTCACAGGGTGCGGGCGAGACGCTCGCCATAGCCCACAGACTGGAACTGTTGCCGATGCTCACGGAGATCGGCATCGATGCAGCGCTTTCTCCGCGCACCGCCACCGCAGACCGGGTGATCTCGCTCGTGCGCGGTGAGATCGCGGGCGTGGCGACGTTCCTCGAGGGAGCGGTCGAGATCCTGGAGTACGAGGTTGCCCCCGGCAGCGTTGCCGATGGAGCCGTGGTGTCGGAGATGGACCTCCCCGAGGGTGTGCTGCTGGGCGCGGTGGTGCACGGTGACACCACCGAGATCGCACGCGGCCGCTCCAAACTGGTTGCGGGAGACCACGTGGTGGCGTTCGCGATGCCGACCGGTGCCGAACGAATCGGCCGACTGTTCGCGTGAACTCCGCCGGTGACCGGTCGGCGCCCGGCGCGGCCGAGATCCCCTGGCGCGTCCAACGGCGCCGGTCCGCGGAACTGAACATCGCCGGTCTGGCACTGATGGTGACCGGGGTCGGTCTGGTGGTCTCGGCGCTGGTCGGGCTCACGAGCAGTTCCCGGGACGTGGTCGAGCTCGCGCTCTGCGGATCGGCGGTCGGCACGCTGGGGCTGTTCCTGCGTTGGCAGTTCGAGCTGCCGGAGCGGATCACACCCAGGGCATCGCTGCGCACAGCGGCACTTGCGTTGGCCTCGATGATCGCCGCGTCGACGGTCACCTACCTCGTGACCGGGGCGATAACGGACCTGGAGGGCGCCGTCATGGAGTCCACGTCGGGCTTCACGACCACGGCTCTGACGGTGTTGACCGACCCCGAGGTCGAATCGCGGGGGATCCTGTTCTGGCGCGCCAGCAGCCAGTGGATAGGTGGCTTCGCGGCCCTTGCGACGATCATCGCGGTTCTGCCGTTCCTGGGGGTGAGCGGGCCCGCAGATGCCCAGACCCGACTGCCGACCGGCGTGTCGCACCTCACCTCGGGACATGTGAAGCGACTGCTGGGGCGCTACCTGGCCCTCTACGCAGGACTGACCGCGATCGGGGCGGTCCTGTTCCTGTTGGCGGGAATGGGACCCTTCGATGCGCTCAGCTACGCGTTCACCACGATCTCCACCGGTGGGTTCGCCAACCACGGTGGGTCGTTCGGGTTCTTCGACTCGTCCCTCGTCGAGTGGATGGGAGTGGCCGGCATGTTCCTCGGCGGACTGTCGCTGGCCGTGGTGTGGTCGGTGCTCCGCGGTCAGACGTCGCGGATACTCGGTGCGCGCGAGTTCTGGGTGTACTGCGCCCTGATCTCCGGCGCCACCGCCTTGATCGCCGTGCTGCAGCGACCGGGTGACGGGTTCCTCGACACGGTTCGGATCTCGGCGTTCACGGCGACCTCGGCTGTGTCGTCGACCGGTCACTGGGTGGCGGACTGGTCGCAGTGGCAGCCCGGAATGCAGATGATGCTGGTGGTGCTCATCGGCGTCGGGGCGATGTCGGGTTCCATGGGCGGCGGGTTCCGGATCGTGCGCGGGATGGCGCTGTTCAGCTACCTGTGGCGCGAGCTCCAGACCCAGCTCCACCCACGTCTGGTGCGCGTGGTGAGGGTGGGCAAGGAGGTCGTGCCCGAGTCGCTGCTGCAGCGTGTGCTGGGATACCAGGTGCTCTACCTGGGCACCGCTGCGGTGGGGTTCGTGGCGTTGGCCGCCGCGGGCACCGACGTGGTCACCGCTCTGTCGGGCTCGATCAGCGCACTGGCGACCTACGGTCCGGCCCTGGGCGACCTGGGTGTGGGTCAACCGGTGACCGTGATCGGCGCGGACGCGGTCGTGGTGGTGGGTCTGTTGATGTTCGCGGGTCGCATCGAGCTGTACCCGCTTCTCGACGGCGTGGTGTCATTGGTCTCCTGGCCGGTCAAGAGGATCCGCGCCATGCGGCCCCGGGCAGCGGGTTCAGGGCGATGACCGCACCCATCGCTCTGGGGACGCCACTGCGCCGGGTGCGCAGCGTCTGGGTCCACATGGCGGGGCTGTCACTCGTGTTCACCTCGGCCGGGATGGTCGTGTGCGCCGGCGTTGATGTGATCGAGGGCGGCCATGGCGCCGCGGGTCTGATTCTGGCTGCAGGGGTGACCGCGCTGGTCGGTGAGGCGATGAGGCGAGGTAGCCGGGTGGGGGAGGAGCTCAACCCGCGAGCTGTGTTCGTGGCCGTGAGCCTGTCCTGGGTGATCACGGCCGTGGCCGGAGCCCTGCCCTACCTGTTCACCGGCCTGTTGGGATCGTTCGAGGGTGCCCTGTTCGAGTCGATCTCGGGATTCACGTGTTCGGGATCCAGCATCTTCTCCGCCGCTGACTTCGCCGATGCCACGCCCGGATTGTTGTTCTGGCGCCAGATGACGCAGTGGTTCGGGGGTATGGGCATCATCGTTCTGGCAGTGGCGGTGTTGCCGTTCCTCGGCGTCGGTGGGCTGGAACTGATCCGAGCGGAGGCACCGGGGCCGACCTCGGACCGATTGGCGCCACGGGTCAGTGAGACCGCCAAACGCCTCTGGGCCGTGTACGTGATCTTCACGATCGCCTCGGCGGTGGCGCTGTTCGTGACGGGGATCGGTTGGTTCGATGCAGCCGGTCTGTCGCTCGCCCTGGTCTCCACCGGGGGCTTTGCTCCCGAGGCGGCTTCGATCGGGGCCTATGACTCCGTCGCGGTCGAGGTGGTGCTGATCATCGGCATGGTCATCGGGGGAGCGTCGTTCACCCTTCTCTACGCCGCACTGAAGGGTCGACCGCTCGACTACCTGCGCAATTCGGAGTTCCGCGCCTATGTGACGGGATTGTTCGTCGGCATCGCGGCGGTGACCGTCTTCCTGACCACCACCGGCAGTGCATTCGGCGAGTCGCTCCGGATGGCTGCGTTCAACGTGGTCACCCTCGGCACCTCGACCGGCTTCGGCAACGCCACAGGGGCCGGTTCGCCCGGTGACTTCGCGCTGTGGGCTCCAGCGGCCCAGGTGGTGCTCCTCTTGTTCATGTGGGTGGGTGGCATGACGGGGTCCACCTCTGGCGGCATGAAGGTGTTGAGGGCCCAGGTGATGGCCGGGGTGGCCTGGCGCGAACTGCGTCGAGCGGAGCGACCACGCATCGAACTGCCGGTGAAACAGGGCAGGGAGGTCGTGGGCGACGCCGTCGTGGGTCGCATCGCGGGTTTCGTCCTGCTCTACGTCGTGATCGTGATGGCCGCGACGCTCGCGCTCACCCTGGCCGGAAACGACATCCTCACAGGGTTCTCCGGCGCGGTCAGCGCCATGGGCAACATGGGTCCCGCGCTGGGGGAGGCGGGGCCGGCCTCGAGCTTCGCGGTCTACTCGGGCCCGGAGCGGATGATCCTTGCCGCTTTGATGCTGATTGGCAGACTCGAGGTGTTCCCGATGGTGCTGAGCCTCGTCGTTGCCGCCAATTGGCTTGGTCGGCGGGTGCGCTCGCGCTGAGTCGACCTGCGCGGTCAGCCCTGCATGGTCGATTGCCGAACATCCAGCGGGGATGTGAGCACGGCCTCTTCACCGGTCAGCCACCGTCCCAGGGTCACCATGGCCGCGACGGTGAGGGTGACTCCGACCAGACCGCCCAGCCCGCTGGCGATCCAGTAGTCGCCCCACTGGTCCGGTGTGCCGACCTCCTGCAATCTCAGACCGCCCCACACGAGCAGCCCTGATGGCCAGGCGGACCCCATCAGAATGATCGGCAGGCGTGGAGCGATACTCGTTCGCGCAACGAGGATCGCGAACAAGGCGGTACCGATCGCAAGTGGGATCTGCCAGCCGATCAGGAACCAGGACATGACCGATGCGAGCACTCCGAGCGACGCAATTGCGACGGCCACAACACCGAGCACTCCGAGGCCCCCCACACGTCGTCCGATTCCGTACATCGTGATCACGAACGTGGCAGTCGCAGCGACGAGGCTCAGAGTTGCCACTCCGAACAGAACCACCTCGGGGGTGTCCCAACTGCCGCTGGCCTTGTCGAGTGCCGCCGCGCCGACCCAGCCGACAGTGGCAGCCACCCACAGAACAGCTGACACGAATGCGAATGCTCCGGCGGTGCGGGTCTCCTGGGTCGGCAGAGCGACCCCGCCCCTGCGGGTCGTCGCGAACTCGAGCGCAAGGTCCCCGGAATCCCCGAACCGCTCGAGTACCTCACCCTGGGCCACCTCCGCCGACGTTCCGGCCGCGACCCGATGTTCCACTGCGGTGGTCAGGTGATCTGCGACTTCGTCGACGATGGCATCGCCGTCCTGTCGCCAGGAGATGTCACGTCGGAGCCGGTCGACGTACTGCTCGATCAGTTCGTAGCTGGCCATGGGGCACCTCCAACGACAGAGCGGACAGCGGTTGCGAATTCCTCCCAGTCGCGACGCTGAGCGGAGAGCGCACGTCGACCCCGGTCGGTCAGGCGGTAGGTCTTGCGGCGTCGACCCTGAACCGACGACCACTCGGCGGTGATGAGGTCGGATCGCTCGAGTCGATGAAGCGCCGGGTACATGCTTCCCTCTGGTAGGTCGAACACTTCGCCGCTGCGGGCTCTGAGTCTCTCGATCACGGCATATCCGTGAAGGGGGCCGTCTGCGAGCACCGAGAGGGTCAGCAGGTCGAGGTGCCCCCGGATCTGTTGCTTGTGTCTCATACCTAGAAAGCCTATACATAGAAACCAAAGGTGTCTACTAGGATCTGAGGAATCGAGGTCGGTGGGATCCTGTCGCGATTTGGCGAACCGGTCACCTAGACTGGCGGGTGCCGGGCGAAGTCCCCCGGTAACCCACGGGTGCGCAGTGCCCCCGTACAGACAGAAAGTAAGTGCAATGAGTGTCTCCAGCGGAACCGTCAAGTTCTTCAACAACGAGAAGGGCTACGGCTTCATCTCACGCGAGGGTGAGGACGACGTGTTCGTCCACTTCTCCAACATCTCCGGCGAGGGCTACAAGTCCCTCGAAGAGGGCCAGGCCGTGGAGTTCGAGGTCGGCCCCGGCCGCAAGGGTCCCGAGGCCCTCAACGTACGCGCAGTCTGATCTGCCTCCCGCGGGCATCCGCGGATCCCAAATGGAGCCGGTGCCACCGGATGGGTCCCTTCTCGCGCTGAGCGAGGTCGTCGTGATCGACAGGGTCCGTGCACTGGTGGACTCGCTGGCCGCTCCCTGGGGCGAGCCGGTCGCGTCGGCGATGACGCCACGCGAAGTCCGCGAGCTCAGCGCCCGTTCCGATCCTCTGCCCGGCTTGGCGGCCCGTCTGGCCGCCAAGCGGGCCGTTCTCTCCCTGCTCGGTCATCGGGCGCGTTCTGTCGCGCTCGGGATCGAACTCAGCGACATCGAACCCAGGGGCATCGAACCCAGGGGCATCGAACCCGGCGACGAGGTAGCAGCCGCAGGTCACGGGCGGCAACGGCATGGTGGGTCGGCCCAGATCGAGTGGCCCGACGGCGTGGCGGAACTCCTGGGCGGCATCGAGATACTGGGGTCCCCGGGCACCGCGCCGACCCTGACCGTGTCTGATTCGGTTCTGGCAGGGGCCGACCATCGTGCGGGGCGGTTGGAAGGGCCCGCCCGGTCGAGATGGCCCGGCTGGACCGAAGGGCGCGACGGTTCGGGAGGCAGCCGACCGGACTGGTTGGTGTCGCTGAGCCACGACGGCGGGTTGGCCGCGGGTCTCGTGGCGCTGCGTTGGAGCCGGGACCGCTAGCCGTCGGTCGCGGGCCGGTCCAGCAGCGCTGCGACCTGTTCACCCGTCGGTACCACGCCACGGGCCAGCAGCGTCCGGTTGGCCTCGAGATCCTCCGGCGCGTAGCGGTAGTTGGCCATGAGACCGAATGCTCGCTCGAGGCCGAGTTCGGAATCGTCTGCATCGGGTATCACCCGTAGCAGCCGCGCACCGTTGCCCAGGTGGAACCGGGCCACCGGATCGAGGGGTACACCCTCGGGCGACAGCGAGGTGAGGTAGCGCGCGCAGGCACTCCCGAGGTCGGGATTCCCGGTCGGTTCCCCGGCCCCGGAGGTCCCGTGGATCCGGTGCCATTCACGGAATCCGGGCACCGGTGACATCGTTGTCTGCAAATCGATGTGCGGGTGGGACCTCTCGAGTGCCGCCGACGCTCCGGCCACCAGTTCCGATGCCCGGCCGATCCCGGCGAAGGCCTTCTCGACCACCCAGACCGAATAGAACACCGCCACCGTGGCGCCGGACGGGTCGATCTCGGCGACCCCGACGTCGAGGATCTGGTCCAACCGGTCGGGGAGTTGCTCGCAGAGGGCGACCCAGAGCACGTTCAGGGGTCTGTCGACCAGGTCAGGGTGCTCGATCACGAACACCTGTCGATCGGGTGCGAGCCTGCGTTCGAGGTCTGCATCGGATCGGAGCGGATTCACCGGTTCGGAGCGCGCGAGGCGGACCGCCAGCCGACGATCGGCGGCATCGGTGGGGTCGAGGCCACGCACTGTGAGCCCATTTTCCAGCCGCTTGTCGAGTCGGTTCGTGAGTGAGCGCACCTCGGGGGCCGCCCGGCCCAATCGGGCCAGCAGCTCTGTTCGCTGATCGATCAGTTCAGCGGTGCCACCCCCGTTGTCGCCGACGGTGTCGGGCTGATCGTCGGTCGAGGGGCGGCGCTGTTGCACACGCCCATGATGTGGCCGACGGGTCGTCCCGGACAAACGCCGGTCGGGATCCAACCGGGTCGGGGCTGACAACCGATGGCCAGCGTCGCTGGGTAGCCTTCGCTTCCATGCGATCGCACCTCACCCTCGGCCGCCTTTTCGGCGTGCCGATCGGCATCAATCTCTGGGTGATGGCGGTCGCTGCCGTGCTGGCGGTGTCGCTGGCCCAGATCTCCCTTCCCAACATCGCACCCGATCACCCCCGGTCGGCCTACTGGTTCGCCGGCGTGGTGGGTGTGGCCGGATTCCTCGCCTCGCTGGTCGCCCACGAGGTCGGACACAGCTGGGTGGCGCAGCGCAACAACGTCCGGGTGCGCGAGATCACCCTCTGGCTCTTCGGTGGGGTGGCGAAGCTCGAGGGTGATGCGGACGATCCGGGCTCCGAGTTCCGGATCGCGCTGGCCGGTCCCGCGATGAGTGCTCTGTGCAGTCTGGTTCTGGCCGGTGCGGCCTGGGGAACCTGGCGGGTCGAGGGATCCGAGGTGCTGCTCGGGCTGCTGGTGTGGTTGTCGGGCATCAATGCGGTGCTCGCCGTTTCCAACCTGATCCCGGCGTTTCCCCTCGACGGTGGACGGATCCTTCGCGCCGTGCTGTGGCGGAGGCTGGGTCGGAAGATCCGTGCGACGAGGGTTTCTGCCCTGTGGGGCCAGATCCTCGCGGGGGTCATGGCCGCCGCTTCGGTCTGGATCATGTTCAACTTTGCGCTCTGGTCAGGTATGTGGATCCTCGCACTCTCGCTGTTCCTGTTCGTGGCCGCTCGTGCCGAGTGGTCCGGTGCGGCACCCGCACCGGAGCTGCTCGAACTCACGGTCGCCGATCTCCGCCGCGACCTCCCCGCTCCGCTCGGGCCCACCGGGAGCGTCGCTGACGCCGAATCCAGGTTGTCCGCACATCCGGGTTCGCCGTTCGTCCCGCTGGCCGACCGCAGGAACACGATCACTGCACTGGTCACACGTGACGGGATCAGTCGAATCCCTCCCGCCCAGCGGGTTCTGGTGCCTGCCACATCGATCGCTGAGTCGTTGGTGACACTGCCCCGCGTCGAACCCGGAGAAACCGTGCGGGTCGTGCTCGACCGCCTCGGAGAGGGCCGATCCTGGTGGGCGCTGGTCACCGATGGCGACGGAGGCCTGGGTGCTCTGGTGTCGAGCGACGTGGACGGGCTCATGGAAGTCGTCACCGGATAGGGCGTCCGACCCACCAGCGCGTGGCGAGCAGTGGGTAATAGTCACTGATTGTGGTGGTGGCGCCAGTGATGTGGCTGGCCGGGAGTACTCTCGGTTTCCATGCGACGAGGGTCCAACGCCCGCAGGGGGCGCCGTTTCGTCGTGTTGCGCGCTCTGTTGAGACAGCGCCGCCGATTGCTCCTGGCGGGTCTCTCGATCGCCCTCGGTGTCGGCTATCTGGCAGGCACCCTGGGACTGCTGGGCCGCATCGGTTCAGGGCTGGATCAGCTTGCTTCGGTATCGGCGGACCAGGCCGAGATCGTGATCGAAGGAGAGGTGGCCTACGAGTCGCCGCTCGAGAAGGTGCGCCGCCTGGTGCCCTCCGCCCTGGCGGAGCTCGCCTCGGGTGTGGACGGCGTCGACACCGTGTCGCACCGCCTGGAGGGCACCGCCACGGTGCTGGACGCCTCGGGGGTTCCCGTCGCTGCGCCCGGACTCTCCGAACAGCCATTGCTCATGAACTGGCCCGAGGACCCCGAGGTGTCGAACCTCGTGCTCAGCTCCGGTGTGGCTCCGAGCTCCGATGGCGAGGTGGTGGTCGATTCCCACACCGCTGAGGTGGCTGGCGTCGACATCGGTGACGAGGTGCGCGTCGCAGGGTTGGCCAAGCTCGGCGAGTACGAGGTGGTGGGGATCGCGGACTCGGCCTCGGCGGGGCGCGCGGAGGGTTCGAGCCTGGTGGTGATGACCACCGAGGAGTCCCGCCTGATGCTGGACCAACCGCTCGACGACAACCGGATCGCCGTGAGGACCGATGACGGCGCTGACGTGGATGCCGTGATGTCGCAGATAGGCGCCATGGCGGGACCCGGTGTGGAGGTGACCGACGGGGCCACTGCAGCGGTGCACGCACAGGAGTCGCTCACCCGGAGCTTCACCCTGGTTCGTGTCCTGGTGACCGGTTTCGGTGTGCTGGCGCTGTTGGTGGGCATGGTCACCGTGGCCAACTCGCTGACGCTGCTCCATGCCCAGCGCCGTCGGATGTTCGCCGGATTCCGCCTGGTGGGCGCTTCCAGGGGCCAACTGCGACGAGCGGCCCTCGGCGAGGCGGTCATACTCGCTGCTGTTTCGGCCCTGGTCGGCGTGCCACTGGGCCTACTCCTGGCGGTGCTGATCGAGCGGGCGCTGGGAACCATGGGCACCGCAGTACCCACCGCTGGGCCGCTGCTGACGCCGCAGGCGGCACTCGCCGCTGCGGGGATCGGCCTGCTGGCAACGCTCACCGCCGCATGGCGACCCGTTCGCAACGCCTGCGGAGTGGCACCGATCGAAGCGGTGGCCGAGACCGAACCGCGGTCATCGCGCCGCTGGTCCCCGATGGTCGTGGCAACCTCCCGTGCGGCTGTCCTGGCCGTGGCCGCCGCCGCGGTGGGAACGATCGCGGGTGCCACCGTGCGCGACACCGCGATCGCTGCGGCTGTGACGTTCGTGGCGGTCCTGATCCTCGGCCTGCTGCCGACACTCCTGGCGCGTGCGGTGTCGGCCACGATCCGTGTGCTGCCGTTGAGGCCGAGGCCCCTGCGGGTCGTCGCAGCGCGGGACGCCCTGCGCAATCCGAGACGCACCGCAGCGACCACCGCAGCGGTGCTCCTCGCCGCGGCCGTGGTCAGCTCGCTCGCGGTCTTCCTCCAGTCGTTCACCGCCTCGCTCGACGATGCGGTCGATGGGCTGGTCACCGCAGACCTGGTGGTCGATTCGGAGACCTTCACCAGGGGCGGGTTGCCTGCCGATCTGGTGGAGCAACTCGGTTTCGTCGAGGGCGTCGAAGCCAGCAGCGGATGGCAACTGGGTCGTGGCACCGTGAACGGTTTCGCCGTTCGGATGACCGGCCTCGACGGTGCCAGCGCCACCGAGGTCGTGGCACCCGGGTTCGTGGGGGGTACCCCGGACGGAATCGAGCCGGACTCGGCCTGGATCTCGGAGTCGTTGGCAGAACGCAGCGGCCTCGGGGTCGGTGACCTGTTGCCCGTGACCTTCTACTCGGGTGGATTCGAGAACCTGGAGGTCTCCGCGGTCTACGACAACGGTGGACCTGTGCTCGGTGACGTGGTGACGGACCGGGCCGTGCTCACGCGCCAGGTGCCCGCCACGACGGATCTCGCAGCGCTGGTGAAGACCGACGGCACCGAGGCCACCGCTGCCCGGGTGAGCGAGCTCGCAACCTCATACGGCGTGACTGCGGTGACCACTCCCCAGGAGTTCGTCGGTGACCGCGGCGAAGTGCTCCGAGGCTTCGAACGCGTGGTGCTGTGGATGCTGCTGTTCACACTCCTGCAGGCCCTGGTGGGCGTCGTCAACACCCTCGTCCTGTCCGTCGGCGAGCGTCGCCGGGAGTTCGGCCTCCTGAGGGTTGCGGGCGCTTCGCGCCGCGCGGTGCTGCGGATGGTGTTGCTGGAGGGAGTGTCGTTCTCCTCGGTCGGCACGCTGTTGGGAATCGCGGCCGGCACGGGGGCGGCGGCGTTGGCGGTATGGGCCCTCGCCTCGTTGGGACTGGGAGTGTTCTCGATGCCGGTCGCCACGGTGGTGGCCATTGCCCTGGTGGCACTGGTCGCTGGGGTGGCGGCGTCGTGGATCCCCGCCCGGATGGCATCTGCAGTGCCTCCGTTGGAAGCGCTGGCCGACACCGGCAGCGAATTGGGTCGCAGGGTCGGGGCTCTGTCCGCAGCGCCCGAGCGGGTCACCGCACCGGCAGTCGCAGTCCCGGAGCCGATCGCCGGTGGTCCAGCAACAGCCGGTGTTCCCGGAACAGCCGGTGTTCCCGCAACAGCAGTTGCCGCACCGGAACCGGTCGTCGTCGGAGCGCAGGTTCCGCCACCGTTCGATCCGTCAAGGCTGCCGGCGCCGGTGGTTCTGGCTGCCGACGAACGCATCGAGGCGGATCGCATCCTGTCGGTGGCGGTGCTCGACGGTTCGTCGGTCACCACGCTGGCCGCGGACTCCGCCGAAGCGGCGGCCCTCCTCGAGCTCTACGGACTGGTCGGCGACGGCACCCAGGGGTCGCCCCGGTTCGCCACGGAGGTCGCCGGTTCTCCCACCATCGCTGCAGCCGGTGCCGAGGAGAGCAGCGCCCAACCGGATTCGGAACAGGATTCGGCGGCAACCGCCATCGGCATGCTGCTCAGCGAGGCGCTGTTCGGCGAACCCGTACCATCTGAACCCGTACCATCTGAACCGACCGCTACGACCGGGACGGCCCAGCCGGTTGTCACACCTCCGCCGTTCCACGGCGTGCCCGGCCAGCCGGTCGGCGGTGCATCGGAGGCAACACCCGTACCGCCCGAACCGTGGAGCGACACCGACCGCGGTGGTCATGAGCAGGACGGTTCGGAGCTGGAGGGTTCCGCACCGGCCGAGCGGGGCCGCGAACAACGGCGCGGGCTTCGACGTTCACGGCGACGGGATCCCGCTGACCGCCGTCCGCCGCGCAGGGTTCGTCGGGGGAGCCTGCCCGCAGCAGCCGAGGGTTGGGTCGCACCATCGCCCGAACACGACGCCGAATCACAGCAGCCCGCCCCCGACACAGCTGCCCCCGACACACCTGCCTCCGACACAGCTGCCACCTCCGCCACCGCAGCTGCACAGCCGTCCGGGTCGACAGCGGTGCCCGGCCCGGACATGGCTTCTGTGGTCGCCCGACTGGACGCCCACACCCAACAGCGCTGGGCGGCGGTGCTCCATTCGATGAACGCCGCTCTCGCCAGCGGAGAGCAGGTCGATTCGCTGGTGTGCGGGCGGGTTCACGCAGCACCGGCTGCTGTGAGCAGAACCGATCGACGCCTTCTGGTGGTGGCCGAACGCCCGGGCCGCATGGCGGTGGAGTCGTTGCATCCCGTCGCCACGGGGGTGGTCGTGCGACCGGGACCGGCGGGCACCGTCGTGGTGGTCCTGATCGACCGGGGTCGCCCGCTCGAGGTCACCGACGTGACCGACACTGCCGCAGCCGAGGCGCTCGTTCTGCGTGATGCACTGAAGCGCTGATACGCCGAGCCGCCGGCCACGATCCGCCAACCAGGTCGGGACTGTCTCAGGTCGGGACTGTCTCAGGTCGGGACTGTCTCAGGTCGGGACTGTCTCAGGTGCGCGTCACCTGCACCGAGACGGGATGACCCTCGACCCGGGCCTCGGCATCGTCGTCGACGCCCTCGGCGATGTGGAGTTCGGTGGCCAGCACTGCTTCGGCCACCCAGTCGCGGTGGCTGTCGAGAGCCTCGGCGACCTCGGCGGTGCTCGCGACGTGGCACACGATCCGGTCGGTGACCTCGAGCCCCGCGTCCTTGCGTGCCTGCTGGATCAGCCGCACGACGTCTCGGGCGATGCCCTCGGCCGCGAGCTCCGGAGTGACTTCGACGTCGAGCTCGACGAGAACCGCGTTGCCGGGTAGAGCGGCAGCCACGGCGCCCTCGTGGGGGACGAGCGCGAGCTCGAACTCGTCGGGTCCCAGGGTGTGTCCGGCCACATCGACGGTCCCGTCGTCATTGGCGGTCCAGTCGCCGGCCTTGGCTGCACGGATCACCTGTTGCACCTCGGCCCCGAGGCGTGGACCGAGAACCCGGGCATCGGGGCGGAGCAGGAAGTTGCCGATCTGTTCGAGGTCCTCGGTCAGTTCCACCACCTTCACGTTCACCTCGTCGCGCACGAGGTGTGTCATCCCCGCCAGGGCATTGACGCCCTCGCCGGCAACCGTCAGGTGGCTCAGGGGAAGCCTTGCCCGTAGGCGCCGCTCCTCGCGCAGCGACAGCGCGGCCGAGCAGACCTCGCGCACCTGGTCCATCGAGGCCACCAGCTCGTCGTCGTGAGGCCAGCTCGACACGTCGGGCCAGTCCACCAGATGCACCGAGGCGTCCCCCTCGGCACGGGTGAGCCCGAGCCATATCTCCTCTGCGAGGAATGGGAGCAACGGCGCAACGGTCTCC
This sequence comes from Microthrixaceae bacterium, assembly GCA_023957995.1. Classification (GTDB taxonomy): domain Bacteria; phylum Actinomycetota; class Acidimicrobiia; order Acidimicrobiales; family Microtrichaceae; genus JAMLGJ01. Next base: position 37,677 of record JAMLGK010000019.1, on the reverse strand, counting down.
ATCAGGGTGACCAGCACCGTGTAGAGCGTGTCGTAGGCGTCGGCCTTCTCGGCGGCGGAGATCCTGTCGGGTCCGGCTCCATCGGACTCGGAATCGCTGGCACCGGGGGCCCAGAACCGCTCCCGGGAGCGCCGGATGTACCAGTTGTTGAGCGCGTCCAGGAAGCCGTGGACCTCCGCACAGGCGGGTGCGATCTCGAATGCATCCATGGAGGCGGTGACCCTCTCGACCAGCTGCGCGGTCTTGGCCAGGATGTAGCGGTCGAGCTGGCCCGACGCGTCGGTTCGCAGGGATGCGGTGTGCCCATCGGCGTTCGCGTAGAGGGTGAAGAACGAATAGGCGTTCCAGATCGGGTTCAACACGAGGCGCACGACCTCGGAGAAGTCCGATGCATCGGTGGCTATACGGAGGTCCCCGCCGCGCAGGATCGGTGACGCCATGAGATGCCAGCGCAGAGCGTCGGAACCGTGGGAGGCCATCACCTCTTCGGGGTCCGGGTAGTTGCGCAGCTTCTTGGACAGCTTCCGGCCCTCGTGGTCGAGCACCACGCCGTGACAGATCACGTTGGAGAAGGCCGGGCGGTCGAACAGCGCTCCCGAGAGCACGTGCATCGTGTAGAACCAGCCGCGCGTCTGGGCGATGTACTCAACGATGAAATCTGCCGGTGAATGCTCGTCGAACCACTCGCGTTGTTCGAACGGGTAGTGCACCTGGGCGAAGGGCATCGAGCCCGATTCGAACCAGCAGTCGAAGACCTCGGGGACGCGGCGCATCATCGAGCGCCCGGTCGGGTCATCGGGGTTCGGGCGCACGAGCTCGTCGACGTGCGGTCGGTGCAGGTCGGCGGGCCTCACACCGAAGTCGGCTTCGATCTCGTCGAGGGAGCCGTAGACGTCGATTCGTGGATACGCCGGGTCGTCCGAGCGCCAGACCGGGATCGGTGACCCCCAGAACCTGTTGCGGCTGATCGACCAGTCCCGTGCCCCTGCCAACCATTTGCCGAACTGGCCGTCGCGCACATGGGAGGGGATCCAGTTGATCTCCTGGTTGAGTTCGACGAGGCGGTCCCGGAACGCAGTCACCTCGACGTACCAGGAACTGACCGCGCGGTAGATGATCGGGGTGTCGGTGCGCCAGCAGTGTGGATAGTTGTGGTCGTAGGTGTCGTGGCGGACCAGTTGGCCTCGTTCGCGCAGCGTGCGTGCGATCTCGGGGTTCGCGTCGAAGACGTTCTGTCCGGCCCAGTCGGGGACCTCCGAGGTGAAGCGCCCGGAATCGTCCACCGGAACAACCAGCTCGATCCCCGCTGCCTCGCAGGTGACCTGGTCGTCCTCACCGAACCCCGGAGCGAGGTGCACGATTCCGGTGCCGTCGTCGTCGCTCACCCAGTCGGCCACCAGCACGCGGAACGAGTCGGGATGACCGGCGAAGAAGTCGAACAAGGGTGTGTAGTGGAGCTCCGCCAGGTCGGTACCGCTCAGGCGCGCCAGCACCTCGTGGTCAGCACCCAACTCCGCTGCGTACTTCTCGAGGGCACCCGCACCGATGAGCACCACACGACCGTCGCGCTCTCCGCCTGCGGTGCGAACCAGCAGGTACTCCACCTCTGCCCCGACGGCCAGCGCGAGGTTCGAGGGCAACGTCCACGGCGTGGTGGTCCAGGCCCAGATCTCGACGTCGCTGCCCGCAGCGGCCCGGGCCAGGTCCAGGTGATCGGCCGTGTCGACGGCGAACGCGACGGTGAGAGCCGGATCCTGGCGCGGACGGGTGGCGTCGTCGAGACGGATCTCGAAGTTCGACAGCGGCGTCTCTGCTCCCCACGAATAGGGCATGACGCGGTAGGCCTCGTAGACCAACCCCTTGTCGTGGAGCTGTTTGAACGCCCAGATGACCGACTCCATGTAGTCGACATCCATGGTCTTGTAGTCGTCGTCGAAGTCGACCCAGCGCGCCTGGCGGGTGACGTATCGCTCCCACTCGCCGGTGTAGCGCATCACCGAAGAACGGCACTGGTCGTTGAAGCGCTCGATGCCGTAGTCGGTGATGCCGATCCGACCGGACACCCCCAGTTCCTGTTCGACGTGCATCTCGGCGGGTAGACCGTGGCAGTCCCAGCCGAAGCGCCGCTCGACGCGGTGGCCGCGCATGGTCTGGTAGCGGGGGATGACGTCCTTGACGTAGCCGGTGAGCAGGTGGCCGTAGTGGGGGAGTCCGTTGGCGAAGGGAGGCCCGTCGTAGAAGACGAACTCGTCCTCGGCCGGACGCTGCTCGACGGATCGTTCGAAGGTGTGCTGTTCGTCCCAGCGCTGGAGGAGACGCTCTTCGATCGCCGGATAGTCCGCCTTGGAAGCGACGTGCGGGTATGGCGTTGCTGGACGTTCGGGGTCGGTCATCTCTGCGCGTTCATCAGGGGACTGGGGGTGCGCCCAGAGTAGTGGTCGGCCCTTCGAGCGCCGAAGAGGGTTCCCGGCCGGGTCGCAGGCACCGCGGACGCCTACTCGAGGACGATGTCCCAGCGGTCGAGGCAGTCAGCGCAGCGGTATGCGACCACGTCGCCGCTGCGGAAGCCGATCGCCCGGTCCTCCTCGTCGCGCGGGGGGTGGGTCAGCAGGCCGCAACGACCCCCACAGTCCACACACGTGATGTGTTCGGGCGCCTGGATGATCCCGTCTGGACCCCCCGGTCCGCTGTCGCTCATGACCCACCTGCCGATGCGGAACTCGCCGACCGGTTCGGGTCGCCGCTGCGTTCGTAGCGCCAGGGGAGTTCGTCCATCCAGAGTCGGTGGCGGGGGCCGGGTCTGGCCATGTCCTCGCCCGTGTAGGCCACGTCGCCGTGATAGAGCGCCGCCCACCCGTCCTCGGTGGCACCCACCACGGTGGAGAAGTGCTCGACCTCGGGGGGACCCGAGCGGGCTCCCGGGGCTCCCAGGAGCACTTCGGCCGGGTTCCGCAGGGGCGCCAGGTGCTCGAGGGTGATGAACGTTGGAGGCGCCATGGTCACCTCGCCGGAGGCGTGCAGTTCGAGCATCTCCGCCGGACCGATCCAGCGGTGATCGCGGATCTCGCCGTCGTCGATCGTGACCGCGTCGGTGTCGCCGATCGCCACGCCGACGAAGAACGCGGTGCTGAATCGGTGACGCGGCGGGTGGTCCACCGATTCGTGAGGAGGCGGTGGCGTCCATTGGGACCAGCGTCGGATGGTGGCCGGCTCGATGGTGACCCCCGCCTCCTCGTCGGCTTCCCGCAGCGCTGCCACCCTCGCGGCTGAGTCGAGGTCGTCCTCTGTGGGTCGCTCCGCGGTGCCGTGTGCGAAGTCCTCGGGGTCGATCCTTCCGCCGGGCCAGACCCACATCCCACCGGCGAAGCGCAGCTTGGTGTCGCGGCGGAGCATGAGGGTCTGCAGGCCGGTGGGGGAGTCCCGCAGCGGAATGATCGTGGCTGCAGGGATCGCACCCGGATCCCAGAGCGGCCTCGGGCCGAACTCGGTGTGTGACGAGCCGGATTCCGGCGGAGCGGTGTTCCTGGCTGCGGTGTTGCCGGCTGCTGTTTCGCCGACTGCGGTGTCGCCGACCTCTGTGTCTCCGAACTCCGGATCTGTTGTCATGCCAGATCGACCGTAGCCGAGGAGGTGCAACCCGCGGTTCCTGTCAGCGGTCGGTGTGTTCGAGGTGGGTGTGTGAGCGGTGAGCGGTCCAGAGGGGATTTCGGTCGCTGTCGGGTCAGCTGGCGTCGAAGAAGTCGAGCACGGCCTCGGTGGCGGAGAAGCTCGACGCGGTGGGTCCGACCACGAGGTCCAGCGGGTATGGCTGCGTGGACCGCTGCGGAGCCCTGCGGTGTGCATGCCCCGAGGGAGCCCCGAGTTCCAACAGATCTCCCGACACCGAAGCGTCCCCCCCAACCCGAACCCGGCCACCTGGATGGCCCAGACCGGTCCGGAGGAGTGAACACCGCCCACGCGAATTGTTCAAGTGGAGCCACCCGGCCAGCACCGCGCGTGATCTTTCCGGTGACGCAGAGCGAGCTTTCGGAAATGCTTGACTCGGGCCATGTTGCACGACTGTAATTACATCCCTGTCCCCCCAAGATCTTGGGGCACGAGGCGGGATGGGGGGAGATCAACCACAACATGTGGTGTCTCCCAGTAGCTATCGCCACATCAGATACGACCAATCAGTTCACAACAACGGCAATGCCCAAGAGGGGAACTCGAAAGTGACTTTGACCCAGGACTCACTGCTGGAATCACCGGACCAAGCAGCCACCGAACCGGAAGTCATGCAGGAATCGTTGTTGGTCGACGAACCGGCCGCCGAACCGAACCCGGAACCGACTGCCGGGCCGGCGACGGAACCCGACGCGGACGATGCATCCATCGCCGTGGTGGACACCCCGACCGGGTCCACGATGAAGGTCACCAAGCGCGACGGCAGCCACGAGGCGGTCGATGTCAACAAGATCGTCAAGGCGGTCGCCCGGTGTGCGGCGGGTCTGGAGAACGTCGACCCGATGCGTGTGGCCACCCGCACGATCTCGGGTCTCGTCGACGGGGCCACCACCGAGGAACTCGACGAGCTGTCGATCCGCACCGCGGCGGGTCTGATCTCCGAGGAACCCAACTACTCGCGGTTGGCCGCCCGGTTGTTGGCCACGGTGATCGACAAGGAGGTCCAGAACCAGGACATCTACTCCTTCAGCCAGTCGGTCCAGCTCGGCGTGGACGAGGGGCTGATCGGCCCCGAGACCGCTGCTTTCGTGTCCCGCCACGCACGCAAGCTGAACGACGCGATCCTGCCCGAACGCAACTGGCTCTACGGCTTCTTCGGGCTCCGCACCGTCTATGACCGCTACCTGTTGAAGCATCCCCAGAGCCGGCTGGTCACCGAGACCCCCCAGTACTTCCTCATGCGGGTGGCCTGCGGCCTCTCCACCACACCCGATGATGCGATCCGCTTCTACCGACTGATCTCGAGCCTGGAGTACCTGCCCAGCTCGCCGACGCTGTTCAACTCCGGGACCACCCATCCGCAGATGTCGAGCTGCTACCTGCTCGATTCGCCCGAGGACAACCTCGATGCCATCTATGACCGCTACCGCGACATCGCTCGGCTCTCCAAGCACGCGGGCGGCATCGGCCTGTCCTACAGCCGCATCCGCGCCCGTGGCTCGTTGATCAAGGGGACCAATGGTCTCTCCAACGGGATCATCCCCTGGCTCAAGACCCTCGACAGCTCTGTCGCAGCGGTCAACCAGGGAGGGCGACGCAAGGGTGCGGCCTGCGTCTACCTCGAGAGTTGGCACGCGGACATCGAGGAGTTCCTCGAGCTCAAGGACAACACCGGTGACGCTGCGCGACGCGCCCACAACCTGAACATCGCGAACTGGGTCCCCGACCTGTTCATGCAGCGTGTGGAGCAGGACTGGCAGTGGAGCCTGTTCGATCCGAAGAAGGTCCCGCACCTCGTCGATCTCTACGGCGAGGAATTCGAGTCGGCCTACCTGGCAGCCGAGTCCGAGGGCCTCTACGAACGACAGGTGTCCGCCCGTCAGCTCTACAGCCGGATGATGCGCACCCTGGCCGAGACCGGCAACGGCTGGATGACCTTCAAGGACGCCTCCAACAACAAGTGCAACCAGACCGGCGTGCCGGTCGATCCCTCCAGCGGCGAGGCCCCACGGGTGGTGCACCTGTCGAACCTCTGCACCGAGATCCTGGAGGTCACCAACCAGGCCGAGACTGCTGTGTGCAACCTCGGCTCGATCAACCTCGGGGCGATGGTCCGGCCCGATTCGGATGGCGAGATGGCCTTCGATTTCGATCGGCTCTCAGATGTCGTGCGCACCGCGGTGCCATTTCTCGACCGGGTGATCGACATCAACTTCTACCCGACCGACGAGGCAGGCACCTCCAACGACAAGTGGCGTCCGGTCGGACTCGGGATGATGGGCCTGCAGGACGTCTTCTTCCGCCTTCGCCTGCCCTTCGACAGCGTCGAGGCACGGGCACTGTCCACGCGCATCGCCGAGGAGATCTACTTCAACGCTCTCTGGGCGAGCACGGAGCTGGCCGAGGCGAACGGCCCTCATCCCAGCTATGAGCTCACCCGGGCAGCCCGGGGCGACCTCCAGTTCGACCTCTGGGGAGTGGAGCCTTCGGACCCCGAGCGCTGGGCGCCGTTGCGGGAACGCATCGCCACCCACGGGCTGCGCAACTCGCTGATGATCGCGATCGCCCCCACTGCCACGATCGCCTCGATCGCAGGTTGCTACGAGTGCATCGAGCCCCAGGTCTCCAACCTGTTCAAGCGCGAGACCCTCTCGGGCGAGTTCATGCAGATCAACACCTACCTGGTGCGTGAACTGCAGGCACGTGGACTGTGGAGCGACGAGATGGTGTCGGCGATCAAGCGCAACGAGGGGTCGATCCAACAGATCGAGGAGATCCCCGCAGACGTGCGAGAGCTGTTCCGCACCGCATGGGAACTCCCGATGCGCTCGCTGATCGACATGGCGGCCGAGCGAGGGGCCTTCATCGACCAGTCGCAGTCGCTCAACCTGTTCATGGAGTCCCCGACGATCGGGAAGCTCTCGTCGATGTACCTGCATGCGTGGAAGTCGGGAATCAAGACCACCTACTACCTGCGGAGCCGCCCCGCCACGCGGATCAACAAGACCGCGGCCCCGGGTGGTGGCAGTGGTCCGTCCGGTCCCACCGGTGGTGGGGAACCACAGCCGATCAAGCCGGAGCCCGCACCGGAGCCCGAGTACACCGACGAGGAGTCAGTCGCCTGCTCCCTCGAGAACCCCGAATCGTGTGAGGCGTGCCAGTAGGCACCGGCACGATCCGAACGACCGAAGAACCCTGAGGAGAGAGACCATGGCACTTGCCGAGAACGCCATCCTGACCAACGCCGAAGCACCTACCGCGCCGGAGCCGCTGGGTACCAACCCCGCTGCGGAGGGGAGCACCGGCACGCAGGCCGTGCCGGGCACGGCCAACCTGTTGGATCCCGGATTCAGACTCACGCTGCGCCCGATGCGCTACCCGCAGTTCTACGACATGTACCGCGACGCCATTCGCAACACCTGGACAGTCGAGGAGATCGACTTCTCCGACGACATCGTGGACCTGCAGCGCAAGTTGCTGCCGGCCGAGCAGCACCTGATCAGCCGTCTCGTGGCGTTCTTCGCGACCGGCGACTCGATCGTCTCGAACAACCTGGTGCTCAACCTCTACAAGCACATCAACTCGCCCGAGGCGAGGATGTACCTCAGCCGCCAGCTGTATGAAGAAGCACTTCACGTCCAGTTCTACCTGACCCTTCTCGACAACTACATCCCCGATCAGGACGAGCGGCGCCAGGCCTTCGACGCGATCAAGAGCATTCCCTCGATCGCCCGCAAGGGCGAGTTCTGCTTCCGTTGGATCGAGTCGATCAACTCACTCGATGAACTGCGTACCCGCGAGGACCGCAAGCAGTTCCTGCTCAACCTGATCTGCTTCGCCGCCTGCATCGAGGGCCTGTTCTTCTTCGCTGCCTTCGCCTACGTCTACTTCCTACGCTCCAAGGGTCTGCTGAACGGGCTCGCCTCAGGCACGAACTGGGTGTTCCGCGACGAGTCGTGCCACATGAACTTCGCCTTCGAGGTGATCGACCAGGTGCGGCGCGAGGAACCGGACCTCTTCGACGACGACCTCACCGAGCGGGTCACCGACATGATCTCCGAGGCGGTTGACGTGGAATACGCATTCGCGGAGGACCTGTTGTCCGAGGGCATTGCCGGGATGAGCCTCGGCGACACCCGTGAGTACCTGCAGTTCATCGCTGATCAGCGCCTGGCGGTGCTCGGGCTGCCACCGAAGTGGGGTTCGAAGAACCCGTTCCACTTCATGGAGCTCCAGGACGTCCAGGAGCTCACCAACTTCTTCGAGCGGACCGTTTCGGCCTACCAGGTCGGAGTCGACGGCGACGTGGCCTTCGACGAGGAGTTCTGAGGCGCCGGTCGGGAAGATACCCAGCGCCCTGACTACTCGGGCTCCAGAGCCTTGGGTAACTTGAGGGAGGTCCGACTCCGCCGATAGGGATACATGCGCCGCGCTCTCAACCTCTTCCTGCGCTTCGTCGCGATCACGGTCCTGGGCGTTGCCGTGATCGGGCTCATCTCCTCACAGGTGATACCGGAGGTCTCCGAGGTGGGCGAGGCGGTGTCGTTCACCCCGCGGAGCTCCATCAAGCTCCCGAAGCTCCCCGAGGGTTCCACGATCCTCGATCCTGCGGGCAATCCGGTGGGAACCCTCCGAGGCACGGAGAACCGCATCGTGGTGCCGCTGGGAGACATGTCCCAGGAGCTCATCGACACGGTTCTGGCGGTGGAGGACGCCGACTTCTACGAGCACGAAGGCGTTTCCGCTCGCAGTGTGCTGCGAGCGATCAAGGCCAACTCGGCTTCGGGCGATGTGGAGCAGGGTGGCTCGACCATCACCCAGCAGCTGGTGAAGCTGAACCTGGTCGGCAACGAACAGACGATCCAGCGCAAGTTGAAGGAGGCTTCCCTGGCGGTCCAGCTCGAGGATCAGCTGTGCGGCGAGGGTGCAACCAAGAAGCAGTGCAAGGACATCATCCTCCAGCAGTACCTCAACCAGATCTATCTCGGGCAGGGTGCCTACGGAATGGAAGCCGCCTCGCGCACCTACTTCGACAAGCCGGCCTCGGAGATCAACTACGCCGAGGCGGCGGTGCTCGCCTCGCTCATCCGGAATCCCACCAACTACGACCCGATCACCAATCCGGAGCTGGCGAAGAGTCGACGCAAGATTGCGCTGGGCCGGATGGAAGCCGTGGGGCTCATCGACGAACCCGGAATCGACTTCATCGACGCCCTGCCGCTCCCGACGCAGGCCTACGGGCGGACCGCGGCCCGCGACAGCTCATCGCTGAGCTATGTCGAACGCAAGATCCGAGATGAACTGCTCCAGGCGGAGTGGCTGGCTCCGACGCTCGAACAGCGGCGCTACCTCATCTTCAACGGGGGTCTGCGGATCACGAGCACGATCGACTCCCGGGCACAGGCGATTGCCGAAGCTGCCGCGGCGGACAATCCGATCGCCTCCAGCGATCCACAGACAGCGGTGGCATTGACCGCGGTCGAACCCTCCACAGGCGCCGTGCGGGCGATCGTGGGTGAGGTCGACATCAACGGCACCCCGATCGAGATCGGGGATCCTGTGCGTGGAGCACGTTCCGGAGACGGTGGCTTCAGCTCCGGGTCGGCCTTCAAGCCCTTCACCCTCGTCGCAGCTCTCGAGCAGGGCTACACCATCCGCGACACGGTGGCGGGCGACCCGGCGCCGACCAAGATGAAGAAGCTCTGGGGCGTGACGCCGTTGAGCCGTTCGTACCCCAAGGACTGCCCGACCAAGGGACAACAGGCACTGTCCAGCCATCTGAAGAGCTCCAACAACTGTGCCTTCATGCGGATCCAGTCGGCGGTTGGCTACGACGCGGTTCGCGATACCGCCATCGAGCTCGGCATCGACCCCGGCCCCCTCGACCCCAACCATGTGAGGCCTCCGTGCTTCACCATCGGTTGTGACGCGTTGGTCACGCCCCTCGACATGGCGGGTGCCTACGCGACGATCGAGAACGACGGTCGCCGGAATCCGGTTCACTTCGTGGAGAAGGTCACCGACCGAGACGGCGAGGTGCTCTTCGAGTTCGAGCCACCGAATGAACAGGTGATCCGTCCCGAGTCTTCCCACCAGGCGATCCAGGCGATGGAGGGTGTCATCACCGGCGGCACCTGCACCCGTTGCCGCCTGCCCGGTGGTCGGCCGGCGGCGGGCAAGACCGGCACCGTCGAGGTCGGCGGCAACGCCAACACCGGTGTCTGGTTCGTCGGCTTCACACCCGAGATCTCGACCTCGGTGTGGATCGGTGACCCGCTGGACCAGACGACCGGGCTGAGGAGCAATCCCCAGGGTGGGCGCACGGCCGGCGTCGTCTGGCAACGCTTCATGGCTGAGTACCTCGAAGGCGCTCCGGTGGTCGACTTCCCGGACGCGCCCAACGTGAAGGGTGGCAAGAAGCTCCCCGACGGTTGGGGTGGCACGAGCCGATCCAGCGACGAGGACGACGAGGACTAGGGGTACCTCGGGTTCTGCACTGGTTCTCGCGGTCCAACGGAGCGGGTAGCCTCCGCGCTGTGGGTTCACTAGAGGCCTTGCTGGCACTGCAGGAGATCGACACGGCGCTGGACCAACTCAGACACCGTCGCGAGACGCTCCCGGAGCGGACCGAGCTGGTGGAGTCAGAGGCGACCCGAGCGGCAACCGAATCGGAGCGGGATGCGATCTTCGCCCAGCTCTCCGAGGTGCGTCACGCCGAGAAGGCAGCCGAGGACGAAGCCACCAGCGTGGAGGCCAAGGCCGCCGAGGTGGAGCGGATGCTCTACGGAGGGACCGTCACCGCGGCCAAGGAGCTGGAGGCCTACCAGGCCGACCTGGCGATGCTGAAGGCCCGCCAACGCACGCTGGAGGATTCAGCCATAGAGCTGCTGGAGACAGCAGAGCCGTTGGAAGCCGAACTCTCGTCGTGCCGGGAGCGGCTCGACGCTGTGGTGGCCTCGATCGACGATGCTCAGCGCCGACTCTCGGAGGCCGAGTCCGAGATCGACCGGGAGATCCGTGAGGTCGAATCCGGGCGGGCCGAGGTGTTGGAGCCGCTCGATCCCGACGTGGTGGAGCAGTACGTCATGTTGCGCCGGGGTCTCGGAGGAACCGGGGCGGCGCGGCTCAATGGTTCCAGGTGCGAGGGATGCCACCTGGAGATCCCCTCGGCGGAGCTCGAGGCGGTTCGCCGGGCACCTGAGGATCAGGTGGTGAACTGTCCCGAATGCGGTCGGATCCTCGTTCGTTGAGCCCTGATCCCGGATGCTGATCTGGTTCGCCGCGGGCGCCGTGGTGATCAGCTTCGTGGTGTTCCGAACGCCGGCGCTCGACTACCGATTGATCGCCCTCGGAGCCGTCCTGCCCGTGCTGGAGGTGCCGTTCGGCGTGGGTCCGCTCCACGCACTGTTGGCCCCGACCTTGGTGTTGATCGTGGTGATGCTCGTGACGCGCAATCGGCGTCTGGTGCGACGCAGGTGGCTCGGTCTGCCGATCGGGATGTACCTGCATCTCGTGCTCGACGCCGGGTTCACGGTGCCGGAGACCTTCTGGTGGCCGTTCCTCGGGACGAGCTTCGGCGCCGGTGAGGCGCCCGAACTGGCAAGGGGCTGGTGGTCGCTGGTGCTGGAGCTGTTGGGAGTCATCATGGCGCTCTGGGCCTATCGGCGCTTCGGCTTGAGTGATCCTGATCGACGTTCGGTCTTCCTGCGCACCGGCCAGCTGGACCGTTCGATCGTGGGGCCCGAGGGCAGCGGCTCGTGAGCAGTTCGGGGGCCGGGCCGACCGAGGTCCTGCTGGTGCGCCACGGGCGTACCGCGATGAATGCGCAGGCCCGCCTGTCGGGTCGACACGACACCGACCTCGATGAAACGGGCGAGATCCAGGCTGCCCAACTGGGTCGCGCCGTGGCCCGTGGTGTCACCGGCCCACTACGGATCGTGTCGTCGCCACTGGTGCGCTGCGTGCGCACCGCCGCCTCGGTGGCGCAGGCGTGCGGGTTGTCCGAGGAACAGGTGGAACTGGATCCGCGATTCCTCGAGATGGACTACGGCGACTGGGACGGCAGGTTGCTCGCCGACCTGCCCGGCGACGTCTGGCACCGGTGGCGCAGTGACCCTGACTTCGCCCCGCCCGGCGGCGAGACGCTGAGGGATGTCAGCGTCAGGGTGGACGCCGCCATGGCCGACTGGGTTGATCGCGCAGCGGGGGGCACCCTGGTGGTGTGCAGCCACGTCTCGCCCATCAAGGCGGCGGTGATAGGTGCACTCGGAGTCGGCGAGTCCGCCACCTGGCGGATGCGGCTCTCCAACGCCTCGATAAGCCGACTCAGTTGCTCGCTCGACGCCGAGGGGTGGCTCGTCGGAGCGATGATCGGATTCAACGACGTCTCGCACCTGGAACCCTGAGGAGCCGCGGGCTCCCGCGGACGTGGACGCCGACCGGCCTGCTGGCCGCGCTCCGAACAGGCCGGTCGGAATCGATTGGTCACAGGGTCCTGCACGTCGGGGATCGGCACCTGTGTCGTGTGCAGATGATCCGAAACCTGATGTCGATCTGAAGCGGATCGGGTCGTGTGACCCAGCCCGATGAGTCGCCAGCACTACTGGCGGCGCCGCGACGGCCTCAGTAGCTGCCGAGCACGCCCTCGCGGACGGCCACCTTGAGGCAACGCCGGTAGATCACCACCGAGGTCGGAACCATCACCACCACGAATGCGCTCAGCACCAGCGCTTCGGGAGCCACATCCATCCAACCAGCGTCGGCCAGGAGGACCTCCCGCACCGCCCGGATTCCCCAGGTGGCCGGGAGCATCCACCCCACCACGCGGACCGGCAACGGCAGCAGTTCGAGGGGGATGATGACCCCCGACAGCAACATGCTGGCCTGGTAGAACGGCGTCGAGATCGGGTCGCCGCGCTTGGCCAGGAGCATGATGCCGCCGATCACGATTCCCACTGCAGCGAATGTTGCGGTGGTCATCAGCAGCAGCGGTATCGAGATCAGCAGCCCGCTGAGCGACAGCCCACTGCCGAGCAGGCCCACGCCGATTCCGAGCAGGCCCACGATCTGCACACAGGCGAAAGTGAACGGAAGAGCGAACATGCCCGCCATCAGCTGCGGGATCGACGCCGGCGATGCGAGCAGGAGATCGATCGTTCCCGTCGCCTGCTCGCGCCCGAGGGATTCGCCGAACGACATGAGTCCGACGCCGGCGAAGCTCGTCACCGCGAGCCCGACGAGCGCGAAGTCGAAGTAGTTGCCGTTGTACTGCGAAAGTGATTCGGGGTCCTGCACCAGCAGCGACATGAAGTAGATCGCGGTGGCGATGATCACCACGTCGAACAGTCTCAGGAACAGTCGCAGCTGATAGGTCTTCTCGACCGACCAGTCGCGCCGGAACACCGCCGAGATGATCCTCACAGGTCGAGCCCCTGCTCACGGGCGATCCGCCGACGGTCCTCCATCAGCATGTCCTCCAGCGCCGATGCCACCGTGGAGCCCTCGGTCCTCAGGGCCTCCATCGAACCGCTGTAGCGAAGTTGGCCACCGATGATCACCGAGACGTCGTGTGCCAGCCGTTCGAGCTCGTCCAGGCGGTGTGAGGAGAGCACCACGGTGTGTCCTGCGTTGGCGAGATCCGAGAGGATCTCACAGACCTCGCTGGCCGCTATCGGGTCGAGACTCCTCGTGGGCTCGTCGAGCACCAGCACCTCGGGTTCGTGGACCAGGGCGCGGGCGATGCCCAGCTTGGCCCGCATGCCGGTGGAGTACCCGAACACCAGCCGATCGCGATCGGCCAGCTGGAACTGTTCCAACAGGGCCGAGGCGCGCGCACTGGCTGCGGCCGGGCCGAGGCCGTGCAGCGCGCCGTGGAACTCGAGGTTCTGTCGTCCGGTCAGACGCCAGTAGAGGGAGCGGTCGTCGGCCAGGACCAGACCCAGGACCGTTCCGATCCCACGGCGGTTCTTCGCAGGGTCGATCCCCGCAACCGACACCTCTCCGCTGTCGGCGCTGAGCAGGCCGCACACGATCCGGATGAGGGTGGTCTTGCCGGCTCCGTTGGGGCCCACCAGGCCATGGATCGTTCCCGGTTCGGCGCGCAGCGACACATCGTGCAAAGCGGTCACCTCGTGTTTGACCGCGGAGCGCATCAGGATGCGCAGAGCACCCTTGGGTGGTCGGTAGGTGCGGTGAACTCTGTCGATATCGAGCATCTCGCAACCTTGTGGGTTTCGTGCCGGAGCGCCGGCGGGGCTGAACGCTCAGACCGGTGCCGGTGCCACCAGGCCCTCGGCCAGCAGTTCGTCCAGAAAATCCCGCACGTCGGACTCGAGCTGGTCTGCTTCGACGTCATCGAATCGATGACGCAGCTTCTCGACCAGTGTGGCGAGGTCTCCGGAACGATCGAGCTCGGGCCACAGGATGCTGCCCACCTCGTTGAGTGTGATCATGGTCGAACCTTCGGGGTCGAGGATCACCACCTGGTCCTCCGAGAGGTCCCATGTCACGCCGTCTGCAATGCGGAATCGTTGATCGCTGCCCATCGGTGCAGATCCTACCTTCGGGCGGTCGGTTCCCAACCCGTTGGTCCTCCCGACGCCGTGGCTGTGGCACGCTGCTGTTGTGCCCACCGGTGATTTGATGCGGACTCTGGCCGCGGTCGTCTCGGACCCGGTCGCCCGAGCGACCTCGGATGCGCTGCGCAGGCACTCCGGGGTCGCTCTGACTGAGCTGTCTGCCGTTCATGGCGTGTCGGGATCCCTGGCCCTTGCCCTGGAAGCGGCTGCGATGGAGATTCCCGAGGAACTGCAGCGTTCGCTGGAGTGGGCGAGGTTGGTGCACCTCCAGACCACCCGGGCACTGGGGGCCGTGGCGGGGGTGTTCGATTCTGCCGGGATCCGTTGGTCGGTCCTCAAGGGGCCCGCCCTCGCAATGCTGTGGGACCACGGCACGGTGACCCGCACCTATGACGATCTGGACCTGTTGGTGGATCCCGGAGACCTTCCACTCGCGGCCAGCGAGCTGGAGCGGGTCGGATTCAGCCATCGCAACAGGAACTGGGCCGGGTTCCGTGAGCTCGGCGTGGCGGAGGTTCCCTTCGATGACGGCTCGGTGGTCATCGACCTGCACTGGAATGTTGTGGCCCTGGCCGCCCAGCGTCGTCACCTGCTTTTCGACACCGCGGCGATGCTCGATCGCAGTGTGCGTTCGAACGTCGGAGGGGTCGAGGTTCGAGTACTCCACCCGCTCGACATGTTCGCCCACACCTGCACCCACGCGGCCTTGGCAGGCGGCAGGCGTCTGAGGATGCTCAGGGACGTCCACCTGACCGCTTCGAGGGTGGCACCGGCGGGAGCCGCCGCCAGGGTGGCCGAGTCGGGTGTATCCCGTCTGTCGGCTGGAGTGCTGGGTCGTGCGGTGAACATCTTCGGCCCTGCGGTCGAACCGGGTGGCCAGGGAACCGGTCTGGGCTCCGGCTCTGCGCTCGGTCATCGCGGCTGGGTAGGGCTCGGCGGGTTCGTCGACCGGGCATGGAACCGGTTGCCGGGCAGCAGACACCTCACATATCCCGGCGCGGTGGTCGCGGCTGGCCGTGACGGGACTGCGAGCACCCTCGGATCGATGGCGGGTCTTCTGACCGCGACGCTGCGTTCGCGGATGGGCTTGCCCAACATCGAGTCGGAGGGTGGCAAACTCGACTGGAACGTCGAGGATCCCCCGGATGCCGAGGCTGGCTACAGGCGCTATCTGGACTACGTGGCGCAGGTCTGTGCCTGATGGTCAGCTCCGGTCGCGCAGTTGCCATTCGTCGAGCAGTTCGGCGGCCCGCCTGACCCGGTCATCGGGGTCGGCACAATGAAGGATCCGGACCACCGGCAGGCGGGAAAGGCCTGCCGCCGTGGCGAACCAACGCCTGAGCGCCTCGGGGTACTCCGAGAGCACGAACGACGAGATCAACGACTCCATGGCATCGGGGCCCGAGTGGGCCTCGAGCATGCCGGGTCCGGTGTCGTGGCCGCAGATCACCACACCGCTGACTCGGGCGGGGTTCGGGTAGAGCTCGACCGATTCCAGTTCCACCCGAGCCCGATCATCCTCGGGCAGTCTCGGCAGTCCCTCGTGGGAGGCACCGACGACATCGCCGGGGATGCTGGGAACCCGGGGCACGCCGCGGGCCGAGAACCCTCCCGGCGCGCCGTCCACGACGATCATGTCGTCGCCCAACAGATCCCAGCCAGACCTGGCTGCGGCGAACGCGAGTGTGGACTTGCCCGCTCCGCTCTCACCGAGCACGAGATAGGTCTCGCCTCGCCTGTGGATCGCGGCGCCGTGGACCAGGAACCGACCCTGGTCGAGGTACAGGTGAGCGAGCACGAACAACATCGCGTTCCGCACCGACACCCATCGTCGGTATCCCTCGGCGGGGCCGCCCATCGTGATCGACCGTTTCGTGATCTCCACGTCGAGGCCCCAGTGGTGATGGAAGTACTTGGGGCTACCTTGGAACCAATGGTCCCCGTACGGCCCCTCCAGGTCCGGCGGTGCTGCCGGCAGCGGAGGTTCGACATGGCCAATCGACAGCTCCACGGTGGGTTCGGCATCGGGCATCCGGGTGCCGATCACCCGGGTGATCAGTTCCAGGTCTGCCAGGGACTCGGCGTTCACGGCGAGTCCGAGCCCAGCAGCGTCGATCGCCTTGGAGGCTCGCCCGTACGGGTGCGTTGCTGGCATGGCTGATCAGGCTACCGAGCGATCTCCGGGGAGCGATCCGCCCCTGCCCGACGGAGACCGGGTTGCGGATCTGATCCGGAGGCGGGCCGGGGCGTCTGAGTACTGGGTGCCGTTGGAGGGAACCTCCATGGAGCCGACGATCACGGCTCCCGCAGAGGCCTTGATCAAGCCCGGCGGACCACCGCGTTGGGGTGAGGTCTGGGCCTTCGTGAACCCCGCAGGTGAGCTCACGGTGCATCGGGTGTTGCATCGCCGGCGCGATCACACCTGGGTGATGCGCGGAGATGGATCCGAACGCACCGACCTGGCGGTGCCGTTCTCGAGGCTCGTCGGGCGCGCCGTGGCGGTCCGCTACGGCGGCCCGTCGGCGTGTTCATTCGACAACGTGTGTGAACCACGGCCCATCCGGCGATCGCGGTGGTTCTCAGTGCGATTGCAGTTGCGCCGGGCGATCGGCTTCACCCGCTACAGGCTCGAGCGGGCACTTCGTCGGCAGGGGTAGAAATACCCGGCGGCCGGGCTGGTTTTGGGCCAGTTCGCGCTTGCCGGTTGACCCGGGAGTTCGTACACTCGTGGTAGACGAGACGTCGGCAGAGCCGGCAACAGCAGGGGAGAAGCCATGAAGTACAGCGCACCGAAGATCAAGACCCGTTCAGCGGTCAAGGGACTCATGGGCAGCTGGGGTGGCGGCGGAGGCCACAACGGTGGTGGCGGCGGCTACCGCTGAGCAACTCCTTTCCAGATATCTGACGAGAACCCGGCCGCCCCCTTCGGGGCTGTGCCGGGTTCTTCGCGTCTCCAGGGGTCTGCTCGGGACCGAGCTGCTCGGGAACGGTCTGCTCGGACCGTCAGAGGCCTAGCCGGGGGAGTGAGCGCCGCACGCGGAGGGCCTCTCGCCGGAACCTGCGTTCACCAGGAAGTCGGTCATTCAGCCTGAGGTTCACCGACAGCTGCTGTTCCATCCAGCCCTGGTCCTCGGGCATCGTCATCGGGTTGTCGTGCACGATGCTCCCCAGCAGGCCAACGCCGTAGGCCTGTGCGGTCTCCACGATTCGGGCGACGACCTTCCAGCTGAGGCCTTGTCCGCGGGCGTGGGTGGCGACCCGCAACTGGTCCAGCACCAGGTACCCGGGGGTGAGCCCGCCGGTCAGACCGGCGGCATCGATTCCGTCGGGCCCGTCGTGCACCACCACGGCGCGACGGCTGACCGCCAGGCTCAGTCTTTGGCGACGCGCCCCGGCGGAGTTGACGAACCTGACCTCGTAGTCCTCGAAGAGAAGGTCCAGTTCGTCGAGGTCGAGTGTGGTGGCGATGCGGGTGGAGGGGTCACTGGCGTCCCATCCGCACTGCTCGGCGGGCACGACCATTCGTCGGAACCGGTCCACCTCCCCGACCCGGGTCATGTGGGCCAGAAGCGGTTCGACATCATCGGGATGTCCGTCCAGGCCTATGGCCGGGGAGCGGTCGATCCGGCGGGCCAGCTCCGGTGCATCGCGTTGGTCGAGGAGCAGGGGATACCCGAGCCAGCTCATGAACTCGGAGCGCACCAGAATGCAGCACGACGCTCCCACGCGCAGGATGCGGGCCCGGCGGGGGGAGTCGGTGTTGAACCACGAGGCCAGAGCGAGCGTGGAGCGGGGTTCCAGTTCGGCCAGCTGCGCCAGCAGGGCACTGTCCGACGGCTTCACCCTCCCGAGGATACTGCCGTGGATTGGGTTAGCGTCCCGACTGGCGATCCCGAGCGAGGAGCGAGATGACCACCGAAGCACTCCCGAAGTACACGATGAACGTGAACGGTCTGGAGATGGCCTACCACGAGTCGGGGCAAGGTGAATCCGTGGTGTTCCTGCACGGCAATCCGACCTCGTCGTACCTGTGGCGCAACATCATCCCCCACATCTCGGGGCGCTACCGCTGTATCGCTCCGGACCTGATCGGGATGGGCGATTCGGCCAAGTTGCCCAACACCGGCGCCGGTTCGTACCGGTTCGTGGAGCACCGTCGGTACCTCGATGAACTCCTGGACCGCTTGGCGTTGGGGGATTCGGTCACCCTGGTGCTGCACGACTGGGGTTCGGCGCTCGGGTTCGACTGGGCTCGACGAAACGACCGGCGCATCGCCGGGATCGCCTACATGGAGGCGATCGTGCGACCCGTGGAATGGTCCGACTGGCCCGAAGCCGCCAGGGAGATCTTCGAGGGACTCCGATCGGATGCCGGCGAGAAGATGGTGATCGAGGACAACCTCTTCGTGGAAGCGGTTCTGCCTGGGTCGATCATGCGAGAGCTGTCCACCGAGGAGCACGACCAGTACCGACGTCCGTTCAGGGTTCCCGAGCATCGGCGGCCGACACTCACGTGGCCCCGCGAGATCCCGCTGGCGGGGGAGCCTGCCGACGTGGTCGAGATAGTCCGCGAATACAGCGAATGGCTACCCGGTACCTCGTTCCCGAAGTTGTTCATCAACGCCGAGCCCGGAGCGATCCTCACCGGTGCCCAACGCGAGTTCTGCCGCACCTGGAAGAACCAGACAGAGGTCACCGTTTCGGGCATCCACTTCATACAGGAGGACAGCCCCGACGAGATCGGCAAGGCCATCCACGACTGGCTGATCTGAGTGGCTATTCCTCGATGCAGTAGGTCTCGCCCGCAGCGCGCGTCGCATCGGCATCGATGAGTGGAACTCCGGCGAGCAGAGGGTCGTGTGGAACAGCCGGAACCAGGCTGGCGAGAACCTCGGGGAACAACTCGGAGGCCGGGTCGGGTCTCGTGTCGTTGACGTCGCGCTGACCCTCCCAGAGGAATGTCCCACTGGAACCATCGGCGAAGGCCAGCCATGCCCCTGAGAACAGGTCGATCGCTGCTTTCATCTGGTCAGGTGATCCGGATCCACTGCTCAACATCGAGGTACCGGATGAGACATCCACCCTCGATCCGGGTCCCAGCGGCAGTCCGGTGGCGATTGCGAGAGAAGGGTCGAGGCCCCAGGATCCGGGAGGCCGGGCGTCGATGCGTATGTGCAATGTCTGAGCCGCCCCGGAGGTGGCCGATTCCCGCCTCAACTCGAGTGTGGTGACTCGTCGGGGATTGACCATCCCAGCGGGCACATGACCCGCCACCTCGAAGCGACCGCTGCTGTCCACCACGGATTGTTGGTCCAGGTCCAGTGGTTCCAGAGCCCTCGCGAGCTCCCGCTCCTCGAGCCGCGAAGACGCCTCCCAGGCCACGCCATCTTCGGACCATTCTGCGACCGTCCAGCCCTCGACGTCGCCCCGATGTGAACGACGTGAGACGAGTCCCGGAAGTCCGCGAACGCCGTTCACCGCGTTGTGCTCGTCGCGACCGGTACCAGAGAGCTGCCGGTCGGGATCCACGCCCTTCTCGAGTGCGATCGCGGTGTCCATGCCGCCACCGGCAGATGGTTCGATCAGCAGCCAGGATTCAAGTCCCGGTGGTGCCGTGGATGGGTTGAGGTCCTGGACGAACGTCGCAGCCCTTGCGATGCGGTAGCTGTTCGGCAGCTCCGAGAGCGCCCAATCGGAATCGGTGGTGTAGCGGCTCGGGTTCTCGCAAGCCCGCAGGTCTCCGGGCATCAGACCTTCGGCCATCGAGGTCGGGGCCGAGGTCGAGGTCGAGGTCGAGGTCGAGGTCGAGGTCGATTGAGAGGTGCCCGACGTCGTGGTCACCGCGTTGTCGTCGGCCAGCGACCCTGCAGGTTCCGTTCGCTCGGTGGAGACGCAGGCATTCGATGCGAGCAGCAGCGTGAGGCCAGCCAGCGCGATCGATGCTCGCCTTGCCGCGCGCTGCCCGTCGCCGCTCATGATGCTCACGATCTGACCCCGATCCCTCTTCCCTGACCGGATTGTGCAACCGTTCGGACGCTTGGGCGCCCGGTTGGGTGACCTTCAATGTACGCCTCTCCCGCAGCTCAACGTCTCGGATCGGCACCTCTCAGGTGATCGGCAGTGAACGAGGTTCCGGACATCGAACCCGTCGATGTCTGCTCTGCCGATGTTGTACTCGACGTTCCTTCATCAGAACGGGGTTGCCGGTGAGCCGTCCTGTAGGCGGGATCCGATTCGGAGTTCTTGGTGTTTCAGGCAAGATGCTCAGACCCCCTGGGAATGCTGGGATGTGGCCTTCCGTCAGTTGTGGTCGCTTCTCACTGTTTCGCACCCTGATGTGTCACAGATGTGTCACGAGTGACTTCATGGGCGGCTGTTGGCGGGGAGGTGCGAGTCCTGTCGAGAGGAACCGATGATCGACACCAGGCGGATAGATGCGAGGCGATGGCCACACCACGATCCGTGGCCGCTGTACGGTTGGACCCATGTCATCCTCCACTCGGTGGTTGTTCGGCGCTGACGTGGCTTGGCAGATGCCTGTGACCTTCTCGCGTCGCCGTGACGACTTCCTCGAATGGGTTGAGAAGGAAGTGCCAGTGAGCAATTTCTTCGAGGATGGCACGGCAGCGGGCGTGGCTGTCGAACGAGACAGCCGCCTGACGATCAACCGCAGGTCGATGCACGTCCGACTCTCGGGACCCGATGGGAACCTCGGCCAAGTCCGCCAACTCACCTCGCGGGCCTTGGAGTTGCTCGAGCCGGACCGTATTAGTCCGTACCTCGCGGTTGGCGTGTTCTCGTACGCGTTAGATGCGGAGTACGACGACGCGCGTCGGCGACTGGCTGCAGTGAGCCTCGACCAGATCTCACCCGAGGTCGACCCCTACGATGTCGCAATCCTCTGGGATGGGCTGCTGGACGGAGCGCACGTCCAGTGCGAGTTTGGGATTGTGAGTGCCGACGAGTTGGTTTTTCGGCTCGGCAACTTGGAGAACACAAGGCACACAGCGGTGGTGCAGGATGTTGATCTTTCTCGCGCCATCTCCAAGGCTGATTTGCCCGATGTCTCGGTCTTCGTGACAGTCGTGTGGGAGCCCCTCAGCAGCCAGGCGTCGGCAGGGGAGCTCCTGACACTGCTCAAGGCGGCGGAGCAGCAGGTCACCCAAGTTGCCGACGCGATACGCGATCGAGTAGTTATCCTGACCGCAGAGGGCTAACAAGAGCGCTTGTCGCTCTATCCGTCACTAGGAGGACCAGTGAGCAACGCGGCACTACTGAATAGACCTGCGTCGGCTGATCTTGCCGGTTGGGAAGACCTTCAGACTCCGTCGTTCATGGACCAGACAACTATGCCGAAGCTCGGACAGCGGCGTGAACGGCGTGAGGTTCAGTTCAGCCCGGACGTTCTAGTCGCGGAGTCGTGAGCTAGGACGCGTATTGTCCTTCCGTGCGGCTACGCGCGGTAGACACAACCACGGATGGCGACAAGGAACTCCTTCGAGAGTTCCGCTGTAGCGAGGACGGCGAGCCTCGGTGGGCGCGGGAGATTGAAACCTTCGTGCAGCGAAAGGCCTTTGGATGGTCGCGCTCCAATCCGTCGACCTGTCGACTCCTGCTTCTCTTCGAGGACGACATCCCGGAGGAACCTCTGGTCGGCGTTGGCGCCCACGAGCGCCTCGAGCACGGCGACATCCGGGACACAGGTCGATTCCTCAGGTTCTATGCAGTCTCAATCGAGCGCCGCGAACGCGGATACGGCGTACAACTGTTCCAGGCGCTCCTGCGCGACGCCAGTAGATATGCCCCTGGAGGCATGGCCGCGGGGAAGGTCGACATCGACAACTCCTTGAGCATCAAGGTCATGGAGCGATTCGCCTCGGGACAACCGACGGCAGAGCATGGTCAGTTGCTGGTGTACGAGTTCGACCTTCCTAAGGTAGAGGGGGATCTACCTAAGGTAGAGGGGGACTGACCCGGTTGCCCCCGTCGTAGCTGGTTCGGAGCCGTGGGTGTCGGTGATTGGTCGAGAGGGTTCTCACTGCGCGACCACAATCGACGGCCGAACCTGGGACGGTAAGGGCGCTGCCAGTGACCCCTTGGACCCTTCGCCGGTAGTCACCGGCGGGCAAAAGCCCCGATCGAGACGGCCGAAACTGAGCTTCCGTAGTGCGACTATGCCTGGTGGGCGCAGAAGTCCGCGGCGCTCAGCAGTAGAGCGGCGCGTCGGAGATCGCGCTGGTATTCCCCTATCGGTGAGTCGTCCCCGCTCGGACTCGGGGGGGGGGGGGGGGGGGGCGAGCACCTGATTAAAAAGGTCTCAGTGTGGGTCCAGCGATCCTTGTCGTTGTGCGAGAGTGCTGCGGGCGTCCAGGTCCTGTTGGTAAGCACGCTCATCCTCGAGCCAGCCCTCATACGGTCCGAGGAGGCGCGAGGCGTGGCGACGAAAGCTGGCCTCCGCCGCCAAGGGGTCACCCCGCACTTCCAGCACGTCAGGATCCAATGACCAGGGACCGCCTGATCGCATCGAGTCATGAGCGTCGCGTCGATTCCACTGAACAAGCGTTGCCAACTGTCCACGTTGGAGAGCACGCAGATCGTCCAGCTTCTCTGTGAGGTACGTCCTGGTTCCATGGGTGTCCCTCCTCAGGGTCATGTTGAATATCCACCGTAGCTACGGCCGGTGACACAAAACCCCGGCGATGAACCAACCGCTGGTCCCCGCTTCTGAGCCTGCGAGAGACCCGCTCAGGTACGGTCGAGACCGTGGGGGACAAGGCAGCGCAATCGGGAGAATCGGCGAGAGCCGGTAGTAGCGGCATCGGATGGACTCTCGGCGGGGTGTTCGTGGCACTGCTCATCTCTGGGGCTGCTCGGCCATGATGAGCAGCGACGGCGGCTCCTCGACCCTGAGCGAGGCGTTCTGCAACGACCTCCGCGCTGGTGCATCGCCGTTCCAGATTCTCAGTCCGAAGGTGAAAGACGGCACCTACACACCTCAGGAAGCAGCAGACCGCGCCTACGGCATGGCACCGATCGGCTGTCCGGAACAGCTGACCTCGAACGAGGCGCTCCGGGGATACCTCGAGGGTTTCGGCATCAACCCCGACGCCTGATCGATACCCAGCGTCGCGGCTCGCTCTTCGCCGTCGGGCGTCCTCAAGCGTGGACATGGACGCTCGGTTGGGCGGCTTCGGTTATCCGGGTTGGATGGACCAGGATCCGTCAGCAGACACTTCGATGAGTGAAGGCCCCTCGATCACTACTGATCCGCTGTACGGCCCGATCTCGTTGATGACGAGGTCGACCGCGCCGGAGTCGACCCCGTAGGTGTGCACAGCGAAGCTGGAGCTCCCATCGTGGGACACCTGCGATACCGATGTGGAGCCCGTGTAGTAGAGGACCTCGTCCCCGGTTCCGCTCATGGCACCGCTCTGCTCAGGTAGCGCCGGTAAGGGGATGACGATCGCTTTCCACGCGCCGTCGGCACTGATCTCGGGAAGGCTGTTGCGGATCCGCGAAAGTCGAGGGGAACGGTGCTCTCTGTATGGGCCGACCTCGTTGACTAGGAGGTCCTGCTGGTTCAGACCTGAATCCAGTGCCCAGACGGCGAAATTGCTCCCGCCGGAGTGGGTCAGTGTGACGACCACTGCCTCCTCGTTGTTGATCTCCAACACTGAGTCGCCAGACCCTTCGTACACCGTTGGCGGCGGAGCGGGGGGAGCCGTCGTGGTGGTTGTGGTGGTGGTCGTGGGAGCTTCCGTTGTTGGGGCAGCTGTCGTGGTGGGTGGTTCAGTGTCCGCTGTTGTCTCGGTGGTAGAGGAGATACTCGAAGCTTCTTCTGGTTCGTCAGCTTCTGGTTCGCCTCCGGCGAGAACGGCGCCCAATCCGCACAAGACGATCAGAGTGGCAACGACGGCTCCGCCGACGATCAGGCCGGTGCGCCGACCTTTGCCTCCCGCCTCAGCCTCAGCCCTAGCCTCGGGTGAAGCGGTTGCGTTGGGGTGGGCGTCCGGCGGATACCACCGCCCATCGCTTGCCTGCCACCACCCTGGTCCGTTCGGCGTGTCGCTCATCCGTCCTCCCTCTCCGGACGCCACAGTAGGTCCACTTCCCGCACGCTTGTCACTTGGCGGCGGAGGTCGCACAGGGGACTACCACGAGCGCCGTTGGCAGCCGGTTGCACACCGCTCTGGAACGGATCAGCTCGGGGAGCGGACTCGGGTGTTGCGATTGGAGGGAGAGCCGCGGGAAGCAGTCCGCGACCCTCCCCTCGCAAGCCGTCTCGGGCAGCGGCCGTCCTAGGAGGCCGGCGGCCGTCCTCCCCCAACAAGGCAGAAGGGGAGCACCCGAAACGACGAACACGCTCACGGCAGCCTCTCAGAGCGCCACAGAGCAGTTCTAGCGCCCTGTGGAAAAAACGTGCAGGGATAGAGCGGCCCTATGCCGCCGGTGGCCGTGGGGTGTGCCGGGAGGGGGTGGCCCCCTGGTCTCATCGCACTCGTCGGCGGTCGAGACGCTCGACACGTACTCCCACCTGTGGCCTGACGACGACGACCGATCACGATCGGCGATCAGCGCTGCGCTCACGTCCTCGTGTGTCACGGACGTGTCACAAGGGGTTGCTGGGGGTTCCTAGATCGCCCGAATCCCTTGGGAAATAAGGCGTGTGCCGGTGAGCCGTCCTGTAGGCGGGATTCTGTTCCCCGGTCCCTTGCGGGGGTCCGGTTCGGTGACCATCCATCTTTGCGGCCTACCCGAGGGTGTCCGGTTGCCCGGACGGACGGGCTGCCCGTGCCCTCTGCTCGGCCTTGCTCCCGGGTGGGGGTTACCCAGCCGCCGGAGTCACCCCCGACGCTGGTGCGCTCTTACCGCACCGTTTCACCCTCACCTGTGCGTTCCCGGAGGAACGCCATCGGCGGTCTGCTCTCTGTTGCCCTGTACCGTCAGATCGCTCCGACCTGGCTCACGCCAGCACCCTGCCCTGCGGAGTCCCGACCTTCCTCGACCCGGGAACGAGTCCCGAGCCGCGGTCACCCGAACGGCTCACCGGCACCGCCAGTGTCTCACACCCGGCCCGCAGCGCGAACTCGCAGGTCCCTGGTGCTGAGCTCAGAAGTCGAGTGCCGAGAGGTCCTCGTGCCAGTGCCCGGCACGTTCGACCGCCTCGGCCCATCGTTGCCGGGCCGCTTCGCGGTCGATCCCGGGCGTCGGCTCGATGACCGCGGCGGGGGACCAGGCCGCTGCGATGTCGTCCCAGCCCGACCACACCCCCGTGGCCAGACCGGCCAGGTAGCCGGCGCCGAGGGTGGTCGCCTCCTTGAACGGAGAGATCTCCACCGGCACCCCGGTGGCGTCGGAGAGCATCTGTGCGAACAGCGAGTTGGTCGACATCCCACCATCGATCCGCAGCCGCCGGAGGTCCAGACCCGAGTCGGTGCGGGCCGACTCGAGAAGATCGGCACCTCGCTGGGCGACACCCTCGAGCACCGCGCGAACCACGTGGGCCGCGGAGGTGCCGCGGGTCGCTCCGAGCAGGGCGGCGCGGGCGCCGTAGTCCCAGTTCGGGGTTCCCAGGCCCAGGAGGGCGGGTACGTAGGTGACGCCTTCGGTCGAGGTCACCTCGTTGGCGAGGCGCTCGGAGTCGGCAGGCGAGTCGATCAGGCCCATGTCCTCCACCAGCCACTCCACATTGGTGCCTGCGGAGAGCATCACGGCCTCGGTGCCCCAGGTGGTCCCGGTGCGGTCGCGCCAGGCGACCATGGGGAAGCAGCCTGCCTCACCACGGCGCTCGAAGGCCGGCCGATCGGGGCCCAGGCAGACATCGAGCATCCCACCGGTGCCGAAGGTCGCCTTGACATCGCCCGGTCTCACGCAGCCCTGGCCGATCAACGATGCCTGCTGGTCGCCCGCGATGCCGCAGATGACCGGTGCTCCCTCGAGGATCGTGGCCGCGGCCACCTCGCCCGTGCTGTCGACGATGCGGGGCAGCATCGAAGCGGGGATGGCGAGGCGCTCCAGCACCGCCGGGGCCGTTCCGGTGCCGGCGGCGTCCAACAGACCCCAGATCCCTGCGTTCGAGAGGTCGGTCACGTGTTCGGCGCCACCGGTGAGGTGCCAGATCAGCCAGCTGTCGGGGGTGCCGAAACAAAGGTCGCGGTCGCGGTCGGGGTCGACCGAGTCGAGGATGTTGGCGATCTTGGTCGCCGATTGGTTCGGAGCCAGAGGTAGACCCTCGGCAGCCAGGACCAGGCAGTCGCCGACGGTGCGGAGGTCCTGCCAGCCCTGGGCGGGGGCGACGGGCTCGCCGGTCTCGCGATCCCACACGATCGTGGTTGCCCGTTGGTTCGCCACGCCCACGGAGTCGACGGGTCCGTGGGCCGAGAGCACCTCACGGGCGCACTCGATGGCCGCGGTCACGTAGCGGAGGGCGTCGAACTCGACGAGCCCTGCCACCGGTGAGTCCGGCAGGGTCGGTCGCGACCGCTCCGCGGTCACCGTCGAGTCGTCGTTCACGACCGAGGCACGAACGCTCGAGGTTCCGAGATCGATTACCAGGATGCTCAACTTCGATGACCTCGCAGGTGTCTGGCGGCCTAGGTGCCGTCCGCGGCGCGGGAGTCCGAACCGTAGTCGTCGCGGTTCCAGCGTCGACCGAACATGCCACCCAGCATGGCCGAGGTGGCCATGAGCAACAGCAGCAGGGGAAAGGCGATCCAGGAGAGTTCCTCTCCGCGCAAGGTGCGGCTCACGATGCCTATCGACTGCACGATGACGTACGCGAGGGCGCCAGCGGCCGCTGCGTGCGACAGGGCGGCCTGCGGGCAGAGCCTCAGTACTCCCCAGCCGCCGGCGGCGGCACCGAAGAGGATCAGGACCCAGAACAACAGCACCACCGGCGAATCACCCTCGATGTCGCCGGCGGCCACGAGCAGCTGGTTGAACACCGCTACGGGCAGTGCCACGACCAGGGCCGTGACCGCTCCCCGCCACACGGCCTGGCCGGGAGTCATGGCGCCGGGGTAGGTCGGGTCGGTGGTCATCGAAGCGCGAACGGCAGGGTCCGCCAGGTCGTCCAGGTGGTGCTGATCAGGTGGTGAGGCGTGCTTCTCACGTCGCAAGGGGCGCTGGTCACGTGACAAGGATCGCGCGATCACAGGGTCGTTCACAGTTCAGTGTTCACAGTTCGCGGAAGTTAGCGGCTATGGTGGCCGTACCGGGCAGAAGTGCTGCCCGGGTCTCGCGATGTGGGATAGGTGCCCGGCCACTTGCCGCTGGCACCACCCGATCTTCGGTCTGGGAGCCCCGCCCAATCCGCCTCAGTGGCGTATCGGGCAGAGCAGGGCTCTGCTGCTCGAGGTCGTTGTCGAGCAGCATTCAAGAAAGACCAAGATGTCCCCTCAGAATCCAACATTTGCCGATCTCGGCGCGCCGAAACCGATCGTCGACCACCTGGCCGACCGCGGTATCACCGAGCCCTTCCCGATCCAGACGGCGGTGCTCGCCGATGCGCTATCGGGCCGAGACATCCTCGGAAGGGCCCCGACAGGCTCCGGAAAGACCCTCGCATTCGGAATTCCCCTCGTGACCCGGATGGACAAGGGCCAGCGACGCCGGCCGACCGCCCTCATCCTCTCACCCACCCGCGAGCTCGCCGAACAGATCGGTGACGAACTCCGACCCCTCGCACAGGGCATGGGCCACGGCGTGGCCGTGGTCTACGGCGGCGTGGGCTACAAGCACCAGCACCGTGCCCTGGATCGCGGCGCATCTCTCGTGGTGGCCTGCCCCGGCCGACTCGAGGACCTTCTGCAGATGAACGCCCTCACCCTCGAGGACGTCACCTGCGTGGTCATCGACGAGGCCGACCGCATGGCCGACATGGGCTTCCTGCCCGCGGTCAGGCGCATCCTCGACGCCACCTGTTCCGAGCGCCACGTCCAGCTGTTCTCAGCGACCCTCGATGGTCCTGTGGCGAAGCTGACCCGTGACTTCCAGAACGATCCGGTGCGCCACGAGATCGGCTCATCGGAGCCCGACATGACCCTGGCGCACCACATCTTCTGGACCGTGGACCGCACCGAGCGGGTGCCGCACGTCGCACAGTTCATCGACACCGCCGGTTCCACCATCGTGTTCACGAGGACCCGACACGGCGCCGACCGACTCGCGAAACAGCTGGAGCGTCACGGAATCGACGCCGCTCCGATCCACGGCGGACGCAGCCAGGGCCAGCGCAACCGTGCCCTGGACGCATTCGCCACCGGCAAGGTGGGCGCTCTCGTGGCCACCGACGTGGCAGCTCGCGGGATCCATGTGGACGACGTGGGAGCGGTGATCCACTTCGATCCGCCCGAGGACGCCTCGACCTACGTGCACCGTTCCGGGCGTACCGCCCGAGCAGGTGCATCGGGCGTGGTGCTCTCCCTGATCGAGCCCAGTGCCCGCAAGTCCACCACCGCCATGCAGCGCAAGCTGGGTCTGCCCTCCGGCATCACCCAGCCCGACATCGAAGCGGTGCGTGCCCTCGACCTCTCCTCGACCAAGGCACCCGCTCGCGCTGCTGCTCCGAAACGTAGCGAGGGCAGTTCGTCGAACGGCCGTGCAGACAAGCCCCGCGCCGACAGGTCCCGTACCGACAGTGCTCGCTCGGACAGGGGGCGTGAGGGCAACCCGAAGGTCCAGGAATCCCGAACCGCGGGTTCCCGGACCCACAACGGCGGGTCCAGCAACGGCCAGTCCAGCAACGGCGGCGAAGCGGCCGGATCGGAACTGACCGGACGCGTCACGAACTACTCGCGGCGCAAGGGCTTCGGTTTCATCAAGGTCAAGGGTCGCGAGGACGTCTTCGTGCACATCTCAGGTGTCGATGGTGAGCCCACCGAGGTGCTCGCAAAGGGCAACCAGGTGGCGTTCGAACTCAGCAGCGGACGCAAGGGACCGGTTGCGGTCAACGTGCGTTCGCTCGCAGCTGCCAACGCCTGACCCCGTGTAGCGTCAGATCGATGCAACTGGATTCGATCTGGCGCTACCCGGTCAAGTCCATGGTCGGGGAGACGATC
This sequence comes from Microthrixaceae bacterium, assembly GCA_023957995.1. Classification (GTDB taxonomy): domain Bacteria; phylum Actinomycetota; class Acidimicrobiia; order Acidimicrobiales; family Microtrichaceae; genus JAMLGJ01. The sequence goes on along the minus strand of JAMLGK010000019.1, from coordinate 8,375 downwards.
CCATCGGGCCGCTTCACCGAGGCCGGCCTGCTCGGCGACCGTGGTTGGGCCGTGCGCGACGAAGAGCGTGGCGGCATCCGAGGTGCCAAGAAGATCGGGTCTCTGATGCGCCTGGCGGCGCGCTACGACGACGAGCCGACGGTGGAGTCTCCGGTACGCCCGGTGACGATGACCCTCCCCGGTGGTCGGGAGATCTCCAGTGCCGCCCCCGACGTTGACGAGACGCTCTCGCAGGCGCTCGATCACAGCGTGACCCTGTGGCCGCTGCAACCTCCCGACGACCTGGACCACTACCGCCGGGGCGCTGCTGACAGCGACGACCTGATGGAGGAGTTGCGCGACATCTTCGGCCGCGAGGAGGACGAACCGCTGCCCGACCTGTCTGTGTTCCCGCCCGAGATCCTCGAGTTCGAGTCACCGCCGGGCACCTACCTCGACGCCTACCCGGTCCTGGTCATGACCACCACTGCAATGGACGCCCTGGCGAGGGAACTCCCGAACTCCGTCATCGATGTGAAGCGGTTCCGACCCAACCTGTTGATAGACACCTCGGACCTGGATGACCCCGGCCCGGCCGGCCATCCGGAGCTCGCATGGGAAGGTCGCACGCTGGCCGTGGGAGAGGTCGAGCTCGAACTCGTCACGGGCTGCCCGCGCTGCGTGATGGTCACCCGTGAGATCGACGAAGCGATTCCGGTCGACCGTTCGGTGCTCCGCCACGTCGTGAGCGATCTCGACCAGCTGGTCGGCATGTATGCACGTGTGACCACACCCGGAACCGTCTTCCCGGGCGACGAGGTGCAGCTGCGCTGAGGTCGCGGCCACCACCCGGGCCGGAGAACCACCCGGGCCGGGTTACCAACTGGGCCGGGGCCAGGACCTGAGCCGGGGAACCACCTGGGTCGGGGAACTATCTGGGAAGGTCGCTGCTACCGAAGTCCGATCCCAGGCCCAGCTTGGCCGGGTTGAGGATGCCGTTGGGGTCGAGCGAGTCCTTGATGTGGCCCAGAACCGCGTGAGCGGGCCCCATCGCCTCGCGGAGCCATGCTCCGCGCTGCAGTCCGATGCCGTGGTGGTGTGACACCGCGCAGCCCGCAGCCAGGGTCGCTCCCTGTCCCGCCGCCCAGATCGAGCGGTGCAGGGCAGCCTTGGATTCCACGGTGTCGTGCTCGGGTTTTCCGGCGAAGGTGAAGTACAGGCATGCACCGTCGCTGTAGCTGTGACTGGCGTGCGCGGATGCTGCGAGGCATCCGGGCACCGCTGTCATGGCCTCCACAGCCGAGGCGTACGCGTGCGGCAGCACCGACCAGGGACCGGCCACCTCCATCGTGTCGACGATCAGGCCACCCTGGATCAGGGGTTCGAGCTGACTGACGTCGTTGCGCTTGGCGAGCCAGTGCTCCACCACCTCTTCCTCGAGTGGCTCCGCGGGGGTGCCGTCGCGGTCGTGGGCCTGGTCGCGGGCAACCGCCAGCATCGTCTCGACGATCCTCGGGTTCCCCTCGTCCATCGCGATGACCACCGCCCGCTCGGTACCCAGGTGGTAGTTGCGATCCGACTCCACTCCGTCGTAGAGGCGCAGCACGGCGGGCGTGGCTCCCTGTCGGAGCACCCGACGACAGAAATCCAGTCCGTCGCCGAAGGATGAGAACGACCACGCTGCCTGAGCGGTGGATTCCGGCGCGGGGTGCACCCGCAGGCGGGCGGAGGTGATCACCCCCAGGGTCCCCTCCGATCCGACGAACAGCTGGTTGAGGTCGGGCCCGGTGGCCTGTCGTGGAGCACCTCCGGTGGTGATCGCGGTGCCGTCGGCCAGCACCACGTCGAGGCCCACGACCATGTCCTCGATCTTTCCGTACCGGGTCGAGAACTGGCCCGCACCCCTGCATGCCAACCACCCGCCGACCGTCGAGAGGGTCATCGACTGGGGCCAGTGCCCACAGGTCAGTGCGTGGGATTCCCGCAGCTCGTTCTCGAAGTGGTCACCGAAGGTGCCCGCACCCACGTCGACGATCAGGGATTCGTCATCGACCGAACGCAGTCCCGCCAGGGAGCAGAGGTCGAGCTGGACCCCACCGAAGAGGGGGACCGACCCTCCGAGCACTCCCGATCGGCCGGCTGACGGCGTCACCGGCACGCGCTCCTCGTTGCAGATGGCGAGCACCTCGGAGACCTGTGCGGCGTCGGTGGGCCTGACCAGTGCCGATGCCAGCGCAGGAGTGCGGCCCGCAGTGGCCCAGGTCATGGCAAGGGGCCACCAGTCCCGTCCCGACTCGGCCAGTACGTCATGGCCGCGCTCCACCACAGCTCCTGTGGCCGCCAGTCGCTCGGCGAGCGAATCGGAGACCGTCACACGTGATGCGTGCGTCTCGGCCGTTGCGTCCGTAGCCCCGCCGGCCAGTTCGATCGGTGGCGTGGGCACGCCGGGTCCGAGTTCCATTTGCGCTCCTTGTCAGAGATGCACTGCTTGTCAGAGGTGCACTGCTTGTCCGAGGTGCACCGTTTGTCCGAGGTGCACCGTTTGCCGAGGTGCACCGTTTGTCAGAGAACGCCCTGGGGTAGGCGCGCGCTCAGGCCTCGGACGATACCGGCGAGGCGCCCCGGGCGGCGGGTCCGACTCCGAGCGATGCGAGATGGGTCTCGGGAAGTTCGCCCGAAGCGCGCTCGCGTTGCACCTCTGCCGCGTACCGGTCGACCTCGGCGTCGATCCTGCTGGGGTCCCATCCGAGCTCGGGTGCCATGAGTTCCGCGGTGCGTCGTGCGGCTGCCAGCGAGTCGTCGCGGGCGAAGATCCTTGCGCGGGTGCGGCGCGACAGCACGTCGGAGACGCTTCCGGCCATCTCGTGTCGGGCGGCGAACACCGCCTCGGCAGCGACATAGGGGAGCCCGTCGACGAGCGTGTCGGCAAGCGCCGGATCCTGCTGGATCATGGCCATGAGGGCCCGTGCCTCTCCGCCGTAGCGTGAAGCCAGGTGGTCAGCGGTGTGGGCCGGAACCTCGGGGAAGACATCGAGAGCATCGAGCACGGTGTCGTAGCCAGCGGTGCCGATGAGTGGCATCTTGGCGGTGCTGCTCCCGGGCCAGCCGGCGAAACCGACGTCGTTGGAGTGAACGTGCTCGACCACCTCGTCGACGGTGTCCGCAGCCATCTCCCGATAGGTGGTGAGCTTGCCGCCGGTGATGGTGACGAGCCCTGCCTCCGAGCGACGTACCCGGTGCATCCTCGACAGGTCGGCCGTGCGGCCGTCACCGCCGGATGCGACCAACGGGCGGAGTCCTGCCCAGCTGCCGGTCACGTCAGCCGTGGTCAGCTCGCCCTCGACGGATCCGTTGATGGCGGTCAGGAGGTAGTCGATGTCCTCTGGCGTGCACTGGGGGTCATCGAGGGGGCCGCTGTAGTCGGTGTCGGTCGTTCCGATGTAGGTGAGCCCTCCGTGGGGCACCACGAACACCGAGCGCCGGTCGCCGGGTACCGGAATCACCACGGCCACCTGGTTGCGGACCTTGTCCCAGGGGACGGTGATGTGGATGCCCTTGGCCGGACGGATGGACTCCGGGTTGACCCCTTCGTCCTGGGCACGGATGTCGTCGCTCCAGACCCCTGCGGCGTTGACCACCGCACGGGTGCGGATCGTGAACTGCTCATCGGTACCGGCCCCATGGGGGCGCACGGTCACCCCGTTGATCCGGCCCTGGTCGTCCTTGGTGAGGCCCACCGCCGGCGTGCGGTTCGCGGCCACTGCCCCGTGGGAGAGCGCAGCGGTTCGGAGCACGCTCAGGACCAGTCGCGCGTCGTCAGCGGTGGCGTCGTAGTAGAGGTAGGACGAGACGAGCCTCTCGGCGGGCAGGGTCGGCATGTACGACAGGGTCTCGTCGCGGTCCAGCCGCTTGTGGAGCTTGCCTATCCGCCACCCGCCGGTCAGGTCGTAGCCCCACATGGCTGCACCCAGCAGCCGGGAGATCTTCGCTGGCAGGACGCCACCCTTGCCGAACATCGGGATCAGGAACGGAATGATCTCCACGAGGTGAGGAGCGTTGCGCAGGAGCCGCCGACGCTCCCGCAGTGCCTGGTAGACGAGGTTTATCTCACCCTGTTGCAGGTAGCGCAGGCCGCCGTGGACCAACTTGGAGGACTTCGAGGAGGTGCCCTCGGCAAAGTCTCCGGCCTCCACGAGTGCCACCTTCATGCCGCGGGCTGCGGCATCGAGCAGCACTCCTGCACCGGTGATACCTCCACCCACCACCACGAGATCGAACTCCTCGTCTCGCATGGCCTGCAGGGAAGCTGATCGGTCGAACGGTCTGATACCCACAGCACCAGTCTACGACCCATAAGTTACCCCTGGGTAACCAGATCTCTACGTGGGGCGACGAGATCTGACGGTTGCCCCGGGCGCTTCGGGCGGGGGCGGTCGGAGAGGCTCCGGCGAGGATCTAAGGTGAGTCGCGACCGTCGTACGGCGACCGTTCCAGATGAGTTACCGATCCAAGTGAGTCCCGTTCCAAATGGAGGAAAAATGCCAGAACTGAAGGGAAGCAAGACCGAGGAGAACCTCAAGGAGGCGTTCGCCGGGGAGAGCCAGGCAAACCGCCGCTACCTCTACTTCGCACAGAAGGCTGACGTCGAGGGTTACCCGGACACCGCGGCACTGTTCCGCAGCGTCGCCGAGGGTGAGACGGGCCACGCATTCGGACACTTCGACTTCCTGGCCGAGACCGGCGACCCCGCCACCGGTGAACCGGTCGGCAGCACCGAGGACAACCTTCGCTCGGCGATCGCCGGTGAGACCTACGAGTACACCGAGATGTACCCGGGCTTCGCCAAGACCGCCCGCGATGAGGGCTTCGAAGAGGTCGCAGAATGGTTGGAGACCCTGGCCCGTGCCGAGAAGTCGCACGCCGGCCGCTTCGGCGAAGGACTCGAGTCGATCTCCTGATCGCACAGTCGATCCGATTCCGACCCCACCGGGTCCTCCGCCCGAGGCGGACCCGGTGGGTGTGGATCGAATCGGGAGCAGTCGATGACGACGACCTACGACCCGTTTCACCCGCGGTACTTCGACGAGGGCGACCTTCGCGAGGAGCTGACGCGGGTCTATGACCTGTGCCACGGCTGTCGGCTCTGCTTCAAGTTCTGCACGTCGTTCCCGACGTTGTTCGGATACATCGATGCACACGACGACCAGGACGCGGCTCGTCTGAGCGCCGCCGAACAGGACCAGGTCGTCGACGAGTGCTTCCAGTGCAAGCTCTGCTACATCAATTGTCCCTACACCCCGGGACAGCACGAGTGGGAACTCGACTTCCCCCGCCTGATGATGCGCGCCGAACAGGTGCTGTTCCGCAACCGCCGTCGCTCCGCGGCCACGAGGTTGACCGATGCCGCACTCGGGCGCACCGACCTCGCGGGAAGGGTGGGTTCTGCCGTTGCGCCGTTGGCGAACCGCATCATCGGCACCCCCGGCTCGGCGTCGCGACGCCTCATGGAATCGACCGTGGGAATCTCCGCGGAGCGGGTGCTGCCGCCCTATCAACGCGTGCGCTTCTCCACCTGGTTCAAGCGTCGGCGTCGGCCTCCGGTCGACCCCGGTGGCAGGGGAGTGGGCGTGTTCCCCACCTGCCAGGTGGAGTACTCCGATACCCGGGTCGGCAAGGACCTCGTCGAGGTCTACGAGCACAACGGCATCGGATGTGACCTACCGGAGGGTCAACAGTGCTGCGGGGCCCCGTTGTTGCACCAGGGAGACGTGTCGGGCTTCACCGATGCGGCTCGGCGAAACGTGTCGCTGCTGGCGAAGTGGATCCGAACACGCCGGGGTCACGGCGAGGAGGCGTCGATCGTCGTACCCCAACCGACCTGCGGCTATGTACTCAAGAACGACTATCCGGACTACCTGCCGGGACCTGATTCCCAGCTGGTCGCCGAGCACACCTTCGATGCAGCCGAGTACCTGATGAAGGTCCACGTCGAGGACAGACAGGCCGGCGGAGAAGGTCTGCGTTCGGACTTCGACGGCACGGTGCCCGAGACCACCACCTACCACGCGCCCTGCCACCTCCGGGCACAGAACGTCGGGCTGAAGAGCCGCGACCTGATCAAGCTGACCGGCACCAGGGTGAAACTCGTGGCGGAGTGCTCCGGGATCGACGGCACCTGGGGCCTGCGGGCCGAGAACCTTGGCGCCAGTCGCAAGGTTGCCTCGAAGATGGCCACGGCGATCGAGAAGGCCGACAGCGAGGTGGTGAGCGGGGACTGCTCCCTGGCCAACGGTGGAATCCGTCTCGAGACCGGCGCGCAACCCCTGCACCCGCTGTCGCTGTTGGCCCGGGCATACGGGCTCGCCCCCGATGCCGATGATGGAGCCGGGTCCGGCTCCGGAGGAACCTGAACCATGAACACACAGTCGCGCAAACTCACCCTGGACGACATCGCTGATCTGCGCGAGTACGAGCGGCGCCGCAGCGAGACCCTGGCGGGGATAATCAGCCTCAAGAAGCGGAGGCGTCCCCAGGTCGGTCCCCACGTATCGCTGCTGTTCGACAACAGGGAGACGATCCTGTCCCAGATCCACGAGATGGTTCGGGCGGAGCGGATTCTCACCGACGAGGGTCTCCAGGTGCAGTTGGACACCTACAACCCGATGATCCCCGATCCGGGCACCCTGTCGGCGACGCTGCTGCTCGAACTCACCGACGACGACCAGTTGCGGGAGTGGCTCCCCAAACTCGTCGGGATCGAGACCCATGTGTTGTTCGAGTTCGGTGACCACGTGGTGCGATGTGTGGTCGACGAGGCCCACCGGGAGCAGTTGACGCGCGAAGACGTGACCGCGGCGGTGCACTTCATACGCTTCGAGTTCACCCCTGATGAGGTGTCCGACTGGGGGGACGGTCCGGTGGTTCTCAGGATCGACCACCCTGAGTACGACCACTCGACCACTCTGAGTGAAGAAATGGTCGAGGAGCTGGCCACGGACCTGGGTGGGTGACCCTCGGCGGGCTGCACCTGGCAACCGCTTTGTGATCGGCCATTCAGCTTGGCAAGATGGCCGTCATATGACACCCCCCACCTCTGAGCCCGCATGGGCGGCCGGTGCCGCCTGCAGGGGCCTTGATTCCGCGATCTTCTATCCCGCAACCGACGAGGAGGCAGAGCCCGCCAAGGCTGTCTGCGGTGTGTGCCCGGTGCAGGAGACCTGTCTGGAACACGCGATCGAGAATCGCGAACACAACGGCGTCTGGGGTGGTGCGACCGAGCGCGAGCGGCAACGGATCATCCGTAGACGTCGCCGCCAACGAAGTCTGGCCCGCTCAGCGGCCGCTTCCTGAGCGATGTCCGAACTCGACGACCACGGGGGCTGGGCGGGTGTTCTCGGCAGACTCGTGGCCGGCGAGGACCTCGGACCGGATCTCGCGGCAGCGGTGCTGCAGGAGGTGCTCGGAGGCAACGTCTCGCAAGCGCGTACCGCGGCCTTCCTGACCGGGCTCCGCTGCAAGGGTGAATCACCCGCCGAGGTCGCAGCGATGGTCGAGGCGATGCTCCGAGCAGCGACTCCACTCGAACTGGAGGACCCCGAGCACACCCTGGACCTGGTGGGCACCGGAGGCTCCACCGCACTGCGAGGCGGTGCCTTCAACGTCTCGACCATGGCCTCGGTGGTGGTCGCCGCCACCGGGGTGAAGGTCTGCAAGCACGGGAACCGCAAGGCCTCCTCGACCTCTGGCAGCACCGACCTGCTCGAAGCCCTCGATGTGGAGGTCGAACTCGACGGACCCGGAGTAGCGGCATGTGTGCGAGACGCCGGTGTGGGGTTCGCGTTCGCCCGGATGTTCCACCCCGCCATGCGTCACGCCGCTGCGGTGCGCGCAGATCTGGGGATCCCGACGGTGTTCAACCTGCTCGGACCGTTGTCCCACCCGGGCAGGGTCGGGCTCCAGGTGATCGGGGTCGCCGACCCGGATCGACTCGATCTCGTGGCCGCTGCAGTGGCCCGAAGGGGTACCGGACGTTCCTGGGTCGTGCACGGCCACGGTGGGCTCGACGAGCTGACCACGACGGGTGCATCCACAGTGGTCGATGTGCTCGGCAACACCGAGGTCGCCCGTTTCGAGGTCACTCCGGAGGAACTCGGACTCCAGAGGGTCGGAGTGGAAGCGATCTCCGTGGGAGATCCAGCGGCAAATGCAGCGGCCGCTGCTGACCTCTTCGAGGGTGGCGGGGGTCCTGTCGCCGACATGGTGGCGTTGAACGCTGCGGCCGGTCTGGTCGTGGCGGGCGGGGCGACGGATCTTCGGGCAGGCATCGAAACCGCGCGCGAGGCGCTGCGAAGCGGTGCCGCTGCGTCCACGTTGGGCCGGCTGGTGGCTGCGAGCAG
>JAMLGK010000018.1 GCA_023957995.1 Microthrixaceae bacterium | reverse complement strand
CGATCTCCAGCGCGAAACCGATGTTCTGGGCATCGGCGAGGATGGCTGTGTTCACACCCACGACCTGGCCCTGGGCGTTGACGAGCGGCCCACCGGAGTTGCCGGGGTTGATCGCTGCGTCGGTCTGGATCAGGTCGTCGAGCACGGTGCCGTCGGGCGCGCTGATCGATCGACCGGTCTGCGAGACGATCCCCGTGGTCACACTGGGTTCCGCACCGAGGTTGAGCGCGTTGCCGATCGCCACCACGTCGTCGCCGACCAGGAGGTCGCTGGAGGAACCCAGTTCGGCGGGGACTGCCTCGCCATCGAGGCCCTCGGCCTTCACCAGGGCCACATCGGATTCCGGTGCGGCTCCGATCAATCGGGCCTCCACGGTCTGGCCATCGGCGAAGTCGACCTCGATGAGCGTGGCACCCTCGACGACGTGGGCGTTGGTCAGAACCAGGCCGTCAGCACTCAGAACCACTCCGGAGCCGGCCGCCTCGCCCTCCCGGGTGCCGGTGTGGATGGACACGACCGACGGCTGGACCTTCTCGAGCAGTGCACGGATGTCGAGCGCCTCCCCTGAGACGCTGTTGGAGCTGCGCGAAGGGGTCGATGCAGGTTCTGCGGTGACCGCTGCGGGTGAGTCGTCACGCACGGTCATGGCCGCCGCGGTCACTCCACCGGCCACGATCGCTCCGACCAGTCCGCCGATCAGTGCGGCCCGCACGGCGCCGCCTCCCTGACGCCCTGACGGCTCCCGGGATCCCCGACCGTTGCCCTCACCCGGCGCTGGAGGTCCGGGGGGCTGCGTTCCCGAGCCCGATCCGCCGGGACCGGGGTAGCCCGACCCGGGACCCTGTGCACCGGGAGGGGTGCCCCAGCTACCCGAGCCGGCGTTGCTCGACACCGGAGTGGTCATGGTGGCTGCGGGCGGGTTGCCCCAGGGGTTCTGTTGCGAAGGGTTCTGATGTGCCGGCGTCTGACCCGACGGGCTCTGGGCCTGTGGCACCTGAGCGGTCGGTGGCTGCCACCCACCCTGTTCGGGGGTCGGTGAGCCCGACGGCGCAGGGGCGCCGGCCGCGGGCGGGTTCCCGGACTGGAGCGGACCTGTGGGCGGCCGCATCGGCTGCTGGGTCGGCGGCGTGTCTGGCAGTTTCATCGAATCGTCTCCGTGCATGTCGCCGAGTATTCACAGTCGAGCTGGTGGATCAACGTCACCCCCCGAGGTTCCCACAGAGTGCTCTCAGCACGACAGCAGGTGGGTCCTGCTGGCTGTGGGTACTTGTTCCCAGATGGAGGTGTCGAAGTTCACACGCTGCTGAAGCTGGTCTCAGTTCCTGTGGTTCTCCGAGGTTTCCGGGAACAAATCGGCCGCTTCAGGCGTCATATTGAACCTATGGAGAATCCCGCAGAGACAAAGTGGATGGCCGACGGGAACTGTGCGAACAAGGCACCCTCGGTGTTCTTCCCTTCCGACGGTGTCGGGGTGGAGAAGGCCAAGCTGGTGTGCGAGGGCTGCCCCGTTACCGACCAGTGTCTCGAGTACGCGATCGCACACCGGATAGATCACGGTGTCTGGGGCGGCACATCTGAGCGCCAGCGTCGCCGCATCATCCGGGCCCGTGCCCAGAAGCGTGCCGCCAACGCGCAGCAGCCGGCGCTTCAGGTCAACTGACTCCACAGGTCAACCGCGCTCCCGGACCAGCCGGGGCCGCGACCTCTCGGGGTCAGGACTTCTCGGGTTCGGTTTCCTCTGACTCTTCGTCGTCGGACTTGCCCTCGGATAGGCCGCGCTTGAACTCGTTCTGGGCCTGTCCGAGGTTCTTGGCGAGCTTGGGGATCTGTGAACCGCCGAACAGCACCAAGGCCACGATTACGACGATCAGCCATTCGTTGCCGCTGAACATGTTCGCAGCGTACCCGACCGGCGCCCGATTCACCCCGCGGTAGTTTCTCGTGCCGTGTCCCCCATGGCGGTGCCCGACGGACCGGTGCTCGATGCGTCGACCGCGCGTCGGCGCGGGCGCGAGGCGCGTTCCGCTCTCGGAGGCTCCGATCGTTCCCGCGCATCGGCCGCCCTGGCCGAGACCCTGCTGGCCCTGCCAGAACTGGCTGACACGACGGCGGTCGGTGGCTACTGGCCAACGGCTGCCGAGGCCGACCTCCGCGAGCTCTGGTCGCGGTTGCACGCACGGGGGGTGAAGGTCCACCTGCCCCGGATCGACGCCGGCTCGGCCGAACGCGAGTCCGAACACGGAGCGCGAATGGACTTCGTGCGATGGGCCCCTGGGGTCGAGATGCGACCCAACCGGTTCGCGATCCCCGAACCCGTCGGCGACTGCACGCCCGTGGCCGATCTCGATGTGCTGGTGGTTCCCTGCGTGGCGGTGGACCGCCACGGCACCCGCGTGGGCATGGGTGCTGGTTACTACGACCGGACCCTGGCCGAGGTGCACCCGAGACCAGCTCTGGTGGGTGCCGCGTTCGAGTGTCAGGTGTTCGCGCGCATCGAAGCGCGATCGTGGGACATTGCGATGGACCTCGTGGCCACCGAGGCGCGCGTCACCAGGATCCCGGACCCGCAGAACTGAACGAACGAACCTGCAGCGGCGAGGGACCGCTCAGGCCGTGCGGGTCTCCGCTGCTGCGGCTCGGGCGAGCGCACGAGCACGGCGCAGGCGCCTGCGCTCACGTTCGCTGAGGCCACCCCAGATGCCGAACTTCTCACTGTTCTCCAGCGCGTACTCGAGGCAGTCCTCGCGCACCACGCAGGCCTTGCAGACGGCCTTGGCCTCCTTGGTGGAGGCGCCGCGCTCGGGAAAGAACAGGTCGGGATCCACCCCGAGGCAGTTGGCGAAGTTCTGCCAGCTCTCCTCCGGCTCGTTGCCCTCCAGCGGATCGAAGCCGGGAATTCCCGGCACCGTCTCCACCTGAGGTGCGGCGGTCGGAACCGGTGCCTGCCCCGGCGTTGTCTGCTGTGCGGTCTGTTGACTCATAGCTCTGTGTCCTCCCCCGCTGTCGGTCGTGGGTTGTCCCCCACCCCGGCCGGCTGCGTGCGGTGGTGGCGACACTCCGTGTCCACCTGCCCCCAATCTCTCGGCACCGTTGCTCCGTTGCAACGGTGCCCTGGAGGACGGTTTGGCCACGCGGGCACCGCCAGTGTTGGTGTCACCGGTGTAGTTACACCGATGTGATTCGTCATCCTTGCGCCTCTGGGGGTTCCACGTCAAGGAGAAACCGCTCTATTCCACGGCAAACGCCGTCTGCGCGGCGACACACTTCCGCCGTTCTGTGTAGCGAGGACAGCTCGGTGAGCTAGCGAGGAGTCACAGAACGATCGCCGGATCGACCCCGGTTGTTCATCTCAGCGGCCACCTTCGAGGAGCTGGCGTCGCTGGTCCAGGAAATCCACCAGCACGTAGTCACCGAGGGTGTCGGGACTGGTGAAGAACGCCCGGCCGCGGTTGAGCTTGGTGAGGTTCTCGACGAAACGCTGCAGACCGGGGTCGGGATCCAGCATGAAGGTGTTGATCCGGATGTCCTCGCGGGTGCAGCGGGACACCTCCAACAGCGTGGCGTCCACGGTCTCGCGCACCGGCGGGTAGTGGAACTCGGGTTCGCCCCAGCGGTTGATGTGGGCCGTCGGTTCACCGTCGGTGATCATGATGATCTGCTTGGTCCCGCTCTCGCGGGCGAGCATCTTGCGGGCCAGCTGGAACCCGTGCTGCATGTTGGTGCCGTAGACGAAGTCCCAGCTCACCTCGGGCAGCTGCTCGGGGGTGAGCACACGGGCCACCTCCGAGAACGCCACCAAGCCCATGAAGTCGCGTGGGTACTGCATCGAGATCAGGCTGTGCAGCGCCATCGCGACCTTCTTGGCGGGCAGGAAGTTGTCGCGCATGGGCATCGACAACGACAGGTCGAGCATCAGCACCGTGGAGACGCGCACGGTCTGCTCGGTCTGTTCGATCTCGAAGTCCTCCGGCGACAGCGACACCGGTGAACCCTCACCACGCATCACCGCGTTGTGGATGGTGCGGTGGATGTCGAGGTTGAACGGGTCGCCGAACTCATAGGGCTTGGTGATGTAGGCCCGCTCGTGGCCCACCCCGAGGTTGTCCCGCCGGTGCCCGCCCATCCGGTCGGCGTCGATGGTGCCGAACAACTCCGCCAGGGCATTCCGGCCCAACCGCCTGAGGCCGGCAGGGGTCAGCTCCAGGCGACCTTCCTTCTGCTCCACCAGGCCTGCCTCGGTGAGCAGCTTGGTGATCTCGGACATTCGCTCCAGGCTCGCCGCCGGCTCGTCGCCCAGCAGCTCGCGCACGCGGTCGAGGTCCACCTCGTCGAGCGCTCCGGGCTGTGGTGAACCCCGCAGCATCTGTTCGAGGGCATCCATGTCGCTCAGCTCGGACATGGCCTGCATGGCGCTCGACATGTCGAGTGGATCGGCGCCCTCGAAGGAGTACGAGTTGTCCCAACCGGCGTCGGGGAACGCGTCGCGCAGATTGCGGCCGAGCTGATCGGCCTGCCAGCGCAGGTCCATGTCCTCGAGGAGCTGCTCGCTCAGCGACTGCAGCTGGGCACGTTGCTCCGGCGTCATCGAGTTCAACATGGCCTGGGCTGCGGCCATGCGCTGCGCCATGATCTCGAGCAGTTCGTCGAGGGTCTGGGGGTTCTCGGGGAAGAAGTCGCCGAAGCGCTCCATGAAGCCCTCGAAGTCGGGTTCCTCACCGTTGGCGCGCTGCTCCAGCATCTCGTTGAGCGCCGCCATCATGTCCTTCATGCGGGCCATGTCCTCGGGCGACATGTCCTGCACCGCACCGGAGAGCTGGTCCACGTACTGCTGCATCAGCTGCTCACGGAGCCGTTCGGTGAGCTCCTCGAAGCGTTGCTCTGCCTCCGGGGACAGGAAGTCGTGCGCCTCGAGGCCCTTGACCTTGCCTGCGAGGTCATCGGGCAGCATGTCGAGTTCCAGGTGCCGCCCGTCGGCGGCCTGCTGGGCGAGTTCCGCCCGTCGTTGGTCCCCTGAGGCCAGGTCGTCGCGGCGCTGTTGTTCCACCGCTGCTCGTTCGTCGTTGACGACCTCCTCGAGCTCCTCGGCTATCTCGTCGTAGACGCCGCCGAGGTCGAAGCGATCGAGGGTCTCCTGGCGCTGCTCCCGCAGTTGTTCGAGGATCTCGCTCAACCCCTGCACACGATCGCCGTTGCGGTCCTCGAAGCCCTGCTGGAGCATCCGGCGCAGCGCAGCGTTCACGTCGCCGTGGTACATCAGGTCATCGGTCAGCTCCTCGAGCACGTCGAGGGCGTCCATCTCGAAGCCCTTCTGGGTGCCGTCCCATGGGGAGTAGCGGAACCGGGGCCGAGTCATGGCCGCAGGCTACCGGCGGCCCGCGGACCATGTCGGTCGCCGTGCGGGCCATAGCGGTCGCCGTCCCCGTTCGACGGCCCGGTCCGCCGGGCACTCCTGCACCGCGACGTCGGAACGCATTCAGGGGCGAAAGCATCGGACCCACCGGAGGACGCCCTCAACGGTGCTTGGTGGCCTCGCGCCGGGAGAGTCCCGAGAGCTCGGGGTGGGCGTCCACCCATGCCCACACCTCGTGCGGATACGCGCGCGCCAGGTCCCTCAACGCCCAGCCGATGGCCTTGCGCACGAAGAAGTCGGGATGATCAGCCTGTTGGGCGCAGTAGCGGAACACCACCTCTGGCCGGGCCTGCTCCTTCCAACCCAACTGGTGGAGGATGGCGACGCGCACCACCCACATGTCGTCGTCACGGATCCACCGGTCCATCTCGGCCGACAGAGCGGGATGCGTGCGAACCATGTCGCCGACCACGCGAGCCAACGAGTCCACCGTGTCCCACCACGATCTGGCCGTGACCAGACTCCTGATGTGGTGGAGGTCACCCGGCTCCAGCCGCTCCGAGATCCGCCGCAGCAGGTCGCACGCCACGTACTGGAACTCGCGTTCGGGCTGCTCCCACAGTGCGTGGGCCAAGGCCAGACTGCGTTGTGTCTCCTGCGCCAGCGCGGTCCTGACGAACTCTCTCTGGGCCGCCCTCCGCTCGGGTGCACCCAGGCCCAGGAACTCGAACCGGTTCCTCAGGTAGCGAGCCATCTCCGGGGCCTTCTCGGGGCTCGCTGCCGCCTCGAGCGCCTCACGAAGGGCCCGGACCGACGGATCGGTCGAAGTCGTGTTCTCATCCAACCGGACCCACGCTATCGGGGCCTCCCGGCGCGGTTCGGCCCGGGTCGAGGTAGCCCCACCTCTCACCGAAGGCACCCCCTTGCGGGCCCGGCACGGGTCGGCGCATCGAGAACCAAGTTCAAGGTGCCTCTCGAGACGCCCGATCTGTGGGAGAGCCGATAGGGGATCCAATGAAGAAGCTGCTCTTTGCCGTTGTGCCGCTGCTGATGGTTGCAAGCGCCTGCCAGGTCGGGGTGTCCATGTGGACCAGCTGTTCGCCGGCCGCCGACGGCAACCCCTTCGGCACCGACGGCGAGTACGTGCTCGCCTGCCAGGGCGGTGAGTGGGTACCGATCATGACGATCGGCGAGTACCTGAGAATTCGCGGCGGCATGCCCACGATCATCGGCTCGCTGCCGGAGCAGCCCTCCCGCATCGCCGGCGGCGACGCCCACAGCTGCGCCCGCGCCACCGGCTCGGGTCGGGTGGAGTGCTGGGGAGCGAACGACGAGGGGCAGCTCGGCAACGGCACCGAGGACGACTCGTCCAGCCCGGTGGCGGTATCCGGCCTGACCACCGCCACGAGCCTCGCCCTGGGCTATTCCCACAGCTGCGCACTGCTGGCGGACACGACCGTGCGGTGTTGGGGTGTGAACGACCAGGGGCAGCTCGGCAATGCAACCAACGTGGGCTCCACCACGCCCAAG
Organism: Microthrixaceae bacterium; assembly: GCA_023957995.1. Classification (GTDB taxonomy): domain Bacteria; phylum Actinomycetota; class Acidimicrobiia; order Acidimicrobiales; family Microtrichaceae; genus JAMLGJ01. The sequence continues at coordinate 63,293 of JAMLGK010000018.1, read as the reverse complement.
GCGGTGGTCGGGTTGAACGGTGCCGTCGCGGTGGACTCCTCACACGAGCACACCTGCGCGCTGCTCGACAACGGTGGGGTGCGTTGCTGGGGCCGCAACAACAACGGCCAGCTCGGCAACGGCACCACGACATCGTCGAACCGTCCGGTTGCGGTTCTGGGCATCACCAATGCCGTGGACGTGGCCGTGGGTCGCGAACACACCTGCGCCACCCTCGCTGATGGAGGAGTGCGGTGTTGGGGCAGCAACGACGAGGGCCAGCTCGGCAACGGCACCAGGGTCGGGTCGAAGACCCCCGTCGGAGTGAGCGGAGTCTCCTCGGCGGGTTCGATCAGCGCAGGAAAGCAGCACACATGCGCCACCGGCCCCTACGGGATCGTCTGGTGCTGGGGCGACGGCTCCGTCGGCCAGCTCGGTCAGGGGGCCTACGCCGACTCCACCACGGCGGTGAGGGTCAAGGGACTGGTCGGTGCGCGCCAGGTTGCTGCGGGAGCCAGGCACAACTGCACGCTGCAGTCCGACTCGACCCTGCGTTGCTGGGGCAAGAATGACGACGGGCAGCTGGGCAACGGCACCCTCGACAAGGCGAACGCGCCGGTGAAGGCACTGGGCGGCAACTACTCCGAGGTGGCGGCGGGCACCTACCACACCTGCGCACGCGCCGCAGGGGCAACCGACTGGTGCTGGGGCTTCAACAAGTACGGCCAGTTGGGCAACGGAAACAAGGTCAGTTCACACCACCCCGTCAGAGTGGTCTGAGCCCGGCGCCGGGTTCAGCGGGAGCGGTACTGCGCACGACCACCGACCGCGTCCTTGTTGAGACGCTTCGACAGGTGCAGCCCTTCGAGGATCAACTCGACCGCGGAAGCCACCTCGCCCGGGGTCGGTTCCGCTCCCACCAGTTCGGTCACCGGTGCACGCAGAGCCGGCACCGATTCGAGCAGGCCGAGGTAGTCCGCGGAGGCGATGTCCTCACCGGTCTCCACCGGATCCGACCCCTCGAGCTGTTCGACCACGGCCGTGAGCTGTTGGGGGGTGACCCGATCGCGGAAGACCTCGAGGATGGCCGAGCGCACGAGGTGATCGAGGATCTGGCCGTCACGGCCCTCCTCGAGTGACTCGATCTCGACCTTGCCGGCGGTGGATGCCGGAAGCGCCTCGAGGTCACACACCCGGGGAACCACCTCGTCGTCGCCAGCTGCGAGGGAACGCCTGGCCGCGTTGGCCACCATCACCTCGTGGTTGGCGACCGATAGGCGCACCGACACACCCGAACGCTGCGAGATGTGCGCGCTCTGGCGGGCCAGCTGCGACAGCATCGCGACCACTTCGATCATGTGGTCGGGCACCCGCACCGTCACACCGTCGGCCTCGAAGGGCTGTGCCTCCTGCTCGACGATCGCCACCTCGGTCTCCACGTCGAGCGGGTAGTGGGTGCGCACCTGGGAGCCGAAGCGATCCTTGAGCGGCGTGATGAGACGACCGCGGTTGGTGTAGTCCTCGGGGTTCGCAGATGCCACCAACAACACGTCGAGCGGCAGGCGCACCTTGTATCCGCGGATCTGCACGTCGCGTTCCTCGAGCACGTTCAACAGACCCACCTGGATGCGCTCGGCGAGGTCGGGCAACTCGTTGATGGCGAAGATCCCGCGGTTCGTCCGTGGCACCAAGCCGTAGTGCAACGTCAGCTCGTCGGAGAGGTACCTGCCCTCCGCGACCTTGATCGGGTCGACCTCGCCGATGAGATCCGCGATCGAGGTGTCGGGTGTGGCGAGCTTCTCGCCGAACCGCACCGAACGGTGCACCCACGCGATCGGCGTGTCGGATCCCATCTCGTCGACGAGGTTCCGGGCATGGGCCGACACCGGCGCATAGGGGTCGTCGTTTATCTCGGAGCCCTCGACGATCGGCATCCACTCGTCGAGAAGATCCACCAGTGAGCGGATCATGCGGGTCTTGGCCTGGCCACGTTCACCCAGGAAGATGATGTCGTGCCCCGCCAGGAGTGCGTTCTCGAGCTGGGGGAACACGGTGTCCTCGTAGCCGAGGACCTCGGGGAACAGACGCTCGCCGGATCGGATGCGCTGGGCGGCATTGCGTCGGATCTCGGTCTTCACCGGGACCGACTCCCAACCCGATGATCGCAGCTCCCCAAGCGTGGTTGGTTTCGACATGCGGCGACCCTATAGGAACCCCGTGGCGGGATGACCCGCGGCCAGCGCTGCGTTCCTCCATCGGGAACCCAGGGACCCGTCCCGAACCCAGGGACCCATCCCGGACCAAGGGACACCGCCTTGGGTGCACCGACCGGGTGGCGTTCCGGAAGGGCGTGCAGGTCACCGGGTAGCTGCGAGCACCAGGGTCACCCAACCATCCTCGTTGGAGGTGGCCACCGTCTCTGCCGGTTGCACCGCGGCGAGCGCACGGTCGCGCTGGGATTCGAGGAAGCCGCCGAGGATCATGGTTCCTCCGACCGCGCAGCGCGCCCGGATGCGGGCACCCAACTCCTCGATCGCTCCGATCAACATGTTGGCGAACACGACATCGAACTCCGCGTCGACCGAATCCAGCCCACCGGAACAGAACTCGAAGCGCTCGGCCACTCCGCACAGCGCTGCGGCTGAGCGCCCGGCCGGTCCGGCGGCCGGTTCGATGTCGACCGCCACCGCGCTGTCGGCACCGAGCAGCAGTGCGGCAACCGACAGCACGCCGCTGCCCGAGCCCACGTCGAGCACCCGTTCACCGCCATCGACCCGCTGCACCATGGCGGCGAGCACACCTCGGGTGCTCGGGTGGCTGCCCGACCCGAAGGTGGGTCCCGGGTCGAGTGGGAGGTCGATCTCACCCGGCTGCAGGGTCGCGTCCACCCAGACCGGCCGGACCACCAGTGGCCCCACCCGGTAGGCCCGGGCGTGTTCACACCAGGCGTCGGCCCACGCGGGATCCAGCTCGACCACCTCGAGCTCGACCCCGCCTGCCACCTCACCACACCACGCCCTGAGATCGGCCAGCGCGGTGACCGGCACCTCGCCGGTGAGCTCGACCGCGGCGGGGGCGCTCGGAGCCGATTCGGCAGCGGAGATCCCGCGCACCACATCCGCGGGCTCCTCGGACACGGCGGAGGTTCCCGCCTGCCACAGCGCGTCAGAAGCCAGCTCGACCAGTTCGGGCGCGCACCTGAGTCGCACCACGACCGAAGCGTCGCCGGGGGCGGGCACAGCCGTCGATGCGTTCACCGACCGACCTCGCTGCGCGGTCCCTGCACCTCACCCGTGTGCTCAGTCCACGAAGTCAAAGCTGTCGCCGTAGGCGCCGTAGGACTTGGTCGTGACTCCATTTGCCTCACCGCTGTCGTAGCTGTCCCTGCCGTCGGAGAACTCGAAGGTGACCTCACCTCCGTAGTGTGCGGTGATCACGCCGGCATACAGAGCAGCGGTGCAGATCGACGAATCCGCGGTGAAGGGCCCCGTGCCCCAGACCGACCCCTGCGAACCGTTGGCCATGCAGGTGACCGTGACCGGTGAGTCGGCCTTGTCATAGAAGGTCGCCGCGCGGTCCCAAGCGATCTCGGTGGTCACCTCGACGGTCTCGGCGTCGGGGAAGATGAAGCTGCCCGGCCATGCCCCATAGCTGGCGCTCTCGACCCCGTTGACCGTGGTGCCGAAGTACTCGTCGCTGCCTTCGGCGATCTCGATCGTCACCGTGCCGCCGTCGGTCAGGTCGATCAGGCCCACCTGGACCGCAGCGGTGCAGACCGAGGAATCGTCGGTGTAGACGTTGGTGCCCCAGACCGAGCCCGGCGTTCCCTTGGCGGAGCACTCGAACTGCGCCTGCTCACCCACCTTGCCGCGCATCGCTGTGGCGTCGGCTCCCCAGTCGCCCACACCCGTCTGCTCCTTCTGGTCCTCCCCGTCGGCACCCGCAGCGGTGGTCGTTGCGGCGTCGGCACCGGCGCCACCGGCGGTGTCCTCACTCGAACACGCGGCTCCGAACAACACGAGCACGACCCCGAGGGTGACAGCAGTGGAAACATGGCGCAGTGGCAGCGATCTCATCGGATCAACGCTACCGGCTGGCCCGTCCTGCACCGACGGGACGGGTCCCCTGCGATGGTCCGGGACAACACCACTTTGGGAGCGTTCCGCGAGCAGGATAGGTTCGTCATAAACACCGGTCGGAGCCCGACCATCAGTCCCATCAGCCACAAACGGAGGCGAACGGGCATGACCCAAGCCATCGAGCGCCCCGGGGCAGACGCCCCGGTGGTCAACAAGCCCAAGCCGTCGAAGAGGCCGTGGCCGGTCGAGTTCGCCACATCCGCCGTGGGCATGAAATGGATCATGGCGCTCAGCGGCCTCGCCCTGATCGGCTTCGTGCTCGCCCACGCCTTCGGCAACCTGAAGGTGTACTTCGGCGCCGAGGACTTCGACCACTACGCCGAGTCGCTGCGCACCCTTCTGTACCCCATCGTCCCCAAGACCTGGGTCCTGTGGGGTATGCGGATCGGCCTGATCGTGGCCTTCGGGGCGCACATCGGGTCTGCCATTGCACTCACCCGGATCAACCAGAAGGCCCGGCCGGTGCGCTACCAGTCGCCCCGCAACTACATCGCTGCGAACTTCGCCAGCCGCTCGATGCGCTGGACCGGGATCATCGTGGCGCTGTTCGTGCTGTTCCACCTCGCGGATCTCACCTGGGGGTTCGCCAACCCCGACTTCGTGAGGGGTGACGCATACGCCAACCTCGTGGCCAGCTTCGACCGGTTGCCGGTGGCGATCTTCTACATGCTGGCCAACATCGCCCTCGGCATCCACCTGTTCCACGGAACCTGGTCGATGTTCCAGTCGATGGGCATCAACAGCCCCCGTTACAACTCCGCACGCCGTTGGATCGCCGGCCTGGTCGCCGCAGCCATCACCGTCGTCAACGTCTCGTTCCCGCTCGCCGTCACCTTCGGCGTCGTCGGTTGAGTTCCGGCCCGCCCAGGAGGATCCACCAGTGACACTCACGCTCGACTCGCACATCCCAGACGGTCCGCTCGAGGACAAATGGGACAACTACAAGTTCGATCTCAAGCTGGTTGCGCCCAACAACCGGCGCAAGTTCGAGGTGATCGTGGTGGGCACGGGCCTCGCCGGTGCGGCAGCCGCCGCCACGCTCGGGGAGATGGGCTACAACGTCAAGGTCTTCACCTACCACGACTCCCCCCGACGGGCGCACTCGATCGCGGCCCAGGGCGGCATCAACTCGGCGAAGAACTACCGCAACGACGGCGACAGCGTCTTCCGCCTCTTCTACGACACGATCAAGGGCGGCGACTACCGCAGCCGCGAGGCCAACGTCTACCGCCTCGCGCAGGTGTCGCTGAACATCATCGACCAGTGCGCCGCCCAGGGTGTGCCCTTCGCACGCGAGTACGGCGGCCTGCTCGACAACCGGTCCTTCGGCGGGGCCCAGGTGGCACGCACCTTCTACGCCCGGGGCCAGACCGGTCAGCAGTTGCTGCTCGGCGCCTACCAGGCACTCGCCCGCCAGATCCACCTCGGCACGGTCACCCTTCACAACCGCACCGAGATGCTCGACGTGGTGGTCAAGGACGGCCGGGCGGTCGGCATCACCACCCGCGATCTGCTCACCGGTGAGCTCGAGGCCCACTCGGGCCACGCCGTGATGCTGTGCACCGGTGGCTACGGCAACGTCTACTACCTGTCGACCAACGCCATGGCCTGCAACGCGACCGCCATCTGGCGGGCCCACCGCAAGGGTGCTGCGTTCGCCAACCCGTGCTACACCCAGATCCACCCGACCTGCATCCCACCCGCGGATGAGACGCAGTCGAAGCTCACCCTGATGAGCGAGTCGCTGCGCAACGACGGTCGCATCTGGGTGCCGACCGGCCACGAGGACGAGCGCCGTGCGGTCGACATCCCCGAGGACGAGCGCGACTACTACCTGGAGCGCAAGTACCCGAGCTTCGGCAACCTGGTCCCCCGCGACGTCGCCTCGCGCAACGCAAAGACCGTCGTCGACGAAGGCCGCGGTGTGGGTCCGTTGCACAACGGCGTGTTCCTCGACTTCGCGGACGCGATCCAGCGTCATGGCCGCGACACGATCGAGGAGCGCTACGGGAACCTGTTCGACATGTACGAGCGCATCACGGGCGAGAACCCCTACCAGACCCCGATGCGCATCTACCCCGCCACCCACTACACGATGGGCGGACTCTGGGTGGACTACAACCTGCAGACCTCGATCCCGGGACTGTTCGCCCTCGGCGAGTGCAACTTCAGCGACCACGGTGCCAACCGGCTGGGTGCCTCGGCGCTCATGCAGGGACTCTCCGACGGCTACTTCGTCGGCCCCTCCACCGTGGCCGGCTACCTCGCCAACTGGCTGGGAACCGACGCGGTTCCCACCGACGACAAGGCGTTCACCGAGTCGCTCGACCAGACCGGTGGCCGTGTCGACCAGCTGATGAGCGTCAACGGCACCTCCTCGGTGGACCACTACCACCGTGAGCTCGGCAAGATCGTGTGGGACTACTGCGGAATGAGCCGCAACGCAGCGGGCCTGCAGAAGGCCCTCACCGAGATCCCGGCGCTGCGCGAGCAGTTCTGGGCCGACGTGAGAGTGCCCGGCCGGGCCGACGGCGTCAACCAGTCGCTCGAGAACGCCCTGCGGGTGGCCGACTTCATGGAGCTGGCCGAGCTGAAGGTCCGTGATGCCCTGCACCGCGAGGAATCGTGCGGCGGTCACTTCCGGGAGGAATCCCAGACCGAGGAGGGCGAGGCCAAGCGTGACGACGAGAACTTCTCCTACGTCGCTGCCTGGGAGTGGGGCGGCGAGGACATCCAGCGTGACGCGGTGCTCAACAAGGAGCCACTCGAGTTCGAGCGCGTCGAGTTGACCCAGCGCAGCTACAAGTGAGCGGGCCGAGATGAACCACACCAGGGCCACATCCACAAGGGCCGAAACCGCAAGAGCCGACAGAGGAGGAACAAACCGATGAGCAAAGTGCTCGAACTGACCCTCGAGGTCTGGCGACAGGACGGCCCCGGGACCAAGGGAGCCTTCGAGACCTACACGGTGGAGATCCCCGACGACGCCTCGTTCCTCGAGATGCTCGACAAGGTGAACGAGAACCTGTTCCAGGCGGGCCAGGAGCCGATCACCTTCGACCACGACTGCCGCGAGGGCATCTGCGGCAGCTGCGGCGTGATGATCGATGGTCAGGCCCACGGCCCCCAGAAGGGCACCGCCACCTGCCAGCTGCACATGCGCCAGTTCTCCGACGGTCAGACGATCCGTGTCGAGCCATGGCGGGCAGCCGGGTTCCCGATCATCAAGGACCTGATGGTCAACCGGGCGGCGTTCGACCGGATCGTCGAGTCCGGTGGCTACATCACCGTCACCACCGGGGCCGCCCCCGACGCCAACGAGATCCCCGTACCGAAGGACGCGGCCGACTCGGCGATGGACGCTGCGGCCTGCATCGGCTGTGGCGCCTGCGTGGCGGCCTGCCCCAACTCCGCTGCCAACCTCTTCACCGCAGCCAAGATGCAGCACCTCAACCAGCTTCCCCAGGGCCAGGCCGAACGCTGGCGTCGCTCGGAGTCGATGGTCGAGACCATGGAGGAGTTCTTCGGGTCCTGCACCAACCACGGTGAGTGCCAGGAGGCGTGCCCCAAGGAGATCACGATCGACTTCATCGCGATGATGAACCGTGACTACCTGCGCTCGAAGCTGGTCAACCGTCGTCGGCTCGGCGAACGAAAGATCGGCTGAGGATCTTCCGTCCGCGGCCGCCACAGCGGCCCCGCGGCATTCGGGCCTGACCAACCGAGCGACTTCGACAGGAAGAAGCGGACCTCGGTATCATCTCCTTTCCGCACCGCAGGGGGGTCGGGGGAGACGCCCACCCAGCGATCCGAACGCGCACATGGCAGGGGCGATGGCTACAACGGCTCGGACTGAACCACCACCTCCCCACGCTGGTCGACCATGACCACCACCTCGCTCCCCATCAGGATCGACGCTCCGCCGCTGCGCTACGAGCCCGCCCTCGACGGCATCCGCGCACTGGCCGTGCTGATCGTGATGGGCTACCACTTCGGGGCCGAACAGTGGCTCGACGGTGGCGTGATCACCGTCGACTGGTTCTTCGTGCTCTCGGGCTTCCTGATCACGAACCTGCTGCTCGACGAGCGGAACCGCGACGACCGCATCAGCCTGCGCGGCTTCTACCACCGCCGGATACTGCGGCTCTTCCCCGCCATGTACGCCTTCCTGGGGTTCATGCTGCTCGCCTCGCCCCTGCTCTACCGCGAGGGGGTCACCGGGATCTTCGCCGAGATCGGTTCCGCGGCGCTGTACTCGTACCAGATCTTCCTGGGCTTCTTCGGCTTCGGCACCCCCGAGAGCCCGCGTGCCCTGTTGCACATCTGGACCCTGTCGGTCGAGGAGTGGTTCTACTTCTTCTGGCCGATGGCACTCATCTGGGGGATCTCGCGCGCGCGGAACCAGCGTCGCCTGCTGATCGGAGCGGCTCTGTTCGCGGCGTTCTGGATGGGGGTGCGTCTGTCGGCCAACTTCTTCGACGTCGACTTCCGCACCGACTTCTCCGAGACCGACACCTATCCGCTCTGGGCCGAGGCGATGTGGCGCTTCTCGATCATGCGCTTCGACGTACTGGTCGCCGGATGCATGCTCGCGATCCTGAGGCGCCAGCTGGTTCCCCTGACCGAGAGGGGTCGTCGGTGGGTCAACATCTTCGGCATCGCCGGAGGGATCCTCGTGGTCGTCTTCCTGTTGGGCAGTGGGCGGATCCCGGGGTTCGAACCCTTCAGCAGCCTGGGCTACAACTTCGCACTCCTGGGCGTGCTGGCCGCTGCGCTCTGGCTGCACTGCTTCCCCGAAACCGGTGTTGCCCGAGCCATGTCGATCCCCTTCCTGGTCTATGTGGGCAAGCGCTCCTACGGGCTCTACCTGTGGCACGAGGTGCCGAACGTGATCGGCCCGATCGGTACGGGAAAGATCGGATGGTTGATCCGCGCGGTGATCGTGTACGCACTCAGCTTCGCCCTCGCCGAGCTCTCCTGGCGGCTGGTGGAGTCGCCGTTCCTGCGGCGCAAGCACCGCCAGTACAAGAACATCTCGGGTCGCTGAACTGCTGGACGCCGGGCTCGTGGCCGACGACGGTACGCTGGTGGGCAACACCTGCGGCCGGTGACGGCTGCACGAATCCAAGACGAAGCACACACCAAGGACTGTCCAATGCGCCTGCGCCTCCTCGTTCCGCTCACCCTGTTCGCTCTGGGAGCTGTGATCGCTCCGGCCTGTTCGAGCGGCGACGACGACACGGCGGCATCCACCTCCAACGATCGTGATTCCGACGCCGATTCCGGCGGGGACAGCAGCGGAGGCAGCTCCGGCAGCGAGGACACCACGGATCCCGAGGACTTCGACCTGGGAGACATCCCCGACGAGATTCCCGGTCTCGGTGAGATGAGTGACTGCTTCAGCCTGGCCGCCACCTACGGCTCGCTCTACTTCGAGGCACTGGGCGGCGGCGACGGCGCCAAGGGTGCCGAGGCGAAGGCCGAGCAGATGAAGGAACAGCTGCCCGAGAGCCTCCACGACGACATCGACGTGATCGCGGACGCGATCGGCACCGTCGCCGAGGAGGGCATCATCAACGGTTCGGACGCTCTCGACACCGACGAGTACAACGAGGCCAACGACGCGATCAACAAGTACTTCGAGCAGGAGTGCGACGGCTGAGTCCGATGACCAGCCAATCCGCTGGTGAGCCACCGGTGTCGATGCTTGGACGCAGCGTCGACACCGGTGAGTACGGCCGCCTCGAGTTCTTCCCTGTCGACAAGCCCGTTCGGGTGACGTTTCGCACCGACGAGCTGGAGGCGTTGTGTCCGGCGGTCGAGGGCATCCAGCCCGACATCTACCGCGCCGAGATCTCCTACACGGCGCTCACCCACGCGATCGAGTCCAAGTCGCTCAAGCTGTGGTTGGTGGGCTTCCGGGACCGGCGGATCTTCGCCGAAGCGCTGGTGGTGGAGCTGCACGACACGATCGCCGCCCATGCACCAGCGCTGGGCGACGTCTCGGTGCAGCTCACCCAGAACGCCCGCGGCGGTATCACCACCGTGGTGCAGCACCCACCACCCGACTGATCGCCCACCGCGCCCGTCGCGACCAGCGCCAGTGAGCCGTTCTGGGCCATGTGACCCATGACTGCCCGGGTACCTCTGCCGATTTCCAACTCCGGGGTCCACCTCTACGGTGGTATTCAACGAAGCGATGACCACTGCCGATCGGAGAGAGCCGACGGCAACGGATCGCAGAATCGTCCCGGTCACATTCCGGGTGGAGGGAAACCGAGTCGGGGCCGGATGCGCTGGGGCGGCGCATCCGGCGCCGTCCCGCGTCCAGGCCCCAACCGGTGACATGTGACCGTTTCTCTCGACTGGTCCTCACCGGTGCCGATGAGCAAGTGTGAGAGTTGTTCACTGCGGGCACGGCGGAGAGACCTGATGGCGGAAGATTCGAAGGCACAACGGGCGTTGGCCAAGGCCCGCGATCGCGCCGAAGAGGCCGAGCTGCGCGCCCGGCAGGCCGAGGAGATCGCGGCAGTTGCACAACTCGCCGCCGACGAGGCCCGGGCCGCCGCCGACGAGGCTCGGGCGAAGGCCGAACGGGCCCGCAAGAAGCGCCGCCGCGCCAAGGACAAGCTCGCGCGCACCCGGGAGAAATTGGATCGGGCCGAGCGCAAGATCGACAAGTGGAAGCGCCGGGCGCGTTCGCAGGCAGCCCAGGCGGAGGTCCTGCGGGCCCTCAACCACCAACTCACCGTGGGGTACCGCGAGGGTCGCTCCGCCGATGCGGCCGCCCTGCACTTCGCGGCCGAGGCCATCAACGCCTTCGCGGCCGACGCGGTCGCTCTGCGCTCGATCCACCCCGAGAGCGAGTACGCCGACTACGCGGACCACCTCACGTTCAGGCTGCGCCAGAACCTGATCGAGGCACGCCAGTTCCTCGACGAGCAGGGTGAGGTCGCTCGAGCCGCCGACCTGGCGGACCTGCTCAACGGACTGCCACCGGACAACACCCACCGCTGACGCCGCGCGTCCCGGCCGGACGCCATCACCTGACCCGATCGGCGATCACCTGCCGGTCGTTCGTCAGCGGGCGACATCCGGTAGCGCAGATGTGATATCCACGCCCCTCGTACAGGGCGAATTTCACTGTGGAGGGGAAATGCAACCGCTGCGCGACATTCTTCGGACGCGGGGTTCCAATCGACGCGGTGGCTACAGGGGCCGCATCATCGGCATCGTCGCGATCGTGGGTCTGCTGTTCACGGCCTGCGAGACGGCCCCACCACCTGGTTCGAGTGGCGGCTACAACCTGACGACACCAAGCGTTGTCGGCAATCTCGGGAGCTACCGGCTCCAGCTCGTCTCCAGTCCGGGTATCGAGTCCTACAGAAGCGACCTCCAAGCTGTGGCCAGTGAGCTGAACGGCATCGTCGGCCGCCCCGCGTTCGTCGTCGACAGCCAACTCGGCTCGTCGGTCTCAGCTGAACGCGGGGTGATCAAGATCGCGGTTGCGCAGTCCGCATTCGGATGCGGCAGCGCCGCCAAGACCACTGTGACGGCTGCGTGGGGTGCCCCTTGTCTGTCCGAACAACGGAACACCCGCTACTTCTGGACAGCTGGCATCGTGACCTTGACCGACAACTACCCGGCCTGCGGGAGGCGGCCGGTGCTCCGCCACGAGATCGGCCACGCCCTCGGCCTGGGGCACTTCGGAGAGTCCGCTGATACGCCACCGCTGTTCAACGGTGAGATCCAGACGATGTACGGGAAGTGGAACCCAACGGGGTACCCGTGCGGGGTCGCTGGATACCGATCCGGTGACATCAACGGGATCCGCTATCTCGACTCGAACCGCCCCATCGACACCGCGATGTCGCCGGTCACCTACGGGGGAAGCATCTGCAATGACCTGCTGGCCCGCAACGGCACCGACCTCTGGTTGTATCCAGGAAACTGTGACGGCGGTTTCGGTGCGGCGGTCAAGATCGGATTCGGGTGGTCCCACGACTACGACCTACTCACCAGTGCTGATCTGAACAACGACCGGTGCCCTGACGTGGTCGCGCGACGCGCATCGGACGCCAGGCTGTTCAGCTACGAGTCGGATTGCGCAGGAAACCTCGCCGCGAAGAAGGAGATCGGGGTGGGATGGACCAGCTCGACAATCGACAGCATCTTCTCGGGTGACCTCAACTCCGATGGTTGCGACGACCTGATGGCGCGAAACAGCGTGGACCGCACACTGTGGTTCTACCGGGGCAACTGCGACCGCACCTTCAGGACCAAGGTGCAGATCGGCCAGGGATGGGGGCCGGACCTGACAGGCCTCCACACGAGCGACACCAACGGTGACGGCTGTCTCGACGTGGTCGCCAACGACGCGTCCACCGGGAAGGTCCTGAGTTTCAGGGGCAACTGCAGCACGGGTCTGGCATCGCCGGTACAGCTCAACCAGCCGAGCTACGCAGGGCACCTCGAGCCGGTGCTCTCCCGGGAGCTGACCGGCGATGGATGCACCGACCTCGTGGGACGCAACTACTGGGACGGTGCGCTGATGCTCTACGAGGGCAAATGCGACAGCAACTCCACCTACAAGGTGGGCAGGCAGATAGGACAGGGCTGGTCCTCCTCGACGATCGACCGGATCTTCTGAACACAGGTCAGCACTTCGACGGCGGAAATCGATCTGACCGCGCCGTAGTGGACTACTCGGGTGGCTGGTTCCACTCGATCCAGCCGGCGCCGGAGCGACCGTCGGCATCTTCGTATCGGGTCAGCGCACGAGGGAACCGGGCCAGTCGGCCATCGGTGGGGTGGAACAGTCCCACCGGCGAGAACGCCACCGGTGTGGCAGTGAGCTCGAGACCGTTGTGGGCCAACGTGGTCGACTCGGGCAGCCGCTCGCGTCCTTCTGTGACGCCGTGGGCGATCTCGACCGCCTCGGTGAACTCCGTGGTGTCGGGATCGAGCCGGTAGGCCACACCCCAGTCGTTGTCCTCGAAGAACCGTCCCGCACTGTGGAACCGTGTGCCGTCGTCGAGTCGCCCCGCCGACCAGACCCAACGGTTCTCCCACCAGTCGCGCGCCGCTCCCCAGGAGTGGTCGCGTTGGCCCCATCCATCCACCTCGATGCGTTCGTCACCCACCTGGACGAAGCCGTGGACCGAACACGGGATCTCGTAGCGGGGGGTCACCGGCGGCCACATGTAGCCGGCCCGGTCGGTCTCCCAGTCGAGCTCGAACCCGAAGGGCACCCGCTCTCCCCTGGGACCACCGGGGGAGTACATCTCAGCGGGGTCATCCACACTCAACCCGAACGCCTCGAGGTTCGCACTCATGTGCTCGTTGGGCGTCTCGATGGCATGGTCGGCCCACAGTCCGTCGTGGCGCACCTCGAGCGACCGGTCACTCGTCGGCATGGCCACGTCGTGCTCGACCACGGTCACCAGCGGGCGGCCCTCACCCACGAGGCAGGCCCAGTACCAGACACGATTCAGGTTCGGATAGAAGCCGATCCGGATGTAGCCACCCAGCGATGCGTCCTCGGTGAACCAGTCCAGGTAGTAGGACTCGTTCCAGAGTTCCACCCCGGGGTCTGGCGCATGGCGGTGTTCGTCGGTGGGATCGATCGGCGGCATGGTCGAGAGTATTGCGCAGAACAGGAGACCGAACCGGCGCAGGATAGGGTCGTTCGGTGCAGTATCTGAGCGACGAATGGATCGAGGCCGCCGACCGGGCACTGTCGGAGGCCTGGAACGCCAGCGAAGCGCCCACCGACGGTTCCAGCACTCTCGGCTACACGGTCACGGCCGCTCCGCAGGGCAAGGTCAGCTATCACCTGTTCGTCGGACCCGACGGCGCAGGCGTCGCCTCCGGCAAGGCCGATGACCCCGACGCCACGATGGAGCTCGACTACAGCACTGCGGTGGAGATCGCCACCGGAGAGACCTCGGCCCAGGTGGCGTTCATGCAGGGGCGTCTCAAGTTGGGCGGGGACGTGAAGTTGCTCATCGAGGGCGCTGCGCGTCTGGATGCCGTCCGGAACACCCTTTCTGCCATCGCCGACGTGGAGTACTGAGCCACCGGGGTACTCGGGAGTCGCCGGGAGGCCCGTCTGCCCGGTGGAGGCCCGTCTGCCGGGTGTTGGCGGGTGCCGACCGGCACGCCCCGCTGTACCTTGATGGTGTGCCCGAGCTCCCCGAGATCAAGGCCCACGCTGAGCGTCTCACGGAAGCCTTCGGGGGTGCTGTGCTCGAGCGCTTCGAGCCGATCTCGTTCACCGCTCTGAAGACCTTCGCACCCGATCCCGCATCAGCCGTGGGACTCGCCCTGCGCTCCGTCGACCACCGCGGGAAACACCTGATGCTGCACTTCGGCCCGGGCGAACCCGAGGGCACAGATGGCAGCGACGACGAGGTCACCTTCGTGGTGCACCTGATGCAGGGCGGCCGCCTGGTGCCCGATGAGAAGCTCTCGGCCAGACCCCGCAACGGCATAGCGCGCTGGCGCTTCAGCGGAGGATCAGCGGCGCCGCCCGCGCTCCTGCTCACCGAGGCCGGCAAGGAACGCAAGGCCGGGGTCTGGGTGTTCGACGGTGACCCGGCCCGGACCGACCCGCCGGCTCCACCGCTGCAGGGCCTGGGGCCCGACGCCGACGTGATCACCCGCGACGAGTTCGCCCGGGCATTGGCGGCCAGGAACCAGCGGGTGCACGGATTCCTGCGCGACCAGCACGGCGTCGCCGGACTGGGACGGATGCTCGCGAACGAGATCTGCCACCGAGCGGGTCTCTCACCGTTCGCCATGACCGCCAAGCTCACCGACACCCAGGTCGACTCCCTGCTCGCAGCCACGTCGGCCTGTCTGTCCGATGCGCTCGCCTTCGAACGCTCCCTCGATGCGATGTCGCGCTCGGCGGACCGCCCCGGCGCGGTTCACCGCCGAAAGGGAGATGCTTGTCCGGTCTGTGGCGACACGATCCGGGCGGTCGAGTACAACGCCTATGAGGTGGACTACTGCCCCACCTGTCAGACCGACGGCAAGGTGCTGGCCGACAACACCACCAGCAAGTTCCTCAAGTAGGCCGATGCCTCGGCACACATTGTCCAACCGATGACACGGTGATCCGCACGGTGTCCCAGCACATGATCGCTGAACGCCACCCGCCGGCGGGCCCGAGGGATCGCTGGCGAATCCACAGCTCGACGCGCAACTACCCTGATACCGATGAGCAACGGAGTTCGTTCGCACCGACCATCGCCGCACTGGGAACGACCCGTGGTCCGCACCCCGACCCCAGCGCTTCTCGCCCGTGACCTCTGAACCGTCGCACACCCACGCACACCACGGAGGTCAACTCGCGATCGACCCCAAGCTGGGTCGGCGCCTCAACATCACCGCGGTGGTGCTCGCGATCGCGACGATCATCGGTCTGGTCGTGTTGTGGCCGGCTCCGAGTGAACCGGCGGAGTTCGGGTCGTTGGGCATCGCGGATGACTACTTCGATGCGACGATCACGAGGGTCGAGAACTTCACCTGCCCCGGTGAGGAATCGTCGGACGGTGCAACGGAAGAAGGGGACTCCGCCTTCGGGGGTCCCGGCGTCTGCCAGAACGTCGTGTTCGAACTCACCGACGGACCGGACGCTGGCGAGGAACGCTCCGTGGAGCTGTTCGACGTCGGTCCGTACCCACAGATAGCGGTCGGGGACAAGGTGGTAGTTCCCTACCTCGAGGACGCCCTGCCGGCATTCCAGTACTCCCAGTCCTTCGAACGCGAACGCGAATGGCCGATGATCGTGCTGGCAGGCATCTTCGCGCTCCTGGTCGTCATCCAGGGTCGGCTGCGCGGGCTCGCCGCACTCGCCGGTCTGGCGGCCAGCTTCGGGGTGATACTGCTGTTCGTCCTGCCCGCGCTGGTGCAGGGCAGAGCGCCGGTTCCGGTGGCGATGGTCGCCGCATCACTGGTGGCATTCCTCGCCCTCTACCTGGCGCACGGGGTGAACCCGCTCACCACCGTCGCCCTGCTCGGGACCCTCGCATCGCTGCTGGTCGTGGGCGGCCTCTCGTGGTGGTTCACCAGACTCACCGTGCTGTCGGGTATCGACGAGGACGCGCAGTTCATCCGGGCCTTCGGGGGCGACCTGGACTTCCGCGGCCTGCTGCTCGCCGGGATGATCATCGGTGCGCTGGGAGCCCTCGACGACATGACGGTCACCCAGTCATCGGTGGTGGCGGAACTACGAGCGGCGAACCCCGACATGAGCTTCTCCGAGCTTTTCAGGGCGGCATCCCGGGTGGGTCGTGACCACATCTCCTCGACGGTGAACACGCTCGCGTTGGCCTACGCCGGAGCGGCGCTGCCCTTGCTGCTGGTCTTCGTCGGATCCCAGGTTCCGCTCTCGCGGGTGCTCGCCTCCGAGGTCGTGGCGACCGAGATCGTGAGAACGCTCGTCGGTTCGATCGGACTGGTCGCCTCGGTCCCCCTCACCACGGCGCTCGCCGCGCGGATCGTGTCGGGCCGCGGTCGCGGCACCGAGCGGGCACCGGAGGAACGACCGACCACGCCGGACGGATCAGCCCCCTCGGCCGCGGTCCCGGTCAGCGGTGACGCCGGCGACCCGGACCCGGAATCCGACGGCGGTCAGGGCGGACCCCCGGAGGACACTGGCGACCCCGACTGGTCCGGCTACCTGGAACAACACGAGCCCTAGGGCGCCGCCGTCGCCACCTTGCACAACGCAGGTTGGCTCGGGGAATTGCCTGTCGCCCGCTCGCTCGCCTAGCTGTTGGTCGCGCGTTTCTCGGTCACGGCGGTTTCGTCCGGATTACAGTCACCGACCGAGGGCGGAATTGCGTGCGGGAGGGTGTTCGGGATGTCTTTGTCCAATCGACGGGGGGTTGTGATCGCGCTTGCGCTGATGTTGTTCGCAGCCGCGTGCACCGCGCCGCCCACCCAGCCGGGCCAGCCTCAGGGAACGATTCAGGTTTCAGGATCACCTGTTTGGGTGAACTCACCCGAGGTGCCCATGTCCTTCACCTGGAGTCCCGGCACGACCCAGATGCGGTTCGCGAACGGGCTGGACCCCTCCGTATCCGTTTGGCAGCCGGTGGTCTCGACTGCGACATGGACTCTGTCGCCAGGTGACGGACCCAAGACCATCGCTGTCCAGTACGCGGACGGCTCCGGCGCCGTATCGCCTGTGTACACAACGACGGTCTCGCTCGACACGACGCCTCCCACGATTTTTGTGCAAGGCTCCAGCGAGGGTCAGGTGGTCGACCTCTCCTCGGGTGAGATCTTCTCACTGAGCGGAACAGCGGCGGACGACGGCTCGGGTCTTCTCGGCGTATCTGTCGAGAACGACGGAGAGCAAGCGCCCGCAATCACCCAGGACGGCCGCTGGGCGCACCCGGTCGCCGCGACCCAGTCAGGCCTCGAGTCATACCGGGCAACCGCGATCGACGTTGCGGGCAATACCGCGGCGGTCGATCGATCGCTGCACATGGTTCTACCACCACAGGATCAAACCATCGTGCGTCCCGATGTCCTTACGGTTGAGGGCACCGTCGCTGCGGCGTTGGTCGACGACGGTGAGGACGGAACCTCGCTGGTGTTCGACGGTGACCAACGACCTGCCCTCGGCGCAGCCGGCGTTCTTGTGTCCGCTCCGATGGATGCCAGTCCAGAAGGCCTGATGCGCCGTGTGTCATCAGTCACCTACGACGGCGGTGCTGACCAGACGCTCGTGGCAACGGAGTACGCCACCCTGCTCGACGTCTTCGCCCAGTTGCGCGTCGATACGCTCGTCCCAGCGGGTGGTGGGCAGAGGTCACCCGACAAGCAGGCCGCCACGACGTCGGATTGCGAGCATTTCGCCGATGACAGGACCATCGGTGGGACCTTCGAGCTGCCGTCGATGGGAGGGTCATTTCCGTTTCCACCGCTCGGCCCCTCCAACTTCTCTGCCGGTGTGGGCGCGGATATCGAGCTGGCTGCGTTCTTCGATCTCGACATCGACATCGGATGGTCCGGTCTCGGGCCTGATCTGCGCAGCTTCAAGGCCACCGCCGGCGTACTTCTCTGTGGAGAATTCCATGCGTCCGCCGAGGTGGGCGTCTCTGAACTCCTCGGTCCACAGTTCGAGATCGGCATCCCCTACAGCGACGCAGAGGCATCCCTCGGACTGAAGAATCCCACGGGCTTGACCCCGGGTTGGGCGCCCCTGCGGAACGGCAACCTGCTCGATCCGGTGCTCCCGCCGCTCGTTTCCAATCCGACGATTCGAGGAATCCCGCTCGCTCCGACTCTGCCGATACCGCTGTACTGGGCTCCTACCTTGAAGCTCGCACCGATCTTCGATGGCAGCATCTCTGCCGACCTGAGCCTCAACGGCGAGTTCTCGATAGGCGCGGAAGTCGGAATCGATGGGACGGCACCGTTCTTCAACCCGATGGGCAACGCGGCACTGACCAACCCTTCCGCTTCCGCTACCGCGGAGTTGTCTGCAGGCCTCGGCCTGGAAGGTGGGGTCAAGGTCGGAGAGGCAGTCCTGGGAGCGGGGACCGGATCGGCCAAGCTCTTCGAGACAGGTGTTGCCGTGAGTTCGAAGCTCGAACCCCGTTGGCAGGGCGACATCGTGAAGGTCGACTCCTGGGTGAGCTCTCTGAGGGGAAGCATCTGCCCGGAACTCCAGGCGTCGGCAGGCCTGTCGCTGACGGTGAGCTTCGCCTCTCCCTGGAATGTCGGCCCCATCCAACCCCGGTTGGAGCTGAACATCCTCGACGTCGAAGCGGCGAGCATCGACATACCCCTGGGGAGCTGCCTGTTCGATCACACGTGGGACTGGTCGACCCCGACGATCATCAACGACGGCCTTCCCGACGGGGTCCAGGGGGAGCCCTACTCGGCGCGAATCGGTTCGACCGCGCCAGCCACGTGGACGGTGATCTCGGGTGCTGTCCCAACCGGGCTGGCACTCGATTCGGGAGGAAACCTCACCGGTACGCCCACCGCGGCCGGGACCTATGAGTTCGGAGTCCGAGCCGAGTTCGCGAACGGGACCTCAGGAGAGAGCCAGTTCATCGTCGGCATTGCCGAACCGCCCGGTGGTGCCAACGGGCCAGTGGTCGACCTGGCAGCCGGAATGAAGTACTCCTGCTCCTTGCATGACTCCGGAGCGGTTCAGTGCTGGGGAGACAACGAGAGCGGCCAACTGGGCAACGGAACGGTCACCAACTCGCTGTCGCCGGTGGCGGTAGTCGGCATCGACAATGCCGTTCAGATCTCCGCTGGCCGACTTCACACCTGTGTGGCCACCGCCGACGGCAGAGCGAAGTGCTGGGGCTACAACGACGATGGCCAGGTTGGCAACGGCTCGAGAAGCTGGGCGGTCGTAACACCGGTCGACGTCGGGCTGTCAGATGTGGTTCAGGTCTCTGCAGGAAAGGACCACAGCTGCGCGTTGCTCGCCTCAGGTGACCTCTCCTGTTGGGGTGAGGACTGGGCGGGCCAGCTCGGGAACGGTCCCGACGCGAGTGATTCGGCCTCTCCAACGCCCGTCGTGGGCATTGGAGACGTGGTCGATGTCGCCGCCGGTGGATCCCGTACGTGTGCAGTCACCGCAGACGGAGCGATGAAGTGCTGGGGGTACTTCCACGACTGGGAGAAGTACCAGTCACCAACGGATGTGACCGGCATCGACTCGGCGGTCGGTGTGACCGGTGAGTACTGGGTCACCTGTGCAGTGCTCGAGGACGGCACCGTGCCGTGCTGGAACGGGCCCAATGACGCCAAGGTCGCTACCCCGGGTTTCACCGACATCGTGGAGGTCAGCGGAGGGAGCAGCAGCGTCTGCGGCCTCGACTCGTCCGCTGTGGTTCATTGCAGCTACGGCCGCGACCACGGGACTCAACTACCCGGCGAGGTGGTTACGAACCTCGGCAGCGTCGAATCGGTGTCGGTCGGACTCAGTCACATGTGCGCGGCAGAAGTCGTTGGCAGCGTCAGGTGTTGGGGAAGCAACTCATACGGTCAGTTCGGGAATGGAACCGCTTCGGCGGATTGGACGGACGTCCCCGTCGAAGTGCTCGGACTCTGAGTTCGCGCTGCAGCGCTTCGTCGGGCACGGTGCCGGATTCGGATCACGACTCAGATGAGCCCCAGCTCGGCCACCGCGTCGCGCTCCTCGGTGAGTTCGGCCACCGAGGCGTCGATGCGCCCACGTGAGAACTCGTCGATCTCGAGGCCCTGGACGATCTGGTACTCGCCACCCGAACAGGTGCACGGGAACGAGCTGATGAGACCCTCGGGCACGCCGTAGGAGCCGTCGGAGGGAACCGCCATCGACACCCAGTCACCCTCGGGGGTGCCGAGGTGCCAGCTGCGGATGTGGTCGATCGCCGCGTTGGCCGCCGATGCGGCCGAGCTGGCGCCGCGCGCCTCGATGATCGCTGCGCCGCGCTTGGCCACGGTGGGGATGAACTCGCTCTCGAGCCATGCCTGGTCACCGACTGCCTCCGCCGCGTTGGCGCCGTTGACCTCGCAGTGGAACAGGTCGGGGTACTGGGTGGTGGAGTGGTTGCCCCAGATGGTCATCCTGGTCACGTCCGACACCGCTGCACCGGTCTTGGTGGCGAGCTGCGCCATCGCACGGTTGTGGTCGAGGCGGGTCATGGCCGTGAAGCGACCGTTGTCGAGTCCCTCGGCGTTGCTCATGGCGATGAGCGAGTTGGTGTTGGCGGGGTTGCCCACCACGAGGATCTTGGCGTCCTTGGAAGCCGAGCGGCCGAGGGCCTGGCCCTGGGGCTTGAAGATGCCGCCGTTGGCCGAGAGGAGGTCGGAGCGCTCCATGCCGGCCTTGCGGGGCATAGCTCCGACCAGCAGCGCCACATCGGCGTCACCGAAGGCGACATCGGCGTCGTCGGTCTGCACCATGTCGACCAGCAACGGGAAGGCGCAGTCCTCGAGCTCCATCGCCACGCCTCGGAGCGCATCGAGTGCAGGGGTGATCTCGAGCATCTGCAGGATGACCGGCTGGTCCTCGCCCAGCATGTTGCCGCTGGCGATGCGGAACAACAGGGAGTACCCGATCTGTCCTGCGGCTCCGGTGACTGCTACTCGCATGGGTGCTTTGGGCACTGGTCTCTCCTAGTGGGGATCTTCGAGGTCTCGCGCACCGTGCGCTCCACCGGCGAATCTACCGGCGCGGCACGGGCGCCCAAAAAGGAGCCGCCGGAACGCCTAGCTCCTGGTGTTGCCGATCCAGGAGGCGTGGAGGGCGCCGTAGACGCCTCCTTGGGCGACCAACTGGTCGTGGGTGCCGTCCTGGACCACCCGACCGGCGTCGAACACGATCACCCGGTCGGCCGCTTCTGCGGTCGAGAGACGGTGCGCGATGCTCACCGTGGTGCGTCCCTCGGCGAGCGTGGCGAGCGCGTAGCCGAGCTTGCGTTCGGTCTCGGGGTCGATCGACGAGGTGGCCTCGTCGAGGATCAACAGACCCGGATCGGCGAGCTGGGCACGTGCGAGCGCCACGAGTTGGCGCTCACCCACCGAGAGGGCGTCGCCGCGTTCGCCGACAGCTGTGGCGAGGCCGTCGGGCAGCTCCTGCACCCAGTCACCGAGCCCGAGCGACTCGAACGCTCCCATGACGTCGACATCGCTGGCGTCGGGGCGTCCGAAGCGGACGTTCTCGATCAGGGTCGTGTCGAACAGGAATCCGTCCTGCGGCACGAGGCGCACCCCGGCGGCCCGCTGGGTCCGGCCGACCCTGCGCAGGTCCACCCCGCCGACGATGACCTCACCGGTGCTCGGATCGGCCAGGCGGCACAACAGCTTGGCCATGGTCGACTTGCCCGAACCGGTCTCGCCGACGACGGCCACGTTGGCACCCGCGTCGATCTGCAGGTCCACGTCGAACAGCACCGGTCGGCCGGGTTCGTACTCGAAGCCAACGTGGCGGAGCTCCACCGCCAACGCCGTGTTGGGCAGCTCCTCGGAGACCTCCGGTTCGACCACGTCGACGGGTTCCTCGAGCAGGTTGAGCACCTTGCGCCAGCCGGCGAGCGCGGTCTGGGTCTGGTCGAGCACCTCTCCGATCTCGGCCACCGGTTGAACGATCAGGTTGGTGATGAACACCGCGGCGATCAGCGTGCCTGCGGCCATGCCCCAACCGGGACCCCACCACACCCCGACACCCACCACCGCGGCGAGGGCCAGGCCGCTGAACAGGTCCGACAGCGGGAACATGATCGCGAAGTAGAAGCGCGCCACCAGCTGCGCGCGGTACTGGCGTTCGATCGACTCGTGCAGTTCGCGGCGTGCCCGACGCACCGCCCCGTACGAACGCAGCACCCGCACCCCACCGATCGTCTCGGAGATCGACGACAAGGTGTCCGACACCCGTGAACGGTGCTCGTCATAGGCGCGCAGCTGGCGTTTCTGCACGATGCGCATGGCGGGCAGGATCGGCAACAGCACCACCACCACGATCAGGGCGAGTTGCCACTGGTACACAGCCAGTGCGATCACCGACACCACGATGAGCGTGAGGTTCACGATCCAGGAGATCGCGCCCCACGATGCGAACTGGGCGAGCACCTCGATGTCGGAGGTGACCCTCGCCACCAGCACGCCGCGCTTGGTCTCGCTGTGGTGCGCCAGCGACAGGTCGTGCACGTGTGCGAAGGCCCGGGTGCGCAGCCCGTAGAGCACGTTCTCGGCGGTCGTGAGCAGGCGCAACAGGGTCACGCGGTCGAGCACCGCCAGCACTGCGATGGCCACATAGGCGACCACACAGGCGGTGATGATGAAGCTCCAGTCGGGACCCTCCGACGTGAACCCCTTGTCGAGTATCTGCTGGATCGCCACCGGGACCACCAGTCGTCCGGCCGCGACCACGATCGCGAACGTGACCGACACCAGGAACCCCGTGCGCAACTCCGGACTGGCCCTCACCCCGGCGCGCAACACCTCGGTGGCGGTGGCGTTCTGCAGGTGGGCGGCCTCGGCCTCGGGGTCGGCCACCTCGGGCTCGATGATGCTCATCGCTTCCCCCCTGCGACGCCGGAGGCTCCTGTCGGCGCATCCTGTGCGCCAACACCCTCGACAGGTGCGTCGTCCTCGTAGGCGGTCACCAGTGCCACGTACTCGGGGTCGGCCAGGAGTTCTTCATGGGTGCCGATGCCGCGCACCGTGCCGTCTTCGAGGTGCAGTATCCGATCCGCCAGGGTGATCGTCGAGAGGCGGTGGGCGATCACCAGCATCGTGGTGTCTCCGTCGCGGAGGGTCTCGAGGATCTGGGACTCCACCACGGGGTCGACAGCGGAGGTGGCGTCGTCGGCCACCACCACCCGTGGACCACCGGCGAGCGCACGTGCCAGTGCGATGCGCTGGCGCTGGCCACCGGAGAGGGTCACTCCCCTCTCGCCGACCACGGTTGCCGGACCCTCGGGCAGCTCCGAGACGAAGCCGTCGGCGAGCGAACGCCGCAGTGCTGCCTGCACGGCTTCATCGGACACGTCGCGGCCGAGTCGCACGTTGTCGACGATCGAGCGGGCGAACAGGTAGCTCTCCTGGTAGGCCACCGAGACCGCTGCGCGCAGCTCATCGGCGTCCAGGGCAGTGGTCTCGACCCCACCGAGGCGGATGGTGCCGCTCGTGGGCTCATCGAGGTGGGCCAGCAGGTTGACCAGGGTCGACTTGCCCGAGCCCGTGGAACCCACGATGGCGAGGACCTCGCCGGGTTCGGCGCGGAAGCTCACGTCGTGGAGCACCCGGGCGTCACCGAAGGAGAACCCCACGCCGTCAAGTTCGAGCGACAGGGGCCCCTCGGGCAGCAGCTCCTCGACGACCGCTGGCTTCGGAGCGGGCACCTCGGGCGCTTCGGGCACACCGGATCGAGCGGCGCTGCGGCGTGCCACCGCTGCGGTTTGTCGCGCGGTGGACTCGGTGACCACGTCCGATTCGCTGGCGGAGTCGGGGGCGTAGGCGGGATCGACCGGTTCGGCCAACAGGTCATCGACGCGCGCTATCGACACCACCGCACGCGGCAACGCCTGGAACAGGAACCCCACGATGCGCATCGGGAACGCCAACCAGCCGAACAACGCCACCGCCTGCACGAGGTCGCCGATGGTCGCACCGCCCGATTCGACGCGGGCGGCCCCCACTATCAACAGGGTGACCATGCCCAGGTTGGGCAACATGATGATCAGCGGTTCGAAGATCGACGTCAGCCGGGCGAGGCCGATGCGCTCATCAGCGAGGTCGCGCGCCGCCTCGTCGAAGCGGACCCGCTCGGGTTCCTCGCGGGCGAGGGTCTTGACGACCATCACGCCGTCGAAGCTCTCGTGGGCTATCGCCGAGACCCGGCCGAGCTTCTGCTGCACCAGGGCCGCGGGCTCGTGGATCCTGGTCGTGTAGTAGCGGCTCAGCCAGGCAAGTGCGGGGAACAGCAGCACCGCCACGACCGCGAACATGGGATCGGCACTCCAGAGGCTCGCCAGCGAGAACACCACCAGAGCGATCACCCCGAGCGAGAACGGCAGCGGCATGAGCATCTGGGTGGCGGTGGTGACATCCACGTCGGAGGTGGCGAGCAGCTGGCCGGTGGGACGGTTGCGGTACGAGCCCATCGGCATCTCGAGCAGGCGATCGGCCACGGCCGAGCGCAACGAACGCTGCATGCGGGCCTCGGTCACCGAACCGAACCAGCGGCGCACCACCACGGTCAGACCCCGCAGGGCACCCACTCCGACCAGAGCGGCCACGGCCCACCACACGGTGCCCCCGTCGATGCCCTCGTCGAACGCAGGCTCGATCACCTCATCGGTGATCCGACCCAACACGATCGAGGCGGCCACGATCATCGCGGCCCAGCCGACTCCCCCGATGATCGACAGCACGAACGGCGCCGGGTGCATGCGCACGAACCGTGCGATCAGCTTCGCCCCGAGCGAGATCGACAGCGCAGTCTCGTCGCCGTCGTCGAGGGTCACACCCGCGGGGTTCTCCTCGGCGGGGCTCTCGTCGTCCGGCACGAGTTCGTCGGTGTGGGAATGCGTCGACACGGAGGTCCCAAACTACGCGTCCGCCGCCCGGTGCACCCATCGGGTTACCCGGAGCGGCAGACCGTACGCGACGAGGGCCGGACCAATGCGGCCCGACCCTCGTGGAGAATGAACTCTGGACCCGCCACAGCTGTGGCGACGGGCGTTGCGATTCAGCCGGGGAGCTGGATCGACTTCGTCTCGAGGAACTCCTCGAGACCCCAGCGACCCCGCTCACGGGTGTTGCCCGACTGCTTGTAGCCGCCGAAGGGAGCAGCGGTGTTGAACGCACCGCCCATCACGTCCACCTGGCCGGTGCGGATACGCCGGGCCACGGCAACCGCCCGTTCCTGGTCGGAGGACTGCACCGCGCCGGCGAGGCCGTAGACCGAGTCGTTGGCGATCGCCACTGCGTCGTCGTCGTCGGAGTAGGTGATGATCGACAGCACGGGGCCGAAGATCTCCTCCTGGGCGATGGTCATGTCGGAGGTGACGTCCGCGAACACGGTCGGCTTGACGTAGTAGCCCTTCTCCTGGTCCTCGGGCTGTTCGGGTCCGCCGAGCAGCAGCGTCGCGCCCTCTTCGATTCCCTTGTTGATGTAGTTGCGCACCCGTTCCTGTTGCGCCTTGGAGACGAGTGGGCCGAGCGAATGGAACAGGTCGGGCTCGTCGGCCTTGGGGTCGACCAGTCGGATCTGGGATGCCTCGGCCACGACCGCGTCGATGTACTCGTCCTTGCGGCTCTCGGGCACCAGCAGGCGGGTGAGAGCAGAACAGGTCTGCCCGGAGTTGATCATGCAGCCGAACACGGCGCTCATCGCCACCGAGGACGGCTCGGCGTCGTCGAGCACCACGTTGGCGGACTTGCCACCGAGCTCGAGTCCGACGCGCTTGGCGGTCGGGGCGGCGGCCTTCTGCACCTCGGCACCCGAACCTCCGGAACCGGTGAAGCTGACCATGTCCACGTCGGGGTGCGAGGAGATCCGTGCTCCCACCTCGGGGCCGGTGCCCACGACCATGTTGAACACGCCTGCGGGCAGGCCCACCTCGTCGAGCACCTCTGTGAGCAGGTACGCGTTGAGCGGGGTGATCTCCGACGGCTTGAGCACCACGGTGCAGCCCGCGGCGAGAGCCGGGGTGACCTTGCAGATGATCAGGTACAGCGGGTAGTTCCAGGGGGTGATCGCTCCGACCACGCCGATGGGTTCACGCACCACCAGCGAGTTGCCGATGGTCTCTTCCCACTCGTAGTTCTCCACCAGGGTGGCGAAGCTCTCCCACTCCCCGAGCGAGAGTCCGGCCTGCACCATCTGGGCGAACGCCTTGGGGGAACCCACCTCGGTGGAGATGACGTCCACGATCTCGTCGTAGCGTCCGGCCAGCGCGGCACCGATGTCGCGCAGGTACTTGGCACGGATGTCGATCGGTGTGGTCGACCAGGTGTCGAAGGCGGCCTTCGCCGCAGCCACTGCCTTGTCGACGTCATCTGCGGTGCCCGCGGGCACGCTGGTGACGACTTCCTCGGTGGCGGAGTTGATGACATCGAGGCTTCCGGTGCCCGTCGAGGCAACCCATTCCCCGTTGATGTACTGCTTGTCGTAGTTGCTCACGCTGTCCCCTTGATCGTCGTTCCGCGACCAACTGGTGCTCCGGCCGGCCGCCGCAAGCAAGATCGTACCGACGATGCGCCGGGCCTGCTCGTCAGGAACGACGGCAGCCCTGCCTACGTGGTGACCTTTTCTGCCACCAGCGGATCCGTTCTGTGCTGCGTCGCTAGCTCGTGGAGCGCGTGAGGAAGCACAGAACGACGGGTTCGGGGCCCGGCGCAGGACGCTGGAGGCATTTCCGGGGCCGAGAGCACCGACCGCTACCGTTGTTCCATGCGCCGCATCGCTCGACTGCTGAGCTATGGGGGAAGCGTCGCGATCGTGTTCGCACTCAGCGTGTACCACGCCCGGTACATCTCGGTGCCGGTCTACGACTTCACCAACTCCACCCGATTCAGCTGGGCGATCGCCTACACCGTGCTGTTGGAGATCACCGCCTATGCCTTCGGGATGCCCGACCAGCCGCGCTCCACGCGCCAGGCAGCCTGGTTGGCGTCCCTGGCGGTCGGCATCTCCGTGGTGGCCATCTCCATGGCGCAGTTGGTGCTGGGCGACATCTTCCTTCCGAGGTTCGTGATCTTCGGTTCGGCCGTGCTGATAGTCCCCTGGCAGGTGCTGCTCAACGCCTTCTCGCGCAGCACCACCACCCGGCACCAGAACCGCGACCGCATCCTGTTCGTCGGCAAGGAGTCCGAAGAGGCACGCCTGGCCCACGACCTCACCCAGAGCCCCGAGAAGGCCGCCACGTTCGTCGGCGGCCTCACCCCTGACGCGGCCGCCGAGGGGGACCCGCACGCCGGGCGGAGTCCCCTGGCGATGGCGCTGGAGCGCACCCAGGCCACGGTGTTGGTGCTGGACCGCTCGGCCCAGGACGACGAACGCGTCGTGGGCCAGGTGGCCGAACTGCACGAACTGGGCATCCGGATCCGCACCCTGCAGGGCGCCTACGAGGAATGGCTGGGCAAGCTCCCGCTCAGCGAGCTGGAGCGGGCCTCGCTGCTGTTCGACATCGGAGAGATCCACGGCATCCACTACGGACAGCTGAAACGGATGATGGACCTGACCCTCGGGATGCTCGGCGCGGTCGTGCTGGTGTTGATCACACCTTTCGTGCTGATCGGCAACCTGCTGGCCAACCGTGGGCCCATCACCTACCGCCAACCCCGTGTGGGCAAGGGCGGCGAGACCTTCACGATCCTCAAGTTCCGCACCATGACCAACAGCCCCAAGCGCGATGTGGCGCCGGAGGACCCGGACGCTCCGACCACCACCTGGACACAACAGGACGATCCACGGGTGACCCCGTTCGGCAAGCTGCTGCGCGCCAGCCACCTCGATGAACTGCCCCAGGTGATCAACATCCTCAAGGGGGACCTGTCGATCGTGGGTCCCCGACCCGAACAGCCCCACTACGTGGAGGAGCTGTCCCAGAAGCTGCCCTTCTACGACCTGCGCCACCTGGTGCGGCCCGGGCTCACCGGCTGGGCCCAGGTCAAGTACGGCTACGCCGGCGACGAGGACGACGCGCTGGAGAAGCTGCAGTACGAGTTCTTCTACCTGCGCAACCAGAGCCTCGGGTTCGACAACCGGATCATCGTCCGTACAATCCGGGCCATGATCGGCGGCCAGGGCAGGGGCAGATGAGCGAATCCAATCCGACGGTTTCGATCGTCGTGGCGATGTTCAACGAGATCGACTGGATCGAGGCCTGCATCGATGCCTTCGGGGCGCAGGACTACCCGCTCGACCTGCTCGATGTGGTGATCGCCGACGGTGGGTCGGACGACGGTTCACGGGAACTGGTCGAACGGCTCGCCGAGACCCGCAGCTGGTTGCGCATGGTCGACAATCCGAAGCGCAAGGCCTCCGCCGCGTTCAACCGGGGGATCGAAGCTGCCCGCGGCGACGTGATCTGCATCGTCGGCGCCCACGCCGCGGTGGGACCAGATTTCGTGGCGCGGTCCGTGCGGGCGCTGAACGACACCGGAGCCGGTGGTGTGGGCGGCCAGCTGCTCCACGAGGGTGTCACTCCCACCCAGCAGGCGATCGGCCTGGCGATGACCTCGCGCCTGGGCATGGCCTCGCCGTTCCGCTACTCCACCGAGCGTGCCGAGGTGGACACGATCGGTCACCCGGCCTACCGCCGCGAGGTGCTCGAGGAGGTCGGCTCGTTCGACGAGTCGCTGGAGCGGAACTCCGACTACGAGCTCAACCACCGGATCCGCAGCGCGGGCCACACGTTGGTGTTCGATCCCGAGATCGTCACGCTCTACCGCCCCCGTGCCACGCTGGGTGCGCTGGCGCGCCAGTTCTACGACTACGGCAAGGGCAAGGCCGACGTGGCCCGAACCCATCCCGACTCGATGCAGCCGCGCCACTACGTGGCGCCGGTGGCCACGGTCGGGCTCGCCCTCACTCCACTGCTGGCACTGTCGCGACCCGGGCGCAGGCTCCTGGCCGCCGGAGCGATCGGCTATCTCGGGGTGCTCGCAGCCGCCTTCGTCACCTCACGGCCCGACCAGCACGATGCCGATCCGATCGCATTCGTGGCAGCGTTCCCGGTGATGCACTTCACCTGGGGCGCAGGGTTCATCCAGAGCCGCTTCAATCCCCGTTCTGTGTAGCGAGATGAGCCCATAGGGCTAGCGAGGAGACACAGAACGTGCTCTGACCGCTCGGATGACGGCCGCCGGGTCGGTCCAGACCATCTCATCGGTCACCTCCACGACCAGGAATCCCTGCCGTTCCAGCTTCGCGATGCGCTCGAGGTCAGCCGAGCGGTCGCGCAGCGATGAATGGTGAACCTCACTCTGTACCTCCAGCACCAACCCCAGGTCGGGCAGCAGGAAGTCGACCCGGGCACTCCAGTGTCGGGCATCGCCGAGGTCGACCTGACGCCGGAGCGCGATTCCGGCATCACCCAGGATCCGCTGAACCCGGGTCTCGAGTCCGCTGTCGGGAGGCTCGTACCCGCCCCGGCGCTCATCGACGTACAACCGCAGACCGGCCGTGCCGTTCCGGCCCCGCTTCCCGACATCGCGTAGGAGGTTTCCGAGCGACCCTCCAGAGAGCAACCGCTGGGACCACATGGACTCCACGATTCGCTCCGCCCGTTGGTAGTGGCAGCTGGCGAAGAGGTGCATCGCCACGAGTTCGGGGCGCACCACCGGTACCCCCGCCAGGTCGGTGACCCACCGATCGTCGAGATGGCGAACCCTGTGAACCCTGGCAAGGTTCGACCGACGTGTGCTCACCCGGGTGGTCACCACGTGTATCGGGCGCTCGAGTCGCGATCCGCGATGTCCCCACCACGCGGCGGCGCTCTCGTGGGAGAGGTAGGCACCGGGTCCGACATCCAGAACTGCACAGGAGACCCGTTGGGCCCCGGTATCGGGCGCTCCGGCCACTCTCAACACCTGGGAGGTGACCCGGATCCAGCCGTGGTGCCGACAGAGATCGTCGATGCGCCAGGAGCTCCAACCCCGTGCCACGAGTTGTCGAACCCCGACCGCACCGTGTTGTCCAGCCGCGAAGGTTCGCACTTCGTCCAGTTCATCAACTCCCACCCCGGGGAGCCTTCCCGCAGGGAAGTCACCCCCGACAGGGGTCGGGCGACCCGCCTCGGCCTCACAGCCGTTCTGTGAAGCGAAACGCGCTCAGGGAGCTAGGGAGGAAACACAGAACGAGGTGGTGGCATCGAGGCATGCGGGGTCGACCGTGCCGGGCACCAGGATGAACTCGTCGATCCCCGCCTCGGCTGCCTCGCCCAGCACCGTCGCCAGGCGCTCCTCGTTCCACACCGGAGCGTCTTCTGAGAGCGTGCGGGCTGCTCCCCTGCCGAAGATCTCGAGGTAGTCATAGGTGAACCGGCGAAGGGTCTCCTGCGGTTCCTCCACGCCCAGCACATAGAAGCAACCCGACACGAGGCGCGGTGGGTCCTCACGCCCCGCGATCGACCACGCCCGGCGGGCGGCTTCAGCCGCCTCTGCGATCTCGGTACCGTCCGCGGTGAGAGAGAACCCCGACACCCCGTCGGCCCAGCGAGCGGCGCGCCCAAGTCCCTTGGGGCCCATCGCGCCGGCGAGGACCTCCATCTCCCGTCCCCCCACCACATCAGGTCCCACAGGGTCGGCCCCTTCGAACGGACCGGATCCGGCGAGGATCGAGCGGATCTCGGCCACCGCGATGTCGAGACGCGAGTGCCGGCGCTCGTAGCTGGATTCCATGGCGCGGTAGTCGTGTTCGCGACCTCCGACCCCCACGCCGAGGGTCACGCGCCCTTCGCTCAGCATCTCGAGGGTGGCGAGCTCCTTGGCGACGAGCGCCGGAGGGTGCATGGGTGCGACCACCAGGTTCACGAACACCCTGACCCGTTCGGTCAGCGACGCCGCCGAGGCGAGCGTGGTCATCATCTCGGGGTTGCGGTAGGTGATGCGCTCACCGCAACTGATCGACGAGAAAGGTCCCGCGTCTATCCCTGCGCACCAGGAGTGGTGGACCTCCCGGGAGTAACCGGTTGCCATCGTGGGTAACGCCACTCCGATGTCCATCGCGGGTCACGGTAGTACCGCTACGGCGGTGGACCCAGACCGCCTCCGGTCGGAACCTCGCACCCGGCCCGACCGCAGAGCTGCCACCCGGTCACGACCATGTCGGCCAATGGTTCGGAGCTGTTGCGCAGCATCGTGGCTCTGGCCACACCCCGTGGAACCCAGTCGCCGCCATCGTCCTGGATCTCGGCCACGACGCGCGCCACCCGGGATCCCGGCCCGCAGCAGACGACCCCGACCGAGCCCCCCTGGTCGATCGAGCCGAGCGAATGGAGCTCCAGGGAACCGTCGACGATCGGCTGCACGTCCACCGGCCCGGTCCAGAACACATCGAGGCTGGTCCGGGGCATCACCACGTCGCCGTGCACACGGAACTGCGTGGGTACGCCGTCGCCCACGTTGGAGGTGACCCTTCCCCGATGGACCTCGTCGGTCGTCTCGGAGGTGGCGACAAGACGGACGTGGTCGAGAGCCGGAAGCTGCAGACCGATCCCCGGATTGAGGTCGGAGCCGATCCAGATTCCCTTCTCGGCGCTGATCGACAGGGTCACCGTCGCCGTGGCGAGAACCGAGGCGTCCTGCCGGAGCGCGGCGCAGGCGTTACCCGTGAGGATGTCGATGAAGTAGGTGTTGCGCGAACGCGTGTAGGTGTGGAGGTTCCCCGTCGGTACGTCGCAGGACTCGGTACCACCGGTGCCGTCGTCCCATTCGACGTGGATGGCCGTGTGGCCCAGCAGCACACCGACGTCGATGGGTCCAGCCACCGCGTCATCGCCGCCGGAGTTGTCGATCGCCAGCCACAAGTTCTCGATCTGGTCGTCGTCCTCGAGCCCCGATCCCGCGAGGTCGAAGTCGCCCAGCACCAACCGGTTGGGCTGGGTATCGGTATCGCGGGTGCACACGCCGCCGGCACAGTCGAGCTCTGGATGCACCGCGATCGCCCCGCCTGCTGCCAGCACACCCGCGGGCGTCGCCCACTCCCCGCTGCCGGAGATGAAGCGGATGTCGCCTCGACCGTGTGGGTGTTGGTCATGAGGTTGAGGCCCCTCACCGAGAGCCCGATGTGTGGACTGGTTCCGACGGGGGCATACGGGTACCGGTAGTCGAACTCGAGCTTGAGCCTGGCTCCGTCGAGCTGGCTCTGTGAAGTGACGCAACCGGTGAGGTCGACCGACGACATGAACCCCGGGGTGCGACCCGCGTTGGTGAGGTACTTGTTGCAGAGGGTCGAACCACCCTTGGTGAGGATGGCCCGCACGCCGCGTTGGGTGACGTGGGCCGGTGGTGTTTCGCTGCTGGTCCAAGCCACGCGCAGGTTGTCCACCGGCGCGTCGCCCTGGGCGCTGAGGTCGACGGTGAAGCTCAACAGGCAGGACTTGAACGGATTGAACACCTCACCCGCGCAGTTGACCACCGCAGTGGCGGAATCGTTCCCTCGGCATCAGCGGCGACGTTGCCCACGTTGGCGAAGTCGTCGGTGTCCACCCAGTAGCTACCGGCCCAGTAGTAGTGGTGCCGTCCCGTCTGTGGGTTGGATATGGCAATCTCGTTCGGAGAGATCTCGGACTGCACGAGGGCTTGCGCGGTCCCACCGTCGGCACACATCGACACATTGCCTGCGAGGTGTTGGATCGTGGCGCGACCGGAGAGCACCACCCGAACGCCCTGTGCGGAAGTGGGATCACAGCTGGCGGCGGACGGAGCAGCGGACGGATCGTTCAGGGTTCCGAACACGAAGGCCGATGTGGCGTCGTCGAAGGTGAGTGCATCACCGGCGCTCGGCACGTCGAACCAGTAGTCCCCCGGCTTGAAGTGGAACACCCTGTTGGGGCAGTCACCGTCGAAGAGGTTGTCGTTGAGTGCGCGGGTTGCGACCGCGTTGTAGTCACCCGGCTCAAGCGTGACCAGCGATCCAGCACACGCCGGGGCGTTCCGTGACGTTCCACCGGGCTGATCGATGTTCTTGGT
Organism: Microthrixaceae bacterium; assembly: GCA_023957995.1. Taxonomy (GTDB): domain Bacteria; phylum Actinomycetota; class Acidimicrobiia; order Acidimicrobiales; family Microtrichaceae; genus JAMLGJ01. The sequence goes on along the minus strand of JAMLGK010000018.1, from coordinate 30,003 downwards.
CGGCGTGAGGTTGGTGGCGGTATCGGAGTCGTCGCACTGCGGGGTCGTGTCGTTGTCGATGACAGCGGTGCGGGTGAGGTCGGCGTCCGCCATCGACGAACCCAGGTCGAGCATCCCGCAGCCCGGTCCGGGATGACCCTGGGCCCCCTGCAGATAGCTGCCCGACACGTCCACAGCACCGTTGCCGCCGCCGGTGTCGAGCAACGGGGCAGCGCCGCTGCGCACAGTCACATTGCTGTTGAACAGGAGGGCTCACCACCGTTGTGCACCAACGTGGGCGACAGTGCCGAATCGGGGACCGGAGTGGACCCGAGTGCGTCGGACCAGTTCCAGGTGTCCCACGGCAATCCGCCGGGCACCGCGGAGTAGTCGTCGCCCACCAGTTCCACGTTGCCACCCGAGCCACCCTCGCCTCCGCCGAGCACCTCATCGCAATTCACGTGGACATCGATGTCGTCGTTCGGTGCGGGCGTTCCGCTGCCGAACGCGATCACGCCGACCTCGGGGTCGGGATCAGCCAGCGGCGCGCAGAGGTCGGTCGCACCTGGAGTGTTCATCTCGCTGCGGATCCTGGTGAGGGCGGTTTCGAGTGCCCCGTCGCTGGCGCGTTGCTCGCGGGCCGACTCCTCCTGCAACAGCGCAGCGCGGTGGGTGGCGAACGACAACGACAACAACGCTGTGATGAGCAGGAGGCCCACCACCATGGCAGCGAGCACCACCCCCAACACGTAGCCGGACTGGCCGCGTGCCGCCCGCCGCCCGGCGGTGTCGCGACCAGTTGCGCTGAATCGGTCGAGCGGCATCATGGTCATGGCCTTGTGACCGAGGGTGAGTACGGACCCCATGTACCGGACACCTGCACCGCATGGGACGCGGACACGGTGCAGCCGGGGTAGGCCGTGGCGAACGAGGGCGACTGAGAGATGTTGATCTCATAGGGAGCGGGAGAGTTGCAGCTGCTGCCACCGGAGACCTGCACCCGTACCCTGTACTTCTCGGCGCCGGGCACCGGATTCCAGCTGTAGGTGTTGCCCGCGAAAGATCCAACAGCAGGTGCGACGAGCGTGCCGGGCACCGCTGCGGTCTGGGTTCGGAACGCCTTGGCACCGTCGTCGTCGGTCACCGTGAGCACCACGTTGTAGGCACCGGGATGGGTGAACAGGTTGCTGCGGTTCACCCCACCACCCGTCCAGTTGTCGAAGAACCCGAAGTTCCACTCGTAGAACACGATGCTGCCGTCGTCGGTCGACCCGGAGGCGTCGAAGTCGACCGTCGTGGGAGCGGTACCTATCGGACCGGCCGCGAATGAGGCGACCGGTGCGGCGTTGAGCCGGAATGCGTACGGAGGGTCAGGGGTACCGACGTCGGGCACGAGTGAGATCGACCAGTCGCCGGCGTCAGCCGGACCGAAGTCGTGTTGGAAGGTGGGGTCCGTGCTCGTCGCCACCACCGTTGCACCGCGCCGCAGCTCCCAGGTGAACCCGCTCGTGAGCTGCGTCGCGAACGTGACCGTCACGTCGGGGCGACCCGCCCCGACCGTTCCGGCTCGGGGCAACTTGCCGGTGGTCGAAACGAGATACCCATCCTCTCCCTCGCCAGTGGTGGTGACCAGGACCCCACCGGTCGGGGCCGGCGGAGTCCCGTCGGGCTCCAGGAGTCGGATCCCCACCCGTTCCACCGCCTGGGCCCCGTGCGCGTCCCGCACGGTGACCACAACCTCGCGGTTGCCCAGAGGAACGGTTCCTTCTAGGAACTCGATCTCCGGCATGGTGCCAGTGGTGATCGAATTGTCGTGTCCACACCGGGACCGAAGTCCCACTGGTAGGTGAGCGGGTCATCGCCGTCGACGTCATGGGACCCGGAGGCATCGAAGATGAAACGATGCTCGTTCCCCTCGCCCTGGATCGCTCCCTCGGCCCCGGCTTCGCCACCGACGACCACGAGTTCGGCCACGGGAGCCTGGTTGACCACGTCGATGTTGATCCTGGCGGTTGCGGTGTCGGTGCCGTCATCCACCGTGAGCGAGACCTGGTAGGTGGCGATGTCCGCGAACCCGATCGTCACCTGGGTGGGTGAGGACCGGCGGTCTTGGTGAAGGCCCCTCCCGTCACATCCCAGGTGCGGGTCTGGATCGTTCCGTCCGGATCGCTCGACGCAGCGCTGTCGAGCACGACGGTGTAGTTCGGTCGGGATCCACCCTGGGAGACCTTGGTGATACGGGCCCGAGGTGCCAGGTTGCCGCCCGTGCCCAGGAAGGACGCATCGAGGGTGGATCGACGCATGGCGCGCACGTTCACTTCCCCACCCTCGGAGAGGGTGGCTGTGAAGGTGACCTGGAGGCATTCGTCGCCACCACCGGCACAGGTGAACTCGGGAGCATCCGAACCGGTCGGCACGACATCGTCGAGCACCCGGACGCTGTCCTCGACCACGGCGGGATCGTTCAGGCGGCAGGTGCGCCGGAAGACGCCGGTTACCCCGTCGTCAGAGTTGGTCACGTACACGGTTCGCACCGGCACCTCGGTACCGTCATCGACATCGTCCGCCAGTTGCAGCAACACAGTGTCTCCGGTGATCGTGCCGCAACCTGTCGGACCGCTGCCGAAGTTGCCCACCCTGATCAGCTCTGCGGAGCCCACGTCGCGTGACAGGTAGGTGTTGGCGATCCGTGCCTGGGCCGACTCGGTGAATCTGGACGCTGTGGGACCGTGCTGGCGCATCGCCAGGATCATCCACATGCCGACCGGGACCAACAACAGTGCCGCGATCGCCATCGACAAAAGAACCTCGAGAAGAGTGAACCCACCCTGATCCGAACGAACTCTCGCCAACCGCCGGTTCATCGGTCCGCCACCACCACTTGGGCGCTGCGTTCCTTGCCCTCGATGGAAACCTCGACCGTGAGCAGATGCGTGTAGGGGTCGCCGCCGGAGGGGCAGGTCGATGCATAGCTACCGGAGTCGGGCTGCCAGTGCTCGACCGCGGTGATGGCGACGGAGATGTCACCTGACGGTGGTTGCCAACGATCACCGAAGGCGTCCCATTGTTCGTCGAAGTCAGCCAGCTCCGGGCAGGCCCCTCCGCCCGAGTTGGGTGGTTCGGGATAGCCCATGGTCTTGAGGCTCTCGGTGAAGCTGCCCAGCGCCGAATCCGCGCGTTGAACCCGCTCGGCGATCGCTGAACTCTTGATGGCGGCGAGCAACGAACCAGCGAGGCCCAGGATCACCATGGAGGTCAGGAGGATGCTCACGAGCGCTTCGAGCAAACCGAAGCCAGCCTGTCCGCGTGTTGATCGCAACTCTTCCCTCCTCCCAGACGCCCGCCGATTGCCGAACCGGACACCTTCGGCGGAGGCCTCCCCGCCGCTTCTGCCGAAAGTACCTTCACCGGGACGGAACTGATGTCGCCAGATGGACTCGAGGTATGTGGGGCGTTCCCGGCCCACAAGCCTCGCCGCGGTATCGAGGGGCGTCAAGGCGCAGAACTGGGGAACACTCCCCAATGCTGGCGGATCTGTCAGGTTGGCGGCGGACCGTAACGCCAGGTCTCCACCTGGGTCGCCCTGGCGATCAGTCCCCCAGGCGCCCCGTTCGCCACCGCATCGTTGACATAGTCGGGCAGCGTCTCCGAATCTCCCCGTGGTCGGCCTGCGAACGAGAGGGCCTCGGATTCGAGCGCGGCCTCCTCGGCCACATCCCAGTTCTCTCGCTCCAGGCGACGGCGGCGAAACCTGTGCGAGACCCGTCCGACCACCGAGTTCGCCGTTCGGGCGACCGGCGGTCCCGCGACATATGCGACCGCAACCAGCAGGAGCAGGGTTCCGACGATGTCCACGGTTCGGGAAGTCCCTGCCGGCCGCGCCGCATCAGGCCCGGCGAGGGGTACATCCGCGGTCGGGTCGAAGGGCACCCAGCCAACCTCGGGGAACCAGATCTCCGCCCAGGAATGCGCGTGGTTCTCCCGCACGATGAACCGTCCGCTCGCCGCATCCCACTCCCCGGGCACGTAACCGGTGGCGAGCCGGGCTGGAATGCCCACAGAACGCGCCATCACCACGAGCGAGCTGGCGATCTGTTCACACCATCCGAGTTGTGACTCGAACAGGAAGTTGTCGACCACGTCGACCCCCGGCGGAGACAGCGGTGCGGCTATGTCGTAGCGGGTGTTCGCGCCCATCCAGGCCTCGAGCGCGAGCACCTTTGCGTAGTTGCCGTCGAGGCCGGTTGTGACCCGCTGTGCGAGCTCGACGGTCCGCTGCGATGCGACCGGTTGCTGGGCGTACTGGGTGGTCACACCGGTGGGCACCGAGGCACGTCCCGACTCGCTCAACCGGTCGGTCGTCAACGGGATCTGACGGCTCGTGACGGTGTAGGTGGCACCGCGGCCGAGAGGTTCATCAACCGCCACCACCGTTCCGTCGGTGCGTTGGGCCAATCGGTGCCCGGGAGCCGTCACCTCCACCGCGCTCGGCGCCAGCGGCAGGGCTGTGGCGAACCCGGTTTCTATCCGCACCTCGGTGTCGAAGGGTTCTCCGTTGTTGCCTGCCAGGTCCTCGGGAGGTGGGAGTACGGCCCCATCGGTGAGCAACGATCCACCGCGTCCCGACGAACGGGTCCAACGGGTGCCGTCCCAGACATCGAACACCTCCGACCGCCAGAACGATGCCACCGGTGACGAGACGGTCATGACCACCCGATCGCTCAGCTGGGGCCGGGTCGTCATGTCCAGCGACGAGGTCGAATCGAGCGGGTTGGCCGGATGGTTGTCGCCCTGGTCGACCGTTTCGCCGATGGTGGACCCCGTGTTCAGCTGTCCGGCCACCCGGGGTCCGACCAGCAGGGCCACACCCGCGACCATCGCCGTCGCCACCAGCGCTGTTCCGATCGCCGGGGCGACGACGGCCCAACGGGCACGCTGGCGGGCACTGGCGCTCACCCCCAACGCCAGCGCCGTGGCGGTCAACCACAACAGCGCTCTCCACAACGACGCGACTCCGCCAACGGTGCCGGCCATCCCGAACCGTGCCAACAGCACGGCGCTCGACACCGTGGACAGCCACACGAGTGAGCGAAGCGGAAGCGAAGGCAACCCGAACACGGCCAACAACCCACATACGAGGGCAGCTCCCTTCACGAAGGTGGCACCCGAGGTGAACGACGCAGACATCGACGACCACAACTGAACGGTGACCAGCACTGCCAGGAGCGGCCTCACCCAGGACTCCGATCCACCACGCCGGGACTTCCCGGGACCTGAACCGGTTGTCACCTGCTCGCGAAGCATCGTCATCGCGGTGACGCCCCGATGGGGGTGAACACGACCGGACGACAACCGTCGGGCGCGGTCCCCGGAACCCCGGGCACCGCTGCCGCCAGCCTGCGCTGCAGCGCCAGTGGACCACCCACCTCAGCGGTCACCGCACCGCTCGGGCCAGCGGTGCAGAGGATGACCCGCATGCCGTGCTCGAGGGCTTCGCGGGCAGTGCCGGCGGCCCGCCTGACGGCGTGTTCGACCGCATCGCCCTCCACTCCCCCACCCCCAGACCGAAGGTCGAGCACCACCGCAACCAGACGGTCGCCCTGTGGTTCGAACTCCTTGACCATCAGACCACCGGCATGGGCGGAGCTCGGCCAGTGGACCAGGTGGGCAGGGTCCCCCGTGACATAGGGCCTCACGCTGCGCACCGTGTCGCCTGACGGTGCGCCACGCGTGAGCGCGGATCGAGCATCTCCGGTTCCTGTCGGGTCAATCTGCTGGCTGCTCTCCACCGCGGTCGGCCCCACGAACAACGGTGCCGGAAGCTGGCAGCGCAACATCCGACGGACCCGCAACAGGTCGAACGGCCCGGAGTCGGTCACCCAGACGCCCAACTCGGAATACACGCCCCGACGTGCCAGCACGGCTGAGACCTCTCCTTCTCGTGCGTTGATGAACGCCGCACCATCCGGTTGGAATCCCCCGACGGATGGATCGAGGTCGACCCGTAGCGGGAACCCGGCCCGACCGAGTCCGAACTCGACGGTGATCTGTTCGCCCTCGGTCACATCGGTCGGGCAGTTCAGGATCTCCAGTCCCAGTGCCCTCCGGTCCGCCAGTGGCCAAACCACCCCGACCACGATCATGGCCAGCAACCCGGCCCACACCGATGCCGTGATCGTCGGTGAGGCAACCGACGGGCGGAGCCCCGTGAGGAGGCCCAGGACCACCACCGACACGAACAGAGCGAGCGGGAAGTGCACCTCGAAGTGTCGTGGAGTGGCCTCCGACATCACGGCTCGGGCGTCACGGCCGGGGCACCGGCACCCGGCCCAGTATCCCCGTGAGCACCTGACGGGTGGCCACCGTGTCGGTCCGGTCCCCGATCGACACCCGGTGGGCCAACGAGGCCACGAACACGGCCTGTATGTCATCGGGTGTCACATGGTCCCGCCCCTGCACCACGGCGTGGCCCCTGGCGAGGTGCAGGGCCCCGAGCGATGCCCGCGGCGATGCTCCATGGGCCAGGTGCGGATCGTTGCGCGTGCTCTCCATCAGATCGAGCAGGTACTCGAGAAGTGCATCCGCGCAGTACAGCACGCGGGTGGCCGCGACGGCCTCGAGCACCTCGGCGGTCGTTGCCACCGGCTGCATCCGGTCGAGCGAATCGACACCGCCGACCCCCGACAGCACGTCGCGTTCGGCGTCGCGGTCGGGCAGACCGAGGCTGAGAGACATCGCGAAGCGGTCGAGCTGGCTCTCGGGCAGTGGGAACGTGCCGGCCTGACCGAACGGATTCTGGGTGGCCACGCAGAAGAAGGGATCGGGCAGGTCCCTGGTCTGGCCATCGACGGTGACCTGGTGTTCCTCCATCGGCTCCAACAGGGCCGACTGGGTCCGGGGGGAGGCCCGGTTGATCTCATCGATCAGCAACACGTTGGCGAACACCGGCCCGGGGTGGAACTCCCAGTCGGTGGTGTCAGGGCGAAACACCGAGGTGCCGGTGATGTCGGTGGGCAACAGGTCCGGAGTGCACTGCACGCGTCCAAAGCGTCCCCCCACGGCGGCGGCGATCGCACGCGACAGCAGGGTCTTTCCCGTGCCTGGGAGGTCTTCGATGAGCAGGTGACCACCGGAGAGAAAAGTGGCCAGCGCCAGGTCGACCTCGTCGACCTTGCCGCGCACCGCCGCACCCACCGCGTCGCGGAGCCTGGCTGCCAGGATCTGTGGTACCGCCTTCACCGAAGCACCATCGACGCTGCCGGCCGATTCGCTCAGTGTCGGGGCGGGGGCGGCGTCCGGTGTCCCCGGGGTTTGCGTCACCGGTCTTCGTCCCGCTGGTCCTGCTGGGGCTCGGGCCCGGTCGGCAGGAACTCCGGCGGGTGGACCCTCTCGCCACTGCTCGGTGCATCTGGGGGACCCTCATCAGTGCGTTGCATGGTGATCGGAGGCAGTTGGGGTTGGGGAGACTGCTCACCAACGGTTGCGCCGGGCCCGGCAGTTCCTGCTGGGTCGGTAGCGGTCGGGGCGCCCGGATCCTCCCATCCCGTGGGACCACCGGTCACGATGCGTTTGTGGCGGCGTGCGTGGCGCTGCTTGGTCTCCGAGGGAACCAGCGGCTGTTGGGACTGCTTGTGCAGGAAGGCGTCGTGGCTCTCAGGTTTGCGTTTCCTGGGTGACCAACGCTTCACGGGACCGGTTGCACCGACGAACATCAGCACCGCACCCACGAGGAACACCCCAACCAACCCGATGATCAACCACTGAATCGGACTCAACAGCGGCACCGGCTCGGTCCGCATCCGGAGCTCGTAGGTGGCCGAGGGGTCGTTCAACTTCCACTCAGCGGTGTTGCCGTCCTGCGAATCCGCGTTGGAGTCGGTGAGCCGGCCCGGAAGGGTGACCGACAGGCTCATACCGACTCCGGCATCGTCGGTCCCGGCCAGGCCCTGGAGCATCTGTAGAGGAGATCCACCGGTGAACGTCGCGACCCGGTCGAGCGGATTTGTGACTGCAGCGAGGCTCCATCCACCGTCGGGCAGTTCCCGGAGGTCGAACTGTGCGAACGGGGTGAGGGCCTGGTCGCCGATGGTGGCACCCTCAGCGATGTTGGTGGTCAACTGCCGGTAGTCGTCGAAGGGGATCTTCACGCTGTAGAACCGCTGACCCGACCGTTCCCCGGACTCGAAGGTGGCCCCCTCCACGCCCTCCAGCGCACTGCGGATGAGCGCGTCGACCCCACTGCCGGCGATCGTGTCGCTCACCTCCGGTGGAGGGAACACCTCCATGCGCAGTTCCCCCGAACCATCGCCGTCAACGGTCACGTATGCGTCTGAGGTCAAACAACCCGTGGTGAACAGCGCCGCTACCGCCGCGATCAACACGAGGACGACCCCGTTCCCATAGCGCGGCCTGCGACCGAACCCCTTCTCCCCCGACTGCATCCCACAATGGTGCCTCACAGCGGTGCGCGATACGACTCGGTACCTGAGAAACAGCCGCTCGGAGCGGCCCTCTAGTAGACGCCGAACGGTTCGAGGATCTGTGCCGCAAGCACGACACAGCCGTACGCCGATATGACCAGAGCTGGGCCAAAGGGAACCTTGGCCTTTCGTCCGCGCAATCCCATTGCTCCCACTCCGATGACCAGGCCCAACAGAGCTGCAGCGGTCATGCAGATGAGCGCAAGGATCACCGCAGCGAACAGGTCGGTTCCCGCATAGAAGCCGACGATCCATCCGAGCAGCACTGCGAGGCGAACGTCACCGAAACCCATTGCGGAGGGCAGCAGGAACCACAGCACGAAGAACGGACCTGCGAGCACTGCCAGGCCGATCAACGCGCTGAGCAGGAGTGACCATTCACCCTCCACCGCGGCTACGACCACGGTGAGCGCCACGGAGACGAAGAACGCCGGCCACACGATCCGGGTGGGCACGATCAGAGTGCGCAGGTCGATCACCGCGATTGCCAGTCCCACAGGGATCAGCCACAGCACCGGCAACAGCGCCCAGTCGAGCCCTATGGCCCACACCGCACCCAGGAAGAGCAGGGGCGATGCAAGCTCCACCCACGGGTGAAATCCCGGTATGGGCGCGCCGCACGAGCTGCATCGTCCGCGCAGGGCGAACCAGGAGATCACCGGGATGTTCTGCCACGGCCGAACAGCTGTCCCACAGGAGGAGCACCTGCTGGTGCCGCCGAACACCTCGGACCAGGGCCGCGTGTCCCAGAGCTCGCCGAAGCGGTTCTCCTCGTCGAGTTGCAGGGGTAGGCGGTCGATCACCACACAGGTGAACGAACCGATCGCCAGGAACGCGATCGTGCCGAACACGACCGCCACAACCTCTGGTCCGCTCACACGTGACCGTCCACCGGCGCCTGCGCAACGGGCGGTGCGCCGGGGGCGCCCGCACCGACCACGAAGTGAGCCGGTGGTGGGATGTCGGGATCCAGGTCCCCGTGGGTCGCCAGACCGGAGATCTCGTCGGGATGAACCGATGCAGCCAGCGCGTCGTCGTAGCTGATCACGTTGGCGGCGACGAGGGCTGCGAGCGACTGTTCCATGACCATCATCCCGTCCTTCTGACCGGTGGCGATCAGATTCCGCAGCTGTCGGACCTTGCCCTCACGGATGATGTTGCTGATCGCCGGTGTGCCGAGCAGCACTTCGTAGGCGGCAACGCGGCCCCCACCGATGCGCGGGATCAATCGCTGGCTCACCACCGCTGCAAGTGCCATCGAGAACTGGGTGCGGATCTGGTCCTGCTGGTCGGCCGGGAAGACGTCGATCACGCGGTCGACGGTCTGGGCGGCATCGTTGGTGTGCAACGTGGCGAACACGAGGTGGCCGGTCTCGGCGAGCGTGAGCGTGAGTTGGATGGTCTCGAGGTCTCGCATCTCTCCGACGAGCACCACGTCGGGGTCCTCGCGCAGGGCGGCCTTGAGTCCCTCTGCGAACGAAGTCGCATCCTGACCGACCTCTCGCTGGTTCACCAGGGCGTGCTGCGAGGGATGGATGTACTCGATCGGGTCCTCGATCGTGAGGATGTGCACGGGTCGGTTGCGGTTGATCCAACCCACCATCGCCGCGAGTGTGGTCGACTTGCCCGAACCGGTCGGCCCGGTCATCAGCACCAGCCCGTGGGGTCGCTTCAACAGCTGTGCGGTGGACGCCGGCAGGCCGATGTCCTCAGGTGTCGGGATCTCGGTGGGGATCAGGCGGAGGGCCAGGCCCGGCCTGTCCATCTGGTAGAAGGCATTGGCGCGGAAGCGTGCTGTGTCGTACCAGGTGAACGCGAAGTCGAGTTGTCGCTCACGTTCGAAGGTCTCGGCATCTGCGGCGTCCATGAGCCCACCCAGAACCGACTTCATGAACTCAACCGTGAGCGGCTCAGTACCAGGAATAGCGAATAGACCCCCATCGACGCGGACCCGAGGTGGGGTCCCAGCTGCGAGGTGCAGGTCGGTCGCATGGTTGTCCCACAAGTAGCGCAGGAGTTGGTCCATCGGAGTCGTGTCTATCTGGTGCATCGGCTCTCCCTCGAAGTCGACTCAGCATACAGCTGAAAGTAGAAAACGACGTCGGGTGGTTCACGTAGAAAACGACGTCGGGTGGGGCCGAAACCGGGCCCCACCCTAACGTCATTCAATTCCGAAGTGTCACATCACGGACAAGCGACACCGGCGTACTTGCCGGGCGCAGCCGCTGGGGTGACGCCGTATTCGCCACCTGCGTAGGCGACAACCCAGTCAGCAGCATCAACCTTCTTGAGGAGTCCAGCACCACTCGCGAGAGCAATGGTCCCGGCGCCCGTGGTGTTGGTATTGATGTCGTACGCTTCAAGAGCGGTCTCGATTGTGTCAACTTCCGACTTGCAGGCTGTCTGCTTCGCATTGTCACGCATGGCGCCAATGCCGATGATCGCCGCACCAGCCAGAACGGCCAGGATTGCGATGACCACGAGCAACTCGATGAGGGTGAAGCCACCCTGCCCACGCTGGTCCATTCGTGATTCAATCATGTTCATTTGTTCCCTCCAGAGGAATCAGGTGGACGCATCTCGCCCCCTCAGTTGGTATTGCCCTCCCAGCGGCCACCCTCCCGAGTCGCACAACCTGAGACTTCTCAAATCTACCTGACGCTTCACACAGTTGCAACGGGTCTTATTACCCAATCTCGCTCCTGGTCAGTGCTATGGGACACCCTCGATCTTTCACGGTCAGGCGGTGCACTGCTGCGCTGGGGCCTTGGTGCGGTCGAGCACCGCGCACGACGGACCACCACTCCCGTCGGGGGCTGCCCCGAGCCCGGCGCCCGATGCGCCTGCGGTGCCATAGTTGCCGCTGTGTGAATTGCCAGAGGTGGTGCCGCGATCACCTCTCGAGCCGCCCGATCCGCCGGAGGTCGCACCACCACCTGCTCCGGCAGCACCACCCGTCCCCCGACTGAGGCTCGTCGATCCGTCGATCTGCGGCGGAGCGGTCGAGTTGCCCGCGGACCTGGCAAAGAACACCGCCACAGACGGACCACCCTGGCCTCCGGCACCTGAGCCGCCGGCACCGCCACCACTGCCGCCGCCACCGCCACCGCCGGGACCGCCTTCGTCGGTCTTGCCCGAGCCGCCCTTGCCGCCCTCCCCACCCCTGCCGCCGTTGCCACCCCTGCCGCCGTCGCCACCGTCGCCGCCGTCACCGACCTCGATCGCAGAGGCAGACTGCACCGTCACAGTGGCATCGAAGGCGTAGACACCGAACGATCCTCCACCTGCCGTACCGCCGGTAGCAGCCGTTCCGGCACCACCGGCGCCGCCGCCACCCCCGCCGCCACCTCCGGGGCGATTCTCGTCACATCCCCAGAAGATGAACTTGTTGTTCCGACCCGACCCGCCGCCTCCGGCGCCGCCGCCGCCCTTACCGGCACTTCCGTTCGTTCCGTTCCCGCCGGTGGCGCCGACCCACAGCGCCCCTTCAGAAGCAGCACCCGGCTGGCCGACGGTTCCCGCGGTCCCACCCGAGGTGGCGCCGCTGCCGCCGTTGCCGCCGTAGGCATCGCCGCCGCAACTGCTGTTCCCGCCACCACCGGTGCCCTTTGCGCCACCGCCAGTGCCGCTCGCGTTGCTTCCGCTGTTTCCGGTGCTACCGGAGTTCACAGCTCCGCTGCCGCCTGCACCTGCGCCACCACCACAGCTTCCACCACCCGAACCGCCGCTGCTGGTCGAGTCGGTGCTTCCGCCGTCGAGACCGGTGCAACCGTTGCTCGTCGACCCGTCGGCGCCGTTGGATCCGGGCCGTCCACTCGCGGCGGTCACCGTCGTCGCCGACAACGACACGTTGGCACCCGAAACCGCCCGCACCCCATACGCACTGCTACCGGCGGCGCCGGTGTCGGGGGAGCCGCTGTCGATCCAGGAACTGGTGACACTGACCGGGGAGGCGCCTGATACGAGCAGGCCGGTGGGGTTCAGACTCGAGTTGCCACCGACGGTGCGGACCGTGTCGAGCCAGACCGGATTCCCACTGCTGTGCACCTCGATGCCCGATGTGGAGGTGGTCGACGAGACATTGGTCTGGCGCACCGCGACATTCCTGATGGTGGTTGCAGCGGACACGGCTCTCACGCTGATGGCGGTGTTGGTGCTGGCGACAGGGGGCGCCGCCGGAGAGAGCTGGGCACCGGCGGTGACCCTGGTCGTCTCCGCTTCCGGGGTCGAGGCCGTCAACGGTGTGATCTCGCTGAACCCGTTGTCGAACCCGCCGACCAGTGTGACCGACTTGTTGTTGATCACGAAGCGCGCGTAGTTGCCCTTGGCCACCGCTACGGGGTTGCCCGCGGTCGACACGTCCACCGCACGTTGGATGGTGGCGCACGGTGCGGACGGATCGACACAGTCGTTACCGCTGTCGGAACCGGATGTGTTCACGAAACGGGTGCCTGCGGTGTAGGCCATGACGAGGTTGCTGGGAGCGGACTTGAGGCCGATGTCGACCGCGTTCTTGTCGGCAACCACGAACCGGTACCTGGAGAACGGACTGAGGCCGTTGCAGAAGTCGTACGAGGTGGGGGGAGGCGTGGTGGTGTCGGCGGGGATCGGATCCATGTCGATGAGTGCGGTCGTTCCGTCGACGAACGGGTCGGTATCGGACAGCGCTTCGTAGGCCCACACCCTGAACCCGGTACGCGGGCTACCACCGTTCTGTGCGTTCGCACTCCACGTGACGCGCACACAACCGTTGGAGAGTCGCGCCGCCTCCGGTGTGGTCGGGGCGTCGGGGCCGGTGGGTTGGGGGTTCATCGGACCGTACGGATCGGACTGGGTACCGGGACCCATGTCGTTGATCGCCACAGCAGTGACGTAGTAGTTGACGGGTGGGCCGCCAACCGCCTGCACGTCCAGGCCCGAGAAGGTCACCTGGTAGAACGCGGGAACCGGCTGGGTGACCGTCACGGTCTTGGTCTGGGTTGGTATCGGGGGTGCGGTGGGCGACCCCTTGCGCAGTTCGAGCCTGTAGGAGGTGACCGGTTGGGGCACCGAGGGTTTGAAGCGCACGTTCAGGTACTGGTAGCGGGCATCGTGGGCGAAGATGGCCGGGGGTGGTGGTGCGCCGGTGGGCAACGTGTTGGCGTCGTAGTTGGGTACCCGTCGGGTGACCGTGAGGTCGAGGTCGAGTTCGGGAATCACAAGGGTGCAGGTGCGTGCGACGCCGTTCGCGTCGACCGGGCAGAACACATCGGGGGCCTCGGGGCCGTGCGCGGTGGACTTGGAGAACAGGTCGAGACCCCGGGCCATCACGCCCTCTCCGCGGAAACCGTCCTCGCAGTAGCGGCGCACGAGGGTGACGCTGTCGCCCTCGTCGACGAGCGCCCAGGTGGCCGTCTTGGGCAGATCGTCGCCCCCCGCTTCGAGGTCCCAGTTGAAAGTGACCCGCACGAGCTCGGGGGGAGCTGTGGAGACGTCCACCGACGGGTCGACGCACGCGGTGGCAGCTGCCTCGAGGCCCTGGCCGACACCGTGGGGATCGACGCTCTGTACGTCCTTGGTCCACGCCTCTGCAACCCGTTGTGCCGAGCCGTTGTCGAGAAGGCGTTCGTGGCTGCGCGCCGAGTTCGTCAGCCCGTTGATGAACACTCCTGCCAGGGGAGCGATGATCAGTCCGGTGACAGCGACCACGATGAGCGCCTCGATGATCGTCACACCTCGCTGGTCGAGACGTTGTCCTTGCTGCGTGAACCCAGACCTGGTCCTCATCAGCACTTCCTCCCCACGATTCCCTCAGGGCAGGTGGTGTCGCGCTTGACGAACACGAGCTCGGTGGTGATCATCCTGCGCGACTTGGATCCAACGGACACCGTGATCTCCTGGGCGCCTTGATCGTTCGCGGGACACGAGTCGTTCCAGGCCGGAGCGGCCTGGCCGGCATCGGCCAGGTAGCGCACGTCCACGATCTCTTCCCAGTAGGGGGCATCCGAGCCCACGTCCGTCGCGGACTGGTAGAGCGCACCCAGGTCGGCTCCGTCGCAGGGGATGTAGATCATGTCGTCGATCTTCTCGGCCAGTTCCGTTGCACGGTTGCCCACACGCACCTTGTCCTGGTGGGTGGCGGAGCTGATCATCACCGCATAGAGCACTCCAACCACCGAGAGCAGGGCGATACCGATCAGCATCACGGCGAGGGCGACCTCGAGCAGCGTCACGCCGGTCTGTCCGCGTCGTCTCATCACTACACCAGCGGTCTGACTCAGTCGTGGACGCGCCATCACTGCCGCTCCGTGGTTGCGTCGGTGTACCACTCGACCTCGGGCACATCGGCCGCGGTCGGGTTCGGGTCAGTCGGATCGGCAGCGAACCGGACACCGCTACGAGCGACCACGCGGTCGACATCGGGGTCACACGGCCTGGGCGACGCAGGGTTCACTCCCTCCTGGATGCAGGCTGTCAGCTTCGCGACCCTCGGATTGGGTTCCTTGTCGAGTTGGTTGCCGAAGAGGGGATCGGAGAAGTTGGCCCGCGGTTTCGCACCACTGATCCGAAGATGACGCAGGATCACACCACGGGTGGCAAGTGGGTACCCGATGTCGTTGTCGTCGATCTCGACCGCAGCGGACGGTGCATAGATCGTGCCCTTGACACTCACCCGACCGAACCAGTTCGTCCGCCGTCCGGGACACGTACCCCAGCACAGACCGCCATCGGTCGCATCGGAGCCGTCGGCCGTGTAGCTGTCCGCGCGCACCAGGGCGCAGTCGGGGTTCTGGTACTCGATCTTGGCTGGATTCGAATAGTCGGGACCCTGCCCCCCGTCGTAGTTGGGGTGAGCGGTGATGCATCCCGACTGGGGGGTCAACACGGGCGTGGAGGTATCCGAGTCCGACGACATGGTGCCGATCGGTTCGATCTCCACATCCAGCTCGACCCCGTCGAGCAGGTCGTCCTGGTCGTAGTTGCACCAACCGATCCAGACGAAGCACCCACCGCCCACGAAGAAGGAGAAGGCCGAGGGCACGTTGGGCTTCCACCGGACCTCGGTGGGAGCGAAGCCGCTCTTGTAGGTGCCGCTGGTGGGCGAAGGAATGCAGTTCCGGGTCGCACCGTCGTAGAGCACCAGTGGCGATGACGACCCAACAGGTTCGTTCGCCCACTGTCGAAGCTCCCCCCTGGTCTGGCGAGCCGCCATGTTGCATCCGCCCACCTTGAGCCTCGAAGAGTCACCACCCGTTTCGATCGTGAACCGGCCACCCTCGGTCTCATAGGACGCTCGGGCCGAGACCTTCGACACCCTGTATCCAGCGGGCGGGGTGAAGCCCGGGAAGCTGTAGACCAGTTCCTTGGCACCACCGTCCTTGGGTTTGCAGCTCTGGATTCCGAGCAGCCCGGTGCACTGCCCCTGGTAGACAACTCCTGATGCCTGCAGCGAGAGTGGCTCTCCGATCCGCTTCGCGTAGTCAGGATTGCTGAACGACGTGCTGCCCCCGGAAGAACCGTTGTCCATGATCGGCGCGTTCGGCGCCCGCACCTCCTTGACTCCCGGGACTCCATAGATCCCGATGACCATGGCGCCCTGGGGGTCGGAAGGATTCGGACCGCCACACACCTCGAGGCTGCCGTCGGCGGCGTACACATGTGTGCTTCCCCCGAAGATGAGCTGACCGCCCGGCCGCGACGGATCACAGTCGGACTTGGCAGGATCGACCGGGTTCGACACGCCGGACAAGGGGACCCCGCAGGTGTCGAACTCGTCGATGTCGCCGTCACCGTCGCTGTCGGTGCACTCGTTGGGGAGTGGGAACGATGCTCCCTGGTAGGAGTCGTAGTACACGCGCACACCGTCGAGGTCATAGGTCGGCACGCCAGAGCCGGTGTTCCAGACGTTCTTCTCGACCTTGAAGGTCACCCGCAGGTTGTTGATGGCATCCACGGATCCACAGTTGTCGGCCAGCACCGCGGCATCGTTGGCGCTGATCGACGACTTGCTCGTGGCCGGGACAGCTGAGCCGGGCACATGGTTGGTGTCGATGGCGGAGAGGTTCAGCGTGAACTCGCCACAGGTACGCGCGACGTTCGCACGGGGATCCAGGTAGTCCACGACCACCTTCGGCACCGTGCTGTCGGCGTTGCGCATCGCGAAGTGCACGTCGAGGAACAGCCGGCCGTTGGGCAGTCCATCCTCGGCGATCGGGCTGCCACCCACCTTGGGGCTGAACTGGGCCAGCCTCATCGAACGCTCACCGAACGAAGGACACGTGAAGATCCAGAACCTGCACGGCTCGTAGGTCGAGGGCTGGGTGTCGATCACCTTGGCGTTGCCCTGGTTGCGCCAGTAGGTGAGGAAGTTCCCCTCGATCGCGCCTGCGGTGTCCATCTCCACACCTACGCGCTGACCGTACCCGGCATCGCCCGACCCGGTTCCGTCGGGATCCGTGGTGGGCAGGGCTGTCCAGTCGTCAGGCCATCCCACCACGACCCTCGGCTTGGACGACGAGTTCTGGCTGGCTCCCCCCAGGCACCAACGGAACGGGTTGGATGACTCCATTCCACCGCACTTGGTCGCACTCGCAGTGTTCGTGAAATCGAGGTAGAACGCCGCGGTCTCGTCGTCGGCTGTCAGCAGCTCGCGGTCCGGGCCCGGGTTGGGGGCGAACCAGAAGGTCCGGTCGGGACAGGCAGGATTCGCGGTGTAGTCGTTGAGTGTCTTGGCATCGGTGTAGCGACCCCACAAGAAGATCACCGGGGTGCCTGCCGGGATGTTGCAGGCGCCTGCCCCCGACGGGGGCAGCTCGACCAGGTGCTTGGGTACCGTCGCGGATCCCGTGGGGTTGACGGCGTCGTCGTAGCGGTAGGCCTTGGTCCGCAGGGGCAGTGTGTAGCCATCGGCGACGGAGCCATCCGCGTCGAAGCCGACGGGTAGGAATTCGTCCTCGATGTCGTTGATCGGGGTTGCCGTGTCCTGGATCCGCCCCGGGTCGGCGTATATCGACTTGCCTTCCCACGGCAGGTCTTTGTCCGGATCATCGGGGCGGAGCGAGTCGGCCCGGTTGCACTGCACATCGGTGGAGATCGAGGCGCCTCCAGGAGCCAGCACGTTCCCGTCGATTCCCTCACAGCCGTACTGGGCCTTGACCACACCGCCATCACCGCCAGCCACCGAGAGCTTGAAACCGTCTGCCAGCTGGAGGCGACCGGCGACGTTGATGTCGCCCTCGACCGAGATCGGCCCAAGGCCGCGTTCCCTCGTGTCGCACGATCCGAGTCCGCCCCAGGTGGAACGCTGGCGCTGCTTGGCGGTGAAACTCCTCTCCGCCTGGCCGGGAGTGTCGTTGTTGAGCCAGCCGGTGATTGCATCCCAGAGGCTTGCGCACTTCTCATAGCTGTAGGGGCCCGGTTCGTTGTGCCGATCGCCGAGCAACAGGATCGACTCGGGTGGGGCGATTCCCGGATCGGGTGGTATGCCCGCCCCGCTTCCCGGTTCGGTCTCGCAGCTGACCGTCAGGATCTCCCCCTGAGCGCTCTCGGAGTGATAGACGCAGTCGTCGTTCGCGCTCGGGAGGTAGTCGGGATCGACCGCCACCTCATCGTTCTTGGCGATCCAGTTGACCGCTTCCTTGATCGCTCCATCCGCGGCGTAGCGCATCTCCCGAACATCGTCGTAGGCACGGGTCGTGCGGAGGCTGGCGTTGCCGAATGCGGCGAGACTCGCACCGATGATCGCCAGCACCGAGATAGCGACGAGGGTGAACATCAGAGCGGAACCGGTCTGACCGCGCGCACTGCGGTTTTGCGTCATCGATATTCCTTCCCTGCGTGGGCCGACCGGTGGTCCACGACCGCGAGGACGAACCCCGCTTTCGCCACTTCAGGAACCCATTCGCTTCTCCTCACACAACAGTGAGCCATTTCAGGGCGTTTCGCAACCTACCCGCCATCCTCCGAATGGGCGGCAGGATGGGGCCGCAAGCCCAATGGGCAAGCCGAACGGGGTCATGGACATGCCTGTCGGCAACCGGATGGGTCACATGAGCAAACCTGCCCAGGTGGTCAGAAACGAGCAGTTGCGACGGTTCGAAAGCCCAACGCCGAGCCGACGACACCTACGCCGGGTGGAACGATCAGAACCCACCGCTGGGTCTCGGCCCAGCGTCCGACTCAGCTTCCGTAGGTCCGCGTCGCGGTCCAGTCGAGGATCTTCGGGATGCGCGGCTCGGCCGTCGAGGTCGCACCATCGAGTTCGAACCGCGCGTTCGCCGAACCCAGCAACTTGTCGCCCGCTACATCACCGCATGGCGCAGTCGAACTACCCGACCGTTCACACGCCACGAACTCGGTCTGTCGTGGATTCGGGGTCTTGTCTGCTTCGTCGACTATCACCGGTTCGTTGTATCCGGCCCGGTACTGGAACTTGCGCACCCGGAGGTGCCTCGCAACGACTCCGCGGCTGGCAAACGGGTACAGGTTGTCTCCGTCATAGACCTCGAGCGCGGCGCTGGGCGCATACACAGTCCCCTGGATGGAGACACGGCCGCCGGAGATCAGCGCGCAATCGCGGGAGATGTTCGTGCTCGAGTAGTTGTCGGTGCTCACCGCCGCGTAGTCACCGATACCGGCTCCATAGCCTGTGGGGCTGATCAAGCAACCGCGCGACGGCGAAACGACCTTGGTGTTGGTCGCGATCGGGCGCGTGTGCACGATGAGCTCCAAGCCATGGAAGTACTTATCGATTAGTCCGGTACAGACGTTGCAATTCATGTTGAACGCGATGCTCGCCGCATTGATCTTGGCGACGGTGTTCAGACACGACGTGATGTCGACGGTGTACCAGAGTGGTTGCGCGTTCGCGGGGAACGCATCGTCATCGTTGCAACCAGTACCCGAGGTCGACGTCACGTTGTAGCCGGCGTTGGCAGTTGCTCCGCTACACCAGGTGCCGTTGATTGCGGGGATTCCGCACCTCGAGTCGTACTGGACCTTCAGCTCGACCTTGTCGATCACCTCTGTCGCGGGGTCGTAGCACAGATCGACCGACGGGTTGGAGGTGCAGTTCCCAGCCCCGGTGTAGGGCTTGACATCTCCGAAGTTCGAATACGTCACCCAGCTGTTGGAGTTCAGAGGTGGGACAGCAAACGGGATCAATCCGCAATACGGTGAATCGACGGTCGAGTGTGGGATCTGTGTTGGCGAACCTGGATTCGTATAGCGGTTTCCTGGGTTCTGGCCACGCTCGGCGTCATAGAAAGTGCCACCGATCGGGGGGTAGGAAGCACTTGGGCACCAGCGACCGGTTCCACTGTTGCTTGCCGGCCGCAGTGACGCAGATCCGGGTCTGCCAATTCGTTTCTCTTCCTGCGATCCGCCTGACTCCTTGGTCAAGGAGTTCACCGGCTGGCCCCAAACGGCGACCTGTTGGTAGTTCTCCGGATTGCTGGGAGCGGGTCCGGCACATATCTGTATCGCAGGTGGGTCGTTTCCGTCACTACCCGCGGCGATTGTGCTGTCACCACCGAACACGAACTGAACGCCCGCAGCATCCTTGTCGCAGTAGGTGGCCGGCTTGGCTACCGAGCCGCCGAACCATCCGCCCACGGGACTCTCCACCGACACGGTCATGCCATTCAGGTGAGGGTAGGGCTTCGGACAGATCCAACCCCAGAGGCAGTTGAACCAAGCGCCGCCGACACTCCAGGTCAACTCCAGGTTGTTGACCCGTTCTGCGTTGCTCGTGCAGTTCCGAAGCCGTAGCTCGTCAGCCGAATTCAGCGCCCCGACCGGGCCGTCATAACCGTTGGTCGAAGTGTTGGCGGTGTTGACCGCTGGGTCGGTACTGAGGACATCCGTTGTGGCCGTGGTCCGCTTGGCGAAACTGAACGAACCGCAGTCAACTCGGACCCCACGGTCGTTGGTGCGGACCCGCACGGTCGGTCGGTTCATCTGGGTCGGAGCATTCTGTTCGTAGTGGGAGACCGAGATGGAAACCCTGCCGCCGTCGAGCACTGCATTCACCTTGGGTGAGAAATCGTCGAGGGTCATAGAACGATCGACCGAGATGAAGACCGCGTTGTAGCGCGCCCAACTCGAATCTATCGAAGCGGCACTCCCCGGATTCTCCCAGGTCAGCGACCCGTTTTCGTCGATCCCGCCCGCCGTCGTCAGATTCAGCATCGTGGAGCTTGCGGGTGTGGTGGACCCTATGAGAGCCGCTGGGTCAAAGCCCTGCGGAGTGCCACCGACAACCATCGGACCGCCCGATGTAGCCGGAACCTTCAGGCACCACCGGTGCGGGTTGTTGGTGTTCTGGTAGTACCCGCAGGAGCGGCCGGAACCATTGGTTCCGGGAGTGCCGTTGCGGAAGTCGAACAGGTAGACCCCCTGTTGGGCGGTATCTGCGTCCAATGGCTCGTACGCGCTGCCCGTGGCCGGCGAATAGTCAGCCGCGCCGCTCGCCGCGTCGGCTGCGGGTCCGAACCAGAACACTCCGTCCTTGCAGCTCTTCCCACCCACGGTGTCGTTGAAGATCCGGTTGAGCGCAGCAGCGTCGGAGTAGAACCCGGGGTAGAACCTCACGAGGTCGGACGGGAGACCCTTGCACTGACTCAGGTTGGTCGAAAGGTTCAACGCCTGAACCGGATTTCCGTTGATGGACACCTTCGGATCAGTCCAGTTGATCGTGCCCTGACGCCACTCGGCGCGATCCGGTGCTCCATCGAGCGCAGGATCGGTGAACAGCGTTTCATACGGGTCCCACGGTGAAGAGGCCGGGCGGCCTGTGAACGGGCCCGAGCGGGTGCCGGCGGCTACGGCGGAACACTTGGAGGCCCCGGTGAGCCCCGGCATGTTGATGCAGGTCTGATTGCCGACGATCGGGCTGGTGCCTGTCTTCACGAGCGAAGCAGGGTTGGCGAGCTTCAGCGGATCCGAGTTGGTGTTGGCACGCAATGGGCTGTTCGAACTGACGTCACCGCTGACGCGGAACTCACCGATTGCGCCGCCGGCAGTGCAGTTGCCAGCCGCGTTCGGGGAGATAGGGTCAAACAGCAGTCCGAACTCGCGACCGCTGATCGTCGTGCGATCGGTTGTGGAACCGACACACGGCGAGTTGTAGGGAACCTCGCCGTATCGCGTCCCGAGGAGCAGCAGTGCCTGGTCCGGGCTCTTGCCGGTCTCGTTCGGGGCACCAGATCCCGACCCCTCCTCGGCATTGCAGGTCACCGTGATGTCGGGCGACGTGCCATCGGAGGGAACACGATAGGCACAGTCGGGATCGCCCGGGTAGATCTCGGGATCACGCGCCACTCCCGGAGTGTTCGACACCCAGTTCACAGCACCCTTGAGGGCTCCATCGGTGTCATAACGAACATCCCGCACGGCGCGATAGGAATTGATCGTCTTGTGCTGTGCACGGATGTAGCCGGTCAGGCCGGCGAGGACGAGGCCCATGACCAACATCACCGCGAGCGCGAAGATCAGCGATGCTCCGGACTGCCCATTCGAGGCTTCAGTCCCGTTTGTTCGGCTCTGCGCACATGTCGACATCGTGACCTCAGCTAAACGTTGTACGTCTTCGCGGCAACTCCGGTCGCCCCGGACTTGACAGATGAACCACCTGCACCGGCGGTTCCGACTGCCAGCCCCGTCGCAGGGTCGCCGGCGTAGGTGATCGATCCGCTGCCAACATGCAGGAGCGCGACGGACCATCCGCCTGCTCCACCACCACCGGTGCCGCCGTAACCGCCGGCACCACCACCGCCACCACCTCCGCCACCACCGGCGCCCATGTAGCCACCGGAGTTGCCGCCACCGCAACCAGAGTTGCCGGGCGAACCGGCGCATCCACCACCGCCACCGTTTCCGCCGGACCCACCAGAGCCACCCGACCCACCGGACCCACCGGCACCGCCGCCACCACCGGTGCCACCATTGCCGGCATCGGAGGACGAGACGACGGTCGCTCCGTCGATCACGGCATTGCCGTTGTAGACGTAGACACCCACCGAGAAGCCTCCGCGCCTGCCACCTGTGCCACCGCCACCACCGGAACCGCCGCCACCACCGCCGCCACCGGAACCGCCACCCTGCCAATCGCCGACGCACCAGCCAGAGTCACACCCAGCGCCACCGGAACCGCCGCCACCACCGCTCGTACCAGTGCCTCCGGTGCCTCCTGTGGCACCGGTACCAGCGGTCGAGAGGACTCCACCGCCGAATCCAGCGGCAGTCATCGCCCCACCGTTGCCGTGCGAACCGGTCGCTCCATTGGCCCCGGCGCATCCTCCGCCTCCGCCGTCACCGTTGTAGCCACCTATCGAGCCACCACCACCGCCGCAGGCGCCGCCGCTTCCCGACCCACCGGTCCACCCGCTGCTCCTACCGTTCGCCTTGGCGCCGTTTCCGCCGGCGGTGAACGCTGCACCTCCGGATCCGCCGTTCCTAGTGCTGTGGCTCCCGCCGTTCTGTCCACCACCGCCGCCGTAGCCGTTGGATCCCGAGCCGCCAGATGAACCGGCGCTACCTTGGGCGACGGCCCGCTCAGCCGTCACCGTCGAGGACTCAACCGTCACGGTCCCGCTGATCGTTCGGATTCCATATGCGGAACTGCCAGTGCCAGATGTCGGCCCGCTGCGAACCGTCGATGACTTGACCGTGGCATTGCAACCCGAGATGACCACTCCCGTCGGATCGAAGGCCGGAGTCCCGGTGCCTGTCACGTCCAGCCCGTCCATCACGAGACCGCTTCCACAACCGTGCACGTAGATACCAGTGGTGGCTCCGAGTACCGTCAGCTGCTCCAGTCGGGTCCCGGCGGCGAGCGAACTGTTGGCCTCGATGGCCGCCACCGTGGTGGTGGGACTCCTCACCGTGGTCGTGAGGACCACCGCAGGGTTGCCTGTGCGCGACTGGAGGAAGTCAGGACTGAAACCACCCTCGACGACTCGCCCTGAGGCCATGAGGAACGGAGAGTAGGAACCCTCGGCCACTGCGACGCGAGAGGCGCCAGAGGTGGTCTTGCTAAGACCGAGATCGATGGTCGCACACGGATCGGTGGCCGAACCGCAGGAACCAGCGGTGGACCCACCCGCCTTGACATAGACCATCGGATAGTACGGAGTGGCGAAATCGGACGGATCCGAAGCCGGGCTGTCCCCCGCCGCATTGACGGCAACCACGTAGACGCTGTAGCGGGTCCGATGGGTGAGACAGGTCATGGATCCGGAGGTGGCGCCGACGCCGGGAACAGGGTCGCCGGGGCAGGTGACCTCATTTCCGCCGGGGTCTACCGCCACGAGCTTCCAAGCCGTGATCGCAGAGCCACCATCGTTGGCCGGAGGGGTCCATGAGACATTGAGCGTCTGCCCGTTCGCGGCGCCCGCGTTCACCGCAGTGACAGCTGTCGGTTGGTCGGGGATGGAGGGCTGCGGTGTGAGTTGGCAGAGCGGTGTGGACAGGAGCCCATCGCCTGCAGCGTTGTTGGCTCGCACACCCACCCAGTAGGTCGTGCCATTCACCAGCGGCTCGATTCGCGCGCTCGTCGCGGTCGGACCGGCAGAAGCCACCACCGGCGTGCCGGTTCCCGAAGCGTTTGTGAATGCCGCTGCGGTGAAACCCGAGGTCGGTAGCTGCCCCGGCGGCACCGCTGGCGGGGTCCAGGAGATGACCACATACTGGTTTCGGGCATAGACCGACGCGGTGTCAGAGCAGTCGACGGTGGGGCGCTTCGGAGGGCGGGGAGTGTTGAGGGCATCACCGTCCGCAGCGCGTCGTGCCACCGTGAGGCTGTAGTCCGGTGCGGCGGTCGAAGCAGTCCCGACGTTGATGGTGCAGGTACGACCGATGTCATTGGCGTCGACGGGACAGAAGTCCATGGGTTCCAGCGGATCCGGCCCGAACACGGGCTGGTCTCCCTGAGTCATTCCGGCTTTGCCGAAGTTCTTCGCAACGGTCTGAACCTGCACGACCGTCTCGCCCTCGCAGTATCGACGGACGATGTCGAGGTCCTCGCCCTCCCCGACCACTGCCCACGTAGCGCGCCTGGGGGTGCCGGAATCCAGGTCCCATCCGAAGGTGACGAGTGTGGTGGAGTTCTGGTCCTCAGGCGGCGGACACTGCGCCACATTGACTCCGCCGGGTTCGACGGTCTGCACATCCATGGTCCACGCGTCACCGAGACGCTGCGCATCGCCGCTCATGTCGAGTGTGTCATCGACGGTCTTGGTGCCCTGGAAGGTGACGAGCAGCGCGGCGCTCAGCGGAGCGATGATCATCCCGAGAATCGCAATCGCCACCAGAACCTCGGCGAGCGCGACACCGGCCTGGCCGGCAACTCTCGGGAGCACCGAATCCGGACGATTCCGGCCTGTGGAGGCCATCGAGAACAACCGAGGACGGCTCAACAGACCTCTCCTGGTTCGGGCGACAGAGCGGGATCACACACGTTGTCCCGCTTCACCACAGTCAGCTTGGAACCGATCTCGAGGCCACCCGAGCGCCTGACCTGCAGGGTCAGCCTCTGCAGACCCTGGTCGTTGGTGCAGGGGCCGGAGTTCCAAGCTGGGGTGGACGCCTGGGCGTCGTCCAGGTACTCGACGCCGGTCACCAGGATCTCGCCGTCGTAGCCGTTGGGCTCGCTGTAGGCCGCCGCTAGATCGTTGGTGTATTGCGTTCGGGTGGCGCAGTTCCGGTAGGGCACCACGTCGAGGATCTCGGCCATCGAAGTGACCTCATTGCCGGAGCGAATGAACTGCTCATTTATGGCGGTGTTCTTGATAGTTGCAAGCAGCGCGCCGATCAGAGCGACAACCCCTATCGCCAACAGGAGCACGGTGATCAGGGTTTCGATCAGGATCTCCCCGGCCTGGGTTCTGCTTCGACGCGCCAGCGCGTCCGACCATTGGCTGGTCACACCCCACCGCTCCCCAGCAGCCGCATCTTCCTAGAGCTCGACCTGGTTGTAGATCCCGTACATTGCCGAGACCATGGCCAGTGCGACGAAGCCGACAACTATTCCGATGAACAGAATCATGATCGGCTCGAACCAGGCCGTGAGCTTGTCGACCGCGTACTCGAGTTCCTCTTCGTAGAACGATGCGGCGTTCTCCAGCTGATCCGACAGCTCACCGGTTCGCTCACCGACGCGCACCATCTGGATGACGGCTGTTGGGAACAGATCGGTTCGAGCCAGAGGCTCGGCGAAGCCCTGGCCCTCGATCACGCCCTCCATCGACTCGCGCAGGCGCTCCTGGTAGACCATGTTGTTCGCGCAGTCGATCGAGGTCGGAAGGGCTTCCGGCAGCGGCACGCCGGACTCGAGCAAGGCCGCCAGCACGCGCGTGAACCGCTCGGTCGACGAGTAGGTAACCACTGTGGAGACCATGGGGATCTTCAACTGCACCGCGTGCAGGTTCCGCCGACCCTTGGGAGTGCGGACATACAGAAGTGCTCCGGCAGCGGCGATCACCAGCACCACACCGGTGATCAGCCCTGCAGTGGAACCCACGAAGTCCGCCACGCTCATGAGCATCCGGGTGGGCAATGGCAACTCGGCATCGAAATCCGCGAAGAAATCTGCAAACTTCGGGATCGCGAACACGACTATGACCAAGACAACGAGTATCGAAACACCCATGAGGATCATCGGGTAGATCAATGCCTTGCGAACAGACCTGGAAAGCTCCACATCGCGTCGGATGTACGAATGGAGCTGGTCGAACGCCTCGTCCATCCGGCCGGTGAGCTCCGCCGAGCCCAACAGTGCCATGAAGTAGGCCGGGAACACGTCGGCATGGCGGTCCAGTGACTCGGTGACCGACCTACCCGAGGCCACTCGGTCGAGCACATCGCCCAGCACTTCCTTGAAGCGCTTGTTCTCAGCATCCTCGCGCAGATTGGCGAGCGCCTCGGTGACCGGGACGCCGGCACGCAAGAACGTCGCCATCTGACGGGAGAAGTGCATGATGTCGACAAGCGGAACCTTCTGCTTGGTTATCTCGACATTGACACCCTTGCGCTCCGAGATCTTGTGGACACGCATGCCCTGAACGGCCAGCTCATTGCGGGCGACGTGTGCCGAAACGGCGACAATGTCGCCCTTGACACGCTCGCCATCGAGCGTCTCGGCCTCGTAGCGGTACTTCGATTGTGTCGCAGTCATGATTCGCCCTCACCCGAAGCAGACGCACCCACTGTGGACGGACCAGTGGGGATCGCCCCTCCCCTGTCCACTACGAGTTCACCTCTCGAATCTCTGAGTGAATCATCATCCATTTCGCTGTCCTCCTGCAACCCTGAGATTGCCCGCTTCCCCACAGGAAGCTCAGACTTGCCTTGTTCGAGTTCACCGACCGGAGCGGCATCTGAATCCATCCCTGCTGCGTAGACACTGCGCAACACGTCATCGACGGTGGTCAAACCCTTGGCCACGAGGTCAAAAGCCTCCTGCTGCATGGTCCGCATGCCTTCCTCGATCGCGACAGCCTTGATCTCATGGTGAGTGGCCTTCGCTACGACAAGGTCCCGGATCGTGTCTGTGAACACCAACAGCTCGTATACGCCGACACGCCCTCGGTAACCGGTGCCTGAACACAGTTCACAGCCGGCTCCCTTGGTCCACACGGGGGTGAGATTGGAGTAGCGCTCGAGCATCCGAGATTCTGAGGCGCTGGGGGTGTAGCTCTCGGCACATCCTGTGCAGTTGCGCCTCAGGAGCCGCTGTCCCACCACACCGCTGAGGGCAGAAGCGACCAGGAAGGGCTCTATTCCCATGTCGGTGAACCGGTGCACCGCCGCGACGGCGTCCACCGCGTGCAAGGAAGAGAGCACGAAGTGGCCGGTCAGTGCCGCCTGCATGGCGATGCGGGCGGTCTCCTCATCGCGGATCTCACCGACGAGAATGGTGTCGGGGTCCTGACGCAGTATTCCGCGCAGGCCATCGGCGAAAGTGATCCCGCTACCGGTGACAGGCATCTGCGTTATACCAGCGAACTGATACTCCACAGGGTCCTCAATTGTCACGATGTTCTTCGTGGGATCGCGCAGCTCGTTCAAGGTCGCATACAGGGTGGTCGTCTTGCCCGATCCTGTGGGGCCTGTGCAGAGCAGCATTCCCAATGGGGAACTCACGATCTTGGTGAACTTGTCGACCACTTCTTCGTTCATGCCCAGATCGGGGAGACTGATCAGCGACTTGGTCTTGTCGAGAAGTCGAAGCACGGTCTTCTCGCCGTGAACGGTGGGCACGATCGACACACGGAAATCGATCGGCCGACCGTCGACGCTCACTCCGAACTGGCCGTCCTGGGGTCGCCGACGTTCAACGATGTTGAGCTCCGACATCACCTTGATCCGACTGGTGACCGCCGGCCCCATGCGCTGCGGTAGGTGGATCGCGTCGGTCATTGCACCGTCGATGCGGTAGCGGACGGTCACGTCATCCTCGGTGGGCTCAACGTGAACGTCCGACGCCCGCTGACGTACCGCCTGGGTGATCACACGATTGACGACCTGGACGACAGGAGCGTTTTCGTCGAACTGGAGTGCGTTGTCGGCGCGATTCTCCTGATTGGGCTCGTCGTAGCTGAGCTCGAAGGCCCGGATGTGGTCGTCGGCCGCGGAAAGCACGTTGTAGGCGCGGTCCAGATGGCGCTCGATCTCGCTGCGGGCCCCGATCCGCAGCGCAACCTTGCCGACGTGGTAGGTGATCGCGCGGATCGCCTCGACGTCGAACGGATCGGCGGTGACCACCTGGAGGCGGTCGTTCTCGAACTTGAGCGGAAGGATCACGTGTTCGCGCGCAAGTTCCTCCGGTACGAGTTGAACGGCCTCCGGATCAGGGGACTCGACGCGAAGATCGGCCAGGGGCACCCCGAACTGCCGGCTGAGAGCGGCGGCGAGGCTCACCTCGTCGAGCACCCCATCGCGCATCAGTACCTCGCCGACCCGGGGCTTCACAGGCACCAGCGCTTGTGACATCGAGGGGTCGAGGGGATCCTGACCTTCGGCCTCGGCCGCAGCAACCAGGGCCTTGCGGGCTTCCTCTGTCTCCTCGGCCTGAAGCCTGAGCGCCTCTTCGACGTCGCCGGGCTCGATGATGCCCAGCTCCATGAGAACCTCGCCCAGGCGCGGGCGGTTGGTCGAGACCCAGGCGTCGATCTGATCCGTGAGCGCGGCTTCGTCCGAGCTGTCGAAGTTGACCGAACCCGGCTTCTGCTTGTCGGCCTTCTTACCGAAGAGTGCCACTGGTATCCCTCTGCGTGGTCATGCTGGATCGCACCAGCGTGAGTTCTTGGTCCATCACCTCAGCCATCGGCCGATTGATGAGAGTTGTGAGTTTCTGCCCACAGCCGAGCCAACGGCCGGGACACGCCCAGCGGAGAAGCTGCGACTGAGATGCTGTAGGTCACACCGTGAACGGTATCCACCTCGGCGGGGAATCGTTCATCATGGTGCACATGGGCTCCAGGGCTGCCGTTGGACAGGTCGACACAGGACATTTCCCCGATGTGCTCGCCCCGAGCCCGGAGTGGTCTGACCTGAGCAAATGCTATACGTCATTCAACTTTGGGTAAACACCAGCCCTTGGCAGTAACAGGCCTCTATCCGGTGTTGAGCGGCTAGCCCGTGGTGAGCCGTCCGAGAAGCGCCTCGACCACATCGGAACGGTTCATGCAGTAGATGTGCAGACCGGGCACTCCACGCTCGAGCAGTTCTGCTGAGAGTTCAGCAGCGGCGTCGGCGGCAATGGCCATCCGCTGAGCGGGATCCTCGGCAGCTTCCACCCGAGCAGCGAGCTCCTCGGGGAACGTCGCTCCTGCAATGCCGGCGAATCGGCGAGCGGTGGTGGGGTTCAACAGCGGCATCACGCCCGGCAGTACCGGCGTTTCGCAGCCCCGGTCGGCGAGGTCCTCCACCATCGAGAAGTAGTCGTCGGCATCGAAGAAGAACTGCGTGATCCCGAAGTCGGCCGCGTTCAGCTTCTCGGCCAGGTATCGACGGTCGTGCGCCCGGTCCGGTGACCTGGGATGCAGCTCTGGGTGTGCGGCCACGCCGACCGAGAAGTCCCCCGCAGCCCGAATCGCCTCGATCAGCTCTGTCGCATAGGTGAAGTCACCGGTGACCGGGGACCCGTCTGCCGGTGGATCTCCCGCCAGCGCGAGGACGTTGTGAACGCCGTTGGCCGCGTAGTCGGCGAGCAGGTCGTCGATCTCGGCACGGGTGTGACCCATGCAGGTGAGGTGAGGCATCGCCGGGAACGGCCGCCGTTCGTTCACCCGCACCACCAGGTCACGGGTGCGGTCGCGGGTGCTGCCTCCCGCCCCGTAGGTGATCGAGACGAAACTCAGCCGATCTGCCGGCACCGCCGGGCAACTCAGCTTCTCCAGTTCGTCGATGGTGTCGGACAGCTTTTCGATGCCCTCGTCGGTCTTGGGTGGGAAGAACTCGACGCTCAGCGTCGGCCCCTCGGCGAGGAGATCCGCGATCCTGGTCATCGGTAGTCCCCCAGCGCCGCGCGTTCGGCGGCCGCAACTGTGTTGGCGAGCAACATCGC
>JAMLGK010000017.1 GCA_023957995.1 Microthrixaceae bacterium | reverse complement strand
AGTTCTGCCAGTCGGGGAGTGAACCCCGCAACGGTGTCGAGGTCGAGTCCGAGCTGCTGGTTCTCCTGTTGGCGGATCCACCCGGCGCAGTAGTTCATGGCGATCCCGTAGCGACGCCGCTCGGTGTCGTTCGCCCCGCCGCCGTGCCAGAGCGAGCCGTGCCACACCAGCACGCTTCCCCGGGGCATCTCGGCCGGCACGGTCTCGTAGTG
This sequence comes from Microthrixaceae bacterium, assembly GCA_023957995.1. Lineage (GTDB taxonomy): Bacteria > Actinomycetota > Acidimicrobiia > Acidimicrobiales > Microtrichaceae > JAMLGJ01. The sequence continues at coordinate 75,393 of JAMLGK010000017.1, read as the reverse complement.
GGTTCCGTACTCGGGCACGTCGGCCCAGCGGTGTGAACCCGGGACCAGCCGTGTGGCTCCGTTGGCCTCGGTGAAGTCGGTGAGCGCCCACATCGTGTTGCACACCGTCGGCACGTGGGGCCGTTCCAGGGGCATGACCTGGTCATCGGCATGGATCGGTTGCGGTGTTTCCCCGGGTCCGATCGCGATGCTGGAGAGCGACGAGATGAGACACCCGTGGTCGAGGACCCCCTCGACCACGGGAAGCACCCGGTCATCGGTTGGGATCGCCTCGAAGAGCGCCCCGTGGGCCAGCAGGTTGTAGATCCGAACCGTGTTGCGACCCTCGAAGGAGTTGGATGCCGTTGTGATGCCGAGGTCGGCCTCGAGCTGCTCCAGCCGGTCGACCAGAGCTTCTGCGGTGGCGTCGTCGAACACGTCGGGGATGACCGTCCAGCCATCGCGTTCGATGTCGGCCAGGTGGCTCGTCAGTGGATCCTCGACCGCGGTGGGCATGGAACCCGAGCCTAGGAGCGGAGCCCGGTGCGTTTCCGAGAACCGGGCACCCGCATCCAATACGCTCGCTGGACCCACCCGTCGCACATCGTCGGGAGAAACCACGTCGTCCAGGCAACACTGGACGCACGACGAGCAAGAACGAACCACAGCGGAGGAAGACACATGACGAAGCCCACCCATCCCGAGGCCGGCCGAGGTCGAACGAGAAGGCGTGGGTTCCTCATCGCTGCGGTCACCGTCGTGCTGGCCCTGGTGGCCGTGGCCTGTTCGGATGACGACGGCGGCGACGACACGACCACCACCACGACCTCGACGACCACGTCGAGCACCACGACCACGACCATCGTGGGCGAGACCGTCGAGTACTCCTTCGACGAACCGATCGACGAGTCCGAGGCCGAACAGGCTGCCAGCACCATGACCCGTCGCCTCGAAGCGGCCGGGGCCACCGGATCCACAGCGGTGGTGAATTCGGCCGGAACCGGCCTCGAGATCACCGTCGCGGGAACCACCACCGCAGCGGAGGCCTCCGAGATCGTCGAGCCGCTCACGGTCGAAGGAGCGCTCTACTTCCGACCGGTGCTCGAAGCACTAGCACCCACGCCGACCGACCCGCCCTCGCAGTACACCGATGCCGCACTCGGGTTGCCGACCGAGGGAGACGCCGAACCGACCACGACCGTCGCCGGTGAGACGACCACCACGGCCGTGCCCACCACCCTTCCGGGTGCCGACGTGGCGACGACCCCTCCCGAGGCCGATGATCCCAACGGTGTGTCGGTGCTGCCCCAGTACGACGACCAGGGCGGAGTCGTGCAGCGGTTCCGGGTCGGCCCCCAGCAACTCACCGGATCAGCCATCGCCGGAGCCGAGAAGACCGAGTACTCGGGCTACAACGCGGTGAAGATGCAACTCAACGAGGGCGCAGATGGAATCGACGGGTTCAACGCGCTCGCCGCGCAGTGCAACCCGCCGACCGACACCTGCCCGGTGAGCGGTCCCGGCGGCGTCGGACGCATCGCGATCGTGCTCGACAGCGTCGTCGACGGTGCACCTTCGATCCGCCCGGACGAGGCGTTCAGGCCCTTCTCGGCCTCGGGCATCTACCTGTATGCGCCGTGGTTGACCGAACAGGGAGCAGAGCAACTGGCGATCGTGCTCGAGATCGGTGCCCTGCCGGTCGGGCTGACCCTCGTCTAGCGCTTCGGCAAGTCAGAACGGCTGACGTTGAACCGGTCCGTACCGCGTGTGCGGACCGGTTCAGGCGACCTCGCGGGCGCCCTTGGCGAAGTCGATGGTGAGCGAGTGCCCCTCGGCCTCGAGTGCCAGGAACCGGCCCAGGTGACACACGTTGCCCCAGGGGCTCTCGAGGCGTTCATGGCGGCCGATCGGCACCGGCGATCCGCCGACGACGAGACCTTCGGGGCGTGAGTAGCTGAGTTCTCCCTGGGTCGGCGACACGTAGCGTGCGCGCTGCTGGTTGCCGACAGGGCGGGTCACCTCGACCTCGGCGTTGGTGACCGAGGCGACGAAGGTCGCGAAGTCCCCATGGTCGGCGCTCCGTCCGACCTCGACGATCCACACGTTGTCGGCGCCGCCGGGTGCGACCAGGTCGAAGGGCTGCACCATCCCGTTGGTCGCAACGACCGCCGGGTCGTGCACACGCCATTCGGTGGGTCGGTGTGACCAGAGTGCGATGTAGCCGTCGCCGCGCCGTCCGATGGTCCAACCGTTGGCCTGCACGACCTCGTCGAAGTGGTCCTGGGGGAAGAACGCGTGGGTCTCGGGTTGGTAGCCGAAGGTGGGCCCCAACAGGTCGTCGGTGGGCGACGCGTAGCTGGGTGCGTACACGTGCACCGCCACGTTGTGGTGCTGTGCGCTGCTCGGCATCGACGCGGAGCCGGTCCAGTACCCGGAGTCCTTGGACCAGTCGAGCGACTGTGGGGTCGGCTTCTGGGGGTGGGTGGTGAACACCCGTGCGTTGTGGTCGAGCGTGGCCTGCCATGCGTGCACCTGGTCGCGGGCGTCACCGGCACGGTGGTTGATCACCGAGCTCAGCATCGCCTCGGGACTGCGCCAGGTGTAGGTGTCGGCCTCGCTCAGCAGGCCGAAGGCGGCCATCGATGCGAGCTCGCGGGCCGCGATCTGAGCCGCGCCGGTCCCGGCCGAGGCGATCTCGCGGATCGTGTCGTACTCGGCGAACAGGTCGGTCTCCCAGAGCCGGTAGTCCTCCGCCGCGTCCAGGGTGACCGGCACCACCTGCCAGGCGGTGAGTGCGCCCTGGGACCACCAGAACGGAAGGTTCGCGGGATCGGAGTAGTCGTAGCCGTAGGCGGCCTGTGGCTGCGACAGGGTGATCGGTTCGTGCGGGTTGAGCGGAACACCGTGGCGCTCCTTGGCGGTGGTGACCTCGTTGCTGCGCGCGATGCGCCGCAACACCTCGGGAACCCGGTAGCGGTTCGCCGCGCACAGGTAGGTGGCACCGGTGTCGCTGGTGGTGGTCCAGCCCTGGTCGGTGTCGGAGAACAACAGCTTGGCGGTGCCGAAGGTGTCCTCGTCGAGGGCACTCATCTTGTCCTTCTTGTAGGTGCGTCCCCCGGTCGCTCCGTAGGCCCCTGCCTGCAGGTGCAGGGCGATGTCGGCGAGGCACAGATCCAGCGCCGCGGTGCCGAGGCGGATCAGCTCCTCGTCCTCGGACAGCTCGACCACGGTGAGCAGCGGGGCGATGTTCTTGAGCATGTAGACGTTGCTGTGCCACTCGCTGAACCCGAAACGGGAGCGTTCGTCGATCCACGCCAGGATGTCGGGCCGGGCCCGCATGGCGTGCTGTGCACCGGTCATACCCGTGACCGTGAAGGTCTGGTCGTGCAGTGCCATGCCCGACAGGTATTCGATGACCGCCATGATCACCCGGTGGTTCTCGGACCAGAACCACTTGTGGTCGAGCCGGTCGGCCGGCAACGGGTCGTTCCAGCGGTAGCGGAAGCTGATCATGCGTTGCTCGATGGCGGCGAGCACCGCCGGGTCGAGGATGCCCTGGCCCTTGGCGTACACCCAGTGCAGGTACATGAGGTCGAAGTCGCCGGTGTCCTTCCAGTCGTCGAGCTTCTGCCAGATGGGGTCGAACGAGCTCACCTGCACCGCGGCGGGGTTCCACGAGAACCCCGGGTCCGACGCTGCGCGCGTGAGGTGCGCCACGACGTTGGTGGGGTTGCCCGGACTGAGCGTCTGGGTGGCGAAGCCCAGGTAGTCGTCGGCCGAGGCCCGGAAAACGGCCTCGTCGATCAACCCGGGTGAACCGGGGGCGACCGGCGGCAGCGCCGGGCCCGTCACCGGAGCCTCGCAGCCCGGAACCGGCACCGGTGGTGTGGTCGGCGCGCAGGCCGCAGCCACAGCAGCCGTTGCTGCCGCACCCGCAGACGCGACCAGCATCTGTCGCCTGGTGGTTCTCATCCCCGCTCCCTCGATGCGTTTGCCGCCGGGGCCCCAGCCCAGACGTGTTCCGACGACCTTATCCCTAACGGCGTTCACCCGTCAGGGGCGTCAGGGGGGCAATTCACCCAGCCGAGAGCTCGACCACCCGGCCGCTGCTCGCCGACTCCATGGCGGCAAAGGCGATCCGGTGGCTCTCCAGGCTCTCCGCTGCGGACACCGAGGGCTCTGAGCCGGTGCGGATCGCGTCGAGGAACTCGACGAACAGGGGTGCTTCGCCACCTCCGTGGCCGTCGTACGCGGTCGGCACCTTCACCCGGCGCACCCTGCCGCTGCGGTGATCCGACACCTTCAACCAGCCGTCGAGCGCTCGGAGCTCACCCCAGGCGGTGCCCCTGGTGCCATCGACGCGCACCGAACGCATCGTGCGGTGTGAGTTGGAGTTGAGGGTGAAGTTGGCGACCACGCCGTTGACGAAGCGGATCGACACGGTCTGGGCCGACGGCTGGTCGTTGTCGTCGATGCGGTAGACGCAGCGTCCCCAACGGGTCGTGCGAAGTGCATGGTCGAGTCCCTCGGGAGTCGGGTCGTCGGTGACGGCGGCGACGGGCCAGCGCTTCCACTGCAGGCGTCGCGCGCTCCCGGCGACGTCAGCATCCAGCAGCTTCGGGAGCGCGCTTCGGGCCACCCGCGCCGCGGGTCCGAGCCCGACAGGGCGGTCGGCCATGGCGAGATCGGACAGCACCGGAGTGAGGTCGCGGTAGGTCGCCACCGCGTCGTAGGGGCAGGTGTCGGAGTGTGGGCAACCCTGGGCGCAGTGCTCCGGGGCGTCCGCAGGTGCGTTCGCCGCGGTGAGCTCGGTGGGGCGGATGAAGCTCGACACCGCAGCGGCTCTGGAACCGGCGAGCCACTGCAGAAGGTCGAGGTCGTGGCAGGACTTCTGCAGCAGCCACGGCACCCGCGAGTTGCGCGTGTGGCCGCGCACATAGGAGTGCGCGTAGTGCCAGAAGGCGACGTTCTCCGAGAGCTGGATCGAGGTCACGTCGCCCAGCTCGCCCGACGCTACGACCTCGCCGAGCGCGGCGAACAGGTGGGAATGCCGGAACACGTGGCACACCGCAACGGTGCGATCGGCTGCCTCGGCCGCCTCCACGATGCGTACGCAGTCGGCCTCCTCCAGCGCCATCGGCTTCTCGAGCAGCACGTGGTAGCCGGCGTCGAGCGCGAGCAGCGCCGGTTCGACGTGGTGTGTGTCGCCGGTGGTGATGATGGCGTAGTCGGCGAGCCTCCCCTCGGCGAAGAGCTCGTCCCAACCGGGATACATGTCCGCGGTGCCGAGTCCGAAGCGATCAGCGAAGCGGTCCCTGCGGGTCGGGTCGGGATCGGCCGCCGCCACGATCCGGCCCAGCTCTGGACGGTCGAGGAGCACCTTGGCGTAACCGTCGTATCCGCGGTCGCCTGCTCCGACGACAACTCCTGTGAGGCTCACCGCCCCATCTTCGCGGGTGGGCAGCGGTGTGGCGAACGGCCACTCCGGGTCGGGTCGGGTGGTGCGGGTATCGTCCCGAGGTGGCCCGGCAGTCCCCGGGGGAACGACCTGGCAGGAGCGCGGCCTGACAGGAGCGCCGACATGACCCCGACGGAACCGCAGCGGCGTATCGAGTACGCCGGGTCGGTCCACGACGAGCGCGAGATCGAGGCCGTGGTCGAGGTGTTGCGCGGTGGGCCGACAGCGCTGCGGATCGGCCGCAACGTGCGTGCCATGGAGTCGCGGGTGGCGGAGCTGTTCGCCAAGCAGCGCGGTGTGATGGTCAACTCGGGAAGCTCCGCGCTCTACCTCGCAATCGAGGTGCTCGACCTCGAGCGCGGCGACGAGGTGATCACTTCGCCCACGACCTTCTCCACCGACATCGCACCGATGGTCCGCGCAGGTCTGGTGCCGGCGTACGTGGACGTCACCCCCGACACGTTCCAGATCGACGTGGAGCGGATCGAGGAGATGATCGGTCCGCGCACACGGGCGGTCCTGGCGCCGAACCTGATCGGCAACGCTCCCGACTGGGACCGGATCCGGGCGATCGCGGACGCGCACGGCCTGAGGGTCATCGAGGACTCCTGCGACGCGCTCGGGCTCACGCTGCGCGGCACACCCACGGGGGAGCGGGCCGACATCAGCCTCACCAGCTTCGCCCTGTCACACATCATCACCGCCGCCGGCACCGGTGGGATGGTCTGTTTCGACGACGATGCCCTCGCCGACCGGGCGCTGCTGTTGCGACGCTGGGGCCGCCGCTCGGAGGTGCAGTTGTTCGGTTCCACCAAGGGGATCGAGCGGCGGTTCTTCTCCGCCATCGAGGACGATCCCGCCAGCGACGGCGGTGACCTCGAGTACGACAACCTGTTCATCTTCGACGAGGTCGGCTGGAACTTCGAACCCTCGGAGCTCTCCGCAGCGTTCGGTCTCGTGCAGCTCGACAAGCTGGAGCACAACCTGGCGCGCCGCCAGCGCAGCTACGAACTCACGCGGGCCCACTTCGCCCGCCACGAGGACCTGTTCGTGCTGCCCCGGCTCACCGAGGGCGTCGAGACCGGTTGGCACATGTTCCCGGTGATCATCCGACCCGACAGCGGGATCCGGCGTGCCGGGTTCCAGCAGTGGATGGAATCCCACGGGATCGACACCCGCATGGTCTGGACCGGCAACGCCGCCCGCCAGCCGGCGTTCCGTGACAAGCCGCACCCGCACGCCAGCGGACGGCCTGCCCAATGCGGACCGCGTGATGGAGTGGGGCGTCGTGCTGCCCAACAACCATTCGATGTCCGACGACGACTCGGCCTGGATCGGCGAGTGCCTCGAGGGCTTCCTCGCCGAGACCGCACGATCGACGCGAGGCCGACCATGAGCGGGCCGGGCACACCACCGCCGGGGGAGTGGGCCCGACGCAGCGGCGACGGCTGGGTTCTGAGCGTCCGTGTGCAACCGGGTGGGGGTCGCTCGACGGTGGTGGGCGTCCACGACGGTGCACTCAAGGTGAAGGTGTCGGCCCCCGCCAATGAGGGGAAGGCCAACGCGGAGCTGGTGCGCTACCTCGCAAAGGTGCTCGGCACCGCCAAGCACTCCGTGCGCCTGGTCCGTGGCGAACGCTCCAGGGTCAAGACCCTGGAGGTCGCAGCCGACATCACACCGCTGTGTGAGCTGGCTGCCGGTTCCTGAGCAGTCCCGACCCGCTCAGGCAGCCACCGGCACCGCACGCACGATGATGTTGTCGGAATAGCTGCGCGCTCCGCTGTCGAATGCCCCGCCGCAGGTGACCAGGGTGAGGACCGGGTCGCCGCCGGTGCGGAACAACTCCTGCATCGGAACCCGGTCCTTGGCCACCTGGGTGCGTTCGGTGACCACGAAGCGGTGCGTGCCACCGGCTGCGTCGGTGACGACCACCTCGGCACCGGGCTGGATGCCCCGCAGCTCGAAGAACACACCCGGTCGTTCGTTGAAGTCCACGTGGGCCGCGATCACAGCTGATCCCGTGGGTGAGCCCGGCGCCCGGCCCGGCAGGTACCAACCCGCTTCGGACACCCCGGGGATCTGCATGCTCCGGTCCTCGGCGAGCCCGACCGGCACCACCGGGGCGAGCACCCCGAGCGACGGGATCGACAGCCCGGTGGGAACAGCGGGCAACACCGGCTCACTCACAGGCGGCGCCCCGGCAGCATTGTTTCCGGCGTTTCCGGTGGCAGTTTTCTCGACTGCAGTGCCACCGGGGGCAGTGTCACCGGGGGCAGTGTTGCCGGGGGCAGCGTCGGCGGTCTCGATCAGGTCCGAGTCAGTCAGTACGGAGTCAGCCAGGTCCGCTCGGGGTTGGGCACCGGCCTGGCCGAGTTGTATCGCTCCCACCGCGAGCAGCGCCATGCTGCACACGACGATCAGGGCGGTCGACCGCCAGCGCTTCGCCGGGTCGTGGGTCATGGTTGGCTCCGATCCTGTCGGGATGGTTGTGGGGCTCGGGAGCGAGAAGAACCGGAGCGGACCTGGCGGTCCACTCCGGCTCTTCCCGTTGGGGGTTGGGGGGAAGGTCAGGCGTCGTTGCGGTTGCGGGCCATTGCCACACCACCGGTGCCGATGCCGATCACTGCGGCTCCGGCGACCAGGGCGAGGAGCAGACCGTTGGTGCCGCTGTCAGCTGCGAGTCCGGAGGTGCCGGCCTCGATGGTCTCGGGTGTCGCCGCCGAGGCGGGCTCGGTGATGACCGAGTCGATCACATGGATCACGCCGTTGGAGGTCTCGATGTCGGTGGACACGACCTTGGCGCCGCCCACGTAGAGGTCATCTCCGCGGAGCTCGACCGCAACCGGGCCACCGAGGGTCTCGACGTTGGTGCCTGCAGCCTCGATCGCGGCCGAGGCGGGAACCTCACCGGCGATCACATGCAGCGTGAGCACGTCTGTGAGCGCACCTTCGGGATCGGCGAGCAGCGAGTCGACGGTGCCGGCAGGCAGAGCCTCGAACGCTGCGTTGGTGGGAGCGAACACGGTGTAGGGGCCGGGGCCTGCGAGGGTCTCGGCGAGTCCGGCCGCGGACACTGCGGTCACCAGCGTGGAGAAGTCCTCGTTGGCCGAGGCGACATCCACGATCGTTCCGGGATCCTCCTGGGCGCTCGCAGTCGAAGCGAAGCCCAGCATCAGTGCCATTGCAGAAACTGCTGCTATCAGGGTCTTTTTCATTGTTGTACCTCTCGGGGTGGGGGGCATGCGCCGGGTTCGCCGCACGATTGCCACTGGTTCGGAGCTGTTGCCCGGGCGGATGGGAAGACCGCGAGAGATTTCTGAACCGGTGCACAGACCGGTGCACAGACCGGTGCTGGTTCAGCCCCTGGAGGGCAGTCGGTGCACAGCGTGGCGGGTTCGGACCGGCGACCGGCTCAGTCGGACATCCGCAGGACCGCGGCGCCGACCACGCGGTCGTGTGCCAGGTCGGCCAGAGCGGCATCGGCGCGCTCGAAGCCATAGGGAGTCGTCTCGACCTTGATCCCGATGTTGGATGCCACCGCCAGGAACTCCTCGCCATCGGCACGCGTGTTGGCGGTGACGCTGACGACCTCGCGCTCCTGGAACAGGTGTTGCTGGTAGTTGAGCTCCGGAACGTCGCTCAGGTGGATACCAGCGATCGACAGGCGACCACCGCGGTCGAGTGCCTCGAGTGCCGGAAGCACGAGTTCTCCCGCGGGGGCGAACAGGACCGCTCCGTCGAGTGGCACCGGCGGCCGTTCGGCCGCTTCGCCGGCCCACACCGCGCCCAGTTCGAGTGCCAGGGTGCGCGCCGCGGGTGCACGGGTGCACACGTAGACCTCGATCCCGGCTGCCACGGCGACCTGGGCCACGAGGTGTGCAGATGCCCCGAAGCCGTAGATGCCGAGTCTTCCGCCGGGCGCCACCGAAGCGCGCTTGAGGGAGCGGTACCCGACGATTCCGGCACAGAGCAGCGGTGCGGCGTGTTCGTCGTCGAACGAATCGGGCATCCGGTAGGCGTAGCTCTCGTCGATCGCGGCGAAGCGGGCGAAGCCACCGTGGTCGTCCCAGCCCGTGAAGCGCGGGGCGATGCAGAGGTTCTCGTCCCCGCGGCGACAGAACCGGCAGCTGCCACAGGTGTGGCGCAGCCACGCGATGCCCACCCTGTCCCCGACCGCGAAGCGCTTCGCGGTGGCTCCGCGCTCCACGACGGTTCCCACGACCTCGTGACCCGGGGTCGCCCGGGCCATGTGCGGTGCGAGGTCACCCTCCGCGAGGTGCAGGTCGGTGCGGCACACCCCGCAGGTGCTCACCTCGACGATGACCTCGTTGTCGGCCGGTTGCGGTGCCTCGCGTTCGGTCAGGCGTAGCGGGCCCTCGTCGATCGGGGCCGGGTCGGTGACCTCCCATGCCTGCACGATCCGAGTATCGCCGATGCTGGGCGGTGATGCTGGGCGGTGATGCTGATCGGCGCTACCGGGCAGTCGGGCGTTCGGGCGTTCGGGCGTCTAGGCCGTTTCGAGCAGGTCGGCTGCGGTCAGGACGCGACTGACCACCCCGGCGAAATCGAAGTAGCCCATGCCGGCCTGGAGCATCGCACCGCTGAAGGTCAACAGGATCGTCTCGGCGACCGGCGCAGCGACCTCGTCACCGAAGGTCGTTCCCAGCCGTTCGGCGAGGTCGGCGCCGATCTCGTCGCGCAGTCGTTGCACGTCGGGGTCCTGGGTGAGCAGTGCGGCGAGGGCCGCCTGGGCGAGCTCGGGTTCGTCGCGCAGTGCCAGACCCGGTTCGCTCAGCGCGGCATCGACGCGCTGGGTGAGCGTGGCCGCGGGATCGTGCGTGGGATGCGGTATGCCCCGCAGGCGGCGCCAGAAGATCTGGGCCACGAGGTGTGCCTTGGAGGAGAAGTAGTTGTAGGCGGTGGTGTGGGTGACCCCGGCCTCGGCTGCCACTAGGCGCAGCGTGAGGGAGTCGTAGTCGCCGCCGCGCAGCAGAACCTCCGCCGCGTCCAGCAGCGCCCGGACCGTCGCCTGTTGGCGCACCGAGAGGTGCTGACGGGTGGTGACCGCGGATGGGGGGTGTGTTGGTGAGGGCGGTGCTGTTCGGGAAACCATGGCGACCCATGGATGTTGACACAAGTTCTTACAGGTGTAAAGGTTGCCGGATGGGCACGATCACCGAACCACCCAAGGTCTCAGGGGACGACGGCGGAACCGGCCACCTCGAGGAGCTGCGCACGGATCCGATCGGCCTCATGAGCCGGGTGCGCGCGGAGTGCGGCGACGTCGGCGAGTTCCGACTGGCCGACAAGGACGTCGTGCTGCTCACCGGTGCCGAGGCCAACGAGGTGTTCTTCCGCGCCTCTGACGAGGAGCTCGACCAGGCAGCGGCGTATCCCTTCATGACCCCCGTGTTCGGTGAGGGAGTGATCTTCGACGCCACTCCCGAGGAACGCCGCCGGATGCTCCACAACCAGTCGCTGCGCGACAAGTTCATGCGCGGCCACGCGGAGACGATCTCGGCCGAGGTGACCCGGATGGTCGAGCAGTGGGACGACGAGGGAGAGATCGACCTGCTCGACTGGTTCGCCGAGCTGTTCATCTACACCTCCTCGGCGTGCCTGATCGGACACAAGTTCCGCCAGGAACTCGACGTGTCCTATGCGCACCTGTTCCACGACCTCGAACAGGGCACCGACGCGCTGGCGTTCGTCGATCCCTACCTCGACATCGAGAGCTTCCGCCGTCGTGACTCGGCCAGGGCCGCGCTGGTGCAACGGATCGAGGGCATCAAGGCCAAGCGGCTCGCGGAGCCGACGCCCGACAAGGACGACATGGACCTGGTCGACGTGCTGTTGTCGGTGCGCGACGAACACGGCAACGCCGCGTTCTCCGCCGACCAGATCACCGGCATGTTCATCTCGATGATGTTCGCCGGGCACCACACCACATCGGGCACCGCGGCGTGGACGCTGATCGAGCTGCTGCGCAATCCCGGCGCCATGGACTCGGTGGTGGAGGAGCTCGACGAGCTCTACTCCGGCGGGGCCGACGTGAGCTACCAGGCGCTGCGCGAGATCCCCGTGCTCGAGTCGTCGATCAAGGAGGCACTCAGGCTGCACCCACCGTTGATCCTGCTGTTGCGCCTGGTCATGGAACCGGTGGAGGTGGAGGGGTTCACCATCGAGGCGGGCAAGCTCGTCGGGGCGTCACCGGCGGTGTCGAACCGGATCCCCGAGGCCTTCGGCGACTCCGAGGCGTTCGACCCGGACCGCTACATAGACCCCCGTCACGACGATCTCGACAACCCCTGGAACTGGATCCCCTTCGGGGCGGGCAGGCACCGCTGCGTCGGCGCCGCGTTCGCGATGATGCAACTCAAGGCGATCTTCTCGGTGCTGTTGGTGGACTGGACCTTCGAGATGGCACAGGCCCCCGAGACCTACCGCAACGACCACTCCAAGATGGTCGTGCAGCTCGAACAACCATGTGTGGTGCGCTACCGCCGGCGGCACGGTTCTGCTGGGCACGGTTCTGCTGGGAACAGTCCTGGTGGAGACGGTGGAGGTGGACGCTGATGGCAATCCGGATCGAGGTCGACCCGGACCTGTGTCAGGGCCACGGGGTGTGCGAGTCCGAGGCGCCCGAGGTGTTCGAGGTGGGCAAGGACCACAAGGTGGTGGTGCTCGATGCCTCGCCACCCGAGGACCAGCGTGCGGCGGTGGAGCTGGCAGTGAAGTACTGCCCGACCCATGCCCTCAGACTCACCGACACCTGACAGCACAGCCGGGTGCACTGAACAGCCGGATGCACCGACCGGAAGTGCCGCCGAGCAGAACACCCACAATCCCGAACAGGAGAACGACATGGTTGGATCAGAGAGGACTGGAATCGACAGGGCCGGTTTCGACAGGACAGAGATCGAAGCGATGGTGCAGCGCTGGTTGGATGCCAACCGCGCGGCGGAGGCCGCGGGCGACTGGAAGCCGATGGCGGACCTCTACACCGAGGACGCCACCTACGGCTGGAACTACGGAGCCGACACCGACTTCATGGCGGTCGGGCGCGAGGAGATCCGCGAGCTGGCCCTGGGCGCCGAGATGGGTGGACTGGACGGCTGGAGCTACCCGTACGAGGAGATCATCATCGACGAGACCAAGGCGATGGTCGTCGGCTTCTGGCGCCAGGTGGCAGACGCCAGACGCGACGACGGTTCCGAGTACGAGGTGCGCGGCATCGGCGGAAGCTGGTTCCGCTACGCGGGCGACGGCATGTGGAACTGGCAGCGTGACTGGTTCGACTTCGGAAACGCTGCGGCACTGTTCCTGGAGATGATGGGTGCCGGCGTGCTCTCGGACGGCATGACCGAACGGATGAACCGTTCGATGCGCGGACCGCTGCCGGGCTACTACCCGGCCGGTCAGTCACCGGTGGGCATCTGGGAGCGCTGAGGGCCCCTCACCCCCCGGCGGTCCGGGCGGCCCGTGCGCGATCCGGTCTAAGGTGAACGATGTTAAGTCCGCCGCGGGGGTGGCGGACTACTGGGGACCAGGGGGCGAGACATGACACCGAACACCAGCGCGGCACTGCCATGCAAGCAGCGGGGCGGAGCGGCTCCACGCCAGCGAAAGCCGAGGCTGAGGAACCCACTGCTGATCGGTGTGGCCGTGCTCGCGGTGCTGCTCGCCGCCTGCACGGTGCCCACACCCGACGGCACCGAACCCCTGCCACAGCTCAAGCGCGCGCACTTCGGGTTGCAGGCCCAGGACCAGGCTGCACTGGTGGGCAACGGCCAGGCCCAGCCGGTCGTGGAGTTCACCGTGGAGGACACACCGCCCTCGATCTTCGTCAACTGGGTGGTGCCCGATGCACAGGCGGCGGCGTTCGCCGCTGCGATCGACCTGCCGCCCGGATTCTCCCTGGCGAAGGTGCGGATCCTCGACAGCGATCCCACACCGCAGTACTGGTTGAGCCTCAACGTGTACCGGGTGAGCGGAATCACCACCGGCAAGAGGGCCGAGTGGTCCACCTACGTCGATGACGGCTCGGGGACCCCACGCTTCATGATCATCCGGGCCCGTGCCGCGGAGGGGTCACTGGATCCGATCGGACCGCTCGCACTTCCCGAACCGTTCTCGCACGCGCTCGGACCCGACGACGTGATCACCACCTCGATGAAGCGCACCGACCTCGTCGGGGGCATCCCGGTGCTCACCGGGGAGAACCTGTTCAACTCGACCGTGGCCCTGCCGGCCCCCGCCGAGCGTGACTACGTGGTGCCCACCCGCGAATGGGTGGCGGCGAACGACTACATCTACTGGATCAACGGGGTCAACGACCGCGTGTTCCAGAACGCCACCGCTCACAGCGCCCCGCTGATCTCGGTCGACCTCGACGACGTGACCCTCCAGGACGACTCCGAGTTCGCGCCGTACCTGGCGCCCGAACCAGCACACGTCCTGGTCTACCTCGACAAGATCCAGTTCGCGATCAGCCCCTGGTGGAACGTGACCGAGACCGACGGACTGGTCGACGCAGCCACACTGGGCGAACTCGAGCCGTTGAAGGCATCGTTGTACAGCGGGCTGCTCAACTCAGAGGCCCTGTCGATCCTGAACGGGACCGCGGAACCGGTGCTCCACACCACCGTGGAGGGCTCGCCGCAGTCGGCATTCTGGCACTGGCGCATCCCCGCGGGGAACCTGGCTGCATTCGAGGCCGCGGCAGCCCTTCCGACCGGTCTGACCCTGGCACCCACCCGGTTGGCCGAGAGCGACCCGGCACCGGAGCACTGGCTCACCCTCGAGGTGCGGCGGGTGAGCGGGACCGAGAACGGCGTGCGGGCGGACTGGTCCACCTACGTCGATGACGGGGCAGGGGTGCGCACGCTCGTGCTCGAGAGCCGGGCGAGCTTCGCTGCGCTCGATCCGGTCAACCGGTTCACCGACCCCTATCCGGTCTCGCACACCAGCACCGGTGCGACCCTCGACACCGCAGTGGGCGTGGGGCCCGATGCCTTCACGTCATCGTTCGTGGCTCCGGCGCCGGGCTCCGGCCCGACCGAACTGGCCGCCCGCGAGTGGGTCGCGGCCAACGAGCTCCGCTACTGGGCCAACGGGGTCGCGGATCGGGTGTTCCACGACAGCACCGTGTTCGAGCCGATGGATCTGGTCGACCCCGCGGGCGTGGCGATGGCCAACGGTTCGCAGTGGGCGCCGTACGTGGCCGCCAACGCCGACCGTGTCTGGGTCAGCGGGCAACGCACCGGGTTGGTCACCAACCCGTGGTGGCACATTCCGGGCTGACAGCTACAGGGCTGACAGCTGCCGGGCTGACCGGACCCACCTGAAGTCCCGTGCAGGCGCTTCGTGATCTAGCTGTCGCGCATCCAACGCTGGGGGCCGTCGGCCGATCGTGCGGCGCCCGCCAGGTCCAGCTCGCTCTCGAGCACCCGACGTGCGGCAGCTTCTTCCATGTGGGGCACGAGGGCGTGGACCGGTCCGGGCACCGTGTCGATGTGAAGCGACGCCAGCCCGAGCGCCCGTTCCCAGGGTCCCCGGGTGACCCGGGCGGACTGCACCCGTCCGTGGGGCACCACGGTCAGCCACTGGTTGAGCCATCCCCGCTGCGAGATGAACGCCCGATCGGTCATCTGCACGCCGATCCGCCGCCGTTGCAGCGGGGCGCGCCAGCGTGCCCGTTCGGGCACCCCGATGAACTCGGGTGCTGACAGGTCGACTCCCGGGAGCACCCGCTGCACCACCTCGAGCGCCTCCGGCCAGGTGGTGACCGGCAACAGCACGGTGGAACCCTGCGCGTTGCGGTCGCCCGAACCGGGATTGCCCCCGAGGTCGACCAGCACCCGCACCCAGCCCAACCGACGCCAGACAGGTCCCGACACGAACCCGACCGCATGGACCCGTCCGGGCGGCACCGTGTTGGCCACCGTTGTCGTGAGTCCCTTGCGGATCCGCAGGCCGTCGGGGCTGCTCGCCACGGTGAACCCGTAGAGCCGCAGGAACTCACCGAGCACCGAGAACAGGGGCACGCCGCCGGTCACCAGGGCCAGGCTGAGCGCCCCGAGGCCTCCGGTGGCGAACGCTGTGGTCAACAACACCCCCGAGAGGATGAACAGCAGCAGGGTGTTGGCCCTGATCAGCAGCGACAGCAGCAGTTGTGACGCCGGGACCGTGTTGAGCACCTGTTCGGGTGCAGCCGGTGTGCTGGCCTCCAGGCCCGCAGCCCGGGCGAGCACCTCGTTGCGGAGATCGTGGGCGTCCTGGCGCCCCAGGAAGCGCAGCACCACTCTGGACTCGCCGGTGCCCGCCACCTCGACGATCAGTTCCGCCAGACCGAACAGCCGCGCCCAGAACGGCTCGTTCACCTCCACGGACTGCACCCGCGACAGGGGCAGCTTCTGGTGGTTGTGCTGCAGTACTCCGGAGTCGACTCGCAGGTCTGCGGAGTCGTCGAACCAGAACGTGAAGCGCTGCCACTGCAGGTAGCTGATCGTGGCGATGACCAGTCCCAGCACCACCGCGGCAGCGAGGCCGATCAGCACCCGCGTGCCCACGTTGGCGCCGCCGGCGAAGAAGATCGCGGCCACCACCACGGGAAGCACCTGCGCAGCGTGCGCGAGTGGGGTGAGCGGGTGGGTGTGGCGTGGTTCGGTGGCCCCCGGGGTTCCCACGCCGGTCGGGTCGGGTGTGGTCACAGGCCCGCCGAGCGTTGTTCGCCACGTGCAGCCAGCCGGTCGCGCAGCGAAGCGGCTTCCTCGGGTGGCAGTCCCGGGATCGTTGCATCGGTGGTGGCGGCGGCGGTGTGCAGCTGCACCGTGGCCAGACCCAGGAGGCGGTCTATCGGACCCGCGTTGAGGTCGACGAGCTGCATGCGTCCGTAGGGCACCACGACCAGTCGGCGGAACATGATCCCGCGCACCACCAGCAGGTCGTCAGCGCGCTCGGCATAGCCGTAGGAACGCACCCTCCGACCGATCAACCACCAGGCCCACACGAACACCACCACCGTCGCCGCGGCGGTTGCGATGGCGGCCAGTTGCCAGCCGAGGATCGCGAAGACCACCGCGGCTGCCACCGGCACCAGGATGAACAGGGTCAGGCTCAGGCGGTGGGCGATCGCCAACTTCGGCGAGATCGGGGTCCACCGTTCACCCGGTGGCCGGAACGCGCCTGATTCGGTGGTGGCGGTGGATTCGTCCATCTTCGGAACCTAGTGGGATCGGACCCGGCGGGGTTCGGCTGTGGACCGCAACGGCCGCGGTGCCCACCAATAGTCTTGGCGGATCCTCGACCTCACGATCGACAACCTGCTGTCTCCCCGGGGCTCACGCCGCGCCTTCGCACCACCGACGGAACGGTCCCGATGAAGGGCCTCGAGCTCCCGGAACGCACCGAGGACTTCACCGCGGATCCGGTGGAGCTGTTCTTCGACCTCGCATACGTGTTCGCCTTCTCCCAACTGGTCGGGGTGCTCGTGCACGATCCGGACTGGACCGGCGTGGGCAGGGCCGCCCTGTTGTTCGGACTGCTCTGGTTGCCGTGGCAGCAGCTCACCTGGGCGGCCAACGCGGTCTCCGGGAACGGACGGCGCATCCGGCTGATCTTCCTGGTGGCGACGGTCATCTCGGTTCCGATGGCTGCGGCCACGTCCAGCGCGTTGGGCACCGGTGGTCCGACCTTCGCCATCTCGTTGGCGCTCATCATGGTGCTCGGCTTCGTGATCCAGACGCTCAGCGCGGAGTCGGGCAGTGGATTCCAGCGGGCGGTCCTGCGCTGGGTGGCCCCCAACGCGGCGGCGATCGTGGTGCTGGTGGCCGGTGGCTTCCTCGACGGCGGTGCCCGCGTGTTCGCATGGCTCGTCGCGCTGGTGATCGTGTTCGGGGCGATGGTCGCCGCCGGTGACGGGGAGTGGGTGATCCGCTCGGGCCACTTCGCCGAACGACACGCTCTGATCGTGATCGTCGCCCTCGGTGAGGTGATCGTGGCGATCGGGCTGCCGGTGGTGGAGGCCCTGGCCGACGATGCGACTCCCTCGGCGCGCACGCTCACCGCCCTGGTGGCGTCGGGGTCGTTCGCTGCGCTGCTGTGGTGGGCCTACTTCGACCGCCCCGGCCCGGCGCTGGAACACCGGGCGGAGTCGCTGGTCACCGATGTGGAGCGGGGACGCTACGTGCGCGACGTGTACACCTGGGCCCACGCACCGATCGTGGCCGGGGTGATCCTCTCGGCGGTCGCTCTCGAGGAGACCGCACTGCACCCCGCGGACCCGGTGCCGCTGAGCATCCGGCTGATGTTGCTGGCCGGTCTGGTGCTGTTCCTCGGTGCGGTGTCGATCGCCATCTGGCGGGCGTACCGGGCGATGGCGCTGGAGCGCATCGTCGCGATGGTCCTCATCGCTGCGGTGGTGCTGGCGGGAGCGTCGTGGGAGGGCCTCTACCTGATCGCATCGGTCGTGGTGCTCCTGGGCCTGATGCTGGTGGCCGAACACGTCCGCCTGGAGAAGTAGGTCCAACAGGCCCGCGCTGCGGGTTGACTCGCCCGTGTCACAACGGGCTGGCAACCTGTTGTGATGCCCCGTCGATCATCGCCAATCGTTCTGGCTGCGTTAATGCTGGTCATCTCCGCCTGCGCGGGTACCTCCAACGCGGACATCGCCACGCCGGGAGAGGCCGACTCCGGCGACGTCGACGCGTCGGCGACCGAGACCACCGCCGGGCCGACCACCACGACGACGACCACCACCACGATCCCGCCGAGGCCTCCGGCCGACACGCTCACGATGGAGAAGCTGACCCGCATCACCGGCGACATCAGCCCCAAGTCGGTGGTTGCGTCGGGCACCGGCGTGGTCACCGCTCAGAACATGATGTACCGCCACACCGTCACGGCCTACGACGCGGACGGCAACCTCATCTCCACCATCCCCGACACGGTGACGCTGTCGGACTTCGGGATCGACGAGGAGGGCGAGTACCAGGGAGCCCCGGTCGAGGCGGCCTTCATGCCCGACGGCGAGGAGGTCTACATCTCGAACTACTCGATGTACGGCCCGGGCTACGGCGAGGGCTCCGACAAGTGCAGTCCCGGAGACGGCACGACCAACAGCTTCCTGTACCGCATCAACACCGAGAGCTGGCAGGTCGACCAGGTGATACCCGCCGGTGCGGTGCCCAAGTACGTGGCCGTCACCCCCGATGGTTCCAAGGTGCTGGCCACCAACTGGTGCACCTACGACATGACGATCGCGGACACCGAGACCGGTGAGGTGCTCCACACCGTGCCGATCGACGGTCGCTACCCGAGGGGGATCGCCATCAACCCCGAGGGCACGATCGCGTACGTGGCGGTCATGGGCGGCAGCGACATAGTGGCGGTCGACATCGAGTCGGGCACGGTGGACCGCCGGATCCCCGTCGGCGCCGGCCCACGGCACCTGGTGATGAGCCCCGACGGCGCCTATCTGTATGCCACGCTCAACAAGGAGGGCAAGGTCGCCAAGATCAACCTCATCTCCGGCGAGGTGGTCTCCAAGGTGGCCACCGGTCAACAGCCACGCTCGATGGACATCTCCAACGACGGGCGAGCCCTCTACGTCGTCAACTACGCGAGCGACGACGTGTCCAAGCTCGCCACCGAGGACATGTCGATCCTGCAGACGGTTCCGGCGGGACACCACCCGATCGGAATCACCTATGACCGCTCGACCGGCCGGGTGTGGGTGGCGAACTACTCGGGCAGCATCGATGTCTGGGACGAGGTCGAGACACCTGCCTAGCTACGGTGGGTCCGGTTACGGTTCCGTAGCCGGTTGCCCGGCACCCTGTGTCAGCCAACACAGCCAGTCCGACAACACAGCCAGTCCGACAACAAGACCAGTTCGACAACAAAACCAGTTCGACAACGGGGGATCCCATGACCAACCAAGCCCAGTCAAGTCGCCATTGGGGAGAGATAGACGGGGTGTCGATCGACTTCCCGATGGTGGTCCAGGAGATGAACTCCGCCACCCTCACCTGGTCGGTGCCCCTCGACGCTGCCGCAGCGGTGCTGCCCGGCGACGCCTTCGAGCCCGCCGACATGGGTGGCTCCGCGATGCTGATCCTCGCCCTGGTCGACTACCTGCAGAACCCCTGGGGCGACTACCTCGAGGTCAACTTCGGACTGCTCGTGCAGCCGAAGGGCCGCCCCGAGGAGGTCGGCGCGTTCCAGTGGCGGATGCCGGTCGACCAGGAGATGACCTGTCACGCCGGCAACCAGGTGATGGGACTCCCCAAGACCGTCGAGGAGATCAGTTTCGACTACAGCGATGAGCGCGTGGAGGTGGCACTCGACATGGATGGCGAGAAGACCCTGCGCGTGTCGATCCCCCGACCCGCGTCGGCCGACACACCGACCTCGCACGAATCGATCACCTACTCCTACCTCGACGGTGTACCCACGGTGGTGCCGCTCACCATCGACATGGGGACCGGCGTGATAGACCCCGCCGAGGTGCGGATCGAACTCGGTGACTCACCGGCGGCCAAGGAACTGGCTGCGATGGGACTGCCCCGGGCTCCCGACATGGCGATGTGGGGCGAGGGGCTGTCCGGAACCTTCGACTGGCCCGAGCCGCTCACCTGAGTCGCGGTGGGACCGGGCTACCGGTGGGACCGGGTTGCCTGCCGGGCCCCGAGCCCTAGCAGTCCGGGTCCTGGAGGAACCGGTCGAAGTCGCACTCACCATCTGAGGGATCCGAATTGATCTCGGTGTCGAGATTGTTCTGGATCTCATCGGCCACGTTGTCGGTCCACACGAAGAAGGTGAGGAACAGCATCCCGGACAACAGGAAGCCGATCAGGCCGGTGATGATGCCGCCCAGTGCCATCCCTGCGCCGTTGCCACCCATCTCCTCGTTGGCCTTCTTGCGGCCGAGGAAGCCGAGGATGACCGCCAGGGGTCCGGCCAGGAGGCCTACGCAGAAGAAGCTGAGTATGCCCAGGATCAGCGATGCAACGGCGAGCCCGTTGGTTCCCTGCGGCGCAGCGGAAGCACCGTACTGCGGCTGCGGCGGAGGCATACCCGGGGCTCCCGGGGCCTGCTGGTTCCACTGGGGCGTCTGCGGTGCCGCGGGGGGCGGCATGTTGCCCCCGGGGGGAGGTGGCGCGCCTCCGGGAGGCGGCGGTGTGGCCCCTGGAGGTGGAACGTTGCCGCCGGGCGGCGGCGGAGCACCACCAGGAGGGGGCGGTGCGCCACCGGGCGGCGGTGCGGGGTTCTCCCCGGTGGGGTCGTCGTTGGATCCGCCGGACAGCGGGGGAAGGTCGGACATGAGGCCTCCGTTTGGTCGGGTCCTGCCGACAAAGAAGACAGGGTATCGGCACCGATCGCGTTTTGCTGTGATGTGTCAGACACTGCGGCCCAACGCCGAGATCGCGTAGAAGGCGATGCCTACGACGACCAGGCCGAGGGTGACTCCGCCTGTGATCATCCCGGCCAGCGCCACGCCTGCACCCTCGCCGCCCATCTCCTCGTCGGCCTTCTTGCGGCCGAGCACTCCGAGGATCACCGCGACGATCGCCAGGGGTACCCCGAGGTAGCAGAGGCAGAGCATCGGAATGCTGAGGATCCCGGTGATGAGAGACGCGATCGCCATGTTGTTCTGCCGGCTGGACTGGTTCGGCATGCCGTAGGGAGTCGCCGGTGGCTGGGCCCAGTGGCTCGGCTGCGCTCCGGGTTGACCCCACTGTGCCGGTGGCGGTTGGCCCGGTGGTGGTGGCCCCGGAGGATACTGCCCGGGCGGACCGGGAGGTGGGCCGGGTTGCCCGGGAGGTGGTGGGACTCCCTGGCCGGATCCCGGTGGCGGCGGGCCCTGCCCGGGTGGGGGGCTCTGCCCGGGTGGGGGGCTCTGCCCGGGTGGGGGGCTCTGCCCGGGTGGGGGACCGGGACCACCGCCGAACGGTGGGTCCGATGGTTCCCCGCTCGGTGGCGGAAGGTTGCTCATGGGTCGCTCCCGGGCTCGGATCGGTGATTCCGCACCGGAGCGTCGCCGGGGTGGATCGACTGGATGGTCAGGCGAGCTTCTTGAAGTTCATGCCGACGCCCACGGTGCCGAGCGCTATCACCAGCAGCCGGATGCCGAACAGGAGCGCGATCACCCTCACGGTGGCATCGGGCCAGGCGATTGCTGCGATTCCGATCAGCATCGTGACGACGCCGAACACCGCCAGCGCGGCCCAGTGGGTCAACTCCTCGCGGCCCATGAATGCGACGACCGTCTGTGCGGCGCCGACCAGGATGAGCACGATTCCGATGAACACGGCCAACGCGGTCAGGCCGACACCGGGGTGGATCAGCACGACGATCGCAGCGATGATCGACAGCGCGCCCAGTACGTAGCCGACCATCGGCGATTCGCGGTCCGAGGCCCATGCCAGTTCGGAGAGCCCACTGAGGAACAGCCCGAGTGCGAGCATGAGGGTGATCACCCCGAGCGAGAGCTTCGTACCCGCGATCGCGCTGACCATCATCCAGATTCCGAGCACACCGGTGAGGACGCCGAGGATCACCAGGGGCAGCCAGGGGTTGGGCCCCTTGACCTCGACGTTGACCGGATCGGATGCATAGCTCATGGTGGCGACGATACCGCCGCCGGGGCACGGGTGCGGGGACCAACGGCGGGGCGGACCTCCGGCGTGGGTCCGTTGCCTATACGGTCAGGGGATGGACGTACTGCGAACTCCCGACGACCGTTTCGAGAACCTGCCCGACTACGACTTCGAGCCGCACTACCTCGAGGTGCCCGACGGGGACGGTGGACAGCTGCGGATCCACTACCTGGACGAGGGACTCCGCTCCGGCGAGGTCGTGCTGCTGCTGCACGGCGAGCCCAGCTGGTCCTACCTGTACCGCACGATGATCCCGGTGCTCGCCCAGGTGGGCAAGCGGGTCATCGTGCCCGACCTGGTGGGGTTCGGTCGTTCGGACAAGCCCACCGAGACCTCCGACTACACCTACGCGCGCCACGTCGAATGGATGCGGTCCGCACTGTTCGATCACCTCAACCTCGAGGGCATCACGCTGTTCTGCCAGGACTGGGGTGGGCTCATCGGTCTGCGCCTGGTGGCCGAACACTCCAACCGTTTCGACCGGGTCTGCGTGGCCAACACCGGTCTGCCGGTGGGGTACGGCGCTTCGGAGGCCTTCATCGCCTGGCGCGACTTCAGCCAGAACGCAGAGGACCTGCCGGTCGGAAACATCGTCAACGGTGGTTGCGTGACCGACCTCGACGAGAGCGTCATCGCCGCCTACGACGCCCCGTTCCCGGATCCGTCCTACAAGGCCGGGGCGCGTATCTTCCCGGCTCTGGTCCCCATGGAGCCCGACAACCCAGCGGTTCCCGACAACGTGGCTGCGTGGGAGTCGCTCGAGAAGTTCGACAAACCGTTCCTGGTGGCGTTCAGCGACTCGGATCCCATCACCGGTGGTGGTGACGCGATCTTCCACGACAAGGTGCCCGGCACCAAGGGGCAACCCCACGGAACCATCGAGGGAGCCGGTCACTTCCTGCAGGAGGACCAGGGCCCGGTCATCGCCGAGATGCTCCTGCAGTGGATGGAGGACTTCTGAGCTGGGTGGGCCTCAGGGGATGATCACGATCTTGCCGATGTTCGACCCGGTGAACATGGCGTTGAGCGCATCCACGCCTCGCTCGAGGCCCTCGAAGCGTTGGGTGCGCACCACGATGTCGCCAGCTGTGTGCCAGGCCCTCAGCCGTTCGCCGATCTCGGGGAACCGCGGCACCTCGTCGAAGGCCAGGAAGCCGGTCATGGTCGCCCGCTGCTGGATCAACTGCACGTAGTTGGAAGGTCCGACCGCCGGCTGGTCCGCGTCGTCGAGGTAGCTGGCGATGTGGCCACACAGAACCACCCTGGCGTGCAGCGCCAGCCGGCCCAGCACGGTGTCGAGCAGCTCCCCGCCGACGTTGTCGAAGAACAGGTCCACCCGCTTCGGGGCGAGCTCGCGCAGCTTCTGGGCGACATCGTCGTGGCGGTGGTCGATGGCGCCGTCGAGGCCGACCTCCTCGGTGAGCCAACGGCACTTCTCCTCACCGCCGGCGATCCCGATCACCCTCGCCCCCGCGATCTTCGCGATCTGTGCGGCGGCAGAACCGGTCGCCCCGGCCGCCGCGGACACCACCACGGTGTCGTCGCCGGTGACCTTGCCGACCTCCATCATCCCGATGTAGGCGGTGCAGCCCGTGGAGCCGTAGAGGGCCAGGAAGGCCTCGGGGTCGTAGTCGGGGTCGGGTTCGCTGACCCAGGTGGAGAAGAAGTCGTCCCGGATCACCGACGAGTCCTCCCAACCCCCCAGCGTGGTCACGATGTCGCCCATCCCGTAGCGGTCACACCGCGACGCCACCACGCGGCCGACGGTCGAACAGCGCACCACCTCTCCCAACTCCACCGGGGGTAGGTAGCCCGAACCGTCGCCCAGCCACGACCGGACCGAGGCGTCGATGCCGATCACCTCGTTGTCGAGCAGCGCCTCACCATCGGCGAGTTCGGGTACGGCCTCGGTCACCACCTCGACGTCGTCGTCGGCCAGCAGCCCCTCCGGGCGCCTGCGCAACAGCACCCGCCTGCGGGTCGTGGGTGGTCCCTCGATTCGCTCAGCCATTCGGATCCCCCTCGGTGCGAGTAGAAGATCCCCTGTCTACCGGGTCGCGGGCCACCGGATCGCCGTCAGGCACCCGCTGCGTACCGAATCGGGCCGGTCAGCCGGCCCGGCGTTCCTTGGCCTCGTACATGGCGGTGTCGGCCGAGCGGATGAGCTGGTCGGGTTCGATGCTGGAGTCGCCGTGGGCCACCCCGTAGCTGCAACGGGGATGCCACTGGTCGTCGCCGACCGAGATCGGATCGGCGAAGGCCGCTTCGATCGCCGAGCGCAGCTCGTCCTCGCAGTCGCCCGGACCTATCAGCACGAACTCGTCGCCACCCCAGCGTCCGACCACTGCCGATTCGGGAGCGGTGTTGGACAGCCGCGCTGCGATCGCCTCGAGCGCGGTGTCGCCGACCCTGTGACCGAGTTGGTCGTTGACGCTCTTGAACCCGTCGAGGTCGAGGAACGCGACCGTGGCCGGGCCATCGGAGAGCATGCTCTCGAGCGAGGTGTCGAGCGAGAAGCGGTTGGGCAGGTTGGTCAACTGATCGGTCAGAGCACGGTGCTCCAGGTCACGTTCGTGGCGGCGGCGCTCGGTGACGTCGTGGGAGATCGACAACAACACCCCGGATCGCTGTGAGTCGAGGCGGTTGAGCACGGTGGACTCGATCCATCTCTCGGAGCCGTCGGGGCGGATGATCCGTTGCCGGATCGTGCGCGAGCTGCCCGGGTCCGACAGCAACGAGGACCACATCTCGATCGCTGCGGAGTGGTCATCGGGGTGCAGGAACTGCAGCACGATCTTGCCCTCGAGTTCCTCGGCCGGTCGTCCGAACAGGGCCTCTGTGTCGCCCTCGGTGTCCAACACGGTTCCCAGGGCGTCGAGCTCCTGCAGCAGCCAGATCGGTCGCTCGAACCAGGCGACCTCGGCATCGCCGGTGGAGTTGTCGCGGAGGTGGCTGCGGTGTTCGGGGGTCTCGCACGGGCCCAGGTCCTGCGAGGCCACCAGCACGCAGCCGATGTCGTCCTGATGGCGCAGGTCGAGGATCTGCAACATGATCTGGCGCCAACCATCCCGGGCCTCCCGACGTGCGGTGGTGTGCTGGATCACTCCCGGCTTCTCGAGCGCCTGCCACCAGAGGCGAGCCACCTCGGGCATGTCGGGTTCGTAGATGTCGCGGGTCTGCTGGTCCCAGGTCGCATCGGCATCGTCACGCTCGACGAGACCCAGCGACGCCGGCAGGGGTACGGGCTGCGCCTTGTCATCCCGTGCGGTGACCACCGAGTCGCCCAGATCCGCGAGGATGTCCTCACGGCTCCACACGGCTGGGTCACCCTTCATGACATCTCATGATACGCCGTCACATCCCCAGTGCCTCGTGGTCGGGTGGGTTCGGGCGCGAATGGTCCGATGGACCCATTGTCTGTGTGCGATGGGCCCGATATCCGATGGGCCTCCGGGTGGCGCCCACCGGTAGGTTCTTGCAGTGTCCCGTGGAGTATTCGTCGGAATCTGTGCGTACGTGCTGTGGGGCCTCTCGCCGATCTACTGGCGACTGCTCGACGACCTGGGTGCGGGGGATGTGGTCGCACACCGGATCGTCGCCACCGCGATCGTTCTGGCGATCGCCCATCTCTTCCTGAGGAGTTGGCCGCGTCTCGTCTCGGAGGCGCGCAAGCCGAAGGTCCGGCGGGCGGCCGCAATGGCGGGCGTGTTGTTGGCGGTCAACTGGATCGTCTTCGTCTGGGCCGTCTCGGCCGAGCGGGTGGTCCAGACGAGCCTCGGCTACTTCATCAATCCGCTGTTGAGCGTGGTCCTCGGAGTGGTGGTGCTGGGGGAGCGACTCCGCCGGCTCCAGTGGATCGCGGTCGGACTGGCGACCATCGGGGTGGTCGTGTTGACGATCGATCTCGGTTCGCTTCCGTGGGTGTCGCTCGCCCTCGCCGGCACCTTTGCGCTCTACGGCCTGCTCCGCAAGGTCTCACCCGTGGGATCCCTCGACGGCCTCAGCCTCGAGGTCGGATTCCTGGCGCCGTTCGCGCTGGCGGTGATCCTGTTCCGGGGTGCCGGTGACGCCGGGCTGGTGGGTGTGGCGGATCCCGGGCGGGACCTGTTGTTGCTCGGCACCGGTGTTGTGACCGCGGCGCCACTGTTGTTGTTCGCAGCGGCAGCACGTCGGGTCGATCTGTCGGTGGTGGGACTCCTTCAGTACATAGCGCCCACGATCCAGTTCCTGTTGGGCGTGTTGGTCTTCGGTGAGGAATGGGCCGGTGGGCAGGTGGTCGGCTTCGCGATCATCTGGTTGGCGCTGGCGGTGTTCGCGGTCGAGGGCGGGATCAACGGCCAACGCAACCGCACGCGGCGGGCGTCGCTGGGCGCAGAGCCCGTTTGATTCCACCGGGGTTGCGGTCGCCGTGTCCGGTTACTGTCGCAGGGTGAGTGGAGGAGCCGGGTTGGTGAGCGACCGACGTGGGGGTGTGGAGCCATCGGAGGTGCCGGTCTGGTCGGTGGCCAACTCCACCGGCGCTTCTCCGGCCGCGGCTGACCCCCTCAGGCGTGCGCGGACCGGTTCGGCCGCCCCGACCGGCAGCGACGCCGCCAGTGGTGCCAGGCGGAGGACACTCCGCCCGAGATCGGGATTCGTGGTGGCCCTACTGGTGTTCTTCGCCGCACAGGCGGCCAATGCGTGGGTCGCCTGGTACGAGGCACCGATCAGGACCGACGACATGGTGGACGCCATCGTGGCGTATCTGATCTGCGGCGCAGCGGTGGTCCCGGCGCTCGCCCTGCGCGGCCGCTGGCGTGTGATCCCGGTGTTGTTGGCAACCCTGGCGGGAGCGATCGTCCCCGTGGCCCTGTCGCGCGACCTCATGGATGCGGTGGGCCCGCGCAGCGTGTGGGTGGGTCAGTCGTTGACCCTGCAGGTCATGTTCCCGCTGTTGCTCGGGTTGCTGGCGGCCGGTGCGGTGGTGTCGGCACCGCGCCTGCGCACAGAGCCTTGACCGCTCGGTCAAGTTCCACCAACCTTGCATGGCAGCGGGGTGGCGAGCCCTGCACTCTCCGGTAGCGCCCGGAACCGACCAGGGGGAGCGATGAGCGACGAGACCGACCGCGGCGACGGCTACTTCCCCCGAGGAGAGTCGGTCCTCCGAATGGTGATGGAGGAACGTCTGGTCGGAATGCTCTACGGCTCGCGCGCCCTCGTGGTCGGAGCGCTGGAGCCCATGGCCTTCACCGGCACCTACCTGCGTAGTCGGGCCACCCGAACGGGCGACTACTACGGCCGCCTCCTCGACACCCAGGCAGCCTTCGAGGACGTGTTCTTCAAGCCCCGGGCCGAGGCCGACAGGACACTCGACCGCGTCGCCAGAATGCACTCGCGCGTCGAGGGCACCGTCGAGGAGGGAATCGGGCCGGACTACCCGGCGGGGTCCTCCTACAGTGCGTCGGACCCCTGGCTGGCGCTGTGGACGATGGCGGTCCTGTGCGAATCGGCCTATGCGATCTACAGCAGCTACGTGCGGGACCTCACCGACGAGGAGAAGGTGCGCTACTGGGACGACTGGCGTCTGTTCGGAGAGCTGTTCGGCATGCCCGCCGAGGCCGCTCCCGCCAGCTGGGAGGAGTTCCGCGAGGTGTACTTCGGATACATCCACTCGGATCGACCCCACGTGCTCCAGATGGCCAACCGGGCCGCAGTGGCCGTTGTGAACCTGCCGTCGCCGGCTGCCACGCGCCCCGCACAGCGGGTGCTCTACCTCCTGATGGCCGGCACCCTGCCCGATCGCGTTCGCCGCATGCACGGCCTGCCCTGGGGGCTGGCCGAACAGCTCGCCTGGTTGCCCCTGCGCGAAGCGGTCAGGGTCGGAGGATTCGTGATCCCGGCACCTCTGCGCACCGGTCCCGTCGGAGAGCGGGCCCGACGTGTGCTCGATCCGTTGCGCGAGCGCGAGATCGGAATCATCCGCGAACTGCAGTCCCGCCTCCCCCTGCCGAGCTGAATCACCTGATCGACCAGCAGTCCCCGACGACCAGCAGCCCCGAACAACCGAGACCAGAACCGAGGAGCACCAATGTCCGAGAGCACACACGACGTAACCGTCGAAACCCCATCAGGTCCGTTGAGGGGCCGTTCCGACGGTTCGACGACCCGGTTCGCCGGAATCCCCTTCGCGCTCGAACCCACCGGTGAGCGCAGGTTCGCCCCGCCGGAGGCCGTTGCGGACCGTTCCGAGGTGCTCGACGCCACGGCGTTCCGTGCGGTGTCACCCCAGAACCCGTCGATGATGGACGCCCTGTTCGGCGGCGAGACCGAACACTGGTCCGAGGACTGCCTCCACCTGAACGTGTGGACCCCCGACACCGAACCCGAGGTGCCCCTACCCGTGATGGTCTGGATCCACGGAGGTGGATTCGAGATGGGGTCCGGGTCCTCACCGCTGTACGACGGCTCGTCCTTCGCCCGCAGCGGGGTCGTCTGCGTGTCGCTCAACTACCGCTTGGGCAGCCTCGGATTCCTCGAGCTCGGCCACCTGGATCCGGCCTACTCGGGATCCGGCAACGTGGGGCTCCTCGACCAGGTCGAGGCCCTGCGCTGGGTGCGACGCAACATCGCCTCTCTGGGCGGCGACCCCGACAACGTCACGATCTTCGGTGAGTCCGCCGGCGCCATGAGCGTCTCGCTGTTGATGACCGCTCCGGCTGCGCGCGGGTTGTTCCAGCGCGCCATCAGCCAGTCGGGAGCTCTCTCGTCGGCCAAGTCCTCCGAACAGGCTCGGGCGGACACCGACGACTTCATGGCCATGGGTGGGTTCACCTCGGTGGAGGAACTCCGGGCAGCGCCCGTGGCGGACCTGCTCGCTGCGCACGCCAAGATGTCCGCCGAGCGGATCAGCGACCCCGAAGCCGTGATGGCCCGCTTCGGTTCACCCCTGGCCTTCCTGCCGTTCCGCCCGGTCGCCGATGGTGTCGTCCTGCCCACCGATCCGCTCGGAGCCATGGCCGAAGGGGCGGCGTCCGGGGTGTCACTGCTGATCGGCACCAACCTCGAGGAGTGGAAGCTGTTCGCCATGATGGCCGCACCATCGGACACTCGGGAGAAGCTGCTCGACCGACTGGGCCTGTTGACCGAGGACCCGGGCGGAGCGCTGGCCGCGTATGAGACGGATCACCCCGAGGCCTCCCCGGCCGAGATGGAGATCGCGTTCATGACCGACTTCGTGTTCCGGATGCCCGCCGAGGCGATGGTCGCGGCGCAGGTGGACCACTCGGCGGTGTGGCAGTACCGCTTCGACTGGCAGAGCCCCGCCTTCGACGGGATGCTGGGTGCCTCGCACGCGCTCGAGATCCCCTTCGTGTTCGACCTGGTCAGCGACCACCGGCTCCATGTGCTGGTGGGGCCGGAGGCGCCGGAACACCTGGCGCACTCGATGCACGAGGCGTGGGTCTCCTTCGCCCGGGATGGCAAACCCGTCTACGCCGACGTCGATTGGCCCGAGCGCGGCGCCGCCGACCACCGGGTGCTGGTGCTGGACCTGGACTCCCGGGTGGTCGAGGATCCCCTGAGCGCGACGCGCGAGTTCTGGTCCCGCCAGCAGCAGGCATCACCCAACACCTCGGCGGTCTGATCAGCTGAGTCCGAACTCGCTGAGTTCGACCGGGCGCGCCTCGTCGATCGAGCGGTGGGCCGCCGCTCCCATGGCGACGGCCCAGAGACCCTCCTCGACGGTCACGTCCACAGCTGAGCCCGATCGGATCGCCGCCAGGAGAGCCAGGTGTTCCATGTAGGAGGCGCCCTGGTGGAACTCGGGGTAGGGGACCCTCGGGTCGAGCGGTGCGGGCACCTCGGTAACGCCGGTTCCCGGTCGGGTCCCCGGCGAACCAGCGGCCGCCCTGGGGCCCACCCAAACGACATCTCCGGGCACGGTCGCCTCCAACTTGGCGGAGTCCCCAGTGACGCTCAGCTCCTGTTCGAAGCGACCACCCTCGGCGAACATGCAGAGGTCCAACATGGAACGCACGCCGTTGGCGAACTCAACGATCACGAAGGCGTTGTCGAGGATGTCGGGCACCTCTCCGTCGTAGCTCTCCTCGAGGTGGTTGACGTCCTGGGCTCCACTCGCCAGGACCCGCACCGGTCGGGCGCCGGCGATCAGGTGCATGAGGTCGAAGAAGTGACAGCACTTCTCCACCAGGGTGCCTCCGGTGTTGCGGTTGAAGCGGTTCCAGTCACCGACCTTGGACAGGAAGGGGAACCGGTGCTCGCGGATCGAGATCATCCGGGTGGTGCCGCAGACCCCGCTGCGCACCTGTTCGACCATCACCGACGGAGTCGGCATGTAGCGGTACTGCAGGCCCATCCAGGTGAGCGCATCGCGCTCCTCGGCCAGGTCGCGCACCCGCAGGGCGTCCTGCACGGTCGTGCAGAGGGGCTTCTCGATCAGCACGTGCTTGTCGGTGGCGAGAACGTCCTCCAACAGCGCGGCGTGGGTGTGGTTGGGCGTCGTGAGGACGACCACGTCGACCGCCGGGTCGTCCAACAGGTCGTGGTGTCGGCGGTACACAGAGACGCGATCGCGCTCCCCGGCGCCACCGGGGGATGCATCCAGGCAGGCCGCCGCCCAGTCCAGGCTGGAGTCCACCGGATCGGCCACGGCCACGACCTCGGCACCATCGAGGTGGCCGATGTCGAGGATGTGCTCGCCGCCCATCATCCCGGTGCCGATGATCCCGTAGCCGATGCGCCCGTCCATGCGCCGGTACGGTAACTGGCCGTGAGCACCCAGTCGCCCGAGGGCACACCCACCGCCCCGCCGACCGGTCGGTTGGCCGGGACCCCGGGTGGGATCGGCCCGATCGCGTACGGCTGCTGGCGATTCGCCGGCGGCACCCTGGAGGAGTCGGAACTCAAGATCCGCACCGCGCTCGACTGCGGCATGAACCTGATCGACACCGCCGACATCTACGGCTACGACGGCTCCGAACCGGCACCGCGGGGTGGATTCGGAGCGGCAGAGGAACTCCTCGGGCGGGTGCTGTCGGCCGGGCCGTCGCTGCGCGAGGAGATCGTGCTGGCAACCAAGGGCGGGATCACCCCTCCGGTTCCGTACGACTCCGGAGCCGGCTACCTGCGGGCGGCCTGTGAGGCGTCGCTCCGGAGACTCGGAGTGGACCATGTCGATCTCTACCAGGTCCACCGCCCCGATCTGCTCGCACACCCCGCCGAGGTGGCGGGGGTGCTGGACGATCTGGTTCGTGATGGCAAGGTGCTCTCGGTGGGGGTGTCCAACTACTCGGTCGCGCAGACCACCGCACTCGAGGCGCATCTGGAGGCACCCCTGGTCAGCACCCAGCCGCAGTTCTCCGCACTCTGCCTGGACCCGCTCACCGACGGCACCCTGGACCACTGCATGAAGCGCTCGGTACTGCCCCTGGCCTGGAGTCCGCTCGGGGGTGGCCGATTGCTCGGCGGGGCCGGCCCCGACGATGACGAGCGCACCGTGCGGGTGGCCGCCGTGTGCGATCGGATCGCAGCAGAGCGGGGAACCACGCGGGCCGCGGTTCTGCTCGCGTGGGTGATGGCACACCCGGCGCGCTGTGTGCCGATCATCGGCACCCAGGATCCCGAACGGATCCGGTCGTGCGCCCGCGCCGTGGAGGTCGAGCTGTCGCGCAGCGAGTGGTACGAGGTCCTCGTCGCGTCCAGGGGCGAGGCGATGCCGTGAACGCCACCGATGTGAGCGCACCCGGTGCCGTCGACCGGCCGGAGGTGGCCTGGTTCTCGGCTCTCTGCGATGACGACTACGAGTACCTGGGTGTCGCCGACCCGGCTCTGGTCTCGTCGTGGGAGCACTGCCGTGACATCGTGCTCACCGCCGAGACCGCCGGGTTCGACAACGTGCTGTTGCCCTCGGGATATGCACTGGGGATCGACGGTGTGCCCTTCGCGGGAGGCATCGCGGCCAACACCGAACGCATCAAGGTGCTGCTGGCGGTTCGCTGTGGCGAGATGTGGCCGCCGCAGCTGGCGCGCCAGCTCGCCGGGCTCGACGAGATGCTGGCGGGTCGACTCACGGTCAACATCATCAGTTCGGACCTACCCGGTGCCACGCTCGCCTCCGAACCGCGCTACGACCGCACCCTCGAGGTGATGACGATCCTGCGGACGCTGCTGTCGGGTGAACCGCTGGAGCACCACGGCGAGCACTACGACCTCGAGCTGGAGCCGCCACGAATCGCCCGGGCAAGGCTGGACGACCGCGTAGCGGCGGGCCTGGCACCGGTGCCCCCGTTCTACTTCGGAGGGTTGTCGGACCCGGCCCGCGAGGTCGCTGCCCGCGCCGCCGATGTCTACCTGATGTGGCCCGACACGATCGATGCGGTGGCGGCGATCATCGCCGATCTGACCCAGCGGGCCCGGCGTCACGGGCGTGAGCTGCGTTTCGGCTACCGGGTGCACGTGGTGGTGCGAGAGACCGAACAACAGGCCCGTCTGGCGGCGGAGCGCCTGTTGTCCGGGCTCGGGCGCGACGAGGGTGAGGCCATACGCGCCCGCTCCCTCGACGTCTCCTCCGCCGGGGTGTTGCGACAGGCGGAACTGCGCGACACCGCCGGCGACGACGGCTACGTGGAGGACAACCTCTGGACCGGTATCTCACGCGCCCGGTCGGGGTGTGGTGCAGCGATCGTCGGCGACCCGGACCAGGTGTTGGCCAAGCTGCGTGGCTACATGGACCTCGGCATCGACACCTTCATTCTCAGTGGCTACCCGCACATCGACGAGGCGGAGCTCTTCTCCCGTTACGTGCTGGGCCAGCTCTGTGAAGGACCCCTCACCGGTCCCTGAACACCTCTACCTGAACACCTCTACCTGAACACCTCTACCTGAGCACCGCGAGAGGGTCCTCGCCGGCCTCAGCGGAACGGCTGATCACGTGACGCACACCCTCTTGGTCATCGACGATCCGGAACACCCGCGGGTCGAACCCCCCGGTGACGGTCGCCGCCACGACCGTGTCGTCGGCGCGCAGGTCGCGGTCCGCGTCGAACGGGGCCAGGTCCTGGGGCAGGGTGGCTGCTCGGGCCTCGGGTGCCACGTCGGCGACCAGTGCCCCGGAGGGGTCGGGTTCGCGACCCCAGACCATCAGCCCACCCTTGGTGAGGAGTCCCGAAACGGTGCTGATCAGGGCCAGATCCGACTCTCCCGAACGCAGCCGACGCGCCAGCTCTGCAGTGGCCATGTAGGTGAAGTGGTTGAACGGTCCACCGGCGAAGGGCATCCCGCCGAGCACGGTGGGCGTGCCCTCGACCGCCAGCGCCAGCTCTCGTTGCTGCACCCGCACCGATGCGGGGAAACACGAGTAGAGCTCGGTGGCGTCGATCCCGGACAGGTCCGCCTCGAGATGTTCGGCGGCTGCCTCGCCCATGATGCGCATCATCGGCCAGCGGTGTGGTTCGGCGCGGCGGGTGAGCGACAGGCCCCAAGAGGAGTCGAGTGCCACCCGTGGGTGCACGAGCTGGTCCGCCGCGACTCCGTTCGCGAGGGCAACCTCCTCCGCGCTGATGACCAGAGCCACCGCGTGATCGAGCGCCCATTGGGTGGAGTGCCACTTGTTGTAGGGAAACGCCAGCAGTCGGTTGTCCTCGGTCGTGGCGGCGAGCTCGGCAGCAGTGTGTGGAGCGGCGAAACAGGCCTCGGGGTTGGAGCCGGCGACGCGGTCGAACCGTTCCCACAGCTCCGACACGTCGCCGCGCAGCTGTTGCGGTGAGCGGCTCTCGGCCCGGGCGAGCGCCGAATCGATCAGCGCGTACTGGGTGACCGGGTCCCACATGGCAGCTGCCACTTCGGCCTCGGCCATGAACTCGCCCTCGGGCAACCACAGGTCGTCCGCGCCGGGGCCCTGGGGGGTCTCGGGTGCGGCGCCACCCGATCGGCGCGCCGTCAGCGAACTGGACTTCGCCTCGGTACCGATGATCAACACCGAGTCCACGCTGCCGCTCTCGACCGCCAGGATGGCACTGCTCACAAGACGTTGCTGCGGCACGCCGACTCCTGCGACAACGGTGCCGGCACCGCTGAGCCCGAGAGCCTCGCGGACCGCGCCAGCCGGGTCGGGTGAATCGTCGGAGCCGACGGTGGCGCAGACGATCCCCACCGCCGAGGAATCGACCGCCAGGCCGGCCTCGGCCAGTGCCGAGCGGGCAGCGGTGGTGGCAAGTGCGACGGGCTGGGTCGGCTGATCTCCGCGCTCGGGATGGTTCCTGGCCTCGCCCACCCCCGCCAGGACCGCCCTGCGGCGCGTCGCACGGCGGTTCGATCCGGCGGCGGTTCGCTCCCGTCCGGGCGCCACTCCGAGCGGTGGTGTCGGCATCGTCTGCATCAGAGCAGTGTCGCGCGGCGGCCGTCGGGCCGCGCGTGACGGTGCAGCGGGTCGAGTGCGCGAAAATGGGCTCATGAACGACACGAACAACGACGGTCCCAGCCGCGAGGTGCTCTCCGACGACGCAATCCGCAAGTGGGCCGCGAACCACCATCCGTGGGCGGTTGGTACCGGGAGCGACCGGTTGTTGAGGACCTTCCAGTTCGAGGACTTCGGCGACGCGATGAAGTTCATGGCCAAGGTGGCACCGACCGCTGACAAGATGGATCACCACCCCGAATGGGAGAACGTCTACAACCGTGTCTCGGTGGAACTCACCACGCACGACGCAGGTGGCGTCACCCAAGCGGACCTGGAGCTGGCCGAGGCGATGAACGCGGCCGCACACGAGGTCGGCACCGCCTGAGCGACCAGAGGCACCACCTGAGCGGCCAGCGGCTCAGGTGAAGCGGGTGATCCAGCCGAGTCGGCGGAACCTGCTCATCTGGTGATCCACGAACCAGGTGGCCAGGGCCAGTGCGATGAGGGTGCCGACCGCTGCGATCGCCAGTTGGTCCCAGGCGATGGCACCGGTGTCGAGTCCCTCCTGTACCGCCGCGAACACCCGGGTGAGTGGGATCACCTCGGCGATCGGCTGCAGGATCGCCGGCAGTGAATCGACCGGGTAGAACACACCCGACAGGGGCATGATCAGCACCAGGGTGCCCCAGGAGAACACCTCGGCGCTGTCGCCGTACTGCAGGGTCAACCCGATGACGAACAGTGTGATCGCCCAACCGAACAACAGCAGGATCGCCGCTCCCGGCACCAGCACCCAGCCCGCCGAGTCCGGCGCCACCGAGTAGAAACCCAACCCGACCAGCGCGATCACGCTCACCGAGACCATGGTGCGAAGCAGTCCCACCAGGCCGAGCGCGCCCAGGAACTCGCGCTCGGTGAGGGGCGTCGCGATCAGGTTCATCAGATTGCGGGACCAGACCTCCTCGAGCAGTCCGAGGGAGCCGGCGAGGGTGATCTGCCAGATCAGGTGGAACAACATCACCCCGGTGACCAGCAGCCGCACGGGGGCCTCGCCCTCGCCGAAGGCCACTCCGATCGAGCCGAACAGCAGGCCGTCCACCAGCGGTAGCACCAGCAGCAGGAACCAGTGACCGGGGTTGCGCGACTGCACCAGCATGTTGCGTTTCGACATGGCCCACACCCGGGCGCGCGCCGGGTGTGCCAGGGACCGGACGGGTTCTCGGATCTGCGTTGTCATGTCACACCTCGGTCGTCCGCAGGCGGGAGGCCTCTGCGAGGAACATGGTCTCGAGGTCGGGATAGCCGGCCTCCTCCACCACCTCTTCTGCGGGCCCGTTGGCGATGATGCGCCCCGCTCGCAGGAAGATCACCCGCGTGGTGAGCCGTTCCACCTCGCGCATGTCGTGGCTGGTCAGCAACAGGGTGGCGTTGTGCTCGGTGTTCATCACCTCGAGGCGGTCGCGCACACGCATGGCCACATCGGGGTCGAGTGAGGCGGTGGGCTCGTCCAGCACGATCAGCTCGGGCTGGTGGATCACCGCCTTCGCGAATCCCACGAGTGTGCCCTGACCCGAGGAGAGCGAATCGCACCGCTGCTTGGCCAGGTGCGGGATACCGAGCTCCTCGAGCACCTGATCTGCTGCTGCATCGGCTTCGGCGAGCCCGTACAGGGTCCCGAAGAGATCCAGGGTCTCGCGCACCGTCATTCGCTCGGGCAGCGGGATGTAGCCCGCGGCGAAGCCGACCCGGGCCATGGCCTCGCCCCTGCCGTCGGGCAGGCGTTGGCCCACCAGGTCCACGGTGCCCGAGTCGGGCTCGATGGCTCCCAGGAGCATCAACAGCGTGGTCGTCTTGCCGGCGCCGTTCGGACCCACGATCCCGACCCGCTCGCCCGGGTGCACGGCCAGGCTCACCCCGTCCACGGCCACGGTGTCCTCGAAGGACTTGCGCAGGTCCCGGGCGTGGAGCACCAGGCTCGGGTCGATCTGGTCGTCGGTCGGCTCCGCATCGCCGGGTCGCACGGCTTCTGTGGCTCCGCTGTCCATCGGAGCAGTCTCCACCATCGCGGCCACCCTGGGCATCCCGATTTCGCCCCCATCGGCGCTGGGCCCCTGCCCCGTCGCGCCCCGCTCGGGCAGGTGTGGACCGTGTTCTCCGGCTCGCCCGGGTTCTGGTGGGTACAGTCGACCAGCCGCTGTCGACGGGGCAGCAGTAACCGGAGGTACACATGGCCGACACGTCATTCCCCGAGAAGGGCCGACCGAGCGAGGAGCTGCTGGAGGAGATGCGCGCCGAGCGCACCGGCGATCTCGACTGGCGCGGGGGCAAGGCGTTCAGTCTCGTCTACAACACCGATGACCCCGAGCTGGAGAGCCTCCAACACGAGGTCGCCGGCATGTTCCTGCACGAGAACGCACTCAACCCGTTCCGCTACGCCACGTTGCTGCGGATGGAGTCAGAGGTGTTGGGGATGACCCGGTCGCTGTTCGGAGCATCGGCGGGGTCGCTGAGCTCTGGTGGCACCGAGTCGATATTCCTGGCCGTGCAGACCGCACGCGACCACGCACGAGCCAGGGGGGTGATGGCGCCCGAGCTGGTCTGTGCGATCACTGCGCATCCGGCGTTCGCCAAGGCCTGCAAGTACCTCGATGTCACCCAGGTGTTCACCGAGGTGGGTGACGACGGGCGGGCGGTTCCGGAGGCCTTCGCCTCGGCGATCAACGCCAACACCGCAATCGTCGTGGTCTCGGCGCCGTCGTATCCCTTCGGGGTGATCGACCCGGTGGCGGACATCGCCGCCATGGCCGCTGAGCGCGACGTGCTCTGTCACGTCGATGCCTGCCTGGGTGGCTGGTTGTTGCCGTTCTGGGAGGAGCTGGGCGAATCGGTCGAACCGTGGGACTTCAGGGTGGAAGGGGTCACGTCGCTGTCAGCGGACATCCACAAGTACGGCTACTGCTTCAAGGGCGTCTCGACGATCAGCTACCGCGACGAGGACCTCTACCGGCGCCAGATCTTCATGTACGACAGCTGGCCCGGAGGTCTCTACGCATCGGCCTCCGCCGCCGGAACGAGGCCGGGGCCACCCATCGCCGCCGCCTGGGCCACGATCACCCACCTGGGTCGCGAGGGCTATCTGCGCCTGGGTCGCAGGGTGCTCGAGGCGACCAGGGCGTTCCGGTCTGCGGTGGATGGAGCCGAAGGCCTCGTCGTGGTGCCGACGCCCGACATGTCGGTGTTCCAGATCGGTGTGGATCCCGAGGCATCGGGCGACATCGACATCGAGGCGGTCGGCGACCGGATGGACGAACGAGGTTGGAACATGGATCGCCAGCAGGGTGGTCTGCACGTGATGCTCTCCCCCGGACACGACAAGGTCGGCGAGATGTTCGCGGCCGACCTGGCCGCGTCTGTTGCCCAACAGGGCACAGCCGCGGGCACCGAGCACACCTACGGCGGGGTGGTGGGGTAGTTGAGCTGGTCCTTCACCGGGCCGACCGCCCCGTTCCGCGACCTGCGGGGCGGAGATCCGGCGGTGTTCTCATTCGGCCAGGTGGATGACGACCGATTCACGATCAACGAGGGGATCCTCTTCGACGACGGAACGGATCGGGTGGTCGTATCGGCTGACACCCTGGTCGACACCGACCTGGCATCGATCCCGTTGTTCATGGCCTGGTTCGTTCCGGTGAACGGTCGGCACACCCCGGCCGCGCTGGTCCACGACACCCTCGTGGCCGACGCGAACCGCTCACTGCGCGAGGGCGAGACCGACCGCGGCGGTGCGGCCGACAGGCGCGCCCATGCCGACGCGGTGTTCCTCCGCGCCATGGAGTCGTGCGAGGTGCCGGTGCTGAGGCGGCGCCTCATGCACGCGGCTGTCACGATGGCCACCTGCTGGACACGTTCGGTGGTCGCCAGGCTGGCGCTGGTGCTGTGGGTCCTGGCCTCGGTGACCGGCACCGCGGTGCTGGTCTGGTCGCTGGTCGGCGGCCGCTGGCTGATCTCGTTGGCCGCGGTGGTGGCGCCGGTGGTGGCCGCCCCGTTGTGGGGCTGGTCCAACCGCGCTCCCGCTGCACTGGCGGGATATGCAGCGTGGTTCGTGGCGGTTCCTGCGTTGGCCACGGCGGCGAGCTATGCCGCCTACTGGTCAGCCGAACAGCTGCTCCGGGTGATCCCCGGCGGCGCCGAGCGCGACAACGGTGGTCCGGCACCGCCACCCGCACCGTTCAGGTGACAGCGCCTTGAGGTGACAGTGCCTTCGAGCTTACGGAGCCCCGGAGGTGGCAGAGCCTCAGGTTGCGGCCCGGGCGGCGATACGGCGGAGCGGCGGATCGACCTTCGGCGGCACCCGACGTTCGGGCAGCGCCTCGAGGAGTTCGAGGGTCGCCTCGGAGATCCGGGCGACAGCTCGTTCGACCGCGGCTCGGTTCGCCTCGGAGACCGAGGCGAGCGAACCGACCTTGCGCACGTACTGGAGCGCCGCGGCTTCCACCTCCTCGGTGGTTGCGGGTGGCGCGAGGCCACGGAGGGGAGTGATGTTCCTGCACATGGCACAGACTCTAGGGAGTCCCGGATCACGGTGCTCCGGGGCGGGTAGGTTCGCCGGATGCCGAGTACACCGAAACCGTTCAGATTCGCCGCGCAGCTCAACGAGCCCCTGTTCGGCCTGAGCTGGGCAGACACCTGCCGCGAGATCGAGGATCTCGGGTACTCCACCGTGTTCGTGCCCGATCACTTCGATGAGGGGCTGGGGCCGATCTCGGCGATGGCCATGGCTGCCGCGGTCACCACCGAGCTCAACGTGGGCGCACTGGTGCTGGACTGCGACTTCCGCCATCCGGCGGTGACCGGCCGGGAGCTGGCCACGATCGACGCGCTCTCCGAGGGCCGTCTCGAGGTGGGGCTGGGAGCTGGGTGGAAGCGGTCCGACTACGACTACTCGGGGATCCCCATGGACCGGCCCGGCGTTCGGGTGAGTCGGATGATCGAACACGCCACGATCCTGCGGGGCCTGTTCACCACCGAGGCGGTCACCTTCGACGGTGAGCACTACCAGGTGGCGGATCTGCCCGGACAGCCCAGGCCGCACCGTCCGGAGGGCCCTCCGTTCCTGATCGGTGGTGGCGCCCCCCGGCTGTTGCGATTCGCCGGGAGCTTCGCGGACATCGTCGGGGTCAACCCGTCGATCCACTCCGGCGAGATCGACAGTGCCGCGGCCCAGGACGGAATGCCCGAACGCATCGACGAGAAGTTCGCCTGGGTCGGCGAGGGTGCGCAGAAGCGCACCGACGGCAAGGACGTGGCCGACATCGAGTTCAACGCCTGGCTGGCAGCAGCGGAGATCACCGACGACCGCGACAGCGTAGGTGCACTCCTGGGCGAACTGTTCGGGGTGGAACCCGGAACCGGTCTGGAGTCACCGATGGTCCTGGTGGGCACGACCTCGCAGGTGGCCGAGGACCTGCAGCACCGAAGGGAACGCTGGGGCTACTCCTACACCGTGATCCCCGGTGACAAGGCCCGTGACTTCGCCCCCGTGGTGGCAGACCTCAGCGGCAACTGAGCCCGCGCCCGCCCCGGGACCCGGTGACGGGAAGACCCGATCAGTTGGCCTGGATCACGACCATGCGCTCCTCGGTCATCATCTCGCGTGCTGACCAGGCGGGACCCTCCTTGGTGTTGCCGGAGTCCTTGATGCCTCCGTAGGGCATCTGGTCGGTGCGGTAGGTGGGTATCTCGTTCACGCACACGCCCCCGAAGTCGAGTCGGTGTGCCGCTTCGATCCCCAGGGAGAGATCGTTGGTGAAGATGCCGGCCTGAAGGCCGTACCGGGTGTCGTTGGCTGCGTCGAACGCCTCTCCGATGTCGCTGTAGGTCTGCACTCCCACCAGCGGCCCGAACACCTCGTTGCGGCACACCTGCATGTCTGCGCTCACATCGGTGAGCACGGTCGGGCGCAGCAGCCCCTGTTCCCGGGTCCCGCCGGTGCGCAGGGTGGCCCCGGCCTGCACCGCCTCGCCGATCCAGGATTCCACCCGGTCGGTCTCCCCGGAGTTGATGAGGGCGCTCACGTCGGTCGCCTCGTCCGCGGGATCACCGACCACGAGCTCGTTCACCGCGGCGTCGAGCAACGTCATGAACTCGTTGCAGACCTCACGGTGCACGTACACGCGCTGTACCGAGATGCAGGTCTGTCCGGAGTAGGCATAGCCGCCCCTGGTC
Source organism: Microthrixaceae bacterium (assembly GCA_023957995.1). Taxonomy (GTDB): domain Bacteria; phylum Actinomycetota; class Acidimicrobiia; order Acidimicrobiales; family Microtrichaceae; genus JAMLGJ01. The sequence continues at coordinate 34,676 of JAMLGK010000017.1, read as the reverse complement.
ACCTTCGCGGCCGCCGTGGCCAGGTCGGCGTCCCGGTGGACTATCACCGGTGCGTTGTTGCCGAGTTCGAGACCGACACGCTTGCGGGGGGCCCGTTGGCGGATACCCCAACCCACCGGCGGTGACCCGGTGAAGCTGATGGCCGCCACGTCATCGTGGGTGACCAGCCGGTCGGCCACGGCTCCGGGGCAGGTCACCACGTTGAGCCAACCCGGCGGCAGCCCGGCATCGTGTTCGAGCAACCGGGCGAGCAGCAGTGCGGTCAGCGGTGTTGCGGACGCAGGTTTGAGGACCACCGGGCAGCCGCTGGCGATCGCCGGAGCGACCTTGTGCGCCACGAGGTTGAGCGGGAAGTTGAACGGGCTTATCGCACCGACCACGCCCACGGGGAGTCGCAGCGTGAATCCGATCTTGCCGAGCCCGGCGCTGGATGCGTCCATCGGGACCATCTCACCGGTGAGCGAGCGTGCCACCCCGGCGGAGAACCTGAAGGTGTCCACGCAGCGCTGGGTCTCCACCCGGGCCGCGGAGATGGGCTTGGCCGCCTCGGCACTGATCGAGCGCGCCAGTTCCTCGCTGCGGGAATCGATGGCGACCGCCGCCCGGTCGAGGATCTCCGCTCGCTGGTGAGCCGGGAGCGCGCCGGCGCGGTGCCGGGCGAGCGCAGCGGCCACCGCGCGGTCGATGTGCGCCTCCGAACCCACCGGCACCCGACCCAGTTCGGAGCCGTCGAAGGGCGACCTCACCACGGCGACCTCGTCGGTCTCCACCGCCTCACCATCGATCAACATCGGTGTCACGTCTGCCATCGCGTCCCCTTCGTGTCGGTGGGTGGTCGAACGATGGGCCGGGCGGTTCCAGCTTGTCAACCGGCGGCTCCGTGGCGATCGGAATCGCGTCCCCGGTCGGCCGGGTCGCAGCGCCGGTAGATTGGGAACGTGACCGTCGTAGGGGTGCCGAGCGAGATCAAGGCCGATGAGTACCGGGTGGCCATCACCCCCGACGGAGTGCGCGAGCTCCATCATCGGGGCGTCGAGGTGCTCGTGCAGACGGGCGCGGGCGAGGGGGCCTCGATCCCCGACGACGAGTACCGCGTGGCCGGTGCACAACTGGTCGCCACCGCCGAGGAGCTGTGGGCCGGTGCGGACATCCTCTGCAAGGTCAAGGAGCCCCTCCCCGAGGAGTTCGGGTACTTCCGCGAGGACCTGGTGGTGTTCACCTACCTGCACCTGGCCGCCTACCCGGCGGTGGCCGATGCGCTGCTCGCCGCGGGGGTCACCTCGATCGCCTATGAGACGGTCCAGACCGACGACGGCGCGCTGCCGCTGCTGGCACCGATGAGCGAGGTGGCCGGACGCATGTCGGTGCAGATCGGCGCGCACTTCCTGGAACGGCACAACGGTGGCAGGGGAGTGCTGCTCGGGGGAGCCCCGGGTGTTCGTCCCGCGCGGGTGGTCGTGCTCGGTGCCGGCAACGTGGGTTGGAACGCCGCCTGGATGGCCGCCGGCCTCGAGGCCGAGGTGGACGTGCTGGACCGCAACGTGGACCGACTCCGTTGGGTGGACCAGATCCAGATGGGACGGATCATCACGCTCACCTCCAACCGCGGTCAGGTCGAGCGGGCGGTCGCCGATGCCGACCTGGTGATCGGCGCGGTGCTCGTGCCCGGTGGCCGCGCTCCGGTGGTGATCACCGAGGAGATGGTGGTGGGCATGCGCCCGGGTTCGGTGATCGTCGACATCGCGATCGACCAGGGCGGATGTGTCGAGACGTCCAGCGAGACCACCCACCAGTCGCCGACCTTCGAGAAGCACGGTGTGATCCACTACTGCGTGGGCAACATCCCCGGAGCGGTCCCGCGCACCTCCACCTATGCCCTCACCAACGTCACCCTCCCCTACCTCGCAGAGCTGGCGGTCAGGGGTGTGCAGGACGCCACCTCGGGCGACGCCGCACTCGCCCGCGGCCTGAACACCAGGGCCGGTGAGGTGGTGAACGAGGCGGTCGCCGAGGCACTCGCCAGCTGAACCCGTCCGGTCGCCGGACAGAGGCATCCAGCGCCCGAGCCGCGTTGGTGGGATCATCTGACGATGGGTCCGAAGTCGACGAAGTCCGTGATCGGGTGGCGCGAGTGGGTCGTGATCCCCGAGTTCGGTGACGATCCGGTGAAGGCAAAGGTCGACACCGGTGCCCGCACGTCGGCCCTGCACGCATTCGGACTCACACTGGAGGAGTCCGAGGGTGCGACGGTGGCCCACTTCGAGTACCACCCGTTGCAGCGTTCCGGCGAGGGCAGGGCGATGGTGAGCCGCGAGGTGGTGGGATTCCGGAAGGTCCGGTCCTCCAACGGCAGGACCGAGATTCGTCCGGTGATCCGCACCGAGGTGGTCGTCGGTGCACTTGCCTGGCCGATCGACATCACCCTCACCTCCCGTGACACGATGGGGTTCCGGATGCTTCTGGGCCGCGCCGCTATCAAGGGGCGGTTCCTGGTCGATCCCGGTCGCTCCTACCTCCAAGGCCCCTGTTGACATGAAACTGGCGATTCTCTCCCGCGCTCCGCGCTCCTACAGCACCCAACGACTGCGCACCGCCGCGACCGAACGAGGTCACAAGGCCAAGGTGCTCGACACCCTCCGCTTCGCCATCGACCTCGCCGGGGACGAGCCCGACCTGATGTACAGGGGCAAGCCGGTGTCCAACTACGACGCGGTGCTTCCGCGCATCGGTGCATCGATCACCTACTTCGGTCTGGCCGTGGTGAGGCAGATGGAACAGATGGACGTGTACACGCCGAACACCTCGGCGGGCATCGGCAACTCCCGCGACAAGTTGCGCGCCTCGCAGATCCTCTCGCGTCACAACATCGGCATGCCCGCCACGATGTTCGTGCGCGAACGCGCAGACGTGCTGCCCGCCATCGAGGCCGTCGGTGGCGCGCCGGTGGTCGTGAAGCTGTTGGAGGGCACCCAGGGGATCGGCGTCATCCTGGCTCCCGACACCAAGGTGGCCGAAGCGGTCATCGAGACGCTGCACAGCACCCGTCAGAACGTGCTGATCCAGCGGTTCGTGGCCGAGAGCAAGGGCCGCGACATCAGGGCGCTGGTGCTCGGGGACAGGGTGGTTGCCGCGATGCGCCGCTCCGCCAAGGGCGACGAGTTCCGCTCCAACGTGCACCGGGGAGGTACCACCGAGGCCATCGAACTCGACGAGGAGTACCAGCGGGTCGCAGTTCAGGCCGCACAGATCATGGGCCTGCGGGTTGCGGGGGTGGACATGCTCGAGGGCGATGACGGCCCCCTGGTCATGGAGGTCAACTCGTCACCCGGACTCGAGGGGATCGAGAGCGCCACCGGCTTCGACATCGCCGGGGCGATCATCGACTACGTGGCCAACCAGGTGTCGTTCCCCGAGCTCGACGTGCGCCAACGCCTCACGGTCTCCACCGGCTACGGCGTCGCCGAGATCCTGGTGCGCGAGGGCTCCGACATGGTGGGGCGGAGCATCGACGACTCGGGGCTGCGGTCCCGCGACATCGTGGTGCTCACCCTCAACCGGGGTACCAGTGTGATCCCCAACCCGCGCGGCAGCCGGGACCTCGAGGCGGAGGACCGCCTGCTGTGCTTCGGTCGTCTCGAGGACATGCGCGACCTCGTGCCCGAGCGGCGGCGCCGTCGTTCCCGCCCGCGGATGCAACCGCTCGATCCCGAGACGATCCCCGACGAGTTCACGACCTCCGATTCCGAGGCGCTCCGGGAGGCCAACGCGCAGGACGCGCCCAATTGAGTCCCACACAGGTGCGTCAGCGCTTCGAGATGGCAGGGGTGTCGGTGCCGGCGGGCCGCCGCACGACTCTCGAACTTCCCATCGGACGGCTCATGTCGGGTGGACCGATGGCGCTACCGGTGCTGGTGCTCCACGGCCGCAACGACGGTCCGACGATGTGGCTCAGCGCCGCGGTGCACGGCGACGAACTCTGCGGGGTCGAGATCATCAGGCGAGTGATCGGCTCGCTCGACCCGCGCACCCTCAGCGGAACGCTCATCGCGGTTCCCGTGCTCAACGTCTACGGGTTCAACACCGGGGACCGGAACCTGCCGGACCGTCGTGACCTGAACCGCTCGTTCCCGGGCTCGCCGAGGGGCTCGCTGGCGGCGCGCATCGCGCATCTGATGATGACCGAGGTGGTGAACCGTTGCAGTCTCGGCATAGACCTGCACACCGGGTCCGACCACCGGGCCAACCTTCCCCAGATCCGTGGAGACCTGGAGGACCGGGAGACCCTCGAGATGGCCGAGCGCTTCGGCGCTCCGCTGAGCCTCAACGCCAGGACCCGCGACGGTTCGTTGCGGGCCGCCGCCACGAGGTCGGGCGCCACCGTCCTGCTGTTCGAGGGCGGCGAGGCGGATCGCTTCGACGAGGCCGCGATCGACGCCGGCACCGCCGGCGTGCTGCGCGTGATGCAGGGCGCCTCGATGATCTCGTCGGCTCCCGAGGGTCCCGGTCGGACCCGTCTGAGTTGGTCCTCGGGTTGGGTGAGGGCCGGTCGCAGCGGCATCGCACACATGGAGGTGGGACTCGGCGACATCGTCGACAAGCGCCAGGTGCTGGCCACCGTGCACGATCCCTTCGGCAAGCGGGTCGGCACCCTGCGGGCGCGCGTGCCGGGCATGGTCATCGGTCTGACCCAACGGCCGCTGGTCAACCGCGGGGACGCGGTCGCCCACATAGCTGAATTGTCGGACTGAGCCGAGAGGCCGGGCCGGGCTGGTCCAGCCCTGATCAGCTGTGGAGTTCGGCGACCTCTTCATCCCGATCGATCTTGCTGAACCGGCGCGAGAGGTAGTCGATGCCGACCACGACCACGAACCCCAGCACCGCCAGCGCAACGGTCACCACGATCGCCTCGTCGGGGCTCCCGATGACGGTGCTGTCGACACCCTTGGGCCAGGGCCACAGAACGCGCAACGAACCGACCATGAGCCCGATCAGGGCGGCCATGACCGTGTTGTAGTGGTTCTCCAGGGCCCAGTGGAGCACCTGGGAGAACACGCCGAGGCCGACCACGCACCCGAGTGCGACCGCGGCGATGATCGGGAGGTCGCGGTCGCTGACGGCGGCCAGGACCGGTCCGTACATTCCGAGCATCACGAGGATGAACGACCCCGAGATCCCGGGCAGGATCATGGCGCAGATGGCGAGTGCACCCGCTCCGAAGAAGGCCCAGAGCGCTGGATCCGATACCTGGCCCACAGCATCCTCGGTGGTTCCCGACCGGAGGCCGAGGAGCACGAAGACCGCCACTCCGACCGCTAGCCCGATCACGATCCGTTGCGCGTCGCGCTTCTCGAGCAGGGCCCAGGCCACCACGACCGACCCGAGCACGAGGCCCATGAACAGCCCCGCCATCTGTTCGGGGTTCTCGTGCAGCTGTTCCTCGATGATCCCGGCAAGGGTGAGCACCGCGATCCCTATGCCCGCGAGCAGTGGCACCAGGAACAGCCAGTCGATGTCGCCGAAGGACTCCTTGGCCCCCTTGACGTCACCCTTGAGCAGGCGCCCGATCGTCGAGGAGCCGTCGCGGATCGAGGAGATCAGACGCCGGTAGATTCCGAAGACGAGGGCGATGGTGCCGCCCGAGACGCCGGGGACGATGTCGGCCGCGCCCATGCAGAAGCCGCGGATGATGGTGAAGGGGATCTCGCGCACGGCGAAACGGTACTGCAGCGTTTCGCCCCGCACGATCCCGGCACTGAGTTGTTCCGGACCGTTGCGGCGTCCGAAGATTGGGTGCATGCTCCGCCGGTCGCCCGCACAACGAAACCGAACTGGTCGGCCCGGGGTGTTCGCGGTGGCGGCCGCACTGGTGATCGTGGCGGGGGGTGCGTCGGCGTGTTCCGGTGGCGAGGCCGGTTCAGCGCCCACCATCGCCCCGCAGGAGACCAAGGTGACCGTCGCGGGGGATTCCATCGCGCTGGGTTTGGGTGCGGCCATGCGCGACGACGCCGAGGGAGGCCCCTCCGACGGAGCTCCGTTGGTGGTGAGGGCGATAGGTGAGGACGGCACGGGATTGGCGCGACCCGACAACTTCGACTGGCCGGGACGCCTCGAGGAGCTCGCAGCGGACTTCCCGCCCGAGGTACTCGTGTTCTCGGTCGGATCCAACGACGCCCAGGACCTGACCGACGAAACAGGTGCCACGGTGGCGACGATGGCGGACCACGAGGCGTGGGACGAGGAGTACAGGGCGCGGCTGGCGCGCAGCTTCGATGCGTTCGCCGACACCGGCACCCGGGTGGTCTGGCTGGGTCACATCCGACCCGAGGACGATGAGGTGGGTGAGACCAACCGTCACATCCACGAGCTCGCCACCGAGGTCGCAGCGGATCGTGACGATGTGATCGTGGAGGACCTCGCAGTGCTGACGGGCTCTGGTGCCGATTCCACTTCGGAGTGCCTCAGTTCAGACGGCCTGCACCTCTCGAGGGACTGCTACTCCGAGGCTGCCGAGAAGCTGCTGGCCGGCATCGGCTGATCCTCTCCGGTCCGCCAACCGGTTCTAGGATTCCGGCGTGGAGTTGACCCTCTCTGCCATCCTCGGTGTGCTCGCACTGTTGTCGGTGATCGGTGCGGTGGTCTGCCTGGTGCACCTTCACCGAACGGCGTCGGATGTCGATCCTCTGTCGGGAGCGGTGAGCTACTACGGCGTCGGTCCCCACGCCCGCTGGTACCGGGCCCAGGTGACGCTGGTCGGTTTCGGCTCGCTCTGTGTGGTGTGGGGGTTGTGGGGCGAGTCGGTCGGGGGAACGGTGCTCGTGTGGCTGGCGGTGTTCGGAGTCAGCCGCCTGTGCATCGCCTGGTTCCCTGCCGATCTCCCCGAGCGTGGACGGACCCGGGATGGCCTGGTGCACAACCTGCTCGCGGCGGCAGCGTTCGCCAGTAGTGCGATAGCGGCCAGCGACCTCGGTCGGGTCCTGCGGGACACACCCGGTTGGGATCTCTCCGGGCCGCTGGCCGCGCTCGGTACCGCGGTGGTCGTGACGGCGATAGCCCTTGGGGTCACCTGGCTGGTCCCGCGCCTGCACCGCAGTGTGTTCGGCCTGGTCGAGCGGTTCTGGTACGTGGCAGTGCTCGCGTGGCTGTCGGTCGCCTCGGTGGCGCTGGTCATGGTCTGATGGGTGTCCCTAGCGGAGCTTCCATTCGATTCGTCTGCCGGAGCTGAACGCGGCCTGGCCCTCGGCCAGGGATTCCTCGTTGGTGCCCAACCCGATGAACGCATAGCCCTGGGCCAGAGCCTGGCTCCGCGTCATCTCGAGCCCGGCCCAGATGGAACGGACGGTTCCCTGCACCGCCACCGTGGGAGCCGAGGCGATGGCCGCGGCCACCCCGTGGGCAGTGGTTGCCAGTTCCTCGCCCCCGACCACCTCGGTGACGAGGCCGATCTGGTGTGCCCGCTGCGCCGACAACCTCTCGTGGTTGCCCATGAGCGACATCCGCATGACCTCACCGAAGGGCATCTTGGTGAGCATGTGGAGTGGTTCGAACGTGGCGCACATCCCGTAGGTCACGTGGGGATCGAAGAAGGTGGCGTGCTCGGCGGCGATGATGAACTCGACCTCGCCCAGCAGGTAGAACGCGCCGCCACAGGCCATGCCGTTGACCGCTCCCACCACCGGTTTCCAGAGGTCTGCCGTCTTCGGCCCGATCAGGTCACCGGGGTCGTCGAACTGGAACGGTGTGCCCGCGTCACCGATGCGGTGGTGGTCGTCGTCGAGTGAATCGGCGTCGCCGCCCATCTGCTCGGCGCGGTCGATGCCGGTGCAGAACGCCTTGTCGCCCGCGCCGGTGAGGACCACGCAACGGACCGGGTCGTGCAGACGAAGTGCACGCCACATGTCGTGCAGCTCGCGCTGCATGGTGCGGTTGAACGCGTTGTGCACCTCGGGTCGGTCGAGGGTGACCACCGCCACGCCGTCGTCGGTCTCGGCGTAGTCCAGGGTCTCCCAGTCGCGTGCGTTCGGGTCGCTCATGTGTGCCTCATCGTTGGGTGTGTTCGACAGGTGTGTCTGATCGGTGGGTGTCTGATCGCCGGGTGTGTCTGATCCGGCCTGCGGATCACGATTGTGCCAGCAGGAGCGCGCGGCGGCGCCCATTGTGGCTTCGCGGTGCGCCGGATGGCGTCGTTGCGCGGCCGACCCCACAACGGGTTCCCGGCGCACGACAATGGTGCGATGGATGTTCGCGACGTTCCGGAGCGTGGCCGATTCGAGCTCGTCGAGTCCGTCGAGGGCGGCGCCACCTCGGTGGTCGGATTCGCCGACTACGAGGTGAGGGGCAACGTGGCGGTGATGCCACACACGGTGATCTCGTCGGACCGTCGGGGTCATGGCCTGGGTGATGTGCTGGTGGGGGCTGCGGTACAGGAGCTGAGAGGCCGGGGTCTGACCATCGATCCCGTCTGTTGGTTCGTGGCGGACTACCTCGAGAGGCACCCTTCCCAGCACTGAGGCCTCAACGGGCACTACTGGGGATCGATCCCCATTGTGTTGTGAATGCATTTCAGGTTGTATCGAGCCAGGGAGTGATCGGTGTTCACACCGGGTCGGGGTGGAACCGGGAGTACCGCTTCACAGCGGAGTGTGACCCTGGCCTTGGGAGAGGGGCCGCGGTCACACTCCGTACCCCCCGTCCCGCACCCTCCATCCCGTTCGGGTTCGGTGTGCGGACCAGCGTGCCGGCTGGAGGCGTACCGTTGTGCCATGACCGATACCCCCGACTGGCAGGGCATCCATCACCTGGCGCTGGTGACCGACGACATGGATTCCACCGTGCGCTTCTACCACGGCGTACTCGGCGCCAGGCTGGTGTCGACCATCGGCACCGACACCTTCCGTCACTACTTCTTCGAATTCGCACCGGGGCAGACCGTCGCCTTCTTCGAGTACCGCGGTGCGGCGGTGGAACACTTCGCGAAGCCCGCCGGCATCCCCGACCCGAGGGCGGTGCAGTTCGACCACCTCTCGTTCAGGCTGCCCGATGAGGCCGCTCTCGAGTCACTGCGGGATCGATTGATCGCTTTCGGCTGTGAGACCACCGAGGTGGTCGACCACGACACGATGCGCTCGGTGTACTTCACCGACAACAACGGCATCGCGCTGGAGGCGTCCTGGTGGGTGCTGGACGCCACCGAAGGGGAACCCGACCACGGGAACCGGCGACTCTTCGCGGATTCCGACCCGGTCGCGGCAGTCGCGGAGATCGCCTCGGGAGCGTTGTCCTCCACGCCCCGGACCTCCCTCGTGGACGACCCGACGCCGGCACCAGCCGCGAGCGCCTGAGGACCCCGATGGAACTACAGGAGGCACTCCGGAGCACCGGCGCCATCCGAGACTTCACAGATGAACCCGTCGAGGACGAGACCATCATCCGGATCCTCGATTCGGCCCGGTTCGCTCCCAACGGCGGCAATGCACAGTCGTGGCAGGTGGCCCTGGTCAAGGACCCATCCGTGCGCGCCCGGATCCGCGATCTCTACGTGGCGGGCTTCCACGAGTACGTGGCCATGGGAGCCGCAGGGTTGCGCCCCTGGGCGCCGATCACCGACCCCGAGGCCGAAGCAGCGGCCATCCAACGCGGCCGCGAGGCTCACGAGTCGGGTGCCCCGGCGGGAGACTTCGCCCAACACTTCGACCGCGTCCCGGCGATGCTCGCGGTGGCGGCCGACCTGCGCCTGCTCGCAGCGATGGACCGCGACCTCGACCGCTACTCGATCGTCGGTGGTGCCTCGGTCTATCCGTTCGTCTGGAGCATCCTGCTGGCGGCACACGGCGAAGGGCTGGGTGGTGTGATGACCACGATGGCGATCCGGCGGGAGCCCGAGCTGGCCGAGGTGCTGGGACTTCCCCCGACCCATGCCTTCGCAGCGGTGGTGGTGCTCGGCCACCCCGTCGAGCGTCCCTCCCGGCTCACGCGACGTGCCGTGGGTGAGTTCGCCACCATCGACCGTTTCGACGGCCGACCCCTGCGCTGAGGGTGGGTCGTCCCGTGGACCCAGCACCATCCGGTCGGGAGCCATCCGGTCGGGAGCCACCCGGCCAGGAGACGGATGCGGATCGAACACCTGCGGGTGGTCGACCGAAGCGGTGGATTCTGCGGGTGCTCTGGGTGTGCTGGATCGTCGGAGTGACCCTGGTGGTCACCCCGTTGATCCCCGCGAGTCAGCAACAGGTCGGCCCCGGAGTGGTGGCGCTGAGCGTCGGCCCCTCGGCAAGTGGACAGACCGAGCTCTCGTTCCCACCGCTGGGTCGGGTTCGTGCGCACACCCACCCGGCTCCGGTACGGGTGACCGCCGAACTGCGGGAGCTGGACGTGCGCCCGGTGATAGCGAGCGGTGGTCGCCTGGACGTCGACACGATCGAGCGGGAGGTCCGCGACGACCTCCCGCAGGCGGTGCTCGCCGCGGCGGTCCGCCTGCTGGTGCTCGCGGCTGTCATCGGGGGTCTCGCGGCGGCGGTGCTCCCTGGCCGCAGGGCCGGCCTGATACTCGGTGGTGGCGGGTTGGCCCTCGCAACGATGGCGGTGGTGTTGCTCTCGGCGCTCCCCGGTTACGACGCGGGACGCTTCGAGGAGCCCACCTATGACGGAACGCTGGCTCTCGGGGGGCCACTGCTGCAGGCGGTCACAGCCGGAACCGCCAGCGGTGTCGATGCCAGGGTCGATGTGTTGTCGCAGCGACTCGCGGACCTCTACTCGGCCAGCATCACCTCCGACATCGCCGGTAGTGGCGGCGACGTGTCGATCCTGCACGTGTCGGACATCCACCTGAACCCGATCGGGGTGAACCTCGCACGCAACCTCGCGGAGTCGTTCGCGGTGGATGCCATCGTCGACACCGGTGACACGACGTCGTTCGGGCTCCCGCTCGAGGAACCCTTCAGCGATCTGTTCGACGACTTCGGGGTGCCGTACTACTTCGTCGCCGGCAACCACGACTCGCCCGCCAACCGTCGCGCCATATCGGCCGCGGAGGGGGTGACCTCCATCGACCGGCGGGTGGTCGACGTCGGCGGGGTCCGGATCCTCGGCTTCGACGACCCGGTGGTGACGACCACCCGCATCGTGCCCCCGGAGCAACGTCGCGAGACGATGGAGGCCGCAGAGCCGGAGTTGCGGCAGCTGACCCGGGAGGAGCAGCCCGATGTGGTCGCAATTCACAATCCGGCCATGGCTTCCGCAGTGGCAGGCGAGGTGCCGCTGGTGATAGCCGGCCACCTGCACCGATCCCTGCTGACGGCCGAGGACGGCACCCTGGTGTCGGTGGTCGGGTCGAGCGGCGCAACGGGGCTGGGTGCGCTGACCGTGGAGTCGGATGAGCCCTACGTCGCGCAGGTGCTCCGCTTCGACGACGGCGAGCTGGTGGCGATCGACACCGTCGAGCTGACGGGGATCCGGGGCGACTTCGTGGTGCGGCGCACACTCGTCGGTGAGGAGGTGCGTGGCGTCGACACCGATGGATCCCTCGACGAGGACCCCGACGAACCCACGCTGGAGGAGCTCGAAGGGGAGACCGGGGTCAGCACCACCACCGAACCCTGACCGGTGGAGTCGCCTAGGGATCGAGCACGGGGAGCTCGGTCACCGTGGCGAAGCACATCTCGTCCTCGGTGCCCTCGGCGAAGAAGATGTAGCGCGGCTCGGGATCGAATCGCAGGCCGCGGTCCCAGGTGCACTCGATGGTGATGTCGTCGCCCGGCGAGGCCGCCACCGGATCGACCGGTTGGTAGTTCAGCTGCCACGAGAAGTTCCACACCGGTATGTGCAACAGGACCGTCTCGTCGGGGCGGCCCTTGTTGAGCGTCATGCGGAACTCGCTGCCGATCTCGTGCATGTGCCCGAGCACATCGACGATCTCGGTCTCCCGGCGTATCGGGAAGGTGCACTCGGTGGTGGCGGTGTGGCCGTCGGAGAGTGCCGCCAGGGCCGACGGCGTGGTTCCGCACGGCATGTGGGTCGCGTTCGCCATACCGGCGTCGCCACCCCCGGCGCGTGCGCTCGCTGCCTCACGGGCCGCCTCGCGATCACACAGCGGCTCATCGCGGTCCTCGGCCGGGCACGGCAACTCCACCGGCCCTATGAGGCTGCGTGGGAAGAGGGCCCGAAGCTCTGAGGGATCGTCGGCCACCTCCAGGTTCATCGTCGACTGGTCAGGACGGAGCAGTCCCTCGTAGTGGTAGTGGATCTGCACCACCACCCGGTCACCCGCCCCCATGGGCAGTCCGACACCCTCACCGAAGTCGCGGGGGCGCTGGCCGGGGACCCAGCCGCCGACCAGCCCGCTGCCGCCGGTGCTCATGCCCGCGGAGTCGCCACATCCGTAGCCCGGTCCGGGATCGGAGTCGTCCTTTCGCTCTGCTGCGGCCACCCGGTCCTCGGGCACCCTGTAGACCAGAACGTGGTGCACGACCTCCCGGGCGTCGGGCACGAACTCGTACCCGGTGATCATCGTGTCCTCGGTGAATCCGGGGTCGAGCAGGAAGCACCGGTAGTCGTTGGCCTTCGAGCCGTCGCCCACGTAGGGCTCGGGGAGCCGGAGCTCCACATCGGCATCGGGCACCTTCACCTCTGGCTGATCGGGTTCGGCCAGCTTCGTGGTTCCGGGTACGTCGAGTTGTGCGCCCGCCGAGGCCCAACTGGCGATCAGCTCGATCTCGGAATCGTCGAGTCCCCGGGTGTGCTGGAGCGGGATGCCCTCCTCCGATGGCGGCCACGGTGGCATGTAGCCCGACCCGGTGACCACGGCCAGGCCGTCGGCCACCTCCGCCGCGTCGGAGGCATTGTCGAGGGTCACCATCTGGGCACCCACCGCGCCGGTGCGGTGGCACGAGACGCAGTTCGCCTCCAGGATCGGCTGGATCTCACCGGAGAAGGACGGTGACGGCGAGTCCCCGGCTCCGGCATCGACGCTGGCCAGTGAAAGCCCGGTGGGTGGGGTGAAGTCCTCCCCGTCGATGGCCACCAGATCGAGCGTCACCTCGATGTCATCGGAGGTCTGGACCAGTCCGACCTTGGTGATCGGGCCCACGCCGAGTTCCGACATCTTCAGCTGGCCGGTCACCTCGGCGGTGAGCGTGCCATCGGTGACCGTTGCCGTTCCCTCGAAGCGGACGGGATGTCGCTCGGTCTTCACGATCAGGTCACCCTCGATCGCGAACTCGGCCTCTGCGGATCCGGGTGCCTGTTCGTGGTCGACGACCTCGGCATCGACCAGGTTGACGGTCTGGTGGTCGTGTGACTCGAGGTACTGGTGCTGCAGCATCTTGTCGCGCAACGCATTGTCGCTCTCGAGCTGGTGGACCGACACCGCGATCTCGCTGAGGCGCGCGGTCGAGGCGTCGTTGCCGGTGACTCCGAAGTCGCCTGCCACGCCCTGGGTACTCAGATGGACCTCGTTGTCGACGCCGGCCAGCACCTCGTTGACGCTGACGGTCACCTTCGAGCGGTTGGCGTCGATGCGGTAGATGGTCTCGCCGGGGCCGGCCTGTAGGGGCAACACCTTGGGCAGCGTGTAGTCGATCGGCTCATCCGCGGTCAGGGCGAGGCCGATCAGGTCGCGCGCGAAGAACGCGGCGCCTGCCACCAGCACCACGCAGACACCCGCGACACTCCACCACGGATGCGCTCTCAGTGAACCTGCCACCTGTTTCAAGATGTCCCCCGATGCCGCAGGCACGGACCGCCTGCAGCTTCGGGTTCAGGCTACCGAATCCCGCCGCGGCAACACCGGGGGAGCGCCACGGCTCCGTGAGTGCTCAGCCGTTGGGTTCGGTGATCACCGAGTCGACGAGGTGGATCACGCCGTTGGAAGCGGTCACGTCGGGTGCGATCACGGTGGCACCACCGACGGTGATCGTCTCGCCGTCAACCGCCACCGCGAGCCTGGAACCCTCCACGGCCTCCACGCTCTGGCCGTCGAGGGCGATCAGGTCCTCACTGGTCAGTTCTCCGGGGATCACGTGCAGGGTGAGCACGGTGGTCAGCTGGGCGGGGTCCGCGGAGACCGCGCTGAGGGTGGCCGGCGGTATTGCGGCGAAAGCTTCGTTGGTGGGAGCCAGGACGGTGAAGGGTCCGCCGTCGCGCAGCGTGGCAAGGAGTCCGCCCTTGATGACCAGCCTGGTCAGGGTGGAGACGTCGCCGGTGCCCGCAGCGATCTGGGCGATGTTCAGCTCGGAGGTGTCTTCTCCCGGCGGGGTGCCCATCGGGTCGCCGCCGCGCATGGCCGCTGCCTCGGCCTCGGGTGAGTCGGACTCACCCTCATCGGCAGGGGTGTCGGTGGCCTCCGCAGCATCTTCCTGAGCGGCCTCGTCGGTAGCGGCCTCGTCGGACGCAGCAGCAGCGTCCTCCGCGCCGGTGTCGGACGAAGCCGAGTCGTCCACGTCACTGCAGGCGCCCGCGAAGAGCGCTACGGGCAGCAGAGAAGCGACCAGCCACCGGGTCGGGTTCGTGCGGGTTGGAGAGGGCATCGATACTCCTGGGCAGTGGATCATGGGGCCGCGAAGGCCGTACCTGACCCAACCGTAGTCGGGACTGTTGCAGGGACAAAGAAGGTCGTACCCGGCGTCTCTCGCCGCCTTCCCGGGGTGCCCGGCGCCGGCGGGGGACACCTTCGCGGGGTGCTTCTGCGCCGGCGCCGGCAGGATGCGCGCCCAGAGATCGAAGCTGTGTCCGACCGTGACGGCGGCGACCGCGGTGCCCAGGCCGGCGCGTCCTCCGAGCGAAACTCCCAACAGCGTGAAGGTGATCTCCATGGCGGTCCGCACCCGGGCGTGGCTGCGCCGCGACATGCGCGCGATTCCCATCATCACGGCGTCGGTGGCGGCGGCGCCGTAGGAGGCACACACGATCAGTGCTGCACCGAGCATCATCAGGTGGGTGGCGATCAGGAACGCACCGATCCTGATCGCCGTGCCCGACAGGTGGGGCACCAGGGGACCCATGACCGAAACGCCGAAACCGAACAGCGCGGGCACCACCAACGTTCCGGGCCCGACAGGGGCGCTCAGCGCCATCGCCAAGGACACGAAGAACACGCCCGTCGCGATCGTGACCACGCCGAAGGGCACGCCGGTGACCGTCGAGATGCCCTCCTCGAACACGAAGAGGGGGCTACTGCCCAAGCGCGTATCGGCCACGAGCAGGTAGCACCAGGAACAGAGCAGGACGCCACCGACGAAAACGGTGGCGCGCGCAGGGAAAGAACGCACGGTTGCACTCCAGGAACAGAGGGGATCTTGCTGTCCTCCTGGGTGCACGCCCGGACGTGAGGACCGACGTCAATATGCCAGTGGTTGAACCCACTGGCAAGCCGGCTTCCAGGGGTCACCTGAGGTTCTCTCAGCCAATGCCGGATCGTCCCCGAATGTGCTGTTCCGCAGGGATCCCGCGGTGCTACTCCGCAGGGATCTCGCGGTCCTCCTCGACGTACGACAGAGCGCTCCGGTCGGGCAGCCTGAGATGCACCGCGAGCGGGAAGATGGCTATCGCCAACACCGCGGTGACAACCGATCCGAGCGCTGGCGACAACCACCCCCGGCCACCTCCGAAGCTGCCCATCCACGAGATGGCGAACAGGCCGGCGAACCAGGGAACCAGCCAGCTCGCCTCCCTGATCTCGTAGTTCACCTTCGCCTCGCCGCGGGCATGGTCGCGCCAGACGCGCCATGCGAACAGGACCGCACCTGCAGCGATCGGAACCGCTATGCGCCGCAGGGTGTCCCAGCCTGTCCAGTGCACGATGAGACCGACGACCACGAACGCGCTCACGGCCACCAGGGTCGCCCGGGGCAGACGGAACGGGCGCCGGCGGTCGGGTAGTTGGTGACGCAGTGCCACCAGCGTCACCGGCCCGGCACAGAACGACAACACGATGGCTCCGGTGTTGAAGGTCAGGATCTCCTGCCAACCGTTGCGGAACACCATGAGCATCGCCAGGCCGACCACCGTGTTCATGAGCAGGGCGCGCAGCGGGACTCCACGGTGCGAGAAGGCCTGTACCCATCTCGGGAACAGGCCGTCGCGGCTCACCGCCACCGACAACCGCGCGGTCGATGCCGATGCGACGAGGCCGGCTCCCAACGGCCCGGCGATGGCGTCGGTGAGCACGAGGTTCGCCATGGCGGTCATCCCGACCGCTGCCAACAGCGCGGCGATCGGTCCGTTGGCGCCCTCGAGGGTGAGGTTGCTCCAGCCGTCGTTCAGCGACTCCGACGGGACTGCACCGATGAACGCGATCTGGACCACGACGAACAGGGCCGTGCATATGAGCAGTGACACGGTGAGGGCGACCGGCACCGTGACGTGCGGACGTTTCGCCTCGCCTGCCATGTCGAGGGCATGGCGGAACCCGAGGTACGAGAAGACCACTCCGCCGGTGGCGATGGCCGAGAACACCCCGGTTGCACCGTCGGGAGCGAAGCCGTGGTCGGTGAAGTTGGCCGGGGAGAACTTGGTCAGCAGCGCCGCCGCTGCGACCACGGGGACCACGATCTTGAACCAGGTGAGTGGGGTGTTGACCTTGGCGAAGAGCTTCACCCCGTAGGAGTTGATGACGGTGAACCCGACCAGCAGCACCGCAGCCACCAGCAGGCCCCCGGCGCTCAGGGGATTGGAACCCGTTCCGTGCCCCTCGTTGAACAGCCAACGGAACGCGGATTCGTTGCTGACGTACTCGAGCAACGCCTGCACCTCGATCGGCGCCGCGGTGACGTAGCCGATCCAGGCGACCCAACCGATGAACATCCCCACGACCCGCCCGTGTGAGAACTGCGGGAGTCGACCCAGCCCTCCCACCACCGGGAGCATCGCCGCCACCTCGGCAAAGGGAAGTGCCGCCAGCAGGATCATCGCCCCACCCAGGATCCAGGCGATCACCGCCGCCGGGCCGGCCACCTTCGACGCGAACAACGGTCCGAACAGCCAACCGGAACCGACCACACCACCGACCGCCACGAAGGTGAGGCCGATCGCTCCGATCGCTCTGGTGGGAGCAGCCGCGTCGCTGACGGACTGCGTCGGGGAGCCGGGGCTCAACTCTGCCGCCGATGGGGCAGGGTTGCTCCGAGGTTCCCCACAGCCATCGCAACCACCGTGACGAGGAACACCTGGCCGAGCACCGCCTCCACCATCGACAGGGACTGCCCGACCTCTGTTCCGGGAACGAGGTCGCCGTAGCCCAGCGTCGTCAGCGTCACGAAGCTGAAGAACTGGAAGTCCATCGTCGACGGGTTGGTGATCTCGGTGAAGAACGGAGCGCTTCCGACCAGCTCGACCAGCCGGAAGGCGGTCGCGAAGAAGAGCCCGATCTGTATGTACGCGGCCAGGGCGCCGGCCACGGTGTCGAGGGTGATGCGGGGCCGCGCCGCCAGCCTCCGCACCACGACAGCGGGGGTCACCAGCAACAGAATGCAGAGCAGGGCGACACCGATGGTGGTCAGGAAGTTCTCCGGGTCACCCACCTCCCGCGAGATCAGGCTGGTCAGGGTCAGCCCCACCACGATGATCTCGCCGGCCAGGATGACCGAGCGCCGGGCCTCGCTGACCCGCAGGGCCACGACCGCGCTGCCGCCCACCAGCAGGGTGGTGGCGATCCTGCCGACGAGGTTGGGTGCCAGGAACGGGGTCACGAGCATCGCCGCGATCGAGATCCAGAGCACCGGAGCCAACGGCTTGGGAGTGGCGTCGTCCGCCGTCGGTGCGTCGGCGGTTCGGTCTGCCATGCACACGATGTTGGTGTGGCGAGAGCACCAGGACGTGGATTTGGCCCCACGAGCCCTGTTCCGGTGCGTGGGAAGCGGTTGGGGGGGCAGGACGGGAGAATGTGGCGACACGTCAACTATTTGCGGTACTCGTCGGTACCCTGCGCTGAATGGTCTCTAGAGCCGACGCGGCTCCACGGCGCCCCCACAGGGGTGTAGCGGTCTTCCTCATTGCCGCGCTCGGGATCGGCCTCACCGGTGGCGTGCTGGTACTCAACCAGCAACGGGCCCAGCGGATCGCAGACACCCAGGCCGTCTCGGCGGTGGAGCGCGCCGCGGGATCGCTCACACTCAGCTTCGAACGCACCGAGGAGATAGTGACCGGTCTGGCGGGGTTCGTCATGAGCTCCGAGCAGGTGGATCGGGACGAGTTCGACCGCTATGTGGATCGCTTCCTGGCGGGACATCCCGAGTTCCGATCGGTGCAGTTGCTCGACTACGTCACCGAAGCCGAACGGACGGCGTTCGAGGCCAAGCTGTCAGGGGTCGGAATCACCGGCATCACCGAACGGCATGCCGGTGACGCCGCCGTGACGGCACCCGATCGCGACGACTACCTCGTCGTCTGGTTCGACGCCCCGACGTTCGGACCCGACGGTTCGGCCGGCACCAACATCCTGACCACGCCGGAGCTCGATGAGACGCTCGACGAGATGGTCGAATCGGGTGACACCGGTGTTCCCCCGTCGGTTGCCCTGCCCGGTCCCGGTCGGGGGGAGTTCGGTGTGCCCGTGCTGCAACCGATCTTCGACCCGGATCTCGAGCCGACCACCGCCGATGAGCGCGAGGGAGCGCTGGTGGGCGCGGCCTCGGTGGTCATCTCCTACTCCGAGCTGATCGCCGATGACCTGGCGGCGGTCTCCGACAAGGTCGACCTGGCGCTGGCAGATCCAGAGGTCAACGGTCAGGAGTTCCTGCTGGCGACGCGCGACGGCGAGACCCTCGAGGGTACGGGTGCAGCATCGGGGGCACCCCCGGTGCCGCAGCCGACCGACACCGCCGTGGTTCAGCTGGGCCCGCGCGAGCTGTTGCTCTCGGCCTCGCCGAGGCAGTCGGCGGTCGATGCGATCGCCGCGGGCCCTCGTGGTTGGATAATCATGATCGGTCTGGTGCTCACGCTCGCCGCGGTGGCGGCGTACGTGAGGTGGTCGAGGGTGCGTCGTCTGGAACGCTTCGCCCGGGCGTTGGAAGAGGCCAACGAGAGGCTCGCCATGAGCACTGCGGAGTTGCAGGAGGTGGTCGGCCGCGATCGGCTCACCGGCCTCCCGAACCGCCAGTCGGTCCATCAGATGGTCGAGGATGCGATGGCATCGGACCCCGACCGCGGGGTCTCGGTGGTGATCATCGATCTCGACAGGTTCAAGGAACTCAACGACAGCATGGGTCACCGACGCGGTGATGACCTGCTCAGGTTGGTGGCGGAGCGACTCGACGCCAGTGTGCGCAGCGGGACCCTCGGTCGGATGGGTGGAGACGAGTTCTGTGCCATGTTGACCGACGTGGACGCACATACCGCCGGCGCTGTGGCCGAGCGATTGGTGTCGTCGTTGCGCAAGCCGTTCCGCGTTGGGGACCGTTCGGTGAGCCTCACCGCCACCGCAGCGGTGTGTTCGAGTCCCGCCGACGCGTCGTCGTCCCAGCAACTCCTCGAGCACGCCGGGATGGCCCTGCACCTGGCCAAGGCCACCCGACGTGACACCTGGATGGCCTACGACGATGCGATGGCTCGCCAGCACGACCGTCGGCGCACCATAGAGAACGAGCTCCGCTATGCCCTGGAGGGCCACGGCACCCCGGTGCTCACCCACTTCCAGCCCAAGGTCGACCTCGAGACCGGCCGGATCGTCTCGGCCGAGGCGCTGGCGCGCTGGAAGCATCCCGAACTCGGTGAGGTAGCACCGACCGAGTTCATCGACGTGGCCGAGGAATCCGGCCTGATCGTGGGCATCGGTGAGGAACAGATCGGTCGCACGATCGAACTCCTGCGGCGCTGTCGCAGCGCAGGGCTGGAACTCGAGTCCATCTCGGTGAACGTCTCGGCCCAGCAGTTCCAGAACGAGCGGTTGGTGGAACACCTCCGACGCAGCCTGCAGGCCGCCGAGGTGCCGGCGGGTTGCCTCGTGCTGGAGATAACCGAGAGCGAGGCCATGGACCGCGCCGACGACGGTCCTCTTCACCAACGCATGGAGGCACTCCGCGAGATGGGGGTCGGCCTGTCGATCGACGACTTCGGCACCGGCTACTCCTCGATGTCGCGGGTGGAGCACCTGCCGGTGCACGAGGTCAAGGTGGACCAGTCCTTCGTGGCGGGGCTGCCCGAACGCGAGGTGGCGGTGGGCATCACCAGGGCCATCGTGTCGATGGCCCACACGCTCAAGATGCGGGTGGTCGCCGAAGGTGTGGAGACCGAACTGCAGCGTGACTGGCTCCGCGACGAGGGCTGCGACCAGGCCCAGGGCTGGCTGTATGCCCGGGCGATGGACGCGGACAGCTTCATGGCCCTGTTGATCGGTCAGGAATCCGCGGAGTCGGACGGCTCCGAGGTGGATCCTCGTTCGAGCTCGCTCTCGGGAACCTGATCCCCTCGACCCCGGAGCGGATCAGCCCGTCGGCTGCGGATCGCGCCACATGAGCCACATCCTCGGTCCCCTTCCGCCCGAGAGGTCGTAGGTACCCGTCACCTCGAATCCGTTCCTGCGGTAGAACGGAACGTTCTCCTCCTTGGAGGACTCGAGATAGCAGCCCACCCCCTCGGCATCGGCGCGCCGGAACACCGGTGACATGGTGGCGGTCGCGTAACCGTGCCCCTGTTGGTCGGGACGCGTGCCCAACACCGCCAGGTAGTAGTGGGGCTCCGGCGGGTGCATCTTCTCGACGTCCGCCATGGAGACCAGGCGTGCGAATCCGGCAGGGCCGAGAGCCCGCAGCACCCCTGGAATGTGGCGCGTGAACTTCCTGATGGGCACCTTGAACCGCTTCGGTGCCGCCCACACCGCCACCGCCTCGCCATCGGGTGTCATGTAGGACAATCCGTCGCCGAGGTGCCCGGCGGCCAGCGCCTCGTAGATCCGCCCGACCCGCTTCTCGGTCGTTCGTCGTTCACCGACCATCCAGCGGGCGATCGGGTCGTCGAGGAACGCAGCGCCGTGGGTCGTGCCGATCGTGGACAGGTCGTCATGGGTTGCCACCCTCACGTTCGACCCGTCGTTGCCATCGGAACCCCTCATCGGAGCAGTCTCTCTCACCGCACCCTGGGATGTCCGAACCGTTGGGCGGGGCGCGGTCGGGCCCCCAGCTGGTAGACCGGGTGTCGACCCACGGAGCAGCAGATGGATACACCGCAGATGGAACACCGATACCTGGGAAACAGCGGGCTCAAGGTCAGCGCCATTGCGTATGGCAACTGGGTCACCCACGGCAACCAGGTCGACGACGACACCGCGACGGCGTGCATCCACGCGGCGCTCGATGTCGGTATCACCACCTTCGACACCGCTGATGTGTACGCCCTCGGCAAGGCCGAAGAAGTGATGGGGCGGGCGCTCGAAGGCGTCAGGAGGGAGTCCTACGAGCTGTTCTCGAAGGTCTACTGGCCCACCGGCGACGGTGTGAACGATCGCGGACTCTCCCGCAAGCACATCATGGAGAGCTGCGAGAACTCGCTGCGGCGCCTGCGCACCGATCACCTCGATCTCTACCAGGCACACCGGTACGACCTCGAGACCCCGCTCGAGGAGACGATGGTCGCGTTCGCGGATCTGGTCCGCGCCGGCAAGGTCCACTACATCGGGGTCTCGGAGTGGACCGCCGAGCAGATACGTGCGGGGGCTGCGCTGGCATCGGAGCTGCGGATCCCGTTCGTGTCGAGCCAGCCGCAGTACTCGCTCATCTGGCGTGTGATCGAGGAGCAGGTCGTGCCCGCCTGCGCGGAGCTCGGGATCTCACAGATCGTCTGGTCACCCCTGGCCCAGGGGATACTCACCGGCAAGTACCTACCGGGCGAACCGCCGCCGGCGGGGTCCCGCGCCGAGGGCGACACCCCCGAGGCGAAGATGATGTCGCTGATGATGAACGACGAACTCCTGGAGCGTGTGCAGGAGCTCGCCCAGGTGGCCAAGATGCTCGGCTGTTCCACCGCACAACTGGCACTGGCATGGGTCCTGCGCAACGACAACGTCGCGGCCGCGATCGTGGGTGCCAGCCGCCCCGAGCAGATCGTCGACAACGTGGGTGCACTGCGGGTCGAACTGACCGACGAGCTGGCTTCCCAGGTGGAGGCGCTGCTCGCTCCGAGCGCGCTCACCGATCCTGCCCTGACCCAGAAGTTCGCTCCCTCGGAGCGCCCCTGAACCGACCCGGCGGGTGACCCGACTCAGTAGGTGACCGCGGCCGAGCCCATGATCCCGAACACGAGCAGGATCCAGAGCACCGCGAAGCCGATCTGCACCAACCCGATGATCGTGCCCACGATGCCCAGGATGCGGCCCACCTTGGCGGTCGAGGGTTCGGGCCAACCGGCGGACTGCGCCCGGTTGCGCAGGTCGTTGCCCTTCATCCAGGCGTAGATGCCAACCAGTCCGCAGAGCACGAGTGAGAGGATCCCGGTGACCAGGATCGGGGTGGACTCGGATTCATAGGGATTCGCCGGAGACCCGTACTGCGCGTAGGGAGTGGCCGGCTGCTGGTTCCAATGGGAGCCCTCCGCGCCCTGACCCCATTGGCTGCCCTGGCCCCAACCACCCTGAGGTCCCTGGTCCGGTGGAGGGATGGTCATGCGGTCGCTCGTTCACCCATGACGACCCAGTATTGCCGCCGCACCGGCCCGGGGACGGTTCTCCGCCCGGCGGTCAGGCGTTGGCGGCCGCAGTGAGGTCTGCGAGCAGGCCGATCTCCCCGAAGACCTCGACGTCGGCGTCGTCGGGACGACGGCGTCGGTTCAGCACGAGCATCAGTTCCGAGGCGGATCCGCGCAGGGCGAGGTCTCCCTTGCCGTGGCCATGGGTCCAGGCGAGTGCTCCGTCCCGCAGCTCCACCATGAACTCGCCGTGGTCGCCGAGCTCGACCCCGGTGGGCGAAGGCCCGTCGGTGGCGTGGATGTGGACCGTTGCGTCGGTGGGTGGCGGGGTGGTAGCACCGAGACCCAGACGCACGATCGCGTTGTCCAGCAGCTCTGCGATGCCATCAGCGGCCACCACTGGGTCCACGGAGAAGTCCTCTCCGATGGCGAGCGCACCATCCGCGGTGTGCACGACGGTCTCGTGGAGCTGCCGCCTCGACCACCACCCGGCGGTGTTGTCCCCGCTCCAGGTCCACACCGGCGCGGATGCGCCGATCGAACGCAGCGATGAGACGAGGTCGGAACCTCCCTGTGCCAGCCACGGCGACCAACGGTCGTCGGTGGGGGCATCGATCCGGATCGAGCGGCGGCTGATCGGTTCGATCGATCGTTCGCGCAGGTGTGCGGTGACCCAGCGGTGGACCGACCCGAGGTGCTCCCACAACTGCGCGGCGTCCCACTCGGGACACGTAGGGATCGGAGTGGCCGGTGGGACCCGGTCGGCCACGTCGACCAGCCGCTGCAGCGCGGACTCGAGCGCGTCTATCGCTCCGTGATGGTCGATCAGGCCCGTGCCTTCGGTCATCCGATCAGTCTCGCGCCTGCCAGCGAGGTGTCGCGGACTCCGCCTAGCGCACGATCGCCATCATGAGGGCGAAGTGGCACCCACCGGCAGCGATCGTCATCGAGTGCCACACCTCGTGATAGCCGAAGCTGTTGGGTACCGGATCCGGCCAACGCTTCCAGAGGCCAACCGCACCCACGGTGTAGAGGAGTCCGCCCATCGCGAGCAGGACGAGCTGAGTGGTCGAGAGCGAGTCGGCGAGCGCCGGGATGGCCACGACCGCTGCCCAGCCCATCACGATGTAGAGCCACGATGCGCTGTTGCCCCCATCGGCCTGCACCCGCAACATCTTCAAGGTGATGCCTGCGAGCGCTGTGGCCCAGATCACGCTGAGCAGCGGGATTCCCCATGCGGGTGGCAGGACCAACAAGCACAGCGGCGTGTAGGAACCGGCGATGAGCAGAAAGATCATGGAGTGGTCGAGTCGGCGGAACCACTTCACCGCGTTCTCCGAGCGCGCCAGCCGGTGGTAGGCCGAGCTCACGGCGAACAGGGCGACAAGCGTCGCGGCGTAGATGCCCGTCGCCACGCGCCCTTCGACCCCGTTGGCGGTCAGAACCAGCAGGATGCCTGCAGGAAGTGCGACCAGCGCGGCGATGAAGTGCAGTCGGCCCCGCCAGAAGGGGCGATGGCCGTAGGCGTCGATCGCCTCCATGGCCCGGTGGGCGACCTGGAGGATCGGACCCCCGTCATCGTCGGGATGGCCGTGTTCGGCACCAGTCATCTTTCCCCCCGTACTGCTTCGCCCCGTATTTCTTCGCCGACTACCTCGCCCAACTCGAGGCTACAGGTGGTCGTCGTTGGTTCTCCAGGGGCAAACCTGCCCGAGAACCCGAGGTGGGACTGGGCCGAACGGTCGCGTTTCAGATGACGGTTCAATCCGGGACCGGCAGATCCGCCTCGGTCTGGGCGGGCTTCGCTTCCAACCACTCGGGCCTCGGTCGCTTGAGATCCCAAACGATGTGGAGCTTCTCGAGCCCACAGAGGACCCAGTAGCTGGCGTCGACCTCCCACCAGTAGAGCCCCTGGCGGGCGAGGTGTGCGTAGCGATGGTGGTTGTTGTGCCAACCCTCGCCCATGGTGAGCACAGCGATCACGAAGTTGTTGCGGGAGGTGTCGGTGGTGTCGAAGCGGCGGGTTCCCCACACGTGAGCCAGGGAGTTGACCAGGAACGTCGAGTGCCACAGCAGCACCGTCGATGCGAAGAACCCGATGAGCAGGCCGGACCAGCCGCCGATGAGGAAACACGCGACGGCAAGGGACCAGGGTGCGACCCAGTCGTGCTTGTCGATCCAGCGGATCTCGGGGATGTCGGAGTACTCCTTCATCGTGCCCTCGGGAACCGGTGAGGTGTCGTCGCTCAGGATCCACCCGACGTGGCTCCACCAGAATCCCTTGCGGGGGGTGTGCGGGTCGGTCGGGGTGTCGGAGTACCGATGGTGCATCCGGTGGTGTCCGGCCCACCAGAGCGGACCCTTCTGCGCGGCAGCGCAGCCGCCGAAGGCCAGAACCGCTGCGAACGGGCGCGAGGTGCGGTACGCGCGGTGTGAGAAGTAGCGGTGGTAGCCCGCGGTGATGAAGAACATCCGGCCCCAGTAGGTGGCCATGAACAACCACACGGCGGTCCAGGTGATGCCGGTGAACACGGCGAGGAAGGGCAACAGGTGGATGGCGAAGAACGGGATCGAGGACCTGGGGTTGATCCTGCCGTGGGGCAGGTTTCCCTTGGGGGCTTCTGCGACCACGAGTGGCTCGTCGTTGCTCACGAGCAGTTCTTCGTCGCGGGGGGTCTGGATGGTTATTGCACACCTGCCGGAGCTCGGGCACCGGGGGTGATCACCGGTGGGGGGTGGAATTCGGCCGGAGGCAGCGCAGCCGATCGCCCTGCCCAAGGTACTCCAACTCAGGTGTTGACACAATCCACTGACAGCATTCTCACAGGTAGCGCCCCGTTGCTCGTCCCATCGGGACCGGCCCGACCAGCGAAATCCGGTGCATGTACTTGCATGCGCAATCGATGAAGGGAATAATTCCAGTAGGTGCTCGAAAAAGCCAACGACGGTGTTTGGGCGCCGGGAGGAGTTCACATGTCAGACGAACCAACAGTTCAGCGGTCGGTCGACGGAGGGGTGTTCAGCTGGTTCCTCGTCACCGCAGTCATCGCGGTGATGGCGCTCGTGGTGGGCATCATCGCTCTCTTTTCCCCACCCGGCGGAGGAGGCGGCTCCGCAGCTGGTGAGGGTGGCGCCCAGACCGTCGAGGTCGAACTCGGCGAGATGTACATCGAGCCCTCGTCGCTGGAGGTGCCTGCCGGTACGACGATCACCTTCGAGGTGACCAACGCCGGGACGATGGACCACGACTTCAAGATCGACGGCGAGACCGGCACCGATTTCATCGCCCCCGGCGAGACCGAGACCTTCGAGTACGGACCCGTGGAATCCACCGTGGATGCCTGGTGCACCGTGCCCGGCCACCGTGAGGCCGGGATGGAGATGACCATCGAGGTCACCGGCGGCTCCAGCGTTGCGGCGCCGGCGGGCGACCAGGGCACCGGTGATGGCGGCGACTACGCCGAGATCGATCCGAATGCCGAACCGGCTGAGGGATTCGAACCCCACCCGCCGGAGCTCCCAGCGGCACCGGAGGGCACTCTGCACGAGGTCACGTTCAACATGACCGACAAGGAGATCGAGGTGGCTCCGGGTGTGACCCAGTTGCTGTGGACCTTCGAGGACACGGTTCCGGGTCCGATCCTGCACGGCCAGCTCGGCGACACCTTCAGGGTGACGATCGTGAACCAGACAGAGATGGATCACTCGATCGACTTCCACGCATCCAAGGAGGCATGGAACGACTCGATGCGGTCGATCGGTCCCGGCGAGGAACTCGTGTACGAGTTCCAGGCGAACTACGCGGGCATCTGGATGTACCACTGCGGTACAGCGCCGACGCTGCACCACATCGGCAACGGGATGTACGGGGCGGTCGTGATCGATCCACCCGATCTCGCCCCGGTTGACCACGAGTACGTGATGGTGCAGTCCGAGTTCTACCTCGGCCCCCAGGGTGAGGTCGGCGACCTCGCCAAGATGCAGGACGACGACTGGGACGCGGTGGTGTTCAACGGCTACTTCCAGCAGTACAAGTTCGCTCCGATCCGTGTGGAGACAGGAGAGCGGGTTCGGGTCTGGGTGGTCGACGACGGTCCGAACGAGAACTCCTCGTTCCACATCGTGGGCACCATCTTCGACACGGTCTTCAAGGAGGGCACCTACCTCCTGCAGCCCGATGAGCGCCGGGGCGGCTCCCAATCGCTCGACCTCCAGCCCGCTCAGGGTGGGTTCGTGGAGTTCGACTTCGCCGAGGACGGCCTCTACCTGATGGTGACCCACAAGTTCTCCAACGTCGGCAAGGGCGCCCTGGGTCTGTTCCAGTCGGGCGAGGTGGAGGCGGCCCCGGCCAGCGAGTGAACCCGACCACCCGGGGGCGGTAGCCCGACCCCCCGGGCCCTGACCACGAACGACCCGCGGCGATCCCCGCTGCGGGTCGTTCCGCGCTCCGGCGTCTGCAGACTTGCATTCGCGGTCCGCGAGCAGCTATGTGCCGTGAGTTTGTGGTTTCCGTCACACTCGCGTGTCATTTGTTACGAACTGGGCCGAGTTCTGTAATACTGTCATCCAGTCGTGACCTTGGCTGCGTCACGCGACTACCCCCCCGAACACTCGGCAACGCTGCCGCGCGAACCAACACACAGGAGGAGCAACGATGCGCTCCACGAAGCAAGAGAACACTTCCACGAAGCCCCCGAGTCCGCAGGCGCCCGCCCGCAGGCGTCGGGTCACCGGCCTGCTCGCAGGCGCCGCCATGGTGGCCGTCCTGGCCTCGGCATGCAACGTACCGGTCGAGAAATGGGTGCCGGATTTCAACGGCGACGGCACGATCTCCCAGGCGGAGGTCGACCGGCAGGCCCAGGTGGTCGGAAACGCCATCGCACAGGCCGTCGACCAACAGCGTCGATCGGTGCAGCAGCACCCCTTCCTGACCTGTGTCCGCCAGCACGAGTCGGACCGCACCGGCGGTTGGCCCTTCACCGGCGGCTACAGCGCCCAGAACCCGCGCTCGAGCGCCTCGGGTGCCTACCAGTTCATCGACAGCACCTGGCGCACCGCCGCCGCCCGAGCCGGACATCCCGGCTACTCCCGTGCCAAGTACGCACCCTGGTACGTCCAGGATGCCGTGGCGCTGTACACCATCAACCACGGCGGTCGCTCCCACTGGCGGGGCACCGGCTGCTGATTGCCCGGACTGAGTTGTCGAACGACTGAGTTGTCGAACGACTGAGTTGTCGAACGACTGGGTTCACTCCGTACCGATACGACGAGACCCCCGGCATTACGCCGGGGGTCTCGTCGCGTGTGCGAGCATCGAGCGGTGAGAACCCGTGTTGCGTTCGTGATCGGCGGTGGCGGTCGACTCGGGGCGGTCGAGGTCGGGATGCTGCGGGCGCTGACCGAGGCCGGCATAGAGGCGGATCTGGTGTTCGGCACCTCCATCGGCGCGGTCAACGGTGCCGCCTACGCGGCGGATCCGACCCCCGCGGGCATCGATCGGCTGGAGTCGGTCTGGACCCGGGTGGAGGAATCGGGGGTGTTCGGAGGGGGCATCGTGGAGCGTGTCCGACACATGGCCCGCACTCGGACCAGCCTGCACTCCGCAGATGCACTGCGCGATCTGCTGGAGGACTCGCTGCCGGCACGGTTCGAGGACCTCGAGGTGCCCTTCGGGTGCGTGGCCGCCTGCATCGAGACCGCCCATGAGCGCTGGTTCACGGAGGGCCCGTTGGTGCCGGCCGTGCTGGCTTCGTGTGCGGTACCCGGGCTCCTGCCGGCGGTTCGACTGGGCGACGAACACTTCATCGACGGTGGTGTGATCGACTCGATTCCCGTTCGTAGGGCCATCGATGCCGGTGCGACCACGATCTACGTGCTCCAGGTGGGCAGGATCGAACAGCCGTTGAGCCCACCTCGTTGGCCCCACGAGGTGGCCGTGGTGGCCTTCGAGATCGCCCGGCGGCACAGCTTCGCCTCGACGCTGGCGTCGTTGCCCGATGACGTCGTGGTCCACGTGCTCCCGACGGGGGGCCGAGGGCCGCGCCCCACCGATCTGCGCCAACTCCGCTACGGCGACTTCGGTGGTACCGGTGACTCGATCGCGCAGGCGCGAGCGGCCTGTGCGGCGTATCTCGAGATGCACTCCCATGGCGGTGGGCCACCGGGGCGCGACACAGGGCCTGGCGAGGAAAACCGCTAGTGGCCGCACTTCCCCCGGTGGCGGCGAGACGGCTGGTGCTCGCCCCCGCAATCTGCGCGGTCACCGTGGCCATGCTCATCCTCTCGCCGATCGTCCTGCTGGTGGCCGCGTTCGCGGTCCGCTGGTTGCCGGGCCGCTGGCGCGGTCTGCGACTTCTGTGGTTCCTGGTGGTCTACCTGCTGCGCGAGACGGTCGGGCTCGTGGCGCTGTTCGTGCTCTGGATCCTCTCCGGGTTCGGCTGGAGGATCCGCTCGGACCGCTTCGTGCGTGCGCACGTGGTGATCGCAGGTTGGTTCGTCGGAGGGCTGATCGGCTCCGCCCGGCGCGTGCTCGGGCTGCGAGTCAGCGTCGAGGACGTGCCACCCGGACTGGCGGTCGACCACCCTTTCAGGCGGGACCCGGCGGACTGGGATGGCACCGCCGACCGGGACGGCACCGCGAACCGGGACGGCCCCGCCGACGATGGGACCCGGCCGCTGTTGGTGTTCAGCAGGCACGCCGGTGCCGGGGACTCGTTCATTCTGGTGGATCAGCTTCTCAACACCTACGGGCGTCGCCCCCGCATCGTGCTCAAGGACCAACTCAGGTGGGACCCGTGTATCGACGTGGCTCTCAGTCGGATCCCGAGCAGGTTCATCTCACCCAACCCGGCGCCGGGGTCGGGCGTCGTCGAATCCATCGCGGCCCTGGCGGAGGATCTGCCCTCCGACGGTGCGCTCATCCTCTTCCCGGAAGGTGGGAACTTCACGCGCCGGCGTCGCAACAGGGCCATCTCCCGCCTGCGTGAAGCCGGTCTGGACAACCTGGTGGGTCTTGCCGAGGAACTCACCCAGGTGTTGCCGCCCCGGCCGGGGGGAGCGTTCGCTGCGATCGACGCAGCGCCCGGGGCCGATGTGGTATTCGTGGCACACACAGGCCTCGAACAGCTCAGTTCCCTGCGCCAGCTGTGGGCGGGTCTCCCTATGCGTAGCGAGGTGAGGATGACCTGGTGGACCGTCGACCGACGAGATGTGCCGACGGAGTACTCCGAGAGGATCTCCTGGCTCTACGCATGGTGGGAGCACATCGACAACTGGATCGAGGGTCACCTGCCCGAGGGAATTCCCAGTGGACCCGTCCCCGATCGTGAGCCGACATCGTGAACATGCCGAGCGGTCTGAGTTCATCGCAGGTGGCCGAGCGGATCGCCGACGGCCGCGTCAACCACGTGCCGTCGGCCCCGACCCGCACGATCTGGCAGATCATCCGCGCCAACGTGTTCACCCCGGTCAACGCCGTGATCGGGGTGTTGTTCGTCGCGATCCTGGTGGCCCACGGCGGTCCCAGCGCCGACATGGCGTTCGCGGGTGTGATCATCGCCAACTCGGTGATCGGAACGGTGCAGGAGCTGCGGGCCAGGGCGGCACTGGATCGCCTGGCGGTTCTCGAGGAACCCGTGGCGACGGTGATCCGCGACGGCGTCGAGGCCGAGATCCCGGTGGAGAAGGTGGTGGCCGACGACCTGCTGGTGTTGCGCACCGGATCCCAGGTGGTCGTGGACGGCGAGGTGGCCGGATCCAACGGGCTGGATGTGGACGAATCACTGCTCACCGGGGAATCGGATCCGGTGGTCAAGGACGTGGGTGACGAGGTGCTCTCGGGCAGTTTCGTGGTTGCCGGTACCGGTCACTACCGGGCCACGCGGATAGGTGCCGAGTCCTACGCGGCGTCGTTGGCGGAGGAAGCCAAGCGATTCTCACTGGTCGACTCCGAACTGCGCTCGGGGGTCAACCGGATCCTGCGGGTGTTGATGTTGCTGATCCCACCTGTTGCCGCGCTGTTGATGTGGCGCCTGATGGCGGCCAGCGAGGGTTGGCAGGAAGCGCTGACCGGGGTGGTGGCCGCAGCGGTGGCGATGGTTCCCGACGGATTGGTGTTGCTGACGAGCATCGCCTTCATGGCCGGGGTCATCAAGCTCGCGCGCAAGGACGCACTCCTGCGTGAGCTGGCCTCGGTGGAGCTCCTGGCCCGGGTCGACACCCTGTGCCTGGACAAGACCGGAACCATCACCAGCGGTGAGATCCACATGGTCGACCTCGAGGTGCTCGAGGGGTCGGACACCGAAGACGCCGAGCGTCTCCTTGGCGCTCTGGTCCGTTCGGCAGAGGATCCGAACCCGACTCTGCTCGCCATCGGCGAGCGGTGCCACGACGATCCGGGTTGGAAGCTGCTCGACACGGTGGCGTTCAGCTCGGCCCGGAAATGGTCCGCAGCAGCCTTCGACACCGGTGGCGAACGCGTGGCGGTCTACCTGGGTGCCCCCGAGTACCTCGCGCCCGACGATCCTGTGGTTGCCGAGGTGGTGTCGCGCCGGGCACTGCTCGGCCAGCGGGTGGTGCTGGTGGCCACCGCGGTGCAACTGGCCGGTGAATCACTGCCGGTGGGGCTCCGACCGAAGGCGGTGGTGGCGCTCGAGGACGAGATCCGTCCCGACGCCGGAGAGATCCTCGGCTACTTCGTGGAACAGGGGATCGACCTCAAGGTGATCTCCGGGGATCACCCCGACACCGTGGCTGCCGTGGCCCGTCGGGCAGGGGTGCCCGGGGCGGAGACGGGCACCGACGCCAGAACGCTCCCCACGGATCCGGCCGAACTGGGCGAGGTGCTGGAGTCGACCGTGGTCATGGGCAGGGTCACCCCCCAGCAGAAGCAGGCCATGGTGATCGCCCAACAGCAGAGGGGTCACGTGGTCGCCATGACCGGTGACGGTGTCAACGACGTGCTGGCCCTCAAGGACGCCGACATGGGCATCGCGATGGGTGCCGGGTCCGCAGCCACCCGCGCGGTGGCGCAACTCGTGTTGTTGGACAACCGCTTCTCGGTGCTGCCGGTGGCGCTGGCGGAAGGCCGCCGCGTGATCAACAGCGTGGAGCGTGCGGCCAACCTGTTCGTCTACGGAACCGTCTACTCGGTGTTGATCTCGCTCGTGATCTCGTTGATCGGAACCGACTTCCCCTTCCTGCCCAGGCACCTCACGTTGGTGCGAGCGTTGAGCGTGGGCATTCCGGGCTTCTTCCTGGCGCTCGCACCGGATCCCCGGCGCGCCCGCCCCGGTTTCCTCAACAGGGTCGTACGGTTCTCGGTACCCGCCGGATCCATCGCGGCAGTGGCGGCGCTGTCGGTCTACCTGGCGGGCCGCGCGGCTGTAGGCACCGATCTCACAGAGGCCCGTTCCGCGGCCACGATCACCCTTCTCGGGGTCGGTTTCGCGATCCTGTTGAGGCTCACCGGGTCGCTCCCGCGCTGGCGCTGGGCACTGGTCGGTGCAATGGCGGCATGTATCGCCGGCGTGCTCGTGGTGCCCCCGCTGTCGAAGCTGTTCGATCTCGAGATGCCACCGCTTTCCACCTGGATCGTCATCCTGCTGGTCGTGGCGGCGGCCGCCGTGGCGCTGCGTTTCGTGAAGGTAACCGCAGATGGCGGGGACATACCTCCGGGCCTGGAGGCGCTGGACCGCGCCGGCGGACCGGGGGCCGTGGACGATCCTCTAGAGTCGCAGGTGTAGATCCGTCCCGACCCGGGTAGGCCGGGGGCGGAAACATCCCAAAGCCCACAGATCACTACCAGGAAGGTCCCCAAGATGGCTGCTTTCGAACTCCCCGCCTTGCCGTACGCCCAGGATGCCCTCGCCCCGCACATCTCGGCCGAGACCCTCGAGTACCACTACGGCAAGCATCACCAGGCCTACGTGACCAACCTCAACAAGCTCACCGACGACAACGCCGATGGCAAGTCCCTCGAGGACGTGATCATGTCGGCCGACGGCGGCATGTTCAACAACGCCGCCCAGGTCTGGAACCACACCTTCTACTGGAAGTCGATGAGCCCCAATGGCGGTGGTGCACCCTCGGGTGCGGTCGCCGAGGCCATCAACTCGGCCTTCGGCAGCTACGACGACTTCAAGGACAAGTTCTCACAGGCCGCGGCCACGCAGTTCGGTTCCGGTTGGGCCTGGCTGGTCGATTCGGGTTCGGGCCTCGAGATCATGCAGACCTCCAACGCGGATCTGCCGATGAAGCACGGTGCCAAGGCCCTGCTGACCATCGATGTGTGGGAGCACGCCTACTACATCGACTTCCGCAACGCCCGGCCCAACTACATCTCGACCTACCTCGATTCGCTGGTCAACTGGGACTTCGTAGCCGAGAACATGTAGATGTCGCCTCGTTGAGCTGCACGTAGAGCTCATCGAACACCGCGACGGTGTCCTTGGCCCGATAGCCGAGGTCGTGCACCGGGGCTCTCGCTCCCACCGACTCGTTGAGCACGGTGCGCTGAGGCACGAAGGGTCGCCACACCGTCCCGGCTCCCAGATGTCTGGTCAGCTCGTCCACCTGGCGTTCCGCCTCGGCCGATGCCGCCGGAGCCCGATTGACCACCACTCCGAACAGGTCGAGCGCCGGGTTCAGGTGCTCGCCGGTGTGGGCGACCGCCCCCATCACGGCATCGGCGCCGCGAACCGAGAGTGCCGACAGCTCCACCACGAGGAGCACCCCGTCGGCGGCTGCGAGACCCGAGCGGGTGGTGGGACCCAGCGAGGGTGCGCAGTCGATCAACACGTGCCGGTAGTGCTCGACCATCGGCTCCAGTGCGTTGCGCAGGCGCGAGGCGGCCTCTTCGCTGCGCTCGTCGGCCTCCCTGTCGATCAGCGCAGGACTGGCAGGGATCACGTCCACGCCCTCACCCCAGCCGCTGGTGACGGTCGCGGCCTGTGCCACCTCGGGGCTACCGGTGCGCAGCGCGTCGCCCACCGCCAGGTGCTCATCGCTGGCCTCGACGCCCATCGCCCAGCCAGCGCTGCCCTGCGGGTCCAGGTCGACCAACAACACCGGGTCGCCGGCTCTCTGGGCCGCGGCGGCCAATCCGAGCGCGATCGTCGTCTTGCCCACCCCACCCTTCTGGTTCAGAACTGCAGTCACGGCACCCATCGCAGCCATCCTCGCGCGTGGTGGTGGGCTCTCTGGTAGCCGGGGTTGATCAGGGAGGTGTCCGAGGTCGACCTCGACGCGGTCTGGCACTGTGGGGGGATGTCATCGGACCCCGGGAGCACCAGCAGCGAGCACGAAGAGGACGGCGGCGCACCACGGAGCGCTGGTAGCGCCTACCTGGTCTCCCCCGAGGCAGGACCGGGCCCCGGGGTGTTGGTGCTCCACTCCTGGTGGGGTCTCACAGAGGGCATGAAATCGACCGTGGAGCAACTGGCCGACAGCGGATTCACCGCCATGGCGCCTGCACTGCTGCCGGGTGAACAACCTGGCGACGTGGCAGAGGCTGCGGGCCGTCTGGCGGAGGCGGACGTGGATGCCACCGCTGGTCTGATCCTCTCGAGCATCGTGGCGCTCCGTGCCAACAGCGCGGACCCCGATGCGCCGGTCGGCGTCGTCGGCTACTCGATGGGAGCCTCGTGGGCGTTGTGGGTCGCTACCCGTCAGCCCCTGTCGGTGGACGCCGTGGTGTCGTACTACGGACACCAGGACATCGACTTCGCGGATCTGTCCGCGGCTGTGCTGTGCCACTTCGCCGAGTCGGATCCACTCGTGACCGAGGATCAGGCGGTCGAGATGCAGGCCCACCTGAAACTGGCGGGCAAGGAGGTGGAGGCTGAGACACATCCCGGAACCCGCCACTTCTTCGCCGAGAGCGGGGTGCCGGTCCTCGACGCCGAGGGAGTGCTGGGAGAGCGCAAGCCGTCCGAGGAAGCAGCTGCCGCCACCGCGTGGTTGCGCTCGGTGGACTTCCTGCGGAGCCGACTCGCCGGATGAACCGACGAACTCCGATGCGCGCGAGTTCAGATGCGGCGAGTTCAGATGCGGCGAGTTCAGATGCGGGACCC